>PDTV01000001.1 GCA_002747185.1 Candidatus Contendibacter odensensis
GGCGTTTAGACCCAAAATTGCGGTCAGCTGGTGGTTGTTCGGGGCGTAACTGTAGGTGTCGGTGAACGAGAAAGGGGCACCGCCAGGCTCCAGGATTTGACTCAAACGATTGCCAACGCCGTCATAGGTGTAAGAATGGGTGGTGCCTCGATTCGATGAGTACACCGACGTTAACCGGTCCAGGGCGTCGTAGCCGAATGTGAAATTTTTGCCCGGATAGATTGGCCGTTCGTCCTGGATCGTGCTGATAGTGTCGGTGACCGTGTAGTCCAGTTGGTATCCTGCACGGTACCGCCATTGCCGCTGACCGTATAGGCGTCAATCCGTCCGTCGAGATCAAAATTCACGGTGCGCTGCATTTCGTTACTGTAAGTCAGGATTTGGCCGAGGCTATTGTAGGTGTAACACCAGGTGCGGGTCGCACCGGTATCCAGCGCCGTTTCGGTACGGCTGAGCCGATTCCCTTGGTCGTCGTAGCTGAATTCTGTACGTTTGTTGGGTTCGACGATTTGGGTCGGCAGGCGAAAGAGCGGATGCCATTGGGTGGCATGCGGCGAACTTTGTTCGGTGGATAGGATGGATTCATGAAATATGAACGAGTAGCTGCACCGCTTGCACCGCGTTCCATCCTTAATACTTCTGAACATGCTCGCATTCTGGACAACGCATGGCGTACCCCCTCCGCTCTTTAAGCTAAAGAGCTGAAGCTAAGCAAGTCTCGTGTAGCATACAACGATACGCTAGCAATGTTTCACGTGGAACATCGCCTGAACTATTGGATTGCTGTTTCAGGATGAATCTATTAGCCCTGTCGAGATATACTGAGCTATAAAATTTAGAGAGTATTCACGGGCGGTCAATCCGTCTTTTTTCAGCTTTTGGAGGCGCCTGTGCGCGATGTATCAACCTTCCAGGGACTGATCCTGGCCTTGCAAGACTACTGGGCACGCCAAGGCTGCGTGCTGTTACAACCTTATGATATGGAAATGGGGGCAGGTACATTCCATCCTGCCACATTCCTGCGTGCTATCGGCCCCGAACCGTGGAGCGCTGCCTATGTACAGCCTTCCCGTCGCCCTACCGATGGTCGTTATGGCGAAAACCCTAATCGTCTGCAACACTATTATCAATACCAGGTGGTTATTAAACCCTCGCCATTAAATTTGCAGGATCTTTATCTTAGCTCGCTGCGTGAACTCGGTCTTGATCCACTAATTCACGATATTCGCTTTGTCGAGGATAACTGGGAATCACCGACGCTCGGTGCCTGGGGCCTGGGCTGGGAGGTCTGGTTAAATGGTATGGAAATTACCCAGTTCACTTATTTTCAACAGGTCGGTGGACTTGATTGCAAGCCTGTAACTGGCGAAATCACGTACGGCCTTGAACGCATTGCCATGTACCTGCAAGGTGTGGAGAGTGTTTTCGACCTGATCTGGACAGATGGCGCTCTGGGTCGAGTAACCTATGGTGACGTGTTTCATCAGAATGAAGTGGAAATGTCTACCTATAACTTTGAGCATGCGGATACAACATCGCTATTTGCTTGGTTTGACACCTGTGAGTCTGAAAGCAACCGATTAATCGAAGCAGGACTTCCCCTGCCCGCCTACGAAATGACCTTGAAAGCATCACATACCTTCAATCTTCTGGATGCCCGCAAAGCGATTTCTGTCACCGAACGCCAGCGTTATATCTTGCGGGTTCGCACGCTGGCACGCGCCGTGGCACAAGCCTATTATGATACTCGCGCAGCACTGGGTTTCCCGATGTGTGCGCAGACTACCCATGCGGGGGTGACCCGTGACTGATACCCGTGATCTGCTCATTGAAATTGGCACCGAGGAATTGCCGCCCAAAGCGCTGGCAGAATTATCGCTAGCCTTCGAGCGCGGTATTATTGAAGGGCTGGAAAAGGCCGGATTCCCGGATAGCGACACCAGGCGCTTTGCCACCCCACGACGCTTGGCGGTTCAAGTCAATGCCCTGCCTGTCAAGCAGCCTGACCGTAAAATGGAACGACGTGGCCCAGCGTTGAGCGCCGCCTTCAATGCCGATGGCCAGCCGACTAAAGCCGCAGAAGGCTTTGCCCGCTCCTGCGGTGTCAGCGTTGCCGATTTACAGCAACACGACACACCCAAAGGTGCCTGGCTGGTTTATACCAAAATGGAACCGGGTGCAGAGACCGCCAACAAAATCCCGGACATTGTCAAAAACGCACTGGCTGCCTTACCGATTCCCAAGCGAATGCGTTGGGGTGATCGTGATGATGAATTTGTACGGCCTGTCCATTGGGTGGTGTTACTGTTTGGCAATACCGTGATTCCGGCCACGATCATGGGTGTCGATACCGGTCGAGAAACTCGTGGCCATCGGTTCCACCATCCTGACCCTATCCAGATCACCAGCCCGGCTGACTATGCCCACCAGCTAGCCACAGATGGCAAGGTCATCGCTGATTTCAATGAACGCCGCGAACGAGTGCGTACACAAGCGGAAGCAGCAGCGCTCAAATTAGGCGGTTCTGCGGTCATTGATTCCACCCTGCTTGATGAAGTGACCGCACTGGTCGAATGGCCCATCGCCCAGGCGGGTAATTTCGAGCAGCGTTTTCTCGATGTACCGGCTGAAGCGCTTATCAGCACCATGCAAGACCATCAACGTTACTTTCCAGTCGTCGATGATGACGGTCACCTGTTGCCGCACTTTATCACCATGACCAATCTGGAAAGTCGCGACCCCACCCAGGTACAAGCGGGTAACGAGCGGGTTATTCGTCCACGTTTCAGTGATGCCGAATTTTTCTGGAACCAGGATCGCAGGCGACCCCTGGCTGCCCACCAGCATACCCTGGAGCATGTCGTGTTTCAGCAACGGCTGGGGACTGTGGCACAAAAAAGTGCGCGGGTTGCAGCATTAGCCCGCCTCATCGCGACCCATAATCACACCAATCCTGACTGGGCTGAGCGGGCGGCACTGCTGGCAAAATGTGACTTAATGACCCAAATGGTACAGGAATTTCCGGAGCTGCAAGGGATCATGGGGCGCTACTATGCATTGCATGATAAAGAAGTTGCTGAAGTCGCCCAGGCACAAGAAGAGCATTATTGGCCACGTTTCGCCGGCGACCGCTTGCCTGAAACAGCAACTGGCCAGGCACTGGCACTGGCCGATCGCCTCGATACCTTAGTGGGTATTTTTGCGATTGATCAAGCACCTTCCGGCACTAAGGATCCTTTTGCCCTGCGTCGTGCTGCACTGGGAGTATTACGCATTATTATCGAAGGCCAACTTGATCTCGATCTGCAAAGCCTGCTGAACCAGGCGGCCAGCCACTTTGATAGTACGCTCAATGCCGAGAAAGCCATCGAAACGGTCTTTCAATTTATGATGGAACGGCTGCGTGGCTATTACCTGGATCGTGGTATTCGTGCCGATACTTTTGAAGCCGTGCTGGAATGTTGCCCAACCCGACCACTGGATTTTGACCACCGTATTCAGGCGGTAAGTCGCTTCAGGGAGCGCCCTGAAGCAGTCAGTCTGGCGGCAGCGAACAAACGCATTCGTAATATCTTGAAGAAAATAGAGACAGCACCACCTTCCGAGGTGAATCCTGATTTACTTCTTGAGGATGCGGAACATGCGCTGGCTGCACGCTTGACAATCCTTTCATCTGAAGCTATGCCATTGATGGAACACGGCGCATATCATGAAGCGTTAACGCTGCTCGTAGGTTTGCGTGAACCTGTTGATACGTTTTTTGACCAGGTGCTGGTTATGGTTGAAGACATGGCCTTGCGTAAAAACCGGCTTGCCTTGCTGAATAGGCTGGGTAATTTATTTCTGAAAGTTGCTGACTTTTCGCGCCTGCAAGATTGAGCTTTCTGCTTATGCCATACCTTCAGGACAATCTTTGAATAATGTTTCACGTGAAACATGTATACCCATGCTTCAACAAGTCGAAACCCCACCCGATGTTCCACGTGGAACATCGGATTAACCGGCTTTCCCAAATACGATGAAACTAATCATTCTGGATCGTGACGGGGTTATCAACGAAGACTCCGACGACTTTATCAAATCACCCGATGAGTGGATTCCCATTCCGGGCAGTCTGGATGCTATCGCCCGCCTTAATCACATGGGCTACCGCGTTGTCGTTGCGACCAATCAATCAGGCATCACCCGAGGATTGTTCGATCTGGAAACGCTCAATTGTATTCACAAGAAAATGCATCAGATGGTACAAAATGCAGGTGGCCTGATTGATGCTGTTTTTTTCTGCCCCGATATGGATGACGCCAACCGCAATCGAAAACCACATCCCGGCATGTTGCTCGCCGCTGGCGACCGATTGAAATGCAATCTACGCGACGTACCCATGGTCGGTGATAGTGTGAGTGATATTCGGGCGGCACGCGCTGCCAATGCACGGCCTTTCCTGGTACGAACGGGCAAGGGAATTAAAACGCTGGAGCAAGAAAAGGAGCTTTGCGCAACAGTGCAAACCTTTGATAATTTAGCTGCTGTCGCCGACTACCTGACGTAGCAACATTATGGATAACACATACACCGAACCTGAACCGCCACCGGATTCTGGCGCAGCCACTCGTACTTTTATACCTATTTTGCTGCGCTCGTTTCTGTTTTCAATCGGGATGGTACTTTCAACAGCCATTATCAGCACAGCCGTCCTACTGTGCTTTCCCCTACCTTTCGCCTACCGCTACAAAGTCTCGCAATTGTGGAGCCGTTTCAATCTTTGGTGGCTATCGGTAACCTGTCGGATCAACTATCAAGTTCACGGTGCAGAACATATTCCAGATCATCCGGTGGTCATCATGTCCAAGCATCAATCCACCTGGGAAACGCTATTTTTTCAGCAATACCTGCCACCGGTTGCCTGGGTTATCAAGCGTGAATTGCTGTGGATACCCCTCTTCGGCTGGGCTTTATACCTACTACGTCCTATCGCTATCAATCGTCAGGCCAGTATTTCATCCGTCAAACAGGTTATCCGCCGCGGCGGGGCGCATTTAAAACAAGGCCAATGGGTAGTGATCTTTCCAGAAGGGACCCGCACTGCACCTCATACTCGTCAGCGTTATGGTATTGGTGGTGCTGCACTCGCTTCGCAAAATGGTTACCCCGTTTTACCCGTTGCACTTAATGCGGGTGAGTACTGGCCACGAAAAAGCTTTATCAAGTACCCCGGCACGATCAAGGTTGTGTTTGGGGCATCCATTGAGACTAAAGATCGTTCACCACAAGCGATCACCCGGCAGGTTGAGCACTGGATCGAAGATACCATGGCACAGATTGGCTGTGCGGTTGCCAACGACCAAAACAATCAGTAACCATGGGCACTGTCTACTATAAGCCTTTGCCCATAGGCATTACTCTTTCAATGGGCCATGGAGATCACCTGATAACGTCTTTTGGTGCCATCTGACAACACTGGCGACACTGACAACAGTTCGCGCAAATCCTGCAAATGATCAAATATCCGCCTGTTTGCAGGCTAAAACCTGCTATCATGGCGTGCACTCAAAACCCGCCTCGCGCCCCGAAGGCTGTGGTCAGTATAATCAATACGCCCAGCAGCAAATTTGTCCAGACCAGCCGCTGCACCCACACGACCTGCCGTCCTGCGGCTGGAAAATTCTGTGCAGTTACCGCTCGACGTAACCGCAAGAATATGACGAAATACAGCACCAGATAAATCAGCACCATCACCATACCCAAGGCGGTCATCATATGAATATGCCAGCCCAGATTGCCCATGCCGCCGTAGCTCGCGATAAGCCAAAAACCGGTCACTGGCAAAATAATCACTGCTGCCCAGACACTCCAGAAAAAACGCCCTAGCACAGCCGTGAGTAATTGCAGTCGCTGCGGCGCTTCCAATTGGGCAACCACAACTGGACGTAGCGCCATTTGCGAGAAAAACATGCCGCCAACCCAAATAACAGCAAACAAGATATGCAGCGTATAAGCAAGTGCCATCAGTTTCACACTCCAATCAGACTCAAGATGGTGTACTTCGAGGATAGATCAAAAGCAATAAATCAAGTGGCTTATAGCCAGTTCTAAAAATATAGCGGAACCCATTAAATTTGATTAACGGGTTCCGCTATATCCATCTGTTTTAACGCGCAAACACTATAAATCGTTCCAGTTTATAGTGTTTGCGCTATACCGGCCTGTATAGTGACAGATGTCGGGTTTCCTGCTTTCGCAGGAGTGACAGGATTGATCGACATACCGTCGTCATGCCCGCGTTGGCCGGCATCCAGCGATATCGCCCGTGGAGGCGAGAAGAAAACCCTTGTTCGTTCACCTTAGCAGTATTCTTGCGGTTGGCTATCGCTATCACCCGGTGATTGAGGCCAGTCACGGTCGCGCATTGGGAAATACGAAAACAAACGTTTCAATCTCAATGCCCAAGACTTTTATTGGGTCACGCGACCTGCTCGTAATTCACGATCCAGTTCAGCCAGGCGTCGTGGCGTACCAATATCGTGCCAACGACCCTGGTAATGTTCGCCGCTGACCATTCCGGCAGCTATCGCACGTCGTAGTAATGCCCCCAACGGGAACCGGCCTGCGCTGCAACCTGCAAATAACTCAGGCCGCAATACACTGATACCGCTAAACGTTAAACAGGATTCACCCTGTGCTGTCACGCGCCCCGCCGATGTCAGAAAAAAATCGCCTTCGGGATGATGAGGTGGGTTATCAATTAATACCAGATGTGCGTACCCATCCAGTGAGCCTGGCAATTGGCTGAATTGAAAATCCGTCCAGACATCACCATTGACCACTAAAAAAGGTTCTGGCCCCAATAACGGTAATGCTTGGAAAATGCCGCCCCCGGTTTCCAGCGCATCCGGTGGTTCTGCCGAATAAACAATGTTCACACCCCACCTGCGGCCATCACCCAATGCCAACGGCAATTGTTCACCCAGATAGCCTGTATTGACTACAATCTCGGTAATACCTGCCACACACAATGCTTCCAAATGATAGGCAATCAACGGCTTATCGGCTATCAACAACAAGGGCTTGGGGGTATGATCTGTTAGCGACCGCATCCGATTGCCCCGTCCGGCAGCAAGAATCATCGCTTTCATGATGCAGGCACCCAACGATCCACTGCCCTCGTTTGCAACAACTTCGCCAGCCCGGCCAGTTCAGGATAACGCACTGATACCTCCAATATATATCCCAGGGTGCGTGGTATGTCATGCAAATACCCCGACTTGCCATCACGCAGATTTAGACGGGCAAAAATCCCTGTAGCCTTGAGATGGCGTTGTACACCCATCAGATCAAACCAGCGCATAAACTGATCGGCATCCTCTAATCCGTCCATACCCAATGCCTGCAACTGCAACCGATAATCCAATACCCACGCCGCAACCTGCTCCTGAGGCCAGGCAATGTAGCAATCTCGAAGCAATGACACCAAATCATACGTCACCGCCCCGATAACAGCATCCTGAAAATCGAGTACGCCCGGATTGTCCGGATGCGTAACCATGAGATTACGGGAATGATAATCACGGTGAACCCAAACTTGCGGCTGTTCCAGCGCATTCCTTTCCAGCAGCGTGAAAACCTGATCAAGGATACCGTATTCGTCTTCATTGAGTTTCAAACCCAACAGCTTTTCCAGAAACCATTGACGAAATAACAGCATTTCAGTCTGTAGAAGTTGGGAATCATAAGCGGGCAACAACGATGAATCCGGCTTATCACCCATCTGTAAGCGAGCCAATGCTTTCAGGGCATCACCATACAGCACGGACACATTATCAGGGGTCAATGCACTCAAATACTGCCGGGTGCCCAGGTCACTCAATAACAAAAAACCTTGATCAAGATTATCTGCAAATATTTTGGGAGCGTTCAATCCAAGATCACACAATGCCTGAGCAATGGTCATAAAAGGCTGGCAATCCTCTTTATCCGGCGGTGCATCCATTACAACACGGGTTTGATCGCCGTACCAAACCCGAAAATAGCGACGAAAGCTGGCATCGCTGGAAGCTGGAGCCATTTTAATCAATGTTGTTGGTAATACATTGTCTAGCCATTCCAATAATAATTGCTTGCGGTCATTCACCCAATTTGACTCCCTGAATAAGTGCATTGCGACAAATATCAATCTATGCGATGTTAAGGCACTTTGAGTAACGCGAAAAGCCTGACCTGTGAAGCCCTATTCCCTAACGTTTATTATTATCATCCTATCGATAGTGCTATCTTCACACAACGTGCAAGCACAATCCGCTGATTTTCTCGACCCCTGGGGTTGGGGGCGCTGTGAACCTGATGATCTGGCGCGGGAAATTGTTGTTCCGAACCGGAATGCGCCTTTACCCAATGCGCTACCGATTCAGGCAGAAGCCGATCGCGCTGAATCCTCAGAGACCCAATCCGTGTTAGCTGGTGATGTCCGCCTGTCATACGGCAATCAGCGATTGCGTGCTGAACGAATCATAGTAGAACGACCTGCCAATCGGGTAATAACGGAAAGCGGCTTTATTTACGGTGCACCCCGTCAGGCCTTTCGCGGCCAGCGAGCAGATATCAATCTGAATGCCAGGACAGGTCGCTTCGATGATGTCGATTATTACCTGCCAGAGCGCAATGCCCAAGGTTATGCTGAAACCGCACGTATTGATAAAGCGCAGCAAAAAAGCCAGCTGGAGGATGTTACGTACTCCACATGTCGGCGCGGTCGGGAAGATTGGCAGATCCGTGCCCGTGATATGAAGCTTAATCACAAAACAGGGCGTGGCTCAGCCCGTGATATTACCCTGCGGCTTCGGAACATGCCGCTGTTCTATTTTCCCTACCTGTCATTTCCGATCACGGATGAACGGCAATCCGGTTTCCTGTTTCCACGCCAGGGATTCAGTAGTGAAACCGGTCTTGATGTGCAAATTCCCTATTATTGGAATATTGCTCCAAACCATGATATGACCATTACACCTCGATTAATGTCTTCGCGCGGCTTGCTGGTGGGCATGGAATACCGTTATCTACGTCCCGATCGTCGTGGTGAAATCAGCTTTGAATACCTGCCTTATGACCGCCGCTACGGTGATGCGCGTGGATCGTTCAATATTATTGACCAGGCACAGCCCCTAAAAAACACCTACACCAACCTGCGCTTTGAGTACGTTTCTGATGACAATTATCTTAAGGATTTAAGCAACAACCTGGACTTTCTCACAGTCAATTATCTGGAACGGCATCTGGAAGCGCGCTACTACGGCACCTGGTGGCAGGCGCGAGCACGGTTACAAGGATTCCAGATTCTCAATCCGGCCTTATTCAGGCTCAGTGGCACAGCCTACCAACGCTTGCCACAATTGCGTTTTGATGGCACATGGCCTGCTTTCGGTAATACCGGATTGAGTTATCAGATTCATAGCGAGATGGTCTATTTTCATCAACCGGATGCTGTAACCGGTCTGCGACTGGATGTGTGGCCCGCTGTTGCCTGGACACTGAAAAAGCCGTGGGGCTATATAAAACCGCAAGCGGGCTTTCGCTATACCGGCTATCAATTGAATACTACCAAATTGACCGCCCCTGAAATTAACAGATCACCTTCACGTATAGTACCGGTGCTGGATATCGATAGCGGCCTCTTCTTCGAGCGCCCTTTACAGACCAGTTGGTTAGGCATGGCTACCGGCACCCAGACACTGGAACCCCGCTTGTATTACCTCTACGTGCCTTACCGCAAGCAAAGCGATATTCCGCTTTTTGACAGTAGCCTGATGGATCGGGACTACGATTGGTTATTCCGCCAGAACCGTTTTACCGGCGCAGATCGTTTAGGTGATGCCAATCAACTGACACTTGCATTAACAACCCGCCTGATTGACGGCACCAGTGGTCGTGAACGATTGAGTGCCAGTATCGGCCAAATCCAGTATTTCGAGGATCAGCGCGTCACACTCACTGCCAGCCAGCAACCAGAGACCGCCGCAACTTCAGGCTTGATTGCCCAAGGAAGACTCAATCTATCGTCAAGGTGGTCAACGCAATTTGGCCTACAGATGGAACCCGACAACAATGACATATCGCGCACCACTTTTGATTTACATTATTACGCCAATCCTCGGCAATTATTCAACATATCCTACCTGCTGGATCGTAACCAGCCGCATCGTGGATTAAATGACCAGATTCATTCCCTGGACATTTCCTTCCTGTGGCCAATCAACGCACAATGGCGGTCAATGGCTCGCTGGAATCAGTCACTCAGTGCCCATCGAAATCTGGAAACACTTGGCGGTATTGAGTATGAAGACTGCTGCTGGGCACTACGAGCCGTGGCGCGTCAATACCGCAAGAGCCCGCTGGATGCGGATACACAAACCAATTTTTATGTTGAGCTGGAATTAAAAGGCTTATCCCGTTTGGGCAGCGGCCTGGAAACTATTTTGCGTAACTCCATTTTTGGCTACCAGCCAATCCGTTACTGATGCCATCTGATCTGACTTATGACGATTCGTATGAATAAACTGCTATTACCCTTTGCTTTATTGCTTCTTGCACTATCAACAACCAGCCTTGCCGAACCACTGGTATTCGGCCCGGGACCTGAAGCGCCTGCAACCTCGCTGGACACCATCGTAGCTGTTGTCAATAACGATATTATTACCCGGCACGAACTCAATGTTGCCACAGCGGTTATCACCCGCCAGATGCGGCAAAATAAAGTACCTGTTCCACCCAGGGCCATACTGGAAAAACAGGTGCTGGAGCGGTTAATCCTGACTAAACTGCAAATGCGTACGGCTGAGCGCAATGGCATTGTTGTTGATGACGCAACATTAAATGCGGCGATAAATGCTCTCGCACAACGCAATAAACTGTCGCTTGACCAACTACGGCGCACGGTTGAAAAAGACGGCATTGCATTCGCTAAATTCCGGGATCAGGTCCGACAGGAATTAACAGCTACGCGACTTCGACAAGCCTTGATAGACAGCCAAATCCAGATCTCTGATCAAGACATAGAAAGTATGCAGGCACAAATGACCGGCGCAAGCGGATCTGGCCGTGCCATCACTGGCAACCGCCGCGCTGGTGTGGGCGGACAAAACCGTCGGTATCATATCGCTCAAATCCTGATAAGCGTTTCAGAGGGCGCTTCACCTGATGAGATTGCAGTATCGAAACGACAGGCCGAACAAGTACTCTCACAGCTACGTAGCGGTGCGGATTTCCGGCAATTGGCTGCCCGTGTTTCCGCAGGTCAACAGGCATTAGAAGGCGGTGATTTAGGCTGGCGACGCACTGATCAGCTACCTTCACTATTTAGCAAGGTCGTACCGACGATGCAGGCCGGTCAGGTTAGTCAACTGATTCGTAGTCCCAGCGGCTTTCACATCGTTAAATTACTAGCAGTGGAAGGTGGCAACCATGCAACAAACCCCCAACAGACGGCTGCCGCACCCAAAGCGGCAACCATTACACAAGCACGTGTTCGTCATATTTTACTCAAAACCTCACAAGATCGCTCTGACAGCGAAACCCGTCAAAAACTGGAGCAATTGCGTCAACGCATTCTGGATGGCGAGGATTTCGCAGCCCTGGCACGTGCTCACTCGAATGATCAAGGGTCTGCTATCCGTGGTGGTGATTTGGGTTGGGTATCGCCAAGCATGCTGGTACCACCCTTTGAACGTGCAATGCAGCAGTTACCATTGCAAAAAATAAGCCTACCGGTCCAAACCCGGTTTGGTTGGCATCTTATCCAGGTTCTGGAACGTCGGCAGGTTGCAGGAACATCAGTGACCGAGCGCGCCCGAATCCGTGAAGCGCTATTCCGGCGCCGTGCTGATGAGGAATGGGATCTGATATTACGTCGATTGCGTGAAGAGGCTTACGTAGAAATCCGCTTACCCAAAAATCTGGAGAATACTGACAGTCAAATTGAAACGGCGCACCCGTGAGTGCTTCCCTGCCCCACCGCCCCCGCAAGCGCTTTGGGCAACACTTTCTGCAAGACCCCAATATTATTACTCGCATTATTGCTGCGATTCGGCCCACCACAGAACATCGACTGGTTGAAATCGGCCCGGGTCTGGGTGCCCTGACCCGCCCACTGCTCGCAGCCGTGGGTGAACTGGATGTCGTCGAACTGGATCGGGATGTTCTGGAACCCTTGCAGCGATATTGTGCTGGTGCAGGCATATTGCGTATTCATAATACCGATGTGCTTACTTTCGACTTTGCAGCTTTGCGGGGTTCCGGCTCCCGTTTGCAGCTTGTGGGTAATCTGCCTTACAGCATATCAACCCCGCTACTCTTTTACCTGCTAACCCATGCCGTACATATCGATAGCCTGCATTTTATGCTACAAAAAGATGTGGTAGATCGGATAGTCGCCGCTCCAGGCGAAAAAGCTTATGGCCGATTATCGGTCATGTTGCAATATCGCTGTTACGTTAATGCCTTATTCACGGTTGGACCCGAGGCATTTTATCCGCCACCCAAAGTATGGTCATCTGTCGTACGTATTGTTCCACGTGAAACATCGGCTGTTGAAGTACAGAACGAGGGTCACTTTGCTGAGATTGTTAAACGAAGCTTCGCCCAACGCCGTAAGATTTTGCGTAACAGCTTACATGGTTTACTGGATGTCAAGCACATCCAGGCCGCTGGTGTTGACCCCGGCGCTCGTCCGGAAAAACTTGATCTCGCCGCATTTGCAGCGTTAAGCAATCAGCTTTAACTATTTGATTAGTATAGTTTAGTTTCTTGCTAAACTATAGAGATTACGGTTCCGGGCCACACTGAACGTGCGCGGCAGGCCACGCAGCCGGCTGCGTTCCTGATAAGCACGCATAATCATCTCGCGTTGCGCCGCCGTATAGCGATTGGAGCATACCTCAGCGCGATGATAACGGCAGCAGGTACGACACAAGCAGCGCTGGCGGCCGTCTTCGGTACGGCCGTTTTCCATGTGTCGGTCGCTTTGGCAGCAAGGGCAATGCAGGATTATTTTAACCATCGGTTCTACGCGTACGTATTGAATGACATAATAGCCTGTACAAAATCACCCAAAATTGAGCCACTACCCGCTATATGAGTTGCGATTGTAGCAGCTTGATTTTTAAAGGTTACTATCCATCATGGAAAATTCTGCCTGATTCAGGAGAAGCCCTGCAATGCTGTGTTTTCGAGGAAATCCTGCCTTATCACCGTTTCGTGTGGAAAAGCTACTGGCCACCTTGCGCCAGCGGGTTCCCGCGATAACCGATGTCTATGCCGAATTTATCCATTTTGTTGACGGGAGCCTGAGTGATCATGAATACGAACGACTCGATCAATTACTACACTACGGAGCAAATACAGCACAACAGCGTCCAGATATCCGGCCAATTTTTTTGATAATACCACGCCCGGGTACGATTTCGCCCTGGTCGTCAAAAGCCACGGATATCGTGCGTAATTGCGGATTGCAACATATTCGACGCATTGAACGAGGTATCACCTACACCCTTGAAGCCACACAATCGTTGACTGACCAGGATTTGCAGGCGGCGCAATCATTGCTGCATGACCGCATGACCGAGGCGGTGCTGTCACCTGACGATAATCCAGAGATATTATTTGCCAAAACCGAAGCTCTGCCTTTGGTACGTATCGACGTGCTAGATAGCGGCCGTCGTGCATTGGTTACCGCTAATCACGAGTTAGGGCTGGCTTTATCAGAGGACGAAATTGACTATCTGCTGAACAGCTTCATGCAGTTACAACGAAATCCGACTGATGTCGAATTAATGATGTTTGCCCAGGCGAATTCCGAGCACTGTCGGCACAAACTATTTAATGCTGATTGGATCATTGACGGTAAACCGCAAAATTATTCGCTGCTTGCAATGATTCGCAATACGCATGAACGACATTCTGATAATGTGCTATCGGCCTATATTGATAACGCAGCCGTAATGACAGGTTTTCCTGCCGGACGTTTTTTTCCCGATCCTGTCAGTCAGTGTTACCACTATCATCTTGAAGATATCCATATTTTAATGAAAGTGGAAACGCATAATCATCCAACAGCGATTTCACCTTTTCCAGGGGCTGCGACCGGTTCGGGTGGTGAAATTCGTGATGAGGGCGCAACCGGACGGGGCTCCAAACCCAAGGCCGGATTATGCGGATTCTCGGTATCCAACCTGCAGCTTCCTGATTTTATTCAACCTTGGGAACACGATTACGGCAAGCCTGATCGTATTGCATCAGCACTACAAATCATGCTGGAGGCCCCCATCGGAGCGGCAGCGTTTAACAATGAATTTGGCCGTCCGAGCTTGGCGGGTTACTTTCGCAGCTTTGAACAACATAGACCTGATGGCCAACGACGTGGCTATCACAAGCCCATTATGATCGCCGGTGGCCTGGGGACTATTCGTGCACCGGATATTCACAAAGTACGCTTCCCCTCAGGAACAGCGATTGTCGTGCTGGGTGGAGCGGCCATGCTGATTGGACTTGGTGGTGGTGCCGCTTCCAGCATGGCGGCCGGACGTTCACATGCTGATCTGGACTTTGCATCCGTGCAACGCGGCAATCCAGAACTTCAGCGTCGTGCTCAAGAAGTGATTGATCGTTGTGTGGCATTAGGTGAGCTCAATCCGATTCTGTCCATTCATGATGTCGGCGCTGGTGGCTTGTCCAATGCGGTGCCAGAAATTGTCCATGATGCACAGCGCGGCGGGTGTTTCGAGCTACGTGCAATCCCCAATGATGATTCAGGCATGTCGCCCATGCAGATCTGGTGTAACGAAGCACAGGAGCGTTACGTGCTGGCGATAGCCGCCGAACATCTTGATACCTTTCAAGCACTCTGCGAGCGCGAAAGGTGCCCTTATGCCGTTATCGGAGATACGACTGAAAACCCTCATTTGACCCTGAATGACCAACAGTCTGGTGACTGTCCAGTGGATTTGCCAATGAACGTGTTATTTGGCAAGCCCCCGAAAATGCGACGTGATGTCATTCATAAACCAATAGTGACCGATCGGTTCGATCTATCCGGTGTTGATATTGATGACGCTGTAACACGGGTATTGCGTTTTCCAGCAGTGGCTGACAAAAGCTTTCTCATTACCATTGCTGATCGTACTGTGACAGGTCTGGTTTGCCGCGATCAAATGGTAGGGCCCTGGCAAGTTCCAGTGGCTGATGTCGCTGTCACTGCAACCAGCTTTGATGCGTATACCGGTGAAGCGATGGCTATGGGTGAACGTACACCACTTGCGTTATTAAATGCGCCGGCATCGGGACGTATTGCCATTGGTGAAGCCATTACCAATATTGCTGCCGCCTCGATTGAAAAATTAAGCGATGTGAAACTGTCGGCCAACTGGATGGCAGCCGCTGGCCATGGTGATGAGGATGCCCAGCTGTTCGATACGGTACACGCTGTCGGCATAGAACTATGCCCCGCATTGGGAATAGCCATTCCCGTCGGCAAGGATTCCCTGTCGATGAAAACAGTCTGGCAGGATGCCGATACACAAAAAAGCGTTGTTGCACCACTATCGCTGATTGTCTCTGCTTTTGCACCCGTTCAGGATGTACGACACACCCTGGACCCACAATTAAAAACAGATCAAGGTGATAGTGATCTGATTCTGGTTGATTTGGGGCGAGGTAAAAATCGTTTGGGTGGATCTGTACTGGCACAGGCTTACTCTCGCCTGGGTGAGGTGGTTCCTGATGTCGATTCACCTGATGATTTGCAGGCGTTTTTTACGGCAATCCAATCGTTGAATCGTTCAGGTAAATTACTGGCCTATCATGACCGTTCTGACGGTGGCCTGTTAGCCGTATTGGTCGAAATGATGTTTGCCGGCGGCTGTGGTATCACCGTGTTGCTTGATGATCTCGATGGCAGCTCATTGGCAGCACTGTTTGCCGAAGAGCTGGGCGCTGTTCTACAGGTACGCGCCACTGACCGTATCGCTGTCTTGAATCATCTGGCGGCAGCAGGTCTGGGTGCATGCTGCCATGTCATTGGTATGCCTAATCATGACGACTGCCTGCTTGTGCGTCATGCCGGTGAAATTATCTTTACCGCCAGCCGGTTGAAACTACGGCAACTATGGTCAGAGACAAGTTACCGAATGCAAGTTTTGCGTGATCATCCAGACTGTGCTCGCCAGGCTTTTGAGACAGCATGTAATGTCGAGGATATAGGGCTGAATGCGCAATTAAGCTTTAATCCAGATGAGGACGTTGCTACCCCTTTTATTGCACATGGCGCCCGACCACATATTGCGATTTTACGCGAGCAAGGCATCAATGGTCAGGTAGAAATGGCTGCAGCTTTTGATTGTGCCGGTTTCACTGCGGTGGATGTCCACATGAGCGACATTATGGCAGGTCGGGTATCACTAGGCCTGTTTCATGGTGTCGTGGCTTGTGGCGGCTTTTCTTATGGTGATGTGCTGGGTGCTGGTGAGGGCTGGGCAAAATCGATTTTGTTTAATCGCCGCGCCCGTGATGAATTTGCCGCCTTTTTTACACGGCCGGATACCTTCGGCCTGGGTATATGTAATGGCTGTCAGATGCTTTCCAGCCTGCATGAGCTTATTGCCGGCACCGAGCTGTGGCCACGCTTTGTACGCAATCGGGTCGAGCAGTTTGAAGCCAGATTAAGTCTGGTCGAAATCTTGCCATCACCATCATTATTTTTACAGGGCATGGAAGGCTCACGTTTACCAATAGCGGTAGCACATGGTGAGGGCCGTGCCGAATTTAATGATGCTCATGATATGGAGCAGGCGCTGGCAACAAGGATTGTAACCTTGCGTTATGTGGATAACGCTGGACAGGCGACAGAGCATTACCCTGAAAATCCTAACGGCTCGCCGGCAGGCATTACCGGACTGTGCAATAACGATGGTCGTTTTACGATTATGATGCCGCACCCGGAACGGGTATTTCGCACAGTACAGTATTCCTGGCATCCTGATGACTGGAACAGGGATGCGCCATGGTTGCGCTTGTTTCGTAATGCCCGCAAATGGTTGGGATAACCTGTTATTATTAAAATATCCTGTTAAGATATATTATTGATATAAAAAATAAATATAAATCTTTTGAAGAATTATAAAATCGAGAAAAAAATGATAAAATCATTCGAAAATGCAGGCTACGCAAGTCTGGATAAGCCCACAAGCCAGTAGTTAATTTAATATATTTTTCAAAAAAGTATCACTTTCTTGTCCGAAATTTATTTTTTTGACTATCAGATAAGGAATAATAAAAATGCCTTTTGCAAATTGGAAGGAATTCTATAGCCTTAACATGCCTGATATTGATGAACAACATAAAAAGTTATTTGAACTGGTTAATCAGTTATGGGATGCTATCGCATGTAAAAGGTCGCCTGAAATCCAGTTAAAAGCTATCGAAGAACTGGAGTTATATACAGATTATCACTTCAGGCTGGAAGAAGATTTTATGCGTGAAATAGGGTATCCTGAGTTCGATGCTCACTATGCCATGCATCAACAGTTTATTAAAAAAATTGCTGACTCCAGGAAGGAAATGATTAGCGAAGGTAACTTGCCTATCGATCTTTTATCCTTTTTTAATAACTGGCTGGCTAACCATATCCTGATTGAAGACAAAAAATATGTGCGCTTTTTTTCTGATAAAGTCAAGGCAAATTCATCCAGGCCATCTTTGGTCGGTATGTTCTTCAAGAAAATGACCGGCCGTTAAATCGGTCATCCAGAAAGAAGAGTGCCATTGTTAAACGCAACCAGGCCTAAAGTCATTTTGGCCTGGTTATAGAGCTTTCTGGCAATAGCTTCAATCCGGTGGTCGTGAACGTATCTACCAGAGTGCTCGTATATTCCCTCCAAAAGCAAAGTAGCCGAGCAGCATATTTGACAGCATCGCTCGACTACAACTTTATTTTTTACAATCTCAAGGATGCACTTTTTTATAATGGCTCGCGTCAATCATGAGCCACTTGTCATCCGGCTCATCAATCAACAGGAATCTCATAATTCCTTAACCCGTGCACTGGATGTTTAATTTTGCACTGTTTAATAAAAAACAGGCACAATCCACCACAACACCAATCCTGGTGTGAATTATCATAATCATCTACAGATTCGGAACACTACCCTAAATCCGGAGAATCACCCGTGGCGCATCCCTTATGGAAAGCTTGCCTGAGCCGTTTGGAAAGCCAGTTATCCGAACATCAGCTCAATACCTGGATTCGTCCACTTCACGTACGTGAGGAAGCGGGTATTCTGCGTTTACTCGCACCAAACCGCTTTGTACTGGACTGGGTACGCAAACATCATCTTGAACAGATTGAAACCGTCCTGAAACAACTCGCGCCCGAACAACCCTTGAGTATCGTGCTTGAAATCGGCAGCAGCGCTATTCCATCCATATCACCTGATCCCGTTGAGGCCGTGCCACAAGCGAAAACAACCGGAACCGGCGAGCTGCTTAAAAGCGGTGCACTCAATCCCGATTTTACCTTTGCTACCTTTGTTGAAGGTAATTCCAATCAGATTGCTCGGGCAGCCTGTCTGCAAGTCGCCGAAAATCCTGGCCAGGCCTATAACCCACTCTTTATATATGGCGGTACCGGACTTGGAAAAACCCATTTGATCCATGCCGTTGGCAACATATTGCGCGAAAGCGATCCTAACAGGCGTGTGGTTTATCAAAACTGTGAACATTTTGTCGCTGATATGGTGCGTTCTTTACAACATAATGCTATCAACGAGTTTAAACGCCGCTACCGGCAGCTCGATGTTTTACTGATTGATGACGTGCAGTTCTTGGCTGGCAAGGAGCGTTCTCAAGAGGAATTCTTTTATACCTTCAATAGTTTGCTTGAGAGACACCAACAAGTCATCCTCACCTGTGATCGCTATCCCAAAGAGGTGTCGGGATTGGAAGACCGCCTAAAATCCCGCTTTGGTTCAGGGCTCACCGTCGCTGTGGAACCTCCCGAACTGGAAACACGGGTGGCTATTTTGAAAAGCAAATCAGAACAAAGTGGCTTGAGACTTCCCGACGAGGTGGCTTTTTTCATTGCTCAGCGCATTCGTTCCAATGTCCGCGAACTGGAAGGATCACTCCGACGGGTTTACGCCCATTCCCAGTTTACTGGCAAGCCAATCACGCCTCATTTTGCCAAGGAAGCTCTGAGTGATCTTTTGACCCTGCAAGACAAGTTGGTAACCATCGAAAATATTCAAAAGACCGTAGCCGATTATTACGAGATTCAGGTTAGGGATCTGTTATCAAATAGCCGGCTACGGACCGTGTCACGACCTCGACAAATAGCGATGGCACTGACCAAGGATCTGACCGATTTGAGCCTTCCGGATATTGGTGAAGCTTTTGGTGGGCGTGATCACACCACCGTCTTGCATGCCTGCCGAAAGGTGCAGGAGTTACAACGAAAAGACCCCGAAATCCACGATGACTACAAAAATTTGCTCACAACACTCACAAATTAGCAAAATGCCTGTGGATAACTCCTGTGGATAAGTGGAACAACTATAGCGCAAACACTATGAACCGGAACTGTTTATAATGATAATTTACTTTTTAAAACAGATGGATATAGTGGAGTTAATTAATCATTCTTAATTGGTTACGCTATATGTCTCAGGGCTATTTTGGAAATAGTTTTTTGCTAAAATATGTAGGGTATGAATACTTAAAAATCATTACCTTAGCTAAGAAATATTTGCTATTTTTCACTGTTTATCACGTTTTTGCTGAAAAAGATGATTATTTTTTTTTTGAAAAGCCAAAAACCTGTGGATAACTCTGTGGATAACTTTGCCATTTCTGTGGATAACTCGCCAAAACCTGTGGATAACTCTGTGGATAACTTTTGGGGAAAAAAAAGTTATCCACAGGAAAACCGACTTATCCACATTTTATCCACAGACTTATCCACAGGCAAAAACGCCGTAACTAATTAATTTAATTAAAATAAAAAAAGTTATCCACAGAAAATGGCTTCCTTAATAATAATAATCTTTAAATACTAAAGAATTATTGTTAACAACGGCGTTCCATCCTGAATAGTACGAAGCCAAAAAATGGGAAAAAGTGTAAAAATTAAATCCCACTAAAAAAGTAAGCTAATTACCCAGGCACGCAGATTAAGTACTATGGATAGATCAACCTCATTTTGGAGAACCTGATGAAACTGGAAGCCAAGCGTGAGCAATTGCTCAAACCGCTCCAACATGTCATTGGTGCTGTTGAGCGTCGGCAAACCTTGCCTATTTTGAGCAACGCGCTGATCATTGCACGTGAGCAAGAATTAACCTTGACGGCGACCGATCTTGAAGTGGAACTATCGGTACATACCCAACTGCCGATAGCCGAACCCGGAAGCGTTACAGTACCTGCCCGCAAACTGCATGATATTCTCCGTGCGTTACCAGAAGATGCACCCATATCACTCACGGCTGAGGGTGACAGGGCGATTGTCCGCTGTGGCCGCAGCCGCTTTTCATTGGCGACCCTGCCGGCTCATGACTACCCCACGTTGGAAGATTTGCCTTTCGAAAACGATATCCAGCTATCACGAAATGTGTTGCGGGGCTTGATTGAACGTACCCATTTTGCAATGGCGCAGCAGGATGTGCGTTATTACCTCAATGGGCTGCTGCTGGAAATCAGCCCCGGTGTCTTGCGGCTGGTGGCTACTGATGGCCATCGATTGGCATTTCAGTCATTGCCGGCCGAGACTGATGCAATGCTCGAAACACGTCAGGTCATCGTGCCCCGTAAAGGCGTGCTGGAGCTGATGCGGCTGCTCAGCGATAGCGATGACCATGTGGTGCTGCAACTGAGCGCGAATCACGTTCGGTTGCTGATGGGCGATATCCGTTTCACGTCCAAACTGATTGACGGTCAGTTTCCGGATTATGATCGGGTGATTCCGCAAGAAAGCAATCGGGTCATGCTCGCTGATCGGCTGGTGTTACGCAGCGCGTTGGCGCGTGTCGGTATTGTGCTGAGCGATAAGACCCGGGGTATTCGCCTGCAACTGGAGGACTGGAATTTGCGGATACAGGCGCAAAATCTGGAACAGGAAGAGGCTGAGGAAGAGGTCGAGATCAACTACAGCGGTGGTTCGATGGATATTGGTTTCAATATGGCCTATTTGCTGGATGCACTGGGGGCGCTCGATGGTGAACTTGCCAAGCTGTCGTTCAACGATGCTGGCAGTAGTTGCCTGATTGAGGAAGCTGAAGGGACAGGCGGCAAACATGTCATCATGCCCATGCGGCTCTGATCGGCGGGCGATGTCAAGGGGTGCAGGGCGCTTAAGCTGAATGCGTGTTTCTACCCTGACAATTACCGGGTTTCGTAATCTGGAGCAAATCGATGTGTCCTGTGCACCTGACCTGAATCTGGTGATCGGTGCCAATGCCTCCGGCAAAACCAGTTTACTGGAAGCATTGTATTTCCTGGGATGGGGTCGTTCCTTCCGAACCCGACAGCCAAATGAGATGATCAACGATGAAGCATCGCTGCTTCGGGTAGTAGCCGCAATGCGTGATAGCGAGGGACATTCGATGCCGGTAGGGGTCGAACGTAATGCCCGGACGTTCAGTGCCCGTGTTGGTGGTACGACGACCCGTTCGCTGGCAGAATTGGCGCGACGGGTACCCGCGCTGTTACTCAATCCTGATAGCCATCGCTTGTTTGAGGACGGCCCGCGTCAGCGTCGCCGTTTTATGGACTGGGGGTTGTTTCATGCCGAACCCGCTTTTGCCGATATTTGGCGACGCTATGAAACGGCATTACGCCATCGTAATGCCGCACTTCGTTCAGGGCTGGATGATCGGACGGTCGATGCTTGGGACGGTGAGCTGTCGATTGCAGCAGCAAAGCTTGATACTTTACGCGAAGCTTTCTGTAAGGCGCTGGAAGGTGCCTTGCTGCCATTTTGCAGCGAGATCCTTGGTCAGGTATCAATCACACTCAATTATCGCCGTGGATGGCCTCTGGAGCCGTTTAAACACGATTTTATCGGGTGGCTACATGCAAACCGCACGCAGGACCGTCGCCAAGGCTATACCCGATCTGGCCCTCATCGTGCTGATTTTGCCGTGCGTATCACCGGACGTTCGCCGAGCGAGGCACTGTCACACGGTCAGCAGAAGCTGCTGATTATTGCCCTGGTATTGGCTCAGGCGATGCTGTATCAGCAGCACGTCAAGGATTCGTGCATTATGCTGATTGATGATTTACCAGCAGAACTTGATGCCAATAACCGGCAGCGGATTATGCAAACTCTGGTCGCGCTTGATCTGCAATTGTTCATAACGGCTATTGAACCCGAATTGCTGGACACCAGGGGATGGCCGCAGGCAAAAAAATTTTACTTAAAGGCAGGCCGGTTAGTCACTGACTTATAGTATTAGGGGTTACGCAATTGACGCTCATTTGGTAGGCGAGATGAGTTTCAAACTACATATATGCTATGCTTGATCCTGCCAACTGCGTAACTCCCAAAACTGATGGTATAGTGTTTGCGCGACTTATGGATCTTGCCGTTTTTGACGGCGCGACTAGCCGTTCGGACAGTTCGGCACTGCATAGGACCCTCTCAGGGGGGCAGGGCTTTAGTAGCATGTCCTTACCTTATCAGGACTACCAAAAATCCTTGCTCCTGTTACGCTACGGTTACTACTCTACCGTGACCGATTTTGCCAGATTACGCGGCTGATCCACGTCGGTACCTTTGAGCACCGCTACGTGATAAGCCAGCAGTTGCAAAGGGATGGTAAACACAATAGGTGCAATCGATTCAGGTATTGCCGCCAGCGGAAGTACATGTGTATTGATTTCGCTAAAATTGGTGTTGACCTCGCGGTCGGCAAACAGGAACAGCTCACCGCCTCGTGCCTGCACCTCCTGAAGATTGGATGCTATTTTTTCCAGTAAACCGTCTTTAGGTAATACACAAACCACAGGCATGTCAGCATCCACCAGCGCCAGGGGGCCATGTTTAAGTTCACCGGCTGGATAGGCTTCCGCGTGAATATAAGAGATTTCCTTGAGTTTCAGCGCGCCCTCCATTGCGATGGGATATTGCGGACCCCGCCCTAGAAACAGTGCATGGTTTTTCTCGGCGAAATGAGTAGCCAGCTGCTCGATGGCATCATCCAGTGCTAACGCTTCTTCCATTGCCCGTGGCAGCAACTCCAGTTCCCGCACCAGAATCTGCTCATTTGATGCACTCAAGCCGTATCGGCGCCCTAGTATCAGTACCAGCAATCGCAATGCTACCAACTGTGTGGTGAACGCTTTGGTGGAGGCGACGCCAATTTCTCGGTCAGCGCGTGTCAGCAATGATAAATCGGATTCACGCACCAGTGAGCTTTCCGCAACATTGCAGATGGCCAGGGTCGATAGGTAATCTCGCTTTTTGGCGGCGCGCAAGGCTGCCAGCATGTCAGCCGTTTCGCCCGATTGCGAGATACCTACAAACAAGGTATCCGGTGGCGTGACACTACGTCGATAGCGATATTCACTGGCTACCTCGACAGTGCAAGGTACGCCGAGGCTCTCCAGCCAATAACGAGCAACCAGACCTGCGTGATAGCTGGTACCACAGGCAACGATATGTACACCTTTGACATGCTCAAAGCATCCTGCGGCTGCTGAACCAAAACTATCTTCCAGTAAATGCCCCTGATGAATGTGTCCTTCCATGGTTTCAGCGACCACTGCCGGTTGCTCAAAGATCTCCTTGAGCATGAAATGGCGATAACCACCCTTATTCGCCAGACTACCTTGCTGTCCGGTATAGGACACAGGTCTTTCCACGACCTGTCCATCGCAATCATAGACGGTAAAGGATTCCCGACGCACTTCGGCGATATCACCTTCTTCAATAAAAACAAAGGTCTGGGTCACAGGTGCCAGTGCAAATACATCGGAAGCGATAAAGTGTTCTTCGATACCCACACCTAATACCAATGGGCTGCCTACCCTTGCCACAATGAGTCGCTCCGGATCCTGGCGGCAAATCACGCCCAGGCTGTAGGCACCGCTCAACTGGGCAACGGTTTGCTGCACGGCTGTTAGTACATCACCGGTTTGCTGCAATCGCTGCTCAACAAGATGGGCAACCACTTCGGTATCGGTGTCTGATTCAAAACCATACCCCGCAGTGATCAAGCGATCTTTAAGCTCACGGTAATTTTCGATGATGCCATTATGTACAATGGCTACCGAATCATTACTCAGATGAGGGTGAGCATTGCGCTCGCAAGGCTCACCATGGGTTGCCCAACGTGTGTGGGCAATACCCAGTGGCCCCCGTATTGGCGTTTGCTGTAGCCGAGCTTCCAAAGCTTTAACCTTGCCTGCTGTGCGAAGTCGGTGCAGTTGACCATCCCGGCTGTCCAGCGTGACGATCCCTGCTGAGTCATAACCACGATATTCCAATCGCCGCAGTCCTTCGATCAAAATAGGCGTAACATTACGCTCAGCAATAGCACCCACAATTCCGCACATGATTTTTACTCATTGGTATAGCGCAAACACTATAAACTGTTCCAGTCTTAATAGTGCTTGCGCGTTAAAACAGATGGATATAGCGGAACCCATTAATCAAATCTAATGGGTTCCGCTATATTTAATGATAAATTAAGGAGACAGCTTAAAAAATCATCAAATTTTAATATCAATAATTCGTGGTAAGGCATGAGCCATATTGACATGCCATTTGATAGTCCGTGTCAATCAATTTCGGTCGATCAACAGCCATTTAGCCGTTGTGGTAATGCCTTTAAATAATTACGGAATTCCCCACCCAATTCTGGATGGCGTAGGCCGTATTCAATCGTGGCCATTAAATAACCCATTTTGCTACCACAATCATGACGCTGTCCTGAAAACTCATACGCCAGCACTTGCTCATCATGAAGCAAGGCGGCAATACCGTCGGTCAATTGAATTTCATTACCCGATCCACGGGGTATATGTTCCAGAAAATCAAAGATGCGTGGCGTTAAAATGTAACGTCCTACCACACCAAGATCAGAAGGGGCATTCGCAGGTTCGGGTTTTTCAACAATGCCTTCAACATTGTTTAGCCGTTTGGCGAAAGGCAAGGGCTGAATAATGCCATACTTGTCAGACTCTGAAGTCGGTACACGCTCGACACCCAGGATCGAGCATTGATATTTATTGAAAAGGTGAGTCATTTGACTCATCGCGCCGCCGTCTACCGGATCTTCTTCAATCAGATCATCGGCCAAAATAACCGCAAACGGCTCATTACCTACCACGGGTTTGGCGCACAAGACAGCATGACCCAAACCCAGCGCTTCAGCCTGACGGACATAAACAGATTCCACTCCATTGGGCACAATGCCACGTACCACTTTCAGCAGATCCGTTTTGCCACGTGCTTCCAGTTCTGCCTCTAGTTCGTAGGCCTTGTCGAAATGGTCAGCAATAGCATTTTTGGTGCGTCCGATGATAAATACCAACGTATCAACCCCGGCGGCAATCACTTCTTCAACCGCATATTGAATCAAGGGTTTATCCACAATCGGAAGCATTTCCTTGGGGCTAGCCTTGGTTGCTGGCAGGAATCGTGTTCCCAAACCTGCAACTGGAAATACTGCCTTACGTACTTGCCGTTTCACTTGATTATTTTCCTTAGGCTACTAATTAGATTGCATTGACTGATAATGCTGTATCACCCTATATCTCATTGGGTCAGACAAACATTGTCTAATCTACTATTACTCAAGTGTAAAAATTAAGGGATACTGCTAATTTAGCCTGGCTGAATTTATAGCGTGGAAAGGCTTAATTTAGAGCTAAGATTTTGTTTTTAAATTGAAACGTATTCTGTTAATCGCATTTACTTATCAGAAATACGCCATCAAAATTATATAAAGATAACATACGAGCTACTACATAAAGGTTAGCAGCTACAGAAAAACCCGACACTCATATCGATGCTGTTTGGAACTTCATCCACCACTATAATTTCACCAAAGCCTTACTTTTTTCAGGACTGCCAATTTTTCAATTCGGAATCAGGCAAGCTGTCAGTGACATCGATATTCAATTCAATGAGTTAACTGATGATATAGAGATAGGGCCCGTTATTTTGATTGATCTGTACCAATTTTATTCTCAGTACCGGCCAGCAGTTGAATAATATTGGTGCGATGTCGCCAGATGAGTAACACTACTATAACCATGGTCACAACGCTATAAATATGTGGCAGGTTAAACAGCCAGGCAAGAACGGGAGAAGCGGCCGCAGCGGTTAATGCTGATAAGGAAGAAATACGGACAACGAAGGCCATAAATAACCAGATAGCTAGCGCAGCCAATGCCAACCAGTACGATAAACCAAGTATCGCCCCAAAAGCAGTTGCGACACCTTTACCACCCTTAAAATCAAAAAAAACTGGATAGAGATGTCCCAGAAATGCAGCCAGTGCTGTCAATGCCAATCCAGTGTCATCAATGCCAGCCAGCCGTGCCAACACTACCGGCAGTACACCTTTGAGAAAATCACCGGCCAGGGTGATAGCCGCTGCTTTTTTACCACCGAACCGTAGTACGTTAGTTGCGCCAGGGTTGCGTGAACCTTCACAGCGTGGATCAGGCAGACCCATGGCCCGGCACACGATAATGGCGGTAGAAATAGAGCCGGCCAAGTAGCCAAGAATGATAAACAGTGAAGTGATCAACATGAATTTCAGCACCTAAATACCTTAAAAGTGTTCGATCAAAACCGGCATTCGCCGGGACAAATCAGGGCAAATTTGAACGAGCAGCCTTACAATGAGATGAAACGATAACGTACGGTTCAAATTTTCTGCTATGGATATCATCTTTATTCGTGAGTTGCGCGTCGAAACGATCATTGGCGTTCACTGCTGGGAGCGCCAGATCCGTCAACCGTTACTGCTTGATCTGGAGATGGGAACCAGTATATTGCCGGCAGCAACCAGCGATAAACTGGATGATACGCTCGATTATCAAGCCGTGGTGCAGCAGGTTAACGAATTTGCTGAAAAAAAACGCTTTCAACTCATAGAAACTTTTGCTGAGCAACTTGCCCGGTTGTTACTGCAAGAATTTGCCTTGCCTTGGCTGCGGCTGACATTGAGCAAGCCTGGTGCAATACGTGATGCACGAACAGTGGGTATTATCATTGAGCGTAAAAGTTGTGAAGCGTGTGATTAACCGGACGGTGGCGCGTGTCTACGTGGGTATCGGCAGCAATGTTGAGCCTGAGAAGCACGTGAGTTTGGGATTGAGGCAACTTCGCCAAAAATTTGGCGCACTAACGGTCTCTACAATCTACGCAAATCCGGCTGTTGGTTTCAGGGGTAACGATTTTTTTAATCTAGTCGTTGGGTTTGATACTTCGCTAGCTGTTTTTGCTGTTGCTGCTACCTTGCGAGATATTGAGGCACATTTTCAAGCGCGTGGTAACGGCACCAAGCAGACATCACGGGCGCTGGATCTGGATTTACTGCTTTATAATGATTTGGTATTACAACAAGGGACACTGCATATCCCTAGAGAGGAAATTACCCGCTACGCTTTTGTACTACGGCCTTTGGCTGAAATCGCTGGAGAGCGCCAGCACCCGCTGCTGGGTACTACCTTCGCGGAGTTGTGGGCAGCCTTCGACACCTCCTCGGCGGAAAAACTAACACCGGTAGCGCTGGTTCCTGAACAGTATGACAGCGACGACTGCAGGTCGCGATGAGCGGCATTGCCTATAGCCGAGTCCACTGGGCGCGACGCTGCGCTCGAATCCTTGGGATGAAGATTACCGTCAACAAACCCATACCTACGAGTATCAGCACCATCAACATTCGAATCGTTTGATTATCATAGTGTAATGCCTGGTTTTCCTGTTCGACGACCCGTAATTCCCGCTCTAGCATAATCGTTCGTTCCTCCAAAAACTGGTTACGCTCATCAATAATCACCGTGTCAGCCGACATCTTGCGGTATTGCGCAAAGCGTTGTCGCAATTTTAGAAATTCCTTGTAAAGTTTTGTATAAGCAATTTTTTCCTTACCGGGTTGCTCGATGATTTCTTCCATGTAGCGTTGCAATTCATCGTATTGCGCCTGTAGCCGTTCCAATTCCTGGCGCACTTCAATCAATTGAGCCTGGCCACTGGGTTCATTGCTAAGATGTTGGGTTGCAATCCAGCCTTTTACGCCTTCCCCGGTACGAATTCGAGTAAAACCTGCCCTGGAATCAGATTGCAATACTTCGACCACCGAACCCCCACGCGCCTTGCCAATAATCCGGTAACGGCTGGATGCACCCGCTCGTAACGGTACTTCTAAAGTATCGCTAATATAGGCAATTGTTTTGGATTGTGTTGTGGCCGGTGTCAGTACCCCTGCCAAGACAGGTGACACTATGCCGGCAATTACAATCCAAAAAATAAGGAACGCTCTTTTTTTCATCAAGATGTGGCTACACATTTTCAGAAATACATGCAAATTATAGAAATGCCGGGTTTACGTGATTCTGACTGCGCTTTGGAATCTTTATACATGATGTCCCGGCTTGGTTATATGCCCAAAAAAAGATATTATTAACGTTTTTTATTTATATTATATAGTTGACTTATAGCTTCCCCTTTATCTTGCCGATCAAATCTCTCCTTGCCATTGAACCTGATTGTGCTGCTTTAACGAGGGGGGAGAATAGAAGTAAAGCTGCTAGAGCACCCGCAGTAAAAACCCTAATACCGTTATAGCTGGTAGCAATCACGTAATCTTCCCAGGCATTTATGGCAAAAATCGTAAATAAACCTTTATCCATTTCACAACCAATACGTCTAGTTTGCAACAGTTATGACAACCCATCCGTTTCAAATATTCCCCGAACCCGATGCCGTCGCTGCTCGCCACAGCGCCCGACTGCTTGATTTCATTTGTACTGAAATTGCAAAAACCGGTGCAATCTCTTTTTACCGGTTTATGGATTTAGCGCTGTATGCACCTGAATTGGGTTACTATCGTGCCGGGACCGGCAAATTTGGTGCGGGTGGTGATTTTATCACTGCACCAGAGTTATCACCCTTGTTTTCGCGTTGCCTGGCTCATCAGTGTCAGGAAATTTTGGGCGCGCTCGGTGGCGGGACCATTCTTGAGCTTGGCGCAGGCACCGGGATCATGGCGGCTGATATCCTGCAAGAATTACAGCACCTCAATGGATTGCCAGAACGTTACCTTATTCTGGAACTCAGCGGCGAGCTGCGTCAGCGTCAATATCAAACATTGAGCAAGTATGTTCCTGAATTGCTGGAGCGGGTTGTGTGGCTCGATACGCTGCCCGAATCGAGCTTTCGCGGTATCATCCTTGGTAACGAGGTGCTGGATGCGCTACCCGTTGAACGATTTCATATCACGGCTAACGGTAGCCGTCGGCTGGAAGTGATTAATACCGATAGCGGTCTTGGGTGGCGTGACGGTGAAGAGGACCCGATAGTAACCGCCGCTGTTGCCCGCATTGAGGCTGATCTTGATGCGCCTTTAGCTGAAGGCTATGTTTCTGAGTATGCGCCTCAGCTAGGTACCTGGTTAGGCGCTATCGCCGAATCACTTGCAGCAGGTGCATTGCTTTTCATTGATTATGGTTATCCACGCCGCGAATATTACCACTACGAACGAGCTGCAGGTACCTTGCTCTGTCACTATCGCCACCGTGCGCATGAGAACCCATTTATTTATACGGGTTTGCAGGACATCACAGCCAACGTTGACTTTACCGCTGTTGCTGATGCTGCGGTTGAGGCTGGGCTGGCCGTCGCGGGTTACACGAGCCAGAATCATTTTTTATTCGGTTGCGGATTGATGAATTTACTGAACGATGTCAATACACCCGATACGCTCCGTTACCTGGAACAGGCGCGCCAGGTCAAACTGTTGACGCTACCAGGCGAGATGGGCTGCCGTTTTCAGGCCATCGCATTAACCCGAAATCTGGAACAACCCTTACGTGGTTTTGCCTTACACGATGAATGTGGGCGACTATAGTTTTTTTCTTAATCAAGCCGTTCCTTTCATTCAGAGACACTAAATTTTATGGGTCAGGATATTTCCAGTTCAGATTTCACCTGTCAGGATTTCCAGCGATATAAAGTGCGCCTGTATCAGGAAACCGAGCAATTAGCCGACTGGTTCAAGCGGGGCCAGCTTAAGCAAACAGGTCGCGTGGGTGGTTTTGAAATCGAAGCCTGGCTGGTTGATCGCTATGGACAACCCATACCGCAGAATGAGCATTTTTTAGCGCAGATGAACGATCCGGTGGTTGTACCGGAACTGAGTGTATTTAATATCGAACTTAATACACCGCCTTTGTTATTGCACGGCGATGCCTTGCAGCGAATGCATACCAATCTTGCCGAGTTATGGCAACGCTGCCAGCAGATAGCGACCGGTATGGACAGCACACTGGTATTAATTGGTACGCTGCCTACTTTACGTAAATCTGATCTCAGCTTGGCGCATATGACGGATCGTCCACGCTACCGGGCAATCAACGAACAGATCATGCTACGGCATCGTGGTCGGCCAATGCGGATTAATATCCATGGTATCGATACGCTCCAGATGACCCATCATAATATAATGATGGAGGCTGCGGCCACATCATTTCAAACACATTTGCAAGTCGGTGCCAATGAAGCGGCTGCGTTTTTCAATGCCTCGACAGTGTTGGCAGCACCCATGGTGGCATTGGCTACCAATGCGCCGTTACTGTTTGGCAAACGATTGTGGAAGGAAACAAGAATTCCCCTTTTTGAACAAGCCGTATCATTGGCGGATGACCCGCTTTATCAGCGGGTTACTTTAGGTAGCGGCTACACCCGCAAGTCATTATTAGAGCTGTTTACGGAAAATCTGGATCACTATCCGCCATTATTGCCCGAAGACTTGCATACAGAGATTGATCCGTTGCCGCATCTTCGTCTGCACAATGGCGCGATCTGGCGTTGGAACCGCCCGCTCCTTGGTTTCGAAAACAATGGTATGCCGCATCTACGTATTGAGCATCGGGTTATGCCCGCCGGTCCTAGTATCCCTGATACTATTGCTAATGCGGCACTGTATTACGGTCTCGTACACAGGCTCGCACGGGAAATGCCAGCGGTTACTGAAACACTCGATTTTGCGGATAGTCGTGCTAATTTTTACGCTGCGGCACGGTATGGTTTACATGCAGAAGTTATTTGGCGACAAGGTCGTCGGGTGCCATTGCGGCAGCTGCTACTGGAAGAGCTGTTGCCACTGGCACGGCAGGGGCTTCAGGAATTAGAGATTGATCTGGCGGATATTACGCTTTATTTGGATATGGCGACTGCCCGCATTAAAAATGATTGTACAGGTGCTGATTGGCAACTCCGTTTTTTTAGGAAAAACGGGTTCGACCCAACGATCCTGACCCTCGCCTATATTGAGCAGCAGCTTAACGGCCAGCCTGTTCATGAATGGCGCTGTTGATTTTTGGGCGATGGCTTGCAGCAATTTGGCCACGATACGTCAGATGGGGCATCGGGTGTTTTTATTCCAATCGGTTGGCTTGCGACTACTCATCCAATTTCAGGATACACCCTTTTCTGAAAAGGGTATTAATTTATTGGGAGCTCACTCTATTCGCTGAATACACGCATTCTACGTTTTTAATCCTTTGACCTTGCTGATCATTGACATGATTAAATCAATAAAAAACCACCATTAATTTAAGGATTAAGGGGAATATTATGTCAAAAGCAATTTGTATTCATCAGTATGGTGGCCCTGAAGTATTATGCTGGGAAGAGGTTGAGGTGGGTGAACCTGATGCGGGTCAGATTAAGATTCGCCATCGTGCTGTAGGACTTAACTACATTGATGTTTATCACCGTACGGGCCTGTATCCTTTACCCTCATTACCCTGGACACCCGGCATGGAAGCAGCCGGTTATATCGAAGCGCTTGGTGAGGGGGTAACTAACCTCAAAGTGGGTGATCATGTCGCGTATGCCAGTCCGCCGGTCGGTGCTTACGCGGAAACGCGAATTATTCCGGCTGATCGGGTTGTAGTGTTGCCGGGTACTATTGATGATCAAACGGCTGCTGCAATGATGTTGCAGGGTATGACGGCACAGTATTTACTGCGGCGTACCTATCGGGTGCAGGCAGGCGATGTTATTTTGCTTCATGCCGCTGCTGGTGGTGTCGGATTGATCATGGTACAGTGGGCACGGCATCTTGGTGCAACGGTGATCGGTACGGTGGGCAATGACGAGAAAGCAGAGCTGGTGGCAGCACACGGTTGCCATCATGTCATCACCTACACACGTGAAAATTTCACCGAGCGGGTTCGCGATATCACTGATGGTCAGGGCGTAGCCGTGGTCTATGACTCTGTGGGTAAAGATACTTTTATGGATTCACTGGACTGCTTGCAACCTATGGGTATGATGGTCAGTTTTGGCAATGCTTCCGGTCCTGTCTCTACTTTTGATCCTGCTATCTTGGCGGCTAAAGGCTCATTGTTTCTTACCCGGCCAACGTTGATGACCTATACGGCGAAACGTGCTGATTTGGTTGCTGGCGCAACTGAATTGTTCGAAGTTGTTCGTCAAGGTGTGGTTAAGATTGAAGTTCATCAGAGCTATCCGCTATCCGATGCAGAGCAAGCACACCGTGACCTGGAAGCTCGGAAAACTACCGGCTCCACTGTACTGTTGCCTTAAAGCCGAGGCTATGGCTACTGTTTTTTTGCAGCTCAGCGAAAATCCTGTAATACAATAGCACCATGATCTGATTTTATACTCCTTGAGGTGACGGGCAAGTTGGCTGAACCATGGCTGGTTTTTTATCCGATAGCGCTCAACCCCAAGAAATTGATGACTCTTTTGAGCCAGGTTGTCTGTCAGGGCAACAAAGCGACAGCACGAACCTGTCTTGTCAAAATAGAAGCGTTTCGCTTCTTTTTGGTAGTTGGAAAAATGTAGCGGCTGCAAAGAAACAATGCTATCGAAATCTTCCCTAAAATCATTCTTGCATCGTCGCTTATCCGATACACATGCATTGCGTACACACAAGCGCCTTCGTTTTCTTGGAGATCTTCTGCATGACCCAAGGGTGTGGCATTTCAGCCGCCGCCCTACTGTGCGAGGGTTAGCCGCAGGTGCTTTCTTTGCGTTTGTTCCCTGTCCCTGGCAAATGATACTGGTGGCGATCACAGCTGCGTGGTTACGTTTCAATCTGCCGGTAGCAGTAGCTATGGTCTGGATTACTAACCCCATAACGATCCCGCCTCTGGCATTCCTCACTTATAAATTTGGCGCATGGTTACTAGGTCGTCCGCTACAAGAGTGGATGTTTGAACCTTCTTTTGAATGGCTGATGCAAAGAATGGGAGATATCGGATTATCATTCCTGGTTGGTTCATTCGCTACAGCGATTTTGGCAGGAATCTTTACGTTCTGTATTGCGCACCTGTTTTGGCGTTGGCGAATCATTAACAAATTTCGCAAGCGTCGTCGAATGGTTACAGCCTGCCCTGGCTAGATTCCATTAGTTTAGGGCCATATTTTCGAGTAATCATTGTCTCTGTGCTGGTTGCTCGATTATAAGCATGGCGGTATTGATAGTGTGGTAAGCGTTTGAAAAAAATAATTATAACTATTAATTTTTGGTGAAAGGGCATGCGGCTAACTAGCTGATGGAACCCCTGTTTCCCTTTACATTTAGGGAACCTCTGATTAAGTTACCAAAAAATGCGATAATACGACCATTGTGATTTTCAGGAGTTTAATAATGGATCAGCTGACATTTTCAGAAGCAGAG
>PDTV01000005.1 GCA_002747185.1 Candidatus Contendibacter odensensis
GGGCAAACGCCAAAGCTGTCCGTAAACAACGCTATTGCTCCATCGATGAACTCTTCATCAATGATGTCCTTTAAACCATTTTATCTGAGCCTGGCTATAGTGGTGATGTGTATCGGTGCCAAAAGCACCCAGTGCTATGTGTATTGAGGGTTGCGGCAAATCGTACCAGGCGTACCAGGAAAGAAACACCTTGAGGCAATCGGGTACGACAGCCATAAAAAAACCTGCCCACTGGTAGCAGCAGACAGGTTCTTTTTTGCTGCTGGTTGTTACGGGTTATTTCTTTTTCCGCATCGGCGGCAAATCGGTACACACGCCTTCAAACACCTCAGCCGCCATTCCAACCGACTCACCCAGCGTTGGGTGTGGATGAATGGTTAGGCCAATATCGACAGCATCTGCACCCATCTCTATCGCCAGGGCAATCTCGCCGATCATATCGCCTGCGTTGGTCCCGACGATACCGCCACCGACAATACGGTGAGTTTCTTCATCGAAAATCAGCTTGGTGAAACCCTCATCCCGACCGTTGGCAATAGCACGACCCGAAGCCGCCCAGGGGAATTTACCGACACCTACCTTGCGTTTTTCCTGCCGGGCTTCTGCCTCGGTCAACCCCACCCATGCCACTTCGGGATCGGTGTAGGCAACGCCAGGAATCACTTGTGCATCAAAATGGCTTTTCTGGCCTGCCGCCGCTTCAGCGGCAACATGGGCCTCGTGGACAGCTTTGTGCGCCAACATCGGCTGACCGACGATATCACCAATGGCAAAGAGGTGGGGGACATTGGTACGCATCTGTGAATCCACTGGAATAAAGCCACGCGCTGTCACCACAATGCCCGCTTTTTCTGCACCGATATTCAGACCATTGGGGCTGCGTCCTGCAGATTGCAAAATCATGTCATAAAGCTGCGGTTCGACAGGAGCCTTCTCGCCCTCAAACGTCACTCGCAAGCCTTCGGGTTTTGCTTCCACCGCCACTGTTTTGGTTTTGAGCATGATCTGGTCAAAGCGGTGGGCATTTTTTTTCTCCCACACTTTGACGAGATCGCGGTCAGGACCTTGCATCAGTGCGTCCAGCATTTCCACCACTTCAATCCGTGCTCCGAGCGTAGAATACACCGTCGCCATTTCCAGGCCGATAATCCCGCCGCCAATGACCAGCATCCGTTTGGGAATCTCGCGTAATTCCAGCGCACCGGTGGAATCGACGATGCGTGGATCATCGGGGATAAAGGGCAGATGAACCGCCTGACTGCCAGCGGCAATGATGCACTTTTCAAAACGAATAATCGTGGTTTCGCCGGTTTGCTCTTGCCCGTCACCACTTGTCAGTTTCACTTCCAGATGGTGTGGGTCAAGGAAATGACCAGAACCGCGCACCGTTTTCACCTGACGGGCTTTTGCCATGCCCGCCAGTCCACCGGTAAGCTTGCCGACCACCTTATTCTTGTGAGCACGAAGTTTGTCAATAGCGACCGTTGGCTCGCCGAAAGTGACACCCAGATCGGCAAAATGTGCGGCCTCATCCATCACCGCTGCCACATGCAGCAAAGCTTTGGAGGGAATACAGCCGACATTCAGACAGACACCGCCCAGAGTGGCATAGCGCTCCACCAACACTGTTTTCATGCCCAGATCAGCGGCACGAAATGCTGCCGAATAGCCACCTGGCCCTGCACCCAGCACCAGCATTTCACATTCCAGTACCGCCTTGCCGTCAAAAGAGGCTACCGTTGTGGCTACCATCTCAGCCGCTTTTTCATCCGTCGCAGGCTGTTCGGCAGGCTGTTCGGTCCCGGTCGCTACTGCGGGCTGTTCGGCACTGGCTTCCAGTGACAGGATCAGATCACCTTCCGAAACCTTGTCACCGACCTGAACCTGCACCGCCTTGACCGTTCCGGCATGAGTGGCGGGTACTTCCATGCTGGCCTTGTCGGTTTCCAGCGTGATCAACGGGTCTTCCAGATCAATATGATCACCTGCCTTGATTGATACCTCGATGACATCCACGTCAGAGAAGTCGCCAATATCAGGCACCTTGATTTCAATTAGTTCGCCCATAACTTCTCCTTAAAGCAGCAGCCGCCGAAGATCGCTTAGCAGGATTGCCAGTGCCGCTGTGAATCGTGCGGCCTGAGCACCATCAATCACCCGATGGTCGTAGGAGAGTGACAGCGGTACCATCAAACGAGGGGTGAATTCTTTGCCATTCCACACCGGCGCCATTTTGGAGCGGGTGACACCGAGAATGGCAACTTCGGGCGCATTGACAATCGGGGTAAATGCGGTGCCGCCAATCCCACCGAGGCTGGAAATAGTAAAGCCGGCCCCTTGCATCTCGCCCGGACCGAGTTTCTTGTTACGGGCTTTGGTGGATAGTTCCCCCAGTTCGGCGGACAGATCAAAGATGCCCTTTTGATCCACATCCCGAATGACCGGCACTACCAAACCGTCGGGCGTATCGACCGCCACACCGATATGGACATACTTTTTGAGTATCAGATTTTCGCCGCTGCTATCCAGTGAGGCGTTAAAGTTCGGGAATTGTTGCAGCGCGGCGGCACTGGCTTTCAGCAGAAAACCGAGAAGGGTAATGCGTACATCCCGTGCCTTGGCCTCATTTGCCAGCGACTTGCGGAAGGCCTCTAGCTCGGTAATGTCCGCCTCATCGTGGTGGGTGACATGCGGCACATTCAGCCAGGAGCGGTGCAGGTTGGCACCCGACAGCTTTTTGATCCTTGACAAGGGCAGGGTTTCAATGTCACCAAACTTGGCAAAGTCCACCGGCGGAATCGGCGGAATCCCCATATACCCCGCTGGTAATGCCCCGCGACCTTCTTCACCGGCCAGTGAGGTGGGTGTGAATGATCCCGACATCACCTGTTTGACAAACGCCTGCACATCTTGCTTGAGAATCCGTCCTTTCGGTCCAGAACCTTTTACCACTTGCGTCAGGTTAACACCCAATTCGCGGGCAAAGCGCCGTACCGAAGGGCTGGCATGAACCTTGCCAAAGCGAGGCGCGGGCTTATCGCTGGAGGGCGCGGTGGGTGGCGGTATTTTTACCGGCGGAGGTGCTGGTGCATCGATTGGCTTGGGAGTGCGCGGCCCAACAGCAACAGCACTCAGGGTATCAGGCAGTTGCGGGCGGGCATCGGCATCGTTGCTGCTGGTGGTGAGATACAAAATCAGATCACCCTCGGACAGCTTGTCGCCGATTTTGGCCTCAACGTTTTGTACCGTACCTGCAAACGGCGAGGGGACTTCCATACTCGCCTTGTCACTTTCCAGTGTAATCAGCGAGGTATCAATTTCAACGTGATCACCGGAGGCGACTAACACTTCGATCACCGGCACTTCCTTGAAATCACCGATGTCAGGGACACGGACTTCGCGGATTTCGCCTGCTGCGGTCGTTGCCGCTTCACGAGTTTCAGGCGGATGCTCTGGTGCAGAAACATTTTCGGCGACATCCATGTACAAGATCATGTCGCCCTCTGATACTTTATCGCCGACCTTGACCTGGATTTCGCGCACGGTGCCGGAAACCGGTGACGGCACTTCCATGCTCGCCTTGTCGCTTTCCAGCATAATCAGCGGGCTGTCGGCATCGACGCTCTCACCGACTGCTACCAGCACTTCAATAACATCGACATCTTTAAAATCACCGATGTCTGGCACATGAATTTCTTTAATAATACTCACGCGGAACTCTCCCTTAAACCGTCAATGGGTTCGGCTTGTTGGGGTCGATGCCATATTTTTTGATGGCGGCGGTCACGTTTGCAACAGGAATGGTATCTTCATTGGCCAGTACCTTCAGCGCCGCCAGCGTGACGTAGTAACGGTTGACCTCGAAATGATGGCGCAAGCGTTCACGGGTATCACTGCGTCCATAGCCATCAGTACCCAGCGCGATGTAGGAACGTGGAATAAAGGGACGCAATTGTTCAGCATACATCTTGATATAGTCGGTTGCGGCGACTACCGGTCCCGCATGATCTTTCAGACATTCCTCAACATGGCAGGTGCGTGGTGGCTGTTCGGGGTGGAGCAGATTCTGACGCTGTGCTTCATGCCCATCGCGTGCCAGTTGATTGATTCCCGGTGTTGCCCAGACATCAGCCGTCACGCCCCAATCCTCGCGGAGCAGTTCAGCGGCAGCGATGACTTCACGCAGAATCGAGCCGCAGCCCATTAATTGCACCCGTGCGCCATCGCCTTCCCCGGCCCGGAACAGGTACATGCCTTTAAGAATGCCCTCCTGTGAGCCTTCCGGCATGGCGGGGTTGTGATAATTCTCGTTGAGTGTGGTGATGTAGTAAAAGACGTTTTCCTGCTCATGGAACATGCGTCGCAGACCGTCCTGGATAATCACCGCCAGTTCGTAGGCAAACGTTGGATCGTAAGATACACAGTTAGGAATAAACTGGGCGAACACCTGACTATGGCCGTCCTGATGCTGCAAGCCTTCACCGGCCAGTGTGGTGCGCCCTGATGTGCCACCGATCAGAAAACCGCGCGCCTGCAAGTCACCCGCTGCCCAGGCAAGGTCACCGATTCGCTGGAAGCCAAACATGGAGTAAAAAATGTAAAATGGCACCATGTTGACCGCGTGGTTGGTATAGGCGGTACCCGCCGCGATCCACGAGGATATGGCACCTGCCTCATTGATGCCTTCCTGAAGAATCTGTCCTTTTTTATCTTCCTTGTAGAACATCAACTGATCGGCATCCTGTGGCTCATAAAGCTGCCCCCTGGGGGCATAAATTCCGATCTGGCGGAACATGCCTTCCATCCCGAAGGTCCGCGCCTCATCAGCGACGATGGGCACCACATGCCGACCGATGCCCTTGTCGCGGGCAAGCTGGGTAAGAATACGCACAAACGCCATCGTGGTTGACAGATCACGCTCGCCGGTATCTTTCAGCAGGGCCTCAAATGCGGCCAGCGGCGGTGTGGTCAGCGGCGGGGCGGCATTGGTGCGGCGCTGTGGCAAGTAGCCACCCAAGGCGTTACGGCGCTCCTTCAGATATTTGATTTCCTGACTGTCATCGGCAGGTTTGTAGAACGGTGCACCATTTAACTGCTCATCGGAAATGGGAATATGGAAGCGGTCACGGAAATCACGTAGTGCCTGCTCGCCCATTTTTTTCTGCGAGTGGGTAATATTTTTGCCTTCCCCGGCTGCACCCATGCCATAACCCTTGACCGTTTTGGCAAGAATCACGGTCGGCTGACCCTGGTGCTTCACTGCGGCAGCATAAGCGGCATAAATCTTGTGTGGATCGTGGCCGCCGCGATTCAAACGCCAAATATCTTCATCCGACAGATGGCTGACCATCTGTTTCAGTTCAGGATACTTGCCGAAGAAGTGTTCGCGGGTGTATGCACCGCCTTTGGCTTTGAAGTTTTGGTACTCGCCATCAACGCATTCCTCCATCAGTTTCAGCAACAGACCTTTTTTGTCAGCCGCCAGCAGCGGATCCCAATACGAACCCCAAAGTACCTTGATGACATTCCAGCCGGTGCCACGAAAATCACCTTCCAGTTCCTGCACGATCTTGCCGTTGCCGCGCACCGGACCGTCGAGGCGCTGCAAATTACAGTTGATCACGAAAATCAGATTATCCAGATTCTCACGGGCAGCCAGGGCGATGGCACCTAATGATTCAGGTTCGTCCATCTCGCCATCGCCCATAAACGCCCACACCTTGCGACCGCTGGTATCGAGAATGCCGCGATTGTGCAGATACTTCATAAACCGCGCCTGGTAGATCGCCTGAATCGGTCCCAGACCCATGGACACCGTGGGGAATTGCCAGAAATTTGGCATCAGCCAGGGATGTGGATAGGAACTCAGGCCGTTGCCATCCACTTCCTGCCTGAAATTGTTCAGTTGCTGCTCGGAGATGCGCCCTTCCAGGTAGGCGCGTGCATAAAACCCGGGCGCAGAATGGCCCTGTATGAAGATCAGATCACCGCCGTGTGCTTCATTGGGTGCGTGCCAGAAATGATTAAACCCGACATCGTAAAGGGTGGCGCTGGAGGCAAAACTGGCGATATGCCCACCCAGCTCGGACGTAATCCGGTTCGCCTTGATCACCATTGCCAGCGCGTTCCAGCGAATCAGTGAACGAATCCGCCACTCCATGCCCGGATCACCCGGGTTGTACTCTTCCTGATCAACGGGAATGGTATTTAGATACGGAGTATTGGCGCTGTAGGGCATATGTACCCCCGCAGCACGCGCCTGGGTTTGCAGCTGACCCAGTAAATGGTGCGCGCGTTGCAAACCTTCCTCTTCGATTACTGCCTCAAGGGCATCAAGCCACTCCTGCGTTTCCTGCGGATCGAGGTCACTGTATTTTTCGATAGCCATAGGTGATCCTTTAGTATTTGAATCAGCGTAATTTTTTTTGTTGTATACGTCACACAACCAAATAACGGAGTAAAGTACTCAGATTATAGACCGTCTTCGTTGTGAAAGCTTATACATATCGATAAATGTTAGGTTCAGGCTCAGGATCGCGGGAGCCAGGATGATACCCCAACCGCCAAAGACACTAATGCCAGCAATCATTGAGATAAGTACGAAGAGCTCATTGATTGAATATTCCAGACAGAATTTTTTGCTTACTTTATTCATGAAAATTAGCCTTAGAATATTATCAATAATGCCTGAAAGGACAATAATAGCAAAAAGGATAATCGTAACAGCAAATACAGTATTGCCATCTATAATTTCAAGGATTGCGATAGGAACCGCTACAAGATAAGTACCAATAATGGGTATGGCAGTGGTAAACGCAACCATTAACCCAACATAAAGAGCATCATAATCAGTCGTGAGATAAATAAATAAGCCAAAAGCAATACCCTGAAATATCATGCTGAAAAGATTTCCGAAAAAAACGGAGGAAATGTTATTGGTTAGTTCCTGAAAAAGAATTCGCTTGTTTATTTTCCCTAAAGGTATTAACTCCATGGTATAAATATAAATCTTTTTACTATAGGTATTAAATATAAAGTAAAAGAAGAGTATCAGGAAAAACTTATACGTCATGTTATTAATCTTTGCTAGCATGCTGGCAGCATAGCTTAATATTACCTGTAATAGATTCAGGCTGTTACCCTCAATCCTGAATTTTTCCAGGAAAGCGTTAACGGGTTCTTGCAAAATGGTAATAGGAGCAGGTAGGTTTTTGAGGTTATCTATAATAATCGAGGTATAGGCTAGCATTTTATCCATATCGATTTTTGGTAAATATTGATATGAAGTTCCGGCAAAATAAATAAGAGGCAAAAAGACAATCAGAAATAATGTAGCTGTTAGAGTGCTTGCAATATAAAGTGTTTTATAGGGTGATGCTATTTTTTTGTCCAGACTTTCATAAAGTGGACTGGTCGCTAAAGTGAGCACAAGGCCAACAGAAATTGGGAGCAGGTAATGCTGAAAGATAAACAGCATTGACGCAATGCTTCCGAGTAACCCGAAAAGGATGAAGCGCTTACTCATGATTTCTGCTTTGACTCATATGAAAGTAGAGTGTGCATCCCGGTACACTCTACTTTCATATTCTATAGAAGGCCGGAATCCGGCATATCTAGCTAAATGCAGCTGTGGCACGAATTGCCAGAGAGTGAACGGTGTCAAACAGCATTCCCAACACCCAGCGAATAAAACCCAGTGTAAGATTGGCTGCACTACTCAACACTCGTCCTAGAAAACGCAAGGTCGCACGCATGATAAATCCTAGCTGTTCGGCGATTTCCTTGGCGGCTTGAGCACCCTGATAGAGCAACGATGCAAGCTGATCAAGTAAGGTTAATCCCGATGTGATGCTGCAGCTGATGAAATTAAGCGCAATTTTGGCGACAAGCTCAGCTAGGGCTTTCGCAATCATGGCGAGTAATCGAGCGGATAACATTCCCATTCCATAGGATGACGATGATTCTAACCAATCACCCACACGTTTGCCCCAGTTAATCGGTTGTGGTGGTACTATCAGACTATCCCATGACTGTTGTCCTATCGTGCGAATATAACTGTCCATTGAGTGCGCATCGATTGATACACGGCCATCATTCCAGGGCAACTCAGCCGGCAAATGAATCGTTGAAACATGGCGAAACGGAAACAGGGGAATCATACTGACTGGATCGGCTGTGTGAAAAGCACGGTAAATATTTTTACCCAATTCACGGCTAAACTGATGACCAAAGGCCAATGTGCCGACACGCGGACAACCGAAGCTATAGAGAGAAACGTCTGCGATTTTTTGCGTTCTGATATGATCAGCGACCAGTGTTGCTAATGCACCTCCCAGGCTATGCCCCACGCAGTGAACATGAGTAGGGTTATTCTGACGAAAGAATTGATCAATGTCACTTTTGAATGATTTAAAAATTTGGTTAAAGCCAATATGAACCGGTGTCCCACTGGGGCCGGGTTGAGTACCAATATTGAGATTGCTGCACCAGTCCTGAGTAGTAACAGTGCCTCTTGTGACAATTAAAACTTCGTTGCTTCGCGTTCCCTGACCTTTAACAATACAGCCAAACCCGCTGGATTTTTTGAATAAGGATACTCCTGAAGTACCAGTAAAACGATTTTTCGCTGTTATTTCAAACGTACCATCGACACCTAGTTTTCCACGGTTTTGCTTCAGTGCATCTTCCAGTTCATCCGCTGTTCTAAACAGATAAATTTGATTGGCAAGTAAGGCAGTTTCTTGGGGGCTAAGCGGGATAGCCATGATAGGTTTTCTCCGTTTGGGTTAGAAGTGATCGACAAGCTCACAAATACCATAATAATTGATACTTTGCCCCATCGCATTTTTATAGGCTTCTTTGGCGGTAGGCTCAGTATTCAGATCACATTTCATTATCAATGCTCTACCATCACGTTCGCCATTAACACGATAATTCCTTTTGGTGTAGTTCCATGCTTCATAGCTCTCTCCATTATGCTGGATAAAGATTTTCTGCCGAACAATAGGTTCGTGAGGCATGATAGACCTGAAAAAGGAAGAGGAATAGGCAACAGGGAATTTGAACTGGCCTTGCGAATCACTTGCAGTGGTATTGCTATAGGGTTTATCTCCCAAAAAATAGCGTTGTTCAATGGTGGCATTCGCAATAGGCACGCCATTTTGTAGCACGATGCCTTTTACTTCCGAAAATACACATAATTGACTAAAAGCCATGGCAGAACCTTGGTTAAATAGTAGTGTAACAAATAGGAAAATCGTAATTCTTCTTTGAAAGGACATTCGCTATACCATGCTGTGGATATATACTAAAAAATAACTTTATCCATTTTAGCATATACTAGATTCGGAAAATATTTAAGTGTCTCTCTGGTTAAGAGAATCGGCTCTAATAATGCCTGGGGTGTATCTAGTATATCTTGAATATGGCCGTTCATGTTACTTTCCGGTGGGTGGATTAGAGAAAATCTACCCTGGCCTAATGAAGCCATGAATAATATAAGCTAATATAGGCAGCGAAGATCTGGCCAGGCAAGGTTGGTTGAGAAGGTGCAGTTTATAGCAGATAAATGAGTATTTGAGGCCAAATTTAACAACGCTGGATCAAGCAAGGTAATTATTCAGAGGTTCCCTAAACCGTTTGATGCGCAATTTGATGGGCTTTTTGCTGGTGATTGTTTTCTCTATAAATTATTGGCCTTAAAAATTTGGGATTTTTTGCTATATCGATCTGATTGGTCTATATCTCAGTTTTAAACATAGGGCTAATTTATGTGAAAAAGTGACGTACAGCTCCGAAAAATGCCAGTACTGTCAAATCCTCTTCAATGTCGAAAAAAGCATGATCACAAGCGGCGTGTATATACATAAGTGTATCTTTTTGCACTACATGTTCCTTATCGCCTATTCTCAGTCGGCCACGGCCTTTCAGTACCAGATAAAGCTCATCTTCTTCGTGGGCACGTTGCATTTCCTTGGAGTTGGCGGGTAGATGGTAGATCGCACAACTTAGTGATGGTGTGCGTAAAAATTCCTGGAAACTTAAATTATCCGGATTTATTTTTGCCAGTAGTTCAGGCAGTTGAAAGACCAGCCATTCTTTTTTTTTCATAGCACGCCGTACCCTTCAGAGAACAATTTAGAGTGTAATAATTTTTAGATTAGCTTATGTTGAGATCTGATTTTTAATAATTCAAGAGTGACCGATCATGACACTTGCTCGTTATCATCTAGGTTGTCCCGTTTGGAGTAATCGTGATTGGGTGGGCAGGCTATTTACTATGGATGCAAAGCCGGTTGATTTTTTGCACCAATATTCAATGATCTTTAATACGGTTGAAGGGAACAGTTGTTTTTATGGCCTGCCTCGACCAGAGACAATTGTCCGTTGGCGGGAGAATACCGTGCCGGGTTTTCGGTTTTGCTTCAAGTTCCCTCGGGTTATCAGTCATGAACGGCGATTGCGTCACGCAACAGCAGAAACGACAGAGTTCTTGGAACGCATTCACCCACTGCTTGAATCAAGCCGGCTAGGGCCGAGCTTTTTGCAGCTACCACCTGGCTTCGGTGTGGATGGTTTGCCGATATTGCATGATTTTTTAAGCAGGTTACCCAAGGCATTTCCCTACGCCGTTGAGGTACGGCATCTCGATTTTTTCAATAAGGGTGATTCGGAGCGGCAACTAAACCGCATGTTGCTTAATTTTGGCATAGATCGGGTTATGCTGGATAGCCGAGCGTTATTTGCGGCACAACCTGTTGATCAGGACATGTATATTGCGCAGGGCAGGAAACCTCGCTTGCCAGTACATGCAATCAGTCTGGGGAGGCGTCCCTTTATTCGCTATATTGGTCATCCTGATGTGGAAAAAAATCGATCTTTTTTCAAGCCATGGCTGGATAAGCTGGTGCTGTGGCTGGATGAAGGTCAGGAGCCTTATGTGTTCATTCATACTCCTAATAATCAACGTGCGCCATGCCTCGCTCAGCTTTTTCATGAAGAATTGCATGCGCGTTACCCTGAAGTGGGTGCGTTGAATTATGGTGCAGCCTCGGAAAAGTGAAGGGACTTTTCAATGGTAAGGTAAGGCAATGCCGGTATCTAGTGCTCTCCCTGCAGGCTTGTTTGTGTAAGGCGCCTTCAAGTCAGATAGCCGCCGAAAATCAATAGGTTTCGGTGGCTATCTGAAGCCATCGCTTTTGGGGCGGTGGTATCTTGGGCGCTGGTAGCTAGCGTGGAGGAGGTTGTGCAAATCCGCTGTTATTATCTCGGCGTGGGCGATGAGCTCGGCGATTATATTGTCGGGCATCTGTCCACCTGTTAATTTCTCGATTGGTATTGTTCAAACCTTGTTGAATTTCATGGCTTATTGAGCGGCTCTTGTGTTCTATCCACTCACCAACGGCTTTAGCCTTACGACGGATGTTTTTAGCAGTACGATTAGCGTCCTTGCGGAGACGAGCGATAGTGTTGTTAGGTTGAGAGCGTTTCTTTAGTGGTTGGCTTCGTCTTTTAGCCCGCTGTTTTTTAGGTTTGGGTTGCGAGCGGCTGATGAGTTTGATTGGCGGAGGAGCCGGTTTTGACCTGGATACCAGCTTGATTGGTGGGGGCGTCACCTTTGGCTTTGGCTTGGACACTAGTCTGATTGGCGGTAATTCAGGCTGTTTTGGTTTTGCGCGAACAGGGACTTTTTTTCGGGGTGTTTTTGGTGATGCTGTGTGAGCGCGGGCTGTCCTGGTTTTCGTCGCTTTTCTGGTCGAACGCTTCCTGGTATTCGATGGGGTGGATGCACTTTTTTCAGGCGCGGCCTGTTTGGTGGTAGCTGTTTTAGCGGAAAGCCGTTTTTTAGATGCTGCACGCTCACGTTTGGCGGTAGCTGTTTTAGCGGAAAGCCGTTTTTTAGATGCTGCACGCTCTAGCGGAAAGCCGTTTTTTAGATGCTGCACGCTCGCGTTTGGCGGTAGCTGTTTTAGCGGAAAGCCGTTTTTCAGGCACAGCCTGTTTGTCGGTGGTTGATGAAGTTTTGACCTTGCTTCCCTGTGTTACTGTGGTAGATATTGATGATGGTATGGCAATCCTGTGTTTTTGCGCCGTCGCGGTTTCAGTCGTTGGTTCCGACCGGGGTGAAACATCTATTGGCTGATCATTAGCCACTGTTGGAGTCGATTGTTCAGCGTTAGGCTCGGCTGTTGCAGGCAATGAGCTAAAATTTATAACGGGTTCAAGTGATTCGTGTGTTGATTGTGGCAGTGCATCTGGCGGGTTTGCAGGAGCCCCTGTGGGTATAAAATCCTTGCTGACTGTTGTTTGCAATGACGCCCTGGGGTGTATTGCATTTTCAGTATTGGAATCGGGCTGGATCATGGCCCAGGCCAAGGCGCCGATCATGCCAAGGGCTGCCAGCAGTCCAGCGCTGCGTTGCCGTACTGCTGGATGTTTTTTTAAGGTTGCCTGATTGCCTTGATTATTGCCAGATGCACGAGGTCGGATACGACGGGGACGTAGATTAACCGGTTTTTCGGAGGGTAGTATAGGTTTAGATTCCGCGACAGGATTAAGCTCAGGTTCCGGGGCAGGTACAGAAGTGTGCAGATCTGTAGCCGATATTAGGCCCATGCCCAGTACGTGATAAATATCCGCACTACAGCCTGGGCGGTCGTCAGGATGGCTCGCCAGTAACTGTATAATCAACTGATTGAGTGAAGTGGCCCACTGGGTCTGGCCAGGATTACCGGGTTCCTGATCTGTCCAGTGCCGGATAGCGTTTTGGAGCAGCACCTGCTCTCGATCATCCAGCCCACCAAGCTTTCCATGATATCGAATAGCACCTTCCTGTCCGTATTGAGCAAGTAGTTGACCCAGTTGTCGCTGTGCTTCCGTGCTGGGCTCACCGGTTATCAGCGTAAATAGCAATAAACCCAGCGCGTAGTAATCGGCTCTGTAGTCAACAGCATATTCGCAAACATTGTTATTTTGGCGCACCGGCAGCATTTGCTCTGGAGCCATGGTGGCCGGAGTCCCGATGAATGAGCGGGTATGATGACCGTTCTCAAGCCGCAGCGAACCAAAGTCAGCGAGTTTTAGCAACGCACCATCATGGTTGACCAGGATATTACTGAATTTAAGGTCCCGATAGACAAAACCGGCTTGGTGTACCGTATCCAGTCCGCTAAGAATTTGTTTGACCCAGTTCAGGATACTACTGAGCGTTGGTGGTGCGTTGCCCATGCGCCGTTGTTTTGCCAACCACTGGCCAAGATGACATTGCATCTGTTCCAGTACGAGTACAGGTTGGTCATCCAGCTGGCCGTGATCAATGAGGGTAATGATGTGTCGGGATTGCTCGGCATCCAGCCGGCACAGGAAGGCAATTTCCTGTTCCAGGTGGTCACGCCAATAGCGGTGTAAGGTAGGATCAACTGCCGCCATGGCTTCAGCATTGATGATTTTGAGGGCGACAGGGCCGCCAGCAGAATCAGTCGCTGACCAGACTTCGCCATAACTGCCGGAGCCGTTGGATAGTATGAAGTTAAGTCGATAGTCCTTGTGGTTGATGGTGACGTACTCACCGCTATTCATAACGCATTTCTCCATCCATCCTGTCACCCGTAAGGCAGAACAATCACGTCAATACACTAGAGATACAAACGCACAATCGAACTTCACCCCAATAAATCGACATTATTTGTTTTGAAACCTATACAGCAACTGAATCACGTCATGGCAAGCACGATCTGGAGATTCATCTGATTAGGATATCGAAGTACCGTAAGCGGGTGCTTCGGTATCCTGCACTGGTATTGGCCATAACACTAATGGCGGCTGGCTGGTTACCGGACAATGTGCGAAGCATTATACCGGGTTGTGTTGGCAGATCATGTTGGTATTAGGTCTGGTGCTTGTTTGGGATTGCATTTAAATTGCCTGATTGTGCCAGTGTTGTGTTGTGGTTGTATCTGTTGGCTTGGTTGGCGTTGGAATTATGGTCATGGTCGGTGCGCTTACCGTGGAGTATTGGCTTGCTGGCGGTGTTGGTTGTATTACCAGGCAGTAGTTTGGTTACGCTGCTGCAACTGGAGGTCGGCGCGGCTGAATCAGGGTTAATGCGCTACGGTTTAAGCGGTGCAGCGCTCGCAGGTGCTTTCAGTGGGTTGGCATGGGTTGTTATGGTTTAAACTGTGGCCGTTGGCCGGATTGAAGATCAAGCGGCCTTTGCGGGGATTGGCTTACTCAGTGGAATAGTAGGGCTGCTGCTGATGGCACAAACTGTTTTTGGTGATGAAAGCGGCTGGGCCGGTTTGCAGTCGCTTGAGTTGACCAGGCTGGCGTTAGTGGTAGTAACCGCCTATAGGCCGGCGCTACATGTGCGACTGTGGAGAGATCATGCTGACTTTGCCAACATGTTGTCATGGTGGCGTTATTTGGTACCTTTGGTATTACTGATTGTTGTGAGCGGCTTTGCCTTGTTATTGCTGCGTGATTTTTTCTCCACTGGTATTGTTATTGCTATGGATGCTGGCTTTGGTGTGGGCTTGTTTGCGGGTACACCCGCAATCGAGCTGCCGCTGGATGAGAAAGACAGCATTGTTGGTGATTGTATTGGCGCTGGTGTTGGGTACGGCTTTTTTATGCCGACAACCCGAATCATTTCCGTTGGATTTTCAGATTAGCTGTATTCGGGTGCGGGTAGTGCCAGAGCATTGTCCACATGCAGGCTATCGGCCAAGGCAAGCGCGCAACGAAATTCGGGCAGGTGGCTGGTACGGTGATATTTGGCACAATACCGTCAATGGTCGGGTTATGACAGTGCCTGCAGTTGAGCGTGATTTTGCAGCGACATTTTTTCTAAATCGCTATGGCAGGCGGGCTGGACTGATACTCGCTGGGTTACAGGCCCTGTTTATTCTATTGTTAATGAAGATAGCTGATTGTGCGTGGCTATGGGCAGAGGATAGTGATCAGCAATGTGATGCCTGGAGCCGGTTCATCGGCTTTGGCGTGTAGGGTGGTGGAGCGCTGCTCACAGCACAGTTTCTGGTATCTTGGGGAACGGACCGGGGTTGTTTGCCCGTTGTGGGGCAACCCATGTCACTGTTATCAACGGCTGGTAGTCATCTGATGTTTTTTGTTTTGCCGATCGTGGCACTAGCCATCGCTAGCGAGGAGGGGTGTAATGACGACCCACTCTGATGCACTGGTTGCATCTGATTACATTGTGTGTGCGACATTACGTAAAGTAGCGGACGTGTTCAATGTCGAGCTGCTATGGGAACGCATTCGCAGCGGTCAAGATGGCGTGTTTCTCGCTGAGGCGTTGAAACGTCGTCCACGCACTGCTCGTACTCGTCAGCGTAAGGAAACCTATTACAGTCATGTTATTGTGCGTATTCCTGAACGGGATTATTTGCGAGATGATCGACTGGAAGATGGTTTTGCCCGGAACGCACTGCAAGAGGATTTGGTGCTCTTGCATGAGCAGCATCTGGCGCAGTATCTGGATGATGACATGGAGGTACGTTACCAGGTCGAGCCGGATACCGGATTGCGGGTGGGTGAGGTGCGGTTTCTGTTTGGTCGCGGCATCTATATACCGGCGTGTGACGAGTCACCAGCATTCCGTATTCAGGTCGCTGGCAAAGACAAGGATAGCTGGCGAACTGTGGGTATTATCTACCCCGGTCAGCGTTTGACTCTACTCAATGGCAATCGACGCAGTAGCACATTTGCCATTGGAGGCTGGCCTTTCCTGGGCGGGCAATCGGTGTTGCTGGTGCAGCGTGCTGACGATTCGGGCTCGGTCGATGTGGTCGCCGAACCACCGAGTGGTCTGATTCTGGACTGTGGCAGTGATGGCGAAGTGATGGTCAGTGATCACCGAGGTCGGGGTTTATGGCTACGGGTTGTTGCGCTGTCAACCGAGATGGAATCATCTGCATACTGGTTGTCAACTGTTCCAAAACCAGCAAAGTCATTGTTGCCACCTGATGAGGGTACGCTAGCGGTTGAGCCAGAAATAGAGCCGGTAGCCCTTGAAACAGATACCGGTATCGGTGTAGACACCCAGTCAGGGCACGTGGTTGCTGAGGAGCCTTATACTGGTGTTGATCATAGAGGACGACGGGAGCCGGTACTTGGAATGCCGGTAAATGTCGGCAGGCCGCCAGAAGCCGATGCAATGGAGCCGTTGCCATCGTCTGAATGGCCGTCACCGCCGCCGACACCCGCTACTATTGCCTTTGAAAGGCCATGGCCTGATGTGACCATGGCAGCTTCGGAGCCGTCACCGCCGGAGGCACATCTACATATCGTCGGTATTGCATTGCAGCGCTTATCGGTTTACGAGGCTGCCGGTATTCGTGACTGGCGCATTCATTTTGATCCGGCAGGTGCAGTCGTGCCAGGGCATCATGCCAATGCTGTGGTGCGATTACGGATTGATAGCAGTGATCGGGTATTTGGTGAAATCCAGGAGCAGTCAACGCTACTGAATGTACCGAGTGTATGGCAGCCGCTCACTGGTTTGGCACTCACATTACAGGCTGTACCTGTACCTATGGCAGATCATTATTTGGGCTGGGTGCATTTGCCCGCACCACTGGATTTGTCGATACGATGCGAGCGAGATTTCAGCTTTGGGCGTGGTTCAGAGGCCGATATTGCACCACGATTATTAGCCGACCCTCAAGCACTGCGTTGGCGCAATGTCGAGTCATCGGGGGGCGCGGGTATTAATGCGGAGTACCTGGGATTATCGCGCTGTCATTTACGGTTGCAGGCACGACAGGGTAATTGGCATGTGGCGTTAGAAAGCCACAATATGCCGACGTATCGATTATCGCCATCAGGTGATCATTTGGATATCCTGACTCCAGATACCCATACCAGACTCATTGCCAGAGTCGGTGAATTATTGGTAGTCGGTGGTTATGTGTTGTCACTGGGAAGCATGGCCGCGCCGTGACCGGATGTTGGTGGCGATTTGTTTTTGCACTTGGGGGCGCGTCGAAGATGCTGGCATTGACCGCTTCAGCCGGGTCAATATGAGTCACTCGCGAAGAGTCGGGCCAACCTTCACGGGAATAATGGTTATTCTAATTGACAATATCGTTATGCAGGATGCCAGGGTTGCCTTGCTTGATGGGGCTGCGACAATACGCTAGCTGTAATAAGCTTTTGTGTTTTTATATAACTGTTTGTTATTGTTTTATTTTCTTTCGCTACAAGCAGCAGATTCAAGATTTTTTATTTTTTGGCAGTTTTTTGAAGTTACCAATATCTATCCTTCGGTTTTTCTATGGAGTTTCCCATGCCTGAATATCGTTCCCGCACGACTACCCATGGCCGCAATATGGCTGGCGCTCGCGCCCTTTGGCGAGCAACTGGCGTTAAGGATGATGATTTTAGCAAGCCGATTATTGCGGTTGTCAATTCATTTACACAATTTGTGCCGGGTCACGTTCATTTGAAGGATTTGGGACAGCTGGTGGCAGCCGAGATTGATCAGGCAGGCGGTATTGCCAAGGAGTTTAATACCATTGCCGTTGATGACGGTATTGCCATGGGTCATGGCGGAATGCTGTATTCTCTGCCCTCGCGAGAGCTGATTGCCGATTCAGTTGAATACATGGTCAATGCCCATTGTGCAGATGCCATGGTGTGTATTTCTAACTGCGACAAAATTACCCCCGGTATGTTAATGGTCGCATTACGGCTGAATATTCCGGCTATTTTTGTGTCTGGTGGTCCGATGGAGGCCGGTAAAACACGGTTAGCGGGCAAACATGTTAAATTGGATCTGGTTGATGCCATGATCAGCGCCGCTGATGCCAATGTTGACGATGGAGCCGTGGCACAGATTGAGCGCTCTGCCTGTCCCACGTGTGGTTCTTGCTCTGGAATGTTTACTGCCAATTCGATGAATTGCCTTACTGAGGCATTGGGTCTGAGTTTGCCCGGCAATGGTTCACTACTGGCCACACATGCTGATCGTAAGGCACTATTTCTGGAAGCAGGGCGGCGTATTGTGGCATTGACCCGACGTTATTATGAACAGGACGATGCCACAATACTGCCACGAAGTGTGGCTGGCTTTGATGCCTTTGAAAATGCAATGTGCCTTGATATTGCGATGGGCGGCTCCACCAATACCGTGCTGCATTTGCTGGCTGCTGCTCAGGAAGCTGGTGTTGATTTCACCATGCGTGATATTGATCGGCTATCACGACAGACACCGAATCTATGCAAGGTGGCGCCGTCAACCCAGCTTTATCATATGGAAGATGTTCATCGGGCAGGTGGTGTGATCGGCATTCTTGGCGAACTTGATCGTGCCGGATTGCTACATCGCGAGGTGCGGACTGTTTACAGTGAAACGCTAGGTGATGCGTTGGATGATTGGGATATTGTCCGCCCCAGTGCTTCGGATGAGTCAAGACGGCGTTACTCTGCCGGGCCGGCCGGTATTCCGACTCAGGAGGCCTTCAGTCAGGATACCCGCTGGCCGAATCTGGATGTGGATCGGCGCGAAGGATGTATCCGTGATCAGGCACACGCTTATTCACAAGATGGTGGTTTAGCGGTGTTATACGGTAATCTGGCTGAAGAAGGTTGTATCGTTAAAACAGCAGGTGTAGATGAAAGTATCCTACACTTTAAGGGTGCAGCGCGCATTATGGAAAGCCAGGAAGAAGCTGTTGAGGCTATTTTGGGAGAACGCATCCAGCCCGGTGATGTGGTTTTAATTCGTTATGAGGGACCAAAAGGCGGCCCAGGAATGCAGGAAATGCTGTATCCAACCAGCTATCTGAAATCCAAGGGCTTGGGCAAGGCCTGCGCCTTGGTGACCGATGGTCGTTTTTCCGGTGGTACGTCAGGATTATCTATCGGGCATGTCTCACCAGAAGCTGCTGAGGGTGGAATTATCGCATTGGTTGAAGATGGCGATATGATCGAAATCAGTATTCCTGACAGAACGATTCATTTGGTTATTTCTGATGAGGAACTGGCGACACGCAGGCACAAACAACAGCAACGCGGTGCTGCCAAATTCACCCCACAGCAGCGTCAGCGTTCGGTTTCAGCCGCACTGCGTGCCTATGCTGCTATGACCACCAGCGCGGCCTATGGCGCGGTGCGTGATATTAATCAGCTCTATGTATAGTGTAAACCGGTTTGATTTTTTGCCAAATTAGCACATGGAAAACCCATCATGACTCAGCGTGAAGGTCAGAATAGCTCGCTTCTTGGTTTGGTTAAACACCTGAAGCTGATTGAGGATTTGTGGCAGAAGCTATATTACGTTAAGTGGACAAGCAAATCGGTGGAAATGCTGGTGCGTCTGACGAAAGATATGGTGAGAAGCACCCGTGATCAGGGCGATGAAACGCTGATTAAGCTGGTTGAAGAGCTGGATAATCATGTTAGAACCTGTGTTGCGACAGGGAGCATGTTGCTGAAACCGAAGCGGCAACGATTGACAGTATTAATCGATACGCTGCGCGATACCTTGATGCGTTTGGTCGGCAGCGTTGTAAAGGAGGAACCGCTTACCCGCCCTTTATTGGCCTCGATACCACAAGTTACCTTTATCGGACCCGAAAAGCCGACATCACTAGTCGCAAGACTGGAGGATTTTGGTTATCAGATACATTGCATCACTGATCTGGATGAGGCTGAAGCACACCTGCGCGAGCAACGCCAACATGCTGTCATTCTGGATGTCGATTTTCCTGAAAAATTTGTCGAAGCAATGAGCATGATTGCCATTTTGTATGCTGAGGAAATTTTACAGGAACCTGTGCTGTTTCTTTCCGAGCGGAATGATATGGCAGCACGGTTTGATGCGATACAAGCCGGTAGCGCTGCCTATTTTAGTAAGCCTTTCGATAATGATGAGGTGCTCGCTACGCTTCGGGAAGTTTTGTTGCCACAGACTTCTCAGGGATATCATCGGGTATTGATTGTCAATAGCCGTTCAAATGATGCGAGGGAGATGGCGGGCGTACTGGAAGCGGCAGGCGTAACACCAAAGGTACTGGTTCAGCCGCTACAAATCTTGCAGGAAATTCATCACTTCCGGCCGGATTTATTGCTGATTGACCTGGATATCAAGGAAACCAGCGGATCGGATCTGGCGCGGGCTGTGTCGCAAAATCGGGAATGTGAGACCTTGCCGATGATCTTGATGTGTTTTCCGGTGGACTTACCGGATTACATTAAGAATCTGAAAGTAGCGGGCGCGAGTCTGATGACCAAGCCTATCTCGCTGGATTATCTGGCTTGGGAAGTCAAACAGCGTTTGCATCATGCCCGCGCAACCCGGGTCAAGCTGAATCTGCTGACCGATAATGATCCCGTCAGTGGCTTGTACAATCGCCGCTGGTTTCTGGCACTGCTGGAACGCGAGATGGAAGGGCTCGGCTTACGGACAAAATCGCAGGCGGTACTGTTTGTCACTATAGATAATCTGCGTGAGATCCGTGATTCCTCAGGGGTTGCGGTAGCGGATGAAATGGTCGGACAAGCAGCGACCCGTTTGCGACGACTATTGAATGGGGACTATCCGGCAGCACGATTCAGCGATACTATTTTCGCGATACTAATGCCTGACAGGGTTGATGATGACTTGCTGGATATGGCACGCCTGGTGCGTGAGAAGCTGGAGACCGGATTTTATAAAGTCGATGCGCACGCCTTGTTGTTGCATATCAGCATTGGCGGGGCGGCTGTGACGGCATATGGTGAAGACTATTTGACGTTGATTCAGCGCGCAGAATCAGCTTGCAGTCTGGCACGTGAGGCCAGGAATGAGCGTATTTATCTGCAAAAGAGCATAGGCGAACAGGCGGATGATCAGCAAGTCTCCTCGCGGATACATATGCTAAAGCAGGTTCGGCAGATCATCGAACGCGGACGGCTTTGGTTGATGTTTCAGCCTGTTGTCAGCATGCGTGGCGATACCAATGAACGTTATGAGGTATTGCTGCGATTACGCGATGATGAAGGCAATACGCTGGAGGCAGGTAGTGTATTTGGAGCCGTTTACGATCATGAACTTGGTTTGGCGCTGGATCGTTGGGTGATTAATCATGCACTGGAAATGTTGCGAGGGCGGCAATTAACGACCACGCTCTTCATTAAGGTGTTACCAGCGACGCTGCGTGATCAGTCATTAAGGACCTGGTTGTCTGGCAAGCTTAATTCAAGCCAGGTGGATGCACAGCAGATTGTGTTTTCAGTCGCCGAGTTGTCGGCCAGGCAAAACATGAATGACATGCTGGCCTTTTTACGTTGTGTGAAAATGTTAGGTTGCGGCTTCTGTCTGGATCGTTTTGGTCGTGGTGAAGATTCCCTGCATTTGCTCAGAAATCTTGGTGCGGACTACGTTAAGCTGGATATGCATTTTGTCAATCGCCTTGCCAAAGATAAAGGCAAGCAGGAGCAACTCGCCAGTTTGGTGGAAATGCTTGATGAGTTGGGTGTAGCGACTGTCGTCGGTGGGGTGGAGGATGTCGATACTATGCCTATTTTATGGTCTCTGGGCATTGATCTCATTCAGGGATTTTTTCTACAGCAGCCGGATCGTGAAATGAGTTACGACTTTATCGGGTCTTCAGTTTAGTCAGGGTCGGTCTGATAACGTCGCTACTCAAACCTTTCATTGGCGGATTTTGCCTCAATACTTGCACCTTGTTGCACTATCGGTGCCTTGGTATCACCCGATACGATGGATGATATACGGTTGATTCTGTGATGGTATTTGGCACGATACAACGGGATGTGTCGCTACAGACGCTCAATACGTTTGGATTGCCGGGTTATGCAGACTACTTTGCAAGTATTCATTCGTCTGCACAACTTGATGCCTTAATAGCTTCGACTGAATGGCAAAATGTGCGAAAGCGGTTCGTTTTGGGTGGCGGTAGCAATGTGGTGCTCAGTGGCGATTTTCATGGATTGGTGTTACATGTGCGCCTTGTCGGACAGGCACTGGTTGCAGAAGATGCTGATGCCTGGTATGTCCGTGCGGGCGCCGGGGAAAGCTGGCATGATTTCGTGTGCTGGACCTTGGTGCGAGGTTGGCCGGGGCTGGAGAATCTTTCACTGATTCCAGGGACGGTAGGTGCGGCACCTGTCCAGAATATCGGCGCCTATGGCCTGGAAGTGGCCGAGCGGTTTCATCAGCTGGAGGCCGTGCATCTGGAAACAGGTGAGCGGGTTACGCTTGATCGCAAAGCCTGTTGTTTTGATTATCGGGACAGTGTTTTTAAACACGAGGCTATGGGTATGGGGCGCTATCTTGTGACAGCAGTGACGTTTCGACTCCCCAAGTGCTGGCAAGCCGTGACCCGCTACACCGATATAGGGCAAGAACTGGCAGCGCAAACTATTATTGAGCCAACGCCACAGGACATCGCTAAGGCGGTGATAAATATTCGTAGCCGCAAGCTGCCTGATCCGGCCAGGATTGGGAATGCAGGCAGTTTTTTTAAAAACCCTGTGGTTGATAGACAGCAATTCAAGCGCTTGGCTGAGTGTCATGCCGAGATACTGCACTATCCGCAGCCGGATGGCACGGTAAAGCTTGCCGCCGGTTGGTTGATTGAGCGTTGTGGCTGGAAAGGGAAAATACTTGGGTCAGCAGGTGTGTATGAGAAACAGGCCTTGGTTTTGGTCAATCATGGTGGCGCGCGGGGTGTAGATATTCTGCAATTGGCACAAGCCATTCAAACATCAGTACAAGAGCAGTTTGGTGTTGAGCTGGAACCGGAGCCGGTCGTTTTATGAGGGCATCGGCCAGGTGCGTGTTGTGGTTATCGCTGGTTATAGGCTTCAACAACACGATTTGGTAATACCGGTGTCATCAGGTGTTGTAAAGTGATTTCCGTGCTCTTTTGGCCGAGACGATAACGATAAATCATGGTGTATTCCATGACCCGCTGTACATAGGCGCGTGTTTCATGATAAGGGATTGTTTCTGCCCAGATATCGGCAGGTACAGGATGGTGCTGTGGTAGCCATTGACTGACTTTGTGAGCGCCTGCATTGTAGGCTGCAGTGGCGAGTAGCTGGTTTTGTTGCAATTTTTCTAAAAGTCGCTGCAAGTAATAAACACCATAGCGGATATTAGTCTCGGCGTGCAGTAATGCCGGTTTGTCGACGGGTGTATCCTGTAGTTGCCGGGCAATGTGCTGACCGGTGGCCGGCATAATCTGCATCAAGCCCAATGCACCGGCAGGTGAGCGTACTTCTGGCCGAAAACTGCTTTCCTGGCGAATGACCGCATACACCCACGCCGGATCCAGCCCGTTAGCCCGGGTATGGGTCATGACACTGTTTTTATAGGCGACGGGAAACCGCACCTCCAGATCATCCCAGTATTCGGCTTTTGCCAGGGTCAGAATGGCTTGTGAGTGCCAGTTCCATCGATGTGCGAGTAGCGCTGCTTTTTGGTAGGTGACGTTGCGGTTAAAATCGTGCAGAGCGTTACGCCATTCAGCAGTTGCTTCCGCCTCGTAATCCAGCAAATACAGTTCATGTGCACGCTGCAGGCCGGGCGATTTCGCCAATAGCGCATCAAGCTGCGCATCAGCAAGGGTCAGCGGCTTGCTAACAATCCTGTAAGGCGTATTGATCCGGTTGGCGGCTAAAAAGCCGTAATAGTCCCGTTGTTCGGCGATGCTGCGATATATGGCCTGGGCATCTTTGGGTTTCCTGCCGAGCGATTCCAGCGCGCGTGCACGCCAATAATGCCAGCGCGGGCTATTACGTTCAGCGGATGGCATTTTTTTGATCCAGTGCAGGACCGCTGTCCAGTCATTTTTTTGTAGCGCTACCCGCACACGCCATTCTCGTACTGTTTTATCGACAACAGCATCGGGGAGTGCGATTAGCCGTGCCGACGCGTCTGGATGATAGTCACTGGCGATCCATAGCGCGAGCAATCGTTCTGCTGTTGCCAGTTTCGGAGCCAGTGATGGATCGCGTTTTTTTAACACATCCAGCGCAGCCGCTGCGGCCCGTGCGTTGTGTTGCCGCCAGCGATTCAAACCATTATTCAAAATGGCAATAATACGCGGATCGCCCGTTGGGAGTTGAGTGGTATCCAGAATCAGGGTCGGGTTGTCGGCAATAGCCAGCCAGCTCCTGGCCAGAGAGCGGTCGGCGGCTGGCATATCGGCGAGCAGGAAACGCGCCAAACCCGCCTGGTTGCTTTCCATAGCTAACGCAAAGCGTCGCCAGCGTTGTTGTGCATGCGGATAGCCTTGAGCCTGCCAGGCAGCAATGACTGGATCGCAGGCTATAGGCAATGAGGAGCCGCGTAGCCAAAGCCTGGCAAAATCATGCAGTGCCTTAGTGTGTTGATCGGCATCTAGCAATGCCTGTCGTTGCCAGCAGTCAAATTTTATATTTCTGGTTGGAACATAGTCGTGTCGATAGTCCTCCCAGCGTTCTGCCCTGGCAAGCGCAGATAGCCAGGCGTAGCGCAATCGCCTGGCCAATGGCGTGTCTGAGTACTTCTTTAGAAATGTCCGAACCTCGGTGCTGGGAAATTCGCTGAGTCGGCGAGAAATATCTTGATAGCGCAGATAGGGGTAAAGCGGATAATTGTGCAGTGCAGCGTAGTGGATCGGAATACCGGCTTGCAGGGAGCGCCTGGCAAATTGAAAAGCGCTGCGCTGGATGTTGAGTGATTCCAGGGCGTAAGTATCACGCGTTGTTCCGAAAGCGCAAGCAACAAGAAGCGCGTATAGAACTATACTACCCGGTGTACTTTTCACATTTAAGCACCGGGTGTACTGTAGATAGTACCGAGAAAACAGAAACCATGCGCCTGACCAGGCGCGATGGTTGCATCTTGCCTGTTATTGATTCCCAACAGCGATCCACGCAGATCGGGAGCCCGATCCTTTGGAATTCACATTAACGACCACCGGCGATTTGCGTGAACCACTCGCGCCACTCAGGACACGATCACCTGTTGGGCGCAGGGCAGTGCGTAATTTAGCTTGCGCACCCTTACGTGGTGTGATGACCGTCACGCCGCCGGAATGTGTTCGATAGTTTTTTATCGAGGCATAACGGGTACCCATGCCATTTCCACGGTATTTTCGGTAGAGCCCCAGGACACGCCTTACATAGTTTTGTGTCTCCCTGTAGGGCGGGACGTTATTGCCATATTTCTTGACGGCACCTTCACCGGCATTATAGGCCGCCACAGCCAGCCGGAGGTTGCCATTGAAATGATTAAGTAACCAGCGTAGATAGCGGGCGCCACCGCGCATATTGGCAATGGGATCACGGCGGTTGTAAACACCAAAGCGTCTGGCGGTTGCCGGCATCAGTTGCATGAGCCCAACGGCGCCTGCCGGTGAAACAGCTCTGGGATTATAAGCCGATTCAGTTTTAATGACGGCGTGCATCAGTTCAGGATCAATGCGATTTTGGGCCGCAATGCGATGGATGTCAGCAGCAAAGCGCTGACGTTTTCGCTGGGCACGTGCCGATAGACCGGCAAAGGATCGTGAGTGGTAATAGGTATTTACTGCGGCGCGACCCGAGCCGTAAATGCTGCCCGGCGCAAAACTTGTTGAGCGTCTGGCCGCCTTGCTGTATTTCGGTGTTCGCATCACCAGTTTGTAGCGTGGGTTATTGCGAACATTGCTCAGATGCCGTACCCCTTTGCTATCTACATAAGCGTAGATATCGGCCTGAACAGGGAAAGAGAGTGCCAGTGCTACCGGGATTAAGCCAGCAAACAGCCACTGCCTCATAGGGTTTCTCCTTAAATTGAGGTTCATTAATAACTTTACATTTGAAAGGGTGAGCCAAATGACCGCTGTGCGCCGCAAGGTGGAGAAGCGCCTTTCCCTGAAAGGAGTCTGCCGAACTTATCTATAATTCATTATGTATCGGGCAGGCGATCACTATATCCCTAAACCGGGAAAGTATCTACCAATGACTTGGATTAAGATTATCACAAAAATGCGTAGTCAAACGGGATTAGGAGACAAATTACAGGATCAATTATTGTCACATTTAATTTACATTAGTATGCTGAGGTAAAATTGCAAGTTCTCAGGGGGTATGTTTCAGGTTAATTGCACTTTTATTTATTATCGATCATTAATTAATTAAAAGAGCGAGAGTACGATGTTTAGAACCGCCGAGTTGCAGCGAAAACTGTCGAAAGATGATTACCACAAGCAGGTTCTGCAATTACGACAAGAATTGTTGATGACGCAGGTAGAATTACGAAAAGCCAATTTTCCTGTTATTGTGGTTTTTGCAGGTGTCGATGGTGCAGGTAAGGGCGAGACTGTTAATAAATTGCATGAGTGGATGGATTCGCGTTGGCTGATTACCCGTGCTTTCGGTGAGCCGTCCGATGAGGAACGGGATCGTCCCGAGTATTGGCGCTTCTGGCGGGATTTGCCTCCCAAGGGGCGGATCGGGTTCTTTTTAAGTTCCTGGTATTCAGTACCAATTCTCGACCATGTTTATGGAAAAATCAGTCCGGCGGAATTTGATGAGCGTTTACGACGGATTAAAGCGTTTGAGAAAACGCTTGCTGATGATGGTGCGCTGATATTGAAATTCTGGATGCATTTTTCCAAGGATGCCAATAAAAAGCGCTTGAAAAAACTGGAAAAAAATCCGTTACTCAACTGGCAGGTTTCCGATATCGATTGGCGGCATTGGGAACTTTATGATCAATTTATCGCAGCCGCCGAGCAAACCTTGATGAAAACCAGTACGGGTTTGGCGCCCTGGAAAATTGTTGAGGGTTACGACCCGCGTTACCGTAGTGTTACGGTGGCAAGCATCATTCGTGATGCTATCCGTTTTCGATTGGGAGAGATTCAGAGCGAATCACTGAGCGATAATAGTAATACCAGTTATCATACCAACCTCCTGTCACCGGATTTGGGTGATGCCTCAGCAGTGACTATTTTGTCACGGCTGGATATGGATAAAATGCTATCCAGGGCGGATTACAACGCCGGCTTAAAACAGTACCAGGCCAAGCTAAACCAGCTTGCGCATACTGCCCGCCAGCGCAAGCTGTCGACCCTGCTGGTTTTCGAGGGCTGGGATGCGGCAGGAAAGGGTGGCTGTATCCGTCGTATTACCACTGCGCTGGATGCGCGTGACTATCAAGTGATCCAGATTGCCGCGCCCACGGATGAAGAAGCCGCCCACAACTATTTGTGGCGTTTCTGGCGGCATTTGCCTCGTGCAGGTCGGGTCACGATTTATGATCGAAGTTGGTATGGACGCGTATTGGTAGAGCGCATAGAAGGTTTTGCCAAGCCTCAAGAGTGGCTGCGAGCCTATACAGAAATTAATGATTTTGAAGCACAGCTGGTAGAAAGTGGTATCGTGTTATTGAAGTTCTGGATGCATATTACGCCAGAAGAGCAGTTAGAGCGATTCAAGGAACGGGAGCAAACACCTTATAAATCATGGAAATTGACTGATGAGGACTGGCGCAACCGCGAACGTTGGGGCGACTACGAAATTGCGGTGAATGATATGGTTGAACGGACCAGCACCCGTCAGGCGCCGTGGACACTGATTGCAGCGAACAGCAAGCTTTATGCCCGTGTTGAGGTGCTACGAACGATCTGCCAGCGACTGGAAGCATGTCTGGATCAATAAGCCTGATAATACCAGGGTAGTTTTTAGTGAATTTTGGAAGCGTGGTGGTTATGACCGAGCAAACCAGAGTAGCTGTTGATGTTGAAGATCAAGAAACGGCTGACACTGTTTCACAAGAAGACGAGGCCAGTGTAGAGGCGATTACAGTAGAGCCTGCTGTTTTTGATCTTGATTCTCCTGAATGGTATCTGAACCGTGAACTGACCTGGCTATCGTTCAACCGGCGGGTGTTACACGAGGCACAGGATGAGCGTACGCCACTACTGGAGCGGGTTAAGTTTTTAGCGATTGTCAGCTCCAACCTGAATGAATTTTTCATGAAACGCATTGGTGGTCTCAAGCAGCAAATTGGGGCTAGGGTGCGTGAGCTGAGTGTGGATGGTCGCAGCCCTGAGCAGCAATTGAGTGAATGTCTGGCCGAAGTACGCGATATCGTTGAGCAGCAGCGGGCTCTCGCTTTTCAATTGCATCAATTGATTAAGGAACAAGGTGTCTATATACGTAGCTATCAGCGTTTGACCGAAGCGCAGCGTGAGACGATGCGGGATTATTACCTCGCCAACATTTTTCCATTGGTGACACCACAAACCATGGATCCGGCACATCCATTTCCCTTTATTTCCAATCTGTCGCTGAACTTGTTAGTGACGGTGCGCTATCCCAATGATGATACGACCGGTTTGGCAAGAATCAAGGTGCCTATTGGCTCCGGGATTGATCGTTTTCTCAGGGTGGATGATGAGGATTTGTATGTCCCGCTGGAAGACGTGATGGCTAATAATCTTGACCTGCTGTTTCCCGGGATGGTGGTGGAAAGGTGTGAGCTGTTTTGTGTGACCCGAAATGCAATCACTGAACGTGATGAAGAGCTGGCCGATGATTTGTTGGTCATGATTGAATCGGAACTGCGCGAACGTAAATTTGCACCCATTGTCCGCCTGGAAGTGGAAAAGAAGATGAGCCCGGTTCATCGAGGCATGCTGGCGGCTGAACTGGGTCTGGATGAATCAAGTGAGGTCTTTGAAGTAGATGGCATGATGGCTATGCGTGATTTGTTTCAGGTGGTGGGTATTAACCGCCCCGATTTGCACGACCTGCCTCATCATCCGCTTGATCATCCCAAGCTCGGTGATAAACGCAATATTTTTCATATCATTCGTGAAACAGGCCCGATTCTGCTGCAACATCCCTATGAATCGTTTGTGACGTCGGTGGAGCGTTTTGTGCGTGAAGCCAGCCGCGATCCTAAAGTGCTAGCCATCAAAATGACCTTGTACCGCACGTCGGAAGACTCCAAGATTCTGGCGTATTTGATCAATGCAGCACGTAATGGCAAGCATGTTACCGTCGTTGTAGAGTTGAAGGCCCGATTTGATGAAGCGGCCAATATTCGTTGGGCGAATCGTCTGGAGGAAACGGGGATTCATGTTACGTATGGGGTAATGGGATTGAAAACCCATAGTAAGGTGGTTTTGGTAATACGGCGCGATTTTAATGGATTATGTCGCTATGCCCATATTGGTACCGGTAATTATCATGCAGGTACTGCACGGCTATATAGCGATCTGGGCATGCTAACGTGTGATCCGGTGATTGGCGAAGATTTGACGGAACTGTTCAATTATCTGACGACTGGTTTTGTTCCCAAGCGTAATTATCGAAAACTGTTACCCGCACCCAAAGTGTTGAAACCGGCACTACTCGCCAAGATTGACCGTGAGGTTGAAAACGCTAAAGCCGGCTTGCCAGCACACATTCAGTTCAAGATGAATGCACTGGAAGATCGTGATGTGACCGATGGGCTGTATCGCGCTGCACAGGTCGGTGTCAAAATTGATCTGATCGTCCGCGATACTTGCCGGTTACGGCCAGGCATACCGGGGTTGTCTGAAAATGTACGTGTCATCAGTATCGTGGGTCGCTTTCTCGAACATGCCCGTATTTATTACTTTTTTAACAATGGTGCCGAAGAATACTTCATTGGCTCGGCTGATTGTATGAAGCGTAATCTGGAAAGCCGTGTTGAAGTTGTTGCCCCGGTGGAAACACCAGAGCTAAAGCGGGAATTGCGACAAATTATCGATGTACAGCTTGGTGATCGGCGCAGTGCCTGGGATATGCAGTCCGATGGTCGCTATGTACAACGCCAGCCTGGTAACGATGATGATCCACGTGGCTCTCAACAGATTTTAATTGAATTGGCCGAGCGCCGCCGCAAGGAGGCTCAGCGACTCAAGAAACGCAAGCCACGCGGTATCGCTCGCCGGATGTTTGGCGAGCACTGACCGGATGCTTATGCGTAGTGCAGGCCATGAAGTGATGTAAGTGAGCGCTTGCTGGTTGATTGGATAAGACACTTCTTCAATAGTCTGCAATGCAGACGCTGGATAGTGTCGTCAAACTCAATGAGTCTATGATCAAGAATGTCTCTGGCAGGAGAGCTCTGGCCGTGGATGCGCATGATCTGCCGATCCAGGCGCGTTAAAAATAGGATGGATATAGCGGAACCCATTAAACTTGATTAATGGGTTCCGCTATATTACGGCAGGTACCCTTGCAAAGGTTGCACCCGCGCTTGGCCTGATTGCCGGACATCTCGCTGGAAACCCTGGCGGGATGGATGAAATAAACCCTATGGATATTTGGATGTTCTGGCGTAAATGGTGTTGGGAACAAACAGGTGTAAACCGGTAGGGTATTTGGAAGCCGTTTAAGTGTTTTCAGTGTGCCTGTGTGCCTGAATAAGGCCTTAGTTTCTTTGCTCAGGGAATACCGCATGACCAAGCCCACGCTGACCCAGCAATTGGTAGAGCTGATTATTAACAAACCGGTAGCAACCGCTGATTTGGAACAGGCAGCGTTGTTGACACTGGATGCCCTGGCTAATACGCTGGCAGGACAATCCAGTAATCCGGGACGTATTCTTTTACGCTGGGCCGGGGAACAGGCAGCGCTTGATACTGCCCGTTATGCGTTTCTGTTAGGTGCGTTGACTCATGTGCTGGAAACCGATGACTTGCACCGTGCCTCGGTTGTGCATCCAGGTTGTGTCGTCATACCAGCAGCTTGGGCAATAGCAGATCGGGAGGCAATCCGTGGCCGCGCTGTGCTCAAGGCGGTGCTATGGGGTTTTGAGGCCGCAACTCGTGTTGGCATGGCTGTGGGGCCGGCACATTATCGACTCTGGCATAATACAGCGACCTGCGGTCCTTATGGCTCGGCGATGGCGACAGCGGCATTGTTGGGTTTGGAGTTGCCCATGATCGTTCATGCGCTGGGTAATGCCGGTACCCAATCTGCCGGATTGTGGCAGTTTCTGGAAGCAGGAACGATGACAAAACATCTGCACGCAGGGCGGGCAGCAGAGGCCGGTGTGCTGGCGGCTGATTTGGCGCGATACGGTTTTACCGGACCACCAGCAATTCTGGAGGGAGCCAAGGGGTGGTTTGCAGCGGCCTGTCCTGATGCTGATCCTGAAGCTGTAATTCGTGATCCAGATGCACCTTGGCAATTGTTGCAAACCTCAATTAAGCCTTGGCCGTCCTGCCGGCACACTCATCCAGTTATTGATGCTGCGCATGAGTTGCGTCGATCCCTTATCGCTGGTACAGATACTATTGAGCATATTGAGATAGAAACGTATCCGGCAGCATTGGATGTCTGTGATCGGCCTGCTCCAGCCACTGATTACGAAGCCAAGTTCTCGTTGCAACATTGTGTCGCCGTATCACTGAAGCAAGACAATGTTGATTTTGCCGCTTTTTCTGAGCCCGCACGGGTGGAGATGGCGGGCTTGCGGGAACGAGTATCACTGCGCGCCAGTGAGCCATACGCATCGGCTTATCCGCATGCCTGGGGGTGTGCGGTGACGGTAACAGTGTGTGGAGGTGAGCAGTTTGTGGTACGGCGTGATCATGCCAGGGGAGACCCTGAAGCACCGTTGACACCCATTGAGCAAATCGATAAGGCAAGGATACTGATGACCTATGGTGGTGTCAGCGATCCTAACCGACTCATTAATGAGATTTTGGCGCTGTCTGATAATGGAAGGCTGCCTGATCTGGGATTGAATGACTAACTCTTTTTAGAATAATAGCAGTAGGTTGTGACGCAACTGCTTGTTTATACGACAAAACGTTGTTTTTTGCCGAAAAGCAACGAAAAGTGGTGTATTTATTCTAAACTTTTGTTAGAATGTTGCACATGCAGCAGATACTTGCGCTTCTCCTCAATCTGCTGCATATCCTCCTTTGGTGGTTATTGGCCGGACAGCTTATTTAGTCCGGCCTTTTTTGTTTGCACTCCTTAAAAGTCAGATAGCATGGTTGAGATCCCGCGTATTCCCTCCAAACCATCAAGCTGTGCCTTGTGCGGCCGGTTTATGTCGGCCTTGACACGCCATCATTTGATTCCCCGCGCCCGTCACCGCAAAAAACGTAATCAGCGACTATTCAGTCGTGACATGGTGCGTACCCATATCCTGTGGGTTTGCCGACCCTGCCATAACCACATTCACAGTATACTCAGCGAGAAAGAGATGGAAGCGGAATACCATACTCGTGAGGCATTGTTATCCCATTGCGCAATTCGTAGTTTTGTTGACTGGATTGCAGATAAACCCGAAGGTTTTAAGCCGGGGCATCGGCGAATGAAATATTAATACAGACTAAAAAGCCCCGTGTATTGCGGGGCTTTTAGGTGTCCGGGTTAACGGATAGTCATTCGTATTAATCGTCGCCGAGAAAGCCCAGAATTTGAAGCAGGCTCAGGAACAAGTTGAACAACGAAACATACAGTGTGACAGTTGCCATGATATAGTTATCTTCACCGCCGTGGATAATATCGCTGGTTTGCCACAAAATCATGCCCGACATCAACAAAATCATCATCGCTGATACCGCGAGTGATAATGCAGGGATACTGAAGATTACCGCACCGATACTGGCCAGAAAAGCGACTAGAATACCTACCATCAGGAATGAACCCATAAAGCTGAAGTCCTTGCGGCTGATGAGTGCGTAGGCAGACAGTGCCAGGAAAATGACACCGGTGCCTGTTAATGCTGTTAGCACGATTTGGGAGCCGTTTGGCAGGCCCAGATACGCATTCAAAATCGGGCCTAGCGTATAGCCCAGGAAGCCGGTGAGTGCGAAAACAGCAGCCAAGCCCCACGCGCTGTTACGCAGCCAGTTGGTAAGAAATAGCAAGCCAAAGTAGCCGCCCAAGGTGACCAGCCAATGCAGCGGCGGTGCATTGGTTAACATGGCGATACTTGCTGTAATGCCACTGAACAGTAGCGTCATGGATAACAATATGTAGGTGTTGCGTAGCACCTTGTTCACTGCTAACGGTTTTTCGACTTCCAGTGAAACGGGTGCTTTGCTCAATACATCGTTTTTCTGCAACATCTTAAGGTTAGCCTCTCGGAAGGTTGAAATTGTCGATATTGACCATGGAAAAACGGGAATGTTCATGCATTAACTTCTATGCATGTTTTCTCAATATGAGTAAAAAAATACACTAAACCTTACATTTTACAAAACCTGTGGCTATTTGTGGATTATTAATGCGGGTAGGCCAGCTAATTCCGCATTACAGAAAATAAGCGCGCAATGATCAAGTATATTTAGATCAAATAGTTAAATGGTATAATCCAGGCATTTAGAATACGCTGGTTTTCTTGGATCGAGGAGATATCATTTTAAATGGTTCCTGGATAGTGTCGTCAAAATAATAAGCTTATGATTAGGGTTTTTTTGGGTCAAGCCATGATGACAGCACATCGACGATACGCTATATCTGACAGGTTCCGGGTATGATTGGAACCGTATCTGCCGGAAGGTACGGGCAAGGCAAGATAGCCTGCAACGGATAATCGTTTGTTTATCAATGCTGTTTTTTTGGATATTGCACACTGGGTGCCGTGGCGTGATCTGGCCACTGATAGGGGGATGGGAGAAATACACAGTGCTGTTTTTGCCGGTGGCGCGACCGGAGGGTGTGGGCGCGGTTGCTGGAGCGATTCATCGATGAATCCGATGGTGCGTGGTTAATGAGCGGCGCGGGTCATTGCAAGGTTCACCCCTCATGCGATGGGTGCCAAGGGTAGCTATCAGGACATGAGCCGCACAATCGCGGGGCTGAGCCGCGAGGATGCTGAAGCGAAGCAAGTGTGCTTGCGAGGCAGAAACATTGCAGTTGGCTCCAGTGACTTGTTGCGGCGTAGCCGCCGGCAACAAGGGACTCAACACCAGTAGACCCCTGGTCATGTACGGGCATGGTCTATCGATCCGGGCGCTTATTATGGCAGGCCCCATCGCAGAGGGTACACCCGCGCCCGGCTTGATTGGTGGTTTTCATGCGAAACAGCGGTTGGCCAACAAAGGCTATGATAGAAGCCATAATGGTAATGCCAGCCTGAAACCAGCCGGACTTGCAGGGTATGGAGCCGGTCATACCCTTAAGGAAACATAAAAAAGACACGCCAACACGATACATCTCTCGACAAACTCCGCCATCGTGTTGAAAATGCGTTCCTGCACCGTAAAAGGTGGCGCGGCATGGCCACCCGCCAGGCCAAAAAATACCGCTTCATTCCTTGCCGCTGTCCACATCCGATGTATCGACTTATGGAGTAAAAATTTGACGACACTTCTGAGTGCCTAATAGTTCTGAGGCACGAATACTGCAATGTTAACCTGATGGAGATCTAGATGGATGTAATAAAAACTGATGTGGCTATCGTAGGTGCAGGGGGAGCGGGGCTACGCGCCGCTATCGCCCTGGCCGAGGCTGATCCTGATTTACGTATCGCACTGATATCAAAGGTGTATCCGATGCGTAGCCATACCTGTGCTGCTGAAGGTGGTGCGGCTGGTGTTATCAAGCCGGATGATAGCCTGGACTTGCATTTTGGCGATACCGTCGGCGGTGGTGATTGGTTATGTGATCAAGACGCTGTTGAGTATTTCATTAATGAAGCCCCGAAGGAATTGCTTCAATTGGAGCATTGGGGGTGTCCCTGGAGCCGTGAAGCTGATGGTGCGGTCGCAGTGCGTCCTTTTGGTGGCATGAAGATCAAACGTACCTGGTTTGCTGCGGATAAATCCGGCTTTCATATTCTTCATACCCTGTTTCAAACATCATTGAAGTATCCCAGCATCCAGCGTTTTGATGAGTACTATACAAGCAATTTGCTGGTTGATGAGGGGCGTTGTCAGGGGGTAACCGCTATCGAGATGCGTAGTGGTGAGATGAAACGCTTTGATGCCAAAGCTGTCATTATTGCAGCAGGCGGTGGTGGGCGCATGTTTCCATTCACTACAAATGGCGCAATCAAAACCGGTGATGGCATGGCACTGGCGTATCGTACCGGTGCGGTACCATTGAAGGATATGGAGTTCGTCCAGTATCACCCGACCGGATTACCCAACACCGGAATTTTGTTGACTGAAGGTTGTCGGGGTGAGGGCGGGATTCTGATTAACAAGGATGGCCGTCGCTATTTGCAGGATTATGGTATGGGGCCGGAAACGCCCGTCGGTGAGCCTGTGCTAAAAACGATGGAGTTAGGGCCGCGTGATCGTCTAAGCCAGGCTTTTTGGCATGAGCAGCAAAAGGGTAATACCGTATCGACACAATGGGGTGACTGTGTTCTGCTGGATATGCGTCATCTGGGCGAGAAGAAGATTAACGAACGTTTGCCCTTTGTCCGTGATTTGTCGAGTAGTTACCTTGGTGTCGATCCCGTTAAGGATCCGGTGCCAATTCGTCCGGTCGTGCACTACATGATGGGAGGCATTTCCACCAATACCAAGGCAGCAACCTTGCTCCCCGGATTATTTGCAGCGGGTGAATGTGCCTGTGTCAGCATTAATGGCGCCAATCGGTTGGGTTCTAACTCGCTGACTGAACTGCTGGTTTTTGGCAGGCAAGCGGCGGTGAGCGCGATGGAATATATGCAATCCGGTTTGCCGGAAAGCAATGAATCGGCGCTGGCGGCCCGCGCAGAGGACTCCGAGGCACGTATCCGGGCGCTCTTCGATAAGGACGATGCCAGTGAGACCGTTGCCGGGCTGCGTACCGAGATGATGGAGACCATGGAAGCGCATGTTGGTATCTACCGCACCGGTGAAAGTCTGGAAAAAGCCTGCGAGAAGATCGGGGAACTACGCCAACGGTACGCGAAGCTGGGTTTAAATGATAAATCTCGTGTTTTCAACACCGACTTGATACAGGCACTGGAATTATGTTCCATGCTGGATTGTGCCGAGGCCGTGACTGTTTGTGCTCGAGATCGTAAAGAGTCACGAGGAGCGCATCAACGTCTCGACTTTACCGAGCGGGATGATGATAAATTCCTCAAGCATTCATTGGCCTATTATCAGGCGAAGGAACCACCACGAGTGGATTATCTTGATGTCGTCATTACCAAATCGCAGCCGGGTGTGCGTGATTACTCAGGAGACAAAAAATGAGCGAGCGCCGAATACAATTGGAGGTACTGCGTTACAATCCTGAAACCGACAGTGAACCTCGATTCCAGGATTATACCGTTCCTTGCAAAAATGAATGGGTTGTACTCGATGCCCTGAACTATATTAAGGAAAACCTTGATCCAACACTCAGTTATCGCTGGTCATGTCATATGGCGGTATGCGGTAGTTGCGGCATGATGGTCAACGGCGAGCCAACGCTGTCGTGTAAAGCATTTATCCGTGACTTTCCTGACAGAGTTCGGGTAGAGCCACTGGCGAACTTCCCGATTGAGCGTGATTTGGTAACCGTGGTCGAGGATTTTATTGCCAAACTGACCAGCGTTAAGCCTTATCTGATTCCTAAAGACGACAAGCCCGCTACTGAAGGCGAATTCAGGCAGACACCTGCACAGCTCAAAACGTACAAGCAGTATACATTGTGTATTAACTGCATGTTGTGCTACGCCGCCTGCCCGCAGTATGGCCTGGTTCCTGAGTTTATTGGTCCTGCGGCGATTTCATTGGCACATCGATACAACCAGGATTCGCGGGATGGTGGACGCGATCAGCGTCAGGAAGTGATTGCGACCGATAAGGGCGTGTGGGAATGCTCCTTTGTGGGCGCCTGTTCGGAAGTGTGCCCCAAACATGTTGATCCAGCAGGCGCGCTCCAGCAAGTCAAGATCGCAAGCACCATTGATTGGTATAAAGAGCATTTGATGCCTTGGACGAAAAAATGAGCAAACCTTACATTCGAAAACTATCAAAAACTGGCTGGTTTCTAAAGCAGCCGCGTTATATGCGCTATATGGGGCGTGAGGTTACCTGCATTTTTATTGGTGCTTACACGTTGCTATTGGTGATGATGCTCAAAAGCCTTGCTAAAGGGCCTGAGGCCTACAATGCCTTTTTGGAAGGATTGGGCAGTCCTCTCAGTATCCTTTTTCTGTTGGTGACGCTGGGCTTTGCGCTATATCACTCGACAGGATGGTTTAATGTGACACCGAAGGCCATGCCCATTCAAAGGGGTGAGGAGTTTGTGCCTGATAATATCATTGTTGGGGCGCACTATGGTGTCTGGGGCGTCGTGTCGCTTGGTGTCCTGATTCTGGCATGGGTGGTTTAGTTATGGCGAAATCAAACAAACCGATCTTCTGGGGGCTGTTTGCAGCAGGTGGTACAGTCACGGCCTTTATTACGCCGGTATTGGTTTTGCTGACATTGCTGATTGCTTTTGGCGTAACCCCTGGCTTGTTTCAGTACGATAATATGCATGCCTTTGCAGGGCATTGGCTAGGCAAGCTCATCATTTTTGGCATTATCTTGTTGTCACTGTGGCACGCCGCACATCGTATGCGAGTTACGCTGCATGATTTCGGTATCCGTCTTGACAAGCAGGTTGCTATTGTACTGTATAGTATTGCCGGTCTTGGTACACTGATGACTATTTTCTATCTCGTGCGTATCTAGGCATTTTGCATCATTCCTGGTTGTTGTCCCCGACTGTACTGTGGTGCGCCCTTTGTGCCTCAGTACAGTTCGGGGACTTCTTATGATTTCTAGCATAATTAGCGTAAGGTAAGTAGACAAGTGAGTTTGAAAGAGTCGGTAACAGCCATTGATAATGTCCGGCAACTGTCCCCTGATGCCGATCGTGAATGTTCGACAACTGCCCAGATTCCTGAGTACCTGCAACAAACTTACTGGTGGGCTTACTTGCATCCGGCGGGTGTACGTCTGTTTGAGCGGCAATGGTTAGTGAATCTGATCTTGTGGGGTAATTTCACTCGATTGCGCGATATGGCGCTGGAAGAGATGGGTTCAGTGGTTGATGGCAAGGTCTTGCAGGTTGCTTGTGTGTACGGCAATTTCACCGAAAGGCTCATGCAGCGGCTGGGCGCGAACGGGCACCTGGATATTGTTGATGTTGCACCTATCCAGTTACGTAACCTTCAGGCAAAGATCAAGGATACCGGACAAGTTACCGCATACTTGCAAGATTCGAGCGACTTACAATTTGAGGATGCCAGTTACGATAATGTAATCGTATTTTTTTTATTGCATGAACAGCCCGAAGCCGTCCGCCGCAAGACGATTGCCGAGGCGCTACGTGTTGCCAAGCCAGGCGGTAAGGTTATTTTTGTCGATTATCATCGACCCAGGCAGCTCAATCCTTTTCGCTATCTGATGATTCCTGTTTTGAAGACCTTGGAACCATTTGCTATGGATCTGTGGCGCCAGGAGATCACTGACTGGTTGCCTGAGGATATCAAGCCTGAAAAGATTGAAAAACAAATCTTTTTTAGCGGGCTTTACCAAAAGGTCGTGATGACACGCTGACCTGATAAGGTCTCAGTGTTTAGGCGAGTGCAGCGCAGCGTGCCACCCCAATTCAATCATGCACTTTTGCGACTGTGCCTGTGCAATATGGGTTTTTAATCATCCTCGGGATTGAATCAGCAGGGTTCCCTTCTGGTTGAACTGCCCGGTCGCTTGTAGGTAGACTCCCAGGCTCGTTTGATATTATTGTCCACTTTGCCATGAAGCCGTTGAAACCGCTTGTTTGGCCTTGCCTTATCGTTTTTTTTGGGAAAATAATTGTGAATACCGAATTTCAACGAATAAAACGCCTGCCACCCTATGTCTTCAACATTGTTAACGACCTGAAGGCCAGGGCACGCGCTCGTGGGGAGGATATTATTGATTTTGGTATGGGTAACCCTGACCAGCCCACACCAAGGCATATCGTTGACAAGTTGGTTGAAGCTGCCCAGCGTAGCGATACCCATCGCTATTCGGTTTCAAGGGGCATTCCACGTTTGCGTAGAGCGATTTGTAACTGGTACAAGGATCGTTACGGTGTGGAACTGGATTTTGACACGGAGGCCATTGCGACGATCGGCTCCAAAGAAGGTTTGGCGCATCTGGCGTTGGCAACCATGGCGCCGGGCGATGCCGTGCTGGTTCCCAATCCGGCCTATCCGATTCATCCCTATGGCTTTGTGATTGCGGGGGCGGATATTCGACATGTCCCGATGATTCCGGGCATCGATTTCTTTGTGGAACTGGAAAAGGCTATCAAGGATTCCTGGCCTCGTCCCGGTATGCTGGTGATAAATTTTCCCGCCAACCCGACGGCGCAATGTGTGGAACTGGACTTTTTTGAAAAAGTGGTAGCGATTGCCCGCGAACACAAGATTTGGGTGATCCATGATCTCGCCTATGCTGATCTGGTGTTCGATGGTTATACCGCCCCTTCGATTCTGCAAGTTGCAGGTGGCAAGGACGTTGCTGTTGAATCATTTACCCTGTCCAAAAGCTATAACATGCCAGGGTGGCGAGTAGGCTTTATGTGTGGTAACCCTACTTTGATTGCAGCACTGGGTCGAATGAAGTCTTATCTTGATTACGGCATGTTTACCCCGGTGCAAGTGGCGGCGATTACCGCATTGGAAGGCCCGCAAACATGTGTTGCCGAGATTCGGGAGATGTACCGCAAGCGCCGTAATGTTCTTTGTGATGGTTTAAACGCAATCGGTTGGGCCGTTGAGAAGCCTAAGGCAACCATGTTTGTCTGGGCGAAGATCCCTGAGCAATATCAATCCATGGGGTCGCTGGAATTTTCCAAAAAATTGCTGTCGCAAGCCAAAGTAGCGGTTTCACCGGGTATTGGTTTTGGTGAGTATGGCGATGATCACATTCGTTTCGGCCTGATTGAGAATGAACAGCGCACTCGACAGGCCCTGCGTGGTATTCGCGAAATGTTCCGCAAGGATAATCGCGATAATGGTTATGCGCCGCCTGCCACACAGACTGCAGGAGCCTGAGCATGAGTGCCTATCCTCCAGTGAAAGTGGGTTTGCTCGGGTTAGGTACAGTGGGCAGTGGCGTGACGCATGTATTATCGCGTAATGCTGAGGAAATCAGCCGTCGTGCTGGACGCGAGATTACCATCAGCCATGCAGCCGCCCGCAATTTGGAGACCACGAGCGCGAATACCGCTGGCATGAAACTGACCAATGAGGCGCTTGATGTGGTCAATGATCCTGAGGTATCAGTAGTCGTCGAGTTGATGGGAGGTGACGAGCCGGCACGAAGTCTGGTATTACAGGCATTGGCCAAGGGTAAGCATGTGGTAACGGCTAACAAGGCCATGATTGCCAAGCATGGCAACGAGATTTTTGCGGCTGCCCGCGCTGCTGGAGCTATGGTTGGTTTTGAGGCGGCTGTTGCCGGTGGTATTCCAATTATCAAGGCCATCCGTGAAGGTCTGTCCGGTAATCAGCTGGAGTGGTTGGCAGGTATTATTAATGGTACCGCTAATTTTATTCTGACCGAAATGCGTGATAAGCGACGTGATTTTCGGGATGTGTTAGCCGAAGCACAGGCCTTAGGTTATGCGGAGGCTGATCCGGCCTTCGATATTGAAGGTATTGATGCGGCCCACAAACTCACTATTCTTGCGTCGATTGCATTCGGTATCCCGTTGCAGTTTGACAAGGTTTACATTGAAGGTATTAGCCACATTTCCCGTGAGGATGTGGTTTATGCAGACCAGTTTGGTTACCGAATCAAACACCTGGGTATTGCGTGTCGTGTTGACAAAGGCGTGCAGTTGCGGGTTCATCCGGCGCTGATACCAGAGCGGCAATTGCTTGCTAATGTCAATGGTGTAATGAATGCGGTGCTGGTTAAAGGTGATGCTATCGGGCAAACTTTATATTACGGTGCAGGCGCTGGATCGGAACCGACTGCCTCTGCCGTAGTGGCGGATATCGTGGATGTTGTTCGTGCCCTGACCAGTGATCCAGAGAATCGGGTACCTCATCTGGCTTTCCAGCCCGATGCGCTTTCCAGTGTGCCCGTATTGCCGATGGATGCGGTGGAAACGGCGTATTATTTACGGTTACAAGCGCAAGATCAGCCCGGTGTGCTTGCCGATGTAACACGCATCCTGGGAGATCGTAATATTAGCATTGAGGCGGTGCTCCAAAAGGAGCCGATGCCGGGTGCTGATGAAGTGCCGGTAATCTTGTTGACTTATCGGGTTCAGGAAGGGCAGATGAACGAAGCTATTGCGGCGCTTGAGGCGCTGGATAGTATCTGTGCGCCAGTAACCCGCATTCGTCTGGAGCATATTGCTCACTAGCTGGCATCACTCACTCACATCACTCAATGTAATAGTCAAGTCGATAACGACAGGGGTTGTATGGCTGCTACCGCCCTGCATTTGATGATTCCAGGGCTTTTGGACACCTGGCTGGATGAGTCTGGTTTGAATGTTCATCAGCGACCTGACGCGCCTGCACTGGAGTGGCTATTAGCACATGCTGATGTTGATGCAGTACCCGCTTCGGCTGATGCCATCCTGTTTAAGCTCTTTGGTCTGGACATCCCTGAAGATGCTGATTTGCCGGTGGCAGCAGTAACCCGGCTGGTTGATGGTGGTGAGGCTGATACCGGTTGGTGGTTGCGTGCTGATCCGGTGCATTTACGCGCTGATCAGCAGGGTGTTTTTCTTGTCGATGCATGTGCTTTGGCAATTGAGCCGGCTGAAGTGCAGGCGCTGGCAGCCGCATTTAACCATACATTTAGGGAAGATGGCTTACAGCTCGAGGCGTTGCATCCTGAGCGGTGGTATCTTCAGCTAGCTGCCGATCCCGGTATTCGCAGTTACCCGCTGGCCTGCGTTGCTGGTCGTGATATTCGTGCCTTGCTCCCCTATGGTACGGCGAAACAGCTTTGGCATACTCGATTGACTGAGATACAAATGCTGTTTCATACTCATCCGGTCAATCGGATTCGGGAGGAAAAAGGGTTACCGTTATTAAGCGGCCTATGGCTCTGGGGGGGGGGAGTGTGTCCGAATCACATCCATGCGCCTGTTTCAGGTGTATATGCCCACGATCCACTTGCATGTGGTTTGGCGCGATTAGTGAAAATGGATATCAATCCTGTTCCTGATAGTGCAGCGGACTGGTTGAGTGCAAGTGATAACAATGAACGTGACAGTTTAGTGGTGCTAGAACACACCCGTCGAGATCCTGTAGAGGGTGATCTTGATGTATGGGCTGCACATATCGCTGATTTGGAACAGCATTGGTTTGTGCCCTGTCGACAATGGGTGCGGAGCGGTGCATTGGGAACACTGCGCCTTTATCCAGGGAATGGTCGGTGTTATACCCTTACATCTGCTGCCCGTTGGCGTTTTTGGCGCAAGCGACGATCATTGCTGGCTTATTGATCGGATCGCCATCCTTGGGCGGACGCAGGCGACGGCGGTTCTTCCTGGAAAAAAATAAAGGCGTATGAAGCCGCAGGTCGCGTCATTGTTTATCTTGACGAGCGCGGGTTTGCACACGCTATGCCCCGCACGCATGGGTCAGCGCTGTTACGGTTTATGTGACTGGAACGACCGAGGGCGGGTCAATGTGATCGGTGCGTTGATCGGCCAGCGGCGGGTCGCGTCAAGAGAGGATCGATTGGGGGAAGGATGCGACATTATCAAAAACTCATTGTAGTTTTGTGGCTGGCTCTGGTCTGGCCGGGCGGCTTTCAACCGGTCGATGCTCAGGCAGGCAAGCGCCTAGCATTAGTGATCGGTAACGGCGAATACGTATATACCAGTAAACTCATCAATCCGCTCAATGATGCAAAAACGGTGGCAGCGGCGTTGGGCAAATTAGGCTTTCAGGTGGACGGACCGCACTACGATTTGAGCAAGCCGCAGATGGAGCAGCGTATCAAGAGATTTGGACGGCGCGCCCGGAGCGCGTCCGCTGCGGTGGTGTATTACGCCGGACATGGCGTTGAAAGCGGGGGAAAAAACTACCTGATTCCGGTGGATGCGGAACTGGCATTTGAGGCGGATGTAGCAACGGATGCGGTGGCATTGGACGTCATACTCAGGCAGATTAACGGACGGCGAGGCTGGCGGCTGGTGATTCTGGATGCCTGTCGAAACAATCCACTGGCAGATCAAATGGCACGCCCGGACGGGACACGGGACATTTTTCGAGGTCTGGCACCGGTAGAACCCCGACATCAGACCTACGTCGCCTACGCCGCCAAAGATGGTACGAAAGCTCTGGATCAAGACCCAGATGGCAGTCCACATAGTCCGTTTGCCGCCGCGATGTTGAAACACCTGAATGGCTCACGCCCCTTGCCCCAGCTTTTTGGTGCGATTCGGGAAGACGTGCTGAAGCGAACGGACCGGCAACAGGAACCGTGGCTTTATGGTGCCTTTGGCTCGAAACCGGTCTGTCTCGTAGAGTGTGCTTCTATCGTCAAACCGGAAGAGAAACCGCTGAATCCGACACGTTTGGAAGTCCGCTACTGGGATTCCACCGAGGCATGTGGCACTGTCGCGTGTTACCGCGCCTATCTGAAGAAATATCCGAACGGTGAATTTACCGCCATTGCGAACGCTCGACTAGCCGCTTTGGAAGCCGGGATACACCACCCACCGCCGCTCCCGGCGGCGACCACCCACCTGACGGTGAAAACCACGCCTGCCCATGCACGGGTGCGGATCATGAACATCTCGCCGAGATACGCCGCAGGAATTGAACTGAAGCCCAATAAAGCCTACGACCTTGAGGTTAGCGCGTCGGGCTACGACACGTACCGGAAAAAGCATACGTTGGCAGCCGGTGAGCAAGTGGTGACGATTGATCTAAAGAAAGTGCAGCGTCCGACATTCCCAACCCCCGATATGGTGCGGATTGAGGCGGGTTGTTTTCAGATGGGCAGTCCTACCTCTGAGAAGGGACGAGACGATGATGAAAAGCGCCATCGTGTGTGTGTGGATACGTTTGAGATGGGTAAGTACGAAGTGACGTTTGCCGAATACGACCGGTTCTGTGCAGCGACCGGGCGAGAAAAACCGGATGATGAAGGCTGGGGACGGGAGAATCGTCCGGTAATCAATGTCAACTGGCACGACGCGGTAGCGTATACCCGATGGCTATCGAAGGAGACCGGCAAGGACTACCGGCTGCCGACGGAAGCGGAATGGGAATATGCAGCACGCGCCGGCACGACGACGGCGTATTGGTGGGGTGATGAACTTGGGCGGAACAATGCCAACTGTTATGGCTGTGGCAGTCGCTGGGATACCGAACAAACAGCCCCGGTGGGTTCTTTCAAGTCGAACCCCTGGGGCTTGTATGACACGGTAGGGAATGTATGGGAATGGACGTGCTCGAAATACGACGAGGAGTATGGAGGCGACGAGAAAGTATGTATAAGCAATAATCAAGCCAACATGCCCCGTTCGCTCCGTGGCGGTTCCTGGAACTTCCTCCCGCGCGGGGTGCGTTCCGCTAATCGGGTCAGTTACTCGCCTGATAGTCGGGACGACGACCTGGGGTTTCGCTTGTCCAGATCTTTATAACCCTTTGTTCTTTATCCTTTTACCCTTTATTCCGCCGCGCAGCGGCGGAAAAATTTTTTGAATACCCTACTATTTTACTATGTTTTTTGCCCCGTTTATTTTGATGTGCAGGGGTGCACCTATAGCCAGGCTTGGATAAAATGATTCAAAGGACATCATTGATGAAGAGCGCGTCGGTGGAGCAATAGCGTTGTTTACGGACGGCTTTGGCGTGTGCCCATTGATGTTCGACCGGATTGAGATCCGGGGAATAGGCAGGCAGGTATGTTTGCGCCATAAAGCCATTTATTTACACGTTTACAGAAGATTGCAACTCTAGCTGTTTAGATACAGAGTTATTAAAACACTGTATCGCACTGTATCGAAAAGTGCGGCTGCAAGCCGATTAAAAGCAAATGAACAAAATTACGCTTTTTATAAGGGAATTAATAAGTAGCGGGTATGCAGCAGTACATACCCGCTATTATCTAAATTCCGGTTACCGAAGGTAACCCTGACAAAGCCATTGCTAACTCTTTTTCATCATAATCCTGATCACTCAGTTTGCCGGCAAAATAGTCCATATAAGCCTGCATATCGAAATGGCCATGGCCACAGAGATTAAACAGGATGGCTCGGCTGACACCTTCCTCCTTGCAGCGTAAGGCTTCATCGATTGCGCCACGAACGGCATGATTGGCTTCAGGTGCAGGTAATATGCCCTCGGTGCGGGCAAACTGTATGCCCGCTTCAAAGCAGCCCAGTTGATGATAGGCACGCGCATCAATGAGTCCCAGCTCCTTGACATGACTGACCAGAGGCGCCATACCATGATAGCGCAATCCACCTGCATGAAAGCCGGGCGGGGTAAATGTTGATCCCAGCGTATTCATCTTGGTTAATGGTGTCAGATGAGCTGTATCACCAAAGTCATAAGCATATGGGCCGCGTGTTAGGGTAGGGCAGGCCGCAGGTTCTACCGCAATAATATCTACAGCTCGTCCCCCTCGTAGTTGTGCGCCTAGGAACGGGAAAGCGATTCCCGCAAAATTGGAGCCACCACCGGTACAGCCGACCACAATATCGGGATAATCATCTGCCATTTCCAGTTGTGCGAGCGCTTCCAGTCCAACCACTGTTTGGTGTAGCAATACATGATTCAGGACTGAGCCAAGGGCATATTTGGTATCATCGCGCCGGGCAGCAATCTCGACCGCTTCGGAAATGGCGATACCCAGACTGCCAGGATGGTCGGGTCGTTTGCTAAGAATGGTGCGACCTGCAACTGTTTGATCTGATGGTGAAGCGGTACAGGTTGCTCCCCATGTTTCCATGAGCGCTCGCCGGTAAGGCTTTTGCTGATAGGAAACACGGACCATAAAGACTTCAATCTCAATGCCGAACAAGGCACCCGCAAACGCTAGCGATGAACCCCATTGGCCTGCACCTGTTTCAGTAGCAATGCGCCGGATGCCTGCTTCCTTGTTATAGAATGCTTGTGCGATGGCGGTATTGGGCTTATGGCTACCAGCAGGGCTAACACCTTCATATTTGTAATAGATTCTTGCTGGTGTATCCAGTGCCCGCTCTAGTTGGCGGGCACGGTATAGCGGGCTGGGTCGCCATTGTCGATAGATCTCTTGAACAGGTTTTGGGATGTCGATTTCCCGTTCGGTTGTCACTTCCTGCTCAATCAGCGACATCGGAAACAAGGGTAGCAAATCATCAGGGCCAATTGCCTGTTGCGTAGCAGGATTCAGGGCAGGCGGTGGTGATGAAGGCAAATCAGCAATGATGTTATACCAGGACGTTGGCATCTGACTTTCGTCAAGTAGATATTTAACAGATTCAGTCATTGAAGGCTTCTCTAATCCAGAAAATGAAGACCCGCCAAGGTGCGGCGGGTCAGGTCATTAGCTCGGTGTAGTGAAACGATTGCTGCAGCTATCCCATATTGACACCAAAGTCGCTGGCAACAGCACCTAATCCACCCGCGTAACCCTGGCCAATGGCCTTGAATTTCCATTCGTTATTGTGCCGATAAAGTTCGCCAAAGATCATTGCCGTTTCAGTCGAGGCATCTTCGGATAAGTCATACCGGGCAATTTCCTGCCCACCCTCTGCATTGAGCGCCCGAATATAGGCATTACTCACCTGACCAAAGCTTTGATTGCGAGCATCAGCATCGTGGATAGTGACTACGAAAGCGATCTTGGTAATATTAGGTGTCAGTTGATCTAGGCTAACCTCAATGACTTCATCGTCACCTTCACCTTCGCCCGTACGGTTATCACCCTGATGCAAGACAGCACCTGATGGGTCTTTGGTATTGTTATAAAAAACAAAATGCTGATCACTAAGTACCTTGCCATTGCTATCAAGTACAAAGGCAGAGGCATCCAGGTCAAAATCAGTACCATCCGTTTTGCGTAAATCCCAACCCAAACCGAAGTTGACTTTTTTAAGGCCGGGGGCTTCTTTGCTTAGCGAGACATTTCCGCCTTTTTGTAGAGAGACTGCCATGATGAACTCCTTACAGGCTATGTGGCTATGTGAATATTGAACAGGGAGATGAGAATACTTTATTGCACAAGCGATTACACTGAAAATATGCCGTTGGTTTTCTGTACAGGTTTTTGTCGCTGAGTGGTAATGCTTTTACCGGGCTTCCTGATGAAGGCCATTTTTCTTGATACCAGCCCATAGTTGGAACAACTAACTCATGGTGAAGCATTTTGTCAGGCTTTAAATGAAAACAACAAGCAAGACTAAACAGCGACACCATACTGATTACACATGGCTTTCAAGCCACCGGCATAACCCTGGCCTACTGCGCTAAAGCGCCATTCGCCGCTGTGTCGATAAAGTTCACCGAAAATCATTGCTGTTTCAGTAGAAGCATCCTCGGCCAGATCATAGCGGGCAATTTCGATATTGGTTTCAGCGTTAACGATACGGATATAGGCATTGCTAACCTGGCCAAAATTCTGCTTTCGTGCTTCAGCTTCATGAATTGTTGTGGTGAAAGCGATTTTCTGCACATCAGCGGGAACCTGTGCCAGATTGACCAGAATGGTTTCATCATCACCTTCACCCTCACCGGTTAAATTATCACCGGTGTGCTCTACCGATCCGCAACTGGATTTTAACTGGTTGTAAAAGATAAAATCACCTTCGGAGCGTACTTTGCCCCTGTCGTTCAGCAAGAATGCCGATGCATCCAGATCAAAGTCGGCACCGTCGGTGGCGCGTGCATCCCACCCCAGGCCAATCAGTACCTTCTTGAGATTCGGCGCCTCTTTGTCTAGCGATAATCGGCCACCTTTACTTAGAGAAATGCCCATGACTTATGCCCTCCTGAGTCCGTATTGTTATTAAGATCAGCATAGCGCCGAAAGGCGTACAGGCTGCCTTTCGGCGCTATGAATATCAAGAGCTTGTTTCGGTTAACACAGGGTTACCAAAAAAATTGTTTCGTAATGCCTTTCTGAGTAAATCGATTGGAATGATTAGGGCAGAAAGCAAGATGACATACACCCACTCCATCACATTCAAACCGACTGTTCTCAAGAAGTCACCACCTAAATAGGTAAATATGATCTGCAACGTGAAAATCAACGCCACAACACCCAGAAAGTTTTTGTTATCGATTAAATGGTCGAATAAGTTCAAACTTTCGGTACGGGCATTAAACTTGTTGAAGTTGTGTATAAAGACGAAGAAGCTGAAAAACGCTGTCAGGAAGACCAGATTATTCTCTTCCGGTGTCAGCCCCGGGCGCTCAAACAAGCCTTGAATGGAGTCCGAGGTCAGGAAGATCAAACTCAGCATCGTTGCCGCAACGCCGTTCGTTAATATTGACGACCACATCTCACCTGTAATCAGGTGGTCATCCTTAGGGATGGGTTTTTCCAGCATATAGCGATTTAATGCCGCCTCACCGGAAAAGGCCAGTGCCGCCAGTGTATCCATGATGATGTTGATCCACAGTAACTGAATCATGGTCAATGGCAATTCATAGCCCATAAATGGACCAAGGAATGCCAGCAAAATCGCTGAGACATTGACGGTCAGCTGGAAAACCAGGAATTTGCGAATGGATTTGAACAGGGTGCGACCATAAAGCACCGATTGCGTGAGTGACTGGAAATTGTCATCCAGAATCACAATATCGCTGGACTCTTTGGTCATTTCAGTGCCACCACCCATGGCAAAGCCGACATCAGCATTTCTTACAGCAGGGGCATCATTGACACCATCACCGGTCATGCCGACAACCCAGCCGATATCCTTGGCAAGCTTGATTAGGCGGCTCTTGTCAGTAGGGAAGGCGCGCGCCACGACATAAAGGTGGGGCAGTATGTCTTTGACCTGTGCATCTGTTAATTGACCGAGTTCAGTGGATGTCATTACGGTGGCTTGTGGGTCGTCTTCCAGCAAGCCAACATCCCTGGCAATAGCCTCGGCAGTTTCCTTGGCATCACCGGTGATCATGATAACATGGATACCCGCTTTTTTGGCCCGCTTCACCGCACCATAGGATTCTGCCCGCAAGTCATCGCGCAGGCCGAAAATACCCACCAGTACCAGTGATTCGGGGAGTGTTTGTTCAGCCGTGATGTCACTGTCAGAAATGGCAATGGCGATTAATCGCATGGCACGTTTGGACAGGGTGTGCATCTCTGTATTGAGCATGTCCTTGCCAGACAGTGCAATACGCTCACCTTGTGCATCTAAGTAATGTGTACAGTTTTGCAACACGATTTCCGGTGCGCCCTTAATCAGGGTTAACTGATAGGTGCCTTTGACCTGGGCACCAGAAAATTTACGGGTGCTGTTGAAAGGGATGATATCAACGATGTCGGCCGCATCCTCTTCTACCAGTCGTCTACCGAGAAAGCGCAGCAATGCTTGCTCTGTACTATCAGCGCCAACGATACCCGGCGCGTCAGGATTACTGCCATCGATCACTGCACTGGTGTTATTACGCAGTGAAAACGTGATGAGTTCGCCTAACGCCTGCGGTACATCATCAAGCGTAGCGTAGTGTTGATGATCACCTGCGAGAAAGTCGGCGACTGTCAGTTGACCTTGTGTCAAGGTGCCGGTCTTGTCAGTGAAGAGCACAGTCAGGCTGCCTGCTGTTTCGATACCGAGTAGCTTGCGTACCAGCACTTTGGCATCAAGCAGTTTGCGCATATTCAAGGACAGCACAATGGCGATCATCATTGACAAGCCTTCTGGCACAGCAACCACGATGATGATAATCGCGAGAATCAGTGCGGTGACAACATCGGAGATTATGACGCCGAGTTCATTTTGCACCCAGTAGGTTACGATACTGCCTGTAGCATCGGGCGCGAAATAAACTTGATTCAGCATAAAGGCAATGGCTATAAATGCTGCGCCGATATAGCCAAAGGTGCTGATTTGGCTACCCAGTACTGTCAGTTTTTGCTGCAAGGGAGACAAGCGGTCTTCAGCACTGATGATTTCCTTCAAGGTTTCACCGTATCGCGTTTTATCGCCAACAACAGTGACCTTCATCACGGCTTCGCCATCTTCGACCAGCGAGGCGCGGAATAGGGTATGCACCTCTCCAGCCTGCGGTGCATCTTCAGTTTCTGGCGCGCGTTTTTTGAGCGGCTCGGATTCACCGGTCAACGCAGCCTGACTCACTTCCAGATGGCCGACAGCGAGAATGCCATCTGCGGGTACCGTATCGCCCGGTTGTAGCAGCAGGTAATCACCAACCACCAGATCGTTAATCGAGATTTCAGTCAACCGATTGTTTCGGAAGACCTTGACCAGGATCATCGAAGCCTCTTCCAGCAATTTCTGGAAAGCGGTTTCGTTGCTGTATTCTGACCAGGTGGCCACTAGCGTTGCCAGTACGACAGCGATAGCAATACCGACACCCTCATACCAGTGGGTGTAGCCAAAAATTGCCAGTACGCCCGTGATAACAAGCGCAACGATCAGGATGATGATGATGGGATCTTTCAGATTGTTAATCAGCTTGTCCCGGAAGGTTTCAACCTCTTGGGGCGTGACCGCATTAGAGCCATGCTGGAGGCGCGATTCCTGCGCCTCCTGATCCGTTAGGCCGGGAAATGAAAATTTCATGCCTTATCCTCAAAATCAATGGAATAGGTGAATATAGTGATGGAACCGGAGCCCGGGTGAGCTGGCTTAACGCGGTAAAGGCCTTTGGTTTGAATACGGTGGAGCCCTTTCCTTGTTGTATTCAAACCAGGCTTTCAGGCAAGTACCAGGGTAATAGATGGTTCAAAGATCGAAGTCTTTCGGGTTTAGGCGCAATTCATTACAAAGCTTGCGTACCACTTCTTTCTCGTTGTCATCGAAGCTGCCGTCAGCTGCACCCACCGCACAGCAGACCCGCACCATAAGACGTGCTTCTGCTTCCTTATCCTTGAGTTTTGCAACCCCTTGTAAAGCGTTAGCCTGACCAATCTGATAATCAAACTCAAACTGCTTGGCGTATTTATCGAAGATACTAATCACTTCTTCGGTACTAAACACTGACAGCACGTCAGAGTTACGAAGAAACCCCATCATTTTCTGTTTCTCTTCGGAGTGTACTGTACCGTCAGCATAGGCAACCAATACGCAGCCTGCGACCACCGATTCAAGGAAAGACTTGTTTTTGAGTTTGGTTACTTCAGATTGCAAATTGGCGGAGACTTCATTGTAACGTTGTTTCAACCATTCGAGAGCCATAAGGGAATTTCTCCTGATTTAAAGTCATGTGTTGAAAGTGTCAAAAACAGGCAAAACACTAACCTTTGGAACCTGCGACCCAGCGCAGCCCAAAACCGTAGGCTTCGTCTAAAAAACGATGATCCCGGAAATATTCAACCTGTTTTGTGACCTTGATATTATCATGCTGGTTCTCTAGTAATGCCAGCGCACACATTCGCTGATTGTTGCGGTGACTATCAATACGAATTTCCAGTGTTGGCTGGCCGGGTGTCTGGATGGTGACTACTGCATCGGTTTCTGCCCAGTTAGGCGCACCCTCGTAAATCAATGCGAAGATAACGACTCGATCCAGATGCTGCCATTGTGCACCATTAATGTGCATAAACTCGCCCTGGGTGCTCGCGCCACTGCGATCATCGTCCATCAACTGTATGTAAGGGGGGGCTTGCAGGCTGCCGAAGCTGTCACCTAGCGCCTGTACAGCACCTGCCCGCCCGTCACGCAGCTTGAACAGACAGCCGAGATCCAGATCGATATTGCGGTGGGTTAAGCGACCGAAAAAGCCTTTGCCAGCGCTACCCTGGTGCCAATTGAGGTTAACTACGATTTCACCAAAACCCTGTCCCTTTTTTTCCAGGGAGATACTGCTGCCTTTCTTTTCTAAGGTAATTTTTTCCAGTCGGATTGGTCTGGATGGTTCGGATGCTGGTGTGGGTGTCGCAGAATGGGGGGATTGGGAGGGCGGTGTTGCCGTATCGGGGTCGTCCTCTACATCGATACCATACTGCTTTGCTAGCGGGGCCAGTCCTCCTACAAAGCCTTGACCAACTGCACGGAATTTCCACTCTGCATTACGCTGATACAACTCACCAACAATCAGCGCCGTTTCTGGCATCATTCTGGTCGAGAGTGGTACTGTGCCGAGAATTGTTTTACTGATGGCATCGCGGATTTCCGCTCGAACCTGGGCTAGTTGCCCAAAGGATTGCCCGCGTTGTTGGCCCTGGTCAATTGTCAGGGCAATAACCACCCGCTCAATTGCCAGTGGCAGTTGCGCAAGGTTAACAGTAAACGTCTGTCCATCCCTGGCGCGCTGGATACTGCCGCCGCTCAAGGTCAGCTGGTTGTAGAAAATAAAGTCATCATCACTACGCACCCTGCCTTGCGCGTTCAAGGCGAAAGCGCTGGAGTCTATGGTCAATGGTGTACCCGCCGGTTCCCAGGCGAGTACCACCTCGACCGAGGTCGTTGCCGGGCTTTGCTTGCTGATGGAAAAGTTCTGGCCGGGTTGCAAGTCCATGCTGAAATTCCCGGAGTATCACTATAAATGAGGCTGAATAGCGGGCATCAGATCATGGAACGTGCGTCCATCAGCCTGTTCACCAATGGCATGCAATTTCCAGTCATTATTATGACGATACAACTTGGTCATAACCAGTCCGGTGTGTGAGCCGCCTTCCAGCGACAATTTAAAATGGGCAATTTCACTTTTGCTGTCATTATCCACCAGGCGGCAAAATGCATCGGGAATACCGGCAAAACCCTCTCCGGTAAAGCTGTTGACGGTAAAAACCAGTGCTTGTACCGTAGCCGGGATCTGGTTCAGATTAATCATGATTTGCTCATTGTCAGCACCTTCTTCACCACCTCCGGAGCGGTCATCGCCACTGTGCTGAATGGAGCCACACCGGCTTTTCAGTTGTCTAAACCAGACAGTATCTACGAGATTGCCACCCGCATCGAATAACAAACAGGAGGCATCTAAATCCACAGATTTTTGGCGCGTACCACCGCCAAAACCCAGAAAGCTGCGGCGCTGCACTTCCTTCATGCCCCAGCCTAATCCCATGGTGACCTGATTCAGGCTACGTCCTGCCTCTTTTTCCAAGCTGATACGCTGACCTTTTTGTAAATTGATAGCCATGTGAATTTCCTCGTTGTGATGGGCATCTTATAAGGATAAAGTCATTATGGGTGGCGGTTACTTCGAATGAGCAGAAAATCCCGACTGTAATTTAGGAGTTATAATGAGGTGCATTATCAAGTCCGGTCACAAGCGCTTACGATATCCCTGACAAAGCAAAGAGCATCATACGGTTGCTTGAGCGTTGGTATGACCCTCGATTGTCATTGCGGGGCGGTTGGATTGTTGGTTTTTAATAATACACTGTCTGAATCTTTAATTATCGTTTGGATATCCGTTAATCGCTAATCAGCATAGCTTTGTCTGTTATAAGTTTGGAGCGAATAACCAAAATTCAAGGTCTGGTCGGATTTTTATTTTACGAGGTCGTGATGTCTAGGATTGCATGGGTATTCCTGATTGTTTTGGCAAGTATCACACAGATTGCACTGGCTGAATCGGGTTTAAAAAAATGGCGTGATGACAAGGGGATTTGGCATTATGGTGATAGTCGGCCAATCGCACCCAGGCAAGCAACAAATAGTGCGGCTGAAGCTTACCAGCGTGGCGAATATCCCAAAGCCTTTGAAGAGTATATGATTTGGGCGAATCGTGGTGATCCCAAGGCACAAGCTATTATCGGCATGATGTATTTGCGCGGTCAGGGGGTCAGTAAAAGCCAGTCCAGCGCGATTCAATGGCTCCGGAAGGCGGCTTCACAAAATAATGCAGATGCCCAGTTTCAGCTGGGCATGATTTACAGTAATGATTCTGGTGGCGCTTCCAAAGCCTTGTTTTGGTTACGGGCAGCAGCGGAGCAGGGCAATACCGAGGCGCAGTACATCCTCGGTTATAAGTATGCCCATGGCCAGGGGGCGGAGCAAGATGATCAGGAGGCGGCCGGCTGGTATCAAAAGGCAGTGCAGCGAAATCATCCGAAGGCCCTGTTTGAGCTGGGGAATCTGTATGCCAGTGGGCGTGGGGTGTCACGAAATGATAAGACGGCTGCCCGGTTGTATCGCAGAGCGGCTCAGCAAGGGCATGTTGATGCGCAGTTTAGCCTGGGTTCGATGTATGCGGCAGGTCGTGGGGTAGCCACCAACCACCGGGAAGCCGTGCGCTGGTATCAAAAGGCGGCTGCAGGAGGCAATGCGGGTGCTCAATATAATCTGGCTGTTCGCTATTTGCTGGGTCGTGGGACGAAAGCGGATACCGGAAGAGCATTCAGCTGGTTCCGTAAGGCGGCTGAGCAAGGGATAGCTCAGGCACAACTCAATCTAGGGCGTTTGTACCATGAGGGCAAGGGAGTCGCCCGTAATGAGCGTGAGGCGGTACGTTGGTATCAAAAGGCGGCAGAACAGGATTTGCCGCTTGCTCAATATTATTTGGGGTTAATGTATCTTCAGGGGCAAGGCAATTTGCCAAAGAATGAAAAGATTGCCTTGCAATGGTTCCGACGGGCGGCAGAAAGGAATCTGCCGGCAGCACAACTTGCATTGTCCAATAGCTACTTCAATGGCCGCGGGGTGATGCTGGATCAGGCTAAAGGATTAGTGTTTTTGCAGCAAGCCGCCAAAAGCGGAAGTGTGGAAGCCCAGTATCAATTAGCTGAGCGTTATCTTACTGGCAACGGTGTTGAGCGTGATAAGCAGCAGGGTATTGGCCTGCTACGCGAGGCGGCTGGGCGGAACTATATCAAAGCGCAGTACCAGCTTGGTAACCTTTATGCTCGAGGGCTTGATACAGCCAATGAGCAGCGGGAGGCTGCTCATTGGTATCGCCGGGCAGCGGAACAGGGCCACGTGACCAGTCAAGCTTATCTTGCGGGTATGTATGTAACGGGTAAAGGTGTTTCACGTGATGATCGTCAGGCTTTCCACTGGTATCAGAAGGCGGCTGAAAAGGAAAATGCCAAGGCACAATATAACCTTGGGGTGCTTTACGCGATGGGTCAAGGTGTTCCAAAGGATGAGCAGCAAGCGGTATTTTGGTATCGCAAGGCTGCCGAACAAGGGGTGCCAGATGCGCAGTTTAATCTTGGCTTGATGTATGCTGACGGACAAGGCGGGTTGGCGCGAGATGAGCAGCAGGCAGTGGTCTGGTACAAGAAAGCAGCACAACAAGATTTGCCATTGGCACAGGTTATGCTGGGCGTTTTGTCTATGACCGGGCGTGGTGTGCCAGAGGATAGCCAACAGGCTTTTCAGTGGTTTGAGAAAGCCGCTGATAGTGGGTTACCGCTGGCACAATATGGGCTGGGCATGCTGTACAGTAAAGGCCTGGGTGTTGAGGAGGATTGGGTTAAAGCCTATTTATGGCTGGAGCTGGCGATGAGCAATGGTTACATCGGGGCAACACAGCCATTGGATTATGCGGCCAGTCGTTTGAGCGAAGCCGAGATGGAGGAAGCACGACAGCAAGCTCGTGAATGGCGTATGGCGCATATGCAATTGCTGGAGTAATGCGGGTACCCAACAAGTGGCCAAAGTTTCCGAGGAGAGTTGTCATCCTGTTGATTTATAACGGAGTGGAGCAGTTATATATAGGTGGTTTTGGGCAGGGTGGCAGTAACAAGCCCTAGTTAGTGGCTTTTGCGGTCAGGATCTAACAAGTGATGACCGAGATCACGAATAAAATCCTCAATTCGTTCTGATTCGGCATGTAGTCGTGCATTGACCTGGGATAAGCCGCCTGCGAGTCGGTAACTGCGGGATAACAGCTCCTCCAGGTTATCCGTTTGCCATAACTGGTCTGAGTTGACTTCAGGGCCATTGTCACTTAGCGAAACGGCACACCATTCGGGTAAGCGATACAAGAGTACTGATTCGCGGTCATTTGCCAGACATAGGCTTACCCCAACTTCATACTTGCGCAATATAGCCACCACTTCTTCGAGACAGTGCTGCATTTCTTCACTAGGCTTTTCGTTTGTTTGTAGAACTTCGCCCCCGTGCTTTTCGTTTATTCCGCTCATTGGGTTTTACCTCCTGTGATTGGGGTTCAGGTTTGTATCAAATGGAGGCATCTGCCATAAATAGTGGCAGTGCGGAGATTTGAATACGTAAGCCGATGCTTCACTTTGATGAACAACACCCCTTTTAAATAGCGCTAAGTGGCTTGCTTTGATAATGCGTTTCAATGTTTGGCGGTATCCGGTATGTTTTGCGTTACAACGTAACGTGCCCTGAAAGTTTCATCAATTTATCAATGGTATGCCCTATCATTAAAAAACCGACGGCCTGTCGGTTTTTTAATGAGCATTTGTATCAAAAATGGTCGTTCACATACCGGTTAGCAAAAAGTTGTTTGGTATATTGAAAAAAGGGCTTTTTTACAAAAAACCCGGAGCCGTTAAGTTAAACCCAATAGTGTCAAATAGTTGGGAAGGTACTTTATGAGAGTGAATTGCCAGGGATAAGGGCGGTGTCTTGATACGTTCAGCGACAGCGCCTGAGCAATTCTGGCATCTCCAGCACCGAGAAATAAAAAGTGGGCATTTCTGCCAAATGCAAGGCAGCATTTTAGCAAGATCTCGCCGAAATAAAATCTATTTTCCGATCATAACTCTAATGCCATGCCAAACTTTGGTAGTTTTGCGCATCCTTGCGGGTAAGTGCTGATAGCCGCCTCCATCGGGACAGCTTCCAGCAAAACGCCCTTTATTTGAGGTTGGAGATTGAGAGATCCTCAAGTTACGCAACGTTATCTGCCTCATGCGCAATTTCTTGCCCATAGGCTGGAGATGATAGCTCAGGGTAGGCTCGATATATGTACAGAAAAAATATGTACAGAAAAGCTCCACCGGTAATAGTCTGATAGCCCTTCTTCCCCATACTGCTCAACAGGTAACCCTGTTTGATCGCCGTATAGAACGTCGAATATCTGCTGTTTTACCGCACCCCGTGTTGATTCTTTCTGTTGCCGGCTGGTCACCCTCAACCGTTCAGCCTTGGGCGTTGCCAGCAATGAGGATGGCAACTTGCTTAATCCTTGTGATTGCTTTGGGCTGTAAATCCGGCTTGCTTGGATAGTGTCGCCAGGATGTAGAAATGTTTCTGGATCACGCTGTGGAGGATAGACGAAATGACAGCGCATCGATGACATGCCATATCCGGTATGCTCCGGGTAGGATTAGAACCGCAGTTGTCGGGAAGTGCGGGCAAGGTGGGGCGACCTTAAAATGGAATGTCGTCATCAAATCCATTGTCCGCTGCTGGAGATGTTTGTGAGTGTGCAGGCATGGTATTATCCTGCGGAGGCGGTGTAGGCGCCGCTGAGGAAGCAGGCTCGGCTCCCGCAGGAGCAAAAGGCGCACTGCCGCCGGCGTTGCTGCGTCCACCTAACATCTTCATGTCGTTGGCAACAACCTCTGTAGTGTAACGATCCTGCCCCGTATTTTTGTCTTGCCATTTGCGGGTTTGTAACCGCCCTTCGACAAATACTGACGAGCCTTTACGAAGATATTGACCAACAATCTCGGCGAGCGGACTAAAGAACACCACATTATGCCATTCAGTACGTTCCTGTTTTTCGCCGGTATTACGATCTTTCCAGGTTTCGTTGGTCGCAATTGTGGTATTGCTTACTGCCTTGCCACTAGGCATATAGCGTACTTCCGGATCTTTGCCCAGATTACCGATCAGGATGACTTTATTGACACTGGCCATGCTGGTTTTGCTCCTTAATGCAGGTTGATTCTGAGGGTTATGGTTCAATCATGCCACAAGTTTGGTTTGAGTTCTCACGGATTAATCGGGGTGTAACCCTTTATGAGTGCGAAGTTTTACTGTGATAGCGATTTAGCAGGGCTGTTTCATCGAATAGGCGTTGATCCACTTTCAGATAGGCAACACCTTCGGTAGCGATGACTGCAGCTTCTTCAACACCGTTTACCTGGGTGAGCTGCCTTTCCAGGTCATGCACATCCGTTTCATTGCAGATACCTATGTTGAGCAGATAGTTACTGAGGTAACGGGGGGGAGCCATCGTGAACGTGATTGATAGCCAGATGAGCGCACTGAGCGCAGCAAAAATGAAAATAGCCTGGATACCAAATGCGCTATACAATACGCCACCGAATGCACCACCTGTAAATGCACCGAAAAACTGGCTACTGGAATAAATTCCCATTGCTGTGCCCTTGGCCTCGGCGGGTGCTATTTTAGTGATCAGTGAGGGTAGCGTGGCTTCCAGTATATTAAAGCTGGTGAAGAAAGATAATAACAGTATTGCTGTACCCGGTATTGTGTCGTGTAAGCTCAGTAACCCGAGCTCAGTCAACATTATTGTAATAATCGCGCCTAGAAGCACGGATTTGAAACAGTGATATTTCTCGGCCAGAATGACAAAGGGAATCATGAGTGCCATAGAGAGCAACAGCACAGGCAGGTAGATTTTCCAGTGTTGTTGTCCGGGTAATCCGGCATCTCGCAAAGCGAGTGGTACGGCGAGGAACGTTGCAGTTAACAGTAAATGCAGAGTAAAAATACCTAAATCAAGCCGTAGCAATTGTCTATCGGACAGCACACGACTGAACTGCGAGGCGACAGGTTCAGCGTCGCGATGAGTCTGGCTAATAACCGGATCGGGTATTAGACGATATATAACGCCAATGCTAAGTAGTGCGAGTATACCTGTGAGCCAAAAAATGCCTGATACCCCTATCCAGTTATCCAGTAACGGCCCGAGTATCATTGCGATAGCAAATGAAAGTCCGATGGTGATACCGATTGTTGCCATTACCCTGATGCGATGCTGTTCACGGGTTAGATCAGCGGCTAGTGCCATAACTGCGGCTGATATGGCGCCGCTACCTTGCAGGGCCCGGCCAATGATTACACCATGGATTGAGTCAGCCATTGCTGCTACGAGACTACCAAGGCTAAAGATGATTAAACCCAGATAGATAATACGTTTACGACCGTAGTGATCGGACAGGAAACCGAATGGAATCTGGAAGAGTGCCTGACTAAGGCCATAGATGCCAATAGCCAGCCCTATGAGTATCGGTGTATGGCCACGCAGGTGTTCTGCATATAGGGCAAATACTGGCAAGATCATGAATAGGCCCAACATGCGCAGTGAAAAGACACTCGCCAGCCAAAAGGCTGTCCAGCGTTCTTGTTTGTTCATTTCTTCATCCATTGAATCGCTTGCCTTCTTCTCGGTTTATCTCGCTCCAGAAAATGCCAGCTTTGCTGTTTTCTGGGTATAGCTATTTATTATTTTTGTGATGCTGTTCTAGTCTTGACCCTTTTCAAAAATAATTTTTGCTGAAGCTGATGTGCTTACAGGTTAGAGCTAATCGAAGTTTACATTGTCTCTCAATTGATACTTGTCATGGTTTTTTAAATAACGACTGCATTATTTTTAGCACGTATGGATACTATTAAAATACGTGGTGCTCGTACCCACAATCTACAAAATATCGATCTGGATTTACCCCGTGACCGGCTTATTGTCATTACTGGTCTATCTGGTTCCGGTAAGTCATCATTGGCTTTTGACACGCTTTATGCCGAGGGTCAGCGTCGCTACGTTGAATCCTTGTCCGCCTATGCACGGCAATTTTTATCACTGATGGAAAAGCCGGATGTGGATCATATTGAAGGGTTATCACCGGCCATTTCCATCGAGCAAAAATCAACCTCGCATAATCCACGTTCCACAGTGGGAACCATTACCGAGATTTATGATTATATGCGGCTGCTATATGCGCGAGTCGGTATTCCGCGCTGTCCAGATCATGGCATTGATCTGGATGCACAAACCATTGATCAGATGGTTGATCAGGTGTTGTTGCTGCCAGAAGGTGAACGCATGCTGCTTCTTGCCCCAATCGTGAAAGAGCGTAAAGGTGAGCATATCAAACTACTGCAGGAATTGCGTGCCAAGGGTTTTGTTCGCGCCCGTATTGATGGTGAGGTGGTTGAGTTGGATAGCCCGCCATCGCTGGATTTACGACGTAAACACACCATTGAGGTTGTGGTAGATCGTTTCAAGGTTCGTGCGGATCTTGGATTGCGTCTGGCTGAATCGTTTGAAACGGCATTGCAATTAGCAGGGGGTATAGCGCGGGTCGCTTTTCTCGATGAACCAGAGCAAGCTGAACTGCTGTTTTCAGCCGGTTTTGCCTGTCCGGTATGCGGCTACAGCCTGAGCGAGCTGGAGCCGCGATTATTTTCCTTTAATAATCCAGTGGGCGCCTGTTCAGCCTGTGATGGTTTGGGTATCAATCAGTTTTTTGATACCGAGCGGGTCGTGGTGCATCCGCATCTTGGTTTGGCTAGAGGAGCAGTACGTGGCTGGGAACGGGATAACAGCTATTACTTCCAAATGATTCAATCGCTGGCGCGACATTATAAATTTGATGTGAATCAGCCTTTTCAGGCGTTACCGGAGCCTGTTCGCCAGGTGGTGCTCTATGGTAGTGGTAGCGAAGCGATTCGCTTTACATACACCAACAGCCAGGGTGAGATTCGACACCGTTATCACTCTTTTGAAGGTGTAATCCCCAATATGCAGCGCCGTTATCACGAAACTGAATCAAGTGCAGTACGTGATGAGCTGGCAAAATATCTTGGCAGTCAACCGTGCCCTTCCTGTCAGGGTGCACGTTTAAATCGTTCTGCTCGCCATGTTTTTGTGGCGGGGCACAGTTTGCCGGATATTGTGGCACTGCCTGTTGGTACAGCATGTGAATTTTTTGCACAGCTGGCATTACCAGGTCGGCGTGGTGAAATCGCTGCCAAGATCATTAAGGAAATCAGTGAACGTCTGGAATTTTTGGTTAATGTAGGACTGGATTATCTAAATCTGGCACGCAGTGCCGATACCTTATCCGGCGGGGAAGCACAGCGTATTCGCTTGGCATCGCAAATTGGCGCGGGGCTGGTGGGTGTCATGTATGTATTGGATGAACCCTCTATCGGCTTGCATCAGCGTGACAATGCCAGATTGCTGGCTAGTCTTTTACGATTGCGTGATCTTGGTAATACAGTGATAGTCGTTGAACATGATGAAGAAGCCATTCGTACTGCTGATCATGTGGTGGATATGGGACCAGGGGCAGGTGTTCATGGTGGACGGATCATTGCGCAGGGTATGCTGGAAGCAATAATGGCGCAGCCAGAATCATTGACAGGTGCTTATCTTAGTGGCCGACAACAAATTGCAGTACCACAGCAACGAACACCATCAAATCCACAGGAGCAATTACAGATTGTTAAAGCTTGTGGAAACAATCTGAAAAGTGTGACAGTCGATATTCCTGTCGGGTTGCTAACCTGCATTACGGGAGTTTCTGGTTCCGGTAAGTCCACATTGGTTAATGATACGCTGTATCGTTATGTTGCCCGTGATCTCAATAATGCCAATGAATCGCCCGCGCCTTGCGACGATTTACAAGGATTAGAGTGGTTCGATAAAGTCGTCAATATCGACCAAAGCCCGATTGGGCGGACACCCCGATCTAATCCAGCGACCTATACGGGCTTATTTACACCGATCCGTGAGTTATTTGCGGGTTTGCCGGAATCTCGTTCACGAGGGTATGCAGCGGGTCGCTTTAGTTTTAATGTTAAAGGCGGGCGTTGTGAAGCCTGTCGTGGCGATGGTGTTATTCAGGTCGCTATGCATTTTCTACCCGATATTTATGTCCCCTGTGATGTGTGTAAGGGACAGCGTTATAATCGTGAGACGCTGGAAATTCGCTACAAGGGGCGCAATATCCATGAAATACTGGAAATGACAGTAGAAGATGCGCTGGTTTTTTATCAGGCAATACCTATAGTGTCCCGCAAACTTCAGACATTACAGAATGTGGGTTTGTCATACCTCAGGCTGGGACAGAATGCTACTACGCTATCCGGTGGTGAAGCACAGCGGGTCAAGTTGGCGCGAGAATTATCCAAGCGGGATACAGGCCAGACATTGTATATTCTTGATGAGCCAACGACCGGACTCCATTTTCACGATATTGAACAATTACTTAAGGTTTTACATGAATTGCGGGATCGCGGGAATACCATTGTTGTGATTGAGCACAATCTGGATGTAATTAAAACAGCCGATTGGATCATCGACCTGGGGCCAGAGGGAGGTGATGGGGGTGGAGAGATTGTTGCGACAGGGGCGCCTGAACAGATTGCTGATCATCCCGGGAGCTATACAGGACGTTTTTTGGCGCCGCTATTAAAATCGGAGAATAGTTCGATAAGGGTGCAATAACTGTTCAGACTGGTGTAAATACTTCCTGATTAACCTCACATAATAGTAAAGTTTTCAGCCTGTTTTGCCGCGTCACCAGATATTCCATTAGAGCCAGGTCCAGGCTCTCCCAAGGAGTCATGGGGGATGCTGTTCGTTGTATAGCGCAAACACTATAAATTGGAGCAATTTATAGTGTTTGCGCACTAAAACAGATGGATATAGCGGAACCAATTAATCAAATTTAATTTTAATGGGTTCCGCTATATTTCCTCGTCCATTCGTTGGTGATATTCCGCACTTTAAATAGTGAACTGGAGAGATATAGATCGAGCACCTCGTCTTTAAGGGGTATTTGCAGTTTTAGCATTCTCGGCATTCTCGGCATTCTCGGCATTCTCGGCATTCTCGGCATTCTCGACGTTTTTAGCAGTTTCAGTGGGCGCAGTGAAAGCTAATGTGTCGTGATCCGTATCCAGTGTTGCCGGCTCAATGATGAAATGTGTTTCAACCTCGGTTGTTACAGCAATCGCAGCCTCAGTATTCATTGGTATTTTAGTCGTTTCAAGCGAAAGGTTTTCAGTGTTATCCGTTGTAGTGTTAGTCGAAATGCCTACTGGTTGTTCAGCACTATCTGTCTTAGCAGTTACAACCAATTCAATAACTTCATTTTCATTGGGTGTGGAGGCATCTGCCGATGTGTGTTTTTCAGCATGGCCCAATTCAGCGGGTGAGTGTGCTGATTGAGGCATTGCAGTATTGGATGCTCCAGATTTTTCTGAGGATGACTCGCCCAATACAACCATTGGGATTGGCGTAGTTCCAGTATCCGGGTACTCCAGGTGAGGTGGTGGTGGCGCCTCATCCGGTGCAGGCAAAGATGCCGATGTACCGGTTGTAACAGCAGATTGGGTCGTCGGTATAGCGCTTTTTGGTAAACGCGGTCGACCATTGCGGATACGTCGCCCCGGCTTGATGGGTACAGCGCCATTTTCCAGCGTTGGCATTATTGGGGTATCTGAGTTTGCTGAATCAGACGTTTTAGCTATTTTCTTGGTATTGTCAGCGGTCTCTGTTGTTTCGTTCACTGGCGCTGCATCGGCGCGCCGCCGCCGCCGCCCACCGCGACGACCACGACGGCCACGGGTATTCAGGGACTCGTCTTCACCGTTTGACGATGCTGTTGTGTCCTGAGAGGCATCAGCCGCAACCGGTGCAGGTATTTCACTGGCAAGCTGTGTATTTTCAGCTGATATGCCTTGTGATTTAAGTTGTGCATTTTCAGTCGATGCGGCACCTGTCGCTTCGTCCAGGCGTTCTGCTTCTGGTTTTCGCGCAGATCGGTCACGTCGTCGGCGATCAGGTTTTGGTGTAGAGCGGCGACGGCTGGATTGGCCCGATTGCTCCTCCTGGCCAGATTGCAGTTCACCAAACAGATTGCCCCAAAGCCAGCGGAAAAAACTGGTGTTGGCTTCGGGCCTGATGCGGGATTCATGAGGCATGGGTGCAGGACTGTTGGGCGCTACACCTTGAACAGCCGGTTGTATGTCTGGCGTCGGCGAGGGTGGGGTGGGTTGTGGTTCCAGCGGCTCCTCATAATTTTCTGCCTGCTTGTATGACAAGGTATCTGATTCAGGCATCTCATCAACACGCAGTCGGCTTAGCTTGAAGTGTGGTGTTTCTAACGATTCATTAGGAATAAGTACCACCCGGGTCTGATGGCGCAATTCGATAGCGCGGATCGACTCACGTTGTTCATTAAGCAGGTAGGTCGCAACCTTGACAGGTAATTGAACGCTAATTTGCCCGGTCTTGTCTTTCATTGACTCTTCTTGAACCAGCCGCAAAACACTTAATGCTAACGATTCAGTGTGGCGAATGGTGCCGTGACCACCACAGCGCGGGCAGATAATGTGGCTGGCTTCACCCAGTGAGGGGCGCAGCCGTTGTCGTGACATTTCCAGTAGGCCAAATCGTGAGATTCGTCCTACCTGCACGCGAGCACGATCTGATTTCAATACCTCACGCAACCGGCTTTCTACATCGCGTTGATTTCGAGTGGCATTCATATCAATGAAATCAATGACGATTAATCCACCTAGATCACGCAAGCGCAGCTGTCGGGCGATTTCCTCAGCGGCCTCAAGGTTGGTCGTTAATGCTGTCTCTTCGATATCACTGCCTTTGGTGGCACGTGCAGAATTAATATCGACAGAAACCAGTGCTTCGGTGTAGTCAATCACGATCCCGCCGCCGGAAGGCAGGCCAACCTCACGCTGATAGGCCGTTTCGATCTGTGATTCAATCTGAAAGCGTGTGAAAAGCGGAATAGTGTCTTGATACAGCTTGAGTTTATTTAGGGAATGCGGCATGACCTGCTGCATGAAATCCTGTGCACGTTGGTGTACAGGTGAACTATCAATCACAATTTCGCCGATATCGGCACGCAGGTAATCACGTAGGGCACGAATGATAATGTCGCTTTCTTGATAAATCAGAAAAGGCGCTTTTTTCTGGGCGGAAGCTGTCTCAATAGCTCGCCAGAGATGGAGCAGGTAATCAAGATCCCATTGCAATTCTTCCTGTGAGCGACTGACCCCGGCGGTTCGCACGATCAGACCCATGCCCTCAGGAATATCAAGGCTGCTCATAATCTCGCGGATTTCTTGGCGATCTTGGCCTTCGATACGCCGTGATACCCCGCCTGCACGGGGATTATTGGGCATCAGTACCAGATAGCGACCCGCCAGGCTGATAAAGGTGGTTAGCGCAGCGCCCTTATTGCCCCGCTCTTCCTTTTCGACCTGAATGGTAATTTCTTGCCCCTCACAAATAGCCTCACGGATATTTGGGCGGTTGCCATCAGCAGTTGATTGAGGTGCAAAATAGTTTCGGGCAATTTCCTTGAAAGGCAAAAAACCATGACGTTCAGCGCCGTAATCAACAAATGCGGCTTCTAGTCCTGGCTCGATACGGGTAATACGCCCCTTGTAAACGTTAGATTTTTTTTGTTCTCTTGAAGGCGTTTCAATATCAAGGTCGTAGAGTTTTTGTCCGTCTACAAGTGCAACGCGCAACTCTTCTTGCTGAGTAGCATTAATCAGCATACGTTTCATTGGATTTATTGTCCTTGCGCTCGACCATCACCAGTGGTAACGCAGTTATCGCCAAGGGAAGCCTGCTGGGGTATTGGTTGAACCCGTAGAAACCAGGTTCTGGAGAACCTGGGTATCCCGAATATGACGAGTGCGACCGGTCGGCTGGGAGCGCAGTCAAGTGCCGCTACATACTTGAATTAAGGGTCGAGCGGCAAAAAAACATTATGAAAACCTACACGCCTTAACTAGCGTGTAGGTGCGAAAATCGATATCGTGTGTTTTATTGAGTTTTGCAAACCTATTTATACACATCAACCGGCAAAAGCCAAACTATAACAGCCCGATGAACACGCTTCAATTAGTGCCTGTCACGACATCAACCAATGGTGTGCGTTATTTGGAAATCGCGCCGGAATATGCCGGCCAGCGAATCGATAATTTCTTGTTGCGTGAGCTGAAAGGTGTACCTAAAAATTTCATTTACCGAATTTTGCGTAGTGGTGAGGTACGCTTGAATGGGGGGCGGGTACGCTCTGGTACACGCATACAGGCAGGAGACAAGGTTCGGATTCCGCCGGTACGGCTGGCCGCACCAAAGGAAGACGCCTCACGGCCACCGCCACATGAGTGGGTGGAACGTTTGCGTCAGGCGGTGTTATATGAAGATCATGACGTGCTGATTTTGAATAAACCCGCAGGTCTGGCGGTTCATAAAGGCAGTGGTATTGGCTATGGTGTAATCGAAATTCTGCGCGTTTTGCGGAGCAAGGAACCGTTTTTAGAATTGGCACACCGCCTGGATCGTGAAACCAGTGGCTGCCTGGCTTTAGCAAAAAGTCCGGCAGCGTTGCGTCTTATGCAGCAGGCTTTTCGAACCAGGCAAGTGGAGAAGCGTTATTTAGCCTTGGTGCGTGGTTACTGGAATTATGGTTGCCATGAGGTGAATCAGGCGTTGCGTCGGAATATTTTGCGTAGCGGAGAACGAATGGTTCAAGTTGCTGATCATGGCAGGGTTGCACAAACTCACTTTCGGCCGATTAACATGTTCCGGTTAGCTTCATTGCTGGAGGCCCGTATTGCTACGGGTCGAACCCATCAAGTGCGTGTTCATGCTGCCTGTATGAACCATCCGCTCGCGGGTGATGAAAAGTACGGCGATACTGTCTTTAATCGGAAAATGGTCAAACACTGTGGTCTGCGACGGTTGTTCCTGCATGCACATAGCCTAGGGTTACCGTTGGGTGGGCGGGAAATCATTATTGATGCACCGCTAGATGCTGAACTCAAGGCTGTACTTGTGGCATTGGGTTCGGGGCATCGGAAGCAAGGCTGAATCAGAGGTATTTTTTATGGGTGACGCTACAAATACTAACGAGAATATCACTTCGTCCGGCCAGGAAGAAAACTGGGCAAAATCGGTTTTAACCCAATTGGCATTTGCCGCTATTACCGAACAGCGGCGGGCGCGACGCTGGGGTATTTTTTTTAAATTCCTGTTTTTTGGCTATCTGATAGCGTTGTTGATATTGGCATGGCCAGATCATTTTAAAACTGATTCCATGAGTCAGCGACATACAGCATTAGTGCGCGTTAATGGATTGATTGCCAGTGGTAATGAGGCGAGTGCCAAACATGTAATCGGGGCGCTTCGCAAGGCCTTTCGCGATCAGGGTACAGCAGGGGTGGTGATAGAAATCAACAGTCCGGGTGGCAGTCCGGTACAGTCCGGTCAAATTTACGACGAAATTCAACGATTACGCCAGAAATATCCCAAAATTCCTGTTTATGCCGTAGCCAGTGATGTTTGTGCTTCAGGTGGTTATTACATCGCAGCGGCAGCGCAAGAAATTTATGCCAACAGAGCCAGCATCGTCGGTTCCATTGGAGTACGGATGGATAGCTTCGGCTTTGTCGATGCAATAAATAAGCTTGGTATTGAGCGACGTGCCTATACTGCGGGGAAAAGCAAGGATTTTCTTGACCCTTTCAAGCCGGTGAATCCTGAAGAAACACGACATTTGCAAGGCATGCTGAATGAGATTCATCAGCAGTTTATTGTGGCGGTCAAGCAGGGGCGTGGTAAACGACTCAAGGATAATCCTGAGCTATTTAGTGGTTTGATGTGGACAGGTGAGCAAAGTGTTGCTCTGGGTCTGGTCGATGCGTTGGGTAGTCGTTATTACATCGCCGAGCAGGTGATTGGTGAGAAAACCATCGTTGATTATACGCAACATACCCGTTTGATAGATCGTCTACTCGAAGGTACAGAGGCTGGTTTAGGTACAGTATTGGTAAAATTACTGGGTTTGGATATGCCTTTATTGCGCTAATTACGGCCTGTGAGCCGTGGGGTTTTGAATGGCAATTCTCTACAGCACTGCGATTCCCACGATTTCCAGCATTTGCGTGAGCCGGATCAGCGGTAAACCAATTAATCCGGTAGGGTCATGGCCTTCCAGACGCTCAAACAGCGCAATACCCAGGCCCTCAGACTTGAAGCTGCCCGCACAATTGTAAGGTTTTTCGCGTTGCAAGTAGCGCTCAATCTGAGTTGTCGTTAAGGTACGAAATACGACATCAAAGGGTTCAACGGCTACCTGGCAAGAACCATTGGCAGCATCAAGCAGGCACAGTCCTGTGTAAAATGTAACGGTTTGCCCTGAAGCATGTTGTAATTGTTTGATAGCGTGTTCGTGTGTGTTAGGTTTGCCAAGTATAGTATCGGCGAGTACCGCCACCTGATCTGAACCAATAATTAAGGCCTCTGGTTCATGCTGTGCGATAGAGCGGGCTTTTAACTCTGCCAGCCGTGCAACGAGTGTAGGTGCGTCTTCACCGGCGAGTCGGGTTTCATCAACCTCAGGTGATCGTACTGAGAACGGTAATCCCAGGCGTAGTAGCAAGTTGCGGCGAAATATTGAGGTGGATGCCAGAACCAGATGGCGTTTGTGGGTATCAGTGTTGGGCATTGGTGTTTTGGCAGGCAGCTGGAGTAATAACAATCTGGAGTAATAACGATTATGCGCAATTTGAGTTTATTTTGACAGAAATCAACCTTGTCGATATCATTCCGCGCCTTATGCAACGGTCACTTCCAGACACTGTGGACCTTTGGCGATTGGCTGCCGAAAACGGTCAGATTAACGGTACTATGGCGTTGGGTGCATTGCCGCGATTAGCTGCTGTGCCTAATCATGCTGATGGCACAGTAATGGTTATGCTGACTGCCAGAATGGATAATCAGGGCAGGCGTTTTGTTGAGGGCGAGGTGCACGCAGAAATTGAATTGGTCTGTCAACGTTGCCTGGGAACCTTGGTGCTACCGTTGGTAGCAAAAGTGAGCTTGATGTTGACTCGTAGTGAGTCCAAAGCTGAGGCAGCTTTACCCGAAGGTTATGAAGCATTACTGATTGGGGAAAAGCGTACTCGCGTTACTGATCTGGTAGAGGATGAATTGCTGCTGGCATTACCACAAATTCCCCGCCACAATGATCTGCGGGAATGCCAGGCAAATGGCTATGTGGTTTCACTTGATGGTGCTATGCCGGACATGAAACCGCATCACGCTTTTGCAGAATTAGCATCCTTATTGCGGGATTCTAAAAGGAATAATTAATTTATGGCTGTACAACAAAATCGTAAAACCCCTTCCAGGCGCGATATGCGTCGTTCTCATGATGCGCTGACAGCGCCTACCTTATCGGAAGATCCAGGCTCGGGCGAGTTGCATCGCCGCCACCATGTAACCGCTAATGGCTTCTATCGTGGTCGCAAGGTGATCGATAAAACCACGCCTGATCTTGATGAAGATGGCGAAGACTAGGTATTCATGTTGCCTGGCCAGTGAATCAACCTGTTTAACCAACCGATCCGGCTTCCCATGATCTACCCGCTTGGCCTGCTATGACCCGCCCGCTTACAATCGCTCTGGATGGTATGGGTGGTGATATTGGCGCAGATGTTGTTGTGCCGGCCGCCTTACAAGTTTTAGAGTCTACTGATGGTGCCCTGGATTTGATTTTAGTGGGGCAGGAAGGCGTGCTGTCTGCGGCGCTGACCCGATTTAAGGCTAGGGGGCATCCTCAAATTACCCTACGCCATGCCTCCCAGTTAGTGAGCATGGATGAATCACCCGCACAGGCGTTGCGGGCCAAAAAAGATTCCTCAATGCGAGTGGCTATTAACCTGGTAAAGCAGGGCGATGCCGATGCCTGCGTCAGTGCTGGCAATACCGGTGCCTTGATGGCGACAGCACGTTTTGTGCTCAAGACATTACCGGGTATTAATCGTCCCGCTATTTGTACCACCATGCCCACTGTGCATGGTCGAACCCGTGTGCTGGATCTTGGTGCCAACGTGGATAGCAAGGCTGAGCACTTGTTGCAATTTGCAGTGATGGGATCTGTGCTCGCTTCAGTGGAAGGTATTGAGCAGCCGCGTGTCGGGCTGTTGAATATCGGCGAAGAAGATATCAAGGGTAACGAGCAGGTTAAGGAGGCCGCCCGGTTGCTGTCTGCGAGTGAGCTCAACTACATTGGTTTTGTCGAGGGTGACGGTATCTATCTGGAAAATGTGGATGTTGTCGTTTGTGATGGCTTTGTTGGCAATATTGCGCTTAAAAGTAGCGAAGGTGTTGCTAAATTGATTCGCCATTATATGAGGCGGGAATTCAGACGAAACGTGTTTACCCGTTTGGCCGGACTGTTTGCATTGCCTGTGTTGCATGCTTTGCAGCATAAAATTGATCCCCGCCGTTATAACGGTGCAAGTTTGCTTGGCTTGCAAGGTATTGTTATCAAAAGTCATGGTGGCGCCGATGCGTTGGCATTTGCCAATGCTATTCGCGTTGCGCGACTGGAAGTTGAACAAGCTGTGCCACAACGTATTGATACTCATCTGGTCGCCCTTTACGCTGCGAGGCAAGCACTTTGAATTACGCCAAAATTATCGGAACCGGTAGCTATTTGCCAGAAAAAGTGCGCACTAATGCCGATCTTGAGGGGTTGCTTGAGACAACAGCGGAATGGATTGTTGAGCGTACAGGCGTTGAAGAGCGTCATATTGCTGCACCAGATGAAACAACTTGCGATTTGGCTGAACAGGCATCCCGTCGTGCGCTGGATGCAGCAGGTATTGAGCCTGATGCTATTGATCTGATTATCCTGGGCACTACAACACCCGATCATGTTTTTCCCAGTGTTGCAACTCAATTGCAACACCGTTTGGGGTGTTATGGCGGAGCCGCTTTTGATGTGCAGGCGGTTTGTACCGGATTTATCTATGCTATGGATATCGCTAATCGGTTTATTGCTACCGGCGGGGCAAGGCGAGCATTAGTGGTTGGCGCTGATACCTTCACTCGAATTGTCGATTGGCAGGATCGTGGTACTTGTATCCTGTTTGGCGATGGTGCCGGTGCGGTGGTACTGGAAGCTGCAACAGAACCCGGTATTATTGATAGTCAATTACACGCTGATGGTCGTTACAAAGAATTGCTTTGGGTGCCTGCTGGCATATCGAGTGGCTATGAGGAAACCCGAAAAAATGCAGCATTTGTAGAAATGCGGGGCAGTGAAGTCTTTAAGGTTGCGGTGACAACCCTTAAGGATATTGCCGAGAAAATCCTGTTAGCCAATGATATGACGGTTGCTGATGTCGATTGGCTGGTGCCGCACCAGGCTAATCGGCGTATTTTGGCAGCCACTGCCAAGCGTTTGGGATTGGCGGAGGAGCGGGTGGTGGATTGTGTGCGTACCCATGGCAATACCTCGGCAGCATCGGTGCCCTTGGCGCTGGATGTGGCGGTGCGTGATGGACGTATTAAGCGCGGTGATACCCTGGTACTGGAGGGGTTTGGTGGTGGCTTTACCTGGGGCGCCGTGCTATTGAAGTACTGAAGTATGCGAGGGAGATCAGAATGACAATGCTGGATGGCGAGATTGCGTTGGTGACAGGTGCAAGTCGCGGGATTGGTCAGGCTATCGCCCGTGAGTTGGGGTTGCGAGGTGCGGTCGTGATCGGTACAGCGACAACCGATACCGGTGCCGGGCTGATTACGCAGGATTTACAGGAGCGCCGTCTCAAAGGTTGCGGCATGATGCTTGATGTCACGGATGCGACATCGGTGGATGCGGTCATCAAGGCTATATCCGGAGAGTTCGGTTCACCAAGTATCCTGGTCAATAATGCCGGCATTACCCGGGATAATTTATTATTACGGATGAAAGATGACGAGTGGATGACGATTATCGACACCAATCTGACTTCGGTTTATCGGCTCAGTAAAGCTGTGCTGCGAGGAATGATGAAGGCGCAGCATGGGCGGATTATCAGCATTACCTCAGTAGTGGGTGTGGCCGGTAGTGCTGGACAGGCTAACTACGCTGCGGCCAAGGCCGGTATTATCGGTTTTACTAAATCGATGGCACGTGAGGTGGGTTCACGCCATATCACAGTAAACACGATTGCACCGGGGCTGATTGAGACGGATATGACGCAGGCGCTGCCTGACGAGCAGCGTCAAGGGCTGGTAGCATCAATTCCGCTACAGAGGGTAGGTGAGCCACAAGATGTTGCTAATGCGGTGGCATTTCTGGCATCAATGGATGCAAGCTATATCACAGGTGAGACTTTGCATGTCAATGGCGGAATGCACATGGCTTGAGGTTCAAAAAAGATCAGCATGCCACAATTCGCTCTGAAGTTTAGGATATTACAGATACCTAAAATAAGTTATTTATATGCCTGGTCTTCCAGGATTAAAGCCGATTTGTTGTATCTCGGTGGCTGGGTTGCTTGTGGGGTTTTCCGTAAAATGTCCCGCAACATACTGCGGTTGTTTGTATTTATAACGAGGAAATAAACCATCATGACTGATATTAATAGTATCGAAGCGCGTGTTAAGAGAATCATCATTGAACAATTGGGGGTTAAAGAAGAGCAGGTGACCAATGAGGCTTCTTTTGTAGAAGACCTTGGCGCTGACTCGCTCGATACCGTAGAGCTGGTGATGGCGTTGGAAGAAGAGTTTGAACTCGAGATTCCCGATGAAGATGCTGAAAAAATCACTACCGTTCAGCAGGCGATTGATTATATCTCGCAGCATCTTGATTGATGGTTTCGAATCGTCCTTATTTGAAGGTTAATCGCCGTAACTCTTGCTAGGGGGTTACGGCATTATTTTGTTAGTGCAGCGCAAGAGGGTAATTCCATGACCAAGCGACGGGTCGTAGTGACTGGCATGGGTGTAGTGTCTCCGGTCGGTAGTACTGTAGAAACGGCTTGGTCTAATATCCTGGCAGGTCGCAGTGGAATTAAAATGATCACCTCGTTTGATACCGAAAAGTTGCCGGTACGAATTGGCGGTCCAGTGCAGGGTTTCGAGGTTGATCAATACCTGAATCCCAAGGAAGCCCGTAAAATGGACACATTTATTCATTATGGGATCGGTGCATCAGTACAGGCAATTCAAGATGCAGGGCTGGAAATTACTGAGGCCAATGCTGAACGGATTGGTACTTATATCGGTTCCGGGATCGGCGGCTTGCCAGGTATTGAAGAAGGCCATTCCGCCTTTTTGAAAGGGGGGGCACGTCGCCTAACGCCTTTTTTTGTGCCGCGTAGTATTATCAACATGGTTTCAGGCAATCTGTCAGTCATGTACGGCATTAAAGGGCCTAATCTGGCTGTTGTGACGGCGTGTACGACAGGTACGCACAGCATCGGCCTGGCCGCCAGAATGATTGCCTATGGTGATGCCGATGTCATGATTGCCGGTGGCGCAGAAATGGCGACGACACCGACCGGTTTATGCGGATTTGCGGCAGCACGGGCGTTGTCAACCCGCAACGATGCACCGGAAAAGGCCAGCCGGCCCTGGGACGAGGCGCGCGACGGTTTTGTGCTCAGTGATGGTGCTGGTGTAATGATTCTGGAGGATTATGAACACGCCCGCCAACGAGGTGCGCGTATTTATGCAGAGATGATTGGTTTCGGGATGAGTGGTGATGCATATCATATGACCTTACCTGCACCTGACGGTGATGGCGCTCGCCGGTCGATGTTGAACGCATTGCGTGATGCAGAAATCAACCCGGAAGCCGTTGACTATATTAATGCACATGGCACCTCGACACCCGCAGGTGACAAGACTGAGAGTGACGCGGCCAAAGCTGTTTTGGGCGATCATGCCTATAAGCTGGCGATGAGTTCTACCAAATCAATGACAGGGCACTTACTAGGCGCAGCCGGTGGTGTCGAAGCTATTTTCTCGGTGTTGGCGATCCGTGATCAGGTGGCACCACCAACCATCAATCTGGATGATCCAGAACCGGGCTGTGATTTGAACTATGTGCCACACCATGCCCAGGAGCGGTGTATTCGGGTGGCGCTGTCTAATTCCTTCGGCTTTGGTGGCACCAACGGTTCTGTTGTGTTCCGCGCGCTGGATTGAGATTGATCCGGGTACATACAATCTAGTTTCTAATGGCGATGGGCTATTTGCCGAAACTGTTTGGTCTAAAAGGTGATTTCCGGTGTGGTTTCGGCGTATATTTTTGACTCTGGCATTATTGGTAGCAGCGTGTGGGTATTACCTCTATACGGATTACCAAAACTTTCTTGATGCTCCGCTGGAAATCGCCGGCGATACTCAGATACTGGCCGTGGCGCCAGGGATGGGAATCAAGGATATCACGCAAGCCTTGTATCAACCTTCCGGTTTGTCACTTCCAGCAATTTATCTACAAGCCTACACCCGTTTGAACCATTTGGCACATCGGCTCAAGGCCGGTGAGTATCGTATTACTTCTAAGTACACACCCCGTCGTCTGATTGCCGATATTGTTGCAGCCAGAGTGATACAGTATTCACTGACAGTGATTGAAGGCTGGACATTTCGGCAGCTGCGGCGAGCATTGGCAAATCATCCTGATATTGTACAAACGCTTGACGGTATAGGTAATGCCGAACTTATGTCACGACTGGGACAAGCAGGCAAGCACCCCGAAGGCCGATTTTTTCCTGATACCTATCATTTTCCTAAAGGGACGACCGATCTTGCCTTTCTACGACGAGCAATGGCCGCGATGGATCAGCGGTTGAAAGCCGTCTGGGCACAGCGCGCGCCGAAACTGCCCCTGGAAAATCCATATCAAGCCTTGATCCTTGCCTCAATTATTGAGAAAGAGACCAGTTTGCCTGCTGAACAGCCGCAAGTCGCCGGTGTATTTATTCGTCGCTTGCGCAAGGGAATGCGACTGCAAACCGATCCAACCGTGATCTATGGTCTTGGCGAGGAGTTCGATGGCAATATCCGTCGCCGTGACTTGCGAACCGATACACCGTATAACACCTACACCAACAAGGGGTTACCACCAACGCCGATAGCATTGCCGGGGGCAGGGGCCTTGGCGGCCGCGGTAAATCCGGCACACGGTGATGCGTTGTATTTTGTCGCAACCGGTGATGGTGGCCATGTGTTTTCCAAAACATTGAGTGAGCACAACCGTGCAGTCAGACGTTACCAACTGCGTAAACACTAGCCGGGTCGGTCGCTTGATTACCCTTGAAGGTGTCGAGGGTGCGGGCAAAAGCACCCAGATCGTTTTTATGCGTGATGCGCTGGAGCGTAGGGGGTATCGGGTTTTGATGACTCGTGAGCCAGGCGGAACGGCGCTGGGTGAGGCGATTCGTGCACTGTTGCTAGAGCATCGTCATGAGCGTATGGCGCTGGATACTGAAATATTATTAATGTTCGCGGCGCGCGCCGAACATCTTGAGCGGGTGATTCGCCCGGCACTGGCAGCGGGGTGTTGGGTGTTGTGTGACCGGTTTACTGATGCAAGCTATGCTTATCAGGGCGGTGGGCGCGGTGTGACCATGACGCGGATTGCGGTATTGGAGGAATGGGTGCAAGGTCAGCTGCGCCCTGATTTGACGTTGGTTTTTGATTTACCTGCTGCCGTTGGCTTGGCGCGTGTGCGACAGCGTGGTGTGGTGGACCGCTTTGAGCAGGAACAACTGGATTTTTTCGAGCGGGTACGTGCAGCGTACTTAAGCCGTGCTAAAAAGGATAGCCGGCGTTACCGGGTTATTGATGCCACACCAGCTATCGACGTGGTCCGGTCTGAAGTGGAGCGTGTTTTTACCGAGTGGCTGGGTTGGTGTTGATGGGGATTTCTTTAATCTGTTTGTACCCCAACGGGGCCGGGATATAGAGGGCAGGTGGATAAGCAACTTCCTTGGCATGAACCGTTGTGGCAGCAATTTCGGGCTCAGGTAAGCCATGATCGCTTGCCGCATGCGCTACTTTTAAGTGGTATCGCTGGATTGGGTAAAGGGGTGTTCGCACGCCGGATGGCGCAGGCACTGTTGTGTGAAACGCCTACGGCTAGCGGTGATGGCTGTGACGGTTGCCGGTTCTGCCATTTATTTTATGCAGGTAGTCATCCCGATTATCGGGTGCTGATGCCGGAAGAAAAAAGCGGTGTCATCAAGGTCGATGCGGTGCGTGAGCTGTGTGCATTTCTTGATTATACTGCTCAGTATGGTGGTCACAAGATAGCATTGCTAGAATCTGCTGACTGCCTGAATGGTTATGCGGCCAACAGCTTGTTAAAGACGCTGGAAGAGCCTTCAGCAGGTAGCGTGTTGTTATTGATTACGACACAGCCCGTACGGTTGCCTGCTACTGTGCGAAGTCGTTGTCAGCGAATCAATTTTGTGCCGCCCTCTTCGCAAATGGCATTGTCTTGGCTGGCTCAACAGGTGCGGGCTGACATTGATCCAGAGCTGGTGCTTGAGGTATCAGGTGGTGCGCCACTAACTGCGTTGAGTAATGTTCAAAGTGAATATTGGCATCGTCGTCAGGAACTCTTCACAGGGTATCAGCAACTCCAGTCAGGCCGGGGTGATCCCTTGCAGGTGGCAGAAGCATGGGCTATCGGCAATGTCGTTGAGAATTTACGCTGGTTAATTGGGTGGCATACTGATCTGATTCGGCTTAAGATGGATTGCCATGCGCCCTGTTTAAGTCATCCTGATCTGTATCTGTTATTACAGGCAGGTATTCAGCAGCAATCACTACCCAGGCTGTTTGAGCGGCTCGATGCAGCGATTCATTTGCATCATTTGTGTACGACGACACAAGTGAATACGCACATGCAGCTGGAAGCATTTTTCAGTGGTAGTGCGCTGAATCATTCGGACACTTTTTAGACCCATACTCCTGGAGGTTAAACAGCACTATGGCACTTCCACGTCAAGGTGTAGTCTCTCTCACCATAAAAGACAGGGCAATGCTGCACGCTAATTTCATGCCTTTCATTAAGGGAGGCGGCATTTTTAGCCCAACTGAAAAGCATTTTAATCTGGGTGATGAAGTATTTCTGCTATTGACCTTATTGAACGATCCTGAGCGGTTTGCCATTACAGGTAAAGTGGTGTGGATTAATTACCACACCACGCCGGGTGGTCGGCAGATGGGGGTAGGCATCCAGTTCTCCGGTGCTGAAGGCGTAAAGCTCGAAAAGAAAATCATGGCCTTTCTAGGTGGTTATAAACAAGCAGATCATTTTACCAACACAATGTGACCTGACATGCTGATTGATTCCCACTGTCATTTGGATCGGCTCGATTTATCCGCTTTTGAGGGTCAATTGAGCGGTGTGCTCGCAGCGGCTGAGGCAAACGGTGTAACACGGATGTTGAGCGTAGCAACTGACCTGGAAAGCTGGCCAAATTTGGTGCGATTAACCGAGGGATTTCCTCAAGTTGCGTTGTCGGTTGGCGTTCATCCGGGTGAGGATGATAGCAGGCCACCGACGGTAGCTGAGTTGGTAAAACTGGGGGGTGAGTCACGAGTCGTTGCAGTGGGAGAGACCGGTCTTGATTACCATTATGGCCGTGAGCGTATGCAGATTCAGCAAGACTGGTTCCGTATTCATATCGCTGCTGCCCGTGATCTGGGCAAACCGCTGATTGTACATACTCGCGAGGCGCGTGCTGATACCTTGCGGATTTTGCAGGAGGAAGGTGCTTGTGAGGTTGGCGGTGTTTTGCACTGCTTTACTGAAGATTGGGCGATGGCTGAGCACGCATTGGAATTAAATTTCCATATTTCGTTTTCTGGAATCGTAACGTTTAAAAACGCCAGACAAATTCAGGAAGTCGCACAGCGATTGCCAGCGGAACGCTTGTTGGTGGAGACAGATTCCCCGTATCTGGCACCGGTACCGTATCGAGGTAAATCCAATCAGCCGGCCTGGGTGCGTCATGTTGCGGAGTATGTCGCCCAATTGCGTGGCGAGTCACTGGAACAAGTGGCTGCCATAACAACGGCTAATTATGATCGCTTGTTCGGGGGATCGGTGAAGCCGGCGTGAGTTCTATATGAGCCGCCATATCGTGGTGCGTGAGCAGATTCGTGATTGCCTGCATGTGACGTGCCAGGGTGAGGTTGCCAGTGGTGATTCGGTGGTTGCCGGATTGCCGCTAGAGCAGCGATCATTGACTTCAGCCGCCGTATTGGTTCCCCTGGTTGAGCATGCCGAGGGTTATACGGTGCTGCTGACCCAACGTACCGAGCATCTGGAACATCATGCCGGACAAATCAGTTTCCCTGGTGGTCGTGCTGAGGTGAGTGATACCGATGCGGTGGATACTGCATTGCGCGAAGCTGAGGAGGAAATTGGTTTGCAGCGTCGTCATGTGGTGGAAATCGCCGGCTTTCTCGATTTGTACCAAACGATTACCGGTTTTTTGGTGACACCAGTTGTCGGCTTTGTTGTACCACCGTTCGAGTTAACGCTGGATACCTTTGAAGTTGCTGAAGCCTTTGAAGTGCCTTTGGAATTTGTGCTCGATCCGCATAATCATGAATACCGTAGTTTGATCTACCAGGGGCGACAGCGGCATTATTATGCGATTCCTTATCAGGATCGGTTTATTTGGGGAGCAACGGCCGCCATATTAGTAGGTTTTGCTCGCCGGTTTGCTGGTGTTGGCGTTTGATTTGGCCGATAGGCTGATACTACTGACAGCAGCCCGACTGTTATCATTTAAGCAGTGACTCGACCCGCTCAAGTGCTTTTCTCATGTGGTTCTTCGTGTATCATTTTCCGGTCGGGTTTTTAAAGTTATCGCTTTCCGGTCGATCGGCAGATGGCTGGTCATGGGGCGCTCCCTATGTTTATCTTTGCACTACGCCTTGATTGGGTGGGTTGGCACAATAGAGGTTGCAGCAATAATGGATGATCAAAATATTCCAAGGGTTCTGGATGGACTCGATGATAGTCGCCAGGCACTGTTAGATATGCTGGCGAGAATGCGCCATGGTCTTTATTGGTATACGCCACAGTTGTGCCCTGGATTATATGATTGTCCTGAAATACTGGATGCCTTGCGTGGCCGTATTGTCAATCAGCCCAAGCTACGTTTCCATATGGTTTTGCCGCCGGCAAGGGAGTGGCGCGAACATTGCCCTCGCCTGGCGCAATTGAGTGCCCGTTTGATGACTGCACTGAAACTACGCACACTGGATCGGGAATCAATCCCCGATCGGCCAGAGTTATCACAGGCCTTTGTGGTTGCTGATGGGCGGTTATTGCTGCATTTTAGCGATCCCCACCGCTTGCTTGGTCGCTATGAACCAAAGCCGGTGGATCGAACGAAGGAATTATCGCAACTTTTGCAACTGATCTGGGATCGGGCCGAGCCTGACCCTGATTTGCGTTATTTGGGTATTTAATCAACCGGTTTTGGGTTGCCAGCGTGCTTGTAGTTGAGAGTGATTCAATTCCAGCCATTGCAAGGCGATAATGGGTGCAGCCGAATTAATCTGGCCATTGTGCAGTAATTCCATTGCTTTGGTACGGGATACGACGTGTAATTGAATATCCTCATGCTCTTCGACTACACCTTGAATACCCCCGATTTGTGAGGTGTCCACGCGACCACAGAATAAGGTGATGCTCTCAGAGGTGCCGCCGGGGCTAACCAGATAGCGGCAAACAGGAATCAGGTCAAGCAGCTCGCAACCAGCTTCCTCGACTGTTTCACGATGCGCCACATCCTCAGCTGTTTCACCTGGTTTATCGATAATGCCCGCGACTATCTCTAGCAGCCAGGGGCCGCCTTGGAACTCCAACGCTCCGATGCGAAACTGTTCCAGTAAAACCACTTGATCATGATCAGGGTCATAGAGAAGAACAGCGACGGCATGGCCTCGTTCCAGGCGCTCACGACTGATTTCGGGTGTCCAGCCGCCAGCAAAGCGCTCATGCTTTAACCGGAATCGCTCCATGCTAAAAAAACCGCGGTAGCAAATTGTCTTATCGAGGATTTTAAATTGATAGTTCATATAGGGGGATAGCCATCTTGAACAGAATAAATGGGAAGACACACTAATTATAATGAGCTGGCGTTTATTGGGAATGATCATATGTGCTCTCTGAAAAAAATCCGGGTTATCGGTTTATCAAGCCTTGTGGCAGTATGTCTGGCTGCTTGTGGGCGGGAGCCAGAGACCTTGCCGGAAGCAGAAATTCGCGCCTTTGTTGCCGGTGCTGAGGCTGCCGCTGAAGAGCGCAATATGAGTGCGTTGCGGGCGCTGATAGCCAAAGATTATGCCGATGCGCAAGGCTATGATCGCAAAACGATTGAGAACATGATGCGGCTGCACGTTTTACGCAACCGGTCGCTGCATGTGCTGACACGGATTGACAGTATCCAGTTTCTTGAACCGGAACGCGCACTGGTTGTCGTTATGGCAGCACTGGCGGGTCAATCGGTGACCCGTATAGATGAATTGGTAAATCTAGATGCTGACCTGTTCCGCTTTGAACTTGAATTGGCTCGTAATAATGGTGATTGGCAGGTTAGACATGCTGGCTGGAAGCGGGCCCAGCTAGCCGATTTTTGGTAATGTTGAATATGGCCAGGAGTTACGCAGTTGGTAGGATCGAACACAGCATATAGTGGTTTGAAACGCATCTCGCCTACCAAATGAGCGTCAACTGCGTAACTCCTGATGGCATAACCCCAATAAATAGATAACTTTTCTGGAATAAGTGCCCTGTCAGAACGAAAGCGATGGCGCTGAATGATCTTGATTATCGGTTTGATGCAGGAGTTGCAAATGAAAAAAATAATGATTTGGCGCACGCTCTTAAGTGGAATAGCGCTGGGTTTGCTTTTACAGGCATGTGGCGGCGGCGGTGACAGCGGTGAAACGCCACCACCGCCACCACCACCACAGGATAAATTTACCCTTGGCGGTACTATTTCTTCGGCAGCGGGTTCCAGTGTTGATGGTGATATCAACGACATCAATGCCCCATTTCGACCGAATAACACGCTTGAGGATGCCCAGCCCATTAGCAATCCGGTTACCTTGGGCGGCTATGTCAACAAAGCGGGGCAAGGTGCAAATGGTCGATCATATGCCACGGGTGATCTAGTCGATATCTACAAGGTGGATCTGTTGGCAGGGCAACGTATCAGCCTGCAAATTGCAGGCGATGGAATGGCCAATGATATCGATTTGAGTCTGGCAAGGCCGGACGGCACGCTGGTTGATGCCTCAGTAGGCCAAACCCAGCTTGAATCATTAATTGTGGCGGCAAAGGGTAGCTATTTGGTGTCAGTGGTTGTGGAGCGTGGCGCATCCAGTTATGTATTGACCATTGGTCAAGCATTGGACACCGAGCCTGCTGGAATGCGTTTGAGTGATGATTTTGTGGCGGGTGAGGTTATTGCCCAGTTTAAAGATGATCCTGTTGCGAGTACCGGTAGTAATCTGCACGCACTAGCACAGTCTTTTGGGTTGACTGCAGGCAGTCGTGGTGAATCGCATGAGCGCAATCGGCGACTGCAGCGTCGCGATATTCAGCGTCTGGGTGTCGGGCAAGTGATGTCTCGGCGCGAGGGACAGCGGACATTTCCCGGTGGATTTGTTCCTGCCGATTCAGTGCTGGGCGACAAGCTGGAAACGCTATACCAGGTCAAGGCACTGAAACGGCATCCTGATGTGCGATTTGCCAGCCCGAACTATCTACGGAAGCCGGTATTTACGCCCAATGACCCATTCTATAGTTTCCAATGGCATTATCCGCAAATGAATCTGCCTCTGGCCTGGGATCTGACAACAGGCACCGACAGGATTGTTGCCGTGATCGATACTGGCGTATTACTCAGCCATCCTGATTTGCAAGGGCAGCTGGTTACCGGTTATGACTTCATTAGTGATACGTCTAATGCCGGTGATGGTGATGGTATCGATCCTGACCCTAATGATCCGGGTGATCGCTCCAATCCAGACGGTAGCAGTTCTTTCCACGGTACACATGTCAGCGGGACGGTAGCAGCAGCCACCAATAATAGCATCGGAGTTGCCGGTGTTGCCTTTGGCGCGAAAGTAATGCCATTACGAGCCGTTGGCCGCCTTGGCGGTTCCTTATACGATATTGAGCAGGCCGTTCGCTATGCGGCTGGATTACCGAACGATTCAGGCACGGTGCCGGCTCGCCGTGCTGATGTCATTAACCTGAGCCTGGGTTCATTTACACGCTCGGATGCCGAGCAAGCAGTTTATGACCAGGTACGCGGCGTTGGGGTTGTGGTGGTTGCCGCTGCCGGTAATGATGCCAGAAGTACGCTGTTTTATCCGGCGGCCTATTCGGGGGTGGTCGCCGTTGGTGCAGTAACGATTCAAAAAGAGCGGGCATCCTACTCCAATTTTGGTTCATGGATTGATGTTGCCGCACCTGGTGGTAGCACAGCGACCGATATTAACGGTGATGGCAAGCCCGATGGTGTACTCAGCACGGTAGCAACAGATACTGGAGGCACCTTGGTGAATGACTATGTGATTTGGCAGGGTACTTCGATGGCCGCACCGCATGTGTCAGGTGTGGTTGCATTGATGAAAGCATTGGCACCCGGTCTTGGCCCGCAAAAATTTGATGAGCTGCTTGCCAGCGGTGCACTGACCAACGATTTGGGCACTGTGGGTCGGGATGGCCTGTTTGGTTATGGATTACTGAATGCATACAAGGCAGTGACTGCCGCTGCCGCGCTGGGGGGGCAGCCGGTTAATCCTGTTCCGATTCTTACCGTTAATCCATCGGCATTGAATTTTGGGGTTGCCCTGGATCGCCAGATCTTAACGGTGTTCAATGGCGGCAGTGGTGAATTGAAGGTGAGTACACCCACTGAAGATTCCGGTGGTTGGCTGCAGGTTACGCCAGCCCAGGTTGATGCCAACGGCATCGGGCGCTATACCGTATCGGTACAGCGTGATGGATTGGCGGATGGTGTGTATTCAGCCACAGTGACGTTTAATGCCAATACGAACAAGACTGTGCCAGTAAAAATCATTATGCAGGTTGCTAATAATCTGGGTGCAGGTGATGCGGGATTACAGTACGTGCTGCTGGTTAATCCCGATACCAAGGATACGATTGCTGAAGCGACTGGTGTGCGTCAGCTTGATGGGCGTTATACCTACACGTTCAGCGAGGTTCCGGCCGGGCAATACCAGATTTATTCGGGCTCTGATACCGATAATGATTTTCAGATCTGTGATGGGGGCGAGTCTTGTGGTGCTTACCTGACAACAGATACGCCTGTTACTGTCGAGGTTAGTCAGGATATGAGTGGTTTGGATTTTACCAGTGGCTTCACTGTTAATTTGGTCAATAGCCAACGTGCTGAAAATGAAGGCGCAGAGACAAACAAAGGTATTCGTCGCAATACCTTACGGCAGTTAGGCGTATCACGATGAGCCGATTAAAGGGTTGTGTCCTGGCTGTGTTGTTATTGCAAGGTTGTGCTCAAACCAACACCGGTTCAGAAGCTGCCTTGCCGATAGATCGCTTGTACGGCAGTGGTCAATGCGGTGGTTTGACACAGCCTGCTGTGGTCTGGATCAACGGTTCGACGGAATGGCGGCGATTTTATGCACAGGCCACACGTGCGCGGATGACGCCATCACCACTGCCAGCGGTGGATTTTTCCCGTGAAGGTGTATTACTGATAGCGATGGGACAGCAACCATCAGCGGGTTATGGTTTGCGGCTGGCAGGAGGAGAGGCAACGGTACAGAACAGTGTCTTGAACGTACCGGTTGACTGGATTGAGCCGGCATCGGGTTATGCACAAGCACAAGTAATCAGTAATCCCTGCCTGTTTATCCGGTTGCCGATGGCATCATTTACGCAAATGGAAATACGGGATCAACAAAATCAATTGCGTTTGCAGGGTCGGCGGTAGCTATGGTGTAGTGTTTGATCGGGTGGTGCAGCGCAACCCTGATATAGTGGAACCCATTAAATTTGATTAGTTGGTTCCGCTATAAATGAATAAGATCTAAGGTTGCGCGCTGTGTGTTTATCCTCTCGATTCAATGGGTCTCCTTGTTGCCTTTTGCAGCTTTTGTTCTCTCCAGGTAGTGATCTGACCAGCGTGCCAGTGAAAAAATTGGATAGCCAATGACCATGATGGCTATCAGAATACAGATCGTCAGTGCAACAAGTTTTGGTAGCCGTGACCACCACTCCGTGATGAAATACACCAGCCCCCAGACAAGCAGGCCGGTAATGCCAAGGGAAGTTATAAAAGCCAGAATATCATTGCGTTGCATTGTGTGTATTGCTGAAGTAGTGTTTTTTTGTTGGTGGGTTTGAGTTTAACCCTGTTTTTTTACCGGTTGGGTTTATGTTTACAGGCCTGGCAGGTGATAGATATTGAGCATTTTCGTTTGCGCCTGGGTTATTTCGCGTTATCTCACCACTATCCGCTTTCAAGGCTGGACTATGCCTATTCTTCAGCGTCAGGACGGCTTGAGTGTAACTCCATCTCAAGCCGTCCCAAGCGTAAGCGACATGACAAGTTAATGATGTCGCGTCGTTTACGCATCGAATCCGACAACGCGCTGTGTTGATGGCATAGGCCTTTCAGCAGGATCGGCGGTATATTGTAACGCTCGGTTGACTGCACTTATGACAGCATTCAGCGAAGCGGTGACAATATTGCTATCAATGCCCACACCGAATAATGCGGGTTCATCATTCACCTTGATTTCGACATACGAGACAGCAGTAGCACTAGCATCGGCACCCATCGCGTGTTCATGATAATCCAGCACCCGAATAGCCAAATCACAATGCTGATTCAGTGCATGGGTGAACGCATCGATAGGGCCGTTACCTTGACCAGAAATAAGGTGCTCCTGTCCATACTTACGGATTTTGGTTTTCAGTTGGCATCGATTAATGTCGTGGTTGCTGTGGTGATCGGGAACAGTGTAGTGCTCAATAACACGGTATGGCTCGGTTCGCTGGAGATATTCTTGCTGAAAGGTGTCCCAGATACTGGCAGAACTCAGTTCCTTGCCGATGTTGTCAGCAATGGATTGTACCCGCTGGCTGAATTCAATTTGCAAGCGGCGCGGCAAGCGCAAACCGTGATCCTTTTCCAGTAAATAAGACACGCCTCCTTTACCCGATTGGCTATTGACCCGAATGACAGCTTCGTAACTGCGTCCCACATCAGCAGGATCGATAGGCAGATAGGGGACATTCCATACCGTCTGGCCTTTAATAGCGTGCAATCCTTTTTTGATCGCATCCTGGTGGGAACCGGAAAAAGCGGTGAAGACCAGTTCGCCGGCATAGGGATGGCGTGGATGCACCGGCAAGCGATTACAGTATTCAGCAGCACGTACGACGGTATTGATATCGGACAAATCCAGCTTGGGGTTGATACCCTGGGTGAACAGGTTCAATGCCAGCGTGACGATATCCACATTACCGGTACGCTCGCCATTACCAAACAAGGTGCCCTCAATACGATCCGCACCTGCCAGTAAGGCCAGTTCGGCAGCAGCAATAGCTGTACCGCGATCATTATGCGGGTGGATGCTGATCAATACCGAGTCGCGGCGGCTTGTATGGCGGCAAAACCATTCGATCTGGTCGGCGTAGATATTGGGTGTAGCCATTTCCACAGTTGCCGGCAAATTCAGAATGACTTTATGCTCAGGTGTTGGTTGCCATATGTCAACGACTGCCTCGCATATTTCCAGCGCGAAATCAGGCTCGGTACCGCTGAAACTTTCCGGTGAGTATTCAAAAGTCCATTCAGTATCGGGATACTCGCTAGCCATGTCACGCATCAAGCGGGCCCCATTGACAGCAATGGCAGTGATGCCGGCCTTGTCCAGTCCAAAAACAACCTGCCTTTGGGTCGGTGAAGTCGAATTATAGAGATGAACAATCGCTTGCTTGACACCACGCAGTGCCTCAAATGAGCGATGAATTAAAGGTTCGCGTGACTGGGTGAGAATTTGAATGCGTACATCGTCGGGAATCAGGTTCTGATCGACCAGATAACGGACAAAATCAAAATCAGTTTGTGATGCAGCAGGAAAACCGACCTCAATTTCCTTGAAACCCATTTGAACCAGCAGCTCAAACATGCGGCGCTTGCGATCTGTACCCATAGGTTCGATCAAGGCTTGATTGCCATCACGAAGGTCGACACTACACCAATGTGGTGCTTGGCGAATAATTTGCGAGGGCCACTGCCGATTCGGCAAGTTGACAGGTGGAAAAGGATGATATTTACGGCTGGCATCAACACGCATGGTGAAATTCCTCTCTACGATTAATAAGTTTTCGGGCTGTTTGAATGCTGAATTGGGGGTGCGGCGCCAATACGGTCGCCAGGCTGCCGCCAGGCTCAACGACCGCAGGGTAGTCGTAGCAGCGGGCTGCGAGAGAGGTCAGGCTTAAGACCAACGTAACGTGTATTTATGAAAGGATAGGAACAGACAGAGCAAAAATACTCGGAGACAGGCACTTTGGGCAATCCTCGAAACGGTTTGGCACAGAGAAAGTACGACAGGCAAATCCCCGACGCTCCAATCAGGAGGTCGGGCGATGTAGTCGTTGCTCAAACCGGATACGAGATTGCATATTCATCAAGATCGTTAAAAAATTAGCTTGTTGATCGTCTATAACAGTGGAACCTAGTGTAGTGTGACTGTGCACTGACATCAAGTGTTTGGGTAATTTTAGCGTTCATATGCCAATCTGATCGGGATTACAGCACTGTATTTTTAAACGCATTAAGTATCATAAAATTTTAACTTTTTGAAAAATGAGGAAATTTTTAAATGTCTAAAATAGCGGCAGCTACAAAAATGCTAGCTGTTTGGGATGTGCCGACCCGCTTATTTCACTGGATTGTGGTGGTACTTGTAGTATTTCAATGGTGGAGCGCTGATAGTAGCGAGATGATGGATTATCATGTTTGGGGTGGTTATGCAGTGTTGGTGTTGGTGCTATTTCGGCTGATCTGGGGTTTTATCGGTAGTAAGACAGCCCGATTCAGCAATTTTATCAGCGGGCCAAAGGCAGTACTGGGTTATATACAGGCATTATTCCGTGGTGAAACGCCCTTTTATCTGGGGCATAATCCGATGGGTGGCTGGTCAATTGTCGTGATGCTGATTCTTTTATTCATTCAGGCAACGACTGGACTTTTTGCGAATGATGATATTTTTATTGAAGGTCCGTTGTATGGGTGGGTGTCAAAAGATAGTAGTGATTGGTTGACGACTGTTCATCGGCTTGGCTTCAATTTATTGTTACTTTTTATTGCTGTCCATATTTCAGCTGTGTTGTTTTATCTGTTGGTCAAGCGCGAAAACCTGATTTATCCCATGCTGAGTGGTCGCAAGTTTTTACCTGTCGATCAAGTGTATTCAAAGCCATCTATGGCGAGTCCATGGTTAGGTTTGGGAGTATTGATAATAGTGATAGTGGGGGTTTGGCTATTGATACGTTGATGATGTCAGGAGTTACGCAGTTGGCAGGGTCAAGCACAACATATAGATTTATAAACTCATATCGCCTACCAAATGAGCGTTAACTGTGTAACTCCTGGATGTAATACCGACTGGTTTCCGTGATGGATAATCAGGTTCATTTTATAGAGATAAAGTGAGTTTATATCGAAGATTAGGTATTGATGTGTTGAAAATACCAACACTGATGGATCTTTGGGGTGCGGGCAAAGTCGAGTGGCAGAGTACTCCGACTCCAGTTTTCGATTTTCCAGTGGGGTAGTGCGGCTTGATCGAGTTGGAATTTGCGGTGATTGGTGGAGAAAATCAGTACACCATTGGCTGTCAGTAAGCGCATGGCTTGACGCAGCAATTTAACGTGGTCTCGCTGGATATCAAAAGTGTCCGGCATATTTTTGGAGTTGGAAAATGTCGGCGGGTCTAGAAAAATCAGGTCAAATTTTTCATTTGTCTGCGCTAGCCATGTGAGGCAATCAGCCCGAATCAATTGGTGCGAGTCGGTATTAAGGTTGTTCAGTTCCAGGTTTCGCCTCGTCCAGTCCAGATAGGTCGCAGAAAGATCGACAGTTGTGGTGTGGCAGGCTCCACCCAGCGCCGCATGAATCGTAGCTGTACCGGTATAGCCAAACAAATTGAGAAAGCGTTGTCCCCGTGCCAACTCACTGAGTCGCTGTCGTGTGATGCGGTGATCGAGAAAAAGTCCGGTATCCAAATAGTCACGAAAGTTCACTAAAAATTGTGCCGAGCCTTCACGTACCTGATAAAAATGGCCTTCATCTGATTGTTTTTGATACTGGTTTTTTCCCTTTTGCCGTTGCCGTATTTTCAAAAATACGTGCTCTGGTGGTATTTCCAGCAGTATGGGGAGTACTGCTTGAATGTGTGCCAGTCGCATTCGGGCACGTTCAGGATCAACCTTTAACGGAGGTGCGTATTCCTGAACATGTAACCATTGTTCGTAACGATCAATAGCGACAGCATATTCTGGCAAGTCGGCATCGTAAAGCCGATAACAATGGATATTTTCCCGTTTTGCCCAGCGGTTGAAGTGACGTATGTTTTTACGTATCCGGTTGATAAAATCACCCGCACCTTCAGAAATTGCCTGTTCCAGTATAATCGCCTGGCTACGACGGTCGGCAGCTTCACGATCCACGAAAAATTGAGGATTGACGTGGAATTGTAATAACCGGCATTTGAGCGAACCGTTGTAGAAAACGTTGTTTTTATAGGCACGGAGCCCCATTCGTTTGCCCAGCGCCGGGTTGCCGGTAAAAATAGCCGCTTGCCAGCCACTAAAGTGTGATTTTAGCCGATCACCAAGCCCGGCATACAGGGTAACCAGCTCGTCGTGCTCGCCGATACGCTCGCCGTACGGTGGATTGGTTATCAGTAAGCCTGAAGAATCAGGCGGTGGGGTGACTTGTGTAAGCGCGTGGCATTTGACGGTGATGTTGTCAGCGACATTGGCAAGATTGGCGTTGGTTTGTGTTGCGCGTATTGCACGACGGTCATGATCACTGGCAAGAATTGGCGGCATACGCGCTCGTCCAGCTTTACTACGCTCCTGTGCTTCGGCAACGAGTCGTTTCCATAGTGCAGGAATGTGGCCGAGCCAGCTGCTAAAGCCCCAGTGCGTTCGTAATAATCCAGGGGCATGATCACCTGCTATCCAGGCGGCTTCAATGACCAGTGTGCCGGAGCCGCACAGGGGATCAATCAATGTGCCGCCAGCAGCAGCGATTTCGGGCCAGCCTGCTTTTAGCAGCAATGCGGCGGCCAATGTTTCCTTGAGCGGCGCCGTGGTTGGGGCCTCACGGTAACCACGCCGATGGAGACTGTGGCCAGATAAATCCAGTGCCACATTTACCTGCTGGTTGCGCCATAGTACCTGGATTCGCACGTCGGGTTGCTGGCGATCTACACCGGGACGTTGTCCATAACAGGCCCGAAACCGATCGACAATGGCATCTTTAACCCGCTGTGCGCCGAAGTGGCGGTGATCGATACCAGGGCCGCTACCGATAAATTCCACACTGAGCGTACCTGTCGATGACAGATGCTCTTCCCAGGGGAGCTGGTGGATGCCTTCATAGATCGCTTGGGCACTATCAGCCTCGAAAGTTGTCAGTGGCAGCAGAATTCGGCTGGCAGTACGTGACCACAGGCAAGCACGGTAGGCGGTCTCCAGGGAACCTTGGAAGCTGACGCCACCCCGTATTGGGGCGGTTTGTGAAGCACCAAGCCTGGCTAATTCTGCCGCAAGTAACGGCTCGATACCATGAGGTGCGGAAGCAAAGAAGATATTGTTAGTCATCAAGTTACTCAAGTGAGGGCGACATTGACCAATGTGGGTTGGAGGAGTTTTTGGGCATCAGCAGGTTTTATACCGATAAGGAAGCCACGCTTGCCGCCATTAAGATAAATCAACGGTAGTTCCAGAATACTGGCTTCCATATAAACAGGCATGGCTTTATGTGTGGCGAATGGTGAGGTGCCGCCGATCAGATAGCCACTGTGTTTGTTGGCCGTTTCAGGGTCACAGGGAGTGATCGCCTTAACGTGGATTTGTCGCGCTAGTTTCTTTGTTGAAACTTTAAGGTTGCCATGCATCAATACAATGAGGGGTTGATGGCGTTCATTTTCCATAATGAGTGTTTTTATGATGCAGTGTTCGTCGATATTCAGACAGTGGGCGCCGTGAGCTGTACCACCATGTGTTTGGTAAGGGTAAAGATGGTGACTGTAGGATATTTTATTTTTCCGTAATAGGCGTGTTGCTAAAGTAACCGGTGGCTTTTCTTGGCGCATTGTGTGTGCTCACAGTTATTGATCATTGTTTTTTGTTTTTCTACAATAAATTATCATTTCTGTTGACTTATGTTATCTTTTGATACAATTTTTTGATTATTGGGTGCAAATTCAATATGAATGGTTGTTTTTTTATATTTCTTGTGTAAGTTTTATACATTAAAATTCTAAAAAACCACAATTTTTGACCATTAAATATGGTGGCGTTTTGCGGTAGAACGAAGCTCTCTTGAGTCGCTTATTGCTGAGTTGCAAAGCATATTGGTAGTTGGTGATTATTGTAAACACTGTTTTTTTAATGGGTTTAATAACTCAATTGACGGGCTAATCGAACGACGAAGAGGATTTTAATTAATGCGAGCGGATAAAGTTTTTCAACCGGATAGCATGAGTGGAGAAGATCGGCCAGTTCTGGAACGGCGTGGGTTTTTAAAATTGGCTATGGGGGGTGTTAGTGCTTTGGCGCTGGCACCCGGATTGACGCAAGGTACTGTGTTTCAGGATCGCCGTATTCAGTTTTACAATACGCATACAGGCGAGGCTGTCAGCAAGGTTTACTGGACACCACGCGATGGCTACGTCCGCGAATCCATTAGTGAAATCAGCTGGTCTTTGCGTGATCATCATAATAATAAGGTTATGCTGTTCGATCCAAATGTGCTGGATCAGTTGTATGCGTTGCAGACGCAGTTTGGTTTGAGCCAGCCGATGCATATTGTGAGCGCTTACCGTTCGCCGTCTACCAATAGAAAATTAAGGGCACGCAACCGCAAGGTGGCACGTAACAGTTTTCACATGAAAGCCATGGCGCTTGATATTCGGATACCTAACCGTCGTGTTTCTGAACTGTATCGGGCGGCTCGCTCCTTGGGAGCGGGTGGCGTGGGTTACTATCCTCGGTCGAATTTTATTCATATTGATAGTGGACCAATTCGATACTGGAGTTAAGGTACACAATTCAGTGTCAATATAGCGGAACCCGTGAATCAAGTTTAATTGGTTCCGCTATATATCAAAAAGGGGCGGATAACCGCCCTTTTTGATTCTAAAACATTACATATTGATGGTTAGTTGTAACCCTGTAGCTTATCGATATATTCCGGCAGGAAGAGTGAAATTTGCGGGATATAGGTGATTAGCAACAAGAAAGATAATAGTAGTAGCATCCATGGGAGCACCGATTTGATGACCCAGCCCATGCTCTCGCCGGTAATACCTGCGGTGACAAACAGGTTGAGTCCTACCGGCGGTGTGAGCATACCAATTTCCATATTGACTACCATAATGATACCCAGATGGATCGGGTCAATACCAAGCTGTGTTGCGATTGGAAACAGAATGGGTGCCATAATTAGCAGGATCGCTGATGGTTCCATAAAGTTACCTGCTGCTAATAGCAGGATGTTGACCACAATCAAAAATGCCCAGGGTGCCAGTCCCCAGGCCACTATCGCTTCAGCAATATGGTGAGGAATGCGCTCTGTAGTCAGCACATGAGCAAATAGCATGGCATTGGCGATAATGAACAGTAGCATGATGCTTACCTTGGCGCCATTCAATACAATTGTGCGGACTTCAGGATGTACAAAGCTGTGGAAAAGCGCCAGGGGGACCTGCCAGATGTTGCGGGTAATCATATGCCCGGTGCTTTCGCCGCGCTTACGCCAGGGGGTATTTCTCAGAGGACCAATATCACGATAGCCGATCACAGCCACCAAAAAGGCATAGACGGCTGATACAGCAGCGGCCTCGGTCGGGCTGGCGATACCACCGTAAATTGATCCAAGTACCAGTACGATGAGCAGGATGCCACCAGATGCACTGAATGCAGCCTGAGTCACTTCGTGAAGACCTGGCCAGGGCTGGGATGGTAAATTTTTGATACGGGCAACAACATAGATCGCTAGCATCAGCAGGCCACCCATCATAAGACCGGGGATAAAACCTGCCATGAACATCCGTGCTGCTGAGACTTCGGTTGCTGCAGCATAAACCAGCATGACGATTGAGGGTGGAATCAGGATACCCAGCGTCCCTGCATTGGTAATCACACCGGCAGCAAACTCTTTTGGATAACCGGATTTGACCATGCCGGTAATTACGATAGTGCCGATTGCCGCTACTGTTGCCGGAGATGAGCCGGATACAGCCGCAAACAGCATACAGGCCAGCACCGATGCCATTGCCAGTCCGCCCTTAATATGACCGACGACACCCACTGCAAAACGAATGAGTCGTTTGGCAACACCGCCACCTGATAAAAATTGGGACGACAGGATAAAAAATGGAATAGCAAGGAGTGTGTAATGTTCGGATAGTGCCTCAAACAGCTTGAGTGCAATCGATGCCATCGAGTCATCAGAGAAAAGTAAAATGGTGACAATGCTGGAGAATCCCAAGGCGATAGCAATCGGCATTCCAAGTAACATGCATCCCAGCAGTAAAATAAAGAGAGTTGTAGTGGTCATTTCATGCTCCCTTTATTCAGGCTGAGTGTGTCTGGCTCAATCTGTTCCTGTTCTTGTTCCTTCTTGAGCTCCTCAGTCATTTGCAGGCTTTCATCGGCTTCATCCACTTTGTGGAAACCTGTCGCTTTACCTGTTACTACCGACCATAGCAGCTCCAGAAGACGGATAGACAGAAAAGTAAAGCCGACCAGCAGCATGCCATGTGCCAGCCATAACGGAACGCGCGGCTCATCGGGGTAAATTTTCCACGTTTCTGCCGCTTCTTCGGAAAGACCAGCAACCATCCAGTGTGGAAACTCCAGATCTTCCATACTGATACCGATACCGTACATTTCTGCAAGGTACACCCAGGAGCCATAAAGAAACAGCCCGCAGTAAATCAGGCAGAGCGATACAGCGACCAGGGTAAGCAAGCGTTGTCCAGCCCTGGAAAATGTGCGGACGAAAGCATCAACACCGATGTGGGCGCCAACTTTTAAACCATAGGATGTGCCAAACAGCACAAACCAGGCGGACATATGTAGCGTTAATTCTTGCCCCCAGGTTAAACCGGTACCAAAGCCAAAACGCATAACCACTTCAATAAAAACGAGTAGCGTTGTAGCTACTAGCAGGAGGGAAATAATAGCCTCCTCTGCTTTATTGATCAGGCGAAAAAACATACTTTCCCTCCTCCACATGCCGGTTTCGTGTCACCGGATGATTCTTGATTCTTTGGGATGCGGGATAATGGCTTTGCAGAGCATGGCGTAATGTTGCAAGAGACATTACACCATGCTCTGCAAGGGTGTGGATTACTTGTGGTTTGAAGCGTAGGCGGATTTGATCATATCTGTTCCAATACCCTTTTCAAATTTCTTCCATACAGGTTTCATTACTTCAACCCATTGGGTGCGTTCTGCTGGAGTTAATTCAATGATTGTGCTGCGTTTTGACTCTATGATTTTCATCTTGTCGTCAATAGCTTTTTTGCGGGCAATTTGATTGCCATGAGCAATAGCCTCGTCCAGAGCAGCCTTGATTTTCTTGCGTAAATCATCAGGTAAGCCACTCCAGAATTTTTTGGAAGTGACCACCATATAGTCGAGTAATCCGTGATTGGATTCAGTGATGTAGGGTTGTACCTCAAAGAATTTTTTGGAGTAGATGTTTGACCAGGTATTTTCCTGGCCATCAATGGCTTTGGTTTGTAATAGGGTAAAGACTTCGGAGAAGGGTTTTTTCAAGGGCACTGCGCCCACAGCTTCAAACTGAGCCTCCAGCACATCCGAGGACATGATGCGGAATTTAAGACCTTGAGCATCTTTAGGTGTGCGTAGTGGTTTGCTGGAAGAGAGTTGCTTCATCCCGTTGTGCAGGTAGCCAAGGCCGATCAGCCCACGACGTTTGACAGAATCTAGAAGCTTTTTGCCATCTGGAGATGATTGAAAACGATCTACGGCATCTAGATCCTTGAATAGAAACGGCAGGTCATAAATAGCGAGCTTATTGGTGTAACGGCTGAATTTTGATAATGCTGGAGCCGCCATTTGCACATCACCTAGCAGCATGGCTTCCAGGACCTTATTGTCACCGAATAGTTGCGCATTTGGGTAGACCTCAACAACGACTTTGCCGTCTAGCCGCTTTGCGATCAGTTCCTTAAATTTGTTTGCCATCTGGCCTTTTGGAGTATTTTCGGCGACGACATGTGAAAACTTGATGGTAATGACTTCAGCGTTAGCCAAACTGGTGACTAGTGCTAATGCAGCACCTACCAGTATCGATTGAGCAGTTAATCTGCACATTTTTGCTTCTCTCCTTACATGGTTTCTTGATTATTTCTTATATGAGACTGATGACTTAACAGAAGGCTGATGAGATACCAGCCTATAAAGATTTGGTTGTATACCAAACCTTTCTAAGGATAGAAGCAAATTGCCATAAATGTGCAATCATGGAATGGTCGCCTGTTCAGGGTATGGCGAGCGGGGATCAAGCGGTTATCGCTTGATGGGAGATAAGATCAGGAACGGATACCGATACCACGATGCAGTAACCACAAGCTTAAACTGAACAACATCACAATAAAGAACAGGATAATGGTGAAGGCAATGTCAATGCTGATGTCAGATACGCCTAAAATGCCATAACGGAACGTATTAATCATGTAGAGGATCGGGTTGAACAGTGATACATGCTGCCAAAACGTCGGCAACATATTGATAGAATAGAATATTCCACCCAGATAAATTAAGGGTGTCAGGACAAAGTTTGGGATTAATGCGATATCGTCAAAGCTTTTGGCGAAGATACCATTAATCAGTCCGCCCAGAGCGAACAGCATTGCAGTCAGAATCATAACGATGAGAGTAATGAATGGGTATCGCCAGTGTAGATCGGTAAAGATCATGGCGATGGCTGTTACTACCGCCCCTACCACCAGGCCTCTTGCGATACCGCCACCGATAAAACCCAAAATGATGATCGTATTGGGCAGGGGCGAAACCAGCATTTCCTCGATATGTCGCTGGAATTTTGAGCTGTAAAACGATGACACTACATTGGAATAGGCGTTGGTAATAACGGCCATCATAATCAACCCCGGTGCAATGAACTGGATATAGTTCATGCCATCCATCGGGCCTAGCCGCGTGCCAATCAGTTTGCCGAAAATAATGAAGTACAGCGATGTCGTTACCGCTGGTGGAAGCAGGGTCTGAATCCAGATGCGTGTGAAACGGAGAATTTCTTTGGTCAAAATCGTTTGGAAAGCGATGTACCAGGCGCGGAGATTGGTGAGAAAATCAGGGTAAACAGTCACGGATCAGGGCTCTCAGTCTGGTAAAGGAAAAGGTGGTGACTATATACTGCAAACACCATTTTTTAATGGCTGGATCAGCGGAGTCTGAGAAGAGTATATAGATGGAAGGGACGTTGTTGGGTACCAGCAAGGTAAAGTGGAATGTCTAACGAATACGAAGACAAAAACCAGGAACCAGGCAGAAGCAATGACTTCTGCGCATACAGAGCAAAGCCAGTACAGTGAGACGGACGCTTCACGACTACCGATGAGTGGCATACGGGTGATTGATGTCGGTACCTTTCTCGCAGGGCCTTATGCTGCATCAGTATTAGATTAGGTGAGTTTGGTGCTGAAGTGTTAAAGGTAGAGCATCCGGTTGCCGGTGATCCGATGCACCGTTTTGGGACACCCACCAAGCGCCATGATGCAACGCTGGCATGGTTCAGTGAAGCCCGTAACAAGAAATCAGTATTGATTGATCTGCGCCAGAAAGAGGGTGTTCGGCTGTTTCTCAGGCTGGTCAGAAAAATCTGATGTGCTGATTGAAAATTTTCGACCAGGGACAATGGAAGAATGGGGTTTGGGTTGGGATGTGCTGCATGAGATCAATCCAGGGCTTGTGATGTTACGGGTGACTGACTACGGACAGACAGGGCCTTATAAGGAACGACCCGGATTTGCTCGTATCGCCCATGCGTGAGTGATGCACAGTTTCCAAATTGCATGAAGACAAAATCGTGGCAGAACCACGCCGCTGATTTCTAGGATTCTCCCTTGTTCACCAGCCGCATAAAAAATGCTTCCAAACGGTTAGATTTGTTACGCAGGCTGGTGATTTCAATACCAGATGTTGATAGTTTTTGAAAAAAATCATTAAGGTGATGGTCTTTTGAAACCTCGACTTCCATTGTTAATTCATCGATCTGGCGTGTGTTGTAGCCCGCGATTTTTGGAGTATGTTGTAGTGGTTGACGTGAGTTAAGCACAAAGGTTTCTTGATGTGGCCGGCTTAGCAGCGCACTCATACGGTCATTTTCAATAATCTGGCCTTTATCAATAATAGCAATATGCCGACAGAGGCCTTCTGCTTCTTCCAGATAATGTGTGGTTAGAATAATTGTGGTGCCTTGTGCATTAATTGCACGCAGAAAATCCCACATTGAACGGCGGATTTCGATATCCACGCCGGCTGTCGGTTCGTCGAGGATCAATAGCTTGGGTTCATGAACCAGTGCACGAGCAATCATGAGGCGGCGTTTCATGCCGCCGGATAATTGCCGTGCCATTTCACGTCGTTTGTCCCATAAGTCAAGCTGTTGAAGGTATTTCTCAGCGCGTTGGTAAGCCAGTTTGCGTGGAATACCATAGTAGCCTGCTTGGTTGGCCACGATTTCGATCACCGGCTCGAACTGGTTAAAATTAAACTCCTGCGGTACCAGGCCAATACAAGCTTTTGCAGCGTTTAGCTCGCGATCAATATCGTAACCCAGCACTTCAACGGTTCCATTACTTTTACGGGTCAATGAGCAGATGATCCCAATGGCAGTGGATTTTCCGGCGCCATTGGGCCCAAGCAGGGCAAAAAATTCGCCCTCGGCCACGTGTAGATCGATACCCCGCAAAGCCTTGAAGCCATTGGTGTAGGTTTTTCGTAACTGCTTGATGTTTAAAGCCGGTATGGTCATGTGTAGTGATTAGGTGGAGGTTGGACGTTTTACGGTACTTCAGACAACAGATAAGGGATAAATTCGGTGGTATGACGTACTTTAAAACCGTTGGCTGTGGTAAGGATAAAGAAAGCAGCAAGATGATGGCGGGTCGCGATTTCAAAGCCGGCCTTTGCCCCGGCAGCCATTAGTGCAGTGGCTGTCGCATCAGCTATTATGGATCGGTTACTAATCACCGTTACGGATGCCAGTGTTTGTGGTGTTGGGCGACCGGTACGTGGATCAATGATATGCGAGTAACGCTGTCCGTCCTGTTCAAAGAAGTTTCGATAATCGCCTGAGGTTGAAACGCTATGATCACCGATGCGGATGAGCCGCTCGATGGCACGTTGTCCGGGTATTGGTTTTTCAATCGCAATCGTCCAGGGTTTTCCGCGGCTATTGCGGCCTTTGGTACGAATTTCACCACCAATCGAAACCAGATAGTTATCAATACCAATGTTATCGACCAGAGCGGCCAGTTGATCAACACCATAACCTTTTGCAATAGCTGATAAATCCACGTAAAGATTAGCGCGATCTTTTTTTAGTGCAGGTGGTTGTTTGCGGGTGTGCAAATGCCAATAGCCTACCTGTGCCCGTGCTTGATTGATCGCTTGAGTCGAGGGTACGTGATCATGGTGTGGTGGTGGACCAAAGCTCCACAGATTGACCAGGGAGCCAATGGTAATATCAAATGCGCCATCACTTAATTCACTGATGTACAGCGCTTCGCTAATGACATACTGCAATTCCGGTGAGACTGTTATCCAGTCGGTACGAGTGGTTTGATTGAATTGCGATAATTCCGAGCGGGGATCGTAGGTTGACATGCGCTGGTTAATCCGCGCCAGCAGTGTTTCAACCTGGCTGTTGAAATCAGCAGGAATTTCTTGTCCAGGAGCTGGTACGAGTTTGAGATCATAACGGGTTCCCATGGTCGTGCCAGTGATGCGTACAACAGGGTTAAAGGGTTTACAGGCCGCCAATATCAGAAAAATAAACAGTAGCAGGATACGTTGGTGTCGGTGAGGGTAGTCAGGCATGGTGATAGGCGTATGAGAATACACAAGCGACAGGACACAAGGTTATCTGTCACTTGTGATAGCCAATGGTACGATTAATTTTGGTTTGCCGCTTCTATATTGGCGATGGCATCGGCCATGCTGACCACCCGATGAGCGCTTTCAACGTGGAGATTTTCCACCAGCCTGCCGTTGACCACGACAACACCTTCGCCACGGGCAGCGGCTTCGCTGTGGGCTTTGATGATTTTCCGCGACCATTCCACATCTTCTGGTTTTGGTGTAAAGACTTTGTTGCAAGGTTCGATCTGTTTCGGATGAATCAGTGTTTTCCCGTCAAAGCCAAGTTCGTTGCCTTGTCGACAGGCAAATTCAAAACCGTCAGCATCGTTTAAATCAAGATAAACACCATCAAGAATGATCAGGCCGGTAGCGCGTGCAGCCAGCAAGCATAGACTGAGAGACGTCATAAATGGCAGGCGTTCATGGGTATGGGCGCAATCCAGTTCTTTGGCAAGGTCTGAAGTGCCCATTACGAGGCATTCCATGCGTGATGTCGATTCAGCGATCCGTTGCGATTCGAGAATACTGCGTGGAGTTTCCATCATTGCCCAGATGGTGAGTGTGTCAGGTGCACCATTAGCCTTCATGATGGTTTCCATGTGGCGAATCGCATCAGCGCTTTCTACCTTGGGTAGTAACAGTGCATCTGCTCCTGATCTGGATGCAGCAGCGATATCCGCATAGCCCCACTCGGTTGAGAGGGCATTAACACGAATAACGAGCTCCCGCATTCCGAAACCACCTGCAGCAACGGCTTCACAAACCTGTTTGCGGGCAAGGTCTTTGGCATCAGGTGCGACGGCATCTTCCAGATCAAGAATCAGACTGTCGGCGGGTAAAGTACGCGCTTTCTCCAGTGCACGGGCATTGGAACCGGGCATATACAGCACACTGCGACGGGGACGAGCGGATACGCTCATGGTTATCCTCCTAGTATCAGTTGTTATGGCATTAGCATGGCAAGATTAACGCAAGTGACGCATTGCGGAAAGTGGATCGTTTTGTTGTGGAATCGGGTTTTGCACCCTATCGCTTGACAGAGAGAGGAACGCCAGCATTTTTAATCATTGCTTTGTTGGCAGTGAATAATAACCAGGCGTAGTATATACGATGGCCTGTATCCGTCACGATATCAGATTTCAAGCCTTAACGGGTTGCCAAAAAAACGCTGGAGCACATCTGGCCAGTGTGTGTATTGAGCCGGTCGCGGACCTACCCGGTACCAATTAAAACAAGGTAAACATCATGAACATCATTGTGGTTTGCTCAGGCGGACTGGATTCTGTTGTCTTGGCGCATAAAGTCGCAAGAGAACATCAGTTGATTCAACTGGTTTCCTTTAATTATGGACAGCGCCATAAAAAGGAATTGGAGTATGCAAAAAGCTGTGCAGCACATTTGAATACACGGCATTCCGTTATCGATATTTCTAGCATTGGTGCGATGCTTTGTGGGTCGGCATTAACGGACGATGTAAAAGTGCCGGATGGCCATTATGCTGAAGAATCCATGAAAATCACGGTTGTTCCCAATCGAAATGCGATTATGCTGGCGATCACGTTTGGAATTGCCTGTATCTGTAAAGCCAATGCTGTTGCTACCGCCGTGCATGGCGGCGATCATTTTATTTATCCTGACTGTCGGCCTGAGTTTATCAAGGCATTTGAAGTGATGCAGCGTCATTCACTTGAAGGATTAGCAGCAATCCGGCTTTATACGCCATTTATGGCATTGTCCAAATCCGAAATTGTTACTGAAGGTGCAAAGCTGGGCATCAATTTTTCTGATACATGGTCTTGTTATAAGGGTGGAGCATACCATTGTGGACGCTGTGCGACTTGTATAGAGCGCCTGGGCGCTTTTGCGCAAGCAAGTGTTGACGATCCGACAGTGTATGAGGATCGTGAGTATTGGAAGACAGTAAGCCATGTATAAGATATCCAAGGAATATCATTTCTCTGCTTCTCATCGGTTGTTGCAACTGCCGGTTGATCACCCATGCGCTCGATTGCATGGGCATAATTATATTATCGAGGTCGAGTTACGGGCTGAAACACTGAATCGTTTTGGTTTTGTACGTGACTATCGTGAGTTGGATAGACTGAAAGCATATATCGATGACAATCTGGATCATCGGTACTTGAACGAAGTGCTCGGTGATGATTGTGTGACGGCTGAGCAGATAGCTCGGTATTTTTATGATTGGTGCAAGTCAAAATGGCCAGAGGTAACAGCAGTTTGTGTGCGAGAAACACCAAAAACCTCGGCCGAATACCGACCCTGATGGATAAATTAATTAAGATTAGTGAAATTTTTGGGCCAACCCTTCAAGGTGAGGGTGTATTAATAGGCCAATCGACGGTTTTTGTACGCACGGGCGGGTGTGATTATCGCTGCTCATGGTGTGATACCCCATATGCGGTGAAGTGTGAATATCGTCGTGACTGGGTGTCGATGAGTGCCGAACAGATTTTTGAGGAGGTTAGTGCACTGTCTTGCGGTAAGCCGTTGATGGTTTCTTTGTCGGGAGGTAATCCGGCTATTCACCCTTTACAGCCCTTGATTGATATCGGCCATACGCAAGGTTACCGTTTTGGGCTGGAAACACAGGGTTCGGTAGCGCAGGATTGGTTTAAAACACTGGATGTCCTGACGTTAAGCCCCAAGCCGCCTTCCAGTACTATGGAAACCGACTGGAAAAAGCTGGATGACTGTATTGCTGCTGCAAACGGAATCCCCAAAACTGTGCTTAAAATGGTTGTGCTTGATGAGGAGGATTACCGTTATACCAGAGAGGTCGCGAGTCGATATCCAGCATTACCCGTTTATTTGCAACCGGGTAATCATAAAACCGAGGGTGATGCCGATCTTGAAGGGCTTAACCAGCGTCTTTTGTGGCTGGCGAGTAGAGTGAATGCAGACCAGTGGTTTAATGTGACCATTTTACCACAATTGCATGTTTTGCTGTGGGGAAACAAGCGAGGCGTATAAGCTATGAGCCATCAGGATATGTATTCGGAATTGACACAGCTTGGCGGGCCAGCGGCTTTGCCGGAAAATCCTGATGTCGCTGTTTTGGAACGTGTGCCCAATCCCCAAAAGGGAATCAGTTATCTGGTCAGGTTTACTGCGCCGGAGTTTACATCACTGTGTCCAATTACAGGTGCGCCTGATTTTGCACATTTGGTGATTGACTACATACCACAGGATTGGTTGATTGAGAGTAAATCACTCAAGCTGTTTCTTGGTTCCTTTCGAAATCACGGCGCATTTCATGAAGATTGTACAGTATCTATTGCATTGCGCCTTGTCAAAGAACTTGAACCAAAGTGGTTGCGGATGGGGGGATATTGGTATCCGCGTGGGGGTATTCCGATTGATGTATTTTATCAGACAGCACCGCCCCCCGGTAATGTCTGGATTCCCAAACAAGGTGTTCCCGCCTATCGTGGGCGAGGCTAATGATAGGGTATTCGATGGGAAGAGCTGACGGCTGAATGAATCCGGTAAATGACCGTGTTATCGGTAGGCAATAATACTGACCTGACTATTCCACTCGCCAAAAAACGGTTTACTGTTTATTTTTTTTGTTTTTATGTATAACTCACGATTTTCAGGCATGGGCAGCCAAAAATTATCGGAGTTGTAAGTCCAGCTTTTTTGTGGTTGGCCAACGGCATAGAGTGTAAAGCTGGCCTCATGTGTCTGATCTGGCTGTACCGATACTTGGAAAAAATGAGGGCCACCATCAACATAACCGGTCGCTACCTGAGCGTATACCAGTATCTCTCGCGCTGCATCAGGGACAACATCCGGAATTTTATATACTTTTGGAGTATCCTGACCTGCAGGTAACTCACCTAGGGCTATATCGACTGTTTGATAATACGTTGTACCATGCCATTGTTGCTGCAATTTTTCCAGCAGTGCTTGTGTATTGCCGAGTTTTTGCTCGATTCCATCCAGGGTTGGAGCGAATTGCGCTAAAGATTTCTGCCTGGTTTGTAATGAGTTTATCGCTTTTAACAACTGGTTTAATTGCACATCCATGTTCCGCCATTGCGCTGTCAGTTTATCGACATCTTGCTGCTGTTTGCTGATGGCATTTTCTATTTGACTGAGCCGTCTATCCATTTTGCTTTGTGTCGTGTTGCCAGCGATTTTCTCCATCTGACTTAGCTGTGCGTTCAGTTGATATAATGTGACAATCAGCCCTGTTGCACCCAAAAACATAGCGATCAACGCTATTCCTTTTACCCACATTCGCATTATATTATCATCCTGTTTTTCCATCTGGGCTACTAGACTATATAGTTGTATGGCAAGTCCTTTCTAAGGACTGTTTTTACCTTGTCTTCAGCCATGAAGTTTGAGGTCAGCGTACTGAATTCTTGATGGCATCATGTTTACAATGATACCGGATACCCGGCGGCGCCAACGTGTCCGTAATCTGTCTACATTGCGCTATATTCAGCATATCCACAGTGTATATCACCCCTCTCCACATTCGCCAAGGGAATCGGGAATATGAATGACGATCTTTCCTTACAAAAACCTTTTGATATGGATTTTAGTGTTGTTGAATTTGCAGATAACCCGGAGCCGCGTTGTCCCTGTGTATTGTTACTGGATAACTCCTGGTCGATGAACGGTGAGCCGATCAATGAACTCAACCAGGGTTTGGAAGTATTTAAGGAAGAGCTGCTTGGCGATAGCCTGGCCGCTAAACGCGTCGAAATCGCTATCATCAGCTTTGGTCCGGTGCAGCTGATTAATGACTTCCAAACCGCCGAACACTTTATGCCACCGCAACTAGAGGCAGAGAAAGATACCCCGATGGGTGCTGCAATACAGCAAGGACTGGAATTGCTCAGTCGGCGTAAGGTATTGTACCGTGAAAACGGTATCCCATTCTTTCGTCCCTGGATATTTCTTATTACTGATGGTAGCCCTACCGATGATTGGCGTGGAGTGGCAGATGAGGTATGCAAGGGTGAAGAAACCCGTGCTTTCGCTTTTTTCGCCGTTGGGGTTGGTGATGCCAATATGGACATTTTAGGCAAAATTGCTGTTCGTCAGCCATTGCGACTGCGTGGTTTGCGTTTCCGTGAGTTATTCCAATGGCTATCAAATTCGATGCGGTCCGTTTCGCGTTCAGTGCCTGATATGGATGTACCACTATCAAACCCAACAACCCCAGACGGTTGGGCATCAGTATGAGTACATGCGGTAACTGGCAATTTGTCCATGCCAGTGTCGCTGGAGTGGCCCATCTGAATGAAGGTATCGAATGCCAGGATGCTTGTGCAGTGCGGTTACTTGAACGTCCAGGTAGTGAGCCGATACTGCTGCTGGTTGCTGCCGATGGTGCAGGCAGCGCCCAAAAAGCCCGCGATGGTGCGATATTAGCCTGTGCCACCTTGTTGGAGGCGATGACCGAGCAGCTGGATACAGTGTCAAATCATGGATGGTATCAAATCAATGGCAGGCGGTTACTGGGCCGTATCCGTAATGTACTGGGACAACGCGCTACTGATACCGGTTTGAGCATCAATGAATTTGCTTGCACTGTATTGGCAGCGGCGCTGTTTACGGATCGGGCGCTGCTGTTGCAAATTGGCGATGGCGCAATCGTGCTGGGTTCTAAAGGGCGTTATCGGGTGCAATTCTGGCCCCATAACGGTCAGTATCCCAATGAAACTTGGTTTGCCACTGATTCCGACGCGATGAAACGGCTTGAGGTGGCCGTTGTATTTGAGTCAGTGACCGAGATTGCGCTACTGACCGATGGTTTGCAACGATTGGCATTGGATTATGAGCATCGCCAGGGATATGCACCATTTTTTCGCCCCTTGTTCCAGCAATTACACGCCTGCTACCAGCACGATGAGGATGAGGCGCCTAAGATGCTGGAATCAGCACTGGCAGGTTTTTTGGCTGGAGCAGCGATTAATCAACGAACCCGTGATGATAAAACGCTGGTGTTGGCCGCGCGTGCGGCTGCATTGAAATCGACAACTGCTGCCACGAACCTTCGGTAGAGTTCCGGTGACACGCTTACAGAGTAGTGCCGGTAATACCGTTGTGTTGGGGCGGCAATTAGGGCGTGGTGGCGAAGGTTCAGTGTATGAGATTGCCGGTCGTCCTGGTTTTGTGGCCAAGATTTATCATCAACCGCTTAATACAGAAAGAATACTAAAGCTGGAAGGGATGGTTCGGCAGACACACCCCAGTTTGCAAGAGATTTCAGCGTGGCCGGTGGATGTATTGCATACACATGTTGATGGTGCTGTCTGTGGTTTTGTGATGCGTCGTCTCAGTGGCTATCATGAGATTCATAATCTTTACGGCCCAGCGCATCGCAAACGCATTTTTCCGCATGCTGATTGGTCTTTCTTGGTGCATGCCGCTCGCAATTTAAGCAGTGCTTTTGAGACCATTCATGCTCATAATCATATTATTGGTGATGTTAATCCTGGCAATGTAGTGGTCTCGACACAAGCGCTCATCAGGCTGATTGACTGTGATTCTTTTCAGATCAGTGCGGATAACCAACTCTTTCCTTGTAATGTCGGTGTATTGCAGTTTACCGCGCCAGAGTTGCAGGAGCGTTCATTTTATGGCTTAAAGCGTACTCCAAATCATGACAATTTTGGTTTGGCTGTACTGTGTTTTCATCTACTATTTATGGGCCGTCATCCTTTTGCTGGACGCTATCGGGGTAAGGGCGATATGCCCATTGAACAGGCTATTAAGGAATTTCGTTTTGCTTTCGGCCGCTTTGCCCCTATTTGGTCGATGGATGCACCGCCGCACAGCTTGTCAATGGATGTGTTGCCTGAAGCTGTTGCTAATCTATTTGAGCGTGCTTTTGCACCACCTGACCCCAATCGAGGTCGCCCTACCGCGCAGCAGTGGCTGAAAGCTCTGGAAAAACTTGGCGCCAATCTGTGTGTTTGTCATCAAAACCGTGATCATAAATACCCAAAAGAGCAAAAAAATTGCCCCTGGTGTTTACTGGAACAGGAGGGAGGAACCCGTTTTTTTGCGTCTTTGGTGTCTACCTCAGACCTGACTACACCGCATCATTTTGATCTGGAGGGAGTCTGGAAGCGGGTGCTTGCAATCACACCACCGGATCGCGCGATTGCGCCGCAACCCGCTGATTCGGAACCGATGGAGCCAATACCTTTGCCAGCATCCCTGAAACGGGTACAACGGGGTAACTGGATCAGGATGGCATTAGTCGTGACGACGCTGTGGCTAGCTATCGTGATGTTTCCATTGTTGGCCTGGCTATGGTTACCCCTGGCACTGGCCGCCTGGATGCTGATACGAGGGAATGCCGTGCGTCAGGAATATCAGCGTCGCCGCCAGGTATTGCTGGCGGCACGACGTGAACGCGCCCGGTTACAAGGCGCCTGGCAGCAGCGAGCCAGTGAGCAACCCTTTTTAAATAAGCGCCATGAGCTGAATGTTCTGTATGAGCGCCATAAGGCGCTTAGTGCCGAGCATCGGCAAGCGTTGCAGGATCTGGAGACCCACCGATATCAAAATCAGCTACGCACCTTTCTGGAAGGTTACTTTATTCATACGGCTGATCTGGTAGGTATTCATACGACCGACCGAATGGTATTGGCCTCCTATGGAATTGAAACAGCGGCTGATATTGCCGAGGATGCACTGCGCTCAGTACCTGGTTTTGGCCATCACCTCGGTCGCCAAAGATTGGCGACATTACTATCTTGGCGACAAAAGCTGGAGCGTGGTTTCCGCTATAATCCCAACCAAAATGTTGCACCTGCTGCGATCAATATGCTGCATCGGCGCTATGCTCAACAGCAACACCTGATTGAACAGGAGCTACTAAAAGGCTCTGAAGTGTTGAGCCAAATTAAAGCCGATATTCTCAAGCAGCGTGTCTCCCTTGGTAATGCCCTGTTGCGTCAGGTGATGCAGGAAGCCCAGGCACGTGCTGATCTGAAAGTCTTTTATCCTGACCTTTACATGCTCTTGCGAAAGTGGCGTGACTAGGTGATCCCGCATACGGAGAATTTCATGGGAAGGCGTAACGAACATACTCGTGATGAATTGCGCGAAATCGCGCTGCAAGCTGCGGAATATCTGGTCGCCGAAAATGGCTTGGACGGCTTAAGCGCTCGTAAGGTTGTTGCTCGCATTGGGTATACCGTTGGCAGTTTATATATGGTATTTCGCAACTTCGATGATTTGATTGTTCAGATGAATGAACGGACACTGGTGGCGTTGCATCAGCGACTGCTGGATGCAGTTGCTGACCGTCCGCCACCGGTTGTTGCGCTTCGAGCATTAGCCGATGCATACATCGATTTTGCACTGACCCAGACCCATCGCTGGTTAGCGATTTACCAGCATCGCCTACCGGAAGGGGAACCCACTCCTGAGCTTGCCACCGAGAAAGTGACGCAGATGTTTGGATTGGTACAGCGTGAGCTGGCGCTACTTCGTACGCATGCTTCCGCAGAGGATATAGCGCTGGCTGCTCGCGCCCTGTGGAGTGGTATTCATGGTGTTTGCATTCTGGGTTTTGACCGCAAACTGGAGATTGCCGGTGGACGGTCGATACCGGATGTGGCCGGGTCGTTGCTGGACAATTATCTGGCGGGTTTTGTCAGCGATCAGGAGGCAGGGTGATCGTGATATTTGCTGTTTACATGCCCTGAGATAAGTGATTGTTTATTTTCTTTACTCTCAATCATGGGTCTGATTACAGAAGTTGCCTTGTAGTCGAGTCGGCTTGACTACTGAGGATATAGCGGAACCAATTAAATTTGATTAATTGGTTCCGCTATATCCATCATCCGTTACAGGTCGTCCCGCTTTAATAACCACACCTCACGACGGATGCGGTTCTAATCATACCCGGAGCGGATTGGATATAGCATATCGTCGATCCTCCATGGCGTGATCCAGAGACACTCTGATTGTAGGCTCATTAGTTTGACGACACTATCCAGGCCGGTACCCCGGCCTGTCCAAAAAGATCAAGGCAAGATGGCCATACCTCTCCGGATGACGAGGCGTGGCCAACAACCATCAATTTGCTGCCTGACAGAATTTGATCAACCCGACTGTCGAGGCATCATGCCCCTCAGCTGATCGCTCGCCTTTCAACTCTGGCAGGATCATATTTGCCAATTGCTTACCTAGCTCGACACCCCATTGGTCAAAGGAATTCACATTCCAAATAATACCTTGGGTAAAGACTTTATGCTCATAGAGTGCAATTAGTGAACCCAACACTTGTGGTGTCAAACGACGGTAAAACAGGCTGGTACTAGGGCGGTTGCCAGGAAAGATTTTATAGGGTAACAACGCTTCCAGTTTCTCACCTGTCATACCCTGTCCTTCCAGCTCGGCACGCGCTTGCGCTTCCGTTTTACCAATCATCATCGCTTCAGATTGCGCCAAACAGTTAGCCAGTAATTTCTGGTGATGGTCGCCGATTGGATTTGGGCTTTGTGCTGGAGCCAGAAAATCAGCAGGAACCAAATGGGTTCCTTGGTGCAGTAACTGATAATAAGCATGTTGACCGTTGTTGCCTAACCCTCCCCACAGAATGGGGCCGGTATTGACTTTCACGATCTGGCCTTCACGATCAACGATCTTGCCGTTACTTTCCATATCCAGCTGCTGCAAGTAATCTGCCAGTGAACGTAAATAGTCATCGTAAATCAGCATCACATGACCATCGGCATCAAAAAAGTCGATGTACCAGACACCCAGCAGTGCCAGAATAACTGGCAGATTATCTTCAACTGGTGTGGTACGAAAATGCTCATCCATCGCATGTGCGCCTTCCAGCAGTTTTATGAAGTTCTCTATCCCTAGATAGACCATAATAGGCAGGCCAATCGCAGACCATAGTGAGTAGCGCCCACCTACCCAATCCCAAAACTCGAACATGTTAGCCGTATCAATACCAAACTTGCTCACACCCTCGGCATTCGTAGATACGGCAACAAAGTGTTTAGCAACCGCCGATTCTTCACCGAGTTCCTCAATAAGCCATGCACGGGCGGTATGTGCATTTGTCATGGTTTCTTGAGTCGTAAAGGTTTTTGAGGCAACGATGAACAATGTACTTTCCGGGTCACACTCTGCCAGAATATGACTGATATGTGCGCCATCAATATTGGATACAAAGTGCATCCGTAACGTAGGATCGCCATAAGGCTGTAGGGCCTGACAGATCATTTTTGGCCCTAGATCAGAACCGCCGATACCAATGTTAACAACATCACGGATACGCTTGCCGGTATGACCGCGCCACTTACCACGCCGAATCTGATCCGAAAACTTTCGCATATGCTCCAGCACGCTATTAACGCCGGGCATCACATTTTCACCCTTAACCATAATAGGGCGATTGCTACGATTACGTAGCGCAATGTGCAATGCAGCACGTCCCTCAGTATGGTTAATCAATTCTCCGTTAAACATTTGCTCAATCCAGGCAGGTACTTGTGCCTGATGAGCCAATTTAACTAATAAATCAAAGGTTTCCTGGGTAAGGCGGTGCTTGGAAAAATCCACTAACAGATCACCAAAATGCCGTGAGAACCTATTAAAGCGTTTGGGATCAGCAGCAAACAAATCACGCATGTGTATATCAGTGATGGCAGCATGATGGGCTTTCAGTTCCTGCCACACTGGCAGATCGCTAGGAACGGACATGGACAGTTTCCTATATTGCAAAAAGGTTGTTAAACTATTGACGAAACCAGATAAATCTGGATCGTCTCTGAAAAGATACTAGCACCTTATACAACTGCAAATGATCCTAGATAGTATCGTCAAGCCAATAAGTCTACGATTAGAGAGTCTCTGGATCATGCCATGGAGGATAGACGATATAACAGCGCATCGACGATACGCTCCGGGTATGATTAGAACTGCATTTGCCGCGAGGTACGGGCAAGGTAGGGCGACCTGCAATGGATAATCGTTTATTTATCAACGCTGTTCTCTGGTTACGCATTGGGGCGCCGTGGCGTGATCTGCCCCTTGATGGGGGATTGGAAAACTAATACACAGCACCGTTTTTGCCGGTGGCGCGGCATGGCCACCTACTATGCCAAAAATACTGCTTCATTCCTTGCCGTTGTCCACATCCGGTGCATCGGCTTATGGCGTAAAAAATTGACGACACTATTTAGTAAACAGGGCAATCGTAAACCCTGGTGGCAAGTGGGTGCGTTCCGGCAAGGGATACGTTGTGCTGACAAAGCCATGAATAGGTGATGAGTAGCGCTAGCGCCAGCAGGAAGGAATAAAGTGAGTCCATCATGGCGTGGAGCCTCACATCAAGTACCCGTTTTGGGTCATTCATGGTAGCGGCAATGCTATACTCGGTTGACACAAAAAAGTCATCCGCTCGTAATAATAATCAGGAGGGTGCCCCTATGCTTGGAGAAAGTCACGATTTGTTTCATGAGTTTCCTGAATACAAGAACCGTATTGCTGAGTTGAAGGCTGAGGATTCAAGGTTTGCACAATTGTATGATGAATATCATCAAATCAATGATGAAGTTGAACGTACTGAGCTACAGATTGAAAATCATTCGGATTTTTATACTGAAGATCTGAAGAAGCAACGACTACATTTAAAAGATGAAATTTATGCAATTCTGCGTACCCGTACAGATATGTCGGTGCAGGTCTGAAAATTATTCCGATCTTTAGATTCTTTAAGGATTTAGTAAAAGTGTTGAACATCATTGGATGTTCAACGCTTTTTTGATAACAGCTTTGTATGAGGTTATTTCAGTAGCACCAGGCACATGACAACAGCATGAGCCGTATATCGTTGGTGACAAATGCAGGCCAGAATGAATTACTTACATTATTGCCCGTCGTTTTCCAGAATTGAAAAATTAGCCATGTGTTGGGGATGTTGATTCATTACTGGATAGGGTTGAAGATGCAGGCGTTGATGGTGGTATATCGTTGATTGTGCGGCTATCTTTGGTGTTGTTTTTCTTTGTGCGCCGTGCCCGTTTGGTGGGTGGTTGGTCTGATGTGTACGGCTGGTTACTACGCGGCAATGCAGTAGGCCTAGTGTTGCCACGCACTCGATGTAACCAGCCAAGTACTCGTTGTTCTATTACTTCTTGTTGGTTTGGTGGCAAATCGCGGAATATAAAAGCCCCTGTTGCCAGCAGTAGTGCCAAGCTCCCCAGAAATGTGACTAGCGGCTGCATGAATGTAATGATTATCAGCACCATTAGCGCCAGCAGAATATGCCAGGTCTTCAAAATAAAATACCTCAAATATTAGTTAGTCAGGGTTTTTATTGGGGGCAGCTGGTTGCGTGGTCGATACTGATTTACGGATCAGCACGGCTGTACAATTATCATCCGGTTGGGAGCGTTGTTGCTGGATAGTTTTGGCCAGCTCCGCTAAGAGTGTGTCAAGAAGTTCTTCAAGAGAACGTTGTGGTTGCAGCAGCAGTTCGGACCAGCGACTGATGAAGCGTTGGGGATAGCGCAGGTTCCAGAGTCCATCGCTGGCCAATAAATAGAGCGTATCGGCGTCCAATGTGATCAGACGGCGGTCATCAAGTCCTTGTAGGAATGGTGGAATATTGTCCCCTTTTAGTTCAAAAAGCTCAGGCGTAATAACACCTTTAAATGGATGCGATGTATTCATCGTGGTACCGAGTATGAAAGCTTGGCTAAGCTGTGAGCCGGGTCGCTCATGCACTTGCCGAGTCCACTTGGATTTATCTATCAAGCCCAGTATGGCCATGTGAGTAGCGGGTACATGATCAATAGTCAGATACCGGACTTTCTGTTTATCGATAGCGTAAAGGCGAGAATCACCCACATGGAAGAGCAAGGCCGGCGAGTCAGCAGGAGGAATTTCGAGTAATACCATAGTACAACCCGAATCGAGTCCCATTGAGTGAAATTGTTCGTGCAGTTTTTGGTGCAGTGCGCTGAGCGCCTCGTTCAAGGTGTTGAGGTCACACGTTGCCGGAATATTTAATACACCTTCAACCAGTTGTTCGGCAGCTTCTCGACCATGGGTGTGGCCTCCCATGCCGTCGAGTACTGCCACGCGTTGGTGGTTGGCAGGCCAGTTGGAGGCTTGTATACAGTGTTCCAGTTCGCTGCTTAGAAACCGAGCGCACCCCTGTCCGTCAATGATGAGATAGTTGTCCTGATTTTCGCGACGACCTTGGCCTGTTGGCGAGCACAAAGAGCGTACGGCGATATCGTATTGCACGCGATGCGATCCCTGCTCAGCAGCAGAATCCAGGCAGGTACTACCGATGATATGAGGATGAGCATTATGGTTATTTTGCATCAGTTTCGGCCATTGTAACAGGTGGCAAGTATGGACAATTAGTCTAGGACATAAAATGGCTTATCAATAGTAGAGCATTTTATGCTTCTGCTAGACTAGAAACGTTAATCTACATGTTGGTGCAATTTAGGTGGTTCTGTTATGAAATCTCTAGTGGTGTGTGACATTTTGCGGATCAAATAGGCAGATTGAGCGTATGGACATCAAACTCGAAGCAGAAATAAAAGATTTGGCAGACGCTTATTTGGCCGGTGATCTGGATGAAGCCGCGCTAGCACGATCCATAGAAGCGTTATTGAGCGCGGCGGGTTCAGATATCGCGGATACGTTGATGGACGATGACGCCCATGTGAATGAGCTTGTGCCCGGTGTTGTGATCGGGCCACCTGAATGCCGTGTGCGTTTGTTACACGATTTGAGTGGTCATCAGCGCGTTTGGCTGGCACAGCTTATTGGCCTGGCTGAAGCTTTTCGTGTGGTCAAGGTATTTCGCCCTGATCAGCGTATATCGACAGCTGGTGTTGGTTCAAATGAAGATGAACGGTCAGTACGAGCGGATCTGGTGGGTTTGCGGACCTATCTGGCTAAGGTACGGGCGCGTGTGGATTTAGCGGTTAAGCTCACGCATCCAAATATCGTGAAAATTTACGGTTGGCGGCAGGGTGCTGGTGGGTGGCCATTTGTTGAAATGGGATATGTGAGTTCCCAAAAAGGTTCCACTTTAGAGCAGCTTATTGAGCAGAAGGGCACTGAAGGGTTTGCCTGGGGAACCATAGTGCAATGGTTGCGTCCAGTTGCTGCTGCGTTGGATTATGCCCACCAGGAGCACCGATTAGCGCACCAGCATCTGGATGCGGATTCGGTGTTTGTCTCATCCGATGGTGAAGTTAAATTGCTGGGGTTTGGTGTGGCGACTGAGGTTCATGAACCGCGTAGCGTACTCTTCAGTGTTAAGAGCTTATCGGCAGAAACCACGGCTGAATCAGCGTCATCTAAGACCATGTTTCGTCGTGATGTTTACGCATTAGCATTATTGATTTATCGGCTGCTGTCTGGGCGTAGTGCCTATGAGGTACAAGCACACTATCCCAATGTTATTTCGCGTCCACCGGGACTCACTGATGAGGCCTGGCGCACCTTGCGGCAAGGTTTGGCATATCCAAGTGAACTGTGTCCAGCTGAAGCAGGTGCGTTTGTTGCTTCTCTGGAGAAGGCACAGCGAGTACGAAAGACGGCTCAGCAATTGCGAAAGCCTTCATTTCTGGCGCAGTATCGCTGGCTGGTCGCGGGGGTTGGTGTCGCGGTATTTGCGGGCACCGCTGGGCTGTTTGCCTACAAGGCTCAGTCACCAGAAGTGGGTCCACCAATTGAACAGCCATCTCCTGTTGAGGCCAGACCGCAACCTGCTGTAAGTCCTGCTGAACAGGATAAATGGAGGTATGCCGGTCGAGAAGAAAATGCAGAATATGAGGCCGATCGGCGTGCGTTTGAATCTGCGCAACGAGAAAATACGCAGGTGGCTTATCAATTGTACCTGCAACGCTGCCCACGCTGCGGTTATGGGCAAGAGGCAAAAGAAGCGATTGAAAAGCTTGCTTTTCAAGAGAAGGTAGCCTCAATAAAGAAGCAATTTGAGTCGCATATAATGGCACTGGAGCAGGGCAAGAAGGGTAATAATGGTAGCAAGGCCCTAGCACAACTGGACGTTTTGGAAAAGCTGGCATCGGATGAAACCTATGTGGTTCAGGGGCGGCGGCGGATAGCGCGCGCCTGGATTACGTTGTCTGAAAACGAGTTGCAAAAACGGAAATTGGCCAGTAGTAAAAAATGGTATAGAAAAGCATTGGCATTACAGCCTGATTTGCCGGAGCTGAAAATATTAGGCGAGGCTTTACAGGAAGCAGGTGTCCAGAAGACCGCTGAACAAAAGGATAGTCAGGCGTTTTCAATAGCACGACAGGAAAATACCCGTAAAGCGTATTGGGAATATTTAAGTCGATGTGCGCCTGTCTGTCGATATCGCGCCTCAGCGACCAAGGCTCTGGCACGTTTGGCGCCACGTAACCGCGTGTTTCAGGATCGCCTTGCCGATGGCTCACTGGGTCCAGAGATGGTCATGATACCTGCCGGTCATTTTATGATGGGATCACCATTAAGTGAGCGAGGTCGCTATAAGGACGAAGCACGGCATCTGGTACAGATTAAAAAACCATTTGCTATTGGCAAATATGAAGTGATGTTTCATGAATACGACCGTTTTGCCGCTGCGAGTGGTCGGGTGCGTCCCGGTGATAATGGATGGGGGCGTGGCCGGCGACCTGTCATTAATGTGAGTTGGCAAGATACGAAGACTTACGCTGATTGGCTGTCCAAGCAGACCAAGCATCGTTATCGGTTACCGACCGAGGCGGAATGGGAGTATGCGATACGTGCTGGTGTAAAGTCCAGTCGCTATTGGGGCAATGATCCTGATGAGGGTTGTCTATATGCAAATGCAGCGGATCTGGATGGTAAAGAATTGTATGTCGGTTGGCCTGCGATGAAATGTCGCGATGGTTATATTTATACGGCACCTGTAGGTACATACCACAGTAATAATTTTGGCTTGCATGATATGGCCGGTAATGTATTGGAATGGACTTGCACACTGTATGATGAGCAGTACCGTGCCCCGATTCAGCGTTGCCAGGAGCCGACAGCAGATCGGCAGTTTGTGATACGAGGCGGTTCATGGAACGATGAACCGCGTAGTATCCGCTCAGCAGAACGACATCGGGATGATCCTCAGGATCAAAATTATTCTCTAGGATTTCGGCTGGTACGAGAGTTACCGTAAGTGGATAGTCGAGTTTTTCATAAATGCTGAGTATGCCGGGATGTATGCTGTTGTGCAGGTCAATGCCGTGATAGGAAGCCATGACCACCAATAAATCTAATTCTTTGCCTATTGGGTATGTCTTTGAGCATTACCAGTATCGTATAGAGTCCGTGTTAGGTGCGGGCGGCTTTGGGATTACCTATAAGGCAGTACACGAGGTAATGCTAAATCGTGTGGCAATCAAAGAGTATTTTCCGGTCGAGTGGTCGTATCGTGATAGAACACACGTTCTGGCGAATACCCAGGGTGGCTTGCCAACTTCCGAGGCTGGTGAGGAGGCCTGTTACAATTGGGGTCTACAGCGATTTCTTAGTGAGGCCAAGATTTTATTTGATCTCAAACATCCTGGTGTAGTGCGGGTGCTGTACTTCTTTGAAGCTAATGGTACGGCCTACATTGTAATGGAGTATGAGGAAGGTCGGGCGCTAAGCGAGATTCTAGCGAGAGGAAATACACTATCCGAGGCCCATATCCGTCGGATTATCAGCGATATATTACCGGCGTTGGACGCGGTTCATGTTCGTGGCTATCTGCATCGTGATCTCAAACCGGCCAACCTATATCAACGCTCAGATGGACGCACCATCCTGATTGATTTTGGCGCAGCCCGTCAGGCACTTGGTCGGCGCAGTCGAAGTGTGACCAGCGTGTTTTCCCCCGGTTATTCACCGATTGAGCAATATCTGGTCGACGGTAAGAGTTATGGCCCCTGGACTGATATTTATGCAATGGGTGCGGTTCTTTATCACTGTGTGACTGGGGGCGCACCAATCGAAGCACCGGCCCGAGTGCTGGATGATCCACTGCCGCCTGCGAGTGAGGTTGCGGCAGGTAAATACAGTCCGAGCCTGCTGCGTCTTATTGATCAGGCTATGACTGTTCGCCCTGAGAAGCGCTTTCAGAACATTGAGCAGATGAGAGCTGCATTGGAGCAAACTCAGGAGGATGAAGCCGGATCGACAGTCAATCTGGAATTGCCGCCACTACGCCCGGAATCACCTCGTAGTGACAACAATTTACCTGTGGAGCCAGAAACCGGCTTTTGGCAAACGCTATTGTTTAAAAAGGGTCGATTATGGATTATCGGCATGATGTTGGTAACAGCGCTGATTGGTGGTACAGGTATCTGGCTATGGTTGGATAGGCCATTTCCTGTAAAGCCCCAGATTGGCCAGTCTGGTGAACCAAATCCTGTAGACGAAATAGCGCCGAAAGCCGGAAAGGATTATACCGAGGTGTTGACCGGTACCCGTTTTGTCTGGGTAAAGCCTGGATGTTTTGATATGGGTAGTCCGGAAACAGATAAGGAACGTAACGCTAACGAACGCTTGCATCGAATCTGTTTTAACGGTTTCTGGATGGCCAGGACGGAAGTTACAAATGCCCAGTATCGGAAATTTATGTCTGATCATGATAGCGGTCGTTTCGAGACCTTTAGCCTGAATAAAGACGATCAACCTGTGGTACGAGTGACATGGCGTGATGCCAATATGTACGCTAATTGGCTATCCGGGCAGACAGGCTTGCGGTTTCGTTTGCCGACTGAGGCGGAGTGGGAATATGCAGCACGCGGGAGGAAAACAACTCCTTATGATTGGAATGATAAAAGCCAGTCTTGTCAATATGCCAATATTTATGATGAGACAGCGCATAGCAATAGAGTATCACATTGGCCGCATTACCCCTGTAAGGATGATCATGTTGTGGGTGCGCCGGTGGCTCAATATGCAGCTAATGCTTTTGGCTTGCACGATATGCTGGGGAATGTGATGGAGTGGACGTGTTCAGGGTACGATAGTGGCTATCAAGGCGCTGAAACGCGCTGTATTGATCTGGATGCGCCGCTAACAGTTCAGCGTGTCGTCAGAGGTGGGTCGTGGAATGTCTACCCAGGTTTATTGCGCTTTGCTTACCGGTTTCCAATTACCGCTCAATTAGCAAGTTTTGACTTGGGATTTCGTTTGGTACTGGAGCCCTGAGCAACTCGATGATTAAAGACTGTGGGTGTGCTACAGACAGGATTTTACGGTGCGTGACTCACCGTATGAGGTTGCGGTTACTCGCGCTGCTTGTGTTGGGGTGCGTTTCGATGTGCGCGATGGGCGCTCAATCTGAGGAACCAAAGAAAGTCGCAGTGGTTGAGTTCAGTGTGCGCGGCGATCTTCCTGAACATACAGGTGCCATTATCGCTGATTTAATGTCTTTGGCACTTGCTAATACCCGTCATTTTGCGCTTAAGGATCGTTTATCACTACGCTCAGTAGCCAAGATTGCCAAAGCCCAGGAGTTGGGAGCAACAGGTCTGCTTGATCCAAAGACATCCGCTGAGCTTGGAAAGGAATTCAAGCTGGACGCGGTAGTTATCGGCGAAGTGTCCAAACTGGGTAATCGTATTAACGTCACAACACGGCTCATTGACACTAAAACAGCGGCATTGCTGCGTGGCGGTCAGATTCAGGGTAAGGATCTTGATGATATTCAGATTAATGTTTATCAATTGGCGCTGGCCATTACAGCGCCGCCAGAAACGCCAAAAAGTTATGCGCTAATAGTCAAAACCAGGCCGACAGATGCCAATGTGCGCTTGTTGCAGACTTCGGTAGCCTATCGTCCGGGAGTCGCGCTGGCAGCAGGGGAGTATCAGTTTGAAGTGACCCGCTCTGGCTATGTACCACGCCAGCAATCGGTGATCATTAATGATCGCGATGTGACTGTCACCGTCGTTCTGGAGAAGGCCAAATATAGATTGGCGATCCAGTCGCAGCCGGCTGATGCAAAGATTCGTTTTGTTGGTAGCGAAACGGTTTACCGCTCGGGTATGGAATTGGAATCAGGCCGCTATCAGGTTGAAGTTTCCCGGAAAGGCTATAAGACTAAAATACTTCCCGTCACGATTGCTGATAGTGATGTGGCGGTGCCGGTTAAGCTGGAGAAAATTGAGAAAAAAGAAGATCGTTTTGGGTTGACAGTGCGATCAAAACCGGTTGATGCTGCAATACGTTTGAAGGATTTGGATATAACGTATAAGCCCGGTGTAAAACTTTTGCCGGGAAGTTACATTGTAGAGGTTGCCAAAGCAGGTTATATCGCTACGCAGGTGACAGTTACTATTGTAGATAAAGATGTGGCGGTACCGGTCACGCTGGAGAGGGAACCGAAGGAATACGGTTTAACGGTAGAGGTAGAGCCGCCAAATGCCCGCATTCGCTTGCTGGGAATCAAGCCGGTTTACCGGCCTGGAATCAGGTT
>PDTV01000006.1 GCA_002747185.1 Candidatus Contendibacter odensensis
CCAATGACCACCCGCATCGGTGATCGTCATGGACAATGCCACGTTCCACAAACGACAGGACATCAAGGACGCGCCGGGCAACGCCGGTCATCGCCTCGAGTACCTGCCTGCCTATTCACCGGACCTCAATCTGATCGAACATCAATGGGCATACGCCAAAGCCGTCCGTAAACAACGCTATTGCTCCATCGATGAACTCTTCATCAATGATGTCCTTTAAACCATTTTATCTGAGCCTGGCTATATTTGTTATGAATACCGAAGAATTTGACAATTTTCCCGACAGTGAAATACCGTTACCTCCCAGCAAAAGTCAGCGTAAGCGGGAAGCTACCGCACTACAGGCGCTAGGTGAACAATTGGTTCAACTCACACCAACACAGCTCAAGCATATTCCCTTACCAGACGATTTATTGGCAGCGGTACAATTAGCACAAGCTACTCCACAACGCGGCGGGCACAAGCGGCAATTGCAATACATCGGCAAACTTATGCGTCAAATTGACGATCCAGTAGCCATCCGTACTGCAATAGATAAAATAAAACCGCACCGTTCCAAACAACACCGATAACCCTTGAAAAGGGTGTCATACTGTTGCGTAATGCCACTTAACAATTACTCATGCCTTTCCCGCAGCTCGCAGTCACCGCAGATCACCCGAAAAAACAAGAAGCAGCAGCTCGTCTGGCTGAGCAACTCAACCTACCCGTAATCGTTGATTCCGCAACGACAACTCAATACACCCATTTATTGGCATTCAGCAACGAACGGCTCGAATTGCGAGAACTTGGTACTCACGCCCCCGGGCCTGTTTACGTGGACTTCGCAGCGGGCGCTGTGGCACACCGAAGACGTTTCGGAGGCGGTCGCCAACAGCCGCTGGCACGCGCCGTTGGGCTCAAAGGTCAATATGTGCCTAAGGTCATCGACGCAACCGCAGGTCTCGGCCGTGATGCTTTCGTGCTAGCCTGTTTGGGTTGCCAGGTGAAGTTAGTGGAGCGTTCGCCGATTATCGCCGCTTTGCTGCACGATGGATTGCAACGCGCTGCACACGATGCGGAAATTGGCCAACTGGTTACGGAACGGTTGCAACTGCATACGGCCAATAGCCAAAATTACCTGGCCTCACTTGCAGAGGCGCAACGCCCTGATACTGTCTACCTTGACCCTATGTACCCACATCGGAGCAAATCTGCCCAGGTCGGCAAGGGTATGCGGCTGCTACGTCTTTTAGTGGGTGACGATCTGGATACACCTGCCTTGCTGCATGCGGCTCTCAAGGCAACACGACGGCGCGTTGTGGTCAAACGTCCTCAATCCGCACCAACACTCACACCGCTCGCGCCCAACTTCCAGATCAGGATACCTAACACACGTTTTGATGTGTATCTGCGACCTTAACCTCAATCAGTGATTTTGGGTAAAATCAACACCGCGCAACAGCCATTGCCACTGCTCGTGATCGATCAACAGCGTTTCATGTACCTCTTTCCTTGGCCACTTGAACTTGTCTTTTTCAAGTCGTTTTTGCCATAGCGCAAACCCTGTGCTATCCCGATACAGCACTTTGGGCTGAGAGCGGTTTTTATTGCAAAATACAAACAGCGCACTGGCTGTAGAAGTCCAGCGCCATGTTGTCAGCCACAATCACCGCCAGACCGTCAATCGCTTTGCGAAAGTCTACCGACTCGCGGTGCAGGTACACCGGCACTGAAGGAGACCACTCAATCATGCCAGCGCCTTAATCCGCAACGCAAACGCGGGTATTGAAGCCTCTGGCGGGCAATGGACTTTCAATACCCAACTTCCAGTACAAAGCTTTGCGGCAAACGACTCTCTGGCTTTACCATAACTTGCGCAAACGCACCTGCTTCCCGCGCCTTGTACCTGGAAAGCCTGGCGCTAAAATAGGGCGGATTGATCTGATGCTGCTTGCAAAACTGTTTTTGAGAAAGACCGGACTGCTTAAAATCAGTAGAGCGCTGCGGCCAGTTGTACGAACGATTTTTGGCATAAGCGCCTCCTCGATGGCAGAGGCTGTAGCTTATGTTGCGGGTAGGTTCGTTGGTAGAGTGGGGTTGGTTTGGCGTTTACCATTCGGATGGGTATGCCGGTATTTCCAGATCCGCATGAAACCAAGATGACAAAAACATGGCGATTCTGGCTGAGAATGCCTTTTTTCCTGTAGACTTTTCAAATGCCAGGCATTACGAGTTGATAACACCTTGATAACCCTACTTCAGCGTTCCGGCTGCTAAGTCAGGTATTCAGCACGATCACTCTTTAATCCCGGGGAGAAAGACGCCGGTCATGCAGATTTATCAAATTGTGTGTCAACCGACGACTTGTCGCACCTAATCGAACCGACAGCCTAATGTCTTGATGCTTTGAAAACTAAAAAAATCGCGGGATGAACCCAATCAACAGGAGGCCATGATGGTCGCTTATACCACCGAATCTATCCGTAATATTGCCTTGGTTGGACACGGCGCAACAGGAAAAACCACTTTAGTAGAATCCATTTTGCACCATGCAGGCGCACTCACCTCTGCCGGTACAATTGAAAAAGGGAATACCGTTTGTGATTTTGACCCTCAGGAAAAAAGTCATCAACATTCCCTCGATATTGCACTGGCTCATCTTGATTACAACGATACGCATATCAATCTGATTGACACCCCCGGCTTTCCAGATTTTCTCGGACAGGCGATTGCGGTACTGCCCGCAGTAGAAACAGTGGCTGTCGTTATCAACGCCCAAACAGGGATTGAAGCGGTAACCCAACGCATGATGGCGCGCGCTGCCGAACGTCAGCAGTGTCGCATGATTATTATTAACAAGATCGACCTTGAAAATATCAATTTACCGGAGTTAATCGAACAGATTCAGGAAACGTTCGGCCAGGAATGTCTACCGATTAATTTGCCCACCAATAATAGCTCTAGCGTGGTGGATTGTTTCTTCAATCCGACCGGAGACAGTGATTTTTCCAGCGTCACCGACACCCACTCGGCCTTGATTGATCAAGTCATCGAAGTGGATGAAGCATTAATGGAGCTGTATCTGGAACAGGGCGAAGACCTCCAGCCGGAACAACTGCATGCCCCCTTTGAAAAAGCCTTGCGTGAAGGGCACCTGGTACCGATCTGTTTTGTATCGGCCCGCACCGGTGCAGGTATCGATGACTTACTGAATTTGTTTACCAAATTGTTACCCAACCCGACGGAAGGTAATCCAGAGCCCTTTCTCAAGGGTGAAGGTGAGTCGCCTCAAGACTTACATGCGGTTCCCGATCCAGAACAGCACGCAGTCGCTCATGTCTTTAAAGTTATTATTGATCCGTTTATTGGCAAGCTTGGTATTTTCCGTATCCATCAAGGCACCATAACCAAAGACAGCCAGCTGTTTATTGGTGATGGGCGCAAACCGTTTAAGGTCGGTCACTTGTTCCAGATTCATGGGAAGGAACATTCTGAAATGACTACCGGCATCCCGGGTGATATTTGTGCTGTCGCCAAGGTCGATGACATTCACCGTGATGCTGTGTTACATGACTCTCATGATGAGGATCAGATCCATTTGCGGCCACTCCGTTTTCCCGCCCCCCTGTTCGGACTGGCTATTCAGGCGACGGCTCGGGGTGATGAACAGAAGCTTTCCGATACAATTAACAAGTTGCTGGAAGAAGATCCTTGCTTGTCGCTGGAGCATAACCGCCACACCAAGCAAACGGTATTGCGTGGTCTTAGTGATCTGCACCTGCGGCTCACCCTAGAAAAGATGGAGCAACGCTATAACATCAAGGTTGATACTCAGCCACCTAAAATCGCCTATAAAGAAACAGTCAGCCAACCGGCTGAAGGGCATCATCGCCATAAAAAACAAACCGGTGGCGCAGGTCAGTTTGGTGAAGTGTTCCTGCGGATTGAACCATTGGCTCGTGATGCCGGTTTTGAATTTGCTACTGAAGTGGTAGGTGGTGCTATCCCCACATCGCTCTTGCCCGCAGTCGAAAAAGGCATTCGTGAGGCGCTGCTGGAAGGTGTGATTGCCGGTTATCCGATGCAAGACGTTCGTGCTGTTGCAACAGACGGCAAGCACCACCCTGTCGATTCCAAGGAAATTGCTTTTGTAACAGCCGGTCGCGAAGCCTTCATGGATGCTGTCAACAAAGCGAAACCGATTATCCTGGAACCTATCGTTAATATGGAGGTGCATGCGCCTAGTGATTGCGTTGGCACGATTGCTGGTGATTTATCCGGCCGAAGAGGACGGATTGCTGGCACGGATGCCGGACCACGGGGAAACAGTATTATCAATGCCCAGGTACCCTTAGCGGAATTGGACGGTTATGAATCACAGTTAAAGTCAATGACCGGTGGTCTTGGTACCTATAACCTTGAACTTAGTCACTACGATCCTGTTCCTGGCGATATCCAGCAAAAGCTACAGGCGGCTTATACAAAACAGCAGCAAGAGAGCTGATTTCTCGACTTGCCAGTCTTCTTGCAAGCCAGTCGCCGGTCTATTCACAAGCCGAATTTGTTCTCGGCTTGTGCCTGAATAGCCAGGCTTTATACCCGGTTCAGGTGCTGCGATACAATCACTTTATTTTTAAAAGTAAAATCTAAATTCTTCCCGGTATAAATAGTAAGCGTGTATGGTTTTTCATTTATAAGCCGTTTGTTCTTCATCTTCATCTTCATCTTCATCTACTGTTATGCGGTGTGCCATACCTAACCTGATTGGCAATACCAGGCTATTATTATTTTGCCTGCTTCCAGTCTCATTGTTCGCATTAGCTGGCATACCATTGAATGGTCATCAACAACCCATACGCGTAGTGCTTGCTATATCTTGGTAATCCCTCGCCTTAACAGCAAGCCGTCCTCAGCCTCGTTTGAGCACAGCTTCATACGCTTGGTACATATCTTCGTTAAAACAGACCAGATACACGCTCTTGATCCGAGTATCCGTAGCCAGGAAGTTCCGGATTGTCCTAATTGCAATCGGTGCTGCCTCACCCAGTGGATAACCATACACACCACAACTGATAGCAGGAAACGCGATAGTATGTATCGCGTTATCTACAGCGAGCTGTAAACTGTTGCGATAACAGTTCGCCAACAGCTCTGGCTCACCACTGTGGCCACCTTGCCACACGGGCCCGACCGTATGAATAACATAGCGAGCGGGCAATCGGTAACCTTTGGTTATTTTGGCCTGACCGGTCTCGCATCCATTCAGGCGGCGACAAGCCTCCAGCAAACCATCTCCAGCCGCACGATGAATAGCGCCATCCACGCCGCCACCACCCAGTAATGAATGATTGGCTGCATTCACAATCGCATCGACATTCAATTGTGTAATGTCACCGTATTCAAGCTGAATACGATCTACAGAAGTCGCCATACCTACCATTTTTATTCCCCGTCTTGCCAAGATCAATCACAACATTATTTTCAGATAGTAGAGGCGTTCTCAAGATGTTTGCTTTCAGCGACTTTGCTTAATAGCAGTAATATCAATATACCTATTGCTTCACCTGCTCCAGAATCCAGACAGCCATTGCATCAAGATCCTGATTAGACAGGTTAGTGCTTGCCGGCATCGGAATTTGCCCCCATACACCCCGACCACCCGCCTTGATTTTTCCAGCCAGTATTTGCCGGGCATTCTCTTGGCCCTTGTATCTAGAGGCAATGCTCTGAAACGACGGCCCCATCAATCGCTTGCTCATCTGGTGGCAAGCGAAACAATTGTGCCGCTTCATCAGTACATCACTTGCCTGAGAAGCGAGTGGCGCAACCAACAGAATCCACGTTAATACACCGGCTATATAGCGTATATACATACATTATCTTCTTTAGATGGCATAGCAGACACATAGCATACATAAATCTCAACACCCATCCTTAAATTTCTATCATTTCAAAATCCTCCTTAAATACACCACACTCAGGACAAGCCCACGTTAACGGCACATCTTCCCAACGGGTTCCTGCTGGAATACCATCATCAGGCCAACCCATGGCTTCATCATAAATAAAACCGCAAATCAAGCACATGTATTTCTTCATCGCACCTTACTCCTTAAGTAATCGCATTGATGGGGCAGTGTATTCTGGTACACTGAAAGCCCTGGACAGAATGAAAAATCCCTGATCAAACCGTACCCTTGACAGTGACAACATCAAGGAAGCCGCTCATCCATTCATAAAGACGCTCATCTACCCTGAATAACGGGGAGCAGTGCCGGTAAACAGAAGGTAGCGCCCATTCATAAAGACACCCATCGCGAGCACCCGCCGCAAGTTTAGCCGGATTCAGCGGGAGTCATTCATTCATAAAGATGCTCATCCATCTTCTTTCTGCACAGTGGAAAACAGCAAGCCGTGCGTAGCGCGTGCCAACTGCGCAACACCTAAATTTGTTACAATCTTGCTTCATTAATGTGTGGGTTCCAGCTTGCACCCTGAACCGAGGTCTATCGCTGTGGAGTATCCACTTGAAAACACACACCGCTTCCCGCCCCCTGTAGTCATGGCATTGGCAGGTAATGATCCCAGCGGTGGCGCAGGCATCGCCGCTGATATCGAAACGATTACGAGTTTGAGTTGCCATGCCGCACCCGTCATTACCGCCCTGACCGTCCAAAATACCCATAATGTTCTAGCACTCATACCGGTCACACCCGATCAACTCCTCGCCCAAGCACAAGCACTGTTAGATGACATGCCCATTGCCGCGTTCAAAATCGGGGTCATCGGCAATACAGACAATGCCCTTGCCTTACATACACTGCTCAATACCTATCCAGCTATTCCAGTAGTACTTGATCCAGTATTGGCTGCCGGTGGTGGCACCGAATTGGCAAATGCTGCGTTGATCGAAGCTATTCAGCGTTTATTGCTACCCTGCGTTACAGTATTGACACCCAATAGTATCGAGGCACGTCAGCTCGCCCCCGAAGCCGATACACTACATGATTGTGCCATGGCATTACTAGCACGGGGCTGCCGCTATGTGCTTATTACGGGTGGACACGAACCCACCGATAAAATCGTCAATACCTTGTACAGTGACAATCGATTATTAGAAACGTATCACTGGCCACGCTTGTCTGGAGAATACCATGGATCGGGCTGCACGTTATCAGCGGCTATCGCTGCCCTGCTTGCCCGGGAGCAGGCACGGGAGATACCGTTATCAGCGCCACCTTGCTCAGTTTTTTATCATGCACAAGACTACACCTGGCGATCTTTGGAGAATGGTTACCAACTCGGCTGTGGACAACAACTCCCGCATCGATTTTTCTGGGCAAGCCTTCGAAAAACACCAACATGAATAAACGACTCTCGCGTGGCCTATACGCCATCACTGACCCGTTACTGATTCCCGACAAACAATTGAATCATGCTGTCGAGCAGGCCATTTTAGGCGGTGCTCGCCTGATTCAGTATCGTGCTAAAAACCAAGCGTTTGAACAATGCCTTGCACAGGCGCAGTCCCTAAACAAGCTATGTCACTATTACCATATTCCGTTGATCATTAACGATGATATCGAGCTTGCATCGCAAACAAGTGCAGCCGGTGTGCATCTTGGCAAGGATGACCCAATAGTCGCGACTGCCCGTGCCCGGCTCGGCCAACAGGCTATTATCGGCGTATCCTGTTATAACCAGATTGACCTGGCAATGGACGCTGCCCGACAAGGCGCTGACTACATTGCTTTTGGTGCTTTCTTCTCATCACCGACCAAACCCACCGGTATCCGTGCATCTATCCAACTCGTACGTGAAGCGCGTGTGGCACTCAATATTCCTATCGTTGCTATTGGCGGTATCACCCCCGACAACGCACCACCGCTTATAACCGCTGGCGCTGATATGCTTGCGGTAATTAGCGGTGTGTTTGCACAGACTAATATTCAAACTACTGCTCATCGTTATACTGCCTTGTTCGCCTCTTAAGGAAATGCTGCTATGACCCGTTCCGAGCAACTCTTCACTGAAGCACAAAAATATATTCCGGGCGGTGTCAATTCACCGGCTCGCGCCTTTCGTGGTGTTGGTGGAACACCGTTATTCTTCAAGCGCGCTGAAGGTGCTTATCTCTATGATGAGGATGACCATCGCTATATCGATTATGTAGGCTCCTGGGGACCCATGATTGCTGGTCATGCACATCCAGCCGTAGTCCGCGCAGTACAGCATACCGTCGCTAATGGCTTGAGCTTTGGCGCACCCACCGCAATCGAAACGCTCATGGCACGTAAAATTCAGGAGATGATGCCATCCATGGCATTAGTGCGGATGTGCAATTCGGGCACCGAGGCAACGATGAGTGCCATTCGTCTAGCTCGTGGCTTCACTGGACGTAACATCATTATCAAATTTGAAGGCTGCTACCACGGACACTCGGATTCACTGCTGATTAAAGCCGGTTCTGGCGCATTGACTCTCGGTGTGCCCACTTCACCGGGTGTACCAGCAGCGCTGGCTGCATACACAGTCACACTACCCTATAATGACTTGCCGGCAGTGCAGAACGCCTGTGCAGAACTGGGCGATGAAATAGCCGGCATTATCGTCGAACCGGTTGCCGGTAATATGAACTGTATCGCGCCGATTCCCGAGTTCCTGCATGGTCTACGCGAGCTTTGTAATGCACAGGGCAGCGTGCTGATTTTCGATGAGGTAATGACCGGTTTCCGCGTTGCAGCTGGCGGCGCACAGGCACTGTACGGCGTTACACCGGACCTGACAACACTTGGCAAGATTATCGGTGGTGGTATGCCGGTCGGTGCTTTTGGTGGCCAACGAGCCATTATGGAACAGCTCGCACCACTAGGGCCGATTTACCAGGCGGGTACGTTATCGGGTAATCCTGTTGCTATGGCGGCAGGGCTTGCGACACTGGAATTAGTCTCTGAACCCGATTTTTATAGCAATCTCAGCGCGAACGCTACGCAATTGTGTCATGAATTGGTCGCTGCAGCCCGCCAGGCGGGTGTCCCCATGACAGCTAACCCTGTTGGTGGCATGTTCGGGTTGTTTTTTACCGCCGATCCAGTGGTAACGAACTACTCACAGGCGGTCGCTTGCGATATCGAAAAATTTAAAGCATTTTTCCACGGTATGCTGGCAGAAGGTATTTATTTTGCACCCTCCGCATTTGAATCCGGATTTGTCTCCTCAGCGCACACTGTGGCAGATATTGAAGCGACCATCGCAGCCGCCCGGCGCGTATTTGCTCGAATATAAAATGTCGGGTTTCCCGTTTTCGCTTTCGCGAAAACGCATGGAATTGATCGGTATGTGGTGGTCATCGTACCCACATAGACAGGCATTCAGCGACAGATATCTGGATCATATAGCGGAACTATTAAATTTGACTAATTGGTTCCGCTGTATCCATCTATTTTAACGCGCAAACACTACAAATTGCTCCAATTTATAGTGTTTGCGCTATACCGTCGCCGGTGTCGTCCAGAAAGACAATCAATTATTACCCCATTATCAGTATTTTTAAAATTGGCTGTAATGCTGCCATCGATTTACCTACCCGACAATGTAGGTGATCTTCCCCGCCAAAAATGGCTTTGCCCCGCCAGACCGGGTTATTTTTGTAGTCGCCAGTTACCCAGCACACCAACAATACCTAACACCAGAAAAAGCAGCAGTGTCCACTCAGGTATACTCAACCCGATGAATCGCCAGGCGACTTCGGCGCATTCACCAGAACCTGTCAGGACAGCCTGAATCGTCTCACTGAGTGGAAATGTCTCCAGCATATAAGCCAGGCCAGGCCCACAACCCGGTGCTTGATCAGGCGGCAAATGCTGTATCCAGACATGCCGAGCAGCAATACCTGCACCGATAGCAGCGGTTAAGCCGAGAAGCACGCTATAGATTTTTGCTCCCCAACCGCGTGGATCATGAATTGCCGCCAGCAGAAAAACCAATCCGACCACAGCCAGTATCAAACGCTGGACGATGCACAGCGGACATGGCTCCAAATCCAAAACAAACTGGGCATAATAGGCAACACCTAAACCCATTATACAGATCAAAAAACCTAATCCATTCAGTATTTGACGGGTAAACCATCCAAAACGCTTTGAATCAGGCATCTTTTCCCTTTGCAATAATTCTTGCATAAAATATAAACCAAACCAGTTAGTTAAACAAAACCATCCTAACGATCCGAGTGTCCCAGATCCCGACCAGGGGCAATCTGATCACGCAACCGCTGCTTAATTTCCTTCGCCTCAGGAAATCGACCCTCCTGTTTACGTGACCAGATCAAAACATCGTCCACTACAATCTCGAATATTCCTGACGTACCAGGCCGCAATGCAACTTCACCCAACTCCTCTTCAAATGTGGTCAATATTTCCTGCGCTAACCATGCGGCTCGCAATAACCAACGGCATTGTGTGCAATAGGTAATACTCAGTCGAGGTTTTGATTCCATACAGGCTGCTCCGATTGCAATTTATCCAGATAATCAACACCACCTAGCTGCTGCATTTGGCGCTTGATCCAACGCTGACGTGCTAATACATGTTTTGACGGCTTGTCAACATGATAAAGTCGCGGATTCGGTAGAACCGCTGCTAATCGCGTGGCCTCACTGACACTCAGGCTATCAGCCGATTTGCCGAAAAACCGCTGGCTGGCAGCCTCTGTGCCAAAAATGTTTTGACCAAACTCGGCAATATTGAGATACACCTCCAATATCCGCTCTTTTGGCCACAAAAACTCTAGCAGCACGGTAAACCAGACTTCCAACCCTTTACGGACCAGGTCGCGGTTTTGCCACAAAAACAGGTTTTTTGCCACCTGTTGGCTGATAGTACTAGCACCGCGCGGCGACTTTCCCGCCCACAGACTCCTCAATACCTTGCGGATCTCTATCAGATCGAAACCATGATGATCAGGAAAACGTTGGTCTTCAGCCGCAATCACTGCCAAGGCCACATGGGGTGAAATGTTCTCAAAGGATCTCCATCTATAATACAGTTCTACACGCTCCCCTGCCCACATGGATTTGATCCAATGCTGCGCCATTACACTGGAACAGGGTAAAGATATCCATCGACAAACCCATACCAGTAGTAAGGATGTCATAACAAAAACACCCACTATCTTCAGGAGCGCACTTATCAACCAAACCGATAACCGCCGTTTGGAGGGTGCTTGTGAAACAGCGGTTCGCCCCATTGTCATCCAGCTCCAGAATGTCTTTTTACGCTGCCCTCTTTTCAACGCTGCCCTCTTTTCAAAAAATGCCCCATGCAACCCCCGATGCCATGGTCTCGCCCAATTCCTCACAATCTTGCAATACAGCGCCAGTCAGCTCACCACGGGCAATAATTGGATCGCACACCGATTTGAGTGGATAGCCTTTGGCAATACGCTCAACACTGCTTAACGCACCTCGACCATCATTACCTGCACTGATGAATACGGCGTAAGCCAAACTGCTGATCCTACCCTGAGCGGGGTAGTAGGTGCGATCTAGAAAATTTTTCATTGCACCAGACATATAACCAAAATTTTCCGGCGTGCCAAGCAATAAGCCATGAGCCCACAAAAGATCATCCAAACGGGCACGTAACGCCATTCTCAATCGTGTTTCAACCTCAGGCACCCGCCGCGCCCCGCGCAATACTGCACGTGCCATCGCTCGCGTATGGCCGGTCTGGGAATGATAAACGATCAGTATGTGTTTGCTCGTATTCATACCAGAGATAAAAAAGACTCGATTACGGGAAACAGATTCGGTATAAAATTGCCCACACCTGAAAACAGGTGCTTACAATACTTGCTGTATCATGGGATTTTCGCTATGGTTTCGCGTCTTATTCAGCCCAAAGACGGAGGATCAGCGAGAGCGTTTATGTCGAAAGAAGATCACATCGAAATGGAAGGAACCGTGATCGATACCCTACCCAATACCATGTTCAGGGTGGAACTGGAAAACGGTCACGTTATCACAGCGCACATATCCGGCCGGATGCGTAAGCATTATATCCGTATTCTGACCGGTGACAGGGTTAAGGTGGAACTTACACCCTACGATCTGAGCAAGGGTCGTATCGTATACCGTGGGCGCTAGGCTAGTTCCCTTTAATCCACCAACCCTTTAGCACTATATCCACTCACACCTTATAAACCGGAGCTGTCAGCGGTTTCTTGCGTCATACGCTGCCGCCGACGCTCTTGCAACCTTTTCTTTTGATTCAGGGCACGGCCTCTTCTTCGACAATATTCACCTTCAGGCTGCCATCCTGCACCGTCACGCTCACATGGCCGCCATTTACCAGCTGGCCAAATAACAATTCTTCAGCAAGGTAACGCTTGATATTGTCCTGGATCACCCTTGCCATAGGTCGCGCACCCATCCTGGAATCGTAACCATGTTCTGCCAACCAGCACCGACCTTCATCATCCACGTCCAAAGTGACTTTCTTCGGTTCCAATTGTGCTTCCAGTTCAATGAGAAACTTGTCCACAACTTGCGCTATCGTTGCGGGCGCTAATGCCTTGAACTGCACAATAGTATCCAGCCGATTCCGGAATTCCGGTGAAAACATTTTCCGAATCTTTTCCAGGCCATCACTACTGTGATCTTGCAGTGTAAACCCGATAGAAGAGCGGTCCATTTCTTCAGCGCCAGCATTGGTAGTCATCACCAAAACGACATTACGAAAAGTCACCTTACGCCCATTACTGTCGGTCAGCGTACCATGATCCATAACCTGTAATAGCAAATTAAATACATCCGGGTGTGCCTTTTCAATCTCATCCAGGAGTAACACCGCATGCGGGTGCTTGAGAACGGCGTCAGTAAGCAGCCCACCTTGATCAAAGCCGACGTAGCCTGGTGGCGCACCAATTAAACGCGAGACAGTATGCCGCTCCATATATTCGGTCATATCGAAACGGATCAGCTCCATCCCCATTACATGCGCCAACTGTCGGGTGACTTCGGTTTTACCGACACCGGTTGGTCCTGCAAACAGAAAATTTCCAATCGGTTTTTGCTCATTGCTGAGTCCGGCACGTGCCATTTTGATGGCGTTCGCCAATGTTTCGATAGCTTCATCCTGCCCAAATATGGTCAGCTTTAGATCCCGTTCCAAATTCCGCATCGTATCCTTATCCGACGAGGACACAGTTCTTGGTGGAATACGGGCAATCTTGGCAATAATTGCTTCGATGTCGGTGACACCAATCTTCTTTTTGCGTTTAGCCACTGATAACAAACGCTGACTCGCACCCGCTTCATCGATAACATCAATGGCCTTATCGGGTAAATGGCGGTCATTAATATATCGTGCTGATAAATCAACTGCCGCACGCAATGCCTTATCTGTGTACCTGAGATCGTGATGCTCTTCAAAGCGGCTCTTCAAGCCAAGCAGGATCTGATAGGTCTCATCAGTGGAGGGCTCAACCACGTCAATCTTTTGAAAACGCCGCGCCAAGGCCCGATCCTTCTCAAAAATACCGCTATATTCCTGGTAGGTTGTTGAGCCGATACATTTGAGCTCACCGGAAGCCAGCACCGGCTTGATCAGATTTGAAGCATCCATCACGCCACCGGAAGCCGCACCGGCACCAATAACAGTGTGGATCTCATCAATAAACAGGATGGCATGCTTTTCCCTACGCAGTTGCACAATGACCGATTTCAGCCGTTTCTCAAAATCGCCACGATATTTTGTTCCTGCGACTACTGCGCCTAAATCCAGGGCATAAATTGTGGCATCCTGCAATACCTCCGGCACTGCACCATCTACAATCATTTTCGCCAGACCTTCAGCGATTGCCGTCTTGCCAACGCCTGCTTCACCGACCAAAAGCGGGTTATTCTTGCGCCGCCGACACAAAATCTGGATGGTACGATCGACCTCATCACGGCGACCGATCAATGGATCAATGCGGCCTTGCTCTGCCAACTCATTAAGATTGCTGGCAAAGCTTTCCAAAGGCTTACTGTTTTGCTGGTTCTCTGCTGCCTCCTCGCCTTGCGATGAAAGCGGATCAGAAGCGTCCTGTTCTTCAGACAGCTTGGAAATACCGTGTGAAATAAAATTCACCACATCCAGCCGGCTAACGTCCTGTCCCTTCAAAAGAAATACTGCACGAGACTCCTGTTCTCCAAATATCGCAACCAGTACATTGGCGCCAGTCACCTCCTTATTGCCGGAAGACTGTACATGCAGCACTGCGCGTTGCAATACCCGTTGAAACCCCAGAGTTGGCTGGGTCTCACGGGGATCATCTGGTCTCAAAATGGGCGTGCTTTCATGAATAAAAATCTGTAAATCATGCTTAAGATTATCCAGATGCGCACCACAAGCTCGCAGCACATCCACTGCCGCTGGATTATCCAGCAAAGCAAGCAGTAAATGCTCTACAGTGATAAACTCGTGACGACGATCCCGCGCCTCGCGGAAAGCAAGATTAATGGAAAACTCCAGATCCTTGCTTAACATTATTCATACCTCAAATCGCACTGTGCAGTTGAATTTAGGCTTCTTCCATGGTGCATAACAATGGATGCTGATTCTGGCGAGCAAAGCTATTGACCTGCATCACCTTGGTTTCGGCAATATCATAAGTATAGACCCCACATACGCCCTGGCCCCGAGTATGCACATGTAGCATCACTTGTGTCGCCTGCACCCGATCCATACTAAAAAAGTGTTCCAGAATCTCCACGACAAAATCCATCGGTGTGTAGTCATCGTTGAGCAGCAACACCTTATACAAGGGTGGCTTCTTGAGTTCGGGTTTTGCCGGTTCAACAACCAGGCCATGATCTTGATCAGTGGATAACGAATAATCCTTGCTCATAATTATAGTCGTACTGCAATCAAACCCATCAGGAGAGTGAATAATGTGACATCTGCGATGACCACGCTAGCAACGTGGCAGAATACGCCATAGCCCTATTCTAGCGAGGCGATAAAAAACCCACCACCTGCTCGCTATCGCCACTAACAACCTCCCTTTCATATTGAGCAAGACGTGAATTATTTATGGTTTAACCTTCCGGCCATAAAAGCCGGGACAAGGCACGGGAATCGCAGGGCACTTTAAACAACTTATTTGACAAATGGTTACATTTACTCTATGCGGCGAGCATGACTGATAGTTAGATAACAGGCAACCTATAAGTTTCATTCAATTTGCCCCGGGGAAAACAGGCAATGCAAAACACCTGCTTTTTCAAAATGCGTGATTTATCCTGTCCAGCCCAGGGTACCATTTGGGCACAATAAATACTTCAGCGTCAGGGTAAAACTATAGCGCAAATTATCACTATAAATTGTTCCAGTTTATAGTGATAATTTGCGCGTTAAAACAGATGGATATAGCGGAACCCATGAATCAGATTTAATGGGTTCCGCTATATCAGAATGCGATAACGCCGGGCAATTCTTGGCCCGACTCCCATGCGGCGGGCGTCAAGGGTGGCTATCAGGATGTAAGCCGCACAACAGGGGACTCAACACCAGGAGACCTCTGGTCGTGAGGGGCATGGTCTGTTGATCCGGGCACATATTACGGCAGGTGCCTTCGCAGACGGTACACCCGCGCTCGGCTTGATTGGCGGTTTTCATGCGAAACAGCGGCTGGTTGACAAGGGCCATGATAAAAGCTGTGATAGCAATGCCAGCCTGAAACCAGCCTGCTTGCAGGGTATGGAGCCGGCCATACCCCCAAGGAAAACATGAGCACATACCCTAATCAGGCCGCTGCGTCCAATGCCCCACCACAACTGCTGCCCTGTCCTGCGGTACAACCATAGCAATGATCTGCCACACGCACAGATGTTCCTTCCAGATTCCGCTCCAGAATCTCGGAAATATGTATACGGCCGACATTTTCCGTACCCAGTGATAACCCCAGCATCTGGTTGAAATCACAATCGTAAACATAACCTTGCCAATCCACCGAAATCAGGTTGCGACACATCACCGATTCCAGGTTCTCCTTTCGATAGGCCGACTTGAGCAGATTCATGTAACTGTTAAAGCGTCCCTTGGAAAGCAACTGGCTACCAAAACGCTGAATCGGCATGTTTGTCAGCACAAACAGTTGCGAGAACCGCACCCCATAGCGATTCGCCAATTCCTCGTGATAAGCTGCTTCCAACGCCGTTTGTTCAGGCGGCAAAACTGCATCGCCCGGGTTGTAAACCAGATTCAGCTTCAAACCACTACCGGCTTGTCCGTAGCCCAGCGCATTGAGCTTTTGCAGTCCTTCCAAACTGGATTCAAACACACCTTTACCCCGTTGCCGATCTACATTTTCCTCCAAATAACACGGCAAGGATGCGATAATTTCAACGGCATGTTGCGCCAGGAAATCAGCTAAACCCTCCTGATCCGGCACATTGAGAACGGTCAGATTACAACGATCCATTACATGAATATCCCGCTCACGAGCGCGGCTGACCAAGGCCCGAAAGTGAGGGTTCAACTCAGGCGCACCACCGGTTAAATCCAGGGTAGTTATTTTTTGCACGGACATATAGTGCAGCAGTAACGCCATCGTTTCCCAACTCATCTGCTCGGTACGCTGAGGACCTGCCGCGACATGACAATGGGTGCAAGACAAATTACAGCGGTACCCCAGATTCGCTTGCAAGGTATCAAGTCGGGCGCGGCGCACAGCAGGGAAATCGGTTTTTAGCAGTAAGGGAAACGTATCACGCATAATGCTTGTCTCAACATCGAGGTTTATCAAATGCGCCGAAAGGCACCATTATTTAGTAGTGAGATTTTGTTTTTTGCTGTCTAATTAGTTGAAATAAACCATCGCATAGGCCAAAAATGTAATGGCTTTTTCTCTTTTCGATTTTGTTGATAGGCATGTATTAAAAACACGTCTTGCATCCTCAGGACTATTTTTATCCAGCATTGTCATACCGCTTACCTACATTTTTTGCGCCCAACGCAAAAGTTATACGGTCATCAAGCCAATTTGGATGCAGCAGATACACTTCACCAATACCACAGACTCTTAAACCATAGACTACATAACCATCTGAACATCATCCTGCTCAAATAAAAAAACGGCATCGAACGATGCCGTTTTATGCTACGTAAAAAAGTTTATAATTTTACATTTAATCCATCGCTTCGTACAGCGGCAAGGTCAGGAACTCTGGAAAATCCTTGGCCAGACTCATTTTCTCAAATATTTCAGCCGCCTGGTCATAAGTTGCCGTATCTTCACCCTGTGCGCTCACAGTCGCCTTTACCTTTTCCAGTTCCTCAGGAATCAGACTTTGTACCAATTCAGCAGTCACTTTACGTCCATCATCCAGCTTGCCCTGCGGGCTAACCACCCACTGCCACACCTGTGAGCGGGCAATCTCGGCCGTTGCTGCGTCTTCCATCAAATTGTGAATCGGTACACAGCCATTACCACCTAACCAGGAACCGAGATAGTGAATGCCAACATTCACATTATTGCGAAGACCGGCCTCGGTAATCGGCGCTTCAGGCTTGAAGTTAAGGAAATCTGCCGCTGTGAATGTGTCATCGCGCTGTTTTTCCCACTGGTTTGGCTTGTCATCCAGTACTTTGACAAATTCCTCCATCGCAATTGACACCAGCCCTGGATGTGCTACCCAGCCGCCATCAAAACCATCCCGAGCATCGCGGGTTTTGTCGTGACGAATACCTGCCATCGCCTTTTCATTGGCTTCGGGATCATCCTTGATAGGAATCAATGCCGACATGCCTCCCATAGCAGGCGCACCACGCTTATGACAGGCTTTCACCAATGCCAATGCGTAGGAGCGCATAAACGGGACTTCCATGGTGATTGCACCACGATTAGCCAGACAGAAATTCTTGTCCTTCTTGAATTTCTTGATACAGCTAAAGATGTAATCCCAACGACCGGCATTCAAACCGGCGGAATGTTCACGCAATTCGTAAAGGATCTCTTCCATTTCGAACGTAGCCAGGATGGTTTCAATCAACACCGTTGCCTTGATCGTGCCTTGCGGAATACCCAGCTCATCCTGTGCCATTACGAAAATCTCATTCCATAGCCGTGCTTCCAGATGGGATTCCATCTTGGGCAGGTAGTAGAACGGTCCCGCGCCCCGTGCAATCTGCTCCTTGGCGTTGTGGAAAAACACCAGGGCAAAATCAAAAATACCGCCTGAAACCCGCTGCCCGTCAATCAGGACATGCTTTTCGTCCAGATGCCAGCCGCGTGGACGAATCTGTAAGGTCGCAATTTTTTCGTCAAGCCGGTATTCCTTGCCCGCTTCATTGGTGAAACTGATTTCACGACGAATCGCATCTTTCAAATTCACCTGGCCCTGAATCTGGTTAAACCAGTTCGGGCTATTGGAATCCTCAAAATCCGCCATGTAGGAATCCGCACCTGAGTTGTAGGCGTTAATAATCATTTTCCGCTCAACCGGTCCGGTAATTTCGGCGCGACGGCATTCCAATGCCTTGGGCAGCGGGGCAACCTTCCAGTCACTTTCGCGGATATGCCGGGTTTCGGGCAGAAAATCGGGCATTTCACCTGCGTCAATCCGCTCCTGACGCTCAACGCGAGCCTTTAACAGCGCCTGGCGGCGCGGCTCAAAGGCGCGGTGCAATTTGACAACCAACGCCAAGGCATCATGGGTGAGAATTTCGTCAAAACGGGGATGAATCGGGGCGTTAATCTCCACGCCAGCGGGCAGATTCAGACTCACGGTTTGCTCCTCGGTATTTATGATGGATGATGGGCAATGAACGGATGTCTTCCGGTTATAGAAGACATCACAAGCATGATTTGAGAATGGAGGGTTTTGTAATGTCAAAAACCCGGAGGGTAACCCACCGGGTAATACAGTCAATCCATCGTCACCTGCAAACGCTGTGCAGATGACGGGGCGAGATTAGTGGAACTGCTCTTCTTCGGTCGAGCCGGTCAGTGCGGTAACGGACGACAAACCGCCCTGAATCACGGTGGTCACATCGTCGAAGTAGCCTGTACCCACTTCTTGCTGGTGGCTGACAAAGGTATAACCCCGATCACGGGCGGCAAATTCGGGTTCCTGGACTCTCTCAACATAGGCAGACATACCACGATCCACGTAATCTTGCGCTAGATCGAACATGTTGTACCACATGCTGTGGATACCGGCGAGCGTGATGAACTGATATTTGTAGCCCATCGCACCGAGCTCACGCTGAAACTTGGCGATGGTGGCATCGTCCAGGTTCTTCTTCCAGTTGAAGGAAGGCGAGCAGTTATACGCCAGCATCTTGCCGGGGAACTGATTCTGAATTGCTTCTGCAAATTTCCTGGCAAAGTCGAGATCCGGTGTACCGGTTTCACACCACACCATGTCCGCATACGGCGCATACGCCAAACCACGGGAAATCGCCTGATCAAGCCCCTTCCTGGTCTTGTAGAAACCTTCTGGAGTCCGCTCACCGGTCAGGAAAGGCTTGTCATTTTCGTCCACATCAGAAGTCAGCAAGTCAGCCGCCTCTGCGTCGGTGCGCGCCAGAATGACGGTTGGAACACCATAGACGTCTGCCGCCAGACGTGCAGCAACCAGCTTTTGCACCGCTTCCTGGGAAGGCACCAGCACCTTGCCACCCATATGACCACACTTCTTGACGGAAGCCAGCTGGTCTTCAAAGTGAACGCCCGCTGCACCTGCACGAATCATTGCTTTCATCAGCTCGTGGGCATTCAGCACACCGCCGAAACCGGCCTCGGCATCTGCCACGATGGGCAGGAAGTAATCAACAAAATCCTTGTCACCGGCCGCGGTTCCACGGGCACACTGGATTTCATCGGCTCGCTTGAAGGTATTATTGATACGCTCGACGACGGCTGGCACCGAATCCACAGGATATAACGACTGATCGGGGTACATGGCCATATAGGTGTTGTTGTCAGCGGCAACTTGCCAGCCCGACAGATAAATGGCTTTCACACCCGCCTTTGCCTGCTGCATCGCCTGACCGGCAGTCAATGCACCCAGACAGTTGATGAATGGCTCATTGTTGACCAAGTCCCACAGCTTGTTGGCTCCCCGCTGCGCCAGACTGTATTCAACAGGAATGCTGCCACGCAGCCTTACCACATCTTCCGCGCTATAACCGCGCTTGATCCCTTTCCAACGGGGGTTTTCAGCCCAATCTTTTTTCAGTTCTTCAACGCTTAAAAACGTCATTTTTTTCAGTCCTCTTTGGGGTTACGGGGCAAGTCATGCACAGTGACACATACATCACACCATCCATCGATGGTGATCCTGGAAAATCAACTACCAAATACACTATTCTTGAGTATTTTTCGTATAACACCATGCAAAATACAAAAAACCACTCCATGTTATTCTAATGTGGCTATGCAGCATTTTACAAGGATATTGCAACAAGTCGCTGGAACGCGCCATTCTGCCACTGCACAGTAGCAGCTTGCCTATCATAATAGCTTAAATATTCTTCTTGATTTTGGAATAACCCTAAATGCAACAAACGTCTACTGAAATAATTGGATTGATTGCCGATATTGGTGGAACCAATGCACGTTTTGCACTGGTCGATGCTGGGCATCATATTCTTAATGAACAAACGCTGGCCTGCTCGGACTATACCTGCCCGGCAACAGCGGCAACAGCTTACTTGCAAAGCGTGGGTGTGGCCTGTCCAAAACAAGCTGCTTTTGCCGTAGCCACACCCGTTATGGGCGACCAAATTGAATTTACCAACAGTCCCTGGTTGTTCTCAACCAGGGCTGTCCAGCTGGCGCTAAACCTGAAACAGCTCACCATCCTCAATGATTTTACAGCACTGGCGCTGGCACTACCGCAACTGAATGCAGATGAGCGTCGAGCGGTAGGTGGCGAAACAGCCGTAGAAGGCGCACCTATCGGTCTGATAGGGCCTGGAACCGGCTTAGGCGTCTCCGGACTGGTCTGCTCAAACAAACGCTGGATGCCGCTACAAACGGAGGGTGGCCACATGACGTTTTCACCTACTGATGAACGGGAATGGGCTATCGGTCAATTGCTGTGGCAGCGCTTTGGCCATACATCACTGGAGCGTTTGTTATCTGGTCCGGGACTGGTAAATCTTTACGAGGCACTGGCGCAACTAGAAGGCTGGTCAACCGATTCGCTAGCACCGGCTGACATCACAGAACAAGCACTGTCCGGGCAGTGTCAACACTGCACAGATACCTTGGAAACATTCTGTGGAATATTAGGTACAGCCGCAGGGAACCTGGCGCTGACCCTGGGTGCGCGGGGCGGGATTTACATTGGTGGTGGCATAGTGCCTCAACTAGGTCATTTTTTCGACCATTCGACATTTCGCAAACGCTTTGAGTCGAAAGGCCGGTTTAAAGCCTACCTGGAACCCATTCCAAGCTGGGTCATCACCGCAGATAACCCGGCCTTTCGTGGCGTAGCGACAGCACTGTATTAAGCTAAGCATGCTCAGCTTGTAGCGTACTCATCCTCGTAAAGTTCCTGGACCTTGGCGGCCATAATAAAATCATTTTCATGTAACCCGCCAATTTTATGGGTGTAAAACTGTACATTGGCATACCCCCAACCAAAACTGATATCAGGATGATGCCCCTCTATTTCAGCCAAATCACCGACCCGATTGACGAAGGCCAAAGCCGTAGCAAAGGTTTTAAATTTAAATCGTCGCTCCAGTCGGGTACCGTTTTCCAGCAGCACCCAGTCAGGCGCTTGAGCTAGCAGTGCCTCGGCCTCATTTAAGTCAAGCGGAGGAACACCGCCCTGGCAGGGCTTACAGCTTTTGCGGGACAGTTCCATCAGGCACCTCGCTTATCAGGTAGATTGACTCGGGTAGACCCGTTAGTGTTGGAGGTTAACACGCTCATTTACAATGTTCCCTTTTCTTGCCAGGGCGGCGCGATAATCTGCTCGGATCGCTTGCGACACACTTCATCAAGTGCCTTGAGCAGAATCTCCATATTGATGAGTCTTTCCAGAATATCGCGGATATTACGCAGTGCATAAATAACATCTACATCCATTTCCAGCTGCTTCTCCCGCTCATTCTGCTCAGCGCGCTCAATGATCGCTTGAATCGTTTGCGATTTGTCCACTGTGCCACCACCAAGTGACTGGGCAAAACCGGCAAGCTTCTCTCGTTGCTCTGCCACCCATCCACGATACATTTGCAATAGCTCGTAACCATCCTCAACAGAATAGGCCTTGTAGCGAAACTTAAGCTTTAAATCATCAAAGGTACTGCGGCGAAAAACCTTGCCGACTTTCCATTCATTAATGGTGTGTTTAAATTCAACCGGTAAAAAGTCAACATCCGCTTCAATCCGGTTTTTTATAAACTCCAGCTCATCTCTTTCCTTAGCGACTTCCTTAGCCGTTAATTGTACTTGTTGCTGTATCGCTTCAGCATGACTACGGGTTTTTTCAGGCAGCACGTTCAATTTTACGGGCTGTTCTGTGGAGCTACCGTACTGACCAACTTCAACCCACTCGGCAATGGCTTCCTCAACTGCACGCATCCGGATATCAACTTCTTCGGCTTCACGCTGTTTCTCCACTTGCCGCTGTGCCCGTACACGTTCATTTTCAGCCTGTTCTGCAATAGCCCACTCGGCAATTTCTCGCTCCACAGCAGCTCTTTCAGCAGCAACTCTCTCAGCAGCAGCCTTTGCAATTTCAGCCCGCTTCGCTGCCTGCCGCTCCACGGCTGCTCGTTTCGCTGCCAGGCGCTCCTGCGACATCTTGTGCGCAGCGGCTCTTTTATCGGCTACCCGCTGCCTCGCCGCTGCCTGCCTGGTAGCTATAAGCCGTTCTTTGAGTTGCTTCTTGCGCCCACGAGAGTGGTTTACCATCAGCCAAATCATGGTTGCAACGATGCCGATAATTGCAATTAATACAATGACACCTGATATTTGCCACGTACTCATTTAAGCGCTATCCCAAACCATTATTAAATTATTCTAATATTACCAATATATAGGCTGTTTTATTGTTAGCCGTAACCGAATACAAATAATACTAAGCCTGCCCGCCAAAAATACCCAGCAACCGGGGGATTAACCGCGCAAGTTCGCCTGACATCAAGGCAAACTCGGCATCAAAAATAGCTGCTGCTGAATCTGTATCAACCGTTTTCAATGACTCTTGAACAACATCAAGAAACCGCAAATGTCGAATGACCAACGACTCATCCAGCACAAACGCCAGGCGATCGTCCCAAATCAGGCCCAACCGAACCACCTGCTTGCCTGCCCTAAGATGGCCCTGTAACTCATCACCCCTTAAATCCTGTCCCCGGCAGCGCACTACACCCCCACCTTCTCCTGTTTCGTGCAACTCGCACATGTCTCCGAAGGCAAACCCTTGTGGAGCACTACCTTCAGCGAGCCACGCTGTCATCACAGCCGCAGGTGAACGTTGTGCTTGTACAGGTACAATCGGCAATGTACCCACCGCCTTGCGTATTGCAGCGGTTATTTCCTCAACTGCACGCGGACTCGCGCTGTTCACCACTACCCATTGATTCAGTGGATCGATATATGCAAAGCTGTCTCGACTTCGGTTTAAGGCTCTAGGCAATAGCTCCTGTATAATCTGTTCACGCAATTCCTGCCGCGCACGCCGCCGTACTGGACCTTGTTGCTGTTCCTCCAGTACAGCAATGCGCTCGGCCATGATTTGGTTGATCACTACCGGAGGTAACACTTTCTCCTCGGTACGAAGACAAACCAGCATACAAACCATTGCTGCATGTACCAAATCAACCGCTCCACGACCCAATGGCGGAACCCAGCCAGAACTGCTGAACTGATAGCCCGGGCAGGGCTGGAATGCACAAGATTCCAGCCTTGTCGCTAAGGCCTCTGCCGTCAATGACCATGGCTCACTGAGCTGAAAAAGAGTCAAGTTATTGAACAACATATAAATTTTATACCTTTACAAAAGTTTTTCTCGTTAAATGGATAGATAGCGTATCCTGATAAACCAGCTGGAGCCTTAGGATAATCAAACAAAAAAGATAAAGACAAAACCTTATTAAAAAAAAGCCGTTTAGCTGTATTGAGTTTACCCGTAATGTGGTGTTGCATTTTAACCAAGTGTCCAATAATGATGCACTGCAAAAGAAATAAAATATTTTGTATTTTACATACTGTTTTTTGTATCTTTATTATTTTACCGTAATTGAACCATGCCATGAGGAGACTGACACAATGGCGAATGACCCGCTATCCCAGATGTCCCAACAGTACCAAAGTTTCCTGGAACCGGTGATCAGGGCAAACAAGCTATCTGCCGCTAATCTGGAAGCACTGGTTAATTTTCAGATGAATACGCTTCAATCCTATATCGACATGGCGATCAGCCGAATGAAAGCTGCCGCTGATATCAATGATCCGGCCAGCCTGCAATTCTTTCTGACCACCCAATCAGAAACCATAGGCAGCATGCATCAAAAATTGATGAGTGACACCAAAGCGCTTGCCGATCTAACGGCGCGCTTCAAGGCCGATTTCGACAAGCTTGTCCAAGAGAGCATGTTGAATAAAACTTTCAAGTAAGCACGTTCTTCTCTGTACCCTGACGTTAATTGCCAATCAAAAATCCCAGCCAGGCCCCCTCCCCCTGTTAAAGATCGGGAGGGGCAAACTGTATTTGGGCTTTACCCATTGCATAACACTTCATCAGAGCGGCCAGTAACAGCAGCGTTGCCTGGCCCCACCCAGCAATACCATAATGCTCAAAACTGTTGTCACTTTACCGTTACTTCGACTTTGCGACCAACCCGGCCTGTAGTGCTCCTGACCCATGCACAAAACCCGAATTATTGTTGGCTTATCTGGGGGTGTTGATTCCTCAGTTGCGGCGCTACAGTTGATTGAACAAGGCCATGAAGTACATGGTGTTTTTATGAAAAACTGGGACGATGGCCTTGATACCGGCTATTGCAGCGCTGCTGACGATCTGGAAGATGCACGTGCAGTTGCCAAAACCTTGGGCATTCCGCTACATCAAGTCAATTTTACTGCTGAATACCGCGAACATGTATTTCGTTATTTTCTAGAGGAATACCGTAGCGGCCGCACCCCCAACCCTGACATCCTGTGTAACACTGAAATCAAATTCAAGGCCTTTCTTAACCATGCCCGACGGCTAGGAGCTGATCTTATTGCCACAGGACACTACGCCCGGCGGGCCATACAAAACCACCGCTACCTGCTGCTAAAAGGCCGTGATCCCGGCAAAGATCAAAGTTACTTCCTGCATGGTCTTAACCAGCAACAACTCGCCAGTACCCGGTTTCCTCTCGGAGAGCTACACAAATCAGAAGTGCGGCAACGTGCCGCTGCTGCCAGATTGGTAACCCACGACAAGAAAGATAGTACCGGTATTTGTTTTATCGGCGAACGACCGTTCCGTGAATTTCTCAACCGTTTTTTACCGGCACAACCTGGCCCCATTCACTCAACAGACGGCAAAATGCTTGGCAACCACAATGGATTAATGTTTTACACCATCGGCCAGCGACACGGTCTCGGTATTGGCGGTCAGCGTCATGGTTGTGGCGATCCCTGGTATGTTACGGGCAAGGACTTACGGCACAATATTCTGATCGTTGCTCAAGGCTGTCATCATCCAGCATTGCTCCATCATCGGCTGCGTAGCTCGCAACTACACTGGATTTCCGGCGAAACGCCTATCATCCCGCTACGCTGTCAGGCTAAAATCCGTTACCGGCAACCTGACCAAGATTGCATTATTGAAACAGTAAAACACGATCACGCTGACATCCGGTTCCTAAAACCCCAGCGTGCAATCACGCCAGGACAGTCAGTGGTTTTCTATCAAAATGAAGTCTGTCTTGGTGGCGGTGTGATTGATAGTGCTTATAATTAACATCTTATAATAATTAAGAAAAAACAAATATAAAGTGTTTTGGTATTGCCTATGATCATGTAGATAAATCAAATAAAAAACAATAAACTTAACCTTATCGAAATCCTCCGGCGCACAATCAAACCGCAATGACGTCCACCCAAAGCTTGTCCCGGCTTCCAGCGCCTAAACGCCAAAATCCAAAATAGCCTCAATCACCTTGGATCAAGCAAGATAACTTTTGATTAATTATTTATTATGCCCCAAACTGATTATGACCGTGTGATTGCCCTTGCCGGACTTGTACAGGCAACCAGCCTTGTACGCGATATCGCACAGCGCGGCCTCGCTGATGCCGCCGATATTGAAACCTGCCTGACCAGCCTGGTTCAGGTCGATGCCGCCACCAGCGCCCATGTCTATGGTGACATTGCCAAATTACGTACGGGTTTACAACGACTTGCACAGCAACTTGAAAATCCCCGTGATACGGAACTGACGCACTATGTCATAACACTATTAAGCCTGGAGCGTAAGCTCACGCGACGCGATGATCTGTTAGCAATAATCAGAAACGGCATTCAGGGCATCATGGTCAACCTGGCTTATTTTTCGATCAATCACAGCAACACCATTGCGCGTTTTGCTGATATTTACCTAAAAACCATTAGCACCCTATCACCCCGCATTATGGTTAAAGGCTCACCCGATCATTTAAGCAACACTGAAAACACTAACCAGATTCGGGCATTACTATTGGCAGGTATCCGTGCGGCCATGCTGTGGAGGCAAAGCGGTGGTAGTCGCTTGACACTACTACTACGACGCAATCCATTGCTGCGAGAATGTCAGCGCTTGCAGATAGAACGTCCCTAAGTCCTGAAATTGCCGAGATTGGAAAACCAGGTATCAGGTTTGCCGATAAACCTCGGCCACGTTGTGTAACTGGCTGATTTTATCCAGCAATTGACTCAGTTGCACCACATCCGTAATCTTCAGCTTTAACGCCATACGTGCAATTGAAGTCTTCTGATCTGTTTGAGTATTGACACCCAGCACATTCACCTCTTCATTAGAGAGAACAGCGGTGATATCACGCAGCAATCCAGGACGGTCATAGGCAAGAATCATAATATCCACCGAACAAGTTGCCGGTGTCTCACCCCAACCTACATCAATCACCCGATCTGAAGATTGCATGGCCAGACTCAAGAAGTTGGTGCAATCCTGCCGGTGAATCGTGACACCACGTCCTTGGGTAATGTAACCAATAATTGGCTCAAAGGGTACAGGTTGGCAACACTGTGCCATTTGAGTCAACAGCTGCCCCACACCGTAAATTTTTATATCATGCTTGCCGGAATCTGTGGTTCTTGTTCTGCGGACCATCGGCAAGTTGCCTTCGGTGATCGCCGATGCAGCCAGTACTTCCGAAGTCCGGTCAATCACCTGTCCTGTACTTAATACACCACGACCGATGGCGGCAAACATCTCTTCAGGCCTGGCAAAACCAAGTTTATCCGCAACTTTTTCCAGCTTAAGGTTATGAATACCCAGGCACTGAAACTCCCGTTCGAGGGTGGCGCGACCGGCTATAATACAATTTTCCTTATCTTGCTGAATAAACCACTGGCGAATTTTGGCTCGTGCTCGACTGCTCGCAACATAACCCAAATGCGGGTTGAGCCAGTCGCGGCTTGGCTCGCCCTGTTTTGCTGTTAACACTTCCACCCGTTCGCCATTACTGAGTGCATAGCTGAGTGGCACAATCCGGCCATTGACTTTCGCACCTCGACAGCGATGCCCTACCTCAGTGTGGATATGATAGGCAAAATCGAGCGGAGTTGCGCCTCTCGGCAAATCGATGATAGCACCCTTGGGCGTGATGACATAAACCCGATCCTGGAATGCCTCGGCCTTAAAATGCTCTGGCAAGTTATTTTCATCGAGATCCCCATCACGCCGTTCAAGCATTTTCCGTAACCAGGCAATCTGCTGAGTCACCGCATCGCCTCGCGCTGTACTGCCACCGCTTTCCTTATAATGCCAATGCGCCGCAATACCTAGCTCGGCACTACGGTGCATTTCAACAGTACGAATCTGCACTTCCAGAACACGGCCTTCAGGCCCGATAACAGCCGTATGCAGGGATTGATAGCCGTTGGGCTTAGGTTGGGCAATATAGTCGTCAAACCCCTGCTGGATATGATTCCACTGGGTGTGCACCACCCCCAATGCTGCGTAGCAGTCATTCACAGTATCGACGATCACACGAACGGCCCGCACATCAAAAACCTGCTCGAAGGACAGCTTTTTTTGCTGCATTTTTCGCCAGATACTATAGATATGTTTGACTCGTCCTTTTACCTCGGCATGTAAATGCGCTTTCTGTAGCAGTGTACTCAGTTTCTCGGTGACCTTCGTAATATAGTGCTCACGATCAACGCGACGTTGTGCCAGCGCCGCTGCCAGCCTTTTGTAAACAACCGGCTCCAGCACACGTAACGCTAAATCCTCCATTTCCCACTTAATCCGGGCAATACCCAACCGATTCGCCAGTGGTGTAAAAATATCGAGTGTCTCACGTGCAATGCGCCGTTGCTCCTCTACAGGATACTGCTCTATCGTTCGGCGCAGCGTATGTAGCCGAAACGCCAACTTCATGAGCACTATTCGTAAATCACGAGCCATCGCCAACAACAGCTTTCGCAAGCTTTCCAATTGTTGGTCTGCTTGCTCACTATCTCGATGCAGGTCACTGATGGTATCAAGCTTGATAAGACCATCGACCAAACCGACAACAACAGGATCGAACTTACCTTGCAGGGCCTTAAATGTTAAGGTTCCGGCGGCGACCGGGCCATATAAAAATGCAGCCGCAACCGCTTCATAACCCATACCTAAATCAACCAGCAGATCGGCAACCGCCAAGCTTGTCTCGCCGCCTGATTCACCCCCCAATACATAGGCATATCGCACACTTTCCATTTGTGACGGCATCCACTGAAAGGGTAAAGCGTCCAACCAGCTATCAAAACTTATACCAACCAGCCTGGTTTGCTTGGAAGTGACCATTTAAAAATTCCAGACAATAAGCCATAGACGCTATCCCGGATAGAAAAAAGCAAACCTCATGGAGTAGATAGTATGGCGACTAAAGCAGGGTGGAAATGCTGGGTGAGGCAGGTATCACGCGCCACCATCCTTGCTCCCACTGCAACAAGAAAACACTCAGACGGTGACTGGATAAGAAACAGACATTACAGCTAATTGTTTTTAGCACCTGGGTCAACCTGGTGCGAATAACAGCCAATCGCGCTTCCGGCATTTTGAGCTTCGCCATGAAGCACACGGATCGATAGATCAACACCCGCACACTCCTCAATCAAGCGGTTCAAGGTACTGTTCAGGCTTTCGCCTGGAATAATAATCGGCCCCATATTGGCTCCTTTCATCAGCTCCTGGTAAGTTGCCATTGACAAGCCACTCACCTTAATAACCTGCGATATCAGATGCAAGGTGACATTTCAAGCAGTTTTTCTCAAGAATCTGGATGCACATTTTTCTGGAAGCTGACCTGTTTCTCTGTAGTGCAACCCACCCGCGCCCAGACCGATCACCAGCGTGGTTGTAAGCAGCTTATGAGCCTGCATGGATTACCCTTTGCGTTGAGTTACCAGAACTGTATAAAAAGCCTTAATCTTTATCACACCACCTGGCTCCACACTTGGCCTTTCCACAATGCACCTATTATCTCAAGCTATAGCCCAACGGTTTTATCCTGACAAGGCAATCACACCCTAATTTACTTAACTTTTTAAAATCAATTCATCTTGAATACTTTTACCATTTCTCAGGGCAGATCGATACCCATCACTTTCTCCATTCAAGCTCTTGAGGTCTGAATATCGTTGATAGCCGCACGCACGTAAAAGATCACTAAATCAATACCAAATGATCCCGATGAATTAATTCAGGGTCATCAATATGACCATGTAATGCCCTAATACGATGCGTGGTTTTACCCATAAACATTAATGCTTGGTCGGTATCGTAATTTACCAAACCACGCGCAACCTCGACACCGTTAGGATCCAGGCATGATACGAGGTCACCGCGCTCAAAACGACCCTCGATTGCAGTGACACCAACGGGCAAGAGACTCTTACCGGCAGTACGCAGCGCATGGACTGCACCATGATCGAGATGCAACCGTCCGCCAATCTGCAACTGAACCGCCAACCACTGCTTGCGCGCCACCACCGGGCTTTTACTGGGCCGCAACAGCGTGCCCAGATTCTCGCCTGCGGCAACCCGCCCTAACACTTGTGGTTCCCGCCCCCATGCTAGCAGGGTAAATGCACCAGAGCGTGCTGCTTTGGCCGCCGCCTGCAGCTTGGTCAACATACCACCACTACCCAGATTTCCAGCACCACCGGTCGCCATCTTCTCCAGACTTGCATCACCGGCTCGACCCTCATGAATCAATTTCGCATCTGGACACTGGCGTGGGTTTCTGTCATACAACCCCTGCTGGTCAGTCAGAATAATGTACAAATCAGCCTCAACCAGGTTGGCGACTAGCGCACCGAGGGTATCATTATCACCGAAACGGATTTCATCAAATGCGACTGAATCATTTTCATTGATTACCGGTACGACACGTAGCTGCAATAACGTTCGCAATGTATTACGAATATTCAGGTAGCGCTTGCGGTTAGCAGCATCTTCATGTGTGAGCAAAATCTGCGCTGTATGAATCCCATGATGCTGGAATGCTGATTCCCAGGCCTGTACCAAACCCATTTGCCCGACTGCAGCCACCGCCTGCAAATGCGACAGGTCACCGGGCCGCTCCGCCCAATTGAGCCGCCGTACACCTTCGGCGATAGCGCCAGAACTCACCAGCAATAATTCCTGCCCTGCGTGATGCAATTGCGCCATCTGGGCTACCCAGGCATCAATAGAAAAATTATCAAGTCCCCGACCGTCATTGGTAATCATGGCGCTGCCAATTTTAACGACCCAGCGTTTAGTCATACCAATTTGCCGACGTGTTTGATTAAACATCATCCATTCCATCTGCCATCACATCATTAGACACGGCCGCTGCCAAACGCTGTCGCTCCTCCAATCGCGCCATTACAGCAGCCATCAGTGCTTCACTACCCTCACCGTTTATGGCAGAAATCCCAAACACCGGCCCCTCCCATTCCAATGCTGTGACTATTTCATCGATCCGTACAACCTGTTCTTCTGCCGACATCAAGTCAACTTTATTAAAAACCAACCAGCGCTCGCGTTCAGCGAGTTCCATGCTGTATTTACCAAGCTCGTTAAGAATCGCTTTAACATCCCCAATCGGGCTACCACTATCGCTGTAGGGTGAAATATCGACAAGATGCAACAATAGATGGGTACGAGATAAATGGCGCAAGAATCGAATACCCAGTCCTGCACCATCAGCGGCACCTTCAATTAATCCTGGAATATCGGCCATTACAAAACTTTGCAATGCCCCAACCCGTACCACACCTAAATTAGGGTGCAGTGTCGTAAACGGGTAATCAGCGACTTTGGGACGTGCCGCAGAGACGGCACGAATCAGTGTAGATTTGCCGGCATTTGGCATCCCCAGCAAACCCACATCAGCAAGTACTTTTAATTCCAGCCGTAGATCACGCACTTCACCAGGAGTACCTGGTTTCGATTGGCGTGGGGCGCGATTCGTACTGCTTTTATAGCGGGTATTGCCAATTCCGTGAAAACCACCTTGTGCAACCTGCAAGCGCTGATCCGCTTCGATCAAATCACCAATCAATTCACCGGTACCCACGTCAAAAGCCATAGTACCCACCGGTACTGCAATATCCAGATCAGCACCACTGCGTCCAGTGCGGTTGCTACCCATGCCATTTTTGCCACGCTCAGCACGAAAGCGACGGGTATAGCGATAATCAGCCAGCGTATTAAGGTTTGCATCAGCTTTTAGGTAAATGCTGCCACCATCACCGCCATCGCCACCATCAGGTCCGCCATAGGGTATATATTTTTCGCGCCTGAAGCTGACACAACCATCACCACCATCACCGGCTTCAACCCGAATCACGACTTCATCAACAAATTTCATACTTGTCTTTCGCAGATTGCAGAAAAAATAAAAGCCCCGGGCGGGGCTTTATCATCAATCCAGTTTTACAGCAACCTGTCACATCGGGCGGATACTCACATGCTTACGATTGCGGGGACCTTTCGTCTCAAACACAACGTAACCATCGGTCTTGGCAAACAAAGTATGATCCTTGCCACAACCCACGTTCGAGCCTGGATGAAAACGGGTACCACGCTGCCGAACAAGGATATTACCAGCACGTACCTGCTGCCCGCCAAAGCGCTTGACACCCAAGCGTTTAGACTCGGAGTCACGACCATTGCGGCTACTGCCACCTGCTTTTTTATGTGCCATATTTACAAACCCTCACACACAACTTGATGTCACCGTCAAAGTGACTCAAAAACCGCTGATACCACTGATCTGCAACTCTGTATAGTGCTGCCGATGCCCTTGTCTTTTCAGGTGATGCTTGCGACGACGGAACTTGATAATCCGCACTTTTGGCGCACGAGCCTGCGCCTTGATTGTTGCCGTGACCCTGGCGCCTTCTACATAGGGTGTACCCAACGTCACCTGTTCGCCGTCAGCGATTGCCAGTATTGTGTCGAATTCGACGGAAGCGCCCTCCTCGGCTTCAAGCTTTTCGACCTTGAGGGTTTGCCCCTCGGTAACCCGGTATTGCTTGCCCCCGGTTTTTATGACAGCGTACATTGATAAACTCTCCAAACGGCTCATCCGTCCTGACTAAAAGGGTGTAATTTTAGCGTTGTGTACCGCCAAGGTCAAATAAATCCAGTCAATAGCGATGCTTACACTATATCTTGACCCTGCCACAAGCAGTCCGTAGCATAATCCGTATTCCCGGCAAGGCTAGTCTTTTCATGGATATCATACAAATTCGCACACCGATTGCCGACGATCTAAACGCTGTCAATGACTTGATTCGTCGAGAACTGCGCTCTGATGTGATATTAATCAATCAGTTAGCGAGCTATATTATTGATAGTGGTGGTAAAAGGCTGCGACCTGTCACCACACTGCTAGCTGCACATGCTAGCGGCTACTCTGGTGCTCACCATCTGGCTGCAGCCGCCATTGTTGAGTTTATCCATACGGCCACTTTATTACACGATGATGTTGTCGATGAGTCTGCGCTTCGGCGTGGTCATGAGACGGCCAATGCAATCTGGGGTAATCAAGCCAGCGTATTAGTAGGTGATTTCCTGTACTCCCGTTCATTCCAGATGATGGTTAGCATCGGTAATATGCGTGTTATGGAGATTTTGGCTGACACGACCAATACCATCGCTGAAGGCGAGGTCATGCAGCTACTGAACTGCCATAATCCTGACACCACTGAAGAACATTACATGGCGGTTATTCATTGTAAAACGGCCAAATTATTTGAGGCTGCAGCACAATTAGGCGCGATATTAGCCCATCAATCCAAAGATGTAGAACTAGCTCTGGGTCGTTATGGAATGCATCTGGGTACAGCCTTTCAGCTCATTGATGATGTACTGGACTACAGCGCCTCCAGTACCGAGCTGGGTAAAAATATCGGTGACGATCTTGCTGAAGGCAAACCGACCCTGCCACTGATTCATACCATGCGCCATGGCGCTTCAGACCAAGTACGTGCTATTCGGGACGCTATTGAACAGGGTGGCCTGGAGCATATTACGACAGTCCGTCGCGCTATTGAATCTACTGGAGCATTGGACTACACTGCCGAACTTGCCGCCAAGGAAGCCGAAAAAGCAATCGAGAATCTGGCGGTATTACCGGGTTCAGCTGCCAAAACATCGCTTGAGTATCTTGCCCGATTTGCAGTTAACCGCCGCTATTAGCAGCGCTGTCCCGTTCTTGGATGTTCGGAGTGTAGCTCAGCTTGGTAGAGCACTGCCTTCGGGAGGCAGGGGCCGGAGGTTCAAATCCTCTCACTCCGACCAATTCTAACACCCATATCCTTCAATCCGATTTCCCTAATCCTCAAAAGGATTAAAGTATGCCCAGCCTTCCAGCGGCTAGTTTGGATATCACCCCCGTTTGCGGAAAGCCGTTTATCCCATAAATTAACTTGGGCGATGACAGTGATCATACAATCCGGGAAGTGATCATACAATCCGGGAAACGAATACAGCAAAAGCACCATAATCTGTGCGTAATTAAAATATTTCTTAATTTTTTACGGCTAGCATTTAAGGGCTCTATTTTGGTTTTGCCAACGAAACAGCATTCTTAATGCTTATGCCAAAGTGCCGGCTCGTTTCTTCAAAGGCTAACCCTTCATTCGCCTTTATCCCAAATACTTTACAGCAGCTTACGGCGGGAATCTGGTGAATAGCCCATAACTTAATAAGTATGCCCTTATATATCAGGTTATTTTGTTTTTGCTATACGAAAAGCTTTCGGCCGCGTCCAAAAAATAGTCTGCCCTTACGGGGTGGCCCCATGAGTGATGCGAAAGTCACCGCCTTTGAAAAACGGCTTCATTGGAACGATACGGTCATAAGTACGTCGTTGGGATGATGCGGGCAAATTAGCTGACACAGCCGTCCCACCCTTTGCGTATTACGAGGTGCTTTACAACATTACGCCTGGTTAACAAATATAGCGGAACCAATTAGATTTGATTAATTGGTTCCGCTATATTTGGCCATTTTAACGCGCAAGCGCCTGCGCTTCAAAATAAAGCCGCAAAAAAACCCGCATAACCGCGGGCTTATAAACTTATATAGATACTGATGGAAAGCTCATGGTGGAGCGGAGGAGGATCGAACTCCCGACCTTCGCATTGCGAACGCGACGCTCTCCCAGCTGAGCTACCGCCCCATAAATCTGAAGCTATCTATTATACTGCTTTCTACTATCCCTGACTAGCCCTCAATGCTAAAACCGGTTTAAACGCGCCGTTGCAGCGCTGCAATCCGATCTTCTAACGGTGGATGTGTCATCAATAATTTGCGCAATCCATCCCCCAAACCACCGTTGATACCCAGTGCAGCCATCTGCGATGGTAGATCCGAAGGCTCACTTAATTGTCGCAGCCGTTCAAGTGCTGCAATCATCTTGCCGCGTCCCGCCAGCTGGGCGCCACCGGCATCAGCATGAAATTCACGATGGCGACTGAACCACATCACAATCAATGAAGCCAGAAAACCCAGCAACATTTCCAACACAAAACTACTGACCCAATAACTGATCCCTGGGCCGCGAGACTGCTGATTATTACCGCTCAGCACCCGAGCAACCATAAAACCAATGATACGGGATAACGCAATGACAAACGTATTGAGCACACCTTGCAGCAAGGTCATCGTCACCATATCACCATTAGCAACGTGGCTTACTTCATGACCGAGCACCGCCTCCACTTCGTCAGCATTCATCTGCTCCATCAAACCGGTACTGACTGCAACCAAGGCATTGTCACGGCTTGCCCCCGTAGCAAACGCATTTGGTGTCGACGAATGGTAAATGGCCACTTCTGGCATACCGATACCCGCACTCCGCGCCTGCCGCTGGACAACTTCCACTAGCCAGCGCTCAACCTGAGTTCGGGGCTGCTCAATAACTTGTGCGCCTACCGAGCGTTTGGCCATCCACTTTGAAATCAACAGTGAAATCAAGGAGCCGCCCATGCCAAAAATGCCCGCGAAAATAAATAAACCGGTGTAATTAATACCGGCCTGCATCAGAAAACGATCCGCACCCAATAAGCGAGTGACAATGCCTAATAAAGTCATCACACCTAGATTCGTTGCGATAAACAGCAAAATACGTTTCATATCAGCACCTTGATACGTAAAATAACAGCAGCCATTAAAACCTTGGGCGCGTTAAAAACATGGCATCGCCATAACTAAAAAAACGGTAGCGCTGTTTGATTGCGTGATCATAGGCACGCAATATTTTTGTACGACCGACAAAGGCAGATACCAGCATTAACAAGGTCGATTCGGGCAAATGAAAATTGGTAATTAACGCATCGACACAGCGAAAACGATAACCTGGATAAATAAAAATACGGGTTTCACCACACCACGGTTGTGGCACACCCTCAGCATTAGCCGCAGCCGTTTCCAACGCCCGTACTACCGTTGTACCCACTGCAATGACCCGTCCACCACGTTGTCGAGTAGCCATAATTCTCTCACACACTGCCGCATCCACAGCAATCCGTTCAGCGTGCATCACATGTTCAGTCACGCGCTCTACCCGTAGCGGCTGAAAGGTTCCTGCACCAACATGCAAGGTGATAAAAGCCTGCTCTATGCCCAGTTTTGTCAGTTCATCAAACAATGCCTGATTAAAATGCAATCCAGCCGTTGGTGCAGCCACTGCACCTGGCTGGCGGGCATAAATGGTCTGATAACGTTCTCGATCTTCAGCATCAGGCTCACGGCTAATATAGGGTGGTAAAGGTAAACGCCCGTGCTTTTCGAACAAGCTTAGTAATGACTCGTCACTTTCGACAGTAATCTCGAACAAATCGTCCTGGCGACCCTGTACAGTTGCCGTAAAGCCAGCATCCAATATCAATAGCCCACCTGTTTTGGGAGACTTGCTGGCGCGAATATGAACCAGTGCCCGCTGCTCGTCAACTAACCGCTCCAGCAATACCTCAATGCGCCCACCGCTCGCCTTGCGCCCAAATAACCGTGCAGGAATCACTCGGGTGTCATTAAAAATTAATAAATCATCAGAACGTAACAGTTGCGGCAACTCATGAAATAGTCGATCCTCCAGATGACCTGTGGCACCGTCCAGTGTCAGCAAGCGGCTGTTACTACGCTGTGCCAACGGATACTGTGCTATCAGTTCGGGGAGCAAATCAAAATAAAAATCCTGGCGCTGTGGCTCAGCGGCTATTATCGTTTGCTGGGACTGACACTGATTATTTTCCGGTTTCAACGAGCCATCATTGAACCCCTGCTCTCGCATAAACTCTGTATCTATCATTCCGTTGCTATAACTGTGGATATTAAAATGCACAAAATCACATTAATTACTGCTTTACTTTGCTCTACCACCGTGCTGGCTGCCGAACAAGCAACACCGACTACAGCGGCCGATCAGCCTGATTCCAGCAAATTACAAGCCGCGCTTGGCGGACCAAAACCCGACAGCATTACACCTATCACCAGCCTGGGGTTATATGAGGTCATTATTAATGGGCAGATATTCTACATAAACAAGCAGGGTAACTATGCCATACAAGGTGATGTACTGAATCTGGATACCCGCGAGAACCTCACCGAAAACCGGCGTAATACCTTGCGCTCTGATGCTGTCAATACGATCGGTGAAGGTAATATGGTGGTATTCGCACCTTCCGAGAATCCGGTCAAACATACGGTCACAGTATTTACCGATATCGACTGTGGCTATTGTCGAAAAATGCACAACCAGATCGCGGAATACAATAAAGAAGGTATCAAAATACGCTACTTGTTGTTTCCACGGGCCGGTATTGGTTCGGAATCCTTTAAAAAGTCGGTTTCGGTCTGGTGTGCTGATGATCGCCAAGCAGCATTAACCCAAGCAAAAAGTGGCCAACCCGTTGATCCTAAGACCTGTCAAGATCCTGTGCAGGCACAGTTTGAGTTGGGTAGAAAACTGGGTGTTCGTGGTACCCCAACCATGATTCTGGAAAATGGCATCATGATTCCTGGCTATGTACCTCCAACACGATTAGCTGCATTACTGGCTCAAGATAGCGAGAATGCGTCCAACGCGAAAAACAACCCCTAACCGGACAGGCATCCATAATTCTTCGGCCAGAAAACACACCCGCTCAATTTTGATTATGGCGACACACTAACGTTTGCCGGTGATAGCCTTGAACTGAGCCTTGAACTGAGTGGACCAAAATTTATCAACAACCACGCTACCAGGAACGTACTATCTCATTGCCCAAAAACTGATGGTTTGACCCGAATCGTGGTGAATGGGTGATGGGGGGGGACGGATTTTACCCTACACTGCTGCACTGAATAAATTGCCACTGTTTGTTCGTGAGGGTGCGATATTGCCCTAATTTATGCGGGGGAGTTGGAAAATACGCTTATGGATTCAAGCCATATCGAGTTGCCTAAGCAATTAATTCATCCAAAGTTATCTTGTATTCTGATCCGTTGGCTCTGCAAGGTGGCAACCAATACCAACTGCCGACACCCTGGCGCAACCAGCAGACGCGTGCCCGAAACGCCTGGCACCTGTTCCAGGTGGGCTTGTGCCTGTTTGGTTTGTCAAGCCGCCTCCAGCCCGCTGCACAGCACGCCGTAGCAATGGCAGTTAATGGCCCTACGACCCACACACTCACTAACCCATACTACTCACTAGACCCGCAGCAACGGCATGACCCTGTCGGCAGTTAGCCATAATAGTGCCTTACACCTTTTGTCGGCCAGAGAAACCTTTAATGTAGCCTTCACACTTTAAGCTTGGCTTGCTCCCATAACATATCCATCTCAGCCAATGTTACATTTTTTGGCGTTTGTCCTTTCTCCGCCAACTGCTTTTCAATATACTGAAACCGTCGCTCAAACTTACTATTGGTTCCACGCAATGCCATTTCTGGATCAATTTTCAGATGACGTGCCAGATTAACAATAGCAAACAAGACATCGCCTAACTCATCGGACAATCGCTCTGGTGGTGAATCATTCGCCATTTCATGCCGGATCTCGGCAAGTTCTTCTTCAATCTTGGCTAAAACCGGCTCGACTTGATGCCAGTCAAAACCAGCTTTTGCCGCTTTTCTTTGCAATTTGACCGCACGAATTAATGCCGGCAATGCTAATGGCACGCCATCTAGCGTACTGGTTGGTATCTTGCCTCGCCCTGCTTTCTCAGCCGCCTTGATATTCTCCCAGGCAACCGTTTGCTCGGTTGCATCTGCATAGTGTTCGTCAGCAAAAACATGCGGATGGCGACGAATCATTTTTTCAACAATACCGCCTGCAATCTCATGAAAATCAAAGCGCCCCTCTTCACAGGCGATCTGCGCATAAAACACCACCTGAAATAATAAATCACCCAATTCATCACGTAATTCTGCCCAGTCCTCACGAGCAACCGCATCAGCAACCTCATAGGCTTCCTCAAGTGTGTGGGGCACAATCGTGGCATAGCTCTGTTGCCGATCCCATGGGCAGCCGTTCACTGGATCACGTAGTCGCGCCATCAATTCCAAAAGCGCCGCCATTTCACGCATGTCTTATCCTTGTTTACCCTTACGCCGTTTGCCTATTCCGCTGGGGCTACCCTGGCTGAAAGCACGTTTTGATTTTCGAGTCGTTGAAACAGCCTGGCTTACAGTATGACTACGAGGCGGCAATCCATTATGCCGGGTTAGAAATTGCTGTTTGTGTTTGCAACCCGTACGTACACCTTCACCGCCGCTTTGTCCTGTTCCCGCCGGTTGCCAGGTCGGGATTAAATGACGTTTTCCATTGCCAATCAAATCGGCACGCCCCATTTTGCGCAGCGTCTCTCGTAATAGCATCCAGTTCTCGGGATCATGATAACGCAGAAAGGCCTTATGCAAACGCCGTTGTTTCAACCCTTTGGCGGTAAAGACGATTTCACCCCGATCACGGTGAATTCCTTTCAGAGGATTACGACCTGTATGATACATGGCGGTTGCCAACGCCATTGGTGAGGGCAAAAAGGCTTGTACTTGATCGGCACGAAAACCATTGGCTTTTAACCACAGCGCCAGATTTAACATATCCTCATCCGTTGTACCAGGATGCGCTGCAATGAAATAAGGGATCAAATATTGTTCTTTACCCGCTGCCTTTGAGTATTTCTCAAATAATATCTTGAATTGATTATAAGCCCCCATGCCGGGCTTCATCATTTTTGCTAACGGCTCTGCTTCAGTATGTTCGGGTGCAATTTTTAGATAGCCGCCAACATGATGACTCACTAGTTCCTTGACATAATCCGTGTCTTTAATCGCAAGATCATAACGAACCCCTGAAGCGATCAGGATCTTTTTAATGCCTGGCAAGTCTCGTGCCTTACGATACAAGCGGGCTAGTGCTGAATGATCGGTATTCAGATGGGCGCAAATATCAGGATAAACACAGGATAATTTACGGCAATTCTTTTCGATTTCTGGTGACTTACAACCTAGTCGATACATATTAGCCGTCGGACCACCAAGATCGGAAATAACACCGGTAAATCCAGGTGTCCGGTCACGAATATCGTCTATCTCACGCAAAATTGATGCTTCAGACCGCGACTGAATAATGCGCCCTTCATGCTCAGTAATTGAGCAAAATGTACATCCACCGAAACAGCCACGCATGATATTGACTGAAAAACGGATCATTTCATAGGCCGGAATCCGTGCATTGCCATACTTTGGATGCGGGACACGGGCAAAGGGTAAATCAAACAGCGCATCCATTTCCGCTGTACTTAATGGAATCGGTGGTGGATTCAACCATACATCACGATTGCCATGACGCTGTACTAATGCACGGGCATTACCCGGATTCGTTTCCAAATGTAAAAGTCGTGATGTGTGTACGTATAACACCGCATCAGATTTGACCCGCTCATAATCGGGCAACCGAATCACGGTTTTTTCACGATCATGACGAACCATACAGCGCTGAAAACGGACAGGCTGTATAGTGTTTTTATTTGTTTTATTCCTTGCACAGGCAGTATCTGTCGTTAAATCGACAGCATAAGGATTAGGGTGTGGTGATAGTAATCCAGGCTGATCGACTTCAGTGGAATCGATCTCTAGCCAATCCTCTGCCAAATGGCCAGTATGAATAAATACTGTACCGCGAAGATCATGAATAGCTTTAAGCGACTGCCCGGCAGCAATACGATGGGCAATATCAACAATGGCTCGTTCAGAATTACCGTAAAGTAATATATCGGCTCTGGAATCCAGCAATATCGAACGCCGCACTTTGTCTGACCAATAGTCATAATGCGCGATACGGCGCAGGCTAGCCTCAATACCACCAATGACTATTGGTGTATCTGAATAGGCCTCACGGCAACGCTGACTATAGACAATCACTGCCCGGTCAGGGCGTTTACCGTCCTCATTATTCGGTGTATAAGCGTCATTATGGCGCAAGCGTCTGTCCGAAGTGTAACGATTGACCATCGAATCCATATTGCCTGCTGTAACACCAAAGAAAAGATTGGGTCGACCTAATTCTTGAAAAGCCTCAACTGAAGTCCAGTCAGGCTGAGCAATAATGCCAACACGAAAGCCTTGGGCTTCCAGTAACCGGCCAATAATAGCCATACCAAAACTGGGGTGATCGACATAGGCATCACCCGTAACGATAATAATGTCACAAGAATCCCAGCCTAATGTATCCATTTCCGCGCAGGACATAGGCAAGAATGGTGCAACACCAAAACGGGCAGCCCAATATTTACGATACGAAAACAGTGAGGGAGTTAACGATAATGGGGGCATCAGAGCAATAAGGTACAATAGCTAGCTTGAAGAAGTACTCATTATAAGGGGGCAAGCTGTAGATGCGAACTGTTTAGGAAAGATCACCAGGCCATTCTAACACTTGATAAAACTGGACGCACAGTTCGCCAGTATTTTTTAGAAAAAATTGGTTATCGCCCTAAAAATATTCTGAATAAAGACCGTATCCGATTTTTAATACTGAGCCGTTCCAGAACAATATGTTGCAACTCGGCAATCTGTTTTATTTCTTTAGAAAGACTATCAAGTTTCAACAAAATATTGCTATCAGGTCCGACATTCGATTTTTCCAGTGTATGGTCCTCATATGGCGGCAAATCTGGATCAAAAACCGGAATCCAGGCATGATCGTGTGGCAAAAATACATTGAATCCCAAACTTACAAAATCTTCTTTTGACCATGTTGAACGGTGCGTTTCAAAATCATTATCAGGTACAGATTGTGGTTGAACATTTTTGGGTACCGATATAATTACTTTTCGACTTATTCTTTGCAGATTCTGTATAAATAAAATGCCCTGTTGCTTGTCAAGGTGTTCGACAATGGCCAGCGCCAAAGACAAATCATAGGCATTATCCGGAATTTTAGGTAATGCCGTCCGCACATCTTCAATAATTATATTGTTATATACCCATGAAGGCACATAGTCTAAATAATCCTCAAACCCCTCTATTGCATCTATTGTCGTTATCCACTGACCTTTTTGTGAACGATAATTCCTGAAAATTTTTTTATAAAATTCCTCGTCAAAGTAAAGATCAAGCTGAATCCGACTTAGCAGGCCATAAACCCCTAGACCACATCCGACATCAATAAGTTTCTGCGGCCTAATTCTAAGAATCTCTTCCATTATTGGCGTAATCTGCTGAACGTTACTATAAGGCATATAAGTATTATCCTGAGTATAGTACTATATACGTAACCAATTAGATTTGATTAATTGGTTACGTTATATCCATCTGTTTTAACGCGCAAGCACTATATCTTTAAGATAGTGCGTCAAAAAAAGCGATAGAGTTAAATATTTTAATTGAAGCACGGTTACTCACAGCCCAACTCCAGGCATTTAACACAACAACGAATTCATTAAAAGCTAAATAGTATGATTCTGTAATGCAAGCATACGAATCAAATCCGAAAGCGATTCTGCCTGAAGCTTTTCCATCACTCGTTTGCGATGGATTTCCACTGTAGAGATACTGATGCCCAGATCAGCAGCAATAACCTTGTTGTAACAGCCTGTGGCAACACGCTCTAATACCTCTCGCTCACGGGGTGAGAGCAATGCCATTCGCGTTGTTACTTCAAGCCGGTAAACCTGGTGACGACGTTCACGAGCATCCTGTTCCAGTGCCTCTCTGACTCGGTTTAATAATAGATCCCCTTGAAAAGGCTTCTCGATAAAATCAAATGCCCCTAATTTCATTGCTCGAATGGCCATTGGCACATCACCATGGCCGGTCATAAAAATGATAGGCATTTGAGCATCTTGTTTTTTGAGCTGTTCTTGCAAATTCAAACCGCTCATTCCAGGCATGCGCACATCCAGCAACAAACAACCTGATCGATAAAATGCCCCAGATTTAATAAAACTCATTGCATCGCAAAAAACCTCAACAGCAAACCCATTAGCGCGTAACAACAAGCTTACTGAATCGCGTATTGCCTGGTCATCATCAACGATAAAAACCGTGGGTATTTCTGTATTCATTCACTTAAATGATCAATATCAGGGTACATATAAACCGGTAAGGTAAAATGAAAAGAAGCACCCTGACTAGTATTTAATGTTACCCAAAGCTTTCCACCCTGAGACTCAATAATAGATCGACTTACCGACAGGCTCATACCCGTACCACCCGGTTTGGTCGTAAAAAAAGGCTGAAATAACCGCTCAGCAACTTCAGGACTGAGTCCATGACCTGTATCACAGATCGTAACCTGTGCCGTTTCTGAATCAAAAACACTCGTATAGATACTTAATTCATGCGGCTCATCCTCAGGTATTTCCTGCATCGCTTCTAACGCATTACGAATCAGATAGAGTACGACCAACTGTATTTGAATATTATTAGCCAATACCGTGGGCAATGCTTCCGATAAATACAGCTCTGATGCTACACCTGATTGCCTTAATTCTAATTGAATATAGCGAATAACATTATGAATCAGCGCATTAAGATCCACCGCATCCTGCTTGGCGGGACTTTTATTTACCAGTTCACGTAAATGACGGATAATTTCACCTGCACGCAACCCTTGGCTACAGATATCTTCCAGGGTGCTGGCCAGCTTACGAGGGTCAGTTTGATCCTGCTGCAACAGTGTCAGGCAAGCTTGCGTGTATGCCACAATAGCTGCTAAGGGCTGATTGAGTTCGTGAGCAAGACCGGAAGCCAGTTCCACGGCCAGATTCAAACGTGACATCCTGGATAGGTCCACTTGCTGCCGTCGAAGCTGGTCTTCAGCAAGTCGTCGAGCGGTAATATCCTCAGCCAATCCTACAATACGATAGGCATCACCCTTTTCATCAGCAATCGGAAAACCACGATCCCAAATCCAGCGAATTGAGCCATCCGGTCGTATAATTCGATATTCCTGCTCAAAATGACCCGTGGATAATTCCTCAGCATACGCCCTTTGCACCCGAGGCCGATCATCAGGATGAATACTTTTGATCCAGTTGTATGGGTAATTACCAATATCTTGTACCGAACATCCCCAGATATCCTCGTAAGCAGGGCTGACATAAAGCAGGCGCTCATCCAGAATGCTGTATACCCAAAACACTTCACGGATATGTTCGGCCATTTGCCTAAACCGCTCTTCACTATCACGCAACGCCACTTCTGCTGAAACACGGGCGTTAATCTGTCGCTCCAATGTACGATTAATTGCCAAAAGATTGGCAGTGCGTTCATGAATCCGTGATTCCATCTCTTCATGAGTACGCTGCAATTGCGCCTCAATTTGCTTCTGTACAGTAATATCGTGAGCTATTCCGATCACACCTGTAATATGTCCGCTGGTATCACGATAAGGCCACTTGGTAACCAGCAAAACTCTTGTTTCACCATCCACTATAAAAATATTCTCACTTTTGCGTACACAGCCTTCAATCAAAACCCTGTGATCATCCTCAATGAGTTTTTGAGCCATTCTAGCGGGAAACAAATCCATATCAGTTCGGTCAAGGCAATCATTGTATGAATAACCCATCCACCGTAAGCACGCTGCATTCAATACCTTATAGTGCCCTTTTTTATCTTTGATAAACGCAACATCATTAATCTTTTCAATGAACTCTGCCACACGCATATCGTGCATCCGGCAGCTATTATTATTTATTGCGTTGCCACATATACGGATTAACCCAATCAACAGGCAGCTGCCCGAAATAATCAATAGGGCATCCTTGAATAGCAGCACTACCAGTAATGACGTCCACTGATACCAATAATACTTGATAAACCACCAGTCTACTGCCAGTAACCCAATTAAAACCAGAGGGATACACAGCCACCAAAATGTGGCAGGACCAATAAATCCCCCTTGACAATACTGCTGCCGAGTACAACCATCACTTGTGATTTTATGTAAAAGCTGTTCCGGTAGCGCGATGGTAGACGAAAGTCTGCCAGGCATCCCGATCACTTGTTTTACCGGTTTCATATTAACCAGGATTGCCTGGCAACCATTGCTTGAGACGACGGTTTCCGAACTGCTTTCCTGTCAGAAGCCCAGCATCCATGCAATGCTACCACTGGCAAAGTAAAATGAAATGTTGCTCCGCAATCTCCTTCATTTGCAGTCGCCCACAAACGACCACCGTGAGCTTCGATAATACTTTGACTAATGGGTAATCCCAGTCCTAAGCCTTCAGATTTTGTTGTAAAAAATGGACGCAGTATCTGATCTAGATTAACCGCTTTCAGTCCAGAACCGTGATCGCGCACAGCAATTTCAATCACTGCATCATCACTGGCAAGTTGCGCAGAAATAAAGATATCTCTGGCATCCTTGCGACCCTTCATTGCATCCATTGCATTACGTAATAAATTACAAATTACCTGTTGTACTTGTAGTCGATCCACCCGTACCATAGGCAGGTTGGCGGCACATTCATAGTGCAGGTAAATATCGTGACGGCTGGTTTCCAATTCGAGCAAATCAATAATTTCAGCCAGCAGTTCATCTACCCGGCTGACAATATATTGCGCCTTGCCGTACCGGGAAAAATGACGAATATGTTGAATAATATTGCCAGCTCGTGTGCTCTGCGCTGCAATTTTTTCAATCAGTTCACTGATTGCGCCCACTTCATTTAAGCTACCCCGCAATTGCTCCAGACAGGCTTCACTGTAAAGGTTAATTGCTGTAATGGGCTGGTTAATTTCATGAACCAGCCCAGAAGCCATCTCACCCAAGATACTCAATCGCGATGCGTGCGCTAATAATGATTGTTGCTGTTGTACCGCTAGTGCCATGCACTCCTGCTCTAATGCTCCGCTGACCCATTCGGCCATCAACTGGAGCAACTCAAAGTCAACGGTACTAAACGTTGTCGATCGTGGTCGAAAATCGGAAAAGCTTAACGTGCCATACACCTCGCCATTGACTCGAACAGGCACACCCAAATAAGCTTTCAACTTTAACTTGTGATACCCAGGATGCCTACACCACCCGCATACAGCCGCACATTCAAAACCCTGTGCAGCCTGGCTCGACAAGGTTTCAAAACAATACGTCTCTTTCAGATCAAATACATCACCGCGTGCAATTTGATGATCCGGTGATCGAACCTGTATCACCTCATAGCGACTTTCCACAACGCGAGACAAAATACCAATCCCCAGACCAAAGCGCTGGCACCCCATCTTTAGCATGGCTTGAATCTGCTCACTGGGACGACGGTATGATATGGAAATAACGCGATACAGCTCCCGCATGGCCGCCACGCTATCCTCTAGTGCCGTCTGCTTTTCTGCCAGTCGCCGATTACTTTCCTCGACCTGTTCCTTGCTATCTGAAAAGGAACAGGCCAAATCAAGATTTTCCTGTGCCAGACGCAGCGAGCAAACAAGCATCTTGTGATACCGGTACGCCGTACCCAGCGCCAGCAACAGATACAGGATTCCGGTTGCACCCATAGTGATACGCAATGAATCGTGTTGCATCAAAAACCAGATCATTGGTGGTAATGTCAATGGAATAGCGTAAGCCGTATAGGTGGCCAACACCGGGGTCATGGTCAACACCCCCCCCATCAACACACCTCCCAGTATCAGCGCAATAAAGGTATCGTAAACCACCGAGGGCGAAAAGATCAGCAACACAACACTGCCACCCCAAACAACACCTGTTGCTGCACATGCCCACGTATAGCGACCTGCCCAAGGGCTGATATCTGTATCGAGATGGCTTCGGTAGCGGAACGAAGCGATTAACACCAGCCGAGCCAGGATGGTACTCTCCAGCAAAACCAGCCAGATCAGCAGGATCACGTGGGGAATCAAGGGCCACATTACCCACACCAACAGGGGCGCAATCAGTAAGCTGGTGACTGTACCCAATGGTGCTTGTGCGTATAGCAACTGCACCTGTTCAGCATAAATTTTTTGTCTAATCAAATAACCAGAAGAGTTCCAATAGCAATAACGTTCACGGTACGCGATGTGTTTGAGACTCGGCAAAATCCTCAGACGATGCGTCCGATACCGGTTGCTTTTCCAGGCCGATGATATGCTCCGATTCATCAATGAGGCGCCCCGATGCAACGGTATATTCGCCATCGACGGTATACTCGCCATCAATGGTATTGGGTGCTTGTTGCTGCGCGTGCTGCACCACACGACGCCATCGCCACCACAACCAGCCACCGAACACCAATCCAGCCACAAGCAATATAAGAAACAACACTGTGGCAATTGTAAATCCAGCAACGATAACCAGCGCCGAGAGAATGGCCAACCCCAGACGCACTGGCCAGGATTTTTGTGCAAATACGGCGGGTTGATTCATCGCTGAGCCACCCAAAACCACCAGATGATCAGGGCTATCAACCCCAGCCCGATCACATTGACGACAACGGTAATCATATTATCGGCGTACCTTTCGGTTGGAAACCACGCAGCCGGTTGGCATTGCTAACGACAGTAAAAGACGATAGCGCCATTGCTGCGCCGGCCAACATGGGATTAAGCAACACTCCCGTCACGGGGTAAAGCGCACCTGCCGCAACTGGAATCCCCAAGCCATTGTAAAGGAAAGCACCAAATAGATTTTGCCGAATATTCACCAAAACCGCACGTGAGAGTGCAACCGCATCAGCAATACCATGCAAGGAGCCACGTACCAATGTAATACCGGCACTCTCAATGGCGATATCAGCACCTGAACCTATTGCCAAACCAATATCAGCATATGCGAGTGCCGGTGCATCATTGATCCCATCACCGACCATACCGACAACCTCACCAGATGCTTGCAGGCTTGTTATTACGTTTGCTTTATCAGTGGGTAGCCTTTCGGCATACACTGCTTCAGCCTCAATACCCACTTGAGCGGCAATAGCAGCCACGGTTGCTTTATGATCGCCGCTGAGCAGAACCACACGCAATCCAAGCTCCCGCAAACGCTGAATGGCTGCCAAAGAGTCAGGTTTAACCGGATCAGACACTGCGATGACACCTGCAGCCTGACCATCAATAGCAATGAATACGGGTGTCTGGCCTGTCGCCGCCAACCGTACCGCGTGCGACTCAAACGCCGTCATATCGACACCAAAGGTATCGAGTAAATAACGGTTGCCCACCAGCAATGATTGTCCCTCGACCTCCCCGCTAATACCCTGACCGGTGAACGTCTGGAAATGCTGCAATGATGGCACTGTAACACCACGATCAACAGCAGCGCTCAAAATAGCCTGTGCCAAGGGGTGCTCGGAACCCGCCTCCAGACCCGCAACCTGGCGAAATACATCCGTTTCATCAAAACCCTCAGCAACAATCAAAGCACTGACTGTCGGTCGCCCAACCGTCACGGTACCGGTCTTATCCAGCACTACGGTGGTCATTTGCCCAACACGCTGCAACGCTTCACCGTCGCGGACCAAAATGCCATATTCGGCGGCTTTACCAACGCCAATCATAATAGAAATCGGGGTTGCCAATCCCAGCGCACAGGGACAGGCGATAATCAATACCGTTAATGAGGTAACCAGCATGTAGCCTGCTTTGGGTACCGGCCCGAAATTAAACCAGACGAGTGCTGTTAGTACAGCAATAATCAATACCATCGGTACAAATACAGCAGCGACCCGATCAACCAGGCGACCAATCGGGAGTTTGCTGCCCTGCGCTTGGCGTACACTGGCCACAATGTGCGCTAGTATAGTATCTTCACCTACCTGGGTGGCACGAAATATGAGTGTACCTTTCTGATTCAAGGTACCGCCTGTGACAAAATCCCCTTCCTGCTTGCTCACAGGCAAGGGTTCACCCGTTAGCATGGCTTCATCGATAGTGGATTGCCCGCCGGTAACCACACCATCAACCGGGATTTTCTCACCAGGCCGTACACGAATAAGTACACCGACATTGAGTGTTTCGATGGGGACATCACGCTCCCGGTCGCCTTCGACCACACGTGCAGTACGTGATTGCAGGCCTAACAGGCGCTGAATTGCTCTGGATGCCTTGCCCCGTGCGCGACTTTCCAGGGCAGCACCGAGATTAATTAACGCAATAATAGTAACGGCGGCTTCAAAATAGGCGTTTTGCGCCAAGCTGGGAATGTCACCTGGAAACAATGCCACCAGCATAGAGTAAAACCATGCTGAACCTGTACCTAGGGCAATCAAGGTATCCATGTTGGCGTTGTGGTAACGAAATTGTCGCCACGCACCCGTAAAAAAATGGCCACCACTGTAGATAAGAACGACCAGCGTTAACAGTCCTGTAATAATCCAGAACATTTGCCCCATCGTTGTTGCCAATACCGGTAAATAGCCCAGCATTTCAGCTAACATCAAGGGTACAGCCAGTGTTCCAGCAACTAGAGTATTACGGATCAATCGCTGATAATGGGCATTTTCAACAGCATCACGCTCAGCCTCAGCGGTGAAAGCGGTGAAACCACGCTGTTCGACTGCATCGTAACCAGCAGCTTGAACGGCCTGAATCAGGGTAGCACTGTCTGGAGAGCCGATCACCTGAGCGGTACGCTCGGCAAAGTTCACGTTAGCTTCGGTTACCCCTGGAATATTACGCAGTGCTGTCTCTACGGCAGCAACACAACCGGCACAACTTATGCCGCTAATAGACAGATAATGACAATCTTGTGTCACTGGAGTAGTCATGTAACACCTCAGACAGCAATATAAAAAATCGAACGGGGGGATCGTGCCATAGCAAGCTGTCCCAATAGACAACATTATCTTTACAGCAACATCTTTACAGCAACTCAACTACTATCCACCAAGAGTTCAAGTGGGCTGGTATGGGTTAAGCGCGCAAACATCTACTCGATATGCGCTCCGCACGTCATGGTTGTGCTGATACGCTTGACTGATAAACCCGATTTTGCAAGCAGGGTTTGCTGTTAAAACTGACCCAATGAGCGCTGAATGATTTTAATCTTGTTCATAATGGAAAATAAATGTTTTAACTAAAAAAACCATGATAAAACCATGTTAGTCTGTATAAATAATCTCAAGGGAGGGTGTAATGCCAATCCAACACGTTCTCGTAGTCGAGGATTCCAAATCCGCGCGGCTGATGCTGCGTAAAATGTTGCAAGGATTTGACATCCATATCGCTGTAGCAGAATCCGCTGACGCCGCATTGAGGTATCTACACAACCAGCAACCAGATGCCATACTTACGGATCATACCATGCCAAGTTCAGCTCCAATTCCGGGAACTGGCCGGGCGGTTTGCTCAACAATTACAACCATAAACTCAATAATTACAACCATAAACTCAATGAAGCAGCGCAGAAAACTATCAATACTGCTCGCGACACTGCCGATGAAGTTGTACAAACAACAGCAGCAAAGATTGCTGAACAGGCTGCCAAAACCAATGTCAACCCTATGGCAACACGAGCAGCAGCGACTGAGGGAACAAGTCAATGACTATGGTTAAAAGCACCAAGGTGAAATGCAGTGTCGTACTTACCTGTCAACGGGTATAGCGGCGGCTATAGGCATTGGCGCAGCACTACTGGTATTTATGTATTGGGTTAAAGTAATCACTATAACGTATTACTAAAATCTGCTCTGCCTATCACCCGCATTGGTTTAAGAACATTTAAGTGAGTCTTGTATCATGTCAGAAATACTCTCTCTGGTCATCGGATTTATTGGGGGTGCTGTTGTTATCTTTTTGCCGTCCTATCAAGCCATACGCCGTAAAGCTGCACAGCTCCGGGACGAAATAGCAGCAGCACAAGCAGAAAAAAACGACCTGCAAAGCAAGAACATGGCCAATGAGTCAAAAGCCTATCAGTTACGCCAGGAGCTAGTAGCGCAACAAAAGATACTTGAAGATAACCTGGGGGCTGCACAACAGCAACACGCTTCCCTGGAGCAACAATTGAATGAACTCAAAAAGCAACTTGAGACATCCAGACAGGATCACCTTCAGGATACAAAAAATTATAAAGACGCTATCGCACAGGCCGAACAGGAAAAGACCGCGCTGCAAGATCAATTTGCTCGTGAAAAAATGCAGTGGGACCAGGAATGTCAAAGTCTATCGCTAGAAAACAGTCAATTTGACAATCAGTTACGAACCTTGCAACAGAGCAAGCAGGCACTGGAAGCCCGACTGGAACAACAAACCGAAAATTGGGAACGTGAGCGGCTTGCGTTGCAAATCCAGGTCAACTCACTGGAAGACAGCCTCGCACTGCAAAAAGCCCGCTCCAGTCAAGCACCAACTACGGTGGTGGATAATACACGGATCATTGAGCAGGCGAAAAAGTCCGCTAGCGAAGAACTCAGCACGCAACAAACAGCCTGGAATAATGAGCGTCAAAACCTGCAGAAACAGGTAGAACGCTTGCAAATGGAACAAAAATCCTTACGGGACAAGTTAGCAGCCGCCGAACAAAAAGGATCCTCTACCGCTATTCCGCAAGAACACCCGGACATGCAGCAACAACTGGAACAATTAAATCAAGAGAAGCAGGTTCTTGAAAAGAAACTGGAAACCAGTAACCGCGCAACTGAACAAGAGCGTAGTGCGCCGGAAACAGAAACCGAGCAACTCATGGATCGCTTAATACGCTTACAAACACCTGAGTAACCCCAACAACCACACCAAAGCTCAGCAGCGTATTATATAGTTGGCTGTGTGGCGAAAGGGCATCTGCTTACACAAAATTTACCAAAGGAAAACAGCCATAGCACCAACCACCTGCCCTCTTTAGCCGGTACAAGTCACAGTTTCTCGGTGCGTATCGTTTAAACGTAACCCACCACACTAATTGACACAATCGCGTGGTGACAGACCAATTCGTAGCAGGAAGCCCATATAGCGGAACCAATTAGATTTGATGAATTGGTTCCGCTATATCTACCTGTTTTAACGTGCAAATTATCACTATAAATTGTTCCGGTTTATAGTGTTTGTGCTATACAATCCGGCAACCCGCTGCATATCGCCATAAATAGCGCCGGTACCAGCGACGATCGTATCGGCTGGTAATGCTCATTCCCTCTCCCTGTGTTCAATCCACCATTCGCTCTAAAGATGTCCGCAACTCTCCATCCAGCGGCACTGATCTCTCAGTCCGGGTATCCATGATCACAATGGTGACATCCGCATCGGATACCATCGTATCGGTTCCCTTGAGAACAACACTCTGATACATGACAAAACTTCGATCACTAACACTTTTTATTGAGGTATTTATCAACAATATCTCACCCATATAGGCTGCACGACGATAATTAATATTGATATTCACAATGGCAAAGACGTAGCTATGACGCTCAAGAAAATCCAAGCTATCCGAGCCGCCCTTATGCTCCAGAAAACTCCAGCGAGCTTCTTCCAAAAACTCCAGATAGCGGGCGTTATTAACATGGTGGAACAAGTCAAGATGATAACCTCGTACCTTAATCTCAATACTGTGAGCCATTCACTCATTCTCCTGTTATTAGCTCCAACATTATCAGTTGTATATCAGACACTCACCACTATAACGGGATGATCGTACTACACGATATGCGTATTCTGCCCAATTCCACCGAAATACTGCCTCTTACGTTGACTGCCGATAAAATCCAGGTATGGCAGTTCGATTTATGCCTACCACCGGAACGTCTGATGATGTTGGCAGCCACATTATCTGCCAATGAGCGGGCGCGGGCATCACGGTTTCGTTTGTCTGCACACCAAAATCGATTCATCGCTGCACGCGGCTTGCTGCGTGAATTATTAGGTACCTATCTACACCGGCCGGCGACAGCACTACGCTTTGGACAAGGTCCACATGGTAAACCTCTACTCATCGGTAAAGAGGCTTCGGCAGGTTTGTATTTTAATCTTTCACATAGCGGTAATCGTGCATTGTATGTGTTGGCACAACAAGAAGTAGGTGTGGATATAGAATATTTTGATCGAAAAGTGGATTATCTTGCCGTCGCCGCACAAATTTGCACAACACGGGAACAGGCTATGCTGCAAGCACAATCCTCCACACAATTGCCACATGCTTTCTTCACCTGCTGGACACGCAAGGAAGCCTTGGCCAAGGCGCTGGGTAGCGGACTGACAAGCGACCTGCATCAGTTTGATGTCTGTAGCCATGAGAACGTATTATCACCCCATCGGACTTCCTTGCGTGATACAACCGGACAGGAATGGAGCGTATTGAATATCCCAATGGAACCCGGTTGGTTCGGTGCCGTCGCCGCCGCAGGTACAGATTGGCAGCCATACTGCCATTGGGAAGTGGCCTAGTACCACAGTTGTAGATAAAGTTGCTATGATTTTGTGCCCGGACAATCGAGCGACGGTGTAGCAACATTGATGAGCTATAGCGCAAACACTATAAACCGGAACAATTTATAGTGATAATTTGCGCGTCAAAACAGATGGATACAGCGGAACCCATTAGCCAAATTTAATTGGTTCCGCTATATTTTCTGGCAGGGAAATCTCAGTGCCGTGACCATTACTGAATATCTACAACTGTAGTACTAACCCATGCACGCGGTAATCCTCGCTGACCGCCTTGGTCAGGAGCTGGCGCCCTTAAATGAACGCTGTTGCGTCGCCCTACTCCCCGTAGCCTGTAAACCTGTCCTGGTGCATACACTGGAAGCGGTAGCAGCGGCCAAGATACATCAAGTAACCGTCGTTATTTCGTCCTGCGCCGAAATCGTGTGTAAAACACTGGGCAATGGCCATGGTTGGGGTTTGCAACTTGATATTATCTCGACTGATGGTGAGGCAGACCCGGACATCGTTATTCGTAATCAGCTTCAACCCGGGAAAGAGCTCTTACTACTACGGGGTGATGTGTTACATGCAGCAACCGTAGCAACATTTCTTCAGCGAGCGCAGGCAATTAAAGGCCCGTTGATATACGGCAAAACCACAGAAGGTACCGTTGCGCTATGTCTGCATCGTGGTCATGGTCGAGGTGGACTAGCACCCTTACGCTGGGCTATAGATCCTGAACCCACCCCCCTCATTTGGCCAAGCGTGGATTTAACGGAAGCGACTGTTCATCGACTAGAATCGCTACGCGCCTATTATCGAGCCAATCTCGCCGCTGCTACGGGACGTATTATCGGGTTAACCCTTCCAGGACAACAACGCACACCCAACTTGACAGTAGGGACACATTCAAAAATATCACCGCGTACTCTCCGCACGGGTTCCACCTTGATAGGCCAGTACTGCCGGGTGCATACCACTGCAAAATTGCGTGGTGAAGTGGTTATTTGCAACAACACGATCATCGACCAACGCGTAACGGTACACGATAGTGTGATATTGCCTCACTCATGGCTTGGTGAGTCAGTAACCGTACGCAATGCCATTGTATGGGGCAATCAGGTAATTCGTTTTGAAAATAACGCGTCATCACCCATGATCGAACCGCTACTGCCCACCTATTTGGATGAAACACCCGCCCATGGCATTATGGATGAAGCCCTAAATCGCTTGCTTGGCATATTACTGCTGGCGCTATCGCTACCACTATGGCCCGTTGCAATGGCGGCTGCCCTAACCGAAAATCCCGAGATGCCATTACATCCAGTACGGCTCTGTGGCAATTGGCGTGAAACGGATCATACTGGCCAGAGCCGCCGCAGGACATTCATTGTCTGGGAATGGGTTACATCCATTCCCATATTGCGAAGTCTGCCACGGCTACTTGCGGTCATCAGTGGTGATTTGAGACTGATTGGCATTGAACCACTATCGCCCGAACAGGCTGAAAATCGCTCAGAAGGCTGGGAAAAAACCAGCGACCGCGCGCCTGCTGGATTGATCGGTTCCAGCCAATTGCTACTATCAGCACATGCCCCTCGAGAGCAACGTTTATTAAGCAATGCGTTTCAAGCACGGCAGTGTGGTCTCAAACACGATATTCGCTATCTTTTGCAAGGCGTAATCATGTTATTTAGCCGACGAACGTGGTGGTCGGGTCAATGAAGAAAAATTGATGTCTAGCCGGTTAACCTGAACACTCAACAAATCTGCCTATTTTTTACAGAAAAACACAACGCGCACACGCCATCTTGATCAAGCCAGGAAAAACTATGGAACCGAGCTTTTGGCATAAACGCTGGGAACGGACCGAGATCGGCTTTCATCAGCGAAAAATCAATACCCATCTTCAACACTTCTGGGGCATGCTGAATCGACAATCCGGTCAGCCAATTTTTGTACCCTTGTGTGGCAAAACGCTTGATTTGTTATGGCTGGCGAGCCAGGGACATCCTGTGATTGGGGTTGAAATCAGTGCATTAGCCGTAGAGGCTTTCTTCAAGGAAAATCATCTCAAACCTCACCGTTGGAAAGAAGATGCGTTTGAAATCTGGGAAGTGGATGAAATTCGCATTCTTTTGGGTGATCTTTTCAGTCTGGAACCGCACCACCTTGCCGATGTTACGGGCGTTTATGATCGTGCTGCACTGATTGCCTTACCTCCACCGATGCGTCAACGCTATGTCGATAAGCTGACAACCGTCTTACCGGTAGGTATCGAAACACTACTGGTCACTCTAGAATACGATCAAAGCCGGTTAACCGGCCCGCCATTCTCAGTCTGTGACGCAGAAGTCCAGACACTATTTCAAGCAACACATACTATTGAGCGATTACACACACGCAATGCCTTATCGGAAGAATCTCGCTGGCGTGAACGCGGTTTGACCTGGTTATTGGAGAAATCGTATCGGCTTTCCCATTGTTCAACGTCCCAAAAGAGCAATGGATAGTGAGTAGTCGCACCGCAATGCTATCGCCGACAGACATTGTGCTGCGAATTTTTCTGCCATTCGCTGCCGGTTATTTTCTGCCTTATCTATACCGGACTATCGTTGTTTCCATTTCTTAATAAAAACATCTATAAAAAAATTAATGTCATCATTTAATGTATAACCTTTTAAGGAAAATTTATGACCACAAATACACTTGAGCTGATCGCAAAAGAAGAAAATTTCGATGAAGAAGCTTATTTACGGGCTAATCCTGATGTAGCCAATGCAGTTAAAGAAAAACAATTTGAATCTGGCTATAAACATTTTAAAGCTTTTGGTAAGAATGAAGGTAGGAAAATGCGGTTTTCTTTTGCTAAAATTCAGGAAGCCAAGACAAGAAAACTGCAAAAAATTGAACATTTACTTCGCAAGGATATGCCTTGCCTAAGAAAAACGACTCACTATGACTTTTTAAGTGATCATTTGCGCTCGAAATTTAATATTATTGATACTGATGCAGTAAGCAGTAACAACTATGATGGCTATACTCAAAAATTAATCGAAGACAACAAGAATGGATGGATTTTAGACTGTGGCGCAGGGAAAAGACCTATCTACTTTGACAACGTAGTTAACTTTGAAATTGTAGATTATGATACGACAGATGTTCGTGGTGTAGGTGAAATGCTTCCATTTATTGATGAAGCATTTGATGCAATCATCTCCATTGCAGTTCTGGAGCATGTTAAAGATCCGTTTTTGTGTGCAAAAGAAATTTCCAGAGTTTTAAAAAAAGGTGGAAATTTAATTTGTTGCGTGCCCTTTCTTCAGCCATTACATGGCTACCCACATCACTATTACAACATGACTCATCAAGGACTCCAGAATCTATTTTCTGATTCCCTTACGATTGATAAAGTGACTGTTTATGAGAGCATATTGCCAATTTGGTCACTAACATGGATTTTGAAAAGTTGGGCAGACGGTCTTAATGAAAAAACAAAAAAAGATTTTATGAAAATGACAGTTGCTGACTTAATGGGTAATACAGAGAAATACTTACATATGCCATTTGTCAAGGAATTGTCACAAGATAAAAACCTGGAACTCGCAAGTGCAACTGTTCTTTTTGCACATAAATAAGCAAACAGTATAATAATAATACACCTTAGATATCTCGTTCTTCACCTGAGCCAGAAGCTAACTTAATATATTTATAGCAACTTTAGCTGATATATTGGCAAACAATTAACTTATTATTTTATATATAAAGATAATTTTTGTTAAAAATTATATTAAGTTCAACTATATTTTTTTTACTCATAAAAAACTAATACTTTAAAAATAAACCTATGAAGATAAGAATTACGCCTTTTACAACACTGATTCAACCTGGTTTAATACTACTTGCCTGCATAGCTGCGCTAGTATTCTCCTATCTTAATCGCAATCTACAAGTTGATGATGCCTTAATCTATCAGCGTTATCTAAGCAATCTGCTCGATGGTCATGGACTTGTTTACAACCATGGTGAGTATTTTAATGCCATGACCTCACCATTATTTTCCTACCTCAGCGCTCTCATTGCTTTACTGGTAGGGCAAGTCAATCTAGTAGTCATGTCTATCAACACGCTGGCAATGATTGGCTCTTTACTGATATTTAATCAAGTATTTGGTCGCTATGACTCTTGGGGTAGTGCTTTTGGTGCTCTTTTTTGTGCTTGTCTAGCACTTATTTACCTTACATACGGCCTGGAAAGTACATTATTTTTATTTCTTATTGGCTTGTGCTTATATCTGTTTGAACGTAATCAAGTCTTCTGGCTAGGCATTGCATGTGCTCTGCTACTTTTAACCCGCAGTGAAGGTATATTTCTAATTCTGGCAATGGCCGTGGAACATTTTCGCCAGCAACGCCCTTTCCCAAACTGGCGTTATTTTATCCTTCCTCTAGCCATTATTGGCGCTTTCTACCTATTTAACAAAATCTATTACGGCCAATTCATGCCTCACACGGGTATGGCGAAAATCTATCAAGGACGTTCAGGACTGTGGGGTGCGTGGCCCAGCTTTGCTGATTTCAGCTATCAGATTGAGTGGTCTTTTCAAAGTAATGAGGTCTTTTATATTTTTACATTTCTCGCTTTAATTGGCTTCCTGAGTCTGGGCAAATGCTCATTAAATCTAATCACAGGCCTGTTTTTTATTTTATATACCGCTTTTTATGTCATTCTAAATATACCGAATTACCATTGGTACTACGCACCTTACTATCTATTTGCCGGTTTCTATGCCGGGACTGGAAGTACCTGGCTGGCCAGAAATTTTTATGCTTCCCGATCTCGGCTGTTTCAAGGCTTGGGCATGATCCTTGTAACACTGCTGCTATATCGCTTCAGTGTGCATAATGCCGCTAATCTGTATATTGCTCTTGGCCTTGGGTATCAACATCCTTATTATCCCGCGCTTGGTCATTGGCTACACAAAAACACACCTCCTGATGCCAAGATCGCCATGTGCGAAATTGGTACGGTGGGCTATTACTCCAAACGATACATTATCGATATGCTGGGTCTGGTTAACCCGGATACTGCCCGCTTTATCGGTGAGCGTCGCTTTAGCGAATGGTTGCGTCTTTACACACCCGGCTACATCCTGATTCATCAACCCGCATGGGGACATGAAACCAGCGCCAAAACTGCTGCGCTCCTCGGCGACTATCATCAAACGCCAAATTTCAAATTCCCCTCTTTTAATCTGCTGGTAGCACGCAATCTCAACAAACCCACTTTCATACCCGAAATCAGCTCCGAAGTTGCCGTCGAGCTTAAAGCGACTCAAGATGGAAATTGGGGCTTGATTGTTCATGCGCCCGGTAAGGTACGCTTTAAACTGCCAGCAGGACACTACGCTATTTCAGGAGAATTCGGAATTTTCAAAGAAGCTTATGATGGCGAACAACCTAGCGACGGCGTACGCTTTCGTATTGTGACTCAAGATACTGCTGATACTGCTGCCCATTACACCGATTTATTTAAGCGTAACCTTGATCCTCTCAACAACCTGGAGGATCGTAGTACGCAATCCTTCCCGGCGATAACCTTAAATTTACAACGGGAAGCGGACTTAATATTTATTACCGAACCTGGCAAACATAATGCCCATGACTGGTCATTCTGGCGCAATCTACAGGTCCACCCTATATAACCCGTAGCGGTTGGGAATGCCACAATGTTATCTTCCCGAATCACAATAACGACAGCGGACACAGCCTTATGTCGGCATTACCGGCTCAATCAGTAACAGCGATGAGAAAACCTGTTTTTCGCTCGCTTCGTACAATGCTGGCAACCACCTGAGCACCAACAAATAAAGGCACTGTTCAATTTAGATGCGCTCCAATACCTCAATACGAGCCGGCGGTAAATTGCGCCACACAATTTTGCGGGAAACCTGCCGAAAGCCAACAAGAAAATCATTATGAATACCACGCAAATCATATGTATATTGTAACAGCAGCCCACCAGGTTTCAGCAAGGTTTGGAACTGATTACTGATAGCGCAGGTTACAGCAGGTGGTAAAGAGCGCAATGGCAGGCTGGATACAATGCTGTTGACAGTATGAGCACAATCATGAGCACCTAATAACTCCACGAGCACCGCCGCATCGCCTTGAATGACTTGCAGCTGTGGAAATTTACGATCCAGATGCCTAGCCAGATTGGGTGAGCGCTCAACGACTACCAACTTCCAAGGTGGTACCCCGTGCTTGAGCAGGGCATCAGTGACCGCGCCGGTTCCACCCCCCAATTCCAGCACTATCCCCTCCTGATTTAGTGGCACCCAAGATGCCATACTGCTTGCCAATGCAGGCGCACTCGGACAGGCTGCCCCCATAGCACGTGGATTTAACCAAATTTCACGTGTAAATAGTGCCAATGAGATTGCAACCTGATTGTGCAGCAGATCCTTGACGAAATCTTTCATACTTTACCTGGTCAAATAATCAGGCTATTAGCAGCCTAAATAAACAGGAACACATCAAAACTCATCCTGAAGACATTTCATCAGGAGCCGAATGTGATATTAAAATGACATAACTGTATCATTTTAGCATTGTGTGCCTGAATTTTGTTATTATTCTTACAACAATTGATTCATTGACCCTTTACTTTCGCAACTGCCAGAGCAGTTGCTCATTACTGTCAATCAAACCATTGTTTACCAACCAATTCCGTGCATCTTCAGCATCTTGCTCAAACCAGGCCCGTACTGAACCTAAACGAAAGCTGTAGCCCCATGTATCCATATCGGCAAACATATTCAACCGCCCAACCCCAGGTAAATGGCCAGCTAACAAGATTTGTAAATAACACACACCACTTTCCTCAATATCCTCACCACCAGCATCAGTGTGCAACCTGGTGCGACGCTCAGTATCCATACAAATATAATGACAGGCTTCATGTAACGCTGAATGCACCGGGGTATCATCGCGTACAAATAACCGGCATCCGATTAAACCTGCCTCACTTTCTCCCCAGTAGCTGCCAGGAATTTCAATACCCTGACCAACCCATTTCACATTTAAGCCATAACGCATCACTAAAGCAGCTAAAGACATACTACCCAATTCAGCACAGCTAAGCATGACTTGTTTTAGTACCTCTCTCATATTCAATGACCATTTGCATGACGACTCGTAATTCTGCCCTGATAATCAACTCTTACTGCAACCATACAACCATTTATAACAAAACGGCATAATACAGGTAGGTGCAAATGCAATATTTTCAAAGTACACTTATCTTTTTGAATAAAATCAACAGTATTTTAACGAAGAAAATACTGACTGCTGCTACTTTCGCTTAAGGAACAGTTCTCTTATGAGTCGAACCCACTTGTTTACTTCTGAATCCGTATCTGAAGGGCATCCTGATAAAATTGCCGATCAGATCTCCGATGCCGTGCTTGACGCTATTCTCAAGGAAGACCCCAAGGCTCGTGTGGCCTGTGAAACACTGATCAAAACAGGTGTGGTCATGCTGGCCGGCGAAATCACCACTGAGGCGTGGGTCGATTTTGACCAAATTGTACGCGACACCGTTATTGGCATTGGCTACGATAGCTCTCGTGTCGGCTTTGATGGCGGAACCTGTGCGGTGTTATCCTGCATCGGTAAACAGTCAACAAACATCGCACAAGGGGTGGATCGTGACAAGCCTGAAGAGCAAGGTGCAGGCGATCAGGGCCTCATGTTCGGCTATGCCACCAATGAAACCGACGTGCTGATGCCAGCGCCTATCACCTACGCTCATCGTTTGGTACAACGACAGGCGGAAATGCGTAAAAATGGCGTACTGCCATGGCTGCGACCTGACGCAAAAAGCCAGATCACTTTTCGCTATGAAGACGATAAGGTTGCAGGCATTGAAGCCGTGGTGCTCTCCACCCAACACGATCCCGATATCAGTTATAAGTTACTCTATGAAGCGGTGATGGAAAATATAGTTTTGCCATTATTGCCTGCTGAATGGCTGGACAAGCACACAAAATATCATATTAACCCCACCGGCAGCTTTGTCATTGGCGGTCCTGTAGGTGACTGCGGCCTGACCGGTCGCAAGATCATTGTTGATACCTACGGTGGTGCAGCACATCATGGTGGTGGTGCATTTTCCGGCAAAGACCCGTCAAAAGTAGACCGATCCGCTGCTTACGCCAGCCGCTACGTTGCTAAAAACATTGTTGCAGCAGATTTAGCTGCGCGATGCGAAATTCAGGTGTCCTACGCAATTGGGGTTGCTGAACCGACCTCTATCAGTATCAATACTTTTGGTACCGGCAAAATTGGCGAGGATCGACTGGTCGAAATTATACGGGATCACTTTGATCTGCGCCCCTACGGTTTAATGAAAATGCTGGATTTGATCCGACCGATCTATCAGAAAACAGCCGCTTATGGTCATCTCGGTCGAGAGGAGCCCGAATTTACCTGGGAACGTACTGACCGTGCGGAAGCATTGCGTGATGCTGCCGGTTTGTAACATACCGTAAAATCATTTTCCCGCCTCCAGGCCGAGGGGCGCTGCAGCGGTCACCACCGTCAGGCTCGGCATGGAACGGCTTTCCTAAAAAAGCCAACGTCGCCCATCCACTCATATATGGAAAGTGCCATGAATGCCGTCGTGCGCGAAAATATTTCAACTGACTACCATGTCGCCGATTTGTCCCTAGCCGACTGGGGACGCAAAGAAATTGCCATTGCTGAAACTGAAATGCCAGGCCTGGTTTCGATCCGCGAAGAATATCGAGGGCAACAGCCATTAAAAGGTGCTCATATTGCCGGATCACTGCATATGACCATTCAAACTGCTGTACTGATTGAAACGCTGGTAGCACTCGGCGCAGAGGTACGCTGGGCCTCTTGCAATATTTTCTCGACTCAAGATCATGCCGCTGCCGCTATCGCTGCCCACCAGACACCTGTCTTCGCTTACAAGGGCGAATCCCTGGCTGAATACTGGGCATTCACTCACCGCATTTTTGAGTGGCCAGCCGGAAAATCGGCCAATATGATTCTGGATGATGGCGGTGATGCAACCCTGTTACTGATTCTCGGTACAAAGGCAGAACAGGATCGTAGCGTCATTGCTCATCCCGGCAATGAGGAAGAGCAGGCACTGTTTGCCGCCATCGACCAGCACCTCAAACAAAACCCGACCTGGTATTCCTCACGGCTAGCGCAGATTAAAGGTGTTACCGAAGAAACCACCACCGGTGTTCATCGGCTATATCAGATGGAAAAAGAAAATCAGTTGCCATTCCCGGCGTTCAATGTCAATGACTCAGTTACTAAATCCAAATTCGACAATCTCTACGGGTGTCGTGAAAGCTTGGTCGATGGTATTAAACGGGCAACGGATGTCATGATCGCAGGTAAAACTGCGGTAATACTTGGCTATGGCGATGTGGGCAAAGGTTGTGCGCAAAGCCTGCGTGGACTGGGCGCAACAGTGTGGATTACGGAAATCGATCCAATCTGCGCCCTGCAAGCCGCTATGGAGGGCTATCGGGTGGTCACGATGAATGATGCAGCCGACCAGGGCGACATTTTTGTCACGACAACAGGTAACATTAGCGTGATTACCCACGACCATATGAGCCGGATGAAAAACAATAGTATTGTCTGTAACATTGGTCATTTTGACTCCGAAATTGAAGTAGCCAGCTTACGTCAATACCGGTGGGAAAATATCAAGCCACAGGTTGATCACATCGTTTTTCCTGACGGCAAACGGATTATCCTGCTTGCTGAAGGCCGATTAGTGAATCTGGGTTGTGCGACAGGTCATCCCAGTTTTGTGATGTCCAACTCTTTTACCAACCAGGTACTGGCACAGATAGAGCTGTTCAATCACACCGACTGCTATGAAAAGAAGGTCTATGTACTGCCCAAGCATCTCGATGAGAAAGTCGCACGGCTGCATCTTGATCGCATCGGTGCCACGCTGACCACGCTGACCCAAGAACAGGCAGACTATATCAACGTTGCGGTTACCGGGCCGTATAAAGCGGAAAACTATCGTTACTAAACAACGATTGATCTACGCACATAGCATCCACCTCCCATTCATCCACGGGAGGCGGGTCAGGAAAAAGCAAGTACACCTGCTGGAAACAGCACCTGTTTTATTCCAGTAGTTATTGGCTATTATTCAATTCCTAAGGATTGACATGAGCACCCCATCTGACGGATGCAGAATCTTTAGTTGTGAATTTTTTCCACCGATCTCCGCTGAGGGTATGACCAGGCTCCAAAAAACCCGTCAGCACTTACTCTCCATGCACCCTGCTTATTTTTCGGTTACCTATGGTGCAGGCGGCTCCACCCGTAACCGAACAGTAGAAGCCGTTCTCGATATTCAGGCGAACAGCGGCATACCGGCCGCCCCCCATCTGACGTGCATCGCATCCATACGTGACCAGATTAAAGAATTGCTTGAGTTTTACCAGGCGCATGGTATTCGGCGTATTGTGGCACTGCGCGGCGATATGCCTTCCGGTATGCGTGATTCCGGAGAACTCCGCTATGCTAACGAACTGGTTGAGTTTATTCGCGCCGAATTCGGCGATTACTTTCACCTGGAAGTCGCTGCCTACCCTGAATATCACCCACAAGCAACAACACCTGAACACGATCTGGACAACTTCAAGCGCAAAGTCGATGCGGGTGCCGACAGTGCTATCACCCAGTACTTCTACAACGCTGATGCTTACTTCCGCTTTATCGATAATTGCAATCGACTCCGTATATCCATTCCAATCGTGCCAGGTATTATGCCTATTACTAACTATACGCAGCTCGCACGATTTTCTGATGCCTGCGGCGCAGAAATCCCGCGCTGGGTTCGAAAAAAACTGGAAAGCTTCGGCGATGACCGTACAGCAATTCGTGCATTTGGCCTAGACGTTGTGAGTGAGCTTTGCCAGAAACTATTGGATAGCGGCGCACCAGGCCTACACTTTTACACCATGAATCAATCGACAGCCACGCTCGCTATTATTGAGCGACTAAACCTGACCATAGCCATGCCAACTACTAATCGCGGAGCTGAGCCGCGAGGCTGTTGAAGTGGAGCAAGCGTGCTTGCGAGGCAGAAACACCGCAGTCGGCTCCAGCGACGTGTTGCGGCGCAAGCTGCCAGGTGACTGGAGCGTAGCCCAGCTCCGCGCGATTGCCGGCGGCGCAGCCGCCGGCAACAAACACTTAAGTGGGCAAGAAAGCACCCCGCCTTAGCGAATTACAGGGTGCCTGTCATCTTCTGTAAGCCTAGAAGAGAAAAAGAGGCAGCTTACTGATTGGCAACTAACGCTCGAACATCCGGCCCCATCGGCAATACATAGTCATACGCAGACAATACCAGATTATCGGTAGCACGAATCAAACGCGCATTAACGAATACCGACTGCCGCCCAATCGCATAGGTTCCTACAATCACAGCGGCTGCATTTTGCGACTGGCTTATTTCCCTGATTGAACGCGACAACATAAACTCGCCCGCCTGCTGTGCAACAAAAATGTTGCTACGCATCTTGACTTCAACCACGGTAAAGCCTTCCTGGGCAAATCGAGAGCCGATCTGTTCGCCAATCACACGTCCAAGCGCAGACGATATTTCAAGATCATTAATATCAACAAAGGTTGCTGATAATAAAGGCTCACGTTTCTCCTTCAACCAAGGTACATGTGCCAACAAGGCATCGGCTGCCCGATAATTGGCACTGACCAAATCGGCATCCTTGACAATCGAACGTGTTGGTGGTGCATTTTGATAGGACGATACACATCCCAACATCCCTGTAATAAATACACCTAGTAATAAAACTGTTGTACCGCGCAGAATGCTATTGCTGCTCATGGCCCAACCACCTCCATCATCCGGGTGCTCGGCGGCGCTGCTGACGGAACCCTGGCAATATACTGATCAACGTTTTCATCGCTAATGTAGTAGATATCCCGAAGGCGAGTGACATAGTGACCGCCCTCCATCACCGAAGTGGTAATAATAATCTCGTGGTCAGGCGTACCGCCGGTCACAAAACCTGTACCAACATCTGCAAGCACTGCACCTAGCAACCATGCGGATGCCGTATTACCCGCATCGGCTACGCCATGCACAGCCGCCACGCTGCCACTTAACGCTGTAAACAGCCCAGGAACTGGTCGAATAAAACCACGATCATTGTGACCAACCACCTGAATTTGATAAACAACAGGTAAGCCAGAACCTGGATTTTCACTTATCCGGAAACCGCGTTCCATCAAGTGAGTCATCAGCAAGCCATGAAAAGCCACACCAAACTCGCTGTTATATCTAGGCTGTTCAACGTACAAAGACAATGAACGTGTTTTTGACTGGTTGCCAGCACCGACCAGAGCGGCCTGCAATCGGTTCGCTACGTCAGCTGCTAGAACATCCCAATGACCAGCCGCTTGCATTTTCTTCTGGAATGTCACGGGATAAGTCGTTGCAACAGGAACTTGTGACGCACAGGCCCCCAGCCCGAGACAAAGCATTATAAGAGGGGTATATAGGATCTTCATGGGTTCTCCCTCGACTATTTGTATCCGTTATCAGTGGTATCTATATCATCGATAGTTTAGCCGGTTATACTCCCAGCGCCACCGTTTATTAATGTCAATACACGCTATATTTTAGGGTGTAGTCGATATTAGCACCATACATTTTCTCGCCAGCCAAAGTATCCTGAGTACAGCCGGACCGTCCTTCTGGTAACCCCTAATCCAGTTCCAAACTCCAAAAATAGTCCTGATACACTTGGCTAAAGCCAAATCCCCTAGATGCCAAATAAACAACAACATCCACATTTTTTGCAACACATTACAACAGATAGCAATAATACGACTGAATGCCAACCGTTGAAAGCATGATTTACCTTATTAATATAACAAAAAAGCTTCAAGTCTTCTGTAGTTATCACCATATGCTGTCAGACTTACCGGTGTCTCCACCTCCATCACACTCAATAGATTTTCAGTGGAAACAAGGGCTTAAACCCCACAAAAATACATTATATTGTGTTAAATTTATATTAAAAGCCCTATATATAGCCATTATCCTGGAATTTATCATTTTATCCGTCTAGAATCCGATAATTCACGTAGTGGAGCTGGAGCACTTCCAACAGGAAGCGCCACATCGGATGAGTATCCCATTCCAACCCTAATACTGTTTACCTTTGAGAGATTGCTATCCCATGAAAACCGCGCACCTTAAGCCGGTCCCTGCGACACCCCAAACTGCCGCCGTACCTATGCAAGCCGCGTCCTGGGACATTTGGGATAAAAAGTACCGACTCAAGGCCAAGGATGGGCTTGCCGTCGATGAAACCATCGATGAAACATACCAGCGAGTGGCTATAGCCTTGGCAGGCGTTGAGGCCACACCTGAACTCCGGCAGCAATGGTACGAAAAATTCCTGTGGGCTTTACGCCACGGCGCTATTCCAGCAGGCCGGATCATTTCCAATGCCGGTGCTTGGGCACATAAACCCGCAACATCGACGATCAACTGCACAGTCTCTGGAACCATCCAGGATTCAATGGACGATATTTTGCGAAAAGTGCATGAAGCTGGACTAACGCTAAAAGCCGGCTGTGGTATCGGTTACTGTTTTTCCACACTCCGGCCACGTGGCGCTTACGTTTCTGGCGCTGGAGCCTACACGTCAGGGCCACTATCCTTTATGGATATCTATGACAAGATGTGCTTCACCGTCTCTTCCGCAGGCGGACGACGTGGCGCACAAATGGGAACTTTCGATATTGGCCATCCTGATGTCATTGAGTTCATCCGAGCCAAGCGTGAAGCCGGTCGATTACGACAATTCAATCTCTCGTTATTGATTACTCGCGAGTTTATGGAAGCTGTAAAACAGGATACTGATTGGCTACTGGCGTTCCCATTACTCGCCCAAGAAGCTGAATACAGCCGTGAAGCACTCAATGACTCGACACGCTTCATTTGGCGTGAATGGCCAACGACAGAAGGTCTGATTGTCAACGATGATGGGCAGGTTGCTTGCCAGATTTATCGAAAAATCCGTGCTCGACAGCTCTGGGACATTATTATGTCCTCAACGTACGACTATGCTGAACCAGGATTTATCCTGATCGATCAGGTCAATGACACGAACAACAACTGGTTCTGTGAAAACATCCAGGCCAGTAATCCCTGCGGCGAACAAATGTTACCGCCCTACGGCAGTTGTCTTCTTGGATCAATCAACCTCACACAATTTGTTGATCAACCCTTTACTGACCAAGCCCGCTTCGATTGGGATACTTATCGGGAGGTTGTGGCAACCTTTACCCGTATGCTGGATAATGTTGTTGAAATCAATGGTTTACCACTAAATGCACAGCGTCAGGAAATACTCAGCAAGCGTCGGCATGGCATGGGCTATCTGGGATTAGGCTCAGCACTGACCATGCTGGGTATGAAATACGGCTCTCCCGAATCACTAGCCTTTACTGAACAAGTAACCCGCGAAATGGCACTGACCGGCTGGCGGGCGGCCCTAGAACTTGCGAATGAAAAAGGTGCAGCACCGATTTTAGAGCAGGAATTTACCGTCACAGCCGAAATGTTAACGCAGCGCCCGGAAATGCACCGTGATGGCATCAAGCCGGGTGATCGTATCAAGGGCAAGGTACTCCATGCCAAATACAGCCGCTATATGCAGCAAATCGCCACGATTGATCCTGAATTGACCGATGCCCTCGCAGTGACTGGTGCTCGCTTTACTCACCATACGTCTATCGCCCCTACTGGTACAATAGCACTGTCATTAGCCAACAATGCCAGTAACGGCATTGAACCGAGCTTTGCCCATCACTACTGTCGAAACCTCATCCGTGCTGGTAAAAAAACCAAGGAAAAAGTAGATGTTTTTTCCTTTGAACTGCTGGCCTACCGACATTGGATTAACGCTGATGCCATGCCGGTCTCAGTGTCAGAAAAAGAGCAGTTACCGGATTACTTCATCACTGCCGATGATGTTACACCCAGACAACATGTTGACATTCAGGCTGCCGCACAAAAATGGATTGATTCCAGCATTTCTAAAACAGCTAATGTTCCCACTGACTTCCCCTATGAAGATTTCAAGGACATCTACCTATATGCTTACGAAAAAAACCTGAAGGGCTGCACAACATTTCGCTTTAATCCACAAGCATTTCAAGGTGTTCTGGTCAAAGAGCAGGATCTGGAAAAAACCCTTTATCGCTTCACGCTAGAGGATGGCTCCAAAATCGAGGTTAAGGGCAACGAAGAAGTGGAGTACGATGGAGAAACACATACTGCCGCTAATTTATTCGATGCACTCAAGGAAGGTTATTATGGGAAATGGTAAATCTCTGGCAACCTGCATCGGGTTGGAGATCACAATATGACCATCAAGATTGATAAAAAAATTGTTCGCTATACCGTCATCAATCCTGACGAAATCCCCTCCCCCGAAGCGGATAGCGCCAATCCGCCCTTACAACAGATGCATGAAAGCCTAGAGCGGCCCGACGTACTTCCAGGTGCAACCTACAAAGTAAAAACCCCTCTATCCGACCATGCCTTATACATTACTATTAACGATATTGTCCTTAACCCCGGCACTGAGCACGAAACACGTCGCCCCTTTGAAATTTTCATCAATTCCAAGGCGATGGAGCATTTTCAATGGATTGTTGCACTCACTCGCATTATCTCGGCTGTCTTCCGCAAGGGAGGCGATGTCACCTTTCTGGTCGAAGAGCTGCATTCAGTATTTGACCCTAAAGGCGGATACTTCAAGAAAGGTGGCAAATATATGCCTTCGTTGGTTGCGGATATCGGCGATGTTATTGAATCCCATATGCGCTCAATTGGCCTACTCCAGGAAAATAGCCTGGACAAACATCAACGTAAACTGATTGAGGAAAGCCGCACCAGATATGAAGTGAGTATGCACCCCGCCCGGAACACGAGTGCCTTTCCGCCCGAGGCAACCTTTTGCACTAAATGCCAGACCAAAGCTGCTATTTTAATGGACGGCTGCCTGACCTGTCTAAACTGCGGTGATTCCAAATGCTCCTGATCTTCACGCGCAGAATCTAACCGAGACAATACCATGGCTATGTTACCCAAGCTCCCTGATTCCATGACTGCTATCGAAATTGCCGAAGCAGGCGACCCGGAGAAACTAGTGCCCACTCGTCGGCCAATACCAAAGCCTGCATCTGGAGAAGTTTTAATCCAGGTTGCAGCCGCTGGTGTTAATCGCCCCGACTGCCTGCAACGTCAAGGCAGCTATCCTCCCCCACCTGGTGCATCGGATATTCCGGGTCTGGAAGTGGCCGGTACAGTGGTCGCACTTGGCGAAAATGTCTATCACCGGGCCGTTGGTGATCAAGTTTGTGCGCTGTTAACAGGTGGTGGTTATGCTGAGTACTGCACTACAGCAGCCGAGCAATGCCTGCCTATTCCGACTGGATTAAACTTGCAACAAGCTGCTGCTTTGCCGGAAACTTTCTTTACCGTTTGGAGTAACATATTCGACCGTGCACGCCTGCAAGCGGGTGAAACCTTGCTGATTCATGGCGGCACCAGTGGCATTGGCACAACAGCCATACAGCTTGCCAAGGCTTTCGGCTCACGGGTATTCACTACTGTGGGTAGTCATGAAAAGATACAGCCTTGCCTGGATTTAGGTGCGGAGCGCGTTATCAACTACCACGAGGAAGATTTTGTCCAGGTTATCAAGGAAATTACTGAAAAGCGTGGCGTGGATGTCATCCTGGACATTGTTGGTGGTGATTATGTACAACGCAATCTCAGCGCTTTGGCTGTCGAAGGCCGTCTGGTTTTTATCGCTTTTCTACGCGGCGCCAAAATTGAGCTCAATCTGGCACCGGTCATGATGAAAAGACTGGCAATCACCGGTTCAACATTACGTGCCCGACCTGTTGCAGATAAAGCACCTATCGCCCAAGCACTGCGGGAGAAAGTCTGGCCTTTGCTGGAAAACGGAACAATTCGGCCCATTATTCATCAAAGCTTTCCGCTAACTGATGCAGCAGCGGCTCACACACTGATGGAATCCAACCGACATATTGGCAAACTTTTACTACGAGTAACCTGATAATTATGCCTTCTTGATATTCCCAGCACCTGATATCGCGTGTCCCATAAAACAGGTAGACCCATTGATATACCCAACAATCTGCATTGTAACCGGCAGGCCATTATAATAATTTATTTTGCGGTGCAGCAAAAAGCTGATTTTGATGCTACTATTGGAAGTAATAAGCTAAGTATGACCAATAAATAATCCGAATCAAAATGGATAGTTGGCATGAAATTAGCTCAAAATTACTTGAGCCTATCGCTTTTTTATTAATCCGTTGATATCGAACTGGCTTTCAACGTGACTAGAGGTTTGTGTAATTGCTTTCATCAGGCACGTTTGGCCTGCATATAAATTTCAGGGTACGGGTAAGAGGTTAAAAATCATGTGTAGTACTCACACGCCTTATCATCCATTTGTCTGGTTTGAGAGTGGTGGATGGTGGTTCAAGTCCCTTAGCGAAAAATTTGGTCCCTACTCAGACTCAATGGAGGCTCGTTATCATCTCATGGTTATCTTGGGCTTAAGTCGGCAACTACAAAATGTTATTGCTAAATAGCCCGGGTTTCCTACAGTTCTCTATTTCCAGCAACCGGGCGGGTCACCAATTGATTTGATTTTTCAATCGAAACAAAGCTTGAAGGTAGGGTCATTTTGAACTGCACCAGCGCGATAAAAAAAGCCGGGAATTCCAGGCCCGGCTTTTTTACTCACATCCCTAAAGCTATACGCAGTCAAATTGACTAATCGTTTGCCGGTGCTCCTGGCCGGTCCACCAGCTCAACATATGCCATCGGCGCATTATCCCCAGAACGATAACCGCATTTTAAAATACGCAGATAACCACCAGGCCGAGACTGATAACGTGGCCCTAATTCATTGAACAACTTGCTTACAATACCCCGATCACGCAAGCGGGCAAAGGCCAGCCGCCTACGTGCCACACCGTCTTTCTTGGATAAAGTAATCAGTGGCTCAGCAACTCGCCGCAATTCTTTGGCTTTCGGCAAGGTTGTACGAATCAGCTCATGGGTAAACAGTGAAACAGCCATATTACTAAGCATCGCCTTGCGATGGCTGCTGGTTCGACTCAGTTTCCGGCCGGTTTTAAGGTGGCGCATAGCGATAGTTCCTTGAAAAAAACCAACATTCAAAATAAGATCATGATTATCCGAGACAAGAAAACCAACAGCATACGCCAGGATATACACCACCTTGCCACGATGATCATTTATCGTGCTAACGGATCGGATCAACCTCATCAATATCCAGGGCAGCATCGGATCGACGTGTCGATACACGCCCACCACCTTGATCAATACTCAGGTTAGGTGGTGGCCAGTTTTTGATCTCCATCCCCAAACTTAAATTAAATTTACTTAAGATATCTTTGATTTCCGTCAGCGATTTCTTGCCAAGATTAGGTGTCTTCAGCAACTCCTGCTCCGTTTTTTGCACCAGATCACCAATATAATTAATACTTTCAGCCTTTAAGCAATTCGCAGAGCGAACAGTCAATTCCAAATCGTCAACAGGCCGCATCAAATCTGGATCAACATCAACCTGTGGTGGCGGTGCAGGCTCATCTTTTTCACCTTTAAGCTCTACAAATACCACCAGTTGCTCAAGCAAAATTTGTGCTGACTTGCGAATAGCTTCCTCAGGATCGACCGTACCATTGGTTTCCAAACTAAGCACCAATTTATCCAAATTGGTTCGCTGCTCAACCCGGGCATTCTCAACACGGTAACTGACTCGCTCAATTGGACTAAATGACGCATCTAGCCGTAACTGACCAATCGGGCGACTTTGATTATCAGCCAACTCCCTACGGGTCGCAGGCCAATAGCCATGATCACGCTCGACCTTGAGGGTCATATTTAACTCGCCGCTCTTGGTCAAGTGAGCAATAACATGCTCCGGGTTAACGATCTCAGCGACGTGGCTTACTTCGATATCACCCGCCAAAACCGGTCCTGGACCCTTCTTGCTTAACGATAACCGCGCCTCAGAAACACCTTCCTGGAGGGTCACTGCAACACCTTTAAGGTTAAGAAGAATATCAATAACGTCTTCCTGGACACCCTCTACAGTGGAATACTCATGGAGTACGCCTTCAATTTCGCACTCAACGATTGCGGCACCCGGTATAGACGAGAGCAAAATCCGCCGTAGCGCATTACCCAAAGTATAACCGAAACCACGTTCTAGCGGTTCTACAGTTACTTGCGCCGATCGCCTCTTACTATCAAGTATCTTTACATCAACACGATTCGGTTTCAGCAACTCAAATGCGCTCGCCATTCGCTCCCTCCAGCAGCAATTACAATTACTTGGAGTACAACTCCACGACTAGGGATTCGTTAATATCTGCCGGCAGATCACCACGATCAGGGGTGCGTTTAAATACCCCATTCATCTTACCAGCATCCACATCCACCCAATCCACGAATCCTTGACCTTGCGCCAACTGCAGTGCGTACTTAATACGTACCTGCTCGCGGCTCTTCTCATGAATCGCCACGACATCGTTAGGCTTGACCTGATAGGAAGGGATATTGACTCGCCGACCATTTACCGTGATCGCACGATGAGATACCAGCTGCCGCGCTTCAGCACGGGTACTACCAAACCCCATCCGGTAAACTACATTATCCAGGCGGCCTTCCAGCAGTCTCAACAGATTTTCGCCAGTAGACCCCTTGCGACGAGCAGCCTCCTTATAGTAATTAAGAAATTGCCGCTCCAGAACACCATAGCTACGACGCAGCTTTTGCTTTTCACGCAACTGCAGCCCATAGTTGGACAGACGGGGGCGACGTGCGCCATGCTGTCCAGGTGGACGCTCCAAATTACATTTTGCTTCCAGTGGTCGGGCAGAAGACTTCAAAAAAAGATCCACACCTTCCCGGCGGCTTAATTTACACTTCGGACCGATATACCTTGCCACGGTTCGACTCCTGCGCTAGACGCGACGGCGCTTTGGTGGACGACAACCATTATGCGGAATGGGTGTCACATCCGTAATACTCATGATCTTGAAACCAGCAGCGTTTAGGGCGCGCACAGCAGACTCCCGACCCGGCCCAGGCCCTTTAACATTGACTTCAAGATTCTTGACCCCATAATCCTTGACCACGTTACCTACTCGCTCAGCAGCAACCTGCGCTGCAAATGGCGTGCTTTTGCGGGAACCGCGAAAACCTGAACCACCTGATGTCGCCCAACCAAGCGAGTTACCCTGGCGATCTGTAATGGTAATGATGGTGTTATTGAACGAGGCGTGGATATGGGCGATGCCATCCACAACATGCTTTTTAACACGCTTACGCGCCTTACTAACCGGTTTTGCCATACTTAAACCTATGCCACAAGGGTCATTTTTTTACTATTATTTATTAAAGGGTACAGCAAGTTATTTACGGATTGCACGACGTGGACCTTTACGGGTTCGGGCATTCGTGCGGGTACGTTGGCCTCGCACCGGTAAACCACGCCGATGCCGCAAACCACGATAGCAGCCAAGATCCATCAACCGTTTGATATTCATGGATACTTCGCGACGCAGATCACCTTCAACAGAATACTTGGCAACCTCGTTACGCAACGCGTCAACTTGTGCTTCATTCAAATCACGCACTTTCGTCTCTGGAGCAACTTGAGCTGCCACACAGATTTGCCCAGCGCGAGTCCGACCGATTCCATAAATAGCTTGCAGCGAAATCACTGTGTGCTTGTTAACTGGAATGTTAATACCTGCAATACGAGCCATTGCCTTGCAATTCCTCCCTTCAAGCGCCGGATTTATCGCCAAACAAAGAAGCGGAATTATAACTCACGGAACGCTGTAGATCAATCAAAATATTCCGGTTACCCCTGCCGCTGCTTATGACGACCATCTTTACAGATCACGCGGATAGTACGATTACGACGGATAATCTTGCAGTTTCGGCAAATCCTCTTAACCGAAGCACGGACTTTCATTTCATTATTCTCCAAAAGCGGCGCTATGTACAAGAAATGCCCGCTTCACAATACATTCAATTAGCGCAGCAAACTTTGCCCCTTGCTAAAGCTGCTCTTCTTCATCAGGCTTTCATATTGGTGTGACATGAGATGCGCCTGCGCTTGAGCCATAAAATCCATCACTACAACCACAATAATCAGCAAAGATGTACCACCAAAATAAAAGGGGACCTGCCAGTACAAAATCAGGAATTCCGGCATCAGGCAAACAACGGTAATATAAATTGCACCTACCATAGTCAGGCGGGTCAACACCTTATCAATATACGTCGCTGTTTGCGCGCCAGGCCGAATACCCGGGATAAATGCACCAGATTTCTTCAGATTATCGGCTGTCTCTTTAGAGTTGAAGACCAAAGCGGTATAGAAAAAACAAAAAAAGATAATTAAACCTGCATAAATCATCACATAAAGCGGCTGCCCGGGTGATAATGCCGAACTGATATCCTGCAACCACTCCATACTTGGCGCGCTACTAAACCAACTCCCCAGCGTTGCTGGAAACAAAATCAGGCTGGATGCAAAAATAGGCGGAATAACACCTGACATATTAAGCTTCAATGGCAAATGAGTACTTTGGCCTGCATACATGCGCCGCCCTTGCTGTCGTTTAGCATAGTTAACTGTTATGCGCCGCTGACCTCGTTCGACGAAAACAACAAAACCTGTCACTACCACAGTCAATACCAGCAGCAACAGCACCAGCAGTACATGCAGCTCACCTGTGCGCGCCAATTCCAGTGTTCCACCAACTGCCTGTGGCAGGCCCGCAACGATACCGGCAAAAATCAGCATGGAAATACCGTTTCCAATACCGCGTTCTGTCACCTGCTCACCCAGCCACATCAGGAAAATCGTTCCTGTAACCAGGGTAATCATTGAAACCGTGATAAACCCGATACCTGGTGCAATCACCACAGGCATGCCTCCTACAGACTGACCTTGTAGTGCAATACTGACACCAATAGCTTGAAAGGAAGCTAACACAACTGTCAAATACCGGGTATATCGCGTCAACGTATGCCGACCCCCTGCACCACCTTCCTTACGTAATTGCTCCAGCGAAGGAATAACCATTGACATCAACTGCATAATGATTGATGCCGAGATATATGGCATTACACCAAGGGCAAAAATACTCAAACGCCCTAAAGACCCTCCTGAAAACATGTTAAACATATCCAGGATCGTGCCGCGCTGTTGATTAAACAATTGCGCCATAGCATTTGGGTCAATACCAGGGACTGGAATGTGTGCACCAATACGAAATACAACCAGGGCGCCTAACAGAAACAGGAGCCGTTGGCGCAATTCAGTCATCTTGCCAAGATCCGGCAGTGCAGCCATTATTTTTACTCGAGAATTGTTCCGCCCGCTGCTAGTACAGCAGCGTGGGCACCTTTGGTCAGCAACAGACCACGCAGGGTAACCGGTTTTTCCAGCTTGCCAGACAAAATAACCTTGGCCTTCCTGGTAAATACCGGAACAACACTAACAGTCTTAAGTGCATCCAGATCAATTACTTCAGCAGAAATATTCGCCAGTTCAGATAAGCGCACTTCCGCCGTTTTCCTAGCCGCCATTGAATAAAAACCGCGCTTGGGTAAACGACGCTGCAATGGCATCTGGCCACCTTCAAAACCAACCTTATGAAAGCCGCCTGACCTTGAATGCTGCCCCTTGTGGCCACGTCCACACGTTTTACCGAGACCAGAACCAATCCCGCGCCCAACCCGCCGTCTGTCTACCCGACTGCCTGACGCTGGTTTCAACGTATTGAGATGCATGGATCATATCTCCTCAACTTTAAGTAAATAAGAGACTTTACGAATCATGCCACGATTTTCCGGTGTATTCACCACAGTGGCACTACTATGCATTCGCCGCAGACCCAAGCCACGAACACAGGCCTGATGTGCCGCTAACCGACCATGCACACTCCTGACTAAAGTAACTTTTAGTTTCTCAGCCATACCAATCAACTCCGAATATCATCCACACTCATACCACGCTTTGCTGCCTGATAATCGGGTGATTTCATGGTACTTAATCCACGAATGGTTGCCCGCACCATATTGATGGGGTTTCTGGAACCAACACATTTGGACAACACATCCCGAATGCCAACCACCTCAAAAACAGCACGCATTGCGCCACCTGCGATAATGCCGGTACCCTCTGAGGCAGGCTGCATAAATACCTTTGCTGCACCATGCTCAGCCATCATTGGATACTGCAAGGTCGTGCCATTCAAGGCAACAGAGCACATGTTCTTGCGTGCTTTGTCCATCGCCTTCTGGATCGCCATGGGCACCTCGCGAGCCTTACCGTAACCTAAACCCACACGGCCATTGCCATCACCCACCACGGTCAGTGCAGTGAATCCAAATTGCCGACCACCCTTAACCACTTTGGCCACACGATTTACAGCAATCAGCTTTTCCTGCAAACCATCAGTATTTTGTTGGGAGCCAGCGCCACTATCTACATTTGTCGCCATACTGTTATCTATTCCTTAAAACTGCAAACCGTTTTCGCGTGCGGCATCAGCAAGCGCTTTTACCCGGCCGTGATATTTGAAACCGGAACGATCAAACGCGACCTGGGTGACACCAAGCGTCTTCGCTTTCTCGGCAATCGCTTTTCCCACCACCTTTGCTGCTTCAATATTTCCGGTACTCGCCAGCGCTTGACGTAGCGAGGGCTCTACTGTGGAAGCCGCTGCCAATGTCCGATCCCCCTTAGGAGCGGGCATGATAAGTTGTGCGTAAATATGCCGAGGCGTGCGATATACACACAAACGGCATACCCCCAATTCACGAATCTTGTGCCGAATCCGTAATCCGCGACGCAACCGCGCGTTTTTTTTGTTGGCTGCTTTCTTATCCATAGCAAATCCTTACTTCTTCTTAGCTTCTTTCAGGATGATGGTCTCATCCGAATACCGCACACCCTTACCCTTGTAAGGCTCTGGTGGCCGATAAGCGCGGATTTTAGCGGATACCTCACCGACCAATTGCTTATCTACGCCTCGAACAACAATTTCGGTGGGGCTGGGTGTTTCAATCGTAACGCCCTCAGGAATTTTGAAATTAACCGGATGAGAGAAACCGATGGTCAGATTTAATACCTCGCCCTGAGTCTGGGCACGATAACCGACACCAACCAGCTGGAGCTTACGCTCAAACCCTTGTGAAACACCAATAACCATATTATTTATCAGCGAACGCATGGTACCCGTCATTGCCCGATACTTCGCTTCAGTTGAAACCCGGCTCGGAACGACTATCAACTCGCCATTTTCTTGCTGAACCACTACTAATGGATGTACTTGCAGTTCCGCTGTGCCTTTTTTGCCCTTGACATTGATACGTTGCCCATCAATGGCAACGTGTACACCATCCGGCACAGGGATCGGTTTTTTACCAACCCGTGACACACGTATTTTTTGATCCTGCTTCACTACACTCGCCATGGAGCCACTCCCCAGTTTTTAGGCCACGATACACAAGACTTCGCCGCCATGGCCGGCAGCACGCGCCGCACGATCACTCATTAACCCTTTGGAAGTGGAAATAACAGCCACACCCAAACCGTTCATGACTTTGGGCAAATCATCCTTGCCCCGGAACACCCGCCGACCAGGACGACTGACCCGTTGAATCTGGTCAATCACCGGTTGCCCCTCAAAATACTTCAGGACAACAGTCAACTCTGACTTGCTTGGTGTAGTTTCGGTGACTGCAAATTCAGCAATATACCCCTCATCACGTAGCACTTGGGCAATCGCCGCTTTCAGCTTGGAAGCCGGCATCTTAACCTGGACTTTGCCAGCAGACTGGGCATTACGAATGCGCGTCAGCATATCCGCTATGGGATCGGTCATACTCATTTGTTAAACAACTCCACGTGTTCAGTCTCGGGGCTGGCCAACAACACACCCCTCGAACTTAAAGCGCCTTCAACCGGTTGTACCAGTTAAAACAATCAAATTAAAACAATCAAAACGTTACCAACTGGCTTTATGCAGGCCAGGCACATCACCACGCATGGTCGCCTCACGTAATTTATTGCGGCCCAGGCCAAACTTGCGATAGAAACCATGTGGACGTCCGGTCAGGCGACAACGATTATGCCCACGTACCGGACAGGAATCACGCGGCAGCTTTTGCAAACGCAATTGCGCATCCTGACGCTCCTCAGGGCTGCTTTGCGGATTACGGATAATCGCCTTCAGCCTGGCGCGCTGGTCCGCATAGCGCCCAATCATACGGGATCGCTTTAACTCGCGGTTAATCATGCTTTTTTTCGCCACATTCCTATCCTCAGTTCCGGAATGGAAAATCAAACGCAGCCAGCAACGCACGACCTTCTTCATCCGTACGCGCTGTGGTCGTAATCGCTATATTAAGACCGCGAAGCGTATCAATCTTGTCGTAGTCGATTTCCGGAAAAATAATCTGCTCACGTATACCCAGGCTGTAGTTGCCACGTCCATCAAAAGAACGCGCACTAAAACCACGGAAATCCCGAATACGCGGGATAGCGACGCTAATCAATCGATCCATAAACTCGTACATTCGCTCGTGTCTGAGCGTCACCTTACAGCCGATCGGCCAGTCTTCACGAATTTTAAAACCGGCAATCGATTTTCGCGCCAGCGTAACAACAGGTTTCTGTCCAGCAATCTGCGTCAGATCACGCAGGGCATGTTCCATAACCTTCTTATCAGCTACCGCCTCACCGACACCCATATTGAGGGTAATCTTGGTTAAACGTGGCACTTCCATTATGTTGCGATAGCTAAACTGCTCTAGCAGCTTTGGTACGACTGTTTCACGATAATAGTGTTGTAACCGAACCATGGCCGCCCCCTCAAACATCCACGACTTCATTATTGGACTTGAAGTAGCGCACCTTGCGACCATCATCCAAAATACGGAAACCAACCCGATCACCTTTTTTGGTCATCGGATTAAATAACATAACATTGGAAATATGAATCGCTGCCTCGCGTTCAACGATACCGCCTGAAACACCGCGTGCCGGGTTGGGCTTAGTGTGTCGCTTGACCATGTTCAAACCGCTTACAATGACACGATCCATGCCTATAAGCCGTACGACCTTGCCTCGCCGACCTTTATCCTTGCCTGTGGTAAGGATGACCTCATCATCTCTTTTAATTCTTTGCATTCCCCTCTCTCCCGCTAAAGCACTTCCGGCGCCAGAGAAATAATTTTCATAAATCGCTCATTACGTAACTCGCGGGTGACAGGTCCAAAAATACGAGTCCCAATCGGCTCCAGCTTATTATTAAGCAGTACTGCCGCGTTACCATCAAAGCGAATCGCTGAACCATCTGGCCGACGCACCCCTTTACGGGTACGAACCACTACGGCACTATAAATCTCGCCTTTACTCACCTTGCCTCGCGGGATGGCATCCTTAACGCTCACCTTAATAATATCACCGATATGGGCGTATCGACGGTGGGAACCACCGAGCACCTTAATGCACATCAGTCGCCGCGCCCCACTGTTGTCGGCAACATCCAACATCGTCTGCATTTGAATCATGGCCTTACATTCCGTTCACGGATTTTGGAAAACACCGACTTCCAGGGTTCATTGTGCACGATCAACTACCGTGACCAGCGTCCACGCCTTGGTTTTTGACAGAGGGCGACACTGCTTAATGGTCACCAAATCGCCCTTGCGACATTCATTATGCTCATCATGGGCATGCAGCTTGGTCGATCGGCGAATATACTTACCATACATAGGATGCTTGACAAGGCGCTCAACCACTACAGTAATGGTTTTATCCATCTTGTCGCTTTTCACGCGCCCCGTCAGTGTGCGTTCTAATCGGGATTCTGTCGTCATGCCTGACTTGCCTTCTCACTCATTACCATCTTGACTCGGGCAATATTACGTCGCACCTGCTTAAACAGATGCGGCTTACTTGCCTGACTTGTTGCCTGTTGCATCCGCAAGTTGAACTGCTCACGCAATAACGCCAACAGTTCCTGCCTCAGCTCTTCCGCATTTTTTTGCCGCAGCTCACTTGCATTCATCACATCACCATTCGGGTCACAAAAACCGTTCGTACCGGAAGTTTGGCAGCAGCCAGACGGAACGCCTCACGGGCAACCATCTCGGACACACCTTCAACTTCATACAACACACAACCTGGCTTGACCTTAGCAACCCAAAATTCAACGTTGCCTTTACCCTTGCCCATGCGAACTTCCAGTGGCTTTTTACTAATCGGCTTGTCGGGAAAAATGCGAATCCACACCTTGCCACCACGCTTGATATAGCGGTTGATCGCACGACGCGCCGCCTCAATCTGGCGGGCCGTTAACATCCCGCGAGTGGTACATTTCAACCCATACTCGCCGAAACTCACCGCAGTACCGCTGCTGGCAAGACCCCGGTTACGTCCCTTGCGCTGCTTGCGGAATTTCGTTCTTTTCGGCTGTAACATATTCAGTCTCGTCTATAAAATAAGGAACTCCGCGCCTGGCGCGGAGTTCCGCAATCATTTCGGGTCATTAACTGGCAGCAGCGGCTTTCTCGGGCCTAGCCTCGTTCTGCCGACCAAAATCAAAGACTTCACCTTTAAAAATCCAGACTTTGATCCCGATAATCCCGTAGGTTGTCTTGGCTTCAGCCAACCCATAATCAATGTCGGCCCGCAGGGTATGCAAAGGGACTCTACCCTCACGTGTCCATTCACTACGGGCGATTTCAGCACCATTTAAACGACCGGAAACCTGCATTTTAATGCCTAAAGCGCCTGAACGCATAGCGTTGGATACCGCGCGTTTCATCGCTCGACGAAACATAATGCGACGTTCAAGCTGCTGGGCAACATTTTCAGCAACCAACTGTGCATCCAGTTCCGGCTTGCGGATTTCCTCAATGTTGACCTGCAAATCCTTGATATCCAGCGACATCATTTTAGCCACTGCCTTACGCAGTGCTTCAATATCCTCGCCCTTCTTACCGATCACGACACCTGGACGCGCTGTGTGGATCGTTACTCGCGCCAACCGGGCAGGGCGTTCAATTTGAATTCGACTTACTGAGGCATTTGACAATCTCTTTTTCAGAAATTGTCGTACCCGCAAATCAGTTTCCAACAGATCGGGAAAACTCTTGCTATCTGCAAACCATTTGGATGTCCAATCAGTCGCAATACCCAGCCGAATCCCCGTGGGGCTAACTTTTTGACCCATGTCGTTTCTCGCTCCTATAACTCGGCCACAGTCACAGTAATATGGCTGGTACGCTTGACGATCCGATTGCCGCGACCCTTGGCACGAGCATGCATCCGCTTCAGCACCGGCCCACAGTCCACACAGATTGCCGATACCTTCAACTCATCAATATCCGCACCCTCATTATGCTCGGCATTGGCAATCGCTGATTCCAGCACCCGCTGAATTATCTTTGCCGATTTCTTGCTGCTGAAAGTCAGAATCTGTAAAGCCCGTTCAACCGGTAAGTTACGCACCTGATCGGCCACCAGGCGGGCTTTCTGTGGCGAAATACGGACGTATTTCATGACAGCAAATGATTCTTGCATTGAAATAGCCCCTTATCTAGATTTCTTATCCGCTGCATGGCCACGATAAGTACGGGTCGCAGCAAACTCACCCAGTTTGTGACCGATCATGTTTTCGGTAATGAGGACCGGAACATGTTGACGGCCATTGTGAACCGCAATCGTCAAACCAATCATATTGGGGAGAATCATGGAACGGCGCGACCATGTTTTAATCGGTCGCCTAGAGTTTGTAGCCACTGCCTGATCCACCTTTTTTACTAGATGATGATCGACAAACGGCCCCTTTTTAATCGAACGTGGCACCTCTGATTACCTCTCAGGGAATTCCTGCGTTACTTCGCCTTACGTCGGCGCACAATACATTTATCAGTACGCTTATTCGAGCGTGTCTTATGGCCCTTGGTAGGTACGCCCCAAGGTGAGACGGGATGGCGACCGCCTGAAGTACGCCCCTCGCCACCACCATGTGGATGGTCCACCGGATTCATAGCCACACCGCGTACTGTGGGCCGAATACCACGCCAGCGCCTGGCCCCGGCCTTGCCGAGCGAGCGCAAGCTGTGCTCCGAATTGCCTACTTCACCAATCGTTGCCTTGCAATCCACATGAACTTTGCGAATCTCGCCTGAACGCAATCGCAGCGTTGCGTAACTGCCTTCACGCGCAACCAATTGTACTGATGCGCCAGCACTACGGGCGATTTGCGCACCCTTGCCCGGCCGGAGCTCAATACAATGTACCTGGGTACCTACCGGTATACTCCGCAGCGGTAACGCATTGCCTGCCTTGATCGCTGCTGCCGACCCTGACAAAACAACCGCACCCACACCAACACCACGCGGTGCGACCATGTAACGGCGCTCACCATCAGCATACAGCAACAATGCAATATGGGCACTGCGATTCGGATCATATTCCAACCGCTCAACACGCGCCGGAATATTATCCTTGTTCCGCTTAAAATCGATAATCCGGTAGTGCTGCTTATGTCCGCCACCCTGATGGCGAACGGTGATACGACCGGTATTATTACGACCCCCGCTACGGGATTTCTTTTCCAAAAGTGGTTCATAAGGCCGCCCCTTGTGAAGCTGGGGATTCATAACCTTGACCACAAAACGCCGCCCCGGGGAGGTTGGCTTGGTCTTAACGATTGGCATTGGGTTTCACCTTCATTTAACGGGTCGGGATGCAGATAGCCGCTTACTCCGCCACCAGAAAATCGATCTCTTGACCCGCCTCCAGTGAGACGTAAGCCTTCTTCCAGCTTGAGCGTCGCCCGTATCTTGCACCGAAACGCCTGCGCTTTCCTTTAACGTTGAGCACCGTCACATCCTTAACAGTCACCTTAAACAGCAGCTCTACTGCACCTTTAATCTCTGGCTTGGTTGCATCACGAACAACTTTAAATACAACCTGGTTATGCCGCTCAGCAACCCGGTTGCTTTTCTCGGAGATATGCGGAGCCAACAGAATCTTTAGTAATCGTTCCTGATTCACGCTAACCACTCCCCAACGCGCTGCATTGCACCCACTGTTATCACTACGGCACTGGAACCAACCAATGTAACCGGATCAAGCCCAGCTACATCACTGACCGCTATATGCCTTAAATTGCGGGCAGACAAATACAGGTTGAGATCGATCTCCTCGCTGACAAGCAGTAACCGTTTTTTATCAGCCAAGCCCATCGACGTTAAATAGGCAATCATGTGCTTGGTCTTGATTTCTGGACATTCCAGCTTATCAACGACAACCATGCGATCCTGCCGTATCAATTCAGACAGTATTGAGCGCATGGCCGCCCGATACATTTTTCGGTTAACTTTTTGTGAGTGATCCTGCGGGCGTGCGGCAAAGGTTACACCACCACCGCGCCACAGCGGACTGCTCGATGTACCAGCACGTGCGCGGCCCATTCCCTTCTGTCGCCATGGTTTGGCACCACCACCTCTAACCTGAGCGCGGTTCTTCTGGGCTCGATTACCACAGCGCGCACCCGCCAGGTAAGCCACAACCACCTGGTGTACCAATGCTTCATTAAAGGGCCGGTCAAAAGCTACATCTGATACGGTAACGTGCCCGGATACTGAATCATCAGGATTTTTGATCTGAAGTTCCATAATTATCTCCTTAACGACGCGCTTTCACAGCGGGTCGGATCATCAGATCGCTGCCTTTATGGCCAGGCACTGCACCCTTGATCGCCAGCATATTGCGCTCTATATCGACCTGCACGACTTCCAGATTTTGGATACAGCGACGCGCTGCGCCGAGATGGCCAGCCATTTTTTTGCCTTTAAACACACGGCCAGGTGTCTGATTTTGGCCAATGGAGCCCGGTACCCGATGCGATAAGGAGTTACCATGGCTATTACGCTGACCACGGAAATGATGGCGCTTGATAGTGCCGGCGAAACCTTTACCAATCGTGGTTCCAATAACATCCACTTTCTGACCGGCCTGAAAAAAATCAACCTTTAATTCAGCGCCTATATCAATTTCGGCTCCTTCACCTTCCGCCAGACGAAATTCCCAGAGTTTACGACCGGGTTTGACACCTGCTTTAGCGAAATGCCCGGCCATAGGCTGCGTAACACGGCCAGCACGACGGCTGCCTACCGTTACCTGCAAGGCACGATAGCCATCAGTGTCCTCAGTCTTGACTTGAGTGACACGATTAGGCTCGACTTCAACAAGTGTTACGGGTATGGATACGCCATCTTCCGTAAAAACACGGGTCATACCGGCTTTGCGACCGATGAGTCCTAATGCCATTTTATTAATACCTCTATTGACAACTACGGGTCAGAGGAGGGAAGGCACCCCTCATGACCCGATCCGGTCTTTGCAATACAACCTAATTCAGCTTGATCTGCACATCCACACCGGCGGCAAGATCAAGTTTCATTAGCGCATCAACCGTTTTGTCGGTAGGATCGACAATATCCATTAACCGCTTGTGGGTACGCAATTCATACTGGTCACGGGCATCTTTATTAACGTGTGGCGAGACCAGCACAGTAAAACGCTCAATCTTGATCGGTAGCGGAATGGGGCCACGAACCTGGGCGCCAGTACGTCGAGCAGTCTCGACAATCTCCCGCGCCGACTGGTCAATCAAACGATGGTCGAACGCTTTAAGGCGAATGCGGATACGCTGATTGGTGGTCATGCGACTACTCACTCAATTATTTTTGCGACGACACCGGCGCCGACGGTTCGCCCCCCCTCACGCACGGCGAAGCGCAAACCTTCATCCATGGCAATGGGGGCAATCAGACTGACAACCATTTTAACATTGTCT
>PDTV01000002.1 GCA_002747185.1 Candidatus Contendibacter odensensis
GGTGATCGTCATGGACAATGCCACGTTCCACAAACGACAGGACATCAAGGACGCGCCGGGCAACGCCGGCCATCGCCTCGAATACCTGCCTGCCTATTCCCCGGACCTCAATCCGATCGAACATCAATGGGCACACGCCAAAGCCGTCCGTAAACAACGCTATTGCTCCATTGATGCGCTCTTCATCAATGATGTTCTTTAAACCATTTTATCTGAGCCTGAAACCATTTTATCTGAGCCTGGCTATACCCTATTATCAACAGGCGAAAACGGGCTGCGTCAATCCGGGGCCGTCGCCCTCTCCTGGATTGATCTTTTTACCTATGGCGCGTAAATCATTGCCTGGCCGTGCCGTCGAATAGCTGAAAACGGATGTTTCGATCTAAACGGATGCTTTCAAAAAACACCTGTATAGTTATATTTGCTAAATGTTTTGATAAACAATTGGTTATTCTTCGCTAAGCCACCCTGCGCGCTATTGTGCCAGGCAGGTTCCGAGCGATTTCCGTGCGACTTATGCCTTCTTTGTGCAGTCGGATCGCCTGTTCTCTGTTGTGTTGTTGCGCTTCCGTGCTACGCTTGCGAACATCGTTCTTTTTCATGCCCAGATTGTATCATCGTGCCCTGCTTGAGGGCTGGGTTAATAGCGATGCCCTCCTGAAACAAGTCCGCTTGCAGGGTATGGAGCCGGTCATACCGCCAAAGAAAAATAAAAAAAGACGCGCCAATACGATAAGTTGCTCGACAAGCTCCACCATCGTGTTGAAAATGCGTTCCTGCATTTCAAATAAGGTGCGCGGCATGGCTACCCGTCAGGCCAAAAACACCGCTTCATTCCTTGCCGCCGTCCGCATCCGGTGCATCGATTTATGGAGTAAAGAAATTGACGACACTACCTAAGGAACTGCTTATGCAAGATCAAGACTTGTTTAAACATTTTGAGGACAACCAATTCTTTGCCGCAGGCCAGATCATTTTCCGTGAAGGTGAGACTGGTGAGGTTTTCTACCTCGTTGCTGAAGGCGAGGTTGATATCTCTACGGGCCACCATCAGCTGGAAACGGTTGGTCCGGGCGGTATTCTTGGTGAATTGGCGCTGATTGATAAAAAACCACGTAGCGCTACTGTTACCGCCCGCACAGATTGCTTGCTTACCGTCATTGACCGTGAACATTTTTTGGCGCTTATTCAGCGCACACCACTTTTTGCTTTGCAGGTCATGCGGGTGATGGCGGATCGACTACGTCGCACGACCGATCAGCTACGTAGTAAATAAAGTGCGGTAAACGGAAAAGGAGTTGCGATTTTTTTGGAACTTCCAGCATATTACGTTATCCTAATTTATTCAGCTAAGGGGGCGATCTGGGTTTCGACGTGGATTGCGAACCCCAAGGTGCATGCCGAGGATGCAGCTAACCTCGCTAATCGTGCTGTAAATTTATAGTTGCCAACGACGACAGCTACGCTCTAGCGGCCTAAAGCCCGCTAGCCTCTGACCGAAACGTGCTTGTGAGGTTCGGAGTCTTTCGAGACATTCAGGGGTCGACTTAACACAAGCTCGTGCTGATCTTGTTCGGGAGTGAAGCATTAAAACCTAACCGGAACCGCCGTTGATCGCCCTGCCGGTCGGGGGATAAAACGGTTAAATTAAAGACCTGGCTAAGCATGTAGTACCGAGGGCAGAGGATTTGCGGACGGGGGTTCAATTCCCCCCGCCTCCACCATACATTTGGTTTGTCAGGATTTGGGAAAGTAGCTAAAGCTAAGTGAGTCAGTGAGCTAGGTGATGTAAGTTTGAGCGGGCTACTTACTGTTGAGAGCAGGTCTTTGAGGAATTCTGTGCTTGCAGGATGCATCACTTGATAAGGCCGATGCAGGCACATGGCCCTGTATTGTATAAGTACTACCTACGATGGCTTTGGTCTATTTTCAATTTAATCCTCTAACACGCCGCCGACTCGCACAATTTCGAGCTAACAAGCGAGGTTACTGGTCACTGTGGTTATTTTTGATATTGTTTGTACTGGGTTTGGGTGCAGAGTTTATCGCCAATGATCGACCCCTGCTGGTGTATTGCCAGAATGAATTCTATGTTCCGGTAGTTAAGGATTATGCCGAGACTGATTTTGGTGGCACATTTCCCAGCACAGCGGACTACCGTGACCCGTACCTAAAAGGTCTTATTGAACAGCACGGCTGGATGATTTGGCCGCCCATCCGTTTTTATCACGATACCGTTAATTACCATCTGCCTTCTCCAGCACCTTCACCGCCTTCTGCTGAGAATTGGTTGGGTACAGATGACCAGGGACGTGATGTCCTCGCACGAGTGATTTATGGTTTTCGGATTTCGATTTTGTTTGGATTATTACTCACCATAAGTTCATCACTTATCGGGGTGGCAGCCGGTGCAATACAAGGTTATTTTGGTGGGTGGGTGGATTTGTTGTGCCAGCGCTTTCTGGAAATTTGGGGTGGGTTACCGCAGCTTTTTATTCTGATTATCATTTCCAGTGTGGTCGCCCCCGGTTTCTGGACACTCTTATTGGTGTTGATGCTTTTTAGTTGGACTTCGCTGGTTGGAGTGGTACGCGCTGAGTTCCTGCGTGCTCGCAATTTTGATTATGTTCGCGCCGCCCGTGCTTTGGGAATGACTGACGGGCGGATCATGTTCAAGCATGTTTTGCCTAATGCAATGGTAGCAACGCTGACTTTTTTGCCCTTTATTTTGTCGGGCTCTATTGTTGCGCTGACTGCACTGGATTTTCTCGGTTTGGGATTGCCACCAGGATCGGCATCACTGGGTGATTTACTGCGCCAGGGCAAGGATAACTTGCAGGCACCTTGGCTGGGTATTTCTGGTTTTGTCATGGTAGCGCTGATGTTGAGCTTGTTGGTATTTATTGGTGAGGCTGTTCGGGATGCCTTTGATCCACGCAAGAATGTGTTGTGATCAGGACTTGGGTTATATTCAGGGTTTAACAACAAATCCATCTCACGTGACGGGTGGTTGGCCGCACGTTTATCCTGGAATAGCATGGCATATGAAGTGATGAATAATCGCGGAGCTGAGCCGCGAGGCTGTTGAAGTGGAGCAAGCCTGCTTGCGAGGCAGAAACACTGCAGTCGGCTCCAGTGGCTTGTTGTGGCGCAAGCTGCCGGCAACCAGTTCATGATGTTTTTGTCGTTATCATTTAGACTTGGGAGTTACGCAGTTGGTAGGATCGAGCACAGCATATAGTGATTTTAAACGCATCTCGCCTACCAAATGAGCGTTAACTGCGTAACTCCCAAGACTATTTGCGTGTGTTTCTTTGCTTGGCTTGGACGTTGGGATTATGGAAGATGCTTACGAAAACTATCAAGCTATTCATCAAACTGGCCCTTGGTCTTAGAATGGAATGGTGGATATGTATAGTTTCGGGCCGCGGTCGCTAACCCCGCGCGATGGTTTAGACTGGATGATAGCGGCGTGGCGATTAATGCTACGGTATCCAGGGTTATTTATCGCTGTGGCGTTATTTGCGCCAACGGGGAGTGCTGTACTACTGGCACTGCCTGTTTGGGAGTGGTTGTCGCTGCCAACCGGGAGTTGGTTGGCTTTGCTGGCAACAATCATATGTTACGGCCTACCATTAAGTTTGACAGTGACGCTGGCCTGTAGCGTGGCGCGTGCTGCAAACCGCAGACAAACACCACCGGTGAAACAATTAGTCAACTGGACAGCATTGCGAGTTGTTACTCGAACCTGTCTGCTGCTGTTTTTGCTGGTATTACAAGGCTATTTGCTCGTTTACTGGGTGTGGGATCAGATGCTGTCCATTGATTTCGTAATCATGGGCGATGATACGCCACCATCATTACCGTCAGCTTTTGGTGTGGCGAGTACTCTGCTGGGAACACAGCTCAGTGTTTTGGGTGCTACTGTGTTGGTGTTACAGGTCTTGCTGGCAGGTTTTATTGCTCCATTACAGCTTTTTCAGGAGCTCCCGTTGCCGGTCTGTTGGCAGCGTAGTGCTCTTGCAATGCAGCTTAATTCCTGGTTAGTGCCCGTTTTGGGTTTGGTTGGTCTGGCGCTGCTGGTATTGCCATTTTTCGATTGGCTTGGAATACCGGCGCAAGTGCTGGCCTTACCGCTGCCTGTTTATTTCGGTACGCTGTTATATGTTGCTTGGAATGATGTATTTCAGGGAGGTACTGAAGAGGAAGAATATGAAGAGCTACAGGATTTATGGCGGGCCGAGGTTAGTGGTCGTTCAGTATCACGCCAATCGTATGTAGCGCTTGGTGTAAATTGTCACCTGGTGGAATCGCGCCGGCAGTAGAGAACCCTGTTGGATCGTGATTAGCGATATGTCCGCCAATCCATACCGGTATTGAGGATCGAACAGCATAGATTCGGTTAGCTCCATTTTATAGCCAATCCCAGGAATACTGATAAGCCAATCCCCTCAGCATGTCGTTATCCTGGACACCGCCGTTTTCCACAAAAGCACTAAAACACACCAACTGATCAAGGATCGCGGTGCACGCCTGTTGTTCCTCCTGCCCTGTTACCCCGACTTCAACCCCATCGAAGGCGATTTCGCCACCCTCAAAAAACGCCGCGAATATAGCCCCTGGGTAACCTGGTAAAATATAGTAGAACCAATTAAATTTGATTAATTGGTTCTACTATATTATCGATAACTTTGGGATTAGCTATAAATATTGGATATATGACTAACCGTTACTTATAAATGCCATCTACTAATCCAGCCAGACAAAAGCAGTAACCGATCCACGCACTTGCCGCGAATGTTGTGCCGATTACCAGCATCCAATCCTGAATCTGGAAGCGATATTGTGTTAGTGGAGTACGTTGTGATCCACCAAAGCCACGTATTTCCAGCGCCTCGGCTAAATCATCAGCGAAACGCATAACGTCTGCCAATAATGGTGCCAGTAATAAATAACCATTACGCAGCAGATAAATACCATCCAGGCGAATACCACGGCTTTCCTGAGCTTCACGTACCTCACGTGCCAGGAGAGCCATAGTGGGTGTAAATCGTAATGTTCCCTCTAGTAGAAATACAACCTGAGGCGATAAGCCGCTGGTTAACAGTGACTCGCCCAATTCTTCTGGCGGGGTTGTGGCAAAAAACAGCACACTGGCGGTTGTCAATGTGAATAATCTTAATAGAGCAGCAATCGCAGATTCAAGGCCACTGGTTAATCCCACGACTATACCAAACATCAACAAGGTTGGCCCTAGTAGCCCCATGATCTGCCACCATTTTTTTCCATGCTGCCCCAATGCGATACCCAGGAGAATGATGATTGTCAAAGGTAATAATTCAGTTAACTGGATAGCCAGTAGAATCAATAGGCAGACAAGCAGATAAGTGATTAATTTGGCTCGCGGGTCAAAGTAGCGATTTGGCTGGGGAAAGAGGTTCAGTGGTGTGGGGTTAAGCATATTCGTCAAGCAGCTTCAGGTATGGAACAACCGCAGTAAATGGATAAATGTCTAGGCCAAAAGATATAGCGCAAACACTATAAGCTGGAACAAGTTATAGTGATAATTTGCGCGTTAAAATTAGGATGGATATAGCGGAACCAATTAATCAGATTGAATTGGTTTCGCTACACTGAGCCAGTTTGTTCAGAAAATAGTCACTGTTATGGCGTGGCAAGTCCAGCGTGTTGCAGTAACTGATATTGAGTGAGTACAGCGTCAGGGTGAGCATCAATGGCGATTTGGCCTTCTGTCATGACAGCCCAACGTTGGCAAAGTGAATATGCCCAACTTAAGTCATGGGTTGCAATGATCACTGAAATACCTTCAGCGGCAGATTCCTTGAGTGCGGTATGCAAGGCAGAACGGGCACAAGCATCCTGGCCTGCGGTGGGCTCATCCAGTAACAACACTTTGGGTCGTGAGGCTAATACTGCTGCAATGGCCACTCGCCGTTGTTCGCCGGCACTCAGTGTTTGTGGTGAACGATCAAGTAATGCGCCAAGACTGAATCGGGTTATAAGCTGCTGGCACCAGGCTGGATCATAGCACTGTAAGGCGCGTGGCCCGGCAGTAAGTTCTGCGTGGACTGTCGGTGCAAATAGCATCCGTGTTGACTTTTGAATGACGAGGCCAACCTCACGCGCGAGTTTCGCCACCGGTCGCTGAGCCACTGGGCGACCTAGCACACGAACTGTTCCCCGTTGGCTGCGTAACAAGCCATTGCCGTGACGAAGCAGGGTGCTTTTGCCCGCACCATTAGCGCCTAATAATGCAACGATCTCACCTGCTGTACTGTTTAGGCTTGCAGCACGCAATACTGCCCGACCTTCCCGTTTGCACCAGATATGATCCCATTCCATTACAGGTTTTGAAGAGGAGGGGGGTAAGCTTGTTGCGGATATTGCCGCTAGCGGTTTTGGGCGCTCCAGGCCCCAAGCTGCAATATCCGTTTCTGCCAAAACCTTGCCGGGCATGCCATCGGCGACCAGATGCCCTTGATTTAATACCAGCATTCGGCTTGCATCTGCCACGATCTTGTTTAAGCGGTGTTCAGTAATAATCAGGGTGATACCTGTTTTGCTGAGCGTCCGAAGTATTTTTGCTAACCGTTCGGTATTAATGGCGTCAAGAAAAGCAAATGGCTCATCAAGTATGAGCAAGCGTGGCTGCATAACGAGCACGCCACCTAAAGCAACCTGTTGCTGTTCACCGCCGGATAGTGTGTGTGGCGCTCGCTCCAGTAGGTGTTCAATTTCTAGTTGCGCAACGATTTCATCGACTTGTCGGCTAATAGATCGGCGATCCAGCCCCTGGCAGGCCAGGCTGAAGGCAAGGTCACGGGCAACTGTGGTGCCTAAACATTGGGCATCGGGTTGCTGTAGCAAAAAACCGACTGTCTGGCTGATCTGATGGGGTGGTGTATGCCGTGGGTCGCAATTGGCAACAGACAGCTCGCCACTAATTTCGCCACCGTGCAGCTGAGGAATCAGACCGTTTAGCAAGCGGCATAAAGTGGATTTGCCGGAACCACTGGCGCCAGCCAGCAAGACATACTCGCCTGCTTTAATACTGAAGCTCAGCGATTGCAGAGCCAATGCACCGGTTGTGGGATAGCGATAGTTAATATTTCGGCATGTGATAAACGCTGAGCTGAGCGCCATTCAGCGTAGATAACCCAGTCGCTGTAGTACTTGAAGCCCAATAACGCCAAGTACGGCGCCAGCGATTGATGACAACAGGAAAGGTAAAATCAAGATGCTTAGCGCAATATCCTTACCCATTAAATAAGGTGCGACGACCAGTGCGCCTATACCTGCACCTATCAAGCCAGTGCCGATCACCTCGCCAAGTGCAGTGAAGTAAATATTGCGGGTGTAACGAAAGGCTAACCCGGCCAGCATGACACCAAAAATGCTACCGGGAAAAGCCAGTGGTGTTCCTAAACCAATGGCATTGCGTACTAACGATGTGATGATTGCAATCGCAAGTCCCCACCATGGGCCGACTAATGCACCAGCAATCACATTGATGAAGTGTTGGGTGGGTGAGAGTTTGGCAATACCGATGGGAATGCTGATCGGTGATAGTGCGACCGCCAGCGCTGCCAGTACGACGCTGTAAGCAATGAGCCGTGTTTTTGTAGAGCCGGAAACCTTGGGGGAGCGGGTTTCCATCACAGACGGTCCTCGTAAACAACCACGCTTGTTTTGGCGCGTATACTATCCACCAATCCCTGAAACTGGCGTAAACCCGTTTGTTGTATAAGTTGTTGGTTTAGCGCTTTGCGTTCATCGGCGGAAAGCGCATTTTTCTTGCCAGGAACAACTTTCATCACTTCCAGGATCACTTGATCGCCGTTCTCTAAAGCAACTTCACCCAGAGCCACCTTGTTTTCCTGCGGCTTCGGTAAACGGAATGCGGTATTTAACACGGAACGATCCACTGAGGCATCATCACGGTTAATCAAGTCGGTACTCTTGTATTCACCGCTGAATTCTTTTGCCAGTTTTTGCAGATGCTCACCCCTGGCTGCCCGCATTTTTACGGTTTTGACATCGCTTGCAATCGCTTCCTGTGCTTGTTTGTTACGCAACAGTTCGGTGATTTCTGCACGTGATTCTTCCAAAGTGCGCGGAGTGGCTTTTTTATGTGCCTTTACTCGAATCACCACAACATGTCCTGAATCCAGTTCTATCGGTTGACTGTTTAACCCTCGCTTGAGTACATCCTCACTAAAGGCACTCTCAATAACTTTAGGTTGGGCCGCAATGCCTTCTGTACCACCGCTGCGACCGATCCAGTCGCTGTTTTGTATTTCGAGGTTTAGTATCCGGGCGACCGGTTCCAGACTATCGGGTTGCTCGTAACTGGTATTGGCGAGTGTCTGGGCAATTTCATAAAACTGGTTTTCGGCTTGTTGCTGACGTAAATCGGCATCTATTGTTTTGCGTACCTTTTCAAACGGCTTCACTTTTGCTGGATTGATACCATCAAGCCGAATGATGTGAAAACCGGATGGCATGCGCACAGGTTCACTGACATCACCCGGGTTCTTCAGGGCAAACAGCGCATCTTCAAAGGCCGGATTATCAAACATGTCTTTGTTGATTGTGCCAAGTTTACCACCTTCCATCTGTGCAGAGGTGTCTGCCCGGGCTTCCTTTAAGGCAGCGTCAAAAGATTTGGCCCTGGCATGGATATCGTCAGCAATTTTTTGCGCCTTGGTCCTGGCTTTCTCAATATCGGCCTGAGTCGCGCTATCCGCCAGTCTGATCAAGATATGTGAGGCCTGACGCTCTTCGGGTTGGCTATATTTGCTGATTTGTTCCTGGTATACAGCTCTCAGTTCTTCGTCGGCTACAGTGATGTCTTTGGCAATGTTTGCCAGTTTCAAATCGACCCATTGCAGTTGAAGCTGCTCTGGATTCATAAAGCGTGTTTTGTTTTTTTCAAAGTAATCCTGAATGGCAGCATCATCTATTGTCGCTTTGTCGGCATACTGTGCCAGCGGTAAAATCAGGTATTGTAGTTCGCGCTGCTGCTTGAGCAGTGTGGCCATGCGATCCAGTTCTGTAGGTGTGACCAGTGCCGTAGTGGTTAAGCCGTCACGCAATTGTCGAATGGCTATAGATTGCCGCATACCTTCTTCAAACATCGCGGCGGTATAACCTTGATTGTGTAGCAACCGCCCGTACACGGCCTTGTCGAATCCGTTTTGAAACAGGGGAAGCGCCATAACAGCGCCGTGTAACTGTTGATCGCTTGCCCGTAGCCCTTGATCGCGGGTGAATTGATCTAGAACTCTCTCGTTTATCAATTGATTTAATACCTGTTTTTTCAAAACGGTACCTTCGAGAAAGCTTGAATCGGCTTGATCACCCAACATGGCCTGAATCTGCTGGCGTTGCTGCTGGTAGGCGCGTTGGAATTCTTGCAGCGATATTTTACTGCCACCAACGTTGGCAGCATCTATGGGGCCACCGCCCTCGAAATAGTAATTAATGCCCCATATCGCAAAAGGGATGGTCAGGAAACCAACAATAATATAGGCAAGCCAGCCTTTAGAACCATCACGGATTTTCTGTAGCAGCATAGCAATTATCCAGGCAGGTGATTTGGAGACTAAAGCAGGCAGGTTTGATAAAGAGTTAAAGAGTGTCTCGATGACACCCTTAGGATATGGCGGAGCGGACGGGACTCGAACCCGCGACCCCCGGCGTGACAGGCCGGTATTCTAACCAGCTGAACTACCGCTCCTTCTCAAAATCAGCAAGTGATTATATTACAGTATTTTCTGGATATGGCGGAGCGGACGGGACTCGAACCCGCGACCCCCGGCGTGACAGGCCGGTATTCTAACCAACTGAACTACCGCTCCAATATCCATCTGGTGGGTGCTGAGGGGTTCGAACCCCCGACCCTCGCCTTGTAAGGGCGATGCTCTCCCAGCTGAGCTAAGCACCCTGAAAAGCTTGCTATTCTATCGAGTCTTTTAATGTTTTACCAGCTTTAAAAACAGGTGTCTTGCTGGCTTTAATTTCCATCGGTTCGCCCGTTTTGGGATTATGGCCCATACGGGCAGGACGATCGCGTACTGAAAATGTGCCGAATCCGGTCAAGACGACAGAATCACCTGTCTTGAGCGCATTACCGATTGCTGTCAATGTGGCATCAAGTGCTTTTCCTGATGCGGCTTTTGATAAGTCGGTTGTTTGGGCAATAGCCCCGACCAGTTCAGTTTTATTCATAAGCTTTGTTCCTTTCCAATAGTTATTGATTACTAAGCTTGGGCATCTTAATAATGTGGTGTTATTAAGAGCATTATATTGATTGGGAAATAGTAGACTGCCTTGTGACCATGCGCCAAAATTAATGCCAATGGGCTGTAGACCTAGTGCGCCCGTACACCTTCCGGGGCCCTTTCCGTTTTTGAGGGTTCTGATGAATCCTCCTCTGTCACCGGATCAGGTTTATTAGGAGTAGGCGGCCGCTGTAGGGCGATATCCAGCACTTGGTCGATCCAGCGAACAGGTTGGATATTCAGTCTGGAACGTATGTTTTCCGGTATTTCGGCCAGATCCTTACGATTGTCTTCCGGGATGACCACTGTGGTAATACCGCCACGATGTGCAGCGAGCAGCTTTTCTTTAAGACCGCCTATCGGCAATACGGCGCCACGCAGGGTAATTTCACCCGTCATGGCGATATTGGCATAGGCTGGAATCCGTGTTAACGCGGAAACAAGCGCGGTACACATGCCGATACCTGCACTAGGGCCATCTTTAGGCGTTGCGCCCTCGGGGACATGGATATGCAGGTCAAATTTCTGGTGGAAATCGGGATCAATACCCAACGCATCAGCCCGGCTTCGCACAACTGTCATCGCCGCCTGAATCGATTCTTGCATGACATCGCCTAGTTGACCGGTATGAATCAGTTTGCCCTTACCGGGAACCAGCGCTGCTTCAATACTGAGCAATTCACCACCCACTTCGGTCCATGCCAATCCAGTGATTTGGCCAACCTGATCTTGTTCCTCTGCCAGACCGTAACGGAAACGCCGTACTCCCAAATATTTTTCCAGCATATCAGGTTTGATCGTGATGGTGTCCTCGACAGGCTGTAAGGTCACCTCCTTGACGACTTTACGGCAAATTTTGGCTATTTCCCGCTCCAGGTTGCGGACACCCGCTTCACGGGTATAGAAACGGATGGTATCAAGTACAGTATCGTCGGGAATAGCGAGCTCTTTTTTCTTCAGGCCATTGGCTTCAAATTGCTTGGGTATCAGATATTGAATGGCAATATTAAGCTTCTCATCTTCCGTATAGCCAGGAATACGAATGACTTCCATGCGATCCAGTAATGGTGAAGGGATGTTGAGCGAATTGGCTGTGGCCACGAACATTACATCCGACAGGTCAAAGTCTACTTCCAGGTAATGATCATTAAAGGTGTTGTTTTGCTCAGGGTCGAGTACTTCCAGTAGCGCCGATGAGGGGTCGCCACGAAAATCCATCGACATTTTATCAATTTCATCAAACAAAAAGAGTGGGTTACGTACCCCTACCTTGGATAGGTTCTGGACAATCTTTCCGGGCATCGAGCCAATATAGGTACGACGATGGCCACGAATTTCGGCCTCATCCCGTACGCCACCTAGCGACATCCGGATAAATTTGCGGTTGGTCGAGCGCGCGATTGATCGGCCCAGCGAGGTTTTGCCGACACCCGGAGGCCCGACCAGGCACAGAATTGGTCCCTTGAGCTTACGTGCCCGTTGTTGTACGGCAAGATACTCAAGAATCCGTTCCTTGACTTTTTTCAGGCCATAGTGGTCAGCTTCCAGGATATCCTCGGCCATGGCAAGATTTTGGTGGATCCTGGTGCGTTTTTTCCACGGTACACTGACCAACCAGTCAATATAATTCCTTACGACAGTAGCTTCAGCTGACATCGGTGACATCATTTTTAACTTGTTGAGTTCCGATTGTGCCTTGGTCTTGGCCTCCTTGGGCATGCCTACTTTTTCGATACGCTGACTTAACTCCTCGATTTCATTTGGATTATCTTCCAGGTCGCCTAATTCTTTTTGAATGGCCTTCATCTGTTCGTTGAGATAGTACTCGCGCTGGGTTTTTTCCATCTGTTGTTTAACGCGGCCCCGGATGCGCTTTTCTACCTGCAAAATGTCAATTTCACCTTCGATCAAGGCTAACAGATGTTCAAGGCGCTCACGCAGGTTCTGGATTTCCAGAATTTTTTGTTTTTCTTCCAGCTTAAGCGACATATGGGCAGCGATGGTATCCACCAGGCGGGCAGTATCTTCAATACTGGATACGGATGTCAGCACTTCACCGGGAATTTTTTTGTTGAGCTTTACATAGTGCTCAAAAGTATTGAGCAAGGAGCGTACCAATACATCCAGCTCTTGCGTAGCCTCTTTATCCAGTAATGGTTCCAGGAGTGAGACCTCTGAGATGAAGCAGGTTTCTGTTTCAGTGAATTCATGCAGACAAACACGTTGGCCACCCTCAATGAGTACCTTGAGCGTACCGTCAGGCAGCCGCAGTAACTGCAAGATATTGGATAGCGTGCCAATGCTGTAGATATCACCAATGGTCGGGTCATCCATTTCGGCACTGGTTTGTGCGACAAGAACGATGCGTTTGTCATTTTGCATTGCCATATCAAGCGCATGGATAGATTTTGCGCGACCGACGAATAGTGGGATGACCATGTGCGGATAGACAACGACATCGCGGAGCGGCAAGACCGGCATGGATGTGCGACCGGGGAGGCGGTCGAACGATGTTTTATGCTGTTTCATGGCAAGCCCTCTGCGGTTGAACCAAACAGATTAAGGAATTGTTGGATACTTTGGGTCACATCAACCCTGATCGGGTAGCCATGAAAGCCATACCCGAACAGGGTTGAAGAATTTTGAAGTTGATGACTCTATTCTATGGTAAGGATGCCAATCAACGGCTAGTCGTGGGTGGCAGTACGACGCTTGGCATTTTCATAGATAAAGTAAGGCTTGGTGTGCCCTTCAATAACGGATTCATCGATCACGACTTTGCTCACTTGTCGCAAGCTGGGTAAATCGTACATGGTATCCAGCAAGATATTTTCCAGTATGGTGCGCAGGCCACGGGCACCCGTTTTGCGAACCATGGCACGACGGGCGATTGCTCGTAAAGCATCATCGCGCAACTCTAGTGCACTGTCTTCCATTTCAAACAGTTTCTTGAACTGTTTGGCAATAGCATTTTTGGGTTCGGTTAAAATTTGAACCAGCGCATTTTCATCCAATTCAGTGAGTGTTGCTGTCACGGGTAGGCGACCGACAAATTCGGGGATGAGCCCATACTTAACCAGATCTTCGGGTTCAACATCTATCAGCAAATCACCAATAGATTTTTCATCGGTTTTACCCTTGACTTGCGCTGCAAAGCCAATCCCGCTGTTTTCTGAGCGATCCCGAATCAGCTTTTCAAGCCCAGCGAAGGCTCCTCCACAAATGAACAAGATGTTGCTGGTATCAACTTGCAAAAATTCCTGTTGCGGATGTTTGCGGCCCCCTTGCGGTGGCACTGAAGCAACCGTACCTTCTATCAGTTTGAGCAGTGCTTGTTGTACGCCTTCGCCTGAGACATCACGTGTGATCGAGGGGTTGTCTGCCTTGCGTGAGATTTTGTCGATCTCATCGATATAAACAATGCCGGTCTGCGCTTTTTCAAGGTACATTCAATAACCGTGCCATGGTTTCAGCCAGCAACGTTTTGCCTGATCCAGTAGGGCCAATGAGCAGGATATTACTCTTGGTAACTTCAACTTCATCCTCGCTGTCTTGGCTGGTTTGCTTGAGTTCCAGGCGCTTATAGTGGTTGTAGACCGCAACGGACAGAATTTTTTTGGCACGTTCCTGGCCAATAACATACTCATTAAGTACTTGGTTAATGCCACGGGGTGTTGGTAGTTTGTTTGTGATGACCGGTGCTGTTTCTTCCATCTCCTCACGAATGATGTCATTACAAAGCTCTACACACTCATCGCAGATAAAAACACTCGGTCCGGCAATCAGCTTGCGTACCTCATGCTGACTTTTACCGCAAAAAGAACAATATAACAGTCTGTCATCGTCGCCTTTATTGCTTCGATTTTTACTCATAATCCCAACCTCTATCGTCGCACAGTTGTTGAATCCGACGGGTGCTGTATTCCATCAAATGTATTTTGGGGTATCGCAATCCTGAAATTCTGTGGCGTGTCCCAGAACCAAAAGTTAGGCATATGCTATCGTCTCGTCAATCCAGCTGAGTGGTGGGGTAAACGAACAAATATCCAGATGCCGGTGATATGATCACCCGTGGCGCATCTAGCGATAATGCTAGGATGCTTGGACGCGCTGGTTCAACACAGCGTCGATCAAGCCATATTCAACCGCCTCAGAACCACCCATAAAGTTATCACGGTCAGTATCGACCGCGATTTTCTCAACCGGTTGACTTGTATGTCGGGCGAGAATGCGGTTAAGTCGATCCCGAACCAGCAGGATTTCACGGGCATGGATATCAAAGTCGCTGGCTTGTCCCTGAAATCCACCCAGTGGCTGGTGGATCATGATGCGTGAGTGTGGCAGGCAAAACCGCTTTTGTACTGCGCCACCTGCCAATAGTAATGCACCCATACTGGCCGCCTGGCCAATGCACATGGTGCTGACATCAGGCTTGATAAACTGCATGGTGTCGTAAATGGCCAGACCTGCACTAACCGAGCCGCCAGGCGAATTAATGTAGAGGTGGATGTCTTTATCCGGGTTCTCGGCCTCCAGAAATAGCAGTTGTGCGACAATCAGATTGGCCGTGTAGTCTTCGACTGGCCCCACCATAAACACGACACGCTCTTTCAGCAGGCGCGAATAAATATCATAGGATCGTTCACCGCGCGCAGTCTGCTCGACCACCATTGGCACAAGATTGAGTGCATGTGTGGTGGATGCAGCATTTTCGCTCATTCCGTAGACTCCTGGGTGGTTTCGGAAGCATCTTGTGTCGCTGGTTTTTCTGAAGGTGCCACAGGTGGTTTTTCCGGTGCCATGACCTCGGAGAAGGTGCTGGGCTTCTCAGTTACCTGTGCCTGCCCTAGCAGCCATTCTACCACCTGCTCCTCCAGCACCAGTGCACGTACATGATCAAGCGCCTGCGGTGTTTGTGCGTACCAGTGCAGCACTTCACCAGGATCCTGATAAGTAGATGCAATCAAATTGATGCGTTCTTGAACCCGATTTTCGTCAGCCTTTATTTCCTGGGTCTTGGCCAGTTGGGAGATCAGCAAACCCAAAGCGACACGCTGCTTCGCTTTGGGTTCGAAAAGTTGTGCCTTCAATTGCCTGGTTTGGTCGTTATCGGTGGCTGGAAAGCGCATTTGTTGAGCGAGCTGCTCAACTTCCTGGGCTATCAGTGTCTGTGGAATCGGAATATCATTGGCAGCCAATAGACTTTGCATAACCTGGCGTTTAATATCTGCCTTGATGCCATCGGTCAATTCGCGCTCCATATTTTCGCGCAACAGGCTTCGCAAGCCATCCAAACCACCTTCCTTAACATCGAAGCTTTCACAAAACGCATCGTTCACTTCGGGTAAGTGCTTCTCTTCTACGGCATGGAGCTTGACATGATAATGAGCCGTTTGAGTCGCCAGATTTTTGTCTGGATAGTCATCAGGGAATGTTACGTCGAATTCGAGATTGTCACCAGCACGTGCGCCGATCAGGTGATCCTCAAAACCCTCAATCATTCGGCCTTCACCCAGCACGATAGCTATGTTTTTAGCTGAACCATTCTCAAAGCTCTGACCGTCGATTTTGCCTTCGAAATCAAGGTGAACTTGATTATTATTTCCGGCAGGCTGCTGGATTTTATGCCAGCTTGCTTTTTGTTGGCGCAGATTTTCAATCATTTCATCGATGTCTTGCTCGGTGATTTCTGCCACCAGACGTTCGACCTTAATAGTGTCAAACCCTGTCAGCTCAAATTCTGGCATGACTTCGAAGGTTGCTGTATATTCAAGATCCTGGCCTTCTTCCGTGGTTTTTGGCTCAATTTTCGGGCCGCCCAGCGGATTCAGGTTTTCCTGGGTCAATGCATCGCGCAGACTGTGCTCCATAAGCTCGGTGATTGTTTCGTAATGCACCTGGTTACCATACATCTGCCTGATTATCTTTAATGGTGCCTTGCCGGGTCTAAACCCATCCACCTTGGCTCGGCGAGCTAAGGTTAACAAGCGATCCTGGATTTCCTTGGCGACCTTTTCAGCAGGCACCTGTACAGTAACCCGACGTTCCAAATTGTTCAGCGTTTCGACTGACACCTGCATTGATACACCTCAAACCTATCGTTTATCGTTATCCCGGGAAAATCAGCACTATTGTACTGTCCAGCGCAAATAGGCCAAACCAGGATTTATGGAGTACATGACATGTAATGGTGCGAAAGGAGAGACTCGAACTCTCACGGGTTGCCCCACTGGAACCTAAATCCAGCGCGTCTACCAGTTCCGCCACTCTCGCATTGAAATGCAGTCGTTCGACTGCTTTGAAAAATACCCATCGATCTGAGTATACAAGAAGACAATACATCAGCGCACATAGTTAAGAAAAACATATAGCAGCAGCAAGGGGCCGCTAACCTCAGGGGCAAGGAGGGCAAAAGGCACGCGGGTATCTGGAGTGGTGGGCCGTGTAGGACTCGAACCTACAACCAATTGATTAAGAGTCAACTGCTCTACCAATTGAGCTAACGGCCCTGAAAACAGGTTTAGTGGAGACAAAAACGTTCCAGGTTAAAGTAAGCCAAAACCCAAGTATTTGGGGTGGACGATGGGGCTTGAACCCACGACCGCCGGATCCACAATCCGGAGCTCTGCCAGCTGAGCTACGTCCACCATAATTTAAGTTGTAAAATTACCCTGCCAGCGTTTGGCGCGCCCGGCAGGATTCGAACCTGCTACCCTCAGCTTAGAAGGCTGATGCTCTATCCGCATGAGCTACAGGCGCAGTATCCGATCAACCTCGCAAACACCTAATGGTCGGGGTAGAGGGATTTGAACCCCCGACCACCTGCTCCCAAAGCAGGTGCGCTACCAGACTGCGCTATACCCCGTTGTGCCTGCCAACACCAAACACCCCGTACTTTCGCGGGATTGCAAATTTTATTTTTTATGCTGAGCAAGGTCAAGCCTGTTTTACTAATTCCGTCGCCAGATTGTTCCTTGTGGAGTATCTTCCAGCACAATTCCGGCATTTTGCAGTACAGTACGAAGCCGGTCGGCTTCAGCCCAGTTTTTAGCCTTGCGTGCAGCGTTACGTTGAACGATGAAGTCGTCAACCTCTGCATTACTCATATACTGATTGAGCGGATCATCAGGGTTTTCAAGTTGAAGAAAATCATCAGGACCAGTTTGTAATAGACCCAATAATTCGCCTAGTTGCCGTAAATTTGCGCCTAATCGTGCAGCTTTATCTTGATCTTCGAGCCGTAGCCGGTTTATTTCCCGTGCCAATTCAAATAGTACAGCCAGTGCTTCGGGTGTGTTGAAATCATCATCCATTGCCTGCCCAAAACGGTTTTGCCAGGTTTCCGTCATGGGTGCAGCAACTACAGGTAAGCCGCGTAGTGCTGTATAAAGCCGGGTTAATGAAGCTTTAGCGTTTTCCAGGTTGTCATCGGAATAGTTCAGTGGTCCCCGATAATGACTGGATAAAATGAACATGCGTACCACTTCAGGCTGATAGTGGCGCAGCACTTCACGCACTGTGAAGAAATTGCCCAGCGATTTGGACATTTTCTCATCACGAATCTGCACAAAGCCATTGTGCATCCAGAAATTGGCGGGGCGATGGTCGTTACTGGCCTCAGATTGTGCAATCTCGTTTTCATGATGAGGAAATTTTAAGTCCATTCCGCCGCCATGAATATCGAAATGGTGGCCCAAGCAGCGGGTTGACATTGCAGAGCATTCAATATGCCAACCTGGACGGCCATCTCCCCATGGTGATGGCCAGCTGGGTTCATCGGGCTTGGCGGCTTTCCAAAGGACAAAATCGAGTGGATCGTCTTTGGCATCCTCGACCTCAATTCGAGCGCCGGCACGCAAATCATCCAGTTTTTTATTCGCCAGCCGCCCATACTGCGGGAAATGGCTAACGTCGTAATAGACATCGCCGTTTTTTCCAACGTAGGCAAAGCCTTTGTGAATCAGTGTTTGAATTATGGCGAGTATATCGTCTATTGCCTCGGTTGCTCGTGGTTCCTGTGTGGGCGGCAAGATGCCTAATGTTTCTAGATCCTCATGCATGGCGTCGATAAAGCGCATGGTTAATGCTTGGAAGCTTTCACCATTTTCCTGGGCACGGCGAATGATTTTATCGTCGATATCGGTGATATTGCGGACATAGTTAACCTCATAACCGGTCGCACGTAGCCAACGGAATACGACATCAAATACCACCATTGCCCGGGCATGACCGACATGACAATAGTCGTAAACTGTCATGCCGCACACGTATATTCGTACCTTGCCGGGTTCAATGGGTATGAAAACTTCCTTTTGACGGTTCAGGCTATTGTAAATCTGCAACATAGGGCGATTCTCTTGAATAAATAACTCAACATTATGAATTTATTAAAATATTTTTCCAAAAGGTTATGGCCGGAGAGTGATACATTAGGGTGTGGCCAGAGCATTGGGTTTGGTACAAACCGTGCTGTGATGTGTTGGTCGCCCATGGTAGCGGAAAGTTTCTGTACCCACCAAATTTGGCAGCGTGTTCATATGCTGGTTATTATGCTCACATCGTATTCACTGAAGGTCGAAGCATTTATGAATAAATTACTTTCCTTGGCTTTTGCTGTTGTTTTGAGCGTGACAGGTTCGATGGTACTGGCCGGAACCCTGGTTCGAATGGATACCTCGCTTGGTCCGATAACTATCGAGCTTGCGGATGATAAGTCACCGTCTACGGTGGAAAATTTCCTCATTTATGCCAGTGAGGGATTTTATGACGGTACGATCTTTCATCGAGTCATCGATAATTTCATGATTCAGGGCGGTGGCTTTAATCAGGACTTCCAGAAAAAGCCTGCACGTACTCCAATCAAAAACGAAGCGGACAATGGCTTGAAAAATCTGAGAGGGACGATTGCTATGGCGCGAACTGCCGATCCGCATTCGGCCACTGCCCAGTTTTTTATCAATGTCAAGGATAATGCGTTTTTAGATTACAAGTCATCTGACCGTAAAGGCTGGGGGTATACTGTATTTGGCAAGGTGGTTGATGGTATGGATGTGGTTGATAAAATCCGTCAGGTACCGACCGGAAAAGGCGGGGTAGGCAACCGTTTTAGCGATGTGCCAACTACACCGATTATTATTAAAAATGTCAAAGTGTTACCCGGGGCCGAGGAGTCTGAGGCAGCTAATTTGCAATCCAACAGCTAGTGAGGCATCACATGGTTAAGTTACAGACTTCGCATGGTGTTATTGGTATCGAACTTGATCCTGAACATGCGCCGAAAACCGTTGAGAATTTTCTTCGGTATGTTCAGGATGGTTTTTATGATGGTACGTTATTTCATCGGGTTATTTCGGGGTTCATGATTCAGGGTGGAGGCTTTGATCAAAACTTTCAGCAAAAAGTGACTCATGCACCCATTCAGAATGAAGCCGATAATGGCTTGAAGAATCTGAAAGGGACGATTGCCATGGCACGAACTGCCGATCCGCATTCGGCCACTGCCCAGTTTTTTATCAATCATAAAGACAATGATTTTTTGAACTACCAGGCCGCCAACAGCCAGGGTTGGGGGTATTGTGTATTTGGTAAGGTGACTGAAGGTATGGATGTTGTCGAATCCATCGCGCAGGTGGCGACGGGTAATCGCCTTGGTCATCAAAATGTACCATCAGAGGATATTGTGATTACCAAAGCTGAAGTGGTTGATTGATAGTTACTATGGCGACATTGCTGATCTCTGATTTGCATCTTGATGCCGTGTCGCCAACACGCACTGCATTGTTCCTTGATTTTTTAGCTCGGCGGGCGCGGGATGCCGAGGCGCTTTATATCCTTGGTGATTTGTTTGAGGTGTGGATCGGTGATGACAATCATTCAGAGCCAGGGAAAACCGTGATGGCAGCCTTGCGGACGCTGAGCCAGTCCGCCACAGCCTTGTATTTTTTGCATGGTAATCGTGATTTTCTAATTGGCGAGCGGTTCGCAAAAGCCAGCGGCTGCCGACTGTTACCTGAGAGTATCGTTATCGATCTTTATGGCGAACCGGTTTTATTGATGCACGGTGATACGCTGTGTATTGATGATGTGGCGTACCAGGCATTCCGTGCCCGGGTGCGAAATCCGGTTTGGCAGGCGCGGGTATTGATGTTGCCGCTGGTATTGCGGCGGATGATGGCAGCGTGGTTGCGACGAAAAAGTCGGCAAGCGACCCAAAAGAAACCCGTAGAAATCACCGATGTCAATAGTGTTGAAGTGGAACGGGTGATGCGTTCTCATGGTGTTCATCGGCTGATCCACGGCCATACCCACCGACCTGCTATTCACCAATGGTCACTCGATGGACGGATAGCCCGGCGGGCGGTGCTGGGTGACTGGCAGGATGAATGCGGCAGTGTGCTTTGTTGTGATCAAGGTGGCTGGCGATTAGAACCGTTTTGTTGGTGGTGGGCGAAATGATTTTACTGCACGCCAATCGCTATCGGGACCTTGCACATGATATTCCCGGCACGTTTCCATCGTTAATGGATCTGTATGAGCGTAATTATATTAATATGCGCCGATTGCTGCCCATTATGCCGACAGATCCGGTCACGCTTGTTTCTTCTGTGCCTGAGGCGTTGAATCTGTACTTGCAGTTTATTGAACGCTTTCCTTATACCAGTGAACTTATTCTGACCTATCAATTTGAGCAGGGTGTTACAAAGCGTGCGGAACCCAATTTACGTATCCGTATTTATCACGATGCCCGCCAGGCCGAGGTCATGACGGCACAGCGCAGATATCCGGCTAACGGAAAGGAGAGTGTTCTGCAAAATGGTTCACTTTATGCGCGATGGCAAACAAATCGCTTTCTTTATAAATGGTTAAGTTATTGTCTGCATCAAGGCCATCATTTCGGTGACTAGTCCTTAAAGGCGGGCAATAAGAAATATGAGATCGATTGGTAGAATTTGTTAATCTATCCAATCGATTAGTTAGCGCTAAATAACTTTATTTTATAAATCAATGTTACCCAGAATGAACTATCCGTTTATTCGTAGCCGCAGCATTATATGATCTGGATATAATAAAATAGGGATATGTTTAATAAAATGCTCTAAAGTGAAGATTATAAGGTTTTTTTAGCTGTAGCAGAGGTTAGATACCTCTCTATATGGTTTTTTGTTTGTAATGTTTATTTGGCTGAATTAGTTGACTAACTAAATGGGTTATTATAGGTTTTCAGTTGAATAGCGGGGTTTAAATTTAAGTACCATATGCTCTATCTACCATGATCTCTACCGCAGCTGCAGGATTAATGCTATGAAATTATCTACCAAGGGTCGTTATGCAGTGACTGCTATGATACATCTATCGATCCATGACCGGTTTGGCCCTGTTACGCTATCTGAAATTTCCCAGTGTCAAGGAATCTCGCTCTCTTACCTGGAGCAGCTCTTCGCCAAGCTTCGTAAATATGGACTCGTTGAAGGTGTCCGCGGGCCTGGTGGCGGTTATAGGCTGGCGCGTGAGCCAGAGCAGGTTACTATAGCCGATATTATTAGTGCCGTTGATGAACGACTGGATGCGACCCGTTGTTCGGGCAACAAGAATTGCCAGGAAGGCCAGCGTTGTTTAACCCATGAGCTATGGGCAGATCTTAGCCAGCAGATTTTTTCCTTTCTGGAAGGTATTACGTTGGCGCAGTTCGTCAAGCGCCCTGATATTTGTGAAATTGTACATCGTCAGGGTCATTCGCGTCGGCGTGAACGCGTCACCGGGCAGCTTGATAATCCCAATACCAGCACCAATGCCGCGTAGACATTCAGTACTATGACACAATGCCCGTCTCGATCTATCTGGATTATGCGGCGACCACACCTATGGATTCGCGGGTTGCCGCGTGCCTGGGGCAATACCTGGCCTGTGAGGGTCAGTTCGGAAATCCTTCGTCATCGACTCACGTTTTTGGACGATCTGCAGCGCAGGCTGTCGCAACTGCCCGTGAGCAGGTTGCCGCTCTCCTTCACGCCGATTCCCGCGAAATTATCTGGACTTCTGGTGCAACAGAGGCTAACAATCTTGCTCTGCAAGGTGTAATGAAAGCCTATGCACGTCAGGGTCGCCATCTTGTTACGGCCAAAACCGAGCATAAAGCAATACTTGATGTGTGTCGTCAACTGGAACGTGAAGGGTGCAGGGTCACCTGGCTCAATCCCGAGCAGGATGGACTCATTCCACCCGAACAAGTCGCTGCGGCGCTGCAATCTGATACCGTTTTGGTTTCGTTAATGCACGTGAATAACGAAACCGGTGTTATTCAGGATCTGGCCACTATTAGTGCGTTGACGCGTGAACGAGGTGTATTGCTGCATGTGGATGCTGCGCAGAGTGCAGGAAAATTACCAATTGATACCAGTACCTTGCCGGCAGATTTAATCAGCCTCAGCGCACACAAGTTTTATGGCCCTAAAGGTATTGGTGCGTTATACGTTCGCCAGCATCCTCGTCAGGTTCGTCTGGAGCCGTTAATGTTTGGCGGTGGCCAGGAAAGGGGGCTGCGCGCAGGCACGTTGCCGACTCACCAGATTGTGGCAATGGGAGAAGCCTGTCGTATTGCGGCTATGGAGATGGAGGCCGAACAGCAGCGTATTCGAAGCTTGCGTGATGGTTTGTGGCAGGCACTCTCTGAGCTGGGCCATGTGACATTAAACGGCCACACCGAATACCATGTTGCTGGCATTCTCAATGTTGGTTTTAATGGTATTGCTGCTGAAGCCTTATTAAGTGCTGTCCCGGAAATTGCCGTCTCTACCGGTTCTGCCTGTACTTCTGCAGGAAATGGGCCTTCGCATGTATTGCAGGCGATGGGAAGAGACGAGTTTCAGGCACGTAGCGCAGTTCGGTTTAGTTTGGGACGATTTACGACGGCCGAAGAAATGGATCATACGGCTTGTATGATCGGCATTGCAGTTAAACGATTGCGTAAATTGTCCCCGTTATGGGGATTACAGCAGCGCGGTTTGACGACCGATGTCGTGGACTGGGCGGCACTGCCGTAATCACAATGAATACAGCACGCTATGAATACTCAAGAACAACAGCTTCTACTCAACTTGGTTCGCCAACATCGCTGGGCGGCACTGGCGACGTGCAGTGTGCATCAACCGGAAGCTTCCTGGGTGGCTTATGTACTCTCGCCTGATGCAGGCAGCTTTCTTTTTCATCTGAGCACCTTGGCCTTGCATACCCGCAATTTGCTGGAAAACCCCTACGCCAGTTTGGCGATTAGTGAAAGCGATCCTGGTCATGCGGACCCGCAAACGTTGGCGCGAGTGTCAATTCAGGGTAAGGTGGCGGCCATTGGGTCGGATAGCGCCGATTATATCGATGCGGTTCATTGCTATCAGCAACGCTTGCCTGATGCGGCGTTACGTTTTCAATTCAGTGATTTTCTCTTATTGCGTTTTGTGCCGGCTCGCGTTCGGTTTGTTGGCGGTTTTGCCCGTGCCTATAATCTGGATGCTATCCAGTTCCAGAAAATACTCAATGCACCAGCTGATTGAGGTCGAAAATCGGTAGCAATATGGCCAAGACAATTATCAGTACCACACCGCCCATCAATAAAATCAGGACGGGTTCAAAAATGCCCAATAATGCTGCAATTAGCGTTTCCGTTTCACGTTCTTGCTGAACGGCAGCACGTTCCAGCATGGCCTCTAGCCGCCCACTCGACTCGCCGCTGGCAATCAGCTGTATCGTCATTGGTGGAAAGTAGCCGCTGGCGCTAATGGCCTTGTGCAGGCTTGTGCCTTCCTTGACCCGCACGGCTGCCTGCTCCACAGCCTCGCGCATCGGCAAGTTACTCAGTACCTGGGCTGAAATCCGTAATGCCTCCAAAACCGGCACACCACTGGCGGTCAATATACTGAATGTACGAGAAAAACGAGCGGTGTTGGCGCCACGTGTCAAGCGTGCAATCAGTGGCAGGCGTAGCAGCAGACGGTGGACATGTCGTCGAAAACTGATTCGTCGCAGGGCATAGAACCAGGCGGCTATGCTCGCAGTCAGTCCCAATACAAGCAGTCCACCCTGTTGTTGCAAGAAGGTGCTGACTGCGATTAAACCACGGGTCAGCGCGGGTAGTTGCTGATTTAAACTATTGAAAACCTGCACGACCTGTGGCACGACATAGGCCAGCAGGCCGGCCACGATCAAAATGGCAACACCAGTCAATAGCGTTGGATAAAACAGGGCAAGTCCTATCTTTTGGCGCATCTGTTGCCGTGCTTCGGTGTAATCAGCCAGTCGCTCAAAAACGATATCCAGGTGTCCTGATTGTTCGCCGGTCGCAACTGTTGCCCGATACAGTTCAGGAAATACCCGGGGAAAGTCACTCAGCGCTGTCGCCAGGGTATGACCTTCCAATACCCGTGCCCTTACCGCCAGCAACAAGCCGCTCAAGCGCGTTCGCTCGGCTTGCCGGGCGACTGTGCCCAGCGCCTCTTCCAGGGGTAGGCCGGAGCCCACCAGTGTGGCCAGTTGTCGGGTAATGAGCGCGAGCTCGGTTGGATTGACATGTGTACGCTGCCACCATGGATGCCCTTGGCTGCGTTCATGACGGCTGATCTCTTCAACCCCTAATGGACTTAATCCCTGCTCACGTAATGCCTGGCGCGCCAACCTTGGAGTATCGGCCTCAATCAAGCCTTTACATTGGCGGCTTTTGGTATCTAGCGCCGTGTACCGGAAAGCTGGCATTAATCTTCCCGTGTTGCCCGCACCAGTTCTGCGAGCGCGGTGTCACCGGCTAGAACGCGTCTGCGGCCATCATTACGGATGCTTGAGCTGAAACAGCGGGCGTGGCGCTCTAAGTTCTGCTCACCGCTACCTTCATGAATCAGGGTTTGCATGACTTCATCAATGCTTACCAATTCAAAAATACCCGTCCGTCCCCGATAACCGGACTGGTTACAGTATTTACAGCCGGTTGGCAGATAGAGAGTAGGTGCAGTATCCGGGTCAATACCGAGCACATTACAATCTGCCGGGGTTGCCTGATAGGCTTGTTTGCACTGTGGGCAGAGTTGTCGCACGAGTCGCTGCGCGAGCACACCAATTAACGATGAAGAGAGCAGAAAAGGTTCAACGCCCATGTCACGCAGACGAGTAATCGCACCAACGGCACTATTGGTATGTAACGTTGATAGCACTAAATGGCCGGTTAATGATGCCTGTACAGCAATTTCAGCCGTTTCCAGATCACGAATTTCGCCAACCATAACGACGTCGGGATCTTGGCGTAAGATAGCACGCAAGCCGCGTGCAAACGTCATATTTACTTTGGGATTGACCTGGGTCTGGCTGACCCCATCAAGGTAATACTCGATGGGGTCTTCAACGGTCATAATGTTACACTTGCGGTCATTGAGCTGGGTCAAGCCCGCATAGAGCGTGGTGGTTTTGCCGGAACCGGTGGGGCCGGTGACGAGCAAAATACCATGTGGGCGGTAGATCAGCTTCAGTAAACGCTGTTCATCGCCGGCTTCCATGCCGAGGTGTTGCAGATCCAGTCGCCCTTCACGTTTGTCGAGTAATCGCAACACCACACGTTCGCCGTGGCCTGTTGGTAGTGTAGAAACCCGAACATCGACCGGTCTGCCAGCGACCTTTAGCGAAATGCGGCCATCTTGCGGTAGGCGCTTTTCAGCAATGTCGAGGTGTGCCATAACCTTAACGCGGGAGGTCAGCAAGGGCGCTAGTGCGCGTGGCGGCTGCACGGCTTCACGCAGGATGCCGTCTACCCGAAATCGTACCCGCAAACGGTTTTCGAAAGATTCAATGTGAATGTCCGAAGCATTTTCCTTGATCGCCTCAGTGAGCAGAGCATTAATCAGCCGAATAATCGGCGCATCGTCAGCACTTTCCAGTAAATCCTCTGGCTCTGGCAGATTTTGTGCGACCTGTCTAAGGTCAACATCCTCACCAAGATCCTCCATCATCCGTGCTGCCCCGTTGCTATCACCTTCATAAGTGTCCTGCAACAGCCGTTCAAATTGATCGCCAGGGATCATGACAGGATGCAATGACCTGTGCAGATAACGGCGTGCTTCAATCAGTGCGTGTGGCTTGATATCTGCGCGACAGGTGACCGTAACGATATGATCATCCTGCTCGGCCACTAAAATACCGTGTCGCTTGGCAAAGGCGTAAGGTAACTGTTGGATTGATGTGGTGCTGGATGTGTTATCAGCCGTCGGTGGGGTTAACTCGTCATTCATTTATTACCAAACCCGGAGGTTACAGGTTGAGTCGGTTTCGGTGGAGGCTGAGGCACTTGAATACGTTTCGTGCCTGGTTTGGATTTCACAATGCTATCGGGCGGTGGTGTGGGTGATTGAGGTGGCATATTAGCCAACGGCGTATCAGATCCGGTGCTATTAGTGGTATTAAGCACAGTACCGTGTTTTTTTACATCAGCTTGTGATTTTAATGTCGGCGACTGGACATTAGGTAGCAGGTAAATATTTTTGTTACGTGCAGCCTGTTGTTCTCGATAGATATAGTTATATTTGCCGCTGGTATAGATTTGACCCTGTGCCGGATCTCGCAGGATAACGGGATGCAGGAACACCATCAGATTGCGCTTGAGCCTGGAGGTATTGCGGTAACGGAACACATGACCGAGTACCGGCATGTCGCCCAGGAAAGGTACTTTCTTTGAAGTTTCTTCCAGTTTTTCATCAATTAAGCCACCCAGTACCAAAATTTGGCCATTCTCAACCAGCACGCTGGTTTTGATCGCACGCTTGTTGGTGGTCGGCCCCTGAGCAATTGTTGTCGCCGTTGGTACGACATTGGACACTTCTTGAAGGATATCCAGCTTGATCGCGTTACCTTCATTAATTTGTGGTTTGACTTTGAGGGTTATACCCACGTCTTGGCGCTGGATTGTCTGAAAGGGGTTGCCCACTTGTGAATTGCTGCCACCACCACCAGTGGTGGTGGTATAGGTGCCTGTAACAAAGGGGACATTTTGGCCAATAATAATTTCGGCCTCTTCATTATCCAAAGTCACGATAATAGGGGTAGACAGCACGTTAGTATCGACATCGCTGGCAAGTGCGCTGATTAACGCACCAAAGCGGTTGGTACCGGTAAAGTCGCCAATACCAAGCTGGAGCCCCGTCGGTACTTGAGAACGGGCACTGTCTGTATCAAGATTCGCGGCCAGATTCAGTACGTTGGCCAGACTGGAGTTGCCGACATCAAAATTGGTGATACCGACCAAACCGTTGCCGCTGGCATCGAGGGCCCACTGTACACCCAGTTCGGCCGCTTTCTCGGCAGAAATCTCGGCAATTACGGCTTCGACCAGCACCTGGGCACGGCGGATATCCAGCCGGGTAATTACCTGGCGTAATGAGCTGATGATTTCAGGAGGTGCGGTAATCACCAGTGCATTGGTAGCTTCATCAGCTTGAATATCCACCAGGTTAGAACCCGCGGTGCTGCTCGATGGTGACCCACCTGGAGCGTTACCCGGAACCGCTGCGCCAGATTGTGGATTATTGCGTGCTGATCCACTGCCCAGATTTTTGCTGACACCTTGTAGCACAGTCATCAAATCCTTGGCCTTGGCGTAACGCAGGTAAATGACTTGTGTATTACCACCCGCATCCACAGGTGTATCAAGATGTGCGATTAAGGTGCGCAAACGCAAGCGTGATGTTCGATCACCACTGAGCAAAATGCTGTTGGTACGTTCATCGGCCACCATCCGCGATGGCGTTTTTGCCGTGGCGGTCGGATTGGCGCGCGCCTTATTTTGCTCCAGTACTGACAGCACGCGCACAACTTCACTGGCTGGAGCGTAACGTAATGCAACGATCTCAACCTGTTCATTACTGGCCAGGTCTATTCGAGCGATAATTTTGGCAATACGCCCAACATTAGCCGCACTGTCAGAAACAATCAGTACGTTGGTGGGGGTATAGGCAGCCAGATGTCCCTGAGGAGGAATCAGGGGTCGCAGAATCGGTACGATTTGCGCCGCTGATACATTTTGTACCTGGATGACCCGCGTAACGACCTGATCGGGCGCGATTCGGCTGTGCGAATCAACAGTGGGCACGCTTTGTTGTTTGGCGCCGGCTGCCGGAACAATTTTGATGGTCCTGCCGTTTGGCACAGCGGCAAAGCCGTGTACACCCAATACGGCCAGGAAGACTTCATAAACCTCCTTTTTACTCATCGGTTTTGCAGAGATAATGGTGACTCGACCCTTGACCCTGGGGTCAACGATGAAATTTTTGCCGGTGAGTACGGATATGCTTTCTACCAGCGCATGGATGTCAGCATCTTTAAGGTTTAGGGTTACCGGAGCAGCAAAAACGGGCAATGCCAGTACCATGCCCAGCAACAGGTGGTAGAGGCAACGGCGTTGGAGTAGAAAAGCAAACCCATCGATCATGTTTGTTGGTCTGTGTTGGAATAGACTAATGGTGAAAACAGGAGCATTGCCTATAAGCTTATCGATCAGGACTTAAGGTGAATTAAGCAAAAAGGTCAGCGGTATTTCAATCCCGTTACGTAATATACGTACATTGATGCGTTGAGCGTTGATAAGTTTGTTTAGCATGGCAAAACCCTGTGTCGGGCTACTAAGACGCGTATTATCAATGCCGATCAGCACGTCGCCATTGTTCAAGCCGAGTTGCTGAAAAAGCTGGCGGTTTCGTCCCGGGCTGAGCTGAAATCCGATGAATCGGCCCTTTTGGGTATACGGCCTGGCGGAAGCGATATCATGCAATATATTGTTACGCTTTGTAGTATCGCCGCGTAGGTGCTTGGCAATGTGAGTAGCATTAATGGTCTGTGGCGTGTCACGCCTGTCAGGTTGGCTGTTAATTGTAGGTGCAGGGGGTGCAGGAGTGACAGGGGCCGTATGTTGGCCTGTTTTGTTCTTTCTGGGTAATTTGAGTGTGGCTTGACGGCCGTTGCGGGATACGATGACACGTTCACGTTCTATTCGCTCAAGGCGAGCGCCTCCAGGCAAGGCAGCACCGATCTGGTAGGTGGTTTGTGAACCCTGACTGTCAGCGATAAGTGCTAGCGCCTGGTCGCTGCGCGGGCTGAAAAATACACCCACCAGCTTTAGATTTAGCGAGGTTTCCGGTAGTGGCGGTGGAGGCGGGGGCTTCGGGGCAGTCGGGTTTTTTTCGACCTCACCAAACAAATCCCAGCCAGCAATAGCTGTGTAATTGATTGGTGTCGCAACAGTGGTTTGATTAATATGACCTGATGATACCGGATCGGTTGTATTGATCGGCAATGGTGTCGGCAGGTCAAGTAGAATCATCCATGTGAACCTGGCAAATAGATGCGCCAAGGCGATGATAAGCAGCACATTAATAATGGCTACTGTGACGCGGAGTCCAGTTTCTGGGCGCAAGAAAACGGATGGAACCCGCTTTTTGAGTGCCAGCAGCACAGGTTGGGAAAAATTCACCAAAATCAGATTTACGTATAGAGTTGTTTAAGGAAGTGCTGAGCATAGCAAAATCTATCCTAACCCATGCTGAATTTTTGTGCGGGAAGAACGCGGTGTGTAGCAGCTCCATAGTCATGTAGCTTGAAGGGTTGTCGGCGATGATAGGTACTCCGGGTAGAGGAGCACCTATAATTTTACCGGGATCGTTCAGGCACGACTGCCGACCAAGGTGAGTGGCTGCAGCTTTGCTCGTTCTGATGGTTTGAGTGTTTTGGGTTTGGCACGTACACCAATGACTCGCCCTGATTGGGGTGGTTTTGGCAGCTGGGCATGAGCGGTCATTAGCGTACCCAGGCGATCCAGAATGGGTAGCGGCATGGCAACACTGTGTCGCTGATTCATATCAACATGGATGACGATCAGTTCAGTGGTTGCGGAGAGAAATTTTTTTTCAGCATGATACATACGATGAAAATAGTGAATGCGCTTGCTGTCGAAGCCGAGAAGCTGTGTAGTGATCCGCATGGGATCACCGGCCACCAGTTCCCGCTGGTAATTAACATGACTTTCAACCACAAAGGCCGAGCAGTTCTCGCTATCAAGATAGTCCTGACCCATCCCCAACTCACTCATTAGGGCATCAGTGGCATGATCAAATGCCAGAACGTAGTAGGCGACGTTCATGTGGCCATTATTATCAATCCACTCGGTTGGTACTACGCCATTGTATAAACACAAGGGAGATTGGATACGCATTGTTTTTAGAGCATCGCTGTCCATGGAAAGCGCGGTACGCTACCTTTTTTTGAAACATTACGCAATCATGACTGTTTTGTTGCAAGTGTTCATAATCTGTAGCACTCGCCTGTATTCTGAGGAGCTTCATTAGAAGGGTGATTGGTGATGTCAGACTGGATATTGATACTAACAGTAGTCGTTCTTCTTGCTTTTTTCGCGGCAAGGTGGCTGATTCACATGTTTTTAGAGGGGGCGAGCCTGTGTAAATACGATAAAAAAATTGCCGATAGCCGGGTAGGGACGAGCTATCAAGGCAGTCCTGAGCACCAGGAAGTACTGTGTTTACTGGAGCAGGTATCGGCAGAAGTGCGTGCGACACCCAATCGAAAGAAGCGACTGGAAGCCTTGCGTCGGATGATGACGAAAGGTTTTTTCAGGCCGCCACTACTGGTTAATGAACAGGGTTATCGGGTGCAGCAAGTCAGTGCTGAGGGTGTGGAAGGAGAATGGGTATTATCACCACAGTCTGATAAAAATCGACGATTACTGTATTTGCATGGGGGTAGTTTTATCAGTGGTTGTCCGCAGGGTCATCGTGTACTGACGACCGAATTAGCGCGAGTGACTGGTGCATCAGTGTTTGCCTTGAATTACCGGTTGCTGCCCGAATATTCACGTCGGGAACAAATCCATGATTGCCAGATGGCCTATCACTGGATTTTGGAGAACAGCCCTGAAGATTCTTCACCCGTTCGGGAATTTTTTGTTGCCGGTGATTCAGCAGGTGGCAATCTGGCATTGATGCTGGCTACCTGGGCGCGGGATTTGGGGTTGCGTTCTGCCGATGGTGTGATTGCATTGTCACCGAGCGTGGATATGACATTTTCTAGCCCCACGCTGAAAAGTAATCTTAACACGGATCCGATGCTGGGTCCGAGTTTGGAAGCGATCTTGAAACTTCCCCATTCATTTATCTTGCTGATCGTTTGGATCATGCATCGAATCCCGCCACCCAATCCACTAATATCACCCATCTTTGGCGATTTATCCAATTTGCCATCGACGCTGATACAGGTGAGTGAAGCAGAAATGATGCTAGGTGATGCCCAGCGCTATACCAACAAGGCACGTGCTGCCGGATCGCCGGTGACGCTTGAAACGTGGCCGGATCTAGTGCATGTCTGGCATTTATTTGAACCCATTCTGCCCGAAGCAGGCGAAGCCATAGAGCGTATCGGACAATTTGTAAAACACTGTGTTGGGAATTCAGGCAATACCGGTTCTCAAACATGATGGTTCATCATGACTTGTCACAGACCCGGGTTTGGCACTATATCGGTAGCCTGTGATCCAATACAAATGGTATTAAACAATTTGGTGCTTTAGCGGCATTTAACCAGAAAAATTCCGTGATCAATATCTCAATAGCTGCTCAGGTATATCTCATAGGTGCCAGGCATTGGTAAGGAGCAGGGTAGTCAGGGTGGTTCATGTATTCAAAAAAGGCGGATGATGCCAGAATTCGGGATCGCCACACTCTAGTGATTAAGGGCCAATCTCGCTTGCCCAGCTCGTCCTGCCTATGCTAATTGAGACTACTTGGCAGCATATTGCAAAATGTAAAGCGCCGCACCAGCTGCAATAAGTCATGGATTATAATTTGATTAAGGTTTAATTAAATTAAATGACTGAATGACAGATTGATCTGCTTGTTGCGCTAGTGATAATAGATCAATGATTATGAACGCTCGGAGACAGGAAACCTTATGCCAAGTTCACTCTTGAAGACGTTGTGTTGGTCACTGCTAGGGTGTTTTATAGCAAGCACCTCACAGGCGGCGGTTTATCCTTTGCCACCACCGAATGAAGATGTTATCGGGCAAATGCAGGTGGTTCACGCGCATAAAAGCGATACTTTGCTTGATATTGCCCGCCGCTATGATTTGGGATACGAAGATATTATTCATGCCAACCCGGAGGTGGATCGCTGGTTGCCGGGCCATAATACACCCATCGTATTGCCGACCCGTTATATTTTGCCGGATACACCCCGCGAAGGTGCAGTGCTGAATATTTCCGAAATGCGGCTGTACTACTATCCGAAAAATGGTTCACAGGTTTATACATACCCGGTCAGTATTGGCCGTATGGACTGGAAAACACCCCAGGGTAAAACCAGCATTATTGCCAAGACCGTTGATCCAGTATGGCGGCCACCGGCATCGATCAAGGCAGAACATGCCGCAGATGGTGATCCCTTGCCGGATGTTGTGCCTGCCGGGCCAAATAACCCGCTGGGACGTTATGCGATGCGTCTTGGTGTACCGGGCTACCTGATTCATAGCACGAACAAGCCCTATGGCATTGGCATGCGAGTGACGCATGGTTGTGTTCGTATGTATCCAGAAAATATCAAACAGTTGTTTGGCATGATTCCAGTGGGTACGCCAGTACGGATTATTGATCAGCCGGTAAAGGTGGGTTGGCTAAATGGTGATCTGTTCATCGAATCGCATGAGCCACTGGAAGAAAATAACTTGCCAATTAAAGTCACACTGGAGCAGGCACAACGTGTTGTTAGCACTAAGGTCGGTGCAGATCTCAGTGGTATCAGTCAGGCTGCTCTGGAAAGTGCTGTTGAGAAAGTCAATGGAATTCCTGTAGCGATTAGTGGCCGTTCTTTTGAAAATCCTCGTAGTAATACAGCCAGTTTTGCCCAGGAGCGGCCCGCCTCGACCTATCAGTCGCCCTCGCAAGTACCCGCCGGTACGCCAGTAGCAAGGGGGCAGGCAGGTCGTGTGCAAACACCGGTTTATCCAGCGTACCCGCCAGACTCTGTAACGGCATTGCCCGAGGATAGGGGAGTTGCACGTCCCGGGATGGTGAATCCGCAAGCACCGGTTTATCCACCGTATCCGGTGCCTCGCCCTTTAGTAACTGCACCCGGAGCGGCAGCGCCAGCGACTTACCAAAATCTGGCCAGGCCGCGAGCAGCGACCAATGCCCGGGCCTCCGCATCGACGACGTATCGTAATTTCGCTGGACCCCGGGCTTCATCTGCACAGCCTCAGGTATCACCTTCTCGGCGATCGATTCCAGTGTATCGCCCTGAGACCGCGCCGGTTGCGCCAGTTGCAACTGTGCGCCCTCAAAATGCACCATCTGCGTATCCGCCAGCTGGTTATCGTCGGCCAGTTGCACCTGAGGCAGCAGCACGTTCGCAGCTAGCCAGCCCACGCCCTGCTTATCGTCCTCTGACTGCACCGGTTTATAAGCCGCAACGTGCTTATCCACCCGCTCCATTATATCGTCCACCAGATATGGCTAACCAATCAGCTTTTGGTGCTGGTAATCTCCCACCACCGCCAGCAGGCTATCCACCGGTTTACCGTACTACGACGGCGGCGCCATATCCGCGTTCATATACGGGTGATAATTCTGCTCCACCTCTGGATGCACCATTGCCGTCTGATCCTAACTAGTCGATACTGAAAAAGGCCATTACTAAGCGGGTTGCCGAGTCCGTAATCCGCTTAGATTTAGGGGCTGACACCTGACTTTAAATAAGTTAGGTGTCAGCTATGTATGTAAGACACTGTAAATTAAGTAGTTACAAGCAACAAAGACTGTTGGGGCACTTCGTTGCAGGTACACCAGCGCGAACGGCAGCAGATTTGGTTGGGATAAACAAAAATATAGCCAGCCTGTATTTTCACCGTTTACGGCTGTTAATTTATCAAAACGATGAGAATGCCTGTATTTGGCTTACTAAAGCGCAATGGCAAGGTTTTCGTTGTGATTATTCCTGATGCCAGGTCGACAACTTTGATACCGATAATCAGGGAAAAGGTGAAACCCGACAGCATTGTTTATAGCGACTCATTGCCTGGCTATAATGCTTTGGATGTGTCGGAGTTTAAGCATTTTCGCATTCATCACAGCAAAGGCTTTACCAATGATAGAAATCACATCAATGGCATTGAAAATTTTTGGAATCAAGCAAAGCGTCACTTGAGGCGTTTTAATGGTGTTCCCAAAGCGCATTTTTACTTGTATATTAAAGAATGTGAGTGGCGATTTAACAACAGTGAAATCACCACTCAATTAAAGCAACTAAAACAATGGGCTAAACAAAATTTG
>PDTV01000007.1 GCA_002747185.1 Candidatus Contendibacter odensensis
GATCACGCCATCCCAGGCGAGATGTTCAGCCCGTGGGTGAACACTGGCCGGTGAGTGGCGATAACGCCAATACGGACGCACCTCGGCCACCTCTTTCATCTGCCGATAGCGTCCAGCGCTGTAGCTGGTGAACAAATTGGTGTCGTAGATCACCCGCGCCCGCCATGCTCTGCCGCCTTTGCTGTCTTCGCCCGTCCAGCCGGTCCAGCCGCATGGCGCCCAACACCTTGGATCGCCAATTCGAGGTCGATGAGCCGAACCGGGCCTGGGTTACCGATTTCACCTATAGCCGCACCCACGAAGGCTGGTTGTACCTGACGGTGGTGCTGATACCTGTTCTCACGCCAGGTCGTCGGCTGGAGTATGAAGAGCAACCCACGTGCCGACTTGGTGATCGATGCGCTGCTGATGGCCATCTGGCGGCGCAGGCCCAGGCAACAGGTACTCATCCACTCCGACCAGGGTATCCAGTACACCTGCAGCGACTGGCGCAAGTTTCTGGACGACCCCAACCTGGAAGCGAGCATGAGCCGCCGGGGCAATTGCCATGACAATGCGGTAGCCGAGAGCTTCTTCTCGTTACTCAAGACCGAGCGGATCAAGCGCAAGAGATTCAAGACCCGAAATGAGGCCCGGGTCGAGATCTTCAATTACATCGAGTTCCTTTACAACCCGAAGCAGCGCCACGGCAACAACGACGGCCTGTCGCCCATGGCATTCGAACAACAATATCTAGAAAACTGGGGGCTTGCCAGTCATTATTTTTAATAAAATCAATTTATATGAGCTTGGCTATAGATGACATGACAGCGCATCGACGACACGCTATATCCGCGCTCTGGGTATGATTAGAGTCGCATCTGCCGGGGTCATGCCCGCAAAAATCAGAAAAAAGCAATAATTATGTATGGCCCCTACCGCAAATCCTTAGGCAAGGCAAAAACCACGTTTTCCTCTCGCCCTGTACTTTCCATAACCACTACAGCACCCAGGTCACGTAATCGGGTAACCACTTGCTGCACCAACACTTCCGGCGCTGAAGCACCCGCAGTCACCCCCACGGTCATCTTGCTGATAAACCATTCTGGCTCGATATTTTCTGGCCCATCAATCAGGTAAGCTGGCTTACCGGCCTTTTCAGCCAACTCTCGCAAACGGTTGGAATTGGAGCTATTACGTGACCCTACCACCAGTAATATCTCACAATGTTGTGAAAGTTCCTTGGCAGCATCCTGCCGATTCTGCGTGGCATAACAGATATCATCCTTGCGAGGCCCCTGAATCGTAGGGAATCGTGCGCGCAACGCATTAACAATTAAAGACGTATCATCCACTGACAAGGTTGTTTGTGTCACGTAAGCCAGTTCTTCAGGATTATTGACTTTCAGTGTCTGTACGTCATCGACCGTCTCCACAAGGTACATTCGCCCATCTGAATCGGTCTCATACTGTCCCATAGTGCCTTCTACTTCAGGGTGTCCGGCATGACCAATCAGAATGACTTCACGACCTACGCGACCATGACGGCTCACTTCCATATGCACCTTGGTCACCAACGGACAGGTTGCATCAAAAACCTTGAGCCTGCGCCGTGCTGCCTCCTCCTGCACCGCCCGTGCTACACCGTGAGCACTAAAAATAACAGTTGCACCATCGGGAACTTCATCCAATTCCTCAACAAAAACTGCACCTCGCTGGCGCAAATCATCCACTACGAAGCGATTATGCACTACCTCATGACGTACATAGATCGGCGCTCCAAAACATTCCAGTGCCCGCTTAACAATACCAATAGCGCGGTCTACTCCAGCACAAAAACCACGAGGATTAGCGAGATAAACATGTGAATTCATGAATGAATGATCTCTAATAATTATTTTAATAACAGGCTATTCCAGTGCACAAGGCGAAGATTGGTTATTTAATCACTCTACTATTAGACGTTACCCGCCAACTTCTATAGATTCAAACGGCATGAAAAACTGCATTTTTTAAAAGACGGCCTGGCGCTATCATTTTAATTTTAACAGGCCACCTGTCTCCGAGACCTTTTATCTACTTATGTATCGCTCGCTATACTATGTCTTTCCGGCATAGAAACTATCCAGTATCAGCAGCATTGCACCTATCGTGATGGCTGAATCTGCGATATTAAACGTAGGCCAGTACCAACGATCATAATACAACTGGATAAAGTCAATAACCTGTCCAAATAAAGCACGATCTACCATATTGCCAATGGCTCCACCCAAAACCAACGACAGCGCTATAGCAAGACGCTTTTCTTCCGGCTTGAGTCGCAGTATCCAAAGAACCAAAACAATGCTAATCGTCACAGCCATCCCCAAAAAAAACCAGCGTTGCCAACCACCAGCATCAGCAAAAATACCAAATGCTGCACCACTGTTGTACGTCAACGCCAGATTAAATGACGGTAAAATCGATACCGGCTTATGTGCCACTAAAAAAGCCTCGGCAAACCATTTCGTGCACTGGTCTAGCACAACCACCGCGATACTCAGCCACAACCATTGTTTGAGCATATTTTTTTAGGTACGTTTTTATGGGTATAGCAACCCTGAAAAATACAGGAATGCGGTAGTATCCTCAGCAAAACGGCCAGGATAATACCAGCCGATCAATGTTCCAGCATCACCTGAAAACACAAGGAACCAGCATGGGTACATCAACCATCTTTACATTCAGCAACCCTCTATGACCTTGCTGCAAATTAACTAATTAACACTAGCATACAGGCATGAGTATCGCCGTCGTTTCTGAAAAACCAGCCGTTGCCCGTGACGTTGCGCGTGCTTTAGGCGCTTGTCGGCGCGGCGACGGCTTCCTGCATGGCAATGGCTATGTCATCACCTGGGCAATCGGCCATCTCGTGCGGCTAGCCGAGCCTCACGAAATCAATCCTACCTGGAAAACATGGCGGCGTGAATCGCTACCCATGCTGCCAGAAAAATGGCCACTGGTTGTCAACACACAAACCCGTAACCAATTTGAAGTCGTGCGCCGAATTCTTAACGATAGTGCCATTGACCATGTTGTGTGTGCTACTGATGCCGGACGTGAAGGTGAGCTCATTTTTCGTTATCTCTACGAGGCAGCCGAATGTCGTAAACCATTTAGCCGCTTATGGATTTCATCGCTGACACCGGATGCTATCCGTCAAGGTTTCCAAACGCTACGTCCTGGTCGTGATCTTGATGCGCTGGCTGCCGCGGCCCGCGGGCGTAGCCAGGCAGACTGGCTGGTGGGAATGAATTTATCACGCGCCTATACACTGGCCTGTGGCATTCCTGGCGATGATGCTTTATCTGTGGGACGGGTACAAACCCCTACGCTGGCCATGATGGTAGAGCGTGAGCACGCTATCCGTACTTTTCTGCCCGAAGAGTATTTGGAAGTCGCAGCAACATTTACTCCACTGACCGAACAGCCTGCACAATCAAACACCGCCGCTGAGCCGGCAAAGGTAACCTGCTATCAGGGAATCTGGTTTCGTGGCAACAAACCTGAGCCAAAGGCCAAGTGCCTGCCCGCTGATGGTGTGGAGGCTGCACAAATTGTTTCTCGTGCACAACAGGGTCAGGCCGTCATTGAAACCTGCCGCACCGAAACTCACCGTGCTGCACCACCCCTGTTATATGACCTGACAGAATTACAACGCCATGCTAACCGACTGTATGGCTTCAGCGCCCAAACCACACTCGATATCGCCCAGAAGCTGTATGAACAACGCAAGCTTATCAGCTACCCACGTACCGATAGCCGCCATTTGTCAACAGCAGTCGCCACTCTTCTGAGTGCAGTCGTCGCTGCTATTTGGGCGCCATATAAAACACGTTTGGCGCCACATACCGGTCAACGCACACTCGGGTCGCGCTTTGTCAATGACAGCAAAGTTACCGATCATCACGCCATCATCCCCACACCTATCGTTGCAAAAAAACTGCCTGCTGATGAACAAAAAATATACAATCTCATTTGCCGTCGTTTGCTCATGGCCTGGCATGATGAACATATCCGGGCAATAACCCATCTTGTTACCACAATCACGACGGTTGATACCACAGGCAACACGCTTATCGACCGTTATCACAGTACCGGCACAGCCGTCGAGCAAGTGGGCTGGAAAGTTCTGGAACCCCGCCCAACGTCTGGAAAACCGGCTAACACATCCAGGAATAAAAAAGATAAAACCAGCACCAAACCATCGAGCGCAGAAACGCCTGAGCAGAATCTACCCGCCGGTTTGACCACAGGTCAGCAACAACAAATACTGGATACCCGCACTGTCGCCAAACAAACCCGACCGCCACCGCGCCTAACCGATGCCACCTTACTCACTGCAATGGAAACAGCAGGCCGTACTCTAGACGACAAGGCGCTATCAGCGGCAATGAAAGATAGCGGCCTGGGTACACCCGCTACGCGCGCTGATATCATCGAAACCTTGATTCAGCGTCAATATCTAGACCGCGATGGCAAGGCCCTAAAACCCACCGAGCGCGGTATCCGCCTGATTGAGCGTGTACAACCCCCTATCAAAAGCCCTATGATGACCGGCCAATGGGAAGCACGACTACAGTGTATTCAGCGCGGTGAAGCAAATCTGGATGACTTCATGCGTGATATTAATATCTACCTGCATCAAGCAGTGACACAGGCATTTCAGGCAACGCCCCCTGCACCACCAGTGGCACACACGACATTGCCTGCAGTTGCCACGATACCCCGCAAGCCTGTTTCGGAAAATCAGCTCCTTGAGCTATTACGCACTGTCTTCCGGCTACCCGACTTTCGTCCTTATCAAAAGCTGGTCTGCCAAACTGTAATACAAGGCCATAATGTCCTGCTGGTTATGCCAACCGGAGCCGGAAAATCGTTATGTTTCCAACTGCCTGGCCTGGCTCGTGCCGGAACAACACTGGTCATCTCACCACTAATCGCACTCATGGAAGATCAGGTGGGCAAGCTTCAGCAACTGGGTCTACATGCTGAACGTATTCATTCGGGACGTGATCGACTGGCTTCACGACAGGTATGTGTCGAATACCTCAATGGCCGACTGGATTACCTGTTTATTGCACCAGAGCGACTGAGTGTGCCCGGCTTTCCCGAAATGCTCGCCAAACGCAAACCGGTACTCATCGCAGTTGATGAAGCCCATTGCATTTCGCAATGGGGCCATGATTTCCGCCCTGATTATCGAATGTTGAAACGTCATCTGCCACGCCTGCAACCTGCACCCGTCATTGCCTTGACAGCAACGGCGACGATATCGGTACAGGATGATATCGTTGCCCAGCTTGATATCAGTAATGCCACTCGCTACATTCACGGTTTCCGCCGATCAAATCTCGCTGTCGAGACCGTGGAAATGAAAGTGTCGGAGCGACACGCCGCTGTACACCGAATTTTGACAGACACGGCACAACAGCCAGCCATTGTCTATGCCCCAACCCGCAAAGCCACTGAAGCCTTGGCGCTGGAGCTGGCAGAAGCGCTTCCAGCTGCAGCCTATCATGCCGGCATGCCACCGCAAGAGCGCGAGCGTGTACAAGGCCTGTTTAGCTGCGGCAAGCTGGCCGTCATCGTTGCGACCATCGCCTTTGGTATGGGCATTGATAAACCTGATATTCGCACTGTCATCCATACTGCTCTACCCGCTAGTGTCGAAGGCTACTATCAGGAAATTGGTCGTGCTGGACGCGACGGCCAACCCGCACGCGCCATCTTGCTGTATTCCTATGCTGACTTACGAACACACGAATACTTTCATCAACTCGGCTACCCCCAAACCCAAAAACTGACACAAATTTTTCAAAAATTAGGTACACATCCACAACCTAAAGCATGGCTGCGGGATCAGCTCAGCATGATGAAACCAGAAGAATTTGACGCGGCTGTGGAAAAACTACTCGTTCATGGCGGTGCGCAACGTGATATTAAGGATAACCTGAGTCGTGGCCACGCCAATTGGCAAACCCCTTATGAGCACCAAAGCGCCCACAAACTGCTTGTTCCTCGGCAGATGCTTGATTTTGCTGACAAGGCAACCGGTTGTCGCATGGTGCGTCTCGTACAACATTTTGGCGATCGGGATGACGATCAACCTTGTGGCCTTTGTGATGTCTGCGCCCCACAAAACACGGTGGCACGGCGCACGCGCCCGGTGACCTCCAGCGAATCGCGGTTGATATTACAAATTCTGGAAACATTACGTTGGCGTGAAGGACAAACTATGCGTCAATTACATGCACGATTGACCAATGGCTCACCGGATCGACGTTGTTTCGAACGATTGATGGAGGCACTCGCCGGTAATGGCCTGATTAAACTTCGGGATGATACCTTCACCCGCGATCATAAGGTTATCGCTTTTCGACGACTTTATTTAACTGCACTGGGCCAATCCGCTGGTATCAGTGAAGTGGCGGCAATACGCTTGAGTGAAACAGCAGTAAAACCAGCACAACGAAAACGTACAGCCAGGCAGCGCTCCTGAAAAATAAAAGCAGCTCCTCGACTATCTTCAAGTGATAAAACTGGCATTCCTGTCTGGTATCAATTGTTATTGTTTCTTTTTATGCTTGCCCTTGCCACCATCCTCGCCCTGTACACCATCAATAAATCCAGGGCGCTCTCTACTTTTCCAGAGACTGTAGCTGACGAGCGCAAACACTATAAATTGGAACAATTTATAGTGTTTGCGCGTTAAAACAGATGGATATAGCGGAACCCACTAATCAAATTTAATGGGTTCTGCTATATCAGGCACAAACTTTATGTGTTAATTAGTAAAGCATTGTGACCATAATGGGATAAATTCCGCTAAGCTTTTGTGTGCATCATTACCAATAGACACTACATTCAATTAAAGTTAGGAGTTACGCAGTTGGTAGGATCGAGCACAGCATATAGTGGTTCTAAACGCATCTCGCCTACTAAATTGAGTGTCAACTGCTTAACTCCTAAAAGTATCATTTTCAAGCGCCTTGTGATCAACGTACCCAACAGGGCTAGATATGCATAAATTACTGTCTGTTTTATTATTCACATTCTTCCTTTCTTCAATCGCACTGGCTGATAATGGTCTTATTAACGCCAAAAGCGCTCACGATGTTACTATTATTAATCCGGTGGACATTGGCATTATATCTTTTGAACAAAAATGATGTGGTATCATAGCGATAAGCGCAAGACGAAATAAACCCTCAATTACAGCACAAAATAACTTGAAATATATCTATTATGCTTCCGAAAATTCATACTATCCTGTACACCACAGCACTGGGTAAACATACGCGCCCTGTATTCCGCTTCGCAGTTAGCCTGGCTCAGCAACACAATGCCAAGATTATACTGCTCAATGTCGCCGAACCCTTGAGCAACTCAGTCCGTTTTCTTATGGAAAATTATCTGGGGACAAAAAAAGCCGAGGAGCTGCGTCACGAGGCAAATAGCGGCATTCTGGAAAAAATTCATAGTCGGCTAGAAGCTTTCTGCAAGAAAGAGCTGGATGCTACATTGACAGAGACAGAAATTATTTCGGAGATCCGCGTAACTTGCGGCACACCTTGTGAGGTTATTTTGGAAGAAGCGGATCGTTGCAATGCTGATTTAATCGTCATGGGCACCCACACCCACAGCGACATATACTCCCATCTACTAGGTTCAACTGCCCGTCGCGTTACGTTGCTATCCAAACGCCCCGTTCTCATTATCCCCATCGTTGACAACGAAGGAACTCAGTGGAATGAATCAGTTATCTAAAAAACAGCGCTTCCGTCTAGCACGGCGAATAATCCCAATACAGGTACTATCAGGACTCGTATTGGCATCGTTCCACGCTGACGCATTGGCTGAAGACGAATTTTACATATGGCAAGACGACACCGGCCAAACACATTACAGCAGCCGCTTGCCTAAAGATCGGCCGGCAGAATCGGTTCGTCTTGGTTCCAGCTCGACCAAAGTACAACCGACTGAGCATATCTATACCTGGATCGACGCCAAAGGCCACGTGTATTACGGCGCTAAGCCGCCCGCCGGCATGCCGGTTAAGGAACTTTTGGAAGAGGACAGCTCACTATCTACCATTCACCAAGGTAAACTGCGTCACGGCGAGCAACGCCTACTTCAACACCTGCCCTAAACCCAAACACCAAAAAATTGATTATCATGTGATCACAACCACCGCACAATCGTACGTTACCACGGCTCATACCGGTCTCTTGACATCCAGCCAGCAGCGGCGAATTTCACTCTGCCAATCACCATATAAGCGCTGACGTGTGCTAGCCGATGCTCTACCCAACAAAGCACGGTAGTACAGGTAAGAGGCGCGAGTAACAGCCTGCTGACTGGATGGTAATTGTTTGATCTCGTAACTCGTCATAGCAACAAACCTCGCACATTGCCAAGATAACTATCGAATAACTCGTCTAACTATCAGTAAGGCAATAATCGTGCCTTTTTAGAGCCAACCATAATCCTTAAACTGCATAACCCACAGACCGATGTCACCAAAGACTTTTTAACGGATGCAATCTTCCTATGCTACCGGACGAATACTGCCGAAACCTGGCGGCTCCACCAGGTTCGGACTTCCATTACAGCCTGCTCGGTTTACCGCTTACCCGACAACGGGCCCTCATTGCGGTTCAAGCCTTCTACCTGGAAGCGTCCAGAATCACTGAAGAATGTCATGATCCTGGCGTTGCCCGCACCAAACACGACTGGTGGCGAACTGAACTGGATCGTTTGTTCGCCAGCCATCCACAACACCCGGTTACAGTAGCTTTGCAACCACATCTATCTGCTTTCAACTTACAGAAAGTGCTTTTTCAGGACATGCTGGATGGTGTGGTCATGGATCAGGATTACACTATTTACCCAAGTCTTGCTGAACTGACGCTGTACATACACCGCAATGGCAGCACACCCACCTTGCTAATGACAGAAATACTTGGCTACAACGACACCCATGCCACGCCCCGATTTGCCCATGAAGCCGGGGCAGCATTGCTACTGTTTGATCTTTTATACAATACACGCCGACATATTCACGGCGGGCGTTGCTATTTTCCCGAAGATGACATGCAGCGTTTCAATGTCCATCCAGATGATTTGCTTGCAGCACAAACCACTGAATCTATTAGACAATTATTTGCTTTTCAAGCTAAGCGCATTGGTGAATATTATCAGCGGGCATTAGATTATTTGCCTCCATCCGATCGCTATGCACAATACAGCCTGTTGATCCGATTAGACCTGGCAATGACACTCCTAGCGGAGCTAGCCGAGGAAGGTTACCGCTTGCTGGAACAACAAACCCGCTTAACACCCCTGAGAAAGCTATGGCTTGCCTGGTGCCTGAAACGCCGTGAACAACAACGTTACCGGCATTTAGCCAAGGCATAGTAAACTTGAATGATGAACTCATCCTTTTATCTGCTCTCTTCGTGCCTGTAGATTGAGATAATTGTAAGGAACCGCTATGAAGGACTACCAACCTGTTGCTGATCTGCTGAAAAACCGAATTATTCTAGTCACGGGTGCAGGCGATGGTATTGGGCGTGCTGCAGCACGCCGCCTCGCCAAATATGGCGCTACGGTAGTTCTGCTTGGACGCACCCTGCATAAGCTAGAACAGGTTTATGATCAGATTGAAAACGAAGGCCATCCGAAACCTGCAATTTATCCAATGAATCTGGAAGGGGCAACGCCCAAGGATTTCCTTGAGCTAGCGCAGGTTCTAGAATCCGAATTTGGCCAGCTGGATGGATTACTGCATAACGCTGCCCTATTCCATGGACTAACCCCAATCGCTAATTACGACATCGAGATCTGGTATCGAATATTACAGGTCAATCTCAATGCACCCTTTATGCTGACGCAAGCGGTGCTGGGATTGATGAACCGTTCTGCTGATGCCTCCATCATCTTTACGGCCGACCAGGTCAGTGAAACCGGACAAGCGTATTGGGGTGCTTACTCAGTGGCCAAGGGTGGCGCAGAAACCATGATGAAGCTGCTGGCGAACGAACTGGAAACCAACACCCCGATTCGGGTTAACAGCGTTGACCCTGGACGAGTGCGTAGCGGCCTGACATTACGTGCTTATCCAGGACGGAACCCTGAGGAATGGACCGATCCGGAAAACATACTGAATATCTACCTCTATCTGCTGGGCTCAGATAGCAAAGGGATTAACGGTCAGATTTTACGCGCCCAGGATTAACCGTTCGATACCGCGCTGTCGATGCTGACGGACGCCTGGTCGGTGATGGCCTTGAATGATCGGCATGACTTGAGTGCGATGCGGTAAATACCGGTTTGGCATCGTCTATCCGCCGCTTTTGGGGTTCCCTCGTTCTGAGCCAATGCGTAGCTTGCCGTGCTGAAAAATGGCGGCCTGTGCTCTTACCCTTCGGTGGCACAGCGCGAGCCGATCGTGGCTTTGAAGCATCAGGCTTAGGGTCTTGCAACGGATAACCCGCCGTTTGCAGTAGTGCTCTCATCTGAGCCTCATCCAGCTCATCCCAGTGACCTGGTGATAAGCCGCGCCGCAGCACCACAGAACCGTAACGTACCCGAATGAGGCGACTCACAGCGACACCCTGTGATTCCCATAACCGGCGCACTTCACGGTTACGGCCTTCTCGCAATATGACGTGATACCAGTGATTGACACCCTCACCACCAGCCTCACGGATTTCATCGAAACGTGCCAGGCCATCCTCAAGCAGGACACCCTCTTGCAAACATTGCAACATGGCTGGTGTGACCTGACCCAGTACCCGCACGGCATACTCACGCTCAACCTGTGATGATGGATGCATCAAGCGATTCGCCAGCTCACCATCATTACTCAGCAATAATAAACCTTGCGTACTGATATCAAGCCGACCAATGGCGATCCAGCGTCCGCTGCGCAATACCGGTAAACGGTCAAATATTGTGGGTCGCCCCTCAGGATCACGACGGCTACTCACCTCGCCTACCGGCTTATAATAAGCAAGTACGCGTCGCCTCGACTGGATATCACTCACCTGAATCAGTCGGCCATCGATACTGATGGCTTCTGTGCCCTTAACCTGAGCACCCAACTGTGCCGGTACGTTATCAATAGTCACCCGACCCTGGCGAATCCATTCTTCAATCCGACGTCGGGAGGCAACCCCCACACGAGCCAGGAATTTTTGTACACGTTCAGACATCAGAAAATCCTGTAGGTAATAAAGTTAAGGTGTAGATAGCATCGAACAACGCTATTTTGGCTATATTGATACTATTGCCACCAAATGCTTCACCGTCGTACTAACCTGGTTTTAACGCGCAAACACTATAAATTGTTCAATTTATAGTGTTTGCGCCATATTCCAAAAATATTATTGATGTATCAATAATATATTATCACTCTGGCTCCGCAGGTTGTGCGCCGTCATGCTCCAGTTCAGTACCGATTTTGTCCAGATCGCGTGGCTCAGCCAACGGTGGCAATTCACCCAAATTTTTTAGATTAAAATAATCAAGGAAAATACGGGTCGTTGCATACAGCGCCGGACGACCTGGTACCTCGCGACGACCAATGACCTTGATCCAGCCACGTTCCTGCAAAGTCTTCATAATGCTGCTGCTGACGCTAACACCGCGTACCTCTTCAATTTCAGCGCGGGTAATCGGCTGCCGGTATGCAATCAACGCCAACGTTTCTAGCAGCGCACGGGAATAGCGACCAGAACGTTCTTCCCGCAACCGTGATACCCACGGCGAAAAAACAGGCGGAACTTGTAACCGGAATCCACTCGCCACTTCCACCAATACCATGCCGCGCCCATCATAGTAACAGGCCAGGTCACGTAAAGCTGCACGTATCACAGCTCGCTCGGGGCGTTCGTTTTCAGGAAATACCCTTTCCAGCTGCTCCAACGATAGCGGCTCATCAGCCGCCAACAACAACGCCTCCAAAATACATTCCAGCGCTGGTATGGCCATGATTCACGCTGACCGACGAACATAAACGGGTGCAAACGCATCCGCCTGCATCACTTCCAGTAACGCCTCACGTAGCAACTCCAATATAGCCAAAAAGGTGATCACCACCCCCATTCGACCTTCTTCGGGATGGAACAGTGCTGAAAATGGTGTAAAACGCAGCGCATCCAGTCGTTCCAATACCTGGCTCATCCGCTCACGCACTGACAACGGTTCTCGCTGGATATGATGATGGTTGAACAGTTCGGTACGTGCCATAACTTCACGTAATGCTGCCAACAAATCCATCAACGCCACTGGCGGCGGCGTGCGCGTCACTTCACATTGCATCGATGGAGCGCTGGCAACGAAAATATCGCGCTCCAGACGAGGCAGCGCATCTATCGAACGCGCAGCCTGCTGAAAACGCTCGTACTCCTGCAAGCGACGGACTAATTCAGCACGCGGATCCTCATCCTCATCCTCGACCGGTGTTGAACGAGGCAACAACAAACGTGACTTGATTTCCGCCAGCCAAGCGGCCATCACCAGATATTCCGCAGCCAGTTCCAGTTGCAATTCCTGCATCAACGCCAAATACTCTGTGTACTGTTGAGTAATATCAGCGATGGGAATATTCAGGATATCGAGATTTTGATGCCGAATCAGGTACAACAACAAATCCAGCGGCCCTTCAAAGGTCTCGAGAAACACTTCCAGTGCATCGGGTGGAATGTAGAGGTCTTGAGGCAATTGGGTGTAAGGGACACCACTGACCCAGGCAAGTGGCTCCGTATCAGCATGGGCACTCATCACCATTTAATAGCGGCCAGCACGGTAAACTCATCTATCACTGACTATACCGGCTTATCCTAGCGGCCAAATACCCACAGCACGCCGCAATTCTTCGAGAAACGGCACACTGTATTCACGTGCCTTTGCCGCACCGCGCTTGAGAATCTGTTCAATATGACCAGGTGCCTGCAATAATTCATGATAGCGTTGACGCGGCTCACTGAGACGAGCATTCAGAGACTCAAATAGAATCTGCTTCATCTCGCCCCAGCCAATACCCTGTGCATAACGTGCACGTATAGCAGTACTCTCCTCAGGCGTTGCGAAAGCCTGATAAATCTGGAACAAGGTACAGGTCCCAGGATCCTTGGGTGCTTCCGGTGGCAAGGAATTGGTCTTGATCCGCATCACGAGCTTGCGTAACTTTTTCTCCGGTTCAAACAGCGGGATAGTATTGCCATAGCTCTTGCTCATCTTGCGCCCATCCAAACCGACCAGAATTGCAGCCCGCTCATCGACTACAGCTTCCGGCAATACAAAGTGCTCACCATACAAATGATTAAAGCGGGCAGCAATGTCTCGCGCCATTTCCAGGTGTTGAACCTGATCCTTACCCACAGGCACCTTGCTGGCCTTGAACATCAGGATATCTGCGGCCATCAACACCGGATAGCAAAACAATCCCATATTAATCCCTTTGTCAGGATCGTTATCCGCACCCTCTACATTGTCGGCAACAGCAGCCTTATAAGCATGAGAACGATTCATCAGCCCCTTGGCAGTCACGCAAGTGATTAACCACGTTAATTCCAGAATCTCTGGAATATCGCTCTGAGCGTAAAAAATCGCATTATCAGTATCCAGCCCAAGCGCCAACCACGTCGCAGCCACTTCCAGGCGTGAACGATGAACCTGTTCAGGATCGTGGCACTTGACCAGCGCATGGTAATCGGCAAGAAAATAAAATGACTGTACACCTTGCCGGTGGCTTGCCTCAATCGCCGGCAGGATAGCACCCACATAGTTACCCAAATGGGGCGTGCCGGTTGTAGTAATCCCGGTAAGCGTTATTTCCATGGCAAACAGATTCAGATTATCAGCAATGAGTTAGAAAAAGGGGGATAGCAGGAAACTACGAATCGCCACGACGACAGGCATGAGCACATCGAATAATCCAACCGCCAGCAACATCAATAAAACTATCAGGCCATAAGGCTCTATCTGGGTCATTATCTGACCCACACGGTCAGGCAGAAAACCTGCCAGCACTTTCGAGCCATCCAGCGGCGGAATCGGCAACATATTGAGCACACCCAACATGATATTAATGTTCACACCGTATATGCCCATCAGTAACAAGGGCCTACCCAGCCACGCTGCTTGATGCTGTAACGCAAGGCTGATGGCCATGATGATGACCCAACCGATAGCCATGACCAGATTGGAACCCGGTCCGGCCAACGCCACCAAGGCCATATCCCGTTTAGGCTGGTGTAACCGATGATAACTAACAGGTACCGGTTTTGCCCACCCGAAAATAAAGCCACCAAACACGGCCAGTAGCCCGGGCACCAGCAATGTGCCAACCGGATCAATATGGCGAATCGGGTTAAGACTCAGCCGGCCTAGCGACCTGGCCGTGGTATCGCCACAGCGCAAAGCCATCCAGCCATGCGCGACCTCGTGCAAGGTAATCGCCAGCAGCAACGGCGGCGCTATTACTATCAGTAATTGAATCGTATTCAGTTCCGGCATTTGAGAATTATACAGACCACTAAAGATGTGCGCTAAAGAAATGGATCCGCGTTACCCAACCCTTGGCGTACTTGTTGTGGTGTATCACCTGTCAGGTCAAGCACTGTTGTGGGTTCACGTTGACTCGCACCACCGTCAATAATCAGATCAACACTGTTGTCCAATCGTTCCTCGAACTCCTCCGGGTTATGCAGTGGCCATTCATCATCAGGCATAATGAGCGTACAACTCATAATAGGTTCACCTAGCGCCTCCAGTAACGCAAGTGCAATCGTATTATCAGGCACACGAATACCAATCGTCTTGCGCCGTGGGTGTTGCAAGCGTCGTGGGACTTCATGGGTTGCTCGCAAGATGAAGGTGAATGCGCCGGGTGTTGCTGCCTTGAGTAACCGATAACACCGATTATCCACCTTGGCGTATGTGGCAATCTCTGACAAATCACGACAAACCAGCGTAAAATTGTGATGGCGATCAGTTTGGCGAATTTGACGGATGCGCTCTGCCGCAGCCTTGTCACCCAGCTGACAACCCAAGGCATAACTCGAATCCGTGGGATAAACGATAACAGCACCATCGCGCAACTGCTCAACAACCCGGGTTATCAAGCGCGGCTGTGGGTCGCGCGGATGAATTTGTAAAACACGACTCATGATTTTTTGTATTCTTTATATAGATAGTTATGTACTGGCATCAATGCAGCAACTTGCCATCCTGATAGGCTCTGGTCAAGATCATGACCTAAAAAGCAGGCCCTGACTGTTACTAAACACCTGGCTAAAACCCTTATCACTTCACGGAAAAAACGCGATCCGTATGAAACTGTTGTTCGATTTCCTGCCTATCCTTCTGTTTTTCACCGCCTATAAATTAGCGGACATCTATGTTGCGACCGCTGTACTCATTGTTGCTACACTCGCTCAGGTCGCCTGGAGCTGGTCGCGGCAACGGCGCATCGAAAAGATGCCGCTTATCACTGCCGGACTGGTAATAGTCTTTGGTGGCGCAACACTGGTTTTCCAGGACCCTGTTTTCGTCAAATGGAAACCTACCGTTGTAAACTGGTTATTTGCGACAGTATTTTTAGGCAGCCGTTTTATTGGTGAAAAAACCGTGCTACAACGTATGATAGGTGAACACATGGAACTTCCGGCAACAGTCTGGGTCAACCTTACGTTTGCTTGGGGGCTATTCTTCGTTGTGATGGGCTTGATTAATCTATATGTTGCCTTCACATTTGACGAAAATACCTGGGTTAATTTTAAACTGTTTGGCATGATGGGATTAACCCTGATTTTTGTACTGGCGCAAGCGTTTTACATGAGCCGCTATATCAAGGTTGATGATACGCCGGAGGAATCCTGAAAATGTTATACGCTATTCTCGGTCACGATACATCCAATAGCCTGGAACAGCGACTCACTGCCCGACCTGCTCATTTGGAGCGCTTGAATGCTTTACTTGATGAAGGTCGGTTGATATTAGCTGGCCCACTGCCTGCCATAGACACCCCTGCTCCAGGTTCTGCCGGTTTCCAGGGCAGCCTGGTTGTGGCTGAATTTGCTTCACTGAAAGAAGCACGCATCTGGGCAGATGCTGATCCCTATGTTGCCGCAGGCGTTTATGCTTCAGTCGATGTTTATCCATTCAACAAGGTATTCCCTGCTTGAACCATCGGATTGCATGCACTGAAGAACGGCGACATGCTGCGTTGGCACCTAGGCAGCTGGACATCATTGATGATAGTGCAGCACATGCTGGCCACGCAGGTGCGCGTGAAGGTGGCGACTTTGCTGATACATATTGTCGTCTCTACCGCCTTTATCGGAAAATCGCCCATTGCACGCCACCGCCTGGCACATGCAGCGGTGATTGATCTCATGCGTCGTGAACTTCACGCCCTGAGCATTCGGGCACGAACCCCCACAAGAACCATAAATTTATCTTGTAACAATTCCACTTCACCAAACCTGGAAATGATGATGACTAAAATAACGTATCAATTCTCCCTGCCACTGCTGGCGCTATCTTCCGCTTTGCTATTTTCCGGCACAGCATCGGCTGCCCAGGAAGAAAAAAAGGCAGAGTCAGCGCCAGCCGCTACCACACCTGCACCTGCTGAAAAACCAGTTGCTGCAAAACCAGTTGCTGCAAAACCAGCAGAATTCACCATTCCTGACCCAGTTGCCGTGGTTAACGGTACACCAATCTCCAAGGCAGCATTTGATCAACAAGCTCAACAATTGCGTGGCAAGGTCACGGCCAACTCACTGGACACCAGTAAGGCACTGATCGATCAACTGATTCTGGAAGAGCTACTCGTACAGGAAGCTGGCAAACAAAAACTGGCCAACGATCCAAAAATCAAACAGCAGCTGGAAATGGCTCAGCGTAGCATCTTGGCCAGTGCTGTAGTACGCGAGGTCATGAACAAAAACAAACCTGATGAAAGCGCTATAAAAAAGGAGTACGAAACCGCTACAAAGGCGATGCAAGGGAAGGAATACAGAGCCAGCCATATTCTGGTCGACTCGGAAGATAAAGCAAAGGCTATCATTGCTGAACTAAAAAAGGGTGGCAAATTTGCTGAACTGGCCAAAACCAGATCGAGTGATAGCTCTGCCGCCAAAGGTGGTGATTTGGGCTGGTTCACACCAGGCATGATGGTTCCCCCTTTCGCCAAGGCAGTTGAAAAGCTGGAGAAGGGCAAATATAGTCAGGAACCGGTGCAAACCCCGTTCGGCTGGCATGTCATTCTGCTGCAAGATACCCGTAATGCCAAACCACCGACACTGGAAAAATTGCGTCCGCAAATTACCCAGATGCTACGCAGCCGGATGGTTAATGACTATCTAAAAAAACTGCGTGCCGACGCCAAGGTTGAAGTTATGGAAATCAAGGTTAGTGAGACGAAACCAGCCGCCGCTGATGCCAAGAAAGCTGATAAGCCTGCTGCCGCCGCTGATGCCAAGAAAGCTGATAAGCCTGCTGCCGCCGCTGATGCCAAGAAAGCTGATAACAATACTCAGTAAAAAGAGAAGAAGTAACGCTGCGCGAGCAGCATAATTCTGCACCACATCACCTATCCGCTCTAGCCATAGAGCGGATTTTTTATTGGTGGCTTTCCAATAATGCCGCGAATCCTGCCTCATCAAGCACCGTTACCCCCAGTTTCTGCGCCTTATCCAGCTTGGAGCCGGCATCATGGCCAGCGACCAGGTAATCTGTCTTTTTCGACACGCTGCCTGACACTTTAGCGCCTAGAATATGAAGACACCCTGTAGCCTGGTCGCGGCTCATCGACTCCAACGTTCCGGTAAGGACTACGGTGCTGCCGGCGAGTGGTTGAGCAGTTTTAGGTACTACACCACCGGCAACCTCTCCTCCAGTCTCCGGCCACTGCACACCCGCAGATTGCAACCGGCTAATGACTTGCAGATTATGGGCTTCCTGAAAAAATGCTCGAATAGCTGAAGCTGCAACAGGACCAATATCAGTAATCTGCTGCAAGCGCGCCTCTTCTGCTACCACCAATGGCTGTAACGCCCCAAAATGTGCTGCTAACGCCCGTGCTGTCGCTTCCCCAACTTCGCGGATACCCAATGCGTATAAGAATCTTGCCAGCGTTGTATTCTTGCTTCGAACCAATGCGGCTAATAGCTTCGCTGCTGATTTCGCTCCCATACGCTCCAGACCAACCAGTGTTTCAGTATCAAGTGTATATAAATCCGCAGGGTCACGAACCCGATCCTGCTCAACCAGCTGCTCTACCAACTTGTCACCCAGACCTTCAATATTCATCGCTCGGCGTGAGGCAAAATGGCGAATCGCCTCTTTGCGCTGTGCCTGACAATACAAGCCTCCAATACAGCGAATAACAGCTTCACCTTCTGGATGAATAATCGCTGAACCACATACCGGACATTGCTCAGGCATCGCAAAAGGCCGCAAGCTGGCAGGGCGGCGCTCCAGCACGACGCTAACGACTTCAGGAATAACATCACCCGCTCGCCGTATAATGACCGTATCGCCCACCCGAACATCCTTACGCGCCACCTCATCAGCATTGTGCAAGGTCGCATTGGTCACGGTGACACCGCCTACAAATACCGGTTTTAATCTTGCGACAGGTGTGAGCGCACCGGTACGACCCACTTGCACCTCAATCGCTTCAACCAGAGTGAATTCTTCTTGTGCCGGAAACTTGTGCGCTACAGCCCAACGTGGCTCGCGGGTGCGAAAACCTAATTGCTGCTGCCAGGCAAGATCATTAACCTTGTACACCACACCATCAATATCAAAAGGTAAGCTATCACGCCTCTTGGCGATAGTACGGTGAAACTCAGCCAGACCTTCTGCACCCTGCACGACTTTTCGGTCACTGCTCACCGGCAGGCCAAATGCCGCCAATCCATCCAAGATAGCGCTATGCGTAGCAGGTAATGCCCAACCTCGCACTTCACCCAGTCCATAAGCAAAAAATGACAGCGGGCGCTTTGCTGCCAGCTTAGGATCCAGCTGCCGGATACTACCGGCCGCACCGTTGCGTGGATTCACCAACGCGGGATATCCGGCAATACGCTGCCGGGCGTTATAACGCTCAAAATCAGCGCGCGCCATATACACTTCACCGCGTACTTCCAGCACTTCAGGTGCAACACCTTGAAGCCGTAAGGGAATGGATCGGATGGTTCGCACATTTTGGGTAACATCCTCGCCATTGTGACCGTCACCACGGGTCGTGGCTTGCACCAGTACACCACTTTCATAACGCAAACTGATAGCCAAACCATCGAATTTGAGTTCGCACGCATAGGCGATTACAACAGTTTCTGCCAAATTCAAGTCACGCCGTATCTGGGCATCAAAAGCGAATGCACCACCAGAGCCCGAATCAGTTTCGGTACGAATAGACAGCATTGGAACACGATGCTGTACTGATACAAAAGCATCTAGTGGTTGACCGCCAACTCGCTGAGTCGGTGAATCAGGAACAACGCATTCCGGGTATAAAGCCTCCAGCCTGCACAGCTCCTGAAAAAGCCGATCATATTCGGCATCGGGTACCTCGGGCTCATCAAGCACATAATAATGATAAGCATAGCGATTCAGTTGCTTGCACAGTTCAGCGATACGCCACCGGGCAGTATCGGGATTAGTCACAATATATTATCCCCAAACATGATCTATTACTGTGAGGTCTGTATCCACATTCGCCGTCGCCGACTCAGATCAGCCACCTTGCCACGCAAGTGCAGCCATGCTTGCCGCGTCATCTGATGGCGACGCTCATCACAAACCGTCCCACCCAGATCAATAGCAATCTGATCAGCGGTGTGTGTAAATAAATCAAGCGCCTTCATTTCTTCCAATGCACCAGGTAGCTGCATAAATAGCAATAAACCCGGCGTGGCCAGGCTATCTAGCGTTTGTAAATCGAATATACCCGGATTATGTAAGTGTGCCATACTGAAAATTGGTGATGAACCCTCAGTTACGCCCTCATTTTCGAGGCGAGCAAACAAGCCATTAGTCGAATCAGAAAAACTAAGCTGCGCATTCTCGGCAGCCACAAGAATTTCAGGCCCCAGAAACATGCTCCCCTGAGGCGCAACAATGGTTAAAACAACTGTCATTTGAGGTGGTGGCGCAGGTTTTTCTGATCGTAGCCCGGCCTGTTCAGTAGACGATACGGATTCATCCACAGAATCATTCTTCTCTGGAAGCGCTTCAAGCGGCTCAACGCTTTCGTCAATGCTAACGTGTTGATCAGCAATATTATCGTGTGCCTGCTCGGTTGCCAGCGTGTTCCCTGCTTCAGTAACGTGCGAATCATCAGGCAGTTTAAACGACCTTGAATCATTTTCACGCTCAAAAGGCCGGATTTCCACATCCACCAGCGCATCCTTTGCCAAAGGACTATCCGGCGTAATGATACGACCGCCGAACTCATAAACATCTTCAGAAGTGCTCTCAGGTGGTGAAGAACCAGGGTCTCCAAATACAGGCTCATTGCCTAATGAAGGTTGACGCCGACGCTTGCGTAGCCTATCGCGGTTTCCCCAGAGGAAGATTAGTGCCACGACGACGAAGCCAGCACCCGCTAACACCCATTGCAATTGTGTTTTATCTAGTTCCATCAATGTAAAAACCTCGGGTCGATCATGCGCGTCGTAATCAAACTGCCAGCCAGCCGTCAAAAGCTCCCTTCCAGGGGTCTAGGGATCCAGCAATTGGCTTGATACCAAATCATACAGAACTGTTTCGGCGGATTCCTGCAAGCCGCTTCACTGCACCGCTCACGCCAAAAAGACCAAGCCTATCTTGATTCACACACAGTAAAATCATCAATCATTCTATATTGTTAGCTGACAGTGCCATTACAACTCTCTATATATACTGAAAATAGAGCCTTTTCACAACTATTAGACACTTTAGAGATGTATGTCATATTAGCTCATATCATCCTTCTAATAAAAACGGGAATTGCATACTGACAAAGCTGGATATAAAAAAACCAAAAATTTGCTACTTAAAAAAAGTAAAAGAACATAAAAATCAGTTAGCTATATTTTTTGTTGTTTTTAACCACACAATAGTTTCTTTAATACAACGATTAAAATCATTATTGATAACCCGGTTATTTTATCTCACCTATTGTAGCCATCGCACAGCAGCATCCATATCGACTGCAACCAAACGCGACACACCAGGCTCCTGCATGGTCACGCCAATTAAATAATCGGCTATTTCCATCGTCGCTTTATTGTGCGTAATAAAGATGAACTGTATGTGTGCAGACAAATCTTTAACCAATGACCCAAAGCGTCCTACATTGGCTTCATCCAATGGTGCATCCACTTCATCCAGCAGACAAAATGGCGCGGGATTAAGCTGAAAGATGGCAAATACCAGCGCCATAGCTGTCAGCGCCTTTTCACCACCTGACATCAAGCCAATTGATCCGATCCGTTTACCCGGTGGTTTGGCCATAATCATAACCTTGGCATCCAGAACATCATCGCCAGTTAGTTCCAGATATGCCTGCCCCCCACCAAATAAACGCGGAAACAACATTTTCAGGCCCGCATTAACCTGATTAAAGGTATCTCGAAAACGGTTTCGTGTTTCCCGATCAATCTTGCCAATAGTGTCTTCCAAAGTTGCTAGCGCTGCCAACAAATCAACATTCTGTGCATCCAGATACTGCTTGCGCTCCGAACACTGTGCATATTCTTCAATTGAAGCCAGGTTGATTGGCCCAAGTCGCTGAATACGCTGCTCCAATTGCTCCAAACGTGTCACCCAGTCATTTTCAGCGGCGTGCTCTGGCAAAGTTGGCAATAGTGTCTCAGGCTCGGTTTCCAGCTCACGTAGCTGCTCGCACAAGTGTTGCCGGTGAACCCGCAACTCCCCCAAAGCCAGGCGCTGCTCCTCAATATGATAACGCTGTTTCTGGGCCTGGCGCTCACAATTGCTGCGCTCTTGCTCCAGCATTTTCAGCTCGGTGTCACAAGCATCCAACGCTTCCCGAGCTTGCTGCAACTCCGTCTCGGAAAGCAATCGGATTTCAAGCCATTCATCACGCCTTATCTCGATTTCAGCCAACACCTTACCGGCATCACAGGTCTGCTCTGCTGCAAGCTGATCTTTGCGTTGCTGCAATTGCACCTTTTGTGCGTCCAAACGCTGCAAAGCTTGCCGGGTAGCACTCAAACGCGCCCGCAGCGCCTCGGCAACGGCTTGCTGGCCAGCCAACGTTTGTCGAGCAGTTTCCGCCCGCACGCGACTTTCCTCAAATACATGACGTTGCTGCTCGCGCTGAGCATTCATATCAGCCTGTTGATCACTGAGTGTTGCCAATATTGATAAAGCCTCCTCAAGCCGTTCCCGTGACACCTGTAACTGCTCCCGATCCTGCTCAACCTGAAAGCCCAGTTCTTTATATTCTGTAGCAACCGCAGCACAACGGCTACGATCAGCTTCCCGGCGCGCTTGTGCGGCTTGCAGTTGCCCCATGGCTTGTACCTGCGCTTGATACCCCTGATGAACGTGTTGCTGTAACTGGTGACACGCTTGCTCGTGCTCATGCAAACGTTTGTCCAGTGATCGAATTTCCGTTAAGGCTTGCTCAAGTGCAACTGCCGTCCCGGCCAATGCAGATTCCAGCTCATGGATTTCACGCTCACGCGCCAAAACACCTTCGACCTCACTACCGCGCGACCACCGCAACCAGCTGCGTCCACACAATACCCCTTCCGGGGTCACCAAAACTTCACCATTCTTCAGTCCGGCACGCCGCATCAACGCCTCATCAAATGTAGTGACAGCGCTGACTTTGGCAAACGCACCAGGCAATGACCAGGGCATCTCCATGTTAGTGGCCAACGGCCCTACTCCCATACTGCGCTCTACTGCCGACATTTCGAGCAACGTTAACTGGCCTTCGGTCAATGTCTCAATAGCATGAGCGGATTTATCCAGGTCGGATACACATACCGCATCCAGAAAATCTGCTAATACTGCTTCCACTGCCGCTTCCCACCCTGGAGCCACAGCAAGCTTTTCTACCAGGCGTGGGCATTGCGCAAACCCATGTTGAGCCAACCAGTCTTTAACACTGCCTTGGTGACATCCCATGGCGGCCTCATGCAGGGTTCGCAACGCCATTAATTGCCCCTGAGCAATTTGCTGCTGCTCACGTAGCGATTGCACCTTCAAATTGGCTTGATTGTGCAATTCGCGGATTACTGATCGTTCAGAGTCAAGCGCTGTTAGCTGTGCCTGATCACCTTCCAGCTTTTCAGTAACAAGCTCTACAGCCTTACGACATTCTGCCAATAGCGCTTTTTGCCTACTGTCATCGAATTGAGTGCGTTCAAAATCCAGTTGCTCCAAGCGTCGCTCATTTTGTAGCGCCTGCCGATCCAAATGCTCAATTCGGGCCTGCTCCATATCAGCCTGTCGTTGTGCCTCGTGTTTACGATGTCCAAACGCTTCCCAAACCACTTGTCCATCACGTAAAGCTGCTTCATGATCGGTTAACATCGCTTCAGCCGACGTCTTGGCGGCTAGCGCCTGTGCCAATTCAACCTCGGTAGCTGCCAGCGCCGTAGCTAATTCATCACATTGCATTTGATCCTGGATACGCTGTTCATCAAGCTGATCCTGCATCACTGCAATCTGATGCCAATCATCCTCGCGCCGCTGCTGCAACTCCCGCTGGTGCTCAATATGCTGCTCTAGCCGGCTGATCTCTGCGCCGGATTGGTAATAACGACCCTGGATTTCATTGTAACGGTCATTCAGCGCCATCTGCTCAGTGCGTCTACGCTCCAGGCCTGTTTCAACCTTACGCTGTTCAGACACTAATGCTTCCAGTGCCGTTTCCTGTTGATTTAGACTCTGTTCCCGATTCAGCACATCGGCCTGAAGACCACGCCAACGTAGCGTCAGTAGCTCTGCACGTAGCCGACGCTCTTGAGCACGGTAATCACGGTATTGTTCAGCCGCTTTAACCTGTCGCTGTAAACGTTGGATTTGCCGACCCAGTTCTTCACGAAGATCATCGAGCCGGTCAAGATTTTCACGGGTATGGCGAATACGGGTTTCCGCCTCACGACGACGTTCCTTGTACCTGGAAATACCAGCAGCCTCTTCGAGAAACGCCCGCAATTCCTCAGGACGTGCTTCCACTACCCGCGAAATCGTACCTTGCTCAATGATAGCGTAGCTACGCGCCCCTAAACCTGTGCCTAAAAACAGGTCAGCGATATCACGGCGACGACAGCGAGTGCCATTGAGAAAATACGTGGATTGTCCATCACGACCTATGAGCCGTCGAACAGCAATCTCGGAATAGCTGGCCCACGTACCACTTAAACGCCCTTGATTGTTATCAAATACCAGTTCAATGGATGCTTGCCCAACCGGTTTGCGGCCGGCTGCACCATTGAAAATAACATCGGCCATGGTTTCGCCACGCAAGCTGCGCGCCGAACTTTCACCCATCACCCAGCGTACCGCATCAATAATGTTAGATTTTCCACAACCATTGGGACCGACCACAGCCACTCGATTAGCGGGAAAATGCAGCACAGTAGAATCAACAAATGACTTAAACCCGACTAGCTTTATTTTGTTTAACCGCATGGGCAAGTCAAATTCAGAATAATGGAACTGGAAACCAGCGGGGATTTATATGTTGAGGATCAACGTTGTATAGCGATGGGAACCACGCCGCCTAAATCCATTGAATACTGCTCTCAACATCACTAACATGCCGCACCCACGTAAATGAGCATTCTTGATGAACCATTCAGTTGCGTCGTACCAATGGCTGTAACACGCTTTCAATCGCCTCCAGGTCAGGAATAATGACTGGATGTTCGTTATAACGCGCCCAGCCAAGAACGCCAAGATGATCTGAGTCCTCTTCAGGTGCAGCCGGGTCAAGACAAATATCCTCACGCTGCATACTAAATGGCCGCGGTGCGGCAGTACCCAAAATACCAAAATGCGGTAATTTAGGATCCACACCCAGCGCATTGACTATCACAATACGCGAGTTGGTATCGTCATCGGGAGGTACGCCAAAAACCAAACGTCCCAAACTTACCAGTGGCGTGGTCAAATTTTGCCATAGCATGGCACCAACTACCCATGGTGGTGCAGCTTCAATACGCAAAGGTGTGGCAAAAGGCAGCACCTCAATCACCAGACTACTCGGTAAAATTACCTGACCACCATGTAAAGTAATTAACAGGCAACGCAACGAAACAGTGTCCATAATAAAATCCGTTAACAGTGGTGGAGCCACCCGACGCATCGCACGCCTCTAGCGTGCTGCGATTCAGGCATCAGCCAAGCCTTTCAAACACTTCTTCGCCCAAAATATTACGGATGGATGCCATCAGTTGTTCTTCCTGATAGGGCTTGGTCAGGTAGTCATTGACACCCAACCGCATCGCCCGATCACGGTGTTTATCACCACCACGCGATGTCACCATGATAATCGGCATATGCTGCAAATGCGTCTGGTTACGAACATGCGCGAGTACTTCAAAACCATCCATACGTGGCATTTCAATATCAAGAATGGCAAGATCCGGCACACGAGTCTGCAATTGTGCCACAGCATCCATCCCATCCTTGGCTGTAATCGCTTCAATCTGATGCCGCTCCAGAATCCTGGCGGTCACCTTACGCATTGTGATCGAGTCATCAATTACCATAACGCTGAGTTTCTCTTCACGAATTTCCTGACGAGCTACCCGTAACGCGCGACTCTCGAACTGTTTCAAAGTCTGAGAACCAATATGGCGCACCAGCGCCGCCAGTTCCAACACGACCACCACACGTCCATCACCTAGAACCGTCGCACCGGAGATACCGTGTACGCTATTAAACTGTGGGCTAACAGGCTTCACGATCACTTCCTGATTACCCAGTACAGATTCAACCTGCAAAGCAGCACTCGCTTCCGCACTGCGGAACAGCAAAATAGGTGGACGACGATCAGCAACCTCCTCATAAGGAACAATACGCTCACTACCGACCAAAATACCAAGATTATGAACGGGGTACTGATTCTCATTGTGCTTATAGTAAACTTGCTCACCTGTCAGGTAGCGTTTGAAATCCTCCTGGTCGATACGAGTCACCATCTCGATGCTAATCAGAGGAATAGCAAGCGTAGACTCTCCAGCTTCAACCAGCAGCGCTTGCGTTACTGACAATGAAAATGGCAGACGAATAATAAATCGGGTGCCTTGGTTAGCTTCAGTCTCTACCAGTAATGCGCCACGCATTGCACGAATCGCTGCATTGACAACGTCCATGCCTACGCCACGTCCGGAAATCTGGGTGACAGCACCGGCGGTAGAAAACCCTGGACGCAATAACAAGGCGATAAGCTCATCTGGAGTGGCCGGCTGTCCGGGTAGCAATATACCCTTTTCTTCACCCTTGGCACGAATAGCCTCAAAATTGAGACCCGCACCATCGTCGCCCATCTCCAGCACCAATTCGGCACCTTCCCGTCGTAGACTCAAGGTGATGGTACCAACATCACTCTTATTGATTTCCCGCCGCCGAGCAGGGGTTTCAATACCATGCGACAAGGAATTACGCAGCATGTGCTCCAACGGAGCCACCATACTCTCAAGTACGGTACGGTCAACCTCGGACTCATCGCCGCTGACCAGCAGCTTGGCGCGTTTCCCCAGCTCCTGTGCGGCTTGTCGCACGACACGCCGCAATCGCGGAATCACCGTACCGAAACGTACCATACCGGTACGCATCAGCCCTTGCTGAATCTCCTTGTTAACCTTTGCCTGTTGGTCGAGAAGATTGGTAATCTCGCGGGAGTGCTCGCCGAGCGTGCTACCTAAATTACCCAGGTCATCGGCAATTTCCATCAACGAACGACTAACCTGCTGCAACTCGGTAAAACGATCCAGCTCAAGAGGATCAAAATCAACTTGATGGCCTTTAGCATCAATATCCTGACGCGATTGCATACGCGTCTCAGCCTGGTTTGCCAAGTTAGAAACCTGACGGCGCAATCGTAAGACCGTTTGCTCCAACTCGTTCATATTGAAGCTCATCGCACTAACACCCTGGTCAATACGAGCACGGAAAATACTGCTTTCACCCATCTGGTTAACCAGGTTATTCAACAACGAGACACTCACCCGGATAGTGTCAGCCGCCGCATCCGCTGGCTTCTTTCCAGGTGCAGTGACAGCCTCTGCCGATGAGGGTCGTGCAGCAACCGATGTCGCCGCAGCGGATGTAACCGTCCGGGTTGTGGGCGCCGGGCCTGTGGGTTTGGCACCTAGAACCTGATGCAGCTCTTCGATTAGCGACTGCTGGACAACAGGTTGTCCTCCATCAAGCACATCCACCAGCATTCGGTTCAAGTGATCCATAGCCAACTGGATCTTTTCTAAAACTTGTGGGGTTGCTTCTAGTTGCTGTTTATCCAAGGCATCCAGTATAGACTCGGCTGCGTGCGCCAAATCACCAATGGCCATGAATCCTGCTAACCGTGCCCCTCCTTTGAGCGTGTGCATCTCTCGACGCAGGTTATTCAGCAAACCCGTGTTGCCTGGATTGTCACCCAAACCCCGCAAAATAGTATCGCTGGCATCAAGAATTTCACTGGCCTCAGATACAAACGCCTGCACCAGCTCTTGATCCAGCTCTGTCATCGCAGAGGGTGATGCAACCGGCTCCGGTACATCTGCGGACTGTTGGGTGATTGCAGCCCGACGAGCCGCCGATGGTAGCTGCTCTGACAATTCACCACTATTGATCGAATCAGCCAAATGCAACAAATCTTGCATCAGATCAATGGCCGGTGCTGGATAAACGCCACCACTGGCTCCCGATAGCATCCGATTGAGTTGATCTAATGCATTTTGTAAGGTTTCCAGTACAACGGGCGCAGCGGGAATATTATGCTTGCTCAGAGCATCCAGCACCGACTCAGCCGCGTGTGCCAAATCACCGATAGACATAAATCCAGCCAGACGCGCCCCACCTTTAAGGGTGTGCATTCCACGGCGTAAATCATTTAATAACGTAGAGTTATCAACATTATCTCCAAGCTTCTGGAGAATTCTGTCACTATTGTCAAGAATCTCGCCTGCTTCGTACTGAAAGACCTCAGCCATCTCCGGATCAATATCCGGAAGTGCCATTGGCGCTGGCTCCGGCATCGGCACTTGAGGTGCAGTAGTGACTGCATCTGCCGAAGGTGTAACTTGAGCAATCAACGTAGGTCTTCTAACTGTTGTTATTGGCTCAAGCGGTAATTCTGGTAATGGTTCTTTTACAGGAGCCGCCGATTCAGGAACTGCCGATTCAGGAACTGCCGATTCAGGAACTGCCGATTCAGGAACTGCCGATTCAGGAACTGCCGATTCAGGAACTACCGATTCAGGAACTGCCGATTCAGGAACTACCGATTCAGGAACTGCCGATTCAGGAGCCGCCGATTCAGGAGCCGCCGATTCAGGAGCCGCCGATTCAGGAGCCGCCGATTCAGACGAAGATATGCCCTTGATGGCCATATCAGCACGATCAACCAAACGAACCATTGAGTCCTTAAAATTGCCAGGCACAGGCTCACCGCTCACCAGCGGTTCCAACACAACCGCTGCTTCCTCCACCAAGTCAGAAATAGCAACTGAGGCAGGTAATTCTCCACTGAGAACATGTTTCAGGAGTTCCTCAAATGTGCAGGCAAAATCACCAACCACCGTCATACCAACGACACGGCCGCTTCCTTTAAGAGTATGAAAAGCTCGGCGAATCGTACCGGGGATCTTGTGATCATCCAGATTTTCCTGCCAAAGAATACGCTGTGCGCGGATTGTCTCCAGTTCACCGCGAGCCTCCTCCAAAAAAACGTCCAGGAATTCTGAATCGGCGCCTGGAGCGAGCTCTTCAACCGTAATAAGCGATGGCGTGGCAGGCTCCGTTTTCGATGCCGGTTCTGGCGTTTGTTGCGGCCTAGCCTCAAGTAACGCTCGTGCTTGCGCTGACAATCCGGGCAGTGCATCCAGTTCACCGCCTTTCAGCGGCACCACCCCAACCAGTGGCGCCAACGCTGTTGCCGCCGCTACAACAGCATCAACCATGGCCGTGCTAGCGGGCAATCCTTCGTTTAACACATGATTCAGCAGATCTTCAAAGTCCCAGGCAAAATCACCAATAACCTGTGCGCCTACCGTTCGACCACTACCTTTCAATGTATGAAAGGATCGGCGTAGTGTGGCCAATACCTCAGAATCTTCCAGATTTTCACGCCAAAGCGCTGCATTTTCCTGGATAACAGCGATTTCGCCTTGCGCTTCTTCCAGAAAAATCTTCACAAATTCCGGATCGGCCTCGGCCAATCCAATAATTGTTAACAGATCCCCTGCTTCTGGTAGCATATCCGGCTCAGCAGTAGTTAATGAGCTATTATCTGCTGCCGGTAACTCAGAAGCTGATGATTCATCTGTATTTTTCAGTAAATCTTCCAACTGGCTCATCCGCTCCTTAGTATCACTTAGCGCATTCTCAGGGTGAGGATTACTGGAGGCTGGTGATTCCAGATAATGCTCAAGACTGGCTAGAATATCGGCACATTGACCCGCCGCTAATGACCCGCAATGCACCACCTCTCTTTCCGCGAGAACACCTGCAGCATGCTCCAGACCCTTGAGCACCTGTACGACACCAGTATCAGTGTGTTCTTCAGGCAAATTTTGGGTAAATGCATGTAGATCATTCCGAAAAGAAAGCCAGGCGCTCGCCTGGTCGGCTCGTTCCTTTAGGCTTAAAATCGCCGTTTTTTGCAATGAATCTAATTTATTTTTTGCCATGTCTCATGGGCATTGTGACTGGTGGCTCTAGTGAAGACGCTGATGAATCAGGATGCCCACAATATAAGTCCGAATCGAGCCGAATCCCACCTAAAGCAACGAGTGAATCATCTTTAAGCACGTTGAGAGAATTATCGACGGACATGCTGCACAACCATCACGTTACCTCCATATGTGGAGAAACCCGTCTAGCCGATTGCTATTTTTAACACGGGTTCTAGCCAGGGTGGATGGCAATCATGTGTCCACCCTGGTGATAACTGTCTATTCGGGCAACTGGAAGCCCGCAACCGACTGGCGCAACTCCTGTGCCAGCTGACTCAGCTTGCCAATAGCAGAAGCTGTCGCCACGCTACTTTGAGCCGACTGGCCAGTGATCTCATTAATCGACATCATCGCACCTGATACTCGTGAGGCCATCTCTGACACCTGACCTGCAGATTTGGAAATCTCATCAATGAGCTCAGCCGAGTTCGCCGAAACTTTCTCAATTTCCTCTAATGCCTCACCGGCCTTCTCGGCCAATCCTGCACCACCGACAACTTCAGAGGTGCTTTTCTCCATGGAGATAACCGCCTCGTTAGTATCAGCCTGAATGGTTTTAACCAGCGTTTCAATTCGCTTGGTTGCATTACTGGAGCGCTCTGCCAATCGTTGCACTTCATCAGCGACCACTGCAAAACCACGACCTGCATCACCCGCCGCTGAGGCCTGAATCGCAGCATTCAACGCCAGAATATTGGTTTGGTCAGCAATATCATTAATCAGCGCAACAATATCACCGATTTCCTGCGAAGATTCACCCAGCCGCTTAATGCGCTTGGAGGTATCCTGAATATGCTCTCGAATGGTGTTCATGCCATTGATAGTACGCCGCACACGCTCGCCACCTTCGTGGGCGATACCCACTGACTTTTCAGCAACTTCGGCAGACGCAGCGGTTTTGGTCGAAACATCATCCATCGATTGCGCCATCTGCACTACCGTGGCACTGGCATTTTCAATTTGTCGTGCCTGAACTTCACTGGATTTGGCTAACCGGTCAGCAATATCACCGGTCTCTTGCACCGCTTTTGCAACCAGCTCCGAGGTCTTGTTGATCGTGGATACCAAGTCACGCAACGCTTCAATAGCGTAGTTAACCGAATCGGCGATGGCACCGGTGATATCCTCAGTCACACTCGCCTGTACGGTCAAGTCACCTTCAGCCAGATTTCCCAATTCATCAAGCAGACGCAAAATAGCGTCCTGATTACGACGATTTTGATCTTCAGTATCCTGCTTGCGCTGCTCACTCTCAATCAGTTGCTGACGGCTTTCCCGACTTTGTACATAAAGCAGCACTAATAGCATGACCAGGGCAATTACACCCAACAGGAAAGCAATCGGGTAATTCAGCGCAATACCAAAGAAGCTGAGATTTCTACCTTCATTTTCATACCGCTCAAGAAGCTTACTGGCATCAACCAGCAAAGCATCGCCCTGATCCGCAACAGTTTGCAAGGCATTCTGAACCTTCACCAGATTAGGAACAACCTTATTGATGCGAGCGGCCTGCGCTTCGAGTGCATTGAATGATTCATCCAGCTCAGCCAACTTTCCTGCGCTATTGGGAATCGTCAAACGGCTAATACCCAGACGGCTATCACCGTTTTGCATGCCCCGTAATACACGACCGTACGACACAACACTATCGCTAAAGCGACGTGCAGCTACAGTAGCGCTAACTCCACTCTCGGATAACAAACGCTTCAGCTCACTTTGAATGCGCTGCCCAAGCAAGATCTGGTTGGTCGCAAAGTAGACCTGGCGGGGATCGGCTTTGCTATTGGCCAAGCTTTTGGCAATCTCGTCAGACAGTGTTCCCATCTTTACAAGAGGACCATCCAATAATGGCACCAGATCACTGACCACCTTAAACGAATCGTGTCCAGCGAGCACAGTGCTAATCCCAGCACTGACCGAAGCCCATCGATTTTCCAGGGCCTTCAATTCTGGCTGCACTGCTTCAGGTAAAGGCGGCAGATCAAATTGTCCCCCACCGCTTCTCTGCACCTGAAGAATGTGCTCGAAGCGATCACGGCTTTTCTGCAATTGATCAAAAGCAGCTTCCTTGCCACGTCCTGCCTCAAGCACATCCACTACGATCGAACGTGCCAGCACGCGCTGGTCATTGCCAAGGATCAGAAAGCCTTCCCTCTGCTCGCTGTGCCATGCCAGCAGGACAAAGATCAGCCCCATTAACACAATAAAAAACACCAACCCCCCCAGCAATGCCAGGTAGGTGACGGAATACCCTTTAGACGCTGAATTTTCTTGCGAGTCGCGCATTTTTATTTCTCATCCAAACGAACCACCCACCCGCCCCCTCCGGCGGGAACATGCCTGCATAGCTAGCTGGCTGCGTTTAAAAATCGACTATCTTCCAGTAACTTCATGGCATCAAAGCCTAGCCAGAATTGTTCTTCACTCAAGAACGCATCAGTTACAAACATCCGCAATCCAGCATCTACTTCGTCTAATGACTGTAAACGCTGCTGCGACCCAAAATGTCGCATTCCAACAATTCCATCGACCAATAAGCCGTAGTCCCATTCACCCGCATGTACGACCACAATCTGACTATCGCTGGTCTGCTTTGCCGGCTGGCCGATCAAGAAATCCCGTAAATCACTGACTGAAACAACCCGACCACGCAAATTAGCGATTCCCAACAGCCAGCGTTTGACGCCCGGAACTGCGGTAATGTGTGGAACGGGGATAATTTCAGCCACGTCATCCGTTGAGAATAGCAGGTTCCACGAACTAAGGCGCAGTGCCAAACGCCCACGAATCTCTGAAAGATGCTCATCTGCAGCCTCAACCGGTGCACGCTCACGGACACGCTCATCAAGCTGTAACAGAAGATCAAAGGGGTGCGGCGGAGACACTGCCGGAGAAGTCGAGACCACATCCATTACAAAAACTATCCTCTGAGCAAAATTTCGTGTTGAGGGTCAGTTTACAAACTTACAAGCATCGTCGCTATCGATGCCATTCAATTATAAATCTGAATCAATAAAATTTAGGAGCAATTATATACTTTAATTTTATCTACATTTTTAGCATAATCAGATAGTGTCGTCAAAATTTTTTACCCTATAAACCGATGCACCGGATGTGGACAGTGGCAAAAAATGAAGCGGTGTTTTTGGCATAACGGGCAGCCATGCCGCGCCACCTTATTGCGATGCAGGAACGCATTTTCAACACGATGGCGGAATTTGTCGAGAGACGTATCATATTGGCACATCTTTTTTTATTTTTCTTCGGGGATGCTCACATCAATCATTAAATCGATCATTAACCGCTCATCATTGGGCTCATCGACGCATCGCCCCAACAACTGCGCCCACACCCTCCGGTCGTGCTACCGGCAAATAACGGCACTGTATATTTTTTCAATCCCTCCAACTCAGGGAGCAAATCACGCCACAGTGCCCAGTGTGTAATATCCAGAAAACAGCGTTGATAAACAAACGATTGTCCGTTGCAGGTTGTCCCACCTTGTCAACACCTCCCGGCGGATGCGGTTCTAATCATACCCGGAGCGTACCGGATATAGCGTACCGTCGATGCGCTGTTATATCGCTCTGGCCTCCAGGCGTGACCCAGCGAATCTCTATACACAGGCTCATTAGTTTGACGACACCATTCAGGATCACGATACCATTACAAATAAATCGGGAAGCTGTCATATCCTATCGTGTTAAAAGCCATACCAGTAAAGTTTTATTAATTATTTTTACCCATAAAATAAGTAGTTAAATTTATTAACCAAATTTTATAAAGAATAGCTAACTTTATGGATAATATAAATATTAAACAGCAATCAAGAGCAATCTTCGTTTTTGGCCCCAGCCAGGTTATTCAACAGAATGGCGTACGCTGATATAGCGGAACCAATGAAATTTGATTAATTGGTTCCGCTATATCCCAAACTGCTTCCACAACCCATAAATAACCCAAGGAATATCTCTCATCATGACCATCAAACTTGGCGTAGTAATGGATCCTATTACCACGATCACAGTTAAAAAGGACACTACTTTCGCCATATTACTGGCCGCCCAAGCACGCGGTTGGGAGCTGCATTACTTCGAGCAAGCAAATCTCTACGCACAGGACGACAGAGCTTTTGGCCATTCGAAAATACTGCATGTTCAGGATGATAAGCGCAATTGGTTTAATTTTGATGGCGAACAGAACATATCACTTGATGAACTGGATGTGATCCTTATGCGTAAGGATCCGCCTTTCAATATGGAATATATTTACACTACTTACTTGCTAGAACTCGCTGAAAGGGCTGGTGTGCTGATTATCAACAAGCCGAGTAGCTTGCGTGATGCTAATGAAAAATTTTTTGCATTACACTTTCCTCAGTGCTGCCCACCCACCACCGTCAGCCGTCAGCCGTCACAGCTTAAAGCATTTCTAGATGAGCAGATTGATATCGTAGTCAAACCATTGGATGGTATGGGTGGCGCATCCATATTTCGTTTACGCCAAAACGATCCAAACCTTAACGTCATCCTGGAAACCCTCACTGACCACGGTCAGCGCTTGACCATGGCACAGCGTTATCTACCGGATATCACCGCTGGCGATAAACGAATTTTATTGATTGATGGCGAACCTATCCCTTATACGCTGGCACGCATTCCACAAACGGGCGAAACCCGTGCCAATCTCGCAGCCGGCGGACGCGGTGAAGGCAAGCCTCTCAGTGAGCGTGACCGTTGGATTTGCACGCAAGTGGCGCCGCGACTGCGAGAAATGGGGTTAATCTTTGTCGGTCTTGATGTCATTGGTGGTTATCTAACTGAAGTCAACGTCACCAGCCCTACCTGTGTGCGGGAACTAGATGCCCTGTTTGGGCTTGATATTGGTAGCACACTCATGACCGCTGTCGAAAAACAATTGAGCCACTAACCACCATCAGATGTAGATGGACGATACCCCTACCTTCACTCAGGATGAACGCATTGCCCATCGATTCACGCTGGCATCGCTGCTAGCCGTATTACTGCATATTGTATTGCTGCTTTTTTTCGTTGTATCAACAAAATCTTCCCTGCCCCCCACAACCCATGCCACAACGCTTTGCGGCTACGCTGCTACCTTCTACGAATCAAGCGGATGCCCAGCAACCTGCTCTTATCTCGCCGGAAAAGGCCATACCGATTGCAAAAACCGAAATATCCGCGCCCAAAACGACAGCTGCGACAGCATTACAACCATGCTCAAAGTCGCTACCACCAGGCCCCGTAACAAAAACCCTAAAAAGATCTGTTGCTCCTAATATCAAGAAGCGCCCGACAACCACCGCAACAACCACACGGAAAATACTCCGTAAAACAGCCAGGAAAACTACACGGACAGCTATTACAACGATACAAAAGCCTTCACGATCAAAACCATCCGGCCAGCGCCGATTGAACAGCACAGCCTTGCTTGGCCAGATTGTTTATTTTGAAAAATAAAAAAATGCCAATGGCTCACTAAAACAGATTTACATCATCTGCTCATCCGGCAACACCCGACTTGGCCAGGCAGCAAAACACATTGTTCGGCTCGGCGCACCCTACGCATCCTTTCCATCCGCATTGCACCAACGCTACGACATACTGAAAATTTCCCGACCTTGGCGCCTTGACCCCGATGGTCAGGTGCGTGCTCGCTGATATAGCGCAACCTTAGATGCGATTTTCGGGATAAAAAAAGCGGAACCACCTTATTCAAAAGCTTGTCAAGTAGAAGCCAAATTCCGATACTATAGCGATGACCGAACCTACCTATCTAAGCCATCAGCTGCTGATTGCCATGCCAACACTGGCTGATCCCAGTTTCTTTCAGACCGTTAGCTACATCAGCGAACATAATGCGGATGGCGCTCTGGGATTGGTTATCAACCGCCCCCTGGATTTAACACTTGGCCAACTGCTAGAGCATCTGAAAATCACAACTAACCTGCCTAAAACGGCTGCAAAACCTGTCTACTATGGTGGCCCGGTTCAGCCGGAACAAGGTTTTGTTCTGCATAGCCCTATTGGTCATTGGGGCGCAACCTTACATATCACTGACAATATTGGTATTACTACATCCTGCGATATCCTGCAAGCGATCGCAGATGGCCGCGGCCCAGGACATGCACTGGTTACGCTCGGCTATGCCGGCTGGGGGCCAGGACAGCTAGAACAGGAACTGGCTGATAATGCCTGGCTATCTGCTCCAGCCAGCCTCGAAATTCTGTTTGATCTCCCTAGCGAACAGCGCTGGCAAGCTGCAGCCGCACTGCTTGGCATTGATCTCAACCTGCTCTCATCCAATGCTGGTCACGCCTGAAAATAAACCCGCATCGACCCCGCATAATCAAGCCATTGACCCCTGGAGAATAGCGCTGGCTTTTGACTTCGGTCAGCGACGTATCGGTATTGCCATCGGTGAGGCGATAACCGGCTCAGCTCGACCGTTATGCACCTTGCCGACACAGCGCCAAAAACCGGACTGGGATACGATTGGCCAATTAATCACCGAGTGGCACCCAGACCGGCTGGTAGTGGGAATACCATGTCATGCTGACGGCACCGCAAATGCCATCACTAAAAAATGCTTACACTTCAGCCGTCAATTGGGTGAACGCTTTCACCTGTCGGTCGATACCATCGACGAGCGATTGTCATCCTGGGAAGCCGGACAACGGCGTGACAACACGCAGGGGGGAAAAAACAACACGCTGCTAGATGCTGATGCGGCAGCCATTATTCTAGAAAGCTGGATCAATCAACCCGGGATACTACCTCGTGCATGACACTGAATTTCTGATTGAAGAAATGGCCAAACAACTTACAGACCAGCTCAAGCAACGCCATATTACTGATCCGGCGCTGGTAGGCATTCACACCGGTGGCGTTTGGGTAGCAGAGCGCCTACACCAGCAACTCAACATCGCCACCCCGCTTGGCCTGCTGGATATTTCCTTCTACCGCGATGACTTCAGCCGTATCGGTGTCAACCCACAGGTGCGCCCCTCTGAGCTACCTTTTGATGTCGATGATCGCCATATCGTACTCATCGATGACGTGCTCTATACAGGCCGCACGGCACGAGCCGCACTCAATGACCTATTTGATTATGGCCGCCCTGCCTCAGTATTACTCGCTGTAATGATTGATCGCGGTCATCGGGAATTACCGATAAATGCAGATATTATTGGCACACGATTAACCCTGGCCACCGAGCAACAAATCCAGTTAACCGGCCCTGAACCTCTGCAACTACACATTCAAACCGGATCACGAACACAATGAACGCCCAAAATGAATATCCAGCTGGATAACCAGGCACGTCTGCGGCACTTCTTGACGATTGAGGGTCTGGAACGCCAGCACCTGTATGAAATCCTTGATACCGCTGAATCGCTACAAGGTGTTGCCGAAAGACGGGTTAAAAAGCTGCCAACCCTGCACGGCAAGACCATAGTTAACCTGTTTTTTGAGGCCAGCACCCGAACACGCACAACCTTTGAGTTGGCTGCCAAGCGGCTATCTGCTGATGTGCTGAATCTCAATATCGCTACCTCAGCAACGGTCAAAGGCGAAAGCTTGCTGGACACACTACGAAACATTGAGGCCATGCAATGTGACATGTTCGTAGTCCGCCACGTCGAAAGTGGAGCCGCCGAATTTATTGCTCGCCATGTCAAACCGCATATTGCCGTACTCAATGCAGGTGATGGCGCACACGCTCACCCCACCCAGGCCATGCTGGATACCTTCACAATTCGCCGCCACAAACCGGATTTTCCTAACCTGCAAGTCGCTATTGTTGGTGACATTCTGCATTCACGCGTAGCACGCTCGCTAATTCATGCACTCAGCATCCTTGGTACGGGCGATATTCGTGTGATTGCACCGCGAACCTTATTACCCAAACAGGTCGAAAACCTAGGTGTGCAGGTTTTTCACAGTCTGAATAGCGGCCTGAAAGATGTTGATGTTGTCGTTATGCTACGGCTGCAACGTGAGCGAATGACAAGTGCACTATTGCCCAGTGAGCAAGAATTTTTCCATCAATATGGCCTCACTGAAGAGCGGCTCATGCTGGCAAAACCCGATGCGATGGTTATGCATCCAGGGCCGATTAACCGAGGTGTGGAAATCGACTCGCAGGTTGCCGATGGTTCCCGCTCGGTGATTCTGGAGCAAGTGACCAATGGCATAGCCGTTCGCATGGCGATTATGTCAATTGTTCTGGGCAACCAGGCTCGACCCGTCGAGGAGCACGCCGGATGAATGTAACGATTCAAGGTGGACGCCTGATTGATCCGGCCAGTGAAACCGACACCGTAACGGACTTGTTTATCAGTGATCAGCGCATCAGCGGTATCGGCCATCCTCCCGGCAGCTTTGTCGCAGACCAGGTGATTAGCGCTCATAATCGTATTGTCTGTCCCGGCCTGATTGACCTGTGTGCCCGACTACGGGAACCTGGTCAGGAACATAAGGCCACGATTGCCAGCGAAACCCGTACTGCGGCGGCGGGTGGTATCACAACCCTGGTTTGTCCACCGGATACAGATCCGGTGATCGATGAACCTGCTGTGGTAGAACTCATTCGCCGCCGCGCTCGATCGGCAGGTCACGCCCGTATACTGACACTAGGCGCTCTCACCCATCAGCTTGACGGTGAACGGCTCGCTGAAATGGCTACGCTCAAAGAAGCAGGTTGTGTGGCTGTCAGTGATGGTGGGCAGCCGATAGCCAACTCGCGTGTGTTGCGACGGGCGCTAGAATATGCAGCCACCTTTGACCTCACTGTCTTTTTGACACCGCTTGATCCTGCATTCAGTGATGGTTTGGTACATGAAGGACAAATTGCGACCCGAATGGGGCTGCCCACCATTCCGGTCGCGGCGGAAACCGGTATAATCGCCCGCAATCTGGAGTTGATCCATGACCTCGATGTGCGCGTACATTTTGGCCGCTTGTCCAGCGGTCGTGCTGTAGAGTTGATTGCCCGTGCCCAGGCTGACGGATTAGCTGTTACTGCTGATGCCGCAGTACACTCCTTGCACCTCAGTGAAATCGATATGCTTGGCTTTGACAGCCGCTGTCATGTTCGCCCGCCACTGCGAGGATTACATGATATGGAAGCATTACGCGCCGCTCTCAGTAGCGGCGTATTGACTGCACTCTGCTCTGACCATCAGCCTCATGAACCGGATGCCAAACAATCACCGCTTGGTAATACCGCACCGGGCATTTCTGGTCTGGATACACTATTGGCACTAGGCTTGCGGCTGGTTCGAGACGGGGTATTGCCGTTACCTGCACTAATTGAGCGGCTTAGCTGGGGTGCAGCCCAGATTCTGGGATTGGACAGTGGTCACCTCGGCATAGGGGCGATGGCTGATGTCTGTATTTTCGATCCTGACGTTGCATGGCCAGTCAAGCATGAATCCTTGGTTAGCCGTGGCCATAACACGCCCTTTCTCGGCTGGGAGCTACAGGGGCGTGTCACACATACCATGCTGGAAGGCCAACTCATCTACCAAAACGAAACCAAATAAGTATGGGCACATCCACTTCAGCAACTGGCCGTGTGCTGGGTATTCAACACTACCCGGGTGGTTACACTCTGCTGCGGTTAACCACCGATCGGGCTGCCAGCTTTCAACCGGGCCATGCGCTACAAATTAACGGTGCGCTATGGCCAATCTTGCAAACCACACCTGAACAGAACGGGGTCGACTGCTTACAACGCAGTATAAGTCCGCCTCCTAGTGAGAGTGAACTGCATATTGGTGATCCTGGCGGTATCGCCTTTGACATTAGTGCTGCTACGCCGCGCGCATTACTCCTGGCAGACAACGACGGCATTGCTGCCATCACCTTTCTGGCGCGCGCACTACACAATCGAGAACCCCGCGTTAAACCCCTGGCACTTTTCGGCTTGACACACCCTTTACCCTTTCAGCCCCAGCCATCGCGTATCATGACAGCCGGCTTGCCTTCAGACGTGATTGCGGCACTGCCACTACTAGAAGACTGGGGAATTCCCAGCCGAATTGCCTGCCCAACCCGTGAGCAACCCGGCTGTTTTGAAGGCCAGGTCGTAGATCTGGCACAAATCTGGCTGAACATTTTGCAAGGTGTTGCCGATATCACGGTATTTGCTTGTGGTAGCGATCAGCTATTGAAAGCTTCCTGCCAATTAAGTGACGATCACCAGCTCGCCTGCCAGAGCAGACGTGCACTGTTGCCATAGTTCATAGCGCCAGCGTCCAACGATGCGGCAGTATGGGTTAAAATAAGGCTTATGCCGACCTCAAGGCACTCTTGTTCTGAGCGTAGCTGATAGCTTCCTCGCGGGTCACCAACCCCCTTTTGCATAAATCCTGCAAACACTGATCAAGCGTTTGCATACCATACGATCCGCCAGTTTGAATCGATGAATACATCTGCGCAACCTTATCTTCCCGAATCAGGTTACGGATTGCCGGAATACCCACCATAATTTCATGTGCTGCGATCCGTCCCCCACCTTTTTTCTTGAGCAGCGCTTGGGAAATCACCGACCGCAACGATTCAGAAAGCATTGAACGTACCATCGGTTTCTCACCTGCCGGGAACACGTCGATAATACGGTCAACCGTTTTGGGAGCAGAACTGGTATGCAGGGTTCCAAAAACCAAGTGTCCGGTTTCAGCGGCGGTCAGCGCCAAGCTGATGGTCTCCCGATCACGCATCTCGCCCACCAGAATAATATCAGGATCCTCACGCAAGGCAGAGCGCAAGGCTTCATTAAATCCGAGCGTATCACGATGTACCTCACGCTGGTTCACCAGACAACGCTGACTGGTATGAACGAACTCAATGGGATCTTCCACAGTCAGAATATGGCCGTATTCATTCTTGTTGATATAGTCGATCATTGCTGCCAACGTGGTTGATTTGCCCGAACCTGTCGGTCCGGTCACCAAAATCAAGCCACGTGGCACATCAACCAGCTCGCGGAATACCGGCGGACAACCCAGCTCTTCCAAAGTCAGAATTTTGGTTGGAATGGTACGGAAAACGGCTCCAGCGCCTCGATTCTGGTTGAAGGCATTCACACGAAAACGTGCCAGCTTGGGAATTTCAAATGAGAAATCGCATTCCAAAAATTCATCGTAATCCTTACGCTGGCTATCGTTCATAATATCGTAAATCAGACTATGAACCTGTTTATGCTCCAGTGCCGGCACATTGATACGACGGACATCACCATCAACACGGATCATCGGTGGCAAACCGGCAGATATATGTAAGTCGGACGCATTATTTTGTACAGAAAAGGTCAATAGTTCATCAAGATTCATACACTGGCTCCAATAAGGGTTCAGAAAATTTATTTACAAGCCTTTTCGCTTTAGATCGCTTAGATAGTATATATCGCAATATGACGATAGCCGTGCGTTACCCCTATCAAGGAACTTCATCATGGATACGCCTGCTGCAACCCGGTTGCATACTGTACTCAATCGTATTCGCCTGGCAGAAGCACGCTTTCACCGACCTGCTGGCTCAGTAAAGCTGCTTGCCGTGAGCAAGACATGCCCTACTTCCGCCATCAGGGCAATGGTAGAAGCAGGGCAGCAGTGCTTTGGGGAAAACTATGTACAGGAAGTGTCACAAAAAATAGCATCACCTGAACTAGCGACACTCAACCTGGAATGGCATTTTATTGGCCCTCTTCAGGCTAATAAAACGCGTAGTATTGCTAAAAATGTTACTTGGGTACACAGTGTAGATCGGCTAAAAATTGCGGAACGACTGAACGCTCAACGGCCTGAAGCGCAACCACCCTTAAACATTTGTCTACAAGTTAATATTGACCAGGAAGATACCAAAAGCGGCTTCAATGAACATGAGATCCCGGAGATTGCCCAAGCCATCACCACCCTGCCCCGGTTACGACTTCGGGGCCTGATGGGTATTCCGGCGCCAGCCACTGATTTTGAGGCACAGCGTCGCCCGTTTGCTCGACTGCGTATTCTTCTGGAACAGCTCAATGCGACAGGCTTAGCGCTGGATACCCTGTCAATGGGCATGTCAAATGACCTGGAAGCGGCTATTGCTGAAGGCACCACTCTGGTACGCATCGGCACCGCATTATTCGGCACACGCGCTTCTACAACAAGATTGCAGTATCCTTAAGAAGCAAGACATTTCTGACGATTATCTTCCTGAGAAACCCGTTATGTCCTCAGCTGCTGTTCAAACCAATACCACGCGCCACCGCCAATTAGTCTCTGTTACGCTCATCATCCTTCCATTATTGATGGGCGCTAATGATGATTTCCTGTTTGAAATCGAGGAAGAAGCCAAGCGGCAAGCCACCACGTTGCGTATCGATACTGATGATACAGTGACAACGCCTGTCAGCACTGATACCGGCGAAAATTCAGCCAGCGAACGACTCCCCTCCGGGCTGGATCAAGCCGCTTTCGAGCATGCTTTTAGCAACCTTTCTCCAAAGGTATTCTCGTTTTACAAGAAGCTTGATACTAACGCTAAAATGCAAATTTATAAGCACTATAAAAATGATCAACGACTCTCCACAATTAGCGATCAGATCGTTCGGCTACTCACCCGAAAACCTTGAGTTATCACGGCTGGCACTGAAAAATTGTTATATAGGCCTAATCAATAATCCTATTTCGTACAGTACATCCCCCCAAAATTGCAGGATGATGAGGTGAAAATTGAAAGATACTCCGATAGCCTTTATCGGCGGTGGTAATATGGCCCGCAGCCTGATCGGTGGGCTGCTTGCCAGTAGCGGCACTCCCGAGTGCATTCAGGTTGCTGAACCGGATGCCAGTCAAAGCGAATTGCTACATAGCCGCTTTGGCATCCACACCAGTACCAATAATCGCGAAATTGCTGCTCACGCCAAAGTCATTGTGCTCGCGATCAAGCCCCAGATATTGCGATCTGTAGTTGAAGACCTTGCCGAAATTGTGCAGCAAAACCAACCGCTTGTTATTTCCATTGCGGCCGGTGTCCGCGAGCCTGATATTTGTCGTTGGCTAGGTGGCCAGGTTGCTGTGGTTCGCACCATGCCTAACACACCGGCACTGGTAGGTAGCGGTGTCACCGCGCTGTTTGCCAATACACATGTTAGCAAGGTACACCAGGCGCTTGCCGAATCACTGTTGCGGGCAGTTGGCGCGATTGTCTGGGTCAGGGATGAAGCACTGCTGGATGCTGTGACGGCTGTATCGGGTAGCGGTCCAGCTTACTTCTTTTTAATTATGGAAGCGCTAGAACAAGCCGGTATCAAGCTCGGACTGGACAAGGATACTGCCCGACTACTGACCCAGCAAACAGCATTCGGTGCTGCCAAAATGGCGCTGGAAAGCATGGAAAGTCCTGCAAGCCTGCGCGTACGGGTCACCTCACCCGGCGGCACCACCGAACGGGCGCTGGAAACCTTGCAAAATGGCGGACTGGATGCGCTGATCACCAAAGCAGTAGAGCATGCCCGCCAACGTTCCCATGAATTGGGTGATCTGTTAGGAGAGTCGCCGTGACCGCTACTACATTCCTGATTCAAACGCTTTTCGGGTTTTATATTCTGGCAATCATGTTGCGCTTTCTGCTGCAATATGTACGCGCTGATTTTTATAATCCACTGGTACAATTTCTGGTTCGCATCACCAACCCGCTACTGACACCGCTACGCCGCTTTATTCCAGGCTATCGTGGGCTGGATCTGTCATCGGTAGTACTGGCATTTATATTACAGACAATTGAAGTGCTCCTGATTGCCGCACTGATGGGTCAATCTATCAGCATCGCTGGATTGTTGCTGTTAGCCGTTGTGGAATTATTCAAATTGCTCATCAATATTTATTTATGGAGCATCATCATTCAGGTCATTATGAGCTGGTTTAACCCCAACCCTTACCATCCGGCTGCACGAATATTGGCACAGCTAACCGCACCGCTATTGCGACCTGCCCGTCAAATGTTGCCCCCTATTTCAGGTATTGATCTGTCACCGATGCTGGTTATCGTGGTACTTATTTTTATCAGCCTGCTTATACAGGATTTCCTGGGAATGTGGTTAGGATTAAGCTGAATTGATATGATGCGTGATGAAGGATATACCTGGGATGGCGAGGATGTGATTTTGTGGCTGCGAGTGCAGCCGCGTGCTCATCGTGACAGGTGGGGTGAATTGCGTGAAAACCGATTCTGCATTCGCATCACTGCGCCGCCAGTGGACGGCAAAGCCAATGCACATCTGCGGGAATTTTTGGCGACACTGTTTGGCGTAGCCAAAAGTCGGGTCACCCTGCTAGCTGGCGAGACCGGGTGCAGCAAACGCTTGCGTATTTCCTCACCCAAGCGGTTACCCCCCGGCATTACCCGACCGTCTAGCCTCTCCTAAAGGTATCAATTTGGTAAGGTATCAATCAGTAATAATCATGCGCAACCCGTGTTGTCCCGTCATAACCATGCATAACCCTGACCCGATCACCTGGATAAAACGGTTCGTCTGCGGTCTGAGTAACTGCGATTAAACGGCCATTATCCAAACGTACCGTAATCTCCAGGCCTTCATTTCTGGTTGCGTTTTCCTCAATCGCCGCACCGACCAGACCACCAACCACTGCACCACCGATGGTCGCTGCTGTACGGCCTCGTCCGCGCCCAACACTATTACCTGCGACACCACCCAGAGCCGCACCAGAGATTGCCCCTACACCACTGCGAGAACCTTCGATCTGTACCTTACGAACACTATCGACATAACCCAGGCGAACTTCTTGTGCCTCACGAGCTTGATAGCGACCGTAAGAACTACCTGATGTACTCGCAACACAGCCACTTAAGGTCAACCCTGCGGCTAACACAGCTGCACCCACCATTGTCATTTTCATCAATTGCATTATCGAGCCTTTATATAAGCGATTTATTTAAAATAATCAGTAGTATATAAAATCAAGATATGAATCGGGACTGAACAAAATTTAAAAGATACTACACCGTACCCAAACCGGCGTGATCAGTTTAAATAATTATATATAAAACAATTAGTAGTGACATTTTCTTATGTCCTGTTAGAACGGGGTCGGGAAATATAGCGGAACCCATTAAATTTGATTAGCTGGTTCCGCTATATGCATAGCCACGGCCTTTGGGCAACGCTTTGAAGAATCGCCTGGCAGCGCACGTATCACGGTGCTTGCATACGAGAAAGCTGGGGGACGTTATCGCCATATCAAGTTGAAGATATCACTCCGCCCCGCCCACCGCCACCGCCTTGTGATGAATAAAAATAGTGTAAAAAACCGGCAAATAAATCGCGAAGGCCAGGCTCAGCAAAACTCCGGGCAGATCAATACTCATCAATTGATAATGAGCCGGATACAGCGCCTGGCCAAGAGAACGGATCAAGGCAGCCAACACAATACAAAGCAGGGCTATCCGATTGGTTAGAGGATAATACAATGCCAAGCCACTGTGACGTATACCGGCAATCGTCATGACTTGATAAATCATCAGCACCATGCCGCCGATGGCAATGAAATGCAAGGGTAACACCGGGTTATCATGAGCCAGTACCAACACCACACCACGCCAGCCATAGCCGATGCCGATGATCGCCATAGTCAGATAATACCAACGGACATAAGGTTGGCGCTGCAACACTGCAAAATGCCATTCCCGCAAGCGGCCGATAAAAGCACTGGCAACCGCTAACGACAACCAGCCGGCCAATACGCTATCGCCAAGCCAGAGATTACTGCCGACCAGCAAATAAACCATCCAGACAGCAATATTTTTGTAAAACGGATTAGGAATAAATCGGCTATCCGTCCAGCCTGCGGTATCCAGGGCCTCTTGACCGAGTACCCGACCGATCCGGAAGGTAATCAACGCAATACCGATCATATTGACATGCAGCATTTGCTGCCACCAAAAGGAACCGGGCCGAGATACCGCCAGCCAGGTCACCAGATTCATCATACCCAGCAATAACAGCACGCTGATTTGTCGTGTATCCTTGGCCCACAGCACAATATGCGCAGCGACGCTGGTCAGGTATAGCCAAAATAAGCCCATCACAGCCAATGCGAAAGATAATTGCCACGGTGCGATCAATACAGCGAGCAGCCAGGCACTCCATAACCGTTGGCTGTGCCGGTGCAGCGGACGGGCATAATGTGTCCACTCCGGCAATGCCGTCAGCACAAAACCGACATACACTGCGCCACCTAGACCCTGTAAAAACAAGAAAGCATGCAAATTGAGTACATCAATCGCCACCGGCCACCACCCGCGCACTGCCAACAGCCAACACAACGCGGCTGCAATCGCGGCTATGGCGCCGGTTAAAAAGAATAGCCGGAAGGGATTGAGTAAAAAATCCCGCCAAATACGGTGGGCATCACTGGGCATAGTGTTGCCAAAAGGACTGGTGTACCTGGTGTTCGATATACGCATGGTTGCGCCGGGCATACGGCATCGTAAGTGCAATACGGCTACGACAATGCGCAGGCTTGGTATCCAGGATATAAATCATTTGTGCCATTCTGGCCGCTTCATAGCGGTCATGCGTTACCAGAATAATACTCATCTGGTGTTGGCTTACTCGATCTAAAATCATATCCTGCAGGGCTTGCCTTAACTCATAATCCAGCGCCGAAAATGGTTCGTCCATTAATAATAAGTCGGGCTCGGTAATCAAGGCGCGCGCTAACGCCACCCGTTGCCGCATACCCCCGGACAGTTCGTGCGGGTATTTACGCCAGTCCGCCCGGCTCAGCGCCAATTGCGTCAATAATTGTTCGGCTTGCGGTTGCGACTCTGACCGGTTAGTCACGACCAGCATCACATTATCCCAGGCGCTTAGCCAAGGCAGCAGACGGTGCTCCTGAAACAGGTACGTGGTGCGCTGAAAATGGTTGCTCACATTGCCTGATTCGGCCTCGATTAATCGGGCAATCAGCCGCAAAATGGTGGTTTTACCACACCCGGAAGGCCCGTATAGGCACACGACTTCAGCAGGATTTAACTGTAGATCAAAATGTTCGATGATGGTTTCGCCGAGCAAATCAACACGCACATCGTGTAAACGCAGCATGTCAGCGTTCTTCCCAGGGCAACAGCAGAATCCGCAGTGGCTCGATAAACAAATACTCAATCACTATAACGATGCCGAGAATCACCACCACATACGCCAGCATATCGACTGTATCCAGCATGGCGCGGGCGGCCTGAATGTTTGCCCCAATGCCGTCATTGGCTCCCAGTAACTCGGCCATAATGGTAATTTTAATACCGGTGCCAGCCGCCACACTGAGTGCCGGTAACAGAAAATTTAACAGGTGCGGCACATACAGGTAGCAAATCTGGGTGGAATAGTGGAGACGGTAGGCTTGCATCATTTCACGCAAACTCTCATCGACTATCATCATGCTGCGCATGGCGGCTGCAAACGTGAGCGGGATGGTGGTAATTAAAATGGTAAATAAAATACTACTATCACCCATCCCAAACCAGAATAAGGCCAGCACCATCCAGACAATCGGTGGCATCCCGAGCAAAATGGTAATCAAGGGGCGCAATAAAATACTGAGGGTTTTAGACAATCCAGCCAGAATACCAAAAGCAATGCCAATCCCCCCGGCCAGGGTGATCGCCACGGCGGCACGATACAAGGTCAGGGGAATCTCGCTGGTGTCGATCTGGCCAAGTAAAACGAGCACCCGCCGCAATACCGCCAGCGGCTCTGGCAAGACAAAAGCGCCGAGCTGTAAAGCGGCCAGGTGCCACAAACCAACCAGTACGAAAACACCGGTGGCAGCGGCAAAACTGCCCCAGAGATAAAATACGATCTGACCCAGACGACTTTGCCGAATCAGGCGGCCCTCTTGCCAAATCATGGCAACACTAAACGACTCGTAATCCGGCAATGCGTAATCATTTGATGCCACTCAACTTCTATTGATGCCTAGACGCCAAATAATTGTTCATCGGGCATTTTACCCCCTAAAATACGGGGATTCAGCCGATACAGCTCTTCAAAAAACAGCATGATTTCGGTACTGATAGTTCGCGTTCGGGTTGCGGTCAGATTCGAGTGCAGTAAGGACTGCTCCAGCACCGGTGCTGGCGTTGGCAGATATGATGTGGCTATTTCGGCAGCGCTACGGGGGTTACTTTCGATCCAGCCAACGGCGGCTTCCAGGTCCTGTTGCAAGCTGTCGATAAAATCACGATTGGCATCATAAAACACGCGCGTCACTTGCAGGCCAGCTTGCGGAATCCGGCTGTGAGTTCCCATGATACGCCCCCATTCCCGATGGACATCAATCACCCGCAACACATTTTGTCCGCTTTTTTTGCCTTTAAGTATGGCTGCTGTGGCCATTGGTTCCGGCAAGAAAGCATAATCTGCTTTGCCTGCCAAAAATAAGCCCAAGGCTTCCGGCGGGGTGGTGAGGTACTGAACATTGATTCGGGAGAAATCCAGCCCGGCTTTGCGAAACAAAGCCTGCAAGACTAAATCAGGCATATCGCTTTTAAACGGAATCAACAAGGTTTTCCCTTGCAGCTCCGCTAGTGAGGCTATGGGTTGATCACGCCCGATAATACTCAGCAAGCCAAAGGTCAAGATATTGAATAATATCACGTCCTGGCCCCGGTTGCGTACATTGGCGCTGACATAGCTGGGCACCACCGTAACTGGCATGGTTTTATTGGCCAGACCGGCGCGTAATTGATCCGGTGTATTCCAGGTTTTGACCCGATAGGGGTATTTTTTCACCGTAGTGCCATTGCGAACCGCAACGCCGAGCAAGGCTACCGGCGCCACCGGCGGTGACCACACCGTATCAATGGTCGTTGCCGCTGAGTCTTGGGCATAAACGTGCGGTAACTGGCTGGCCAGCAGTCCGGTTCCCAACACTTTTAATAAGTCTCTTCTGTTAAACATAATATGCTCCTGAAAAACTCAAAAAACTTAAAAATTGGCGTGTAACCTGCCTGGTTAGACCGGCTTGGAAGAGGTGGCTTCCACATGGCCACCACTGAGAAATTCGGCATATTGGCAATCAAGAGCATTATTGATGCCAACACTCACGCCCAACCGGCCATGCCATTGCACACCGCCGCAGAGGTCTAGCGTACTAAAACCGTCGGTAACCGCAGCCAGATCAACCCCAGGTCCCTTCCTGGCATCACTATCCAGCCGCGACTGACCATGCACATAACACCAACGAGACCCCGGTTATAACGGCCACCGACAAAATAATCCTGCCAGCCCAGGGACATCGTGGTGAATGAAGCGATTTGGCATAGGGGGCGGTTATCACCATAGTGATACCCCAAGGTCAGGCTGCCAGCCCGCTGATGACCGAAATTATGCCGGCAAGCCAAATCGGCACCGGTCGGCCGCGCCGCCACATTGCAGCTGATGATATAGCGGTACCAATTAAACTGGATTAATTGGTACCGCTATATCGATCTGTTTTAACAAGCAAATTATCACTATAAATTGTTCCAGTTTATAGTGTTTGCGCTATATTGCCGTTATTGGCCTGCACGCCGGATTGACCCCGAGCATGATCAAATGTAATAGAATTATTGACAGTCGCATAAAACACCTTGGCACCGAACCACCAAGCATTGGCAAAGCCATCTTGCCAGGTGATTGGATAATCCCGCCACACCGTACCATTTACGGTTGTTCCCAGAGTACGGCGGCTTTCCCGTTTGGGCTCAAGCCAGGGGCTAGAGGACCCAAACCTGTCCTGGCGGGCCGGGTAAAACGGCAAAGCGCTCGTTATTTTCCGGCAAGCGGTACACACTGGCCGAGGTCGCATGAAAACAGTGCTGCTCACCGGGTGTGTAGTTATAGCGCATTCGTGATCGTAATTGACGGCCAATTACCAATACAAATTACAAAAATTAGTGATAATGATTATTATTTGCATTAAATAGTCGAGCTAACAAACAATCGTTAAGTTGGCGATGCCCTCGAATCAGTCAGTTTTTATCAGCAGGTACAGTCACCGCAATAAACAATGCGCCATCACCCCGCGTAACCAACACCGGAACAGGGCGACCTGTTGGCAATTTTTTCACCAGGGTTGCGAACTGTTGAACATCGGTAACCGCCTCATTATTGATGTGAGTAATAATATCGCCTGCCCGAATGCCCGCACGCGCAGCCACCCCATCAATCAACCTCTTAACCTGTACTCCTGTTTGGCCTTTTTTTCGCTGATCATCAGAAAGCCCATCGACAAGTACGCCCAACTGATTATGGATTGGCGACTCGGCTATCGCTTGTTGGCGTTTTGGCTCATCCGGTAACTCACCTATTTGCACGGTCAGCGTTTTTTCCTTACCGTTACGAATTACCACCATTGACTGCTCGGTACCCGGTCGGGCACGACCTACCATAAGCGGTAATTCGCTGGAACTGCCTATTTTTTTTTCATTAAAACGAACGATAATATCGCCTGTTGCAACACCTGCCTTCTGGGCTGGGCTATCCTTCATCACTTGCCCCACTAATGCACCACGCGGCCTGTCCAGATTGAAAGATTGCGCCAATTCCGGCGTCACTTCCTGAATAAAAACCCCCAACCAGCCACGAGCGACCTTACCGCCATTTTTCAGTTGGTTAATAACATCCATGGCAACATCAATCGGAATCGCGAAAGAAAGCCCTTGATAACCGCCAGAGCGACTGTAAATTTGCGAATTGACCCCGATGACTTCACCATCCAGATTGAACAATGGGCCACCGGAATTACCTGGATTTACAGCCGCATCACTCTGGATGAAAGGTACATATTGATCACGCGGCAAATTACGACCCAAGGCGCTGATAATACCTTGTGTTGCTGTGCGCTCGAAGCCAAACGGCGAACCAATGGCTAAAACCCATTGCCCAACCTTCAGCTTGCTAACATCACCCAACTTAACCACAGGTAGCGCCGCTTCAGTCTCGATTTTTAGCAACGCAATATCACTACGGTGGTCTTTACCAATAACCCGTGCGGGCAACTCATTCTGATTATTCAGGCCCACCATAACACTGTCCACCGCTTCAACCACATGGGCATTTGTTACGATGTAGCCATCAGGCGAAAGGACAAACCCGGAACCCACCGATGTTTTAGGTTGGCTGCCCAGATTGGGCAGCTGCTCAAAAAAACGCTTGAAGTAATCATAAAAAGGGCTATTTTCGGGAATAGAGGGATATCCACGTAATTGCCCCTTTTCCTCTGATTGTGCCCGAATACTGACCACTGCCGGACTATAACGCTCGACCAGTGTTACAAAATCAGGGTAATCATTAGCTTGCGAAAGATGTCCCCAAAACAGACCAAAAACAACAATCAGCCAAAATGGCTGTCTTACATTGTGCACTAGCGTTTCTCCCAAAAAATTGAAGTTAATCTGTATCATTTATCATTAAAAAAAGTTATGCATTCAGGCAGGATTGACCATCCACACTGTGCTTAGTTCGGATTCGGAAGCATCGATCTGCCTGCAATACAATCATGTTGTGTTTGTAGCATATCTAATACACTTAAAGACTACTGAACCAGAGAAACCCATTATGGCTCAAACAGCTTCAACCATGCTGCCATTAGGCACACTTGCGCCTCCCTTTGATCTGCCAGAACCGGCAACCGGTCAGCGAGTATCGCTAGAACATTTAAGCTATGCCCCTGCGCTATTGATCATGGTGATTTGCAATCATTGCCCCTTCGTCAAACATATCCGTCAGGGACTCATCAATCTGGCACATGATTATCAACCCAGGGGGCTGGCTATCGTTGCGATTAGTGCCAATGATGCCGATAACTACCCGGATGATAGCCCGGAAAAAATCGCTGAAGAAGTGAAAAACTTCGGCTATCCCTTCCCTTACCTATATGATGAGAGCCAGGCAGTGGCTAAAGCCTATCAGGCGGCCTGCACACCGGATTTTTTCCTGTTCGATGCCCAACGCAAACTGGTTTATCGCGGCCAGTTTGACGATAGCCGACCGGGAAACAATATACCGGTAACAGGCGCAGATCTGCGTGCCGCAGCTGATGCTGTTCTGGCAGGACAACCGGTTGCTGCTAAACAGAAACCCAGCATCGGTTGCAATATCAAATGGAAAGCCAGCAACGCACCCGATTATTACCGCTAATTTCCTTGAAATGGCGGCTGTGGGTATTAGGATGGTTAAGCAAACGTAGGCGACACAACACCTAAACTTGATAAATCCACCTCCCAGTCTAAACAGTGCCGTCAATTTTTTCCTCCATAAAGTCGATGCACCGGGATGTGGGCAGCGGCAAGGCATGGAGCGGTTTTTTGGCATAGCAGCCATGTCATGCCACCGGTAAAAAACAGCGCTTTGCATTTTTCCAATCCCCCCTCAGGGGGCAAATCACGCCCCGGCACCCCGGTGCACAATATCCAGAAAACAGCGTTGATAAATAAACGATCATCTGCCGAAGGTCACCCCGCCTCGCCCGCACCTCGCGGCAGATGCGATTCTAACCATACCCGGAGCGTACCGGATATGGCGTGTCGTCGATACGACGTCGTATCATCTATCTTCCATGGCGTGATCCAGAGCATCTCTATACACAGACTCATGAGTTTAGTGACACTATCGAACTGCTTTATAAAATTCTGTCTGTTTTTTCATCGACCCAGCGGATACAGCCATGAATACCACCATCGCCTTTGACCTCGACCTGATTCGCAAATATGACAAGGCGGGGCCTCGCTATACCTCGTACCCAACTGCTGTACAGTTTCATGAGGGCTTCGGTGAAGCACAGTACCGGGATATGGCCTTGCAAAGTAATGCTTCGGGCAGACCACTGTCACTCTACTTCCATATTCCATTTTGTGACACGGTCTGTTTCTACTGTGCGTGTAACAGGATCATTACTAAAAATCGCCGTCATACCGTACCCTACCTTGATCATCTGCATCAGGAAATTGCGCTACAAGGTGCATTATTTGACCGCGAACGCCCTGTGACACAACTCCACTGGGGCGGAGGCACCCCAACATTTATCAGTACCGATGAAATGCGCGAACTGATGCGTGTTATTGGTAATCACTTTCAATTGCTTGATGATGACCAGGGCGAATACTCCATCGAAGTCGATCCCCGTGAAACAAACAATGGCACTATTGCCTTGTTACGTGAATTAGGTTTTAACCGGCTCAGTCTGGGTGTACAGGATTTTAATCCGCAGGTTCAAAAAGCTGTCAACCGTATTCAATCGCGTGAAATCACTCTGAAAACAATGGAAGCGGCCCGCCACGAGGGTTTCAAATCTATCAGCGTCGATTTAATTTACGGTTTACCCCTGCAAACCGTTACCCGTTTTGCCCATACTGTTGATGACATCATTGCCCAGAGCCCTGACCGTATTTCGGTTTTTAACTACGCACATCTACCCGATTTATTTAAAATCCAGCGCCAGATTGATGCCCGGGCCTTGCCATCGCCTTCAGAAAAACTGGAAATTCTGAAAACAGTCATCGAAAAGCTCACCCATGCCGGCTATGTCTATATTGGCATGGACCATTTCGCCAAGCCGGAAGATGAACTGGCACAGGCACAGCAAATAGGAACGTTATACCGGAATTTTCAGGGCTACAGCACTCACGCACACTGTGACCTGATTGGATTTGGGGCAACGTCAATTGGCATGGTCGGTGATAGCTATAGCCAAAATCGTAAAACGCTAGAAGACTACTACGCACAAATTGCCAAGGAGCAACTAGCGATCTTTCGAGGTGTACAGCTTGATGCAGATGATCAATTACGGCGAGCGGTGATTACTACACTCATTTGCAATTTCACCTTGGATTTCGCGACGATTGAGCGTCAGTATGCTATCCGTTTTCATGACTATTTCGCAGCCGAGCTAGACGACCTGGCTGACATGCAAGCGGATCAATTATTAGCCCTGGATGAGCATGGCATCCAAGTATTGCCTGCCGGACGTTTGTTGATTCGTAACATTTGCATGGTGTTTGACCGCTACTTACGAGAGCAGGCTACCCAAAGATTCTCCCGGGTTATTTAAGCCAGGCTCGCGGTGTGTGCAAAAGACTGGAACGTGTGTAATTACAGCCACACCCTGTACCAGGTTGCGCGGAAAATTCTTGCGGGTACCACTAGCCAGAAAAACTGGATACATGCGTGTCGCCTCGGTGTGCTCAATACACCGCCTGTACCCGTTGCCGGCCGTCGTTCCTATTACACCGCCCTGTCCCGAACAGCTGGCCCTGCATCTGCTGACACCATTGCGCCTAGACAGCGAGGGTCGGCTGGCTTCACAGAACCGCCTTCGCTTTCATCATCTGTATTCCAGCCTGCAGCGACGGATTTTCCTGCCGACCACCCTCTGGAGACTGGCTTTGCTGGTTTGACCCGCGCCACCCGCACTATCAAATTAACCAACACCAAATTGAATTGGCGTAAATGGGTGCGATGAGCCAATCTAACTAACCTGCATGGTAGGCACCAGCCTGCTGCGTCCCGATCTGTCCGGACTGCCTGATGCAGACCACTATGCCAAATGGCTACAACGGCAACCGGCCACCGATCAGTCGTACCTGAACCAAAAAGTCGTGCAGACGCTGGCGACCGCTTTTGCACAACGAGACGAGCTAAAAATTGCTGAAATACTGGTACAACTTCCCGGACCAACCCGACTGTGCAGTGCCGAAATCAACTCTACCACTGATCTGATCGCACGTGGTTATTGCCAGGAACACAGTACGCTATGCTTCTGCCGCCCGGATACTACCGAGGGCCCGCAAGTCGCGCAGATTATCCAGCATTACTACAAGCTACGAAATTATCGGTTGAACTGCACAGCATTACCGATCTTCAAGACCAAAATCCTGGGCGTTTCTGTACCAGAGGATTGCGTAAATGTTCGTGGTTGTCGAACCCATTACTGGAATCCTGATCTCCACTGCGCCAGCCTGTTCCGTCCACACCCACGCGCCGATCCGGGATGTTGGGCTTCCAAATACGCACCCCGTAATAGCCAACTGTAGATCGTGGCATGACTCACCGCAAACAGCTGCGCCGCCGTCGCCTTGCGACCTCCGCGTTCCAGTACCTTAAAGCACCCATCAGCACGCTACCGACGAATACCATACTGTTGCCGATAGGCCCGCATGGCCATCAACTGCACAGCATAGCCCGGCTGCTCTTCCAGATAGGCGACCACATCATCAAGCGTCACGATACTGGTGACAGCAATGCCCTGTGTATGCACCACTTCCTGCACCGCTGAGTAGCCGCCCTGCCCTCGTTCCTGCCGATCCAAAGCAATCATGACACCTGTCGGCACCGCTGCTTGCTCGGTGGCCAACAACTGCATGGTCTCACGAATTGCCGTGCCTGCGGTTATGACATCATCCACAATCAACACCTGCCCCCGTAATGGCGCACCTACCAGGCATCCACCTTCACCATGATCCTTGGCTTCCTTACGGTTAAAGCACCACGGCACATCGCGTTGATGATATTCCGCCAGTGCCACGGCAACCGTCGCCACCAGCGGAATTCCCTTATAAGCCGGCCCAAATAAAATGTCGAATATCAGACCTTTTTCCACGATCGCAGCGGCATAATACCGACCGAGTTGCGCCAACGCTGTGCCGCTGTTAAACAGACCGGCATTGAAAAAATAGGGGCTGACCCGCCCTGACTTGAGGGAAAATTCACCAAAGCGTAATACACCACGATCAATGGCAAACTTGAGAAATTCATACTGATAATCCTGCATGGCGCCAGCTTCCGGTTGCAATGAATAAATTGCGTATCATAGCGGCTCTATCGCACAACGCCGCTCAATCGATGACCTATCCGGGATACGTTGCCTGTCAAAACACAGGCAATAACACCAAACCATCTTGTCAAAATGCAAGTCTGTTTAGCGCGACCTTTGACGTCCTCCCTGTCCTAAAGAACAGGGATCTCTAAGGTGCTCGGTGAAGGCATCGGGCCTTCCCGAAGTCGCTTTGGTGGGTTCCTGCTCCAAGACTGCCCGTGGAAATGATTGGCCCGGTTTTCGCGTATTATCCCCGATGGAGATTTTACACGCTCAAGGCAACCGCATACCTCCACAGGACTCACATTCCCGTTTCTAACAGACGTTACTTTCGGCGTGTCCCGCCGTACACTATCCTCTGGCAACAGAGGCAGTATAGGACACCTTCGGTGTCTGCACTCACCCTCCCCGATCTAAAGGACGGGGCCTTCCGCGCACCCTGATAACAAACCGGAGAGATATACACTGATGCGGGTGATTACTTTAAATGTCAACGGCATCCGCGCTGCAACCCGCAAGGGTTTTTTTGACTGGCTAAACCTGCAAAATGCCGATGTCGTGTGTATTCAGGAAACCAGGGCACAAGCCCGTCAACTATCACCAGAGCAACATCAACCGACCGGTTTTCACGGCTACTACCACGACGCCGAACGCAAAGGCTACAGTGGCGTGGCGCTGTATACCCGTCGCCAGCCCGACCAGGTACTGACCGGACTGGGCTGGCCGGAATGTGATACTGAAGGTCGCTGGCTGGAAGCACGCTTTGATAACCTGAGTGTGGTCTCACTGTATCTACCTTCAGGCTCGGCCAAATCAGAGCGACAGGCCATAAAATTCGATTTTATGGCACGACTCACAACGCTGTTACAAGCCATGCAGGCCAGCGGTCGCCGCTTCATTCTCTGTGGTGACTGGAATATTGCCCACAAGGAAATTGATCTCAAAAACTGGCGAGCAAACCGCAAAAATTCCGGTTTTCTACCGGAAGAGCGCACCTGGTTTGACGACCTGTTAGGTACCCGGGGTTGGGTAGATGCGTTTCGGGTGGTCAATCCCGAACCGGATCAATACACCTGGTGGTCAAACCGTGGGCAAGCCTGGCAAAACAACGTCGGCTGGCGCATTGATTATCAAATCGTGACACCCAATTTAAGCCACACAATCAGCACCGCCACAATTTATCGTGAATCACGGTTCTCCGATCATGCCCCGTTATGTATTGATTATGAAATTGATTTCTGATACCAAAACCAAACTCAGCTTTCTTTTAAAAACTGGCGAATGACCGGAAGGTGACGACGGCTGACTTCCAGCTCATCGACAATATCCTGAAATATTACAACCGTACTACCGTCCGGTTTTTTCTTGAGTCCGGCAACCTGTACCACAATCGCCAATGCGTTGCGATGCACCCGAATCACTCGTGCGCCTAATTCCTGTTCCAGGCTTCTTAGTGATTGCTCGATCAATGCTTCGCCATGACGGTGCCGCACCACCACATATTTTTGATTGGCCCGAAAATAGAACACATCGGCTAGCGGAATCAAATCCAGTCGCTGGCCAACCTGCACCCGCATATAGCTGCGTTGCTGCTCCTTTGTTTTTTCAGGTTCTGCTGCCAAATGTGCTAGCTGGGCGCGATTCAATCGGTGTGCATCGGCCAATGCCTGCTCCAGCTTTTCCAGCCGTACCGGTTTAAGCAGATACGCAATGGCCTGTGCACCAAAAGCGTTTAACGCATATTTACTGTGAGCGGTAGTAAACACAATAGCGGGCGGCTGCTCAAACGTAGCCAGACGCCGGGCGATTTCCAGACCATCCAGACCTGGCATCTCAATATCAAGCAATACGATATCAGGATGGAGTATTTGCGTTAATCGCAAAGCTTCCAGGCCATCGCTGGCTTCGCCACAAACCTGATAGTCCGCCAAACGATCCAGCAAGGTTCGTAATCGATCACGGGCAAGCGGCTCGTCATCAACGATTAAAATGTGCATTGCAACACTTTCCTTGGTCGATTTTCCAAATTCACGCTTCGCTTATCACCAAAACGACTTTAATGCTGACGTGTGACCGGTCCCAAAATGCTTATAGCTTAAGTTAGCGCTGTGCTATCCCCACGTTGCTGGCAGCTTGCGCCGCAACATGTCACTGGAGCCGACTGTGGTGTTTCGGCCTCGCAAGCACGCTTGCTCCGCTTCAACAGCCTCGCGGCTCAGCTCCGCGATTGTACGGGCACGATAAACATGACACGGTAATGATCGGCAGCGTCTACGACCTCTAAACGACAGGATTGCCCAAAAATCAGTGCCAATCGCTGGCGAATATTAGCTTGTGCGTACCCTTGCCCCGTTGGTGGCGAATCACCCGCCTTGACTTGACGAGGGTTACTAATCGTAAATTGCAATGAACCCTGTTGTGCATCAGTTTTTGTGATTTTTATACCCAAACAGCCGCCATCCGGTAGCGTCTGAATACCATGGCGCACTGCATTCTCCACCAGCGGTTGCAACAATAATGACGGGAATGGCATGGTCATTGGCAACTCATCATCCAGTTGCCACTTCACCTGTAACCTTTCCCCAAGACGTAGCTGTTCAATAGCCAGATAGCGGCGGGTCAATTCCAGTTCATCACCCAAGGGTACCTGCTCCTGACAGGCCAAGGCCGAACGGAGCAAGTCGGCCAAATCCAGCACCGCTTGCTCGGCCTGATCCGGCCGGGTCTGAATCAGGCTGGCGATAGTATTAAATGTATTAAACAGAAAATGCGGGTGAATCCGTGCCTGGAGCGCCTGTATTCGGGCGTGAGTTCTTGCCTCAACACTTTGCTGCCACTGATGTTGAACATAAAGATAACGCAAGGCGACCAATGTCACGATCGCACCAATCGCCAGATTGCGCCCCAGAACCGGTATATTCTCGACAAAATGTACCCACGTCATCGAATAATCGGTTGCCCACAGTGTTAACCCCGTTACGACCATAATTGCAGCTTGCGTTAACACCAGCACTGCCAGAGTTGCAAGCGGTGTACTCAGTGCTATCAGTCGTGGCCGAATCTGGCAAAGCGTCACTGCACTAATAATCCCAATAGATTGGCACACAAAAGAGATATTGTTTAAATCAATCCAGAATCGGCTCCACCCTTGCCCTGGCACCAGCGCAAGCACCAACGCTAATAACTCGATGGACAAGATGAACAAAAACAGTGTTTGTGGCACACAAAAATCCGGTAAAAAATAGGGAGCCGCCGGTGATAATCGCGTGTACTGGCTGGATTGGGGTGGCATTTAACGTTCCTCAAGGTGATCGCCTGAACGAAACAACCTTCGATTATAAATCGAGGGGTTAACAATCCAGATCAATTTGAAATTGACTATACGTTGTGGACTGGCTCACCTTCCTGTGCATTGATGTACCTATCAATCATTTTATCGGTGTTCCTTTACCACTTTTACCGCTTTGGCCGGGATACCATGAAGACCATGCTCCATCGCGATCTGACAAATTCAGATCCCGAGTCCGCTTCGCTACAGGATACCGAAGCACCCGTTTGCGGTACTGCGACAACCCGATCAGATGAATCGTCAAATCGTGCTTGCCATGGCTGCCTTGTCTGTCATGTCGCATACGCGACTTTGTAACACTTCACCTTCACCTGAAGACGAGGGATTTTTAATTCCCAAAGGGGGGGCACTAAGCGTGGTTGCTACGCCACACATGATCTTCAGAAGCGTTGTGCCGCTCATCTGTCTTGCTACGGCTATAGCGCAACCACTATAAATTGGAACAATTTATAGTGGTTGCGCGTTAAAACAGATGGATATAGCGGAATCAATCAATCAGATTTAATTGGTTCCGTCATAAATACCCCAAAGGTAAAACCACTATTTTAATGCGGTTAACCTGAATCAGTAAGATCCGGGTGTTTCTACTTAACTGTAAAATTGGGTTGCGCCACTTCAATACTGGCACGAAATATGCTTAGTTGATACTCAAAATAACTGCATTTTTGTCCACTGTAAGGAATTCGCCCAATGTTTCAAACTGTTGCCACTGTCCCCGCCCCGCAAATGCTTAAACTTCTGGATGTCATCAATTCAGCCAATCAGCAGGATACTGAGTCACAACTGAACAAATACCTGCTGGATTGCCGCCAAAACGGCTACGAACCGCCTGTCGCGCTACTGGATCTGGCAAGAGACAATATCCGGCGCAAAATAGCCGCACAACCTGGATCAACGTCGTCAAGCTAATCAGCTTATGATCTTTTTATCAGAGTGTCTCTGGATCACATCATAGCGGCTGGGCGATATGACAGCATATCGACGATACGCTCCAAGTACGATTAGAACCACATCTGCCGCAAGGTGCGGGCAGGGTGGGACGACCCTCAACGGATAATCGTTTATTTATCAACGCTGTTTTCTGGATATTGCACACCGGGATACCGTAGCGTGATCTGCCCCCTGATGGGGGGATGGAAAAAATACACAGCATCGTTTTTTACCGGTAGGGCAACATGGCTACTATGCCAAAAAACACCGCTTCATTCCTTGCCTCTGCCTACATCCAGTGCATCGACGTATGGCGTAAAAATTGACGGCACTATTTAGCTAGCCTCACTTAATTCCTGGCTGCGAATCTCAAAGCCAGACTATCCCTTCAACAGTAGGTGACAAATTGCGCTCAAAAAGTGTCAATATTTTGCACATTTAGTACAATATAGTTTTCGATATAGCGTCATTTTGATACGATAGTGATCACTATTAATTCAACGCTATCTTTACTATATAAAGCGTGAAGATAACTTTTTAATACAAAAAATCATTTTTAAAGCGTAATTCAGTTCTTTCAGCACCAATTGTACAGAAGGGCTTTTTTCAGCTTGAATAAGGCAGCTCAGCACGATGGCTTGCCTTTTAGGCAAGTTCCCAATTAAACCAACAGTTCATTTCCCTACTCAAAACAGTAAGCGATGTGCATCTTGATAATTTGATTTCTCGATATTTATAGCGCAAACACTATAAACTGGAACAACTTATACTGATAATTTACACGTTAAAACAGATGGATACAGCGGAACCAACGAATCAGATTTAATGGGTTCCGCTATATTTTGCAACAGCAGCGCTTTTTAAATACCCATTTCAATACCCCCTACAAAAGCATGCCAGCGACTATTTCAGCCAGCGCCGGGATTTCAAGGCCTGTTCTACACTCTTAAAGTTAAGAGTTACGCAGTTGACGCTCATCTGGTAGGCGAGATGCGTTTCAAACCACTATATGCTGTGCTCGATCCTGCCAACTGCGTAACGCCTAAAAGTACTACTAATTTAAGGTGAGCACAGCTTGCTGGATTAAGAATGAGCCTATCCGGTACCGACCGCTTACCGCTATAATACAAAACCATTTTTTACAAAAGGCTATACGGGTTAAATCCAGCCCGATAAGCCAATCCCGCTTTGACGGGAATCGCAACACCACGTCCCAAGGGGGTTTTCCGTGCTCGAAAATTATCGCCAACATGCTGCTGAACGTGCTGCTCTAGGTATTCCTGCGCTACCGCTGGATCCACAGCAAACCGCCGATCTGGTTAAATTGCTTAAGAACCCACCCAAAGGTGAAGAAGATTTCCTGCTGGAATTATTGGCCCACCGCGTGCCAGCCGGTGTCGATCAGGCGGCGTATGTCAAGGCGGCTTTTCTCGCCGATGTCGCCAAGGGAAATACCCGGATACCCTTACTTTCCCGTATTCGCGCCACCGAACTGCTCGGCACTATGCTGGGTGGATATAACATCCAGCCCTTAATCGACTTGCTGGATGACACTGAATGCGCTGCTACCGCAGCCAAAGCGCTGTCAAATACACTTCTGATGTTTGACAAACGCTACACTGTTAAGGAAAAAGCAGACGCAGGTAACGATCATGCCAAACAGATCATGCAATCCTGGGCCGATGCTGAGTGGTTTACCCGTCGTGATGCAGTGCCGGAAAAGGTGACCGTCACTGTATTCAAGGTTTCTGGCGAAACGAATACTGACGACCTGTCCCCTGCTCCCGATGCCTGGAGCCGCCCTGACATTCCACTGCACGGTCTGGCCATGCTGAAAATGGCCCGCCCCGGAATCGAGCCCGATGAACCCGGTAAGGTCGGCCCGCTTAAACTCATCGAATCGCTCAAGGAAAAAGGCCATCCGGTTGCTTATGTTGGTGATGTGGTCGGTACTGGTTCCAGCCGCAAATCGGCCACCAACTCGGTACTCTGGTGGACAGGCGAAGATATTCCCTATGTCCCTAACAAGCGCTTTGGTGGTTATTGTCTGGGTGGCAAAATTGCACCCATTTTCTTCAATACGCAAGAAGATGCCGGCGCATTACCGATTACGGATTGCGATGTCACCAAGATGAATATGGGTGATGTCATCGATATTTACCCCTATGAGGGCGTTGTCAAAGATCATGACAGTGGCGAAGAACTAAGCCGCTTCAGCTTTAAATCCGATGTACTTTTAGACGAAGTACAGGCCGGTGGGCGTATCAATCTGATTATCGGTCGGGGCTTGACCGACTGGGCCCGTGAGGTAATGTCGCTAGAGCCGTCTACGGTATTTCGTCGTCCGGTACCCACCGCCGATACTGGCAAGGGCTTTACCCTGGCACAGAAAATGGTTGGTAAAGCCTGTGGTGTTGCAGGTATCCGTCCTGGCACCTACTGCGAGCCAAAAATGACGACCGTTGGCTCTCAGGATACCACCGGACCGATGACCCGTGATGAGTTAAAAGATCTGGCCTGCCTCGGCTTTTCTGCTGACCTGGTGATGCAATCTTTCTGTCACACAGCCGCTTACCCGAAGCCCGTTGATGTCGAGACCCACCACACCTTACCTGACTTTATCTCCAGTCGTGCTGGTGTGGCACTGCGCCCTGGCGATGGCATCATCCATTCCTGGCTTAACCGAATGCTATTGCCCGATACCGTTGGTACCGGTGGTGATTCCCATACCCGTTTTCCGATTGGCATTAGCTTCCCGGCAGGCTCGGGATTAGTTGCTTTTGCTGCCGCTACCGGCTCTATGCCACTGGATATGCCAGAATCGGTACTGGTACGTTTTAAAGGTGAGATGCAACCAGGGATTACCTTGCGTGATCTGGTTAATGCAATTCCTTACGCCGCGATACAGTCTGGCTTGCTAACCGTCGCCAAAGAAGGCAAAAAGAATATTTTCTCTGGACGTATTCTTGAAATCGAGGGCCTGCCTAATCTCAAGGTAGAGCAAGCCTTTGAATTGTCTGATGCCTCTGCTGAGCGCTCGGCTGCCGGGTGTACCGTGCGTTTGAATAAAGAACCGATTATCGAATACCTGAACAGCAACATCACCATGCTCAAATGGATGATTGCCGGCGGCTATCAGGATGCCAAGACCCTGGAACGCCGCATCAAGGGCATGGAAGAATGGCTGGCCAATCCCGTCCTTATGGAACCGGATGCTGACGCTGAATATGCGGCCGTCATTGACATTGATCTGGCTGATATCAAAGAGCCGTTACTGGCCTGCCCCAATGATCCCGATGATGTCAAAACCTTGGCCGACGTTGCCGATAACAAGATTGACGAAGTCTTCATCGGTTCTTGCATGACTAATATCGGTCACTACCGTGCTGCGGGCAAGGTACTGAATGGTCAATCAAATATTCCGACTCGACTGTGGATTTCCCCACCCACCCGTATGGATGCCCATCAATTAAGCGAAGAAGGCTATTACGCTATTTATGGTACCGCCGGGGCGCGGATGGAAATGCCCGGTTGCTCATTATGTATGGGTAATCAGGCACGTGTAGCTGACGGCGCAACGGTTGTGTCGACTTCGACCCGCAATTTTCCGAACCGTTTGGGTAAAGGTGCAAATGTATTCCTGAGTTCAGCAGAGCTGGCAGCCGTCTGTGCCTTACTGGGCAAAATTCCAACCTTTGATGAGTACATGAGCTATATGGGTGAAATAACCATTAAGGGTGACGAAATCTATCGCTACCTGAATTTTGATCAGGTGCAGGAATATCGGGATATAGCTGATCAGGTGAAATTTGTCGCCTGAACCATCAGTGCAACCTGGGTCATCTTTTAAAGATAAATGCCTCGCTTGTTATATCTCGAGGGAGGCATTCATCCAGTCAATCCATAGATTGCCTATAGTCAATCCCAAGTTGTCGATAATATTTAATCAAGTCATCCAGGGTTTGAGGGGATTGGTATTCGCGGTGTTTTTTGAGGGTGGCGAAACCGCCTTCGATGGGGTTAAAGTCAGAAAAAGCACCGCGATCTTTGATCAGTTGGTGCGTTTTAGCGCTTTCGTGGAAAACGGCAGTGTCCAGGACCCAGGACGACGACATCATGTTGAGGGGTCAACCAACGAGCACAGTTGCCGGGTTAGCCAGCTATTGAACACGGCGATGTTGCAGGTGTCGCCAAACACCAGCGGCGCTTCCAGCCGTGATCCCGATCCAAGCCGCCAGCAGTGACATCCAGGGTCGTTTATAGCCTGACACGAGGCCATAGGTGCGTTGTCCCCCGTAGCGTATACCCATGACGGCAACTGGCGGCAAGTGCAACGCCGCTTTCATCCACGTAGACGAGCGTTTTTTCCCCGCCCACCGTGCCCGCAGTCACGCCAGTGCTTACAGGCTTGTTACGTTCCGGGATGGCGTTCGCGATACCCCCGCGTTGAGACAATATTAATTTGCTACTTAAGAAAGCAGCATTTTTTATGCCAGATTATAATGCTTTTTCTATATAGCGGAATCCATTAATCAAATTTAATGGGTTCCGCTATACCCATCTGCTTTTAAAGCACAAATTATCACTACCAATTGTTCCAATTTATAGTGTGTGTTCGCGCTATAGGGATCACGACTTACAAGAAGCACACGGCATAATACCCGGGAGGTACTTCATCGGGTACAAAAAATGGCGGAGAGGGTGGGATTCGAACCCACGGATCCTCGCGGATCAACGGTTTTCAAGACCGCCGCATTCGACCACTCTGCCACCTCTCCGAAGGTGTTCCATTCTAGCTGTCTCCTCAGAGCCTGCCAACCATACAACACACTTCAGACGCTGAATTTTGGTCAATCGCAAATATCAATATCACACAAAATACCGAGCTTCACCGTTATTCGCCACATTTTCTACGCAGCGCCCACATAACTCGGGATGCTCGGCATGTTGCCCAACATCTTCACGATGATGCCAGCAACGGATACACTTGGGATGATGACTGGCCATTACATGAATAGCCAGTGTTTGCCCATTGACCTGCACCGCCACTGCATCCGCTGAATGTCCTGTCAATGGTAACACCCGTGCGTATGATGTAATCAGGAAAAAGCGCAGCTCATCACCCAGGCGGTTTAGATCGAAAATTAACGCTTCATCGCAATACAAATCCACCTCGGCATCCAGTGCTGAGCCAATACCACCGGCAACCCGCAATGCCTCCAGTTCCTTGCTAACAGCCTCACGGACAACAATCAACCGTTCCCAATAGCCCGTATCAAAAGCACTGTCATCGTCGAGCGCAAACAGGCCCGGGTACCACGATGTCAAAAAGATGGATGTACTGCGTTCGCCCGGCATATTTTGCCAAATCTCTTCAGCAGTAAAGCTAAGAATCGGCGCCAACCAACGCACCATCGCTTCCAGAATATGATACATCGCTGTTTGTGCTGAACGTCGGGCAACACTATCACGACCTGTTGTATATTGGCGATCCTTGATGATATCCAGATACAGGCTGCCCATATCTACTGAGCAGAAATTATGAATCTTCTGATAGATAAGATGGAATTGATAGTGCTGGTAAGCTGCCAGGATTTCCTCCTGCAGGCGATAGCCACGATCCACCGCCCAGCGATCCAGTGCCAGCATTTGCTCTGGTGGCAACAAATGGGCGGCCGGATCAAAACCATTAAGATTTGCCAACAAGAAACGAGCCGTATTCCGCATCCGTCGGTAAGAATCAGACATCCGCTTAAGAATCTCATCAGAGACCCCCATTTCAGCGCGATAATCGGTTGCCGCTACCCAAAGCCGCAACACATCAGCCCCCAGTGAATTAACCACCTTTTGCGGTGCAACGACATTCCCCATGGATTTCGACATCTTGTGTCCCTGGGCATCCACAGTGAAACCATGCGTCAGCAATCCCTTATAAGGTGCAACATCATTCATTGCAACCGATGCCAGGAGTGAGGACTGGAACCAACCACGATGTTGATCAGAGCCTTCCAGATATAACTCGGCCGGAAAATGCAACTCTGAACGACGCTCCAATACCGAGGCATGTGTTGTGCCTGAATCAAACCACACATCCAGCGTATCGGTCACCTTGACATACTCGGCTGCATCCTCACCCAGCACATCTACTGGATCAAGTTCAAACCAGGCATCAATACCGTCCTGCTCGATTCGCTGCGCTACCTGCTCCATCAGATCCTGGGTATTCGGGTGCAATTCACCACTTTGATGATGAACAAACAAGGTTATCGGTACACCCCAGTAACGCTGCCGGGAAATACACCAATCGGGTCGATTGGCAACCATGCCCTGAATGCGTGCTTCTCCCCAGTCGGGGGTAAAATGCACCTTTGTGATTTCCTCCAGGGCACGAGTCCGCAAACCCTTTTGCTCCATGCTGATAAACCATTGCGGGGTTGCACGAAAGATAATCGGTGTTTTGTGTCGCCAGCAATGAGGATAACTATGGCGTAGATTGGATACACGCAACAACATGCCTTGCATCTTGAGGGTATCGATTACCCGATCATTTGCGGCAAAAACATGCAGGCCGGCAAACAGGTGCGTATCAGGTAAAAACCTGCCATCAGCACCTACCGGATTATCCACCGGCAAGCCATAGCGCGACCCAACAACATAATCTTCCTGTCCATGGGCAGGTGCCGTATGAACTGCGCCCGTACCGGCTTCCGTCGTGACATGATCACCCAGGATAATCGGCACTTCACGATCGTAAAAAGGATGTTGCAACGCCAAACCTTCCAAATCAGCACCGGAACCGTAAGCCATCACCTGATAATCATCAACCTGCCAACGGGCCAGCGAATCTTTCAGCAGCGCCTCAGCCACTACCAAACGTTCTGCACCTTGATCGGTCTCAAGCTGCACCATGACATATTCAAGTCCGGCATTGACAGCAACAGCCCGATTGGCTGGCAATGTCCATGGCGTTGTCGTCCAGATCACAACGGACAGCGTACCATGACCAACGTGACCATCAACATGTCGAAAACGCGCCAACAAAGCTTCGGTATCACTCACTACAAAGCGCACATCAATAGCGTGAGAATCACGATCCTCGTATTCAACTTCAGCTTCAGCCAGCGCTGAGCCACAATCGATACACCAATGTACCGGCTTGAAACCACGGTGCAAGTGACCTTTCGCAACGATTCGTGCCAGCGAACGCACAATATCGGCCTCGGCACGAAAATCCATGGTCAGATAGGGCTTTTCCCAATCACCTAATACACCCAAACGCTGAAAATCGGCACTTTGACTTGCAACCTGCTCGGTGGCAAACGCACGGCAGGCATCACGAAATTCGTGAGCATTGACCTTAACCCCGACCTTGCCCAGTTTCTTTTCCACCACCTGTTCAATCGGTAAGCCGTGACAATCCCAGCCAGGAATATAGGGTGCATCAAAGCCACTCAGCGTGCGTGCCTTAACAATAATATCCTTCAATATCTTATTAACCGCATGACCAATATGAATGACACCATTGGCGTAAGGCGGGCCATCATGTAATACGAATTTCGGACGACCTGCAAATTCAGTACGCTGTCGATGATATAAACCCATCGCCTGCCAGCGCTGTAGTATCTCTGGCTCACGCCTGGCAAGATTGCCTCGCATCGGAAAAGCGGTCTGGGGAAGGTTCAGAGTATCTTTATAATCAGTCACGTGAAGCCTCTTGGTCAATCAGGCACAGGGTTCTTTAATCAAAGGAGTTAACAGCCAAGCTAATGCAAAATACCCTGCGCGGCAAAATAGCGTCGAGCCTGCTGTTCATCCATCCGGATCTGGCCTTGCAGCGTGGATAGTGACTCAAAGCGCTGCTCCGGGCGCAAGTAGTGCAGAAAATCAACCTTGACATGTTGACCATAAAGATCACCGTCAAAGTCGAGCAAATGTACCTCCAGGCGCTCGCGCTCACCTTGAACAGTCGGACGGCATCCTACATTGGCAATACCTGGATAGGGGCGCAAACCGGAACCACTCATCAACACGGCATAAACACCATAAACAGGTGTAACCCGTCGATGCAAATGAATATTGGCGGTTGGAAAACCGATGGTGCGCCCTCGACGGTCACCATGCGCTACCCGCCCACACATGGTATAGGGCCGCCCCAATAATTGTGCTGCTCGTTCAAGGTCACCTTCACTCAACGCTTGGCGAATCAGGGTACTACTCACCCGCTCGCCACCAACAATATAACTTCGGTTGCTGGCAACCTCAAAACCATGGCGACGACCGGCTGCGCATAGCATCGCAAAATCACCTGTACGGCGATGCCCAAAACGAAAATCGTCACCTACCACCAGAAAGCGAATATCAAGCTTTTTCAGTAATAAATCATTGATAAAACGCTGTGCAGACAACGCAGCCAACTGCCGATCGAACACCAGGCACAAGACTCGCTCAATGCCCAAACCCTCCAGTGCTATCAATTTCTCCCGCAACCGCATCAGACGGGCCGGCGACGCTGTAGTAGCGGCAAAAAATTCTTGGGGCTGTGGCTCAAAGGTAATGACCAGCCGAGGGACGCCTAAACGCGCTGATGGTCGTGTCAATTGATCGAGAACAGCCTGATGACCAAGATGCACACTGTCAAAATTGCCAATGGTCGCTACACAACCGCGATGTCGGGGGCGCAGGTTATGCTGACCACGTATCAGTTCCATACTTCTTGCATGAGCCTCGTATTCATCGTTCACGGACACCCTGTCCGCAAGGCAGACGATTATACGAGTCTCAGCTCAATTTTCATCAGGATTTTATAACCACGATACAACATAATCCCGATCAATATAGCGGAACCCATTAAATCTGATGAATTGGTTCCGCTATATCCATCTGTTTTAACGCGCAAATTATCACTATAAACTGGAACAATTTATAGTGATAATTTGCGCTATACTTGTTACGGTTTTTGTAAAATTTCTTTTGCCCGCTTCAGCTTATCCTGCTTTTCATAGATATAACCCAATCTCAACAAGGTATCCGGCATACGTTTACCCTTGGAATAACGCATACCCAGCCTGATAAAGACTTTTTTGGCAGCCTCATTATCTCCACCGGGGCAGTACGGCTTACCAAGCCAATACTGTACATTATCTGCCTGATCGCTATCAGGATAGTCCGTCAAAAACTGCTCAAGACCGGCGATAGCCTGTGCATAGCGCCCTTCACGAAATTCATTTGGCGCCTGCTGCATCGAAACATCCCTGCTCCGTTCCATTAGCCTTTGACTCGGCTGTTGGAATAACGGTTGTATATTTCAGAGCAGCCGTTGCTCCAGGTTCTGTGACGGGCTGCTCTGGTACCGATACTGCGGGTATCCCCTCCCGATGGGGTAATCCGTTTTGGCGACGGCTCGCCTCAATGCCTCCGGTTCCTGACGATAGTACACCAACTCACCACGCAGCAATCGCAGGTTCCCCCTCAAGTTGCCCAGCCCGATGGCGTAAATCTATGGCCAAACGGCTATCCTGCGGGTACTGTGCATGAGCACGACCAAACGACAATGGCAAGACACCCACGAATACAGTTGCTGATACACTTACCCTGACGCTGGGCATAATGCTCGTCTTTTCAGTAGAGAATCTCTACACGCCGATCCATTGCAGCCTGCCCGCCAGTAAGCCGTTCCTCACCAAAGCTGACGACCCGGATTTGCTGTTGTGGCACGCCTCTGGCCAGCATGTACTCGCGTACCGCATTTGCCCGCCGCTCACCCAGTGCAATATTGTATTCACGACTACCACTCGCATCCGTGTGCCCTTCCAATTGAGTGATAATATTGGGATTACTCGCCAGATAACTCGCCTGTTTTTCAATAACAGCCCGACTCTCAGGTAGAATATTGGTGCTATCGAACTCAAAATAAACAATACGATCGGCTGAAACCATGCTCGCTCCAGTATCGTTTATGCCCGTAGTATTCTGTCCATAATCAGTGGTCTGGCCGGACTGCGCCGGATCAGCAGGAAGCCCCGGATAGACATTGCCAGTGCCTGTATCATACGTTTCATAGCTGGTAGGTGATTGATCATAGGCATAGCTATATGTTTCCTGCCCCTCTGTTAAAGGTATACCTGATTGAATAGTGGTATCTGGTTGAACCTGATCCTGACCAGTATTCTCACCTGTCGATGCACAACTAGCGAGCAGTGCCAACAGGGTAACGGCGATCATGCTGCGAAAAAAGTGATACATCTTGATTCTCCCTATAAACAGTATTGAGTAATTCTCGAAAAATTATCGGCTAAATGGTGACCAAGCTGGCTCTCGCACGTTACCGTGTAAAACGAAATCCTGCTTGATTTTTCCATCAAGTGAAACAGCTTCTACCCGCCGACCATTGGAATAAATAACAAACTTGCCATTAGGCGAAAAACTGGGTGACTCATACGACCCACCCGGGGTGAGCACTTGAAATTGACCGTTAACCAGATTGAGTACTGCAATGTGATAGCGACCGCCGCGCCGATGAACCATGGCAATATGACGACCATCGGGTGAAACAGCAGGACGCGCATTATAGTCGCCTGTATTTGTTATACGCCGTGCTGCGCCGCCCCTGCTACCAATCCGATACAACTGCGGTGAACCACTGCGGTCGGAAGTAAAAACAATACTGCCATCAGGTAACCAGACTGCTTCTGTATTGATAGATTGATGTTTGGTCAAGCGCACTGCCCGAAGCGTGCTTAAGTCGATGGCGTAAATTGCCGGGTTACCATCCTTGGACAAGGTCACGGCTAACCGCCGTCCATCAGGCGACCATGATGGAGCGCCATTAATACCCGGTGCAGCAGATACCACTTGACGAACACCACTATAGACATCCTGAACAATAATCTGTGGCCGCCGACCCTCAAAGGATACATAGGCAATTCTACGGCCATCAGGTGACCATGCAGGTGACATCAATGGCTGACGAGTGCGAAGAATGACCCGAGGATTTTGACCATCAGCATCTGCAACCACTAAAAACCAGGTCCCCCGCCCTCCGGCTACAAAGGCAATACGTGTATCTGCGACACCTTTTTCACCTGTAATACGTTCGTAAATCAGGTCACTGATATAATGGGCGACCGGACGTAATCGTTTTGCAGAGGCGTTAATAGACAGATTTAATAATGGATTTCCCTGGCCCTGTGCTTCAGTCAAGCGAAACTGCACGATATAACCATGTCGCCCTCCACGACGAACGGCTCCAGAGACTGCATAGCGGGATGGCGCTCCCGCACTTTGGGGTGAGAATTTTCCGGTACGTTGCAAATCCGAGGCAATCACTTTTGCGACATCAACAGGAGCACGTCCACCAAAGGGCGTAACAGTGATTGGAATACCCGTACGGCTCTCTACATCTTTGGTAATATCCAGCGTAATTTGTGCATAGGCCATATTCGCTGTAAATATCACGGCTAATACAAGTATCCATCCAGGCAGTTTTTTAGTCATGTTCAAAATCCCATCTTCTCCATTAAATCATTGTTAAACCGTTACACAAATTAATAAGCATCCCGAGGACTAAATTTTATGCGTAGAGATTGTTGTGAAATATATTTCGCCTGGTAGTCGTCGCCAGGCATAGGCAGCGGTGAGGCGTTTCTAACTGCTGTAACCGCTGAATTATCAAACAGCCTGTTACCGCTAGAGCGGGCGATTTTGACACCTGTTACGGCACCTGAACGACTGACTGAAATGAGCAACTCACAGCTCAGCCCGCCATGACTGCCTGGCGGCACTGCCCATCGCCGCTTAACGTAGGGCTTGATTTGGGACACAGCAAATCTTCGTGCTAACCTTCTGGCCACTTGAAGCGCCCTCTCCTGTTCAGCTTTACGCTTCGCTTCTGCAGCGGCTTTCCGTTTAGCTTCTGCAGCGGCTTTCCGTTTAGCTTCTGCAGCGGCTTTCCGTTTAGCTTCTGCAGCGGCTCTCCGTTTAGCTTCTGCTGCGGCTTTACGCTTCGCGGCTCTGGCTGCCGCGCGTTTGGCTTCTGCTGCGGCTTTACGCTTCGCGGCTCTGGCCGCCGCGCGTTTGGCCGCTGCTGCTGCTTTCCGTTTCGCGGCTCTGGCTGCCGCGCGTTTGGCCGCTGCTGCTGCTTTCCGTTTCGCGGCTCTGGCTGCCGCGTTTGGCCGCTGCTGCCTTGCGTTTAGCTTTTTCAGCCAAACGCAATTCCTTGAGTCTACGCGCATCAGCTGCTGCTTTACGCTCCTGTTCTTTAGCCTTACGCCGTGCTTCGGCCTTACGTTTCTCCTCAGCCCGACGCTTGGCTGCAATCTCGGCCTTGCGTTTGGCTGCCGCCTTAGCCTTACGCTTTTCTTCAATCGCTTTAAGCTTTGCTTGTTCCTGTCTACGGAGCTGTTCCTGGCGTTCCAATTCCGCCTTACGTGCTGCTTGTGCCAATTTTGCCTGTCGCTCAGCTTCTTCCTGCTGGCGACGGCGTTCAATTTCTGCCAGACGAGCAATTTCGGCACGGATTGCAAGCTCGTCAATAACTTCAGCAGCAATAACATCAGGCTCGACTGACTCTGCTGAATGAATATCATCCACCGTATTTAGATTAAAAAACAAAAAAAAACCCACTACCGTATGCAGTACCAGCGTAAAAGCCGTTGCCACCCTGTCCTGATAGCGCGTTCCCGATCCCAGTCGCATGAAATTAAACCGCTAACAACCCTAAGGAGATTCGGGCGGTGCAGTCGATAAACCCACCTTGAGCGCACCGGCGCTTTTGAGTGCAGTCATCGCTAAAATCACCCGTTCATATAATACTTGCCGATCCGCACGCACCAGCACCGGCGGTTGGGGCTGATGCTTCAATAACTCATGAATATCGTCGCGCGGCTCCAGCGTTTGACAATCCACCAATTCGGCCTTTTCGGGACCAACATTTAGATAACACTGATTGCCTTTTGTCACTGACAGCACGATCACCTCTATCCTTTGCGGATCGACATCAATCGGCTCAGACGCGGCCTTGGGCAAATTCACTTCAACACCTTGATTAAGTAGCGGTGCAGTCACCATAAAAATAACCAGTAGCACCAACATCACGTCGATATACGGAACAATATTAATTTCTGCCTTAAGGCGATTGCGTGCACGGCGCTGGAGCATCTATCAACCCCTTTTTCGCAAGTTGTAGGATTGCCGCTGCAGGATATTGGAAAATTCTTCTATAAAGGTTCCATAGCGATTTGAGAGTGAATCCACATTATTCGCATAGCGATTGTAGGTGATGACCGCTGGAATAGCGGCAAATAGCCCCATCGCAGTAGCAACGAGGGCTTCCGCAATCCCTGGCGCGACCTGCGCCAAAGTAGCCTGATGTGCGACGCCCAACGAACGAAAGGCATTCATAATCCCCAGCACAGTACCCAACAAGCCGATATAAGGGCTCGTAGAACCCGTTGTTGCCAACATGGGCAGATACATTTCCAGCTCTTCCACTTCGCGTGAGCCCGCCGCACGCATCGCTCGCTGTGTACCACTGATAACTAACTCAGTATCAACAACCGGCTGGGCGCGCAAACGAGTAAACTCCTGAAACCCGGCCAGAAAAATAGCTTCCATGCCAATCACTTCTTCTTTCTTGCCCTGAATGCGGGTATAAAATGAATTCAGATCAATGCCTGACCAGAATTCATCCTCAAAGGCATCAGCATCCCGCCGGGCTGCTTCAAGCGCCAGGTATTTTTTAGCGATCACCCACCATGAAACCAGTGAAACCAGCGCCAGCAACAACATGATTAATTGCACTGCTACACTGGCATTATTAATCAAACTCCAGAATGACATTTCAGTGTCCAACGACAATCTCCCTAATCAATTGCTGGGGCATTCGACGCACATGTAAGGTTTTTGCATCAATACAAGCGACTTTAACCTGAGCACTACATAATGGCTTCTCAACGCCGTTTCGCCAGATGCTTTGTGCAAATAATAAACTGGCTCCACGCACCTCCAATACCTGGCTAACGACATCTAGCAGGTCGTTAAAGCGGGCAGGCCGATGATAATCGACATGAAGCGCCCGTACCGCAAACATAAGCCCCTGATGATGCAACAGATCATCCTGCTCAAAACCCTTGCTGCGCAACCACTCAGTGCGAGCTCGCTCCATGTATTTCAGGTAATTGGCGTAATACACCACACCCCCACTGTCAGTATCTTCATAATAAATCCGTACTGACCAGACAAAGTTTTCCATACGTTGGAACATCCGTACTTATTAAAGAATGTAGAATCAGAAAGTACATTGGGACTGAATTACCCGATTCATTTTAATGCCCTCATCCTTGATACTGCCCGCCATCAGTGTCTCATTTTATCCCAACCCATTAATTATATTTGTAATTTGATACCGATTTTGAATCACCTGGCATGTATATACAAACATAATTAAGGAACCAGCGCTTCACAGTAGATACGTTTTACCTGTCTTCTACCCCACCCCCAACCGCTATTCGCCAGGTGCAAGAAAGTCAGCGTGAGAACTATAGCTAAACCGCTTTATTCTGATAAGTGAATTTGGTGATACCTATTTTAGAAAATATATCCTGAGCGTTTTATTAATCGATCAGGATTACACCACCGGTAGCATAACAGCTCGTGGCTCACTGGATCAGATCAACAACTTTATTATTACACCTCAAGGCGAGGAGGAACTGAACAAATGACCGCTTGCAGTTGAACCGGATGGCGCTAATCCGAAATGCTGGTAGGCATGAATCGTCGCTGTACGTCCACGTGGTGTTCGCATTAAAAAACCTTGCTGAAGCAAGTAAGGTTCCAGCACATCCTCAATCGTGCCACGTTCTTCACCTAATGCGGCGGCCAAGGTATCCAGACCGACCGGCCCACCACTAAATTTATCAATAACCAGATAGAGTAACCGTCGATCCTGCTCGTCAAAACCGCACTCATCCACTTTCAGCAAATCAAGGGCTTTTCGTGCTACCTCGACCGTAATCCGGCCATCTGACTTGACCTCAGCAAAATCACGTACCCGCCGTAATAAACGATTGGCGACCCTCGGCGTGCCACGTGAGCGGCAACCAATTTCTGCAGCACCATCAAGACCGTCAGCCTCAATACCGAGAATCCGTGCTGAACGCGCCACAATTTCAGTCAATTCCTCTGGCGCATAAAACTCCAGGCGATGGACAATGCCGAAGCGATCCCGCAAGGGTGAGGTCAATAAACCCGCCCGTGTCGTTGCCCCAATCAGTGTAAAAGGCGGCAGATCCAGTTTAATCGAACGTGCTGCCGGCCCCTCACCAATCAGAATATCGATCTGATAGTCTTCCATCGCTGGATACAATACTTCCTCGACCACAGGGCTTAAGCGATGGATCTCATCGATAAACAGGACATCATGGGCTTCCAGATTCGTCAGCAACGCAGCAAGATCCCCCGGACGTTCCAGCACAGGCCCCGATGTTTGGCGTAAATTCACCTCCATCTCAGCGGCGATGATATGCGCCAATGTCGTTTTACCAAGCCCAGGTGGCCCAAACAACAAGACATGATCTAGCGCTTCATTACGCGCACGGGCAGCACTGATAAAAATCTCAAGCTGCTCACGCATGGCTTGTTGCCCAATGTATTCTGAAAGTCGCCGTGGACGAACGGCACGATCCTGAGAAGAATCGTCATGGCCGACATCAGGGGAAATCAGGCGGTCAGATGGGTTCATAACTGTCATGTTAAGTTGCTTGCTGAGCAAAAAAAGGTTCCTGTGACGGGTCAGATGGGTTCATAACTGTCATGTTACCCCAAAGAGTAAAGCGAAATAATGACAAGCTTCGTCTGTTTTACAACCGATGGCAGTCCCCCGATCAAAGGGCAGCTTCCTCAGCACAAGCGTTTCCCAACAGCAAAGAGATAGTGCTATTTCATGACCGAGAGCGCACACTACCTTGCAGCGCCAGACGAATAATCGCTTCACTGTCTAGCCCTTCAACATCAAGGGATTGCACCATACGGGACGCTTCCGGCAGCTTATAGCCCAAGGCAACCAACGCGCTAATCGCATCCTCTGCCGGATTGACGATGATCGGGGCGAGCGGCTCACCCGACAATATCACACCGGTTTTGCCCAAACCCCACTGACCGACCCGATCACGCATTTCAATCATCAAACGCTCAGCCGTTTTCTTGCCGATCCCGGGCAAACGAACCAGTGCAGCCGTATCACCTTCACGTACACAACGTCCAAATTGTTCCACGCTCATACCGGAAAGAATCAACAAGGCCAAACGCGCTCCCACACCACTGATTCGAATCAGACTACGAAACAGCGTCCGCTCGTGGGTATCGGCAAAACCATAAAGCATCTGCGCATCCTCGCGCACAGCCAGATGGGTGAACAGCACCACATCTGACCCTACTTCCGGCAGACGCTGGAATGTAGTTAATGACGCTTCCAGCTCGTAACCTACGCCACTCACGTCGATCATCAAATCGGGGGGCTGCTTCCAAACCAATACCCCACACAGCCGACCAATCATCGTCGCCACCGTCGGCGGGTTGCTGGTACTATCGCGACCTTACCCAGCCGCTGCATGGTCTGACGGGTATGACCATGACAAATCGCCACAGCCAGGGCATCGGCAGCATCCGATTGTAAAGGCTCGGCCAAACCCAGTAACAAACCTACCATGTATTGCACTTGCGCTTTATCTGCTGAACCTCGCCCGACAACGGCCTGTTTAATCGCACGCGGGGCATACTCACTTACCGGCAATGCCTTCATCACCGCGGCACATAATGCCGCACCACGCGCCTGCCCCAGCTTCAACGCTGAATCGGGGTTACGGTGCATAAAAACCTGCTCAATGGCCACTTCTTGCGGCTGATAACGCTCAATCACCGTTATCATACCCTCAAATATAGTCTTTAACCGTTCCGGCAATGGGTGACCAACCGCCGTATGCAAACAACCATTGGCCACATGATGACTGTGCGATCCTTCTACATCAATAATGCCGTAGCCAGTAATTCGTGAGCCGGGATCAACGCCCAGCAGTCGAATAGCAGTCACCGTTCAAAGCTGGGCCAATATGTCGTCAGCAATATCAGCATTGGAGTAGACATTTTGCGTGTCGTCCAAATCCTCCAATAGCTCCAGCATCTTTACCATTTTCTGGGCATCATCCAGGCCAAGCGTGGTATTCGTATCCGCTCGCATCGTCACTTCCGCCTGCTCTGGCTGCAAACCTGCCGTGCTCATGACCTCCTGCACATGCTCAAAAGTAGCTGGATCAGCCAGCACATCGATGGAACCGTCATCGTTTATAATCACATCATCAGCACCTGCCTCAATGGCTACCTCCATAATACGATCCTCATCACTCGCTACCGGATAGCTCAGTATGCCCTGCTGAGTGAACTGGAATGCCACGGAACCACTGGTACCCAAATTGCCGCCACACTTGTTAAAAACGTGGCGCACTTCAGCCACTGTCCGATTACGATTATCGGTAACAGCATCCACCATGACAGCAACCCCGCCCGGACCATAGCCTTCATAGCGCACCTCTTCGTATTCCACACCATCCAGCTCACCGGCACCACGTTTGGTCGCCCGTTCGATAGTGTCCTTGGTCATATTGGCTGTTAGTGCTTTGTCCACTGCCAGCCGCAAACGTGGATTTGTCACAGGATCACTGCCCCCCATCCGTGCTGCGACGGTAATCTCTCGAATCAAGCGGGTAAACAATTTGCCACGTTTGGCATCCTGAGCGCTTTTCCGGTGCTGAATATTCGCCCATTTACTATGTCCAGCCATGCAAACCCTCTTTATTAACTGATTGAATTGATGTTTTCTCAGCGTATTATCTATCGTGATCACGCTTGCGCGTGATGCGATGAATGCAGAAAGCGACCTGTGGCAAAAAATGTACAGGCTTGCTGTATTGCAACCGGATCAACCAGCATCTGCATGTGTGAAACCGGCAAACAAATATGATCGCTCATACCGGAAAAACGGGTTTCGACCACTGCAATAACCCCATCAGCAGGCACTGGCATGGCGGGCAAGATCAGGCCCAGGCCAATATTGAGCGTACCGGCGATAGAACCCAGCTGATTCGAGGCAACCCATGCCGGCATATCACCCAACAACCCTTCCTCTAGCGCACGTCCTACAAAAACCCCCAATCCATGACGGTACATGAATTGAGCTGCATAACTACCTTGATGTGGTGTGCCCATCGTTACCACACGACCTGACCGTTGTGTGGGATAATCACGAAACAAATAACGCACTACTAATCCACCCATACTATGCCCTAAAAAATGGACTGTGGGTGTATCTAACCGCTCAACCAAAGCCTCAAGGTCATCGGCGTTCTCAGCAAGTGAGCGTGTCATTGTAGGGTAAGAATAGTTAACCGTTTTATAACCCGATTCTTGCAACCAGTATTCAAGTAACCGCATCCACATACCATGTACATACAACCCATGTACCAGCACCACTGTTTCCTGTTGATCTGTCATCATTCACCTTTTCCAAAGTCTCATGACAAAACATAAATTCCTGTGGATTTTACTATGATCCTGTTGAACACATTTGTAAAATATTCGCCATTTTCCTGCAATAGTGTCAAAATGACACTAACTGGAGCCACAAGCTGTCCAAAGCAGCCTCAACACTGAAATAATCCTGAAAAAATGACCTGCGGGGTTGCCGGAGAACCATCGATGAGTGCAGCTATCACCGAAGTGATCCAGAAAGATTACCGCCTATCAATGGCGCAAGTTCCACTAACCGTTACCGAAACACTTGCGGCCGAAGAACAGGCTGGGCTGATTGCCAAAATCAAGCGGCTTTTGAGTGCACAAAATGCCAAGCTGGTTGCACACTATTACACTGCTCCCGAGTTGCAGGAACTGGCTGAAGAAACCGGTGGCTGTGTCTCGGATTCATTGGAGATGGCGCGTTTCGGTGCAGAATCTGATGCAAGCACGCTTGTGGTAGCCGGTGTACGCTTTATGGGCGAGACCGCAAAAATTCTCAGCCCCGAAAAACGGATATTGATGCCGGCTCCTGAAGCGGATTGCTCATTGGATTTGAGCTGTCCAGTCGATGAATTTACCGCTTTTTGCGATGCTCATCCTGATCGCACTGTGATGGTCTACGCCAATACCAGCGCTGCGGTGAAAGCACGTGCTGACTGGGTGGCCACTTCGGGTATTGCTCTCGATCTGGTGCGTTATCTAGCCGATCGTGGGGAAAAACTGATCTGGGCACCCGATCGACACCTGGGCGCGTATGTACAGCAGGAAACCGGCATTGACATGCTGTTATGGAGCGGTGCTTGTGTGCTGCATGAAGCTTTTAAGGCGCAAGGACTACGGCAATTGCGCACCGAGCACCCGGATGCTCAGGTGCTGGTACACCCAGAATCACCACTGGACGTCATCGCCCAGGCTGATTTTGTCGGGTCAACAACCGGACTGATTAATGCCGTACAGGCTTTGCCAGCACAAAAATTTATCGTTGCCACCGACAACGGTCTATTTCACAAAATGCGACAGCTTGCACCTGAGAAGATTCTTTTGGAAGCGCCCATTGCCGGCAAAGGTGCTACTTGTGTGAGTTGTGCCCATTGCCCCTGGATGGCGATGAACGGTTTAAAGAATACGGCACAGGCACTAGAGAACGGCACGGGCGAAATTCATATCGATCCGGCAATACGCCAGCGTGCATTACGTCCGATTCAAAGGTTGCTAGATTTTGCCAAACAGCACCGCAAGGTAGTACTCGGCAATAACGATGCCTGACACTCCAGCACACTCAAAAACGGGTAGCAAATTGCCAACAGGCAATGTTCTGCCTTGCTCAATCGATATACCAGTCCGGTGGAATAGCGTTATTAGCGACCGTTGTCTCGGATTGGCCCGCACTGGATGGCTGTAACTCGCTGAAATCGACCACAACAGTAGTCACATTGTCATTTACATCGCGCATCAGCGCCAAATGAATAAACGCATTGACGGCTTCCTGGCAATTATGGCTGCTATCTGCCAGCAAATGAGCAACCTCTGCATCACTGACGGCCTTATTAAGACCATCACTACACAACAAAAACATGTCACCCGATTGCAGTGGATAAACCATCTCATCAATCTGCAAATCATCGGAAGAACCCACTGCACGGGTGATAACATTGGCTAATGGGTGCTTGCAAGCCTCCTCCGACGCAATCAGTCCCTGATCGACTAGCTCCTGAACATGGCTATGATCACGGGTTAATTGCTGTAACTCACCATCCCGCAGACGATAAATGCGGCTATCTCCAGCCCATAAACAAGCGCATTGTGACCCATAAGCAACCAGCACCACGACCGTGCTGCCAATGGTACGATTTTGGTAACGCCTTGCCGACTCCTCCCGCAAATTGGTGTTCACCTCGTAAAGACGGGTTTTTACTTCCTCCAGAAATGTCTGCCAATCCTGTGGCGGTGTAATATGCTGCAAGGCCTCAACCACCATTTGACTGGCAACATTACCGGCTTCATGTCCTCCCATACCATCTGCGACAGCCCACAAACCAATTTCAGGAAATACAAGACAGGCATCTTCATTAATAGCCCGAACCATACCAACATGGCTGCGGCCCGAGGACGACCATTGGAAAGGTTTTCTAATCATTCTGATTCCTTTTCAGCAGTGTCGAACCCACTCGATAAATCCATACAGTTTAGCGGCTTTTCTTGCCAACCCCACTGCTGCCAATCCCCAACCAAAAGTGCTGCAAATCTGCTGGGTGAGGGTAAGCCCTCGCAAACCAGCAAACAGCGTGTTATCTGCTCTGAACCTTCAGTCCACCAGAGGCTGTGTCGGGAAAAACTCCGCTGCAACAGGTAAGCAGCCAGCATTGGCGAATGGGAAAGTGCTTGTGATGAGTCCGGCAAAGGACAGTACCAGGCATTATCATCCCTATCATTGTTATCGATAACATACATCTTTTGCGGCACACCCAGGCTGATAACCTGGCCATCAAAGGTATCCAAATCAAGTTTATTGCTACTGAGCCCGTCCAGTGCCAATTGCTCAGCCTGCTCAAACCAGTCATCCGCGTCGACGGGTAACATCAGCAAGGGCCAGTCCGGTGACAATGGCGCAACAATCGCTAACGGATAATAGCGACCTACCCGATCCATGCTGGGCATCAGAACTCCAGTGTGAGCCTGTGTGCCGCACAGCCCTGCACTCAGGGCAAACCGCCATATCGGGCTGGTGCAATAGCTATCCTGCCAGGATGCACCCAGGCATTCACGACTATCGGCAATAGCAGCTTGCAGCCAACGGTCCCATGGTTCCAGAAACACTTTTGGCAGATGGCGACCAATGAAATCACCTCGGCCCGGCAATTTACCAAAGAACCCGGGCAAGGTCTGCTCCGTTGTAGAACTCAAAGCTGGCTTGGGCAACGAAACCCCTCCAATTCACGTAAACGAAATGGGTTAGATTGGCCCGCTGTTTGCAGTTTGTACATAGCCTGTTGGCCACCTAACTGAAACAAAACCCGAAGTTGTCCTCCCCCTAATGGCTGTACTTGTGCTTGATCAAGAATTTTAAACCAGGCCCACGATCCGGTTTCACTCAGGCGCGACGCAGCCCCCGGCGTTGGCGGCTTAAACTCAATCCTCGCCTGCTGCTGTTGGCCTGGCCAGCGCAACGCCACAGTACGTGCAGCCTGTCCAGAACGGTAGCTGAGTTTTTGACCACCGATATCGATAATAAACTGGTTCACACCACCATTAAGTTCAAGTGGTGTCATCTGAAACCGGATTGAAGGTATCTGGCTGTCACCACTGAATAAGGCATCACGAATAGCCGCTGCGCGCTGAAAGGCTTGTAATGCTTCCGGCGTAATGCGCTCCTCCGCACTCGTTGACCCCCGCCATTGCCAAACACCCTGCGATGTATCCACATGCTTCTGCAAATACTGTTTAAAAAAACTATCCATCAAACCATTTGGCCCGAAAAACTGACCAAACGCGGTCAGGGTGGCATCCGGTGGCCCTGCCACCTTGTTGCGGCGTAATGGCTTGGCGTTGAGACCGGGATCAGTCCATTGAATGCTATTAACGGGCACCGCCGCCGATGTTGCTGATTGGCCGCCACTCCATTGAATTGAACTACGAACCAGCGGATAGCGACCGTGCAGATTTTCCTTAAAGAAGACAGCAATCCTGGCCGCCTTCCAATGGTCATTCAACCGATCTCGCAGGCTACGTACTACATCCGAGCTATCCTTGGCAAGGCGACTTAACAAGGTATTAAAAGGCGGTGGCTGATGTGCTGTACCAACCTGCAGTTGATTAATCACGCTTTCAAGCTGATCTTTCAGTGCCTGTGGCACCTTGCCCTCAGCATTCGAGCTGCGGGCGCGAGCAACAGCATTGGCATGACCATAAAGATCATTAATAGCGGATACCATTTTATCCAGTGGTGGAATCGCACCGTTGGCACCTTTGACTTCACGCTGATATTGAGCGTTGAAATTTAATAATTGCCGATCGATCACACAAGGTTCTATCTTGACAGTCTGGCTCGCCTTGCTGTCGGCTTCGGTACCATCACCCCAAATACCACTAATGCGATCTTTTAACGAGGCAGTACCTGTCGCTGCTTTCCCCGCCGGTTTTTCAGTATCTGGTGTTGTCGTTGTAGGCGGTATTTGCAGCGCGGTCTCGTGCGCTACGGTCTCCATCAGTGTACGTAATGGCGATAAGGGTGAGGAAAGAACCTGCAATGTCTCCAGTCCGGTATCGAGCTGATCAAACGATTTAATCTGCACATCCGCCAACAGGTTCTGCCATTGCTGCAGAAAGTCACCGAGATAAAGACGACAGACCTGTTGTGCGATGCGTTGCAGATCATTTGGACTATTGGTAATTTGCTGGCTTGGGCCCAGGATCCAGCTTTCGTCCGCCTGTTCAACGATTAGTTTTGAGCTTTCCCCCAGAAAAAACTGGTAATAGCCTTTGTAGGTGTACAAGCCGGCAATACCTGTATTCATCGGCTGGCCGCTTTTACGCTCAAACACACGGGGCGCATCAGGGCCAGCGGCAAGCGTCAAACCCATCATCGGCGGTGTTCCATTAACACGCTGAATCTGCTTGAGCCGTTCATAGATACGCTGTGCCAATGGAACTTGATTCAGTCGCTTTTGAATCTGCCGAATCAGTGCGTTATCAAGCGCAATGGGTGATTGCAATGGTGCTTTTTTCAGCAGTGCATCCAGGTGCATTGCAAGATGCTTACGATGCTCCTGGGTAAAACTGCGCGGCAAATGTGCTTGCCATTCCCGCTCCATCCAGTCCTTGATGGTAGCTGCATCAAAGTGATCCGAATGATCCATCATTTGATAAACCCGCAAGGTATCGTACAGATAGCCCGGATTATCTGTATTCTGGCGTAATCGTTCTTCCATTCGCAGTATAATACGTGGCAGGAAGGCATCAATGAGCAGCTTCTCATAAATCGCCTGTGCTTCCTGACCCAGTTTTTTGCCTTGATAAAGGCCAAAACCCATTAGCCAGGGCACACCTGCATCACGATCGTCATACCCCCCCGGAATGGTTCGCGCCGCATCGAGTAACGCGAGCGTGGCCGCCGGATCGGACTGGCTAGCTGGAAGCGCCCGAATCCTGTTTTCCACCTCCAGACGCTGTTTTTCTACTGACCGTACATACATTTCATTACGGGCATAACTGGTCACCCACAATCCCGCCGCCAGTACGGTAATCAGCAAAGCCCCGGCATAGGCTCCACGCTGGAGCCAGGCCCGCCAGCGCTCTACACGCAGATTGGTTCCGGCAATTTCTGATTCGGGAAAAACAACATCTTGCAGTAACCGTGTAATGAAATAACTACGACCCTTGCCACTAAAGGCACTGGATGCCCGCCGTTGTAAACCAAAAGTGCTGGCGATTGAGTTCATCAATCGATCAATCGGCCTGCCTGTCTGAGTGCCGCTGGTAAAATACACCCCGCGCAACAGCACCTGTTCCTCATAACGGTTGGGCTGAAAAACGTCCTGCAGAAACTGCCCTGTCACTTTTCTAATGGAGCCAAACTGCTTGGGAAAGCCGTAGATCAGATCACGCCGTTGTGGATCGCGTTCCTCTTGCAAACGCTCTGTCAGACGATCATTAAGACGCTGTTGCAGCCCATCGAACTCGCTGTTATAGCCGTCAATGACGCTTTCATGGCCTTCAATCACCCCTTCCGGACCGGATGAATCATCCATCAGAAAGGTTGTACCCCAAACCTGCGCCCGTTCCTCTTTCCGAAGATTATTGAAAAACTCAATAAAACCAGCCATCAAATCGGCTTTGGTAAACAATACATAAATCGGGAAACGAATCCCGAAATGCTCATGCAGTTCCTGAATACGGTGTTTGACCGCCACGGCCTGAGCGGTTCGTTCCTCTTCGGTCTGCTGCATCAGGTCAATCAGGCTAATCGCAACAAATGCGCCATTGACCGGTCGCCGACGGCGATGCTTTTTCAATAAATCCAGAAAACCACGCCAGGCCGCACGATCCACTTCCTCATGACTATCCTGAGTAGTATAGCGACCGGCAGTATCCAAAATCACCGCCTCGTCGGTAAACCACCAGTCACAGTTACGGGTGCCACCGACACCACGCACCTTGCCTGCACCCAGCGGGAAACGCAGACCTGAGTGAATCAATGCGGTCGTTTTACCGGAACCTGGCGGCCCGATAATGATGTACCAAGGTAACTGGTATAAATACTGACCACGACCGGTCTTACCCCCAAGTCGGGCACGTTTGAGAACAGACAGTGCCTCATCCAGTCCTTGTTTGAGGGTAGAAATTTCCTCGGCTGAGGCGGCCTCTTCTTCCTGCCTTCTCTGTTGTTCACGTGAGGCCTGTTCGGCAGCTGCTCCCTGTCCCCCTGAATCCATCTGGTTAACAAGATCAGAGAGCATGTTACGGTTATTACGCAAGGTCTGGATGTAATAAATAACCTTGTATAAACCGATGGACACACCGAACACCAAGATGGTAACGATACGCCCCAAATCCGATGTCAACGGCGAGGAGCCTGCAACCGAGATCAGTGGCCCCAGATACCAGATCAGCGCGACGAGCGCCATAAAACCTATGATCGCAATAAACCAAGGTTTTTTAATTAAATTTAAAACTTTTCTCATAACGCCCCCTGGTTGACTCGCGCCAGCAGAACAATATCAACACGCCGATTAAGCGCTCGACCTTGCGGTGTGTTATTGGGGGCGATGGCCTGAGTGGCAGCACGACCTTCGCTAACAAAACGACCTGGATTGTTACTAACAGCAGCCAGGATTTTGACCACGCTATCAGCACGTGCCTTTGACAAATGCCAATTCGATGGGAATCGCAATGTATGGATTGGGATACTATCGGTATGTCCAGTAACGAGCACGCGCCCCTGAACGGTATTAAGTTCCTGGCTAATTTGCGTTAATAGCGACAAAAAGGCAGGTTTAACATCAGCACTGCCTGAATCAAATAACCCATCACCATTGATGCGAATCGTGGTTCTATCAGCCTCCTCAATCACTGAAACCAGATTCTGGCGGATTTGAGGATCAAGAAAGCTTCGTAGCTGGCGGGATACACGTCCAAGGCTGGAAGCAACCTGAGGTTTGAGTTGTGCAGGTGCAGCCGGTATACCACTGCGCTGCACCATCGCCACATCACCACTACGGATGCTACTCAAGGCAGTCAACACCGGATCAGAGGCGCTATTTAACAGCCAACTAAAAATGGCATAAGCCGTCAGCAACAATAATGCCGCGATTGCGGCCACCACCCACAAGGGAACATAACGTATCAACGGATTACGTTGCTGGTTGACACCGCGCCAGTTAGGCGACAATTCCCGCTCAAATTCACCATGGGCAGTACGGATCGCATTGTAAACCCGCTCGCGTTGCCCATCCAAACGGCTACGACCATTTTCCAGCAAACGGTAGCGCCCCTGAAAACCGAAAGACATACACAGATACATAACTTCCAGCAGAGCCAAATTCTTACGCGGGTCAACGATAATGGCATCCAGTAACTCAAAAAACTTTTCACCACCCCAGGTTTCATTGTGAAAGGTAATCAACAGGCTGTTTTCGCTCCAGTCACTCACCCGCCCCCAAGGTGTGTTCAACACCACTTCATCGAGCATAGTACACAACACATAGCGGGCACGATATACCGTTTTTTCGTCGATACCGGCATCACGGGCATGAGCAGTAAACGCTTTTATTTCTGCGACCATCCGTAAACGCAAGCGATCAGGATTGGGATGCGAAGCAGTATTTTTCAGGCGCATGACCAAACCGAGCAAGGGCGCAGCGGCCGACTCCAGTGGATTTAGCCCTGCATCTGTTGCTAATGATCCCGCCTCTGGTTCAGAATCTATTGGATCTGAAGGCAATTCGACCGGAACAGCTTGATCTTCCGGATACGGGCGGCGCCCTCCGGGTGTCGGTCGAATAATCGTGCGTTCATTATCACCATTGATGGCAAACGGATCGTCAGTAGTCACGAGGGTTTACCTCTTATTCCTTGATTGCCCAGAACACCATCTCCATCTCTGGAAACTCGCCACCCACATGGAACGCAAATCCGCCGGAATTCAGTATCTGTTTCCAGAACTCGCTACTACGATCAAGCCGAAAGTAGATAAAATCAGCATGATATGGAATTTCACGTGGCGCGACCGGTAGTGCACTAACACCGATACCCGGCAGATGATGATTCACAAATTGCGCAATACGCTCAACCGGCCCGATTTTGACCTGGGAAGGAAACAGTTTCCGTAGTAACTCAGTCGCCATATCAGCACGCACTGCAAGAATAAAGGTGGCTTTGTCCAGCAAGGGGCGCTCACGATCGGTGATCACCGCCACCCGAATACCGTACTGGCGTTCCTCAATCGGAATCTGAATCGCTGCTTGTTCTTCAACCAGACTGAGTGCATGACGCAGCTCAGTCATCAGCACAGCCAGGGTGGTCTCCAGATCATCATGATCGTAAGACGGGAAAGTGGGTGGCCGACGTCTTTCCTTATTGGTAAACGTGTTCATTTCACCAGCAAGCTGCAACGCAATCTGGTAAAAAGTTTCTGGATGCAAACCTTGCGCCGTTGACAAATGCGCGAATAATGGCTCGAAACGATTAACCGTCTGCAAGCGCAAAAACTGCGAAATATCAACACCGGCACCGCGCGAACTTCCTGCACCAGACAATCGATCAGCAAGTGCATCACCACGCTGGTGCAGCAAGCCAAAAACCTCAGTGACAAAACCATTCAGCGCTGGCAATGCACGACAGTCCAGGCAAGGTGGCAAATAATCAGCATCCAGCACTACCGTTTGATCCGGCTTTTTTTCTAATACCCTGGCGACACCGATACAGGTATATTCACTCACATCCTGAGTAGCTAACAGTAACCGCAATCGCGGCTCGCCGATTTCGACAAAGGCGCTGTTATTGGCATTATCGATATTGTTATCACGCACATCACTGGCCTCCGCACGATAACGGGCAGTCGTGTCCTGACGCTCGCCCCGATCTACATCCGCCATACCAGAGCGGCGCATCGGCATTGCAAGCAGTATTCGAGTATCACGCACACTATCATGAATATCGATTGGTACCGGTGGCGGATCATAATCAGGAATATTAAAAGGTGTGCCATCAGGTAATAGGCCTCTAGCTGCAGTAATGGCTATCTTGCCTAATACCAACGCCTCCCGATCCAAAACAAGCTCTGTCACACCCCAATGATAAGCACGTATTTGAGCGCAAGATTGCCGAACGAGCGCTTCGATATAACGATCCTGCTGTTGAAAGTGTTGAGGACGTAGGAACATACCCTCAGACCACACAACTTTGCTATACCAGCTCATAGCGATATTACTCGTATCATTACTTTAATAGAATTGAGATTAGAGAATAACTGTGCAGCACACAACGAAACCACCAAAAAACCGCGTGTACCAAATTTAGCATTCAAATAAACGGTCATGGCTGCCAGCACCACCATCATGACATTTCAATCGCCACGCAATCGCTCCTCATAGGCACGGGCGAACTCATCACCAAATAACTTGTTAAAATCGTCCTCAGCCTCACGGACGATTGATTGATACTCACTAACGAATAAATCCCAACATTTTGCCTTATAGCCAGCACTCAAAATGTTATCGAACAGGTTTTGTTTCAAACGACCTTCCAGCATATCAGGATCAAGACGCCTGGTAAGTTGATCCAGCGCAGCCTGAATACCCTTTATCACAGCAAGCTGATGGTCCTTAATATTGCTAAAACTCTCCCGCACCGCTTGCTGAGAAGGCATATAGGTGTCTCCCCGACCAATCAATAATAGTGCCATAACCTCTTCCAGACGGAGAGGCGAACGACCTGGCGGCGTTTTCAAAGGATTATTTTCAATAGGGCTGATTGCTGTGCGGTCTAATCTAAATTCACCTTTAATATCGCTGCGCGCCATCAAAATATCCATCAGCCCTTGCACAGTTTCACGCAAGATTGCGCCCAAATTTGCCATAGCTTCGAGCTTTTGTGCCTCACTCCATCGTATTGGCGGTAAACCTGCCCCATTAAAGAAAGCTTCGATAAGCTCATCTGCACTTGTATGGGTATCGCCAGGCTTATCCTGTACAGGTGGCTCAGGAAGTGATGACTTTAACTCAGTAACCTGCAATCTTGGCTTGGCCACAGGCTTTGCTGCCTGTTCAGGTTCTACCGGTGATTCCAAAACCGGCGTTGCAGATACAAGTATCGGTGATTCCTCAGGTAAGGATGATGGTGAGGATTGCTGTGAATTTGACCCGCCAGGCGGCTGCATCCACCAATCTTCAGGAATCTGGGCCTCGGGCGCGGGTTCAGATACCTTGAGTTCATGCTGTTTATGCTTTTCAGGCGTAGCAAGTTCGCGCAATGGTTCAGCCGTTGCGGGTCTTTCAAAAACCACTTTGGAAACCGGTGCGCTATCTGGTACAGGCGGCTCTCCGGAAACCAGCGGAGGTGTCTGAGCAGCTATGGGTTTCCGGGGAATAATTTTCAGGTCAGGTGGAACAGCAGGTTCCGGTCCTGGGCCCGGATTTGGCGATATTGGTGACTGTTCAGTGACCAGTTTTGGTGGTTCAAATGCAGCACGATCCGGCATCAGGATATCAGCAGGTGGCTCAGTAGCGACTGCACCTGATGGCTGTTTACCTATCGCTGATCCCTCTTTATCCCCGGACAGAATGTCGATGTGCGAGGATTTCATGATATCCCTTGATACGCCACAACTACCTGACGGCACCACTGCCGAAATCGCGGCATCCGGAAGCAGCCCCGATGACGTAACAACATCCGTCATCGGACCACCATGATCGGTCATACTGACATCATTCGCCGTCTCATCAAACGCAATCGTCACCAGGATTTCGTATTCACCCAGAATAAAACGGTCACCATCCGCAAGTTGAATGGACTGATTGCGAGCAATGCGCTGTTCGGCATCATTGAGGAAGGTACCATTAGTGCTGGTATCAGTAAGAATATAATGTCCATTCTGATAATGGACAGAACAATGCTTGCTTGAAAGAATCCGCTCAGGATCTTCCAGAACCCAGTCATTCTGTGAGGCACGACCAATCGTTATAGATCCTTGCTCAAGTGTCCGGATAGTTTCCTGACCGGGTGAGAGACGCTGAAAGCTGATAATTTTCAATTTCAGGGGCATGGTACAATATCCGATTAACTGGACACCGCTTCGGCTGTTCAGATGACGATTCATCATACAATTGACGTTTTTAGCCGGTACACACTGCATCGGCCACAACCAATTACTTCTGTTGAGTCTATACCGTGCAAGCGTATTGCGCCAAGTACGTCTATACTCGATCTAATCAGGAAAAATTAGGGAAAATCCGAGAATAGCTCCCAAATACCATAGTGATTAGCCCGAGAAAGCCCCTAAAATACCATAGTGATCAGGACGAGATATTTTGCTCATGAGTGTAATTGAAGTTGAGAACCTGCTAGAAGCCATCGACGCTAATGCACCTTGCGGTGAAGACTTGGAATACGATCCTGCATTTACCGAGATGGATACTCTGGCCCAAGAAAAACCAGAGCAACAATACGGTGATACCATTATCCCCGCTGAGCCGCCTGATTGGCGTGGTGTCCGCAACGTCGCCCTGGAACTCTTTGGGCGAACCCACGATCTACGTGTAGCGGTCTGCTTGAGTCGTGCCTTACTGGCAACCGATGGCCTCCCCGGATTTGCCGATGGTCTGGCATTGATTGAAGGATTAATCACCCGCTATTGGGATGAGGTTCACCCGCAGCTTGACCCTGATGATGATAACGATCCAACACTGAGGATCAATACGCTTATTACACTGTGCGATCCTGAAACCACCTTGCATGATTTGAGCCAAACCCCTCTGGTTAGCTCACGTGTGCTTGGACATTTCAGCTTGCGCGATATCCAGGTTGCGACGGGTACAGTTACACCTATTGCGAGTGCAAGTAACGAGAATCAATCAGATCAACCCTCGCAAACCAGCATTGATGGCGCCTTTCAGGACGCAGACCTGGAAGCATTACAGGCTATCGCTACAGCCACCGCCAAATCCATAGAGCGCATTGAACGGATTGAAGCTGAGCTCACTGATCGGGTGAGCGTCACTCAAGCGCCTGACATGAGCGCACTTAGAACACAATTAAAGGACATTCAGCACATCCTGGCAGCACAATTGCAAAGACGTGGTGTGTCTGGAGATGTAAAAGCGTATCAAGCCATGGCTGAAGCAGGTGCACCTGAGGTTGCTGGCGCAACAATGGCGACCCAACACCCGGTGGTCAGCGACATTACCAGTCGTGAATCTGAGGTTGCTGGTGTAACAACGGCGACCCAACACCTGGTGGTCGGCGACATTACCAGTCGTGAAGATGCTATTCGCACGCTGGACAAAATCTGTGAATATTTTGAACGCTATGAGCCTTCGAGTCCCGTACCGTTTTTGTTAAAACGAGCCAAAAGCCTGGTGACCAAGGACTTCATTGAAATACTGAATGACTTGACCCCAACAGGAATCGAGCAAGCGAACCTGATTTTTGGTTTACAAGATGATAATTGCAGTGATGACAGCTACAGTTAAAAAGCTGCCAAAGGTCAACACCCCACCGGGCTTACAGCTATCGGTTCGTAAAGGTAGCCATTCAAATTTTCCCAAACCCTTTTAGTTTGAATTGAGGAGACCATACCTTATGGCCATGAGCAGCCAAAAATTTATCGCCCGAAATCGGGCGCCACGCGTACAGATTGAATATGATGTTGAAGTGTACGGCGCTCAGAAAAAAATTCAGATTCCCTTTGTAATGGGTGTAATGGCCGATCTATCGGGCAAACCCGCCGATCCCCTGGCGCCAGTTGCTGATCGCAAGTTCCTGGAAATCGATGTCGATAACTTCGACAGTCGCCTCAAAGCAATGAAACCCCGGACGGCCTTTCGTGTCCCGAACACCCTGACAGGTGAGGGCGAATTAAACGTCGAGCTCACCTTTGAAAGCATGGATGATTTCTCGCCAGCAGCGATTGCCCGCAAGGTTGACTCCCTCAACAAGCTGTTACAGGCACGTGAGCAACTGAGCAACCTGATGACCTATATGGACGGTAAAACCGGTGCCGAGGATTTAATCGCAAAGGTGCTCAATGACCCAGCCCTGTTGCAATCACTCGCGTCTGCACCTAAGCCACAAGATAGCGAACAACCGCCTGCTGACAAGGAGTAATACACCATGGCTGAAACTGATGCAGATACCCAGATCCAACCGGAAATTCAAACCGAAACTGTAGAAAGCAGTGATTTCTCTTCGCTGCTGCAACAGGAATTCAAGCCCAAGTCCAATCAGGCCCAGGAAGCGGTCGAAAGTGCTGTGCGTACCCTGGCAGAACAGGCACTTGAATATACAGCGCTCATTTCCCCGGATGTCCTCAAATCCATTGAATCCATGATCGCAGCGATTGATCACAAACTTGGCGAGCAGATTAATCTGATTCTCCATCATGAGGACTTTCAGCAGATTGAAAGCGCATGGCGCGGCTTGCACTATCTTGTTAACAATACTGAAACGGACGAGATGCTCAAGATTCGTGTCATGAACATCTCCAAGAAAGATCTGCAGAAAACGCTAAAGAAATATAAAGGCGTTGCCTGGGATCAGAGCCCGATCTTCAAAAAAATCTATGAGGAAGAATACGGCCAATTTGGTGGCCAGCCGTATGGTTGCCTGGTAGGTGACTACTACTTTGATCATAGACCCGCTGATGTAGAGCTTTTGCGTGGCATATCACAAATTGCCGCTGCTGCACATACCCCGTTTCTGGCTGCGGCAGCACCAACAACAATGCAGATGGATTCCTGGCAGGAGCTCAGCAATCCACGCGATCTTAGCAAGATCTTCCAAACACCGGAGTATGCCGCCTGGCGTTCATTGCGCGAGTCCGAGGATTCCCGTTACATCGGTTTGGCCATGCCACGATTTCTGGCACGGCAACCTTACGGAGCGAAATCCGATCCGGTTGAGGAATTTGATTTCGAAGAAGATGTGGAAAATGCAAGCCACAACAAATACTGCTGGGCTAATTCTGCCTATGCGATGGCCACCAATATCACGCGCGCTTTCAAACTGTACGGCTGGTGCACCCGAATTCGTGGCATTGAATCCGGTGGTGCCGTCGAGGAACTGCCGACCCATACCTTCCCCACTGATGACGGCGGCGTGGATATGAAGTGCCCGACTGAAATCGCCATTAGTGATCGTCGCGAGGCTGAGTTGGCCAAGAACGGTTTCATGCCGCTGATTCACAAGAAAAACAGTGATTTTGCTGCATTTATCGGCGCCCAGTCGCTACAAAGCCCTGCTGAGTACGACGATCCTGATGCCACAGCAAACGCCAATTTGTCAGCTCGCCTGCCCTATTTGTTTGCAACCTGTCGCTTCGCTCATTACCTCAAGTGCATGGTGCGCGACAAGATCGGTTCATTCAAGGAACGGGAATCCCTAGAACGCTGGCTTCAGGAATGGATCTATCAGTATGTCGATGGTAACCCGGCCATTTCCAGCGATGAAACCAAAGCCATGCAACCCTTAGCGGCTGCCGAAGTGATCGTGGAAGAGGTGGAAGGCAATCCGGGGTATTACACCTCCAAATTCTTCCTGCGCCCACATTATCAGCTTGAAGGTTTAACTGTATCATTGCGACTGGTATCCAAGCTACCCTCGGTCAAGGGCGGTTAATAATGCTTTATCGAGTATGGGCCAGAGTGACTTCCATACTGGCCCGTTTTGGGCTATCACCCATAAAACTACAAAAATAAATCACAAAACCAAAAGGTTATTTTTATTTGGCACACAGCATGCATATTCTCCCATTGAGCGATGGCCTCCTGCTCCAGAGAAATCTGGTACAGACAAGAGGCTATTAATCAGAACAGCGGGTGCTTACCCGTGATAACATAACCTTACCTATATAACTGAGGACACAAAAATGGCTGACCAATTTCTGAAAATCGGCGATGTAAAAGGCGAATGTAAGGACAGCGCATACAAAGAATGGATAGAAGTTCTAAGCTGGTCCTGGGGCGCGAATCAATTAGGTACCGCTTCACATGGTACCGGCCTGGGCTCCAGCAAGGTCAATTTGCAAGACTTTAGCTTCACCATGCATTTTTGCTCCGCCTCACCTGAACTGCTGCTCTCCTGCTGCTCAGGTCACCATTATCCAGAGGCTACACTGGTGATGCGCAAACCAACAGGCAAAGACGGCGGCCAGCAAAAATTCCTGGAATTCAAATTCAAGGATGTCCTGGTCAGCAGCTATCAGACCGGTGGTGTGGGCGATGACTTGCCCGTCGAAAGCTTGACCTTAAATTTCACTAACGTGACCCAGGAATACTTTGCCCAGGACGAGAAGGGTACCACTAAATCCGCCGGTAAAGCGGGTTGGGATGTCAAGACCAACAAGAAAGTCTGAGGACAGAAAACTACCCACCCCGTATCATCCCGGCAGATGCAACAAGTCCGCGCATTCAGCAAGCGTTATCGGCTTGAATGCGCGGCATTTGTTTGAAGCGCAACGTTCAAACACTGGAGTTCCCTGTTAATGCAAGCCGAACAAAGCTTACGTGAAGGCCGCTTGTCCGATGCGCTGTCCGAATTACAGGCGCAAATACGTAAAGATCCTGCCAATGCCAAAAACCGTATTTTTCTATTCCAGTTGCTCGCGGTGCTAGGTCAGTGGGATCGGGCGCTGAACCAATTAAACGTAGTCGGTGAAATGGATGCTTCGGCATTGCCTATGGTACAAACGTACCGAGAAGCGCTGCAATGTGAATCCTTACGCAATGAGGTCTTTGCAGGCAAACGCTCACCGCTGGTGTTTGGTGATCCTGAACCGTGGATGGCATTGCTGCTGGAAGCGCTGCATTTAGCGGCTGATGGCCATCACGCACAAGCCGGCACTGTGCGTGATCAGGCTTTTGAAATAGCCCCCGCCACCGCTGGAACGGTGGATGATCAGACCTTTGAGTGGATCGCTGATGCCGATACCCGTCTAGGCCCGATGCTAGAAGCGATTATTAATGGGCGTTATTATTGGATTCCCTTCCAGCGGATTCACACCATCACGCTGGAACCGCCAACCGATCTTCGTGATTTTGTCTGGATGCCTGCCGTGTTCAGCTGGTCAAATGGTGGTGAAACTGTCGGGCTGATTCCTGCACGCTATCCCGATTCCGGTGCATCGACTGACTCATGCATCCAGCTAGCACGCAAAACCGAATGGCAGCCCTGTGACGCAGGCGGCTATCTAGGTCTGGGACAACGGATATTAGCAACCGATCAGGGTGACCATCCCCTGTTGGACATTCGGCGGATTGATTTAAACGTTGAGGTGATGCTGGCGGAAGCCGCTGAAACTGGCGATGGCTGAACTGACACCAAAAGAACGCCTGCAACCCTCGCTGCTGGATCGTTTGACTGACGACGCACCTGACCAGCCGCAGGAATCCCGTGAACAGCGGGTGTTGTCAATGAGCCGTCTGCGTGACTGTGTATTGCGTGATTTAGGTTGGCTAATGAACGCATCGCGCATGGTCGACAGTGAAGATATCGAGCGCTACCCTTTTGCTGCACGTTCGACCATCAATTATGGCCTACCCCCGCTCTCAGGAGCCACCGCCCGTAGCCTGGACATCAGCGGACTGGAGCAGGCATTACGTCAGGCCATTATTGATTTTGAACCTCGCATTTCACGCACTTCGCTGCGTGTCCACGCCGCACTGACCGAAGAGCGCATGAGCCATAATGCGCTGACGTTTGAAATTGAGGGTGATTTATGGGCGCAACCATTGCCTCAGCAACTGTACCTGAAAACTGAGATCGACCTGGAAAGCGGTCAGGTTCAAATCCAGGAATCCAGCCGACCAAGAGAGCATTGATGGATCCTCGTCTGCTTGAGTATTACAACCGCGAACTTCAGCATCTGCGTGAGCTGGGTGGTGAGTTTGCTCATGAATACCCAAAAATTGCCGGACGTTTGGGACTGGAAGGCCTTGAGTGTGCGGATCCCTATGTGGAACGATTGCTAGAAGGCTTTGGTTTTCTGGCAGCGCGGGTACAACTCAAGATGGATGACGAGTTCCCACGCTTTACCCAACATCTGCTAGAGATCATCTATCCTCATTACCTGGCACCCACGCCGTCGATGCTTATCGCCCAGTTCCAGCCTGACCCGGCCCAGGGGGCACTCAACAAAGGCTTCGTGATTCCACGCGGCGAAAAAATGCGTAGTCTGCTGGCAAAAGGCGAGCAAACCCCCTGTGAATACCTCACTGCGCACGATGTAACCCTGTGGCCAATCAAGCTGGCCGAAGCCCATTATTTTGCTGGCAAGGAGCCGGTGACATCACTTGATTTACCCAATCTACCCAAGGTGCGTGCGGGGATTCGCTTGCGACTGCGAACCACCTTGCCGAGCCTGCCATTCAATAAACTGGCATTAGCGCAGCTACCGCTTTTCTTGAATGGCAGTGATGGCCTGCCAGGACATCTTTATGAACAATTGCTGGCCAATACCGTGATGGTCGTCGCACGCGGCAATCAGCCGGTACCGTGGCATGAAGTGATCGCTGCGCCCGCAATCCAGCGGCTCGGCTTCGAAAATGAACAGGGACTCTTGCCTTATACACCGCCCTCGTTTCAGGGGTATCGTCTGCTGCACGAATATTTTACCTTTCCACAGCGCTACTTATTTGTAGAATTGACCGGCCTGGAAGCTGCGGTACAGCGGTGTCAAACGCATGAACTGGAACTGCTGATCCTGCTTGATCGCGCCGATGCCACCTTGGAAAACACTATCAACACTGACCATTTCAGCCTGTTTTGTGCGCCAGCAATCAACCTGTTTCCCAAACGACTGGATCGCATTCATATCAGCAACCAGGTTGCTGAACACCATGCCGTACCTGACCGTACCCGGCCGATGGATTACGAGATTTATCAAGTCACCAGTGTGACCGGTATCGGTGCTGAAGGTGAAGAGCAGGAATTTCTGCCCTTTTATGCCGACTATGACCGTATTGGCCAAACCAACCACCAGGCCTTCTACGCTGTACATCGCCTACCACGGGTACTATCCAGCCGACAGCAGCGTAACGGCCCACGCTCCAGCTATAGTGGTCATGAAATTTATTTATCATTGGTGGACGCTCACGAAGCGCCTTATCGCAGTAACTTAAGGCAATTGGCGATCACCGCCCTATGCACGAACCGTGATTTACCACTCCATATGCCACTGGGTCGTGGTGACACAGATTTCAGCCTGGCATCCGGTGCGCCTGTTAGCGTAGTACGTTGTCTGGCCGGCCCTACCCGCCCTCACCCTTCTGCTGCCCGCGGTGATATCGCCTGGCGACTTATCAGCCACCTGAGTCTGAATTATTTGTCACTGGCTGACAGCGATGAGCGCCAGGGGGCAGTGGCCTTGCGGGAGCTGCTGGCACTGTATGGCAATATGACTGAATCAGCAATCCGAAAACAAATAGAGGGTGTGCGTTCGGTAAGCGCAAAACCGATTACCCGACGAGCGCCTATCGCAGGCCCAATCGCACTGGCGCGTGGCCTGGAAGTAACGGTTTCCCTGGATGAACTAGCATTTGAGGGCGTAGGAATTTTCTTGCTAGGTGCGGTACTGGAGCAGTTTTTTGCCAAATATGTTTCCTTGAATTCCTTTACCGAAACGGTCATTCGTTCGACTGAGCGGGGTGAGGTGATGCGATGGCCAGCACGGATCGGACAGCGACACACGCTGTAGATACTGTATTAGAGGCATTGCGGCAAAACCCGCAAGCTTTTCATTTTTTTCAGGCACTACGTCATCTTGAGTGTCATTACCATAGCAAGCCACGATTGGGCACATCGATTCGCTTGTCCGATGATCCGATACGTCTGGCGCAAAAACCATCATTGATTTTCGCACCGGCAACACTGGCAGGCTTTGAGCCGGGGGGTGAATACCCGCCACATCTTTATGAATATTTTCTTGGTCTATTCGGACCCCATGGCCCTTTACCGACTCACCTGACCGAATATGCACAAAGTCGGCTGCATAATGAAAAAGATCCAACGTTTGCGCGTTTTGCTGATATTTTTCACCATCGTATTCTTTGCTTCTTCTACCGGGCGTGGGCAAACACTCAACCAACGGTAAGTTTTGATCGCCCCGAATCCGATCGTTTCAACACCTACATTGGTGCTACATTTGGCCTGGGCACACCTTCGCTATGGAAACGGGATGCCGCACCCGATCTTGCCAAATTCCATTATGCTGGCCGTCTATCCTGCCAAACACATCATGCTGAAGGTTTGATCGCCATTTTAAGCGATTCCTTCAAACTGCCCATCAGCATCGATAGTTTCGTCGGCCATTGGCTACCGCTCTCTGAGGAAAGCCGGTGCCGCCTGGGAGAAACGCCAATGACTGGAGCGCTCGGTATCACCGCAGTCATTGGTGAGCGGGTCTGGGATTGCCAGTACCGATTTCGCATCGTAATGGGACCTATGAGCCTAAAGGAATTTCAGCGTTTCCTGCCCGGTAGCGACAGTCTACGGCGCCTGGTCGCCTGGGTACGTAATTACATGGGTGAAGAGCTATTATGGGATGTCAACCTGATCCTTCGTAAGGATGAGGTGCCTCCTCTAAAACTGGGTGAAGAAAGCCGTCTGGGCTGGACAACATGGTTGACCAGCCAACCGCTGGCGCATGATGCAGACAATCTGAAGCTGGATGCTGTCAACTACTGCACTTAAATAACCCCTTCCAATTCAGGCAATGCCGGTAGCATCAAAAACCCGCAGACCCGCGTTCTTGTTGATTACTGGCGACTGTTGTAGCAACACCGGGCACATACAGCGTGATCCCCTCCGCACAAGCGTGACGAAAAATCAGGCAAGACCAGTGCATAACGAACCGCAGAATAATTTATAACACCGCTATCAATAACCACCGGAGTGCAAAGCCATGGCCGAAATCAGTCGTGTTGCATTGTTTGGAAAACTAAACAGTATCGGTTACAAAGCTATCGAAAGTGCCACCGTCTTTTGCAAGTTGCGCGGCAACCCCTATGTTGAGCTGGTGCATTGGCTGCATCAAATTCTGCAATTACCGGATTCAGATGTACACCGGATTATCCAGCACTTCGATCTTAACCCATCACGACTTGCCAAAGATTTCACCGACTCACTGGATCGCCTGCCACGTGGCGCAAGCTCAATTTCCGATCTCTCTGCGCATGTCGATGCAGCAGTAAAAGAGGCATGGACGTACGCAACGCTGATGTTTAATGATACCCAGGTACGCACCGGGCATTTGCTGATCGGGATTCTGAAAACAACCGATTTACGCAATACGCTACCTGCGATTTCCCGTGAATTCGACAAGGTTAAACTCGATACGCTTATTGAGCACTTCAGTGATATTGTTGCAACATCCCCGGAAAATGACCTGCGCGCCAATGACGGCTCACAAATCGGCGGTGGTGCCGCACCAGGAGAAGCCAGTGACGCGCTGGCTCCGGCGCCTATGGGTAAACAGGACGCACTGCAACGCTTTTCGGTGGATCTGATCGAGCGAGCACGTAGTGGTGAACTCGATCCGATTGTGGGACGTGACGAGGAAATCCGCCAGATTGTTGACATTCTAATGCGCCGCCGCCAAAACAATCCTATCCTGACCGGCGAGGCCGGTGTTGGCAAAACGGCTGTGGTCGAAGGTTTCGCTCAGCGTATTGCTACTGGCGATGTCCCGCCCCCCCTTCAGGACGTGACGCTGCGCATGCTGGATGTCGGTTTGTTGCAAGCCGGTGCCAGCATGAAGGGCGAGTTTGAAAATCGCTTGCGACAAGTCATTGATGAGGTACAGGCTTCACCCAAACCGATCATTCTGTTCATCGATGAAGCGCATACACTGGTGGGTGCAGGTGGTGCAGCAGGCACCGGTGATGCCGCCAACTTGCTCAAACCGGCGCTGGCACGAGGCAAACTCAGAACAATTGCAGCCACCACCTGGGCTGAATACAAAAAGCATATCGAAAAAGATCCGGCACTGACCCGCCGCTTCCAGGTGGTGCAAGTGGATGAACCCGGTGAAGGAAAAACCATCATGATGATGCGTGGTATGGCTTCAACCATGGAGCAGCATCATCGGGTGCAGATTCTTGACGAAGCGCTGGAAGCAGCTGTCAAGCTATCGCACCGTTATATCCCTGCTCGCCAGCTACCCGATAAAGCGGTCAGTCTGCTTGATACCGCTAGTGCCCGTGTAGCCATCAGCCTGCACGCGGTACCTGCCGAGGTTGAGGATTGTCGTCGTCGTATTGAAGGCTTGCAAACCGAACTGGAAATAATCGGACGCGAAATGGCTGTCGGTATCGACGCGACCCAGCGCCAAAAAGATGCCGAGGAAAAACTGCACACCGAAAAAACAGGGCTTGCGGAACTGGAAACACGCTGGCAAACGGAAAAAGATCTGGTCGATGCCATCTTGGGTTTACGCGCTCAATTGCGTGGTGACGGTGGCACAGTGGATGCAGTTGCAACAGACGGTGAGAATGACAGTGATCCAGCAGATGCGATAAAGGAACCTGACCCACAACGACAAACCTGGCTGGATGAGTTACGTGAATTGCTCGATAAACTGCATGAATTACAAGGTGAAAGTCCACTGATTTTACCCAGTGTTGATGGACAAGCCGTAGCCTCCGTGGTTGCTGACTGGACAGGTATTCCGGTCGGGCGCATGGTTAAAAATGAAATCGAAACGGTGCTTGGCCTGGCTGACATCCTCAATCGCCGCATCATCGGCCAACGGCACGCACTCGACATGATTGCTCGCCGGATTCAGACCTCACGTGCGGCGCTGGATAATCCCAATAAACCGATTGGTGTGTTTATGCTGGCAGGCCCTTCCGGTGTTGGTAAAACGGAAACGGCGCTGGCACTGGCCGAGGCTCTGTACGGTGGTGAACAAAATGTTATCACGATCAACATGAGTGAATTTCAGGAAGCCCACACCGTATCGACACTTAAAGGCGCGCCTCCCGGTTATGTGGGTTATGGCGAAGGTGGTGTCTTAACTGAAGCTGTGCGCCGTCGTCCCTACAGTGTGGTACTGCTGGATGAGGTGGAAAAAGCCCACCACGATGTCCATGAGATTTTCTTTCAAGTCTTTGATAAAGGCTGGATGGAGGATGGTGAAGGACGACATATTGACTTCAAAAACACACTGATCCTGCTAACCACCAATGCGGGCACTGACCTGATTATGGGGATGTGCAAGGACCCTGATCTTTTACCTGATCCTGAGGGTCTGGGTAAGGCTTTGCGCGAACCCTTGCTGAAAGTTTTTCCACCTGCTCTGCTCGGTCGTTTGGTCACCATTCCCTATTACCCACTCAGTGACGAGATGATTGGTGATATCGTCCGTCTGCAACTGGGGCGGATTCAGCAACGGATTTTGGAAAACCATAAAGTCCCGTTTGAATACGATGATGATGTAGTCAAGCTGATCGTTAGCCGTTGTACTGCACTGGAAAGCGGTGGGCGCATGATTGATGCCATTCTGACTAATACGGTATTACCGGCTATTAGTCAGGAATTCCTGAATCGAATGGTCGAGGCCAAACCCATTGAACGTGTCAAAATAAAAATCGATGAAGGTGAGTTTGCCTACGACTTTGAGTAGTGGATGACACGGCTCGGAATGAATCGTTCAAGATGAACCTTGTTCAACCCGTTTTGAGCCGCTCTCAAAAAAAACCACACTGGAGTAAATTACTTCTAAACCATTTTAATTGGCATAGAACTATGCATAGAACTGACTTAGAAGATGCAATATATAAATTCTTTCCATGAACTATTTTACTATTATTTGGCCATATGCTTGGATTGGAAGATGAGTACAAAAAAGGACATGCACACAGTAAGGACTACCGTTCAGTAATGAACAGCGGCGAAACCATTCTGGCTCGTCACGATACTACTCATATGAAATGGCTAAATGATAAACTCAAAAAAAATGGCATCAAATAAGATAAAAAGTCGATGGTTCAGTATACTGCTAATTCTTGTAATAGCTTCTTGTGTCTGGGGTGATGATATGAACAAGCTAGACGGATTGTGGCAAAACATTCTGAGCAGTACAGATGCTAATGCTGAATACACAGCTGTAGAAGCACTATGGAAACATATCGCTAATGCTCGCTTACAGGTTGCTATTAATGTAATCGAAGATAATGGCAATGAAATTGATATCATGGACTATACAGATCGGTCTTCGATTAAAAAAGTTGCTGTTAATTTATCTAAGGGTGATAAGGAAAATATAAATGTTTGGACACCAATTGATCCAGAAAATATTTATATATTATTCCGAGAAAAATAAATTTCAAATAACTTTGTCTGAACAATATATTTGGTTTGTTTATTTTTGCAGGCAAGTCAAATTTTTGAGGTGCAGGAAAGCATTTTCAACCAAATGCCGTAATTTGTAGAGGTCTTCATCCTGTTCGTGTTGAGTCTTACGGTTTTTCCCCAGTGGTATAACGGCTGTCATTCCCTGATGTTCAGCCTGTTCAGAAATGGCATTACTGTCATAGCCGCCAGGCGGCCAGCCTGGATGCAATCTGCACGGGTACCTTTTGTAATAATAATTCTGACCGGCATACCCTGCGCATCTACGGCCAGATGTCTCCTGGTGTCAAGCCCCCTTGTGTGCAAAACCTATCCTGATTCCCGCCCCTTGCACCCACCGCATGCGGGTGGACATTGAAGCGGAGCAAGCGTGCTTGCGCGGCAGAAACACCGTTTGGCTCCAGTGACGTGTTGCGACGCAAGCCGCCAGGTGACTGGAGCTAAGCGGCGCTTTATTAGCGTCTGCTTGAGCTTTTTGTTAGGTGACCTTTTGTGCCATAAAATGTTGCCACTGCTGAGGCGAAAAACGATATGGCCAAGATTCCGCCTACGACTAAATAACTTTGCATAGTTACGGATAAGGAATGTATTACAATATCAGCGATTACGACTCCCAAAAGACCACCATATAAAGAGAACAGAATGACAACATGCTTTTTGTATTCAGCCGTACCCGCATAAACACGAAAGACTCGATAAGCAGTCCAAATACCAACCATAAACAAAACCGGACAAGCAAAAAGAAAAGCTTTCCCAGCGCTATTAATATCTGAGTCACTTTCCATAAAAATGCTGCTGATATCCAAGAATATAAACAGTAGTCGGTAACAGATAAAAAGTAGTGTTATCAAAATAGATGTGGCAAGGATGGTGTTTTTCATATTACAGCACCTTCCAGAACCATATTTCCTTTGATTTGCTATAATCTGAGAACCTTCCCTCCCATGAGAATCCTGCTTGAATTCTCACCCGGGTAAACCAGTCGGTCAGCCGTGATCTGTTCCAAAGGTCAATATGATCACCACTTCTATTTCTAAATGACTCGCCATTTCTTCTCCAGTAATCCTTGAAGAATATTATATCCTTATGTACGGCCAGCTCATTTTTGAACTTACTCGGATCTATTTTTTGAACCTTGCCTAATCCGGCAATTGGATATTTTGTTAATCCGTTTGCTAATTCCTCTGCTGCCAGAACATGGCTGGCAGATTTCTTGTGATGCCAGCAATGACATGCCCCAGGAATATTAGCCACATTAACTCCACATGCTGACAATGCCACACCGACCCTTATGGCACACTGATCCGAGAAATTTATTTTCCCAGCAGTTGTGCATAGACTATCCTCACCAGTTATCATCGGGTGGGTGGCTATCCCACAGTCTTTTAAACGTATTAACCCGGCGGGCATTAATATACTGCTCTTCAAAGTTAAATATACGTAAATTCATGTGGTTAAAATATTAAGATAAAGCCTATTTGCCCGCCGGGTTAATAAGCATGTTTTCTCCTTTTTCACCTAATCGCGGAGCTGAGCTACGCTCCAGTCACCTGGCGGCTTGCGCCGCAACAAGTCACTGGAGCCGACTGCGGTGTTTCTGCCTCGCAAGCATGCTTGCTCCGCTTCAACATCCTCGCGGCTCAGCTCCGCTGATTATGTAGTTTATTTATACTCGCCAATTATTTTAATTAAACCAACTATATTGGTGTTTAAATCTTCAAGATCTTCAGCAGGAATCCACCATTCTGTATGGTTCGATCCACCAACTTGTTGAATATCATACTTGTCAATAAATTCTTTCTTGACCTCAAACTTTGTTACATAGCCAACTTTGCTATCCTTGATGTTCCATTTTATAGCAATTTCTTTTGCATATTCTTCATTTGTAACAGGATAAAAAATTGGTTGCTCGGGTAAGCGAGGTGGCCACTTTTTATAACCGCTTTTTTTCACAAGATCTAACTCTTTTGGGCCTGTTGGCCTGTACAATGTAACTGTTTTCATACGATTAAATCATTAATATTGTGTTTATGTTCGGATAATGCATGATCTTTTTTGGATTCTTCATTGATTCTGTTCTGCTTTTCTACATAATCGCGGAGCCAGGCAGCGCGCTTTATTAGCGTCCGCTTGAGCTTTTTGTTAGGCCATACCTAACCGATAACCACCCGAAAATCAGGGACACCACTAAACCAAGGATAATGAATATATTGAAGTTTCTTTGCTGGTCTGATTCAGATTTATATAAGATTACACCCATATTTTCGAGAATATATCCAGACACATAGGCAAGACAAAAACTCACCAATATTCCTGCTACGGCACCAGCCAAGAAGAGCAGAAATTTTTTCATTTTGAAACCTCAAAGAAGCGTACTTTCTTTGAATTTCTAAAGTCAGACCAATACCCTGAAATAACTATGCTGAACCTCGTCCTCAACCACGAACCCAAACCTGTTTCGGATTTAGAAAACGACAGGGGTGACGACGGCAGCAGGCACGATACAGGTAGCGCTGGCGGCCGTCTTCGGTACGGCCGTTTTTCACTGGTCGGTCGCTTTGGCAGTAAGGGCAATGCAGGGTTATTTTAACCATCGGTTCTACGCGTACGTATGAATGACATCATAGCCTGTACAAAATCACCCAAAATTGAGCCACTACCAAATCATTATATCCTGTGGCGGGATTCCCTGCCTCGCAGGAAATCCTGAATTAATCAATACTTCAATGATTAGCGTCCATAACTTTCGGTATCAGCCTTGCGGTCCTTGATAATCACCTCACCTTTGGGTGACATTTCGACCGTATAGGTAATCAAATCCATCCGCTCTTCCTGAGAAATCGACACGGTATAAACCCAAGTCGCATCTTGCTTAATCTTTGAAATACCACCACCGCCAACAGGCTTGTAGGTTTCACTTAGATCGTTGAGGATCGCCTCAATAATACAGCGTGATCGTGCAATGGCATTTGCAGTACAGTCAGTCGTTGATGACATATCAACAGTTCCTTCGCTAGACGCAAACGATTGTCCGAGTGTGAGATTGTAGACCCCGCAAATAAGCGCGAAAAATAAACCAGCACCTGTGCAAAGTCTTCTATGGCATAGCTTTGGGGAATGTGATTCACGCGATACCATCGTCTAGGCCGAGTAGTAATTGCCGCATTTGCACGCACCTCAGCTTCAGTACGCGGATAGTGGCGTTTCATTTTGGGCACCCAATCACCTGAAGTAAAATCAAGTCCCGTGTATGTGGTACCGATCAACGTGTTTACGGTGGCAGTCAATGATCGGTTAACTGATGGTTTGCGGACTGCCCCTTTACCTGTTATTTCAGCAATTGCCATCCGTCAAGGATAGGCATGGACAGGTCTTAATTATACATGCCCGACCCCATGACGGAGTTAAGTTCTTGATCCGATGCGCCATAGCATGCCGTAGCATTGGTGTTACCGGACACAGGGCAGCGAGATGTGTCCTCAGTAGTATGACCCAGCCCAAGAAGATGGCCAACTTCATGCACATGAGCCTTCTGCATGATCTTGTTACCCTTACTGTCGTTCGCTTTATGGGTCGACTTTGTGTCGCGGCTGTCATAAAGAGTGGAATGCGATCCAAACCAGGGTTCGTTCCTGGCCAGTCGCACGACATCAATCACATGATGATGGACAGTTCCAGCAGTTGCATCCGCCCCTATCAGCTTAAACCGGCAATAGATATTGTGACGGTACTTAACTCCACCATCAGTAAACTCTAGGATCGGAAAATTATTCACTAGCCAGAATTTGCCGTGCCAGAATCTCTCAGCCGCCCTAATAAAATTATTCTTCCATTGTGACCACGAGGCTGGAGTCCACTTAATGATATCTCTAGCAGTTTCAGTGGCTCTGCCATAATCATGGTAAGTACCTTTTGCGGCACCCCCTGCTGGATTAATTTGCCGAAATCCAAGTTTCATAGTTAACGTTAGATCTGCATTATTATATGCAGATCACAAACAGTCGTATCCAATTCCGCGTCGAAAGTCAGAAAACTTTTAGCCGTCTTTTTCTTGAGTGGCCCGGTCATCACACTCCTCCTAAATTAGCCCTTGTATACAATGTAATGCAAGACAGAAAAATCAATCGCTTTCTCAGCCAAGTTTGGAAAACCATCAAAGCGATGGATAGCCTGGCTTCAGGCCGTAGTAAAGCATTTATCATACCATCGCTACTACTCTTTTGATAAACAAAGGCATTCTCAAGAAATCGGGTCATATTAACCTAAATATAGCGGTGCTCTTGACCGGCTCATATTGACTTATTAATTCGGCAGGCAAACAGATTTTATTTTAATATTTTAACCATCTGGATTTACGTATAGTTAACTTTGAAGAACAGTATATTAATGCCCGCCGGATTAATCATTGAGGTCAATATGATTGTTTTCTATTATTTAGGGGAATTTATAAATCCCTTGCGCTTTGCTGATGAAATCTTCCTATTTGTCTATGACAGTATGTTTTGACTGGAAGTAGCAGATGAAATGAGTATATGGCCGGGCGGCGATGGACATTACAAGGGCAGGAATTGTTCACCGAATGGCTAGATGTCGAAGAGCCGAGGCGGCCATTCTGGATCATTGAGTTCAACGATCATGAAATAGTGTTACGCTGGATACGGCAAGAGGGTCGTAATCTGCCATTCATATTGCAGCATAACCTACTTGCATCAGATCAAGGAAACACTTCGGATGAACCGCAAAGAACGTAGGGCACTTGCCCGCAAGAGTGCAGGCTCAAAAACAGCGGCTGCAACGGAATTCGTGGCTCAAGCGATTCAGTTACAGCAGCAAGGCCGACTTGACGAGGCAAAGAAACTGTATCGCAAGACGCTTCAACGCGATCCATATCAAGTCGATGCACTGCATTTTCTAGGTGTCATGGAAGCACAGCAGGGTCGCTATCAACAGGCCGTTGACTTGATTCACCGAGCGTTAGCACTCAATCCACAGTACGCCGATGCCTGGAATAATCTCGGCAATATACTGGCTACCACCAAGCAACCCGATGAAGCGGCTCAGGCTTATAGACGGGCCATAGAGTTTGCTCCTGAAAATGCCAGCGCCCATTGCAATCTCGGCGCAATGCTACGCCAGGGCAAGCAATATGCTGAAGCTGAGGCGGCCTGCCGACAGGCCATTGCCTTAAATCCACAGATGGTTGAAGCGCTCTTCAACCTCGGTAAAGTACTGACCGCACAGGACCATTATGAGCAAGCAGTAGACACGTATCGTGAAGTGCTACGCCTGCATCCAGGCTACATACCCGTTTATCGAGCGCTGGGTATATTGCTGTACCGTATGGGACGCAGTGAGGATGCTATTCATTTATACCAGGACTGGCTGCGACAAGATCCAGACAATGCCATTGCACAGCACATGCTGGCTGCACATTCCGGGCAAGCCATACCCGATCGGGCAACAAATTACTATGTTCAAAATCTGTTTGATGATATGGCTGACCACTTTGACGAACACCTGGAGCGACTGGATTATCAAGCACCCACATTGGTTGGCCAACTGGTCTCTCGCACCATGGGAATACCTAAACCATCGCTAACTGTACTGGATGCTGGATGTGGTACTGGCTTATGTGGTTCATTCCTGCGCCCTCACGCCAACCATTTGACAGGTGTTGATCTATCACCACGCATGGTGGAGCGGGCACGAGTACGTGGCGATTATGACGAATTGAAGGTTGCAGAACTCACGACATTTCTATGCGAAACACCCAATACCTATGACCTGATCATTTCAGCGGATACTTTGGTGTATTTTGGCGACCTGCAACCTGTAGTTACTGCTGCTGCCAACGCATTACAGCCAGGAGGCTGGCTGATGTTTACTACCGAGCGCCACACCAACTCAATGATCAAAGAAGACTTTCACCTTGAAGCAAGCGGTCGTTACAGCCATTCTGAGGACTATCTGTGGCAGATATTGACCCAGGTTGGCATGGAAATTGATACTCTGGAAACTGTGAATTTACGTATGGAGGGTGGACAACCTATCATTGGTTTCCTGGTATCTGCTCACAAATAGTCGAGGCCGTTCTCATAATTCACACGTTAACTTGCAGTAAGAGAGCAACTAAAAAATGCGTATCAATAAAACTTTATTTATTCATGGCTGTATAATAACTAAAAAATTACTTATTCAAAATGAAAAATCACCAAATAGACTCTAATATTTTCAGAGATATCATGGCTATCTTATGAAAAAATCAGTTACTTTATTTTGCTCATTACTTTTAATTACTACTATAACAGGATGCGATGTGATACCTAGTAAATATCAAATTGCCAATTCAATTAAAATTAACCAGGAGTGGGTTGAAATACACCCTGATCCTCCACTGGTTGTTAGCAAACAAATTCAAAATATTTCAATTGAAGTGCCTGACTTACCTAAATGGGATATTCGTCCAGAAAGTGTATCTTTCATTATGCCCGATGGGAAAGCTATAAAAATAGAAGTGGAGCTTATCACACAAGATGGCAAAACTTTTAAGCTAGAAGAAATCGGTTTAGGGCCCGGCTTAATGTTTTCAAACAAGCCTGATATAACAGCAGACTCTACCGCATCCCGATTACCTCAAGGCATGGTATTCACTACCGTCCGTATACGTGCTGATCGCACCTTACAAGGCGGTCAAGTATTATGGATTTGTCTCACTAACTATTAAAGGACTCCACGTCATGCTGCTCAGCATTAATGATCTTGAACCGGCAGATATTCTGCTTTCCACAGGCAAAAGCGTTGTATCCACAGCAATCCGTGGGGGCACGATGTCACGCTATAGCCATGCTGCACTTTATATAGGCAATGGACAAGTTATCGAATCAATTGGCAGTGGTGTTACTCAACAAAGCCTCAGCAGTGCGATGAGTGATGACACCCTGGTAACTGTATATCGGCGAATAAACATGCGGGATGCACAAGCAAAAAAAGTGATTCAATATGCCAAGGCACAGTTGGGAAAAAAATATGATGCAGCAGGTGCAATCGGTGGTGGAGTAACGTCAGCATCAGGGGTCTTTATTGGTATTTTCCTTGGTCCTTTAGTCACTACTGCCGCCGTTGGTGCCGATTTATTGAACCGCCATAATCCAGAAGCAGCTTTTTACTGCTCGGAACTTGTAGCTATCGCGTTTGAGAAAGCAGGTGTTCCGCTTGGTTCTGGAGCAGCCAGTACGACTCCCGCCGATATTTCACGTTCGCATGTCCTGAATTATATTGGCGACCTAAAGAAAAGCGCTTAACACCCATTACTCAATCGCAAAGAGTATTTAGATAGTGTCGTCAAACTAATGAGCCTATAAAGATGCGCCAATACGATACGTCTCACTACAAATTTCACCAGCGTGTTGAAAATGCGTTCCTGTTCCTGCATCTCAAAAGGTGGCGCGGCATAGCCACCATCCGCCATGCTAAAAACACCGCTTTATTCCTTGTCGCCGTCTACATCCGGCGCATTGGCTTAACAGAGTAAAAAATTTGACGATACTATACAATTAGCCATGTACTACCAGTTACCTGGGTGTTTGAAGAGAGATTTTGAGCGACAATAATTATGATTGAACAATCTAAAGAACCCTCCCCTGAAGGTGCGGATGTCGTCGCAACACATGATATATCATCCGAAAAAATCACAGCGGCCTTGAACGAGGCATTAGAATGGCACCGCAAAGGTAATCTCGGTCTGGCACAAACGGCTTATAAGCGTGTACTCGCCCTGCAACCCCGCCATCCTGAGGCGCTAAACTTTCTGGGTATCTTGTTACAACAACGCAAGCAATCTACACAAGCGGAACAGTCGATCCGTAAGGCGATACACTGCGCGCCCCACTACGCCGCTGCCTACACCAACCTCGGCAATGTGCTGCTGGTTCAGCGGCGGCACGAAGAAGCTATTGCTGCATACCAGCAAGCTATCAGACTACGCGTTGATGAAGTGGATGCCTGTGTCAACCTGGGTGCGATATTACGGGGTATGGGGCGGCAGGAAGAAGCACTCGCCGCCTATCAACAGGCCAGCCAGCGAAAGCCTGGTGACCCCGGGATCCACTTTCGACTCGCGACATTACTGGCAGAACAAGGCCATTCTGAGCAGGCCATTGAAACGCTATGGATTACCCTGCGACACAACCCCACTCATGAAGACGCTATCAAGCTCATGGGTAATTTACTGCACGCTGCTGGGCGAAAAGAGGAAGCACGGGAACTGATCGGCAAGACTGTATTTCAACTGGGTGGCACTGAGAAAGCACTATCCCTCTTACAACACTGGCTACACTTGATGCCAGATGATCCAATCGCTCAGCACCGCCTGTCAGCCTGGTTTGGCGGTGACACACCAGAGCGTGCATCGAATGCGTATGTCACTGACTTGTTTGATCGTTATGCCGACAGCTTCGATAGTCACTTGCAGGAACTGGGCTATCAAGCACCGACCGTACTCGCTGAATACCTTGCCGAAAATCTGGATGCACCGACCGGTGAGTGGCATGTACTAGATGCAGGTTGTGGCACCGGATTATGTCAGGCTTTTCTACGTCCCTACGCACAAAACCTGGTTGGTGTCGATTTATCGTCACGAATGCTGGATAAGGCCCGCGAACGAGGTGGCTACGACCAATTAGTGGCGGCTGAGCTGACCGCTTTCCTTAATACAAAATACGACTGCTACGACCTGATCCTATCTGCCGATACGCTAGTATACTTTGGTAATCTGACCGATGTGATAAACGCCGCAGCGCATGCATTACACGCAGGAGGCTGGCTAGCGTTCACAGCAGAAAAAGCTTCAACCGATAGCGCGCCCAGTGACGGCTTTCATCTAGATCGCAGTGGCCGTTACAGTCACACCGCTGATTATCTGGTACAGACACTCCTGGCTGCGGGCATGACCACTCCATCAATCGTAGAGACGACGCTACGCCAGGAAGGTGACGAACCCGTGACAGGTTATGTGGCATTAGCACAAAAACCCGTTGCCGAACCACCAGCAAACTGAAGCATATTGCCATATCTACTTTTAATCTTACTAAATTTAACTCAACAACCCTTGATTATAAATCGAGGGGTTAACAATCCGGGTCAACTTGAAATTGACTATCGTCGTGGACTGGCTCACCTTCCTGCGCATTGATGTACTCATCAATTATCTCATCGGTGATCGTCCCCGAACTGACAGCACAGTACTCCCGCACCCACAGAGTCCAACCCTCGGGACTGTCTGCGTAAATGCGGAAACTCCTGCAACAACGCCCAGGAACTCGCACCCTTGCGCCATTTCACTATATCGCTGACCATCTGCATCGGGCGGTAGCTGATCAATACATGCACATGTTCCTTCGCCACTTTGCCCAAGATACTATAAAGATCATGTTCCATCGCGATCTGACGCACCCGATCCCGAATTCACTTCGCTCGCTTGCGGTACTTGTACTTCGATACCCCAATCAGATGATCGTGCTTGCTATGGCTACCTTGTCTGTCATATCGCATACGCGACGATTTCGTAACACTTCCCCTCACCTGAAGGCGAGGGATTTTTTTATCCTTGGGGCATTAACATATTCCCATAAGCTGGATTCTTGACAGCTGCAATACTATCTTGACGCCTGTTCGTGGAAATTTGCTATTGTAGAACCCTCGGTTAGCATCGTATTAACGCCTACAATTCCCACGGCTTTACACCCAATTCCAGGAGAGGCTCTGATGGTCGAATTCGAAGAAATACAGCAGTTGATCAGCGAGATGTTGCAACTAGGCGACCGAGCGCAGTCGCTTGAACCTGATAGCCCGCTGCTCGGCAGTATCCCTGAATTCGATTCAATGGCGGTAACCAATCTAATCAGTATTTTGGAAGAGCAATTTGATATCGAGATTGCCGATGATGAGGTAAGCGCTGAAACCTTTGAAACTTTTGGTAAAGTTCATGAATTCGTACGTGATAAAATGACAGCCAGAGCCTGAATAGGCGGCGATGGCATATGACTTCCGCTTTGCCGCTATGCCACCTTGAGATTGCAGGTGCATCCTTACGCTGGCCAGGTTTGTAGCGAGACGTATCGTACTGGCGCACCTGCATGGGCTCATTAGCTTGATGGCACGACACTATCAAAAGTGACTGCTTCTTACTTCTCCTTCCTGGCAGTCGATTTTGGGGCGTTCACAGCCGTATCGGCAAGTAATATTTCTTCATCGTCTGGGAGCTCATCTTCATCATTCCCCAGCAACACAGACTCACCCATATCCTCAACCACGATGGCTTTTGGCAAAGCTTCCGGTCGGAGTATGATACCAGCCAGCGGCGGCAGTGTGATACTTAGTGAGTACGGCTGTTCCATCCAGGGACGGTCCTCGGCAATTAGCTGCACACCACCATTACCAACACCGCTACCGCCGTAGAAATGGGAGTCTGAGTTGAGAATTTCCGTGTAACGACCCTGACGCGGTACACCAATACGGTAATCACGACGTGGCACTGGCGTGAAATTGATGATTACCGCCAGGAAATCATCATCCTTCTTGCGAAGATAGCTTATAATGGATTGTTCTGCATCGTGGCAGTCTATCCAGTTAAAACCTTGTGACTCAAACTCATAGTAATATAACTCAGGACTCTCGTGATACAGGCGGTTTAGGTCTCGAACCAACAGCTGCATACCCTGATGGAAACCAAATTCAAGTAACCACCAATCCAGCGGCTGGGCACTGTTCCACTCACTACCCTGACCAAACTCAGTACCCATAAACAAGAGCTTCTTACCCGGATGGGTGTACATATAGGTGTATAGCAGCCGCAGATTGGCAAAGCGCTGCCACTCATCGCCTGGCATCTTGTTCAGCATTGAGCCTTTGCCATGCACCACTTCATCATGAGAGAACGGCAGCATGAAATTTTCAGTGAAGCAATACAACATACTGAAAGTCAGTAAGTCATGGTGATATTTACGATGTATCGGTTCCTGTGATATGTAGCGCAAGGTGTCATTCATCCAGCCCATATTCCACTTGGTGCTAAAACCCAGCCCTCCCAGATAAGCCGGGCGAGTCACTTGGGGCCAGGAGGTAGATTCCTCTGCCGCGACCATCACACCTGGATGCTCACTATGCACCACAGTATTCAGTTCACGCATAAACTCAATCGCTTCCAGATTTTCACGCCCACCGTACTTGTTAGGAATCCACTCCTCGCGGGAATAATCCAGATACAGCATTGATGCCACAGCATCGACCCGTAACCCATCAAGGTGAAATTCTTCCAGCCAGTACAGTGCACTGGATAACAGGAAGTTTTTAACCTCGTAGCGACCATAGTTAAAAATCAACGTAGACCAATCAAGGTGCTCGCCGAGTCGCGGGTCAGCATGCTCAAACAGCGGCTCACCATCGAAACGCGCCAACCCATGGGCATCCTTGGGAAAGTGTGCAGGTACCCAGTCAAGAATCACACCCACATTATTAACATGACAATAATCAATAAAATAGCGGAAATCTTCCGGTGTTCCAAAGCGGCTCGTCGGAGCGTAATAACCGGTAGTCTGATACCCCCAGGACGCATCATAAGGATGTTCGGTAATGGGCAATAATTCAATATGGCTAAAACCCATTTCCTTAACGTATTCAATCAGCTGAACCACTAGTTGCCGATAATTTAAAAACTCGCCCTCCGGTCCGCGACGCCATGAACCAAGATGCACCTCATAGACAGACATCGGTTGGTGCAACCAATCCAGATCTTTCCGTTTCTCCATCCATTCCCTGTCGTTCCAAACAAATTGATTTATTTGAGGGACAAGGTTAGCCGTGCTGGGACGCAACTCAAAATGCTGACCATAAGGGTCGGATTTCAGGAAAGTTTCACCACTATGACGATTACGAATCTCAAACTTGTACAAATCACCGGGATACAGGTTGGGAATAAAGAGCTCCCAGATACCACTGCCACCACGTACCCGCATTTGATGGACACGTCCGTCCCAGTTATTAAAACTACCAACTACACTAACCCGCTCAGCGTTCGGTGCCCACACAGCAAACAGCACCCCTGTGACACCATCCGTTTCATAAACACGTGAACCCAAAAACCGGTAAGCATGCCAATGCTTACCTTCACCAAAAAGGTAAAGATCCAAATCGCCCAGTTGTGGCGGAAAGCAATAAGGATCGTGAGTGATATGCTCACGGCGGTCAGAATCACGCCAAATGAGACGGTAACGCTCAGGAATTTCTCGAGGTTTACCACGCCACTCAAACAAATCCGTGTCAAGAATGCGTGTCATGGGTAAATTGCCCTCGGCAATATGTACTTCCTCGGCATAAGGCAGGTAGACACGTACCACAACCTCCTTATCTCCAGGGTGGCGTCCCAATACTGAAAAAGGATCGTGATGTCGCGCTTCAATAATACGTTGAAGCTCGGAATTGAGTTTCGGACTCGTCACTTTTTTCATCCTGTTATGTTGACGGCTAGACTCTGCAGAGTCGTGTGCTTATCGCCTGTTGTTAGTACCCGAAAGCAAATTCATAAGTATCATCGCTCAGTTGGCTTGGCATATGCACTTTAAATATACGATCCAAAAACCAGGAGGCGAATACCATAAGAAAATTGATTATTGAGTATAACGCCGAATCGCTTATATTGAGGTGCTGTGCATCAGGACTCCATTAGGACTCCATTATAGTTAATCGTGCCTGCTACACCCACTTGTCGCTTAAACCCAAACCAGGGTGGTTAGTGATTCCCTGCGGCAAACAGAGCGCCCTAGCACCCCTATGTAGGCACTTAAGCGTGCTGAACAGGCAACCTGACTGGGACCTCCTGACATTTAACTTCCGTTTGCAATAGTGTAAGGCTGAACGGGTAGCAACTCAAAAAAATTATCTATTGCAGAAAATCCGTTTGGCGACCTCGGCGGCTCCGTAGAATCGGGCGTTGATATTGCGAGTAAACAGGCAATACCATACTGCTGTGCTGAACGCAAAATAGAAACCGTATCATCAACCAGCAGGGCTGTCTTTGGACTGAAGGGTTCAATCTTGCGCAAGTGCCACCAAAAGTCCTGTTGCTCTTTAACCCGGCCAAAATCATGGGCGCAAATAATATATAGTGCCAAAATACCGAGCTAAATGTGTTCTCTCCATATTTCAACACCAGGTTTTTCAGATATGCATTAATCACCAGCACAGTCGCTTATCCGCTACACGCACCGCCTCCAGCAGATCAGGACCATGGGGATGCGGCTTAATCAGATGGGCGATCTCCTGTTTAGGCAGGACGATATCGGGATCCAGCTCCTGACTCTATGCAGTCCAGTCGATATCATTGCCGCGTTCCCTTCACTGCTTGAGTTCGCGCCACCACTTCGGCAGACGCTTGCATCAGGGACACCCTGTATTGCTCAGCATCGCCTATTAGGCACCAGGTAGCACCAGAAGTGATTATCGAGCCGTAAATCGAACATAGTACAGTACCGCCCATATCAAGCAGGACAGCTTCAATAGGCGACCAGGGCAAAAAGTCCACCATATGCCACTCCATTAGCAAACCGCCTAGATTAGGATTAAATTGTGTAAAATTAGAATAAATAGGCGTTAAGAATAAAAGGTTCAACCTTACCGACGAGGTTGGAGCGGAGTAAACAGGACACGATTTTGCCCACTACTGCCGTATAGCCCCGAAATTAAAAATACAGGTATTAATTACTATTTAAAATTGTGAGGTTTTCTGCGTCATGACCAAGGCTCCTGATATTGATCTGACCGCTCTGGTAGAGCCGGTTCAGGCAATTGCCCGAGCTGCTGGCCGCTGCATCATGGATGTATACGCAAGCTCTTTTAGCGTCACCGAAAAAGCTGACCAAAGCCCAGTAACGGAAGCTGACCTCGCCGCACACCAATGCCTTCTTAAGGGCCTGGCTGATCTGACACCTGATATCCCGATTCTGTCCGAAGAAGCACCAGATATCTGTTTTGCCGAGCGCAGTCGCTGGGAGCGGCTGTGGTTGATCGACCCACTGGACGGCACTCGTGAATTTATCCGCCGTAGCGATCAATTCTCGATCAACATTGCACTGATACATAGGCATGAGGCTATATTTGGACTTATTTTGTCACCAGTTGATGGTGTCTGTTATCACGCCTGGCGTGGCGGCGGTGCCTACAAACGGATCAGAAATCAAACGATCCAGCCGATTCAAGCCTCGCACACTTGCCACCAACCTGTTCGTATCACCAGCAGCCTCGCATCCTATCGAAGTCGTCGTCTTCAAGACTATTTGAATGATCTTGGCGATTACCAGCACCTGTTTCTAGGCAGTGCCTTAAAATCCTGTTGGGTTGCTGAAGGCAAAGCCGACCTTTACCCTCGCTTTGGTCCAACAGGTGAATGGGATACTGCGGCCGCACAGATTATTGTGGAGGAAGCAGGTGGCCAAATGACTGATATGTGTCTGCGACCCTTGCGCTATAACACCCGACCTATTTTGATTAACCCTGATTTTTTTGCCTTTGGCGATATCAATCGCAACTGGTCACGGTATTTACCTCATTATCACCCGCGCAGGCGGATGGCCTCACTTGTACAATCGACTAAACAATAAAGGTTTTAAATCCTGCTATGCCCTATGAACGTTACCGCCGCGACTTACAACGGGAAGGCTTTCAGCATGACCCTGCTCAAGAGCAAGCCGTGCGCCATCTACAAAAGATTTATGATCAATTAACGGCTCAGCCCAAACAAGCGGTCCCCACTAAAAAACCGGGACTGTTTGCCCGATTTGCAGGTCGGGACAAATCGGCTGTCAGTGATAAACAACCTGCTGTACGGGGGCTGTATATGTGGGGCGGTGTCGGACGTGGGAAAACCTATCTAGTCGATACCTTCATCGATGCCCTACCTATAGAACGCAAGCAACGCATTCACTTCCACAGTTTTATGCGAGCGGTTCATGCCGAACTGAAGGAACTCAAAAATCAGGAGGATCCATTACAAATTGTCGGCCAACGGTTTGCTGAAAAGGCACAGGTGATCTGCCTGGATGAATTCTTTGTCTCTGATATCACCGATGCCATGTTGCTATATGGCTTGTTAAAAGAGTTATTCGCAAATGATGTTGTCCTGATCACCACCTCTAACATTCCACCTGATGAGCTATACAAAAATGGCTTACAGCGTGCTCGTTTCCTGCCAGCAATTGATTTGCTCAAACAGCATGTTGATATATTAAATGTCGATGGTGGCATAGATTACCGATTGAGATACCTGGAAAAAGCAGAGACTTATCACTATCCCTTAGATGACAAAGCTGAGCAGATTCTTGAAGATGCTTTTAATCATATTGCACCAGAACCTGGCCATCGGGGTGGCTCTCTGGAGGTTGAAGGTCGTTTTATCCCCACCCGAAGAGAGGCAGATGGTATTGTCTGGTTCAACTATCGTGCTATTTGTGATGGGCCACGTGGCACAGCCGACTATATTGAGATTGCCCGCTGCTTCCACACAGTATTGATTTCCAATATTCCTGTTATGGATTGGCAAATGGACAACCAGGCGCGGCGTTTTATTAATTTGGTGGATGAGTTTTATGATCGTGGTGTAAACATAATGATTTCTGCTGCGACAGTACCTGCTGAACTTTACACCGGCGAAAAGCTTAAATTTGAATTCCAACGTACTATTAGTCGATTACAAGAGATGCAATCGCATGAATACCTGAAACGACCACATCTACCGTAGCATATAGCTAAAAAACATTATTAATGTCATTGACTATCTTGCCTACAACTTACCACAGTGAATCAGGTATAACCCAAGGCTATCAAAGAGAGTTTTATAAACCCTGATCACTTTAAGTTGGGGGCAATATTAAAGTGTAAAAAAACTCCAATCCCACTAAAATTCCCAATGAATTTATCACCAAATACCATGAATGAAACTTTCAAGCCACCTTCTTCAGTTGTAGATATTATTATTCCTGTTTATCGTGGCTTTAAAGAGACAAGGGATTGTTTAAACAGTGTTCTCAATCACCCTCAGAACACCGATACCGAGATTATTGTTATCAACGATTTTAGCCCCGAAGAAATAATCCATAACTATTTAAAAGATCTTGCGAAAGAAGGCAAAATCACTTTAATAGAGAATCCTTCCAATCAGGGGTTTGCGAATACCGTAAATCGAGGTATGGTACTGCATCTGGAGCGAGATGTTGTCCTGCTAAACAGCGATACTGAAGTACACGGTAACTGGCTGGATCGTTTGCGACAGTGTGCTTATCATGATCCAAAAACCGGTACTGTTACCCCTTTTTCAAATAACGCAACAATATGTAGCTATCCAAGGTTTATTAAGGCCAACGAATTACCGCTTGATTGGTCTATTGAAACGCTTGACCCACTATTCTGCAAGCTAAATAGTGGCCACTATATAGAAATACCAACTGCTGTTGGTTTTTGTATGTATATTACCCGAAGCTGCTTAAACCAGATTGGCTATTTTGATGCATTTTCTTTTAAGGATGGGTATGGGGAAGAAAATGATTTTTGTATGCGTGCCATCAATATTGGGCTAAAAAATTTCCTCTGTTCAGATACCTTTATTTATCACAAAGGAGCGGTTTCTTTTAGTGTAGATTCTGAAAAACTATGTACCAAGGCACAAGAAAAAATAAAAGAATTACACCCACATTATTTTTCACTAATTGATGACTTTTGTACAAGAGATCCTGCACGGATCATGCGTAGGAAAATTGATCTTGAGCGTTTAAGAAATTCGCCACGCAAAAAATTATTGTTTATTACTCATGCTTGGGGTGGGGGCACAGAAAAGCACGTACAAGATCTGACAAAAATACTATCTTCTCACTATGAAATTCTCATTTTACGTCCAGAAAATCCAGCAGAAGTCAGTATAGAGTGGGCAAAATCAGAAGAAGAACTTACTTTTTATTTTTCGATACCTTATGCATATTCCGATATGTTATTTTTTTTAAAAAAAATAAATACTTTTTTTATTCATTTCCATCATATTATAGGGATTAACCAACAGATTTTACAGATTCCAAAAGACCTTGGATTATCCTACGACTTCACCTTACATGACTATTATCCTATCTGCCCACAATTCACATTAACACATAAAGATGGCCACTATTGTGGTGAGCCTGACACCCTAGAATGTGCTATGTGCCTAAAGCAGCGCCCAGCGCCTTGGGGGATGGATATCATTTCATGGCGGACACTTTTTAGAAATTTACTTACCAAAGCTAACAGAATTATAGCCCCTTCTCTGGATGTTATGGAACGTACTCGAAAGTACATCCCTGATGCTAATTATGAGTACTTACCACACCCTGAGCCTTTTCACATTCATTTTTCGAATACAAACAGTTATTTTTTTGGAAATGAGTTAAAGATTCTGGTGCTAGGGCGATTATCCTTAATGAAAGGGCTGGCTTTACTAGAGTCTTGCGCGATCGATGCCAAGGAAAGACAATTACCCTTATACTTTAAAGTTATTGGATTCCCAGTTGAAGATGTAAAGCAAGAGCCAGAAATCCCTCTGGCCTTCCATGGCTCATATGATGACTCACAGCTTCCTATGCTGATAGAGCGTGAAAGAGCCGATATTATCTTTTTTCCTGCTTTATGGCCAGAAACATACTCTTACACACTTAGTGCAGCCATGCACTCTAGCTTACCCATTGTAGCTCCTTGCCTAGGGGCTTTTATTGAACGTCTAGCTGAATATCCAGTTGCTTATTTACTAGATAAAAATAATTTTGCTGAACAGTATAATGATTTCTTTATTAAGCTAAAAAATATAGCTTTAAAAAAACAAAGAGATCAAAAGAAAATATTTTTAATGGATCAACAATATTTTTTTGAGAAGTATACACAGCCTTTTATGGCAATAGAACAAAAACCATTGGACATATCAGTAAACAACCAGGCAATTATTATTTCTAATAAAGATATATACTCATCAGATCATTTAAACGAACAAAACATTAGCACACTAAATAGAAGTGATTTAATAAAACTTATCCAAGAATTGCCGATTTTGAATAAATCACCTTCAATCACAAAAAAAGAATTTACTGCACATATAAATGCACTGGTATCTACTAATGAAGATTTGACATTATCAAGCAAAAAACAGGCATCTTTTATTAATGATCTAAAAAAGGAAATAGCCATAAGGGAAGAAAAAATAACTCAATTAAATGCTGAGAAAAACTTGAAACAAAAACAACTGGATGAACGCTTACTCAGCATTGATGAGATTAATAAATCTATAAGAGCCGCTATAGAATATAAAGAAAAACACACATATGAGCTAGAAAATAAAGTACTGGAACTCAAAAATAATTTAACAGAAATCTACGGCTCAACATCATGGAAAATAACTGCCCCCATTCGGTGGATAAAAAATTTTTTACTAAATTCAAACCATATTTTCTTATTGATCTTCAATTTAAATCGAACTTTATTTAGTAAGAAAAGACTGTTTAACACAATATTACTATACCGAAAGAAAATAAATATTTTTAAATTTAAATTTCAGAGTAATCACCCTAATATATCACACTTGACCATAGAGCCATTTTTTTATCTTATGCGCAAGTATATTAGACCTATCTTAAAAAGATTGGCTTTGATCTTTTTTACCGATATAGCCTATGAAGAAGCAACGAGATCAACACATAACAATAAAACTAACACTTCTGATAAAGGTATACCAAATTTTGTGCCTAGTGAACGGTTTGAATCCTCGAATCAACCATTTCAACCATTCGTAACAGTTATTGTCCCTAACTATAATCACAACAATTTTTTGGTAAAACGTCTTGATAGTATATACCAACAAACTTATAAAAATATCAATGTTATTTTACTTGATGATTGCTCAAACGATGCTAGCAGGAAAACCCTTACCTCATATAAAAATAAATACCCGGAGATAACCCAAGTTCATTTTAATTGTAAGAACACAGGTAATCCTTTTTCTCAGTGGAAAAAAGGCATCAACTTAGCTAATACTGATATTATATGGATCGCTGAAAGTGACGATTTTTGTGAGCAGAACTTTTTGGAGACACTTATACCTTTTTTTATGGATGAAGCCATCCAACTAGCATACTGTTATTCTGTCTTTATTGATGCTGATAATAAACCAACAAACTTTACTTTCAAGAATTATCTATCTGAATTGAACTTAAACAAATGGAATACTGATTATGTTGAATCTGCTCATAACGAAGTTATTAATGCTCTCGGCATAAAAAACACCATACCTAATGTTAGTAGTGCTATTTTCAGAAAACCTAAAAACATTTCCTTATTTAATCATAGCCAATGGTTAAATATGAAAATCTGTGGAGATTGGATTTTTTATCTACATTTAATCCGAGGCGGTAAAGTAGCATTTACAAATAGAACTCATAACTACTATCGCTTCCACTCTAGCAACTCCTCAGCAGCCACTTATAAGAAACCCATATATTATATTGAACATCAAGTCGTCATAGAAACGATAGCACAACTTTACAAAATTCCGGATGAAACGCTCTACAAAAATGGAGTTCTTATAGAACGCTTCTGGAAACAAAATATGCAAAACCTAAATGACAAGCTAAACCTTAAAAATTTTTATGATATAAATAAAGCAATACAGAAAAAAGAGAAACGACACCCTAATTTACTCATGGCTTCGTTTTCATTTTCTACCGGAGGCGGTGAAATATTTCCTATCCGCCTCGCTAATGAACTTCATCAAAAGGGATATGGCATAACTTTTTTTAATTTTAATAGAGAACCAGTTAATGATAATGTAAGAAAAATGCTATCTAATGATATTCCTGTATTTGAGTGTACTCAAAACATCGGTAATTTAGATCAACTGCTTATCAATTTTGGTATTGAGATCGTTCATACCCATCATGCCAGCACAGAGCATTTTTTTGCTGCCTACATGAAAAAAACAAAAAAGCTCGTTAAACATGTTGTTACCATGCATGGTATGTACGAAACCCTAGAGCAAGTACATGCAGACAGTAACCTACCTGTTATTATTAATAATGTTGACCTATGGGTTTATATTGCTGATAAAAACCTCGAACTTTTTAAGGCAAAAGGGTATGATGTTAAAAATAAGTTCATAAAAATTGGTAATGGAATGGCACTTCCAAAAATAAATATTATTAATCGTAATGAGCTAAATATTCCCGAAGATGCTTTTATTCTTTGCCAAGCCAGTCGATCTATACCTGAGAAAGGTTGGGAAGAAGCAATTAATATTACAAAACAAGCAAGATTATTATCCAAAAAAGACATTCACCTTATTTTACTTGGTGATGGACCAGTGTTTCAATTATTATTAAAACAAAAGCTACCAAATTATATTCATTTATTAGGATTTAAAAACAACACAATTGATTATTATGCTATGTCAGATATGGGGTTTCTACCTTCACGTTTCCGCGGTGAAAGCTTCCCCCTATCTGTTATCGAATGCTTATTTGCAGAAAAACCTTTTATTGCTAGCGATATTGGAGAAATCCGCAATATGCTAAGCGTTGATGGTGAAATTGCAGGCGTAGTATTCCCACTCGATAATTGGCAAATTCCAATTAATGAAGTAGCACAGATAATTGTAGATTTTTCGACCAACATAAAAAAATATAAGAAAGCCCAGTCTTGCACAAAAAAAGCAGCTAGCCGCTTTGAGATTAATAACATACTAAAAGCTTATGAAACAGCTTATAAGAGCGTTTTAGCTTAGTAAGCGAGTAATAAAACCATATAAATAATGTGTTCATTATTTTTAGCAAGTTGCCTAGAGTCATTAAATATAATTATACTCTTTTCATAAAAGTACCTTTTACACAAGTGAAATCAATAAAAATGACAACAACTGATCACCAAAAACAGACATCCTGTTTATCAAAATTACTCTCTGAAGAACAAAATAAAAATGAATATTTATTTCATAGTTTATCCCAAACTTATGCAAGGATTTACTTTTTCAACCAATCTTTTTTAGGTAGATTATTTATATTTATTCAACATATATATTTATTGCTTACTCTGCGATGGAATAAAAAAACCGATTTAATGCTACTCTACGAAAGCTCATTAGCTTTCTCAAAAAAGTATCAAACTGATTTTTCCGAGTTTTCTCCACCACCTACCCGAATAGGTTTAGCCAAAAAGATATTATCTTACCTTATAAGGCACCCTTACTCATCATTGCGACTAATTAGCTTTTATAGAATTAAAAAATTACTGACAATGCTCCGTGTTGGCTCGACAGACTCAGCAGTAATTGCATGGATAAATGGAAGATTTCCCACTGATACCAACACCAGTCAAACACCAATAATATTTGAGCTCAACTCATTACTGGATAAAAAAAACATAGAATTTACTTCCTTTAAAAATATTGAAGTATCTATTGTAATACCTGTTTACAATCAATACAGAATGACAATTTCCTGCTTATCTGCTTTAAAAGAACATACTTTTGGTATTAATTATGAAATAATTATTGCCGACGATTGCTCAACGGATTTAACAAAAAACATTGCTGAAAAGGTTAATAATATACTTGTCATACGAAACAGAGAAAATTTAGGATTCCTTAAAAATTGCAACAATGCTATATCTCAGGCACGTGGAGAATATATTATCATTTTAAATAATGACACGAATGTTCAAGCAGGGTGGTTATCACCCTTATTAGATGTTTTTAAGCAAGATAGACGAGCTGGACTTGTTGGCGCCAAATTGCTCTTCAAAAAAGGTTCCCTACAAGAAGCAGGTGGCATTATATGGAAAGATGGTACCGGCTGGAACTATGGTAGAGGCGCTAACCCTCAAAGCCCTGAGTTCAATTATCTTAAAGAAGTAGACTATATTTCAGGTGCCTGTATTGTCCTCAAAAAAACTTTATGGGATTCACTTAATGGTTTTGATGAACGCTTTTGCCCAGCTTACTATGAAGATACTGACTTGGCATTTAGAGTTAGGGCAGCAGGGTATAAGGTTCTGTATCAACCCAAATCACTTATAGTTCATATGGAAGGCATAACCCACGGTAGCAATATAGAGACAGGCATCAAGAAATATCAACAAATTAATTGCCAGGTTTTTTGGTCTAAATGGCAAAAAGAGCTAAATAAAAATCATTTTAAGCATGGTGATTGTGTATTTAAGGCTCGTGACCGTTCAAGGAATAAGACCACAGTACTAATTATCGATCAATATGTGCCCTTCTATGATAAGGATGCCGGATCAAGATCAACCTTTTTATATATTAAATCAATGCTAAATCTAGGAATTAATGTAAAATTTCTGGGTGCAAATTTTTTTCCTCATGAGCCTTATACAGAAATACTGCAACAAATGGGTGTCGAGGTATTATATGGAGAAATCTATGCGAAAAACTGGAAGAAGTGGTTAGATGATAATACAAAGTATATTGATGTTATTTACCTACATAGACCCCATATAACAGAGCATTTTATCGATGAAATAATAACACTTAAAAAAAGACCGAAATTAATATATTTTGGTCATGATCTACACCATGTGCGTATAGCACGTCGTGCAATTTTAAATAATGATACACAACTTTTAGAAGAATCTGATAACTGGAAACAGCGAGAGCTTAAAATATTCAAGAAAGTTGATAAAATTTATTACCCATCCCAGACTGAAGTCGATATTATACATAAAGAAAATCCGTTATTGGATGTTCGCGCAATACCACTTTACACAATTAACTCACCTGACCCTGAATCCTATGACCATGGCTCTAGATCGGGGCTGATATTTGTGGGTGGATTCAACCACCCACCCAACCTGGATGCTATTGAGTGGTTTGTACACGATATATTACCTATCATTCATAAACATTGTGAAGAAGCGATATTCCATATAGTTGGCTCAAATGTACCTGATAAAATTAAGGCCCTAGAAAACAAGCTGATTAATGTACATGGTTTTTTAACTGACGAAGCGCTATATCAGCTATATCAATCAGTGAGAATTTGTGTTGTACCTCTACGCTACGGAGCAGGTGTAAAGGGTAAAATTCTCGAAGCAATACAGCAAGTACTACCTTTAGTCACTACATCAATTGGTGCTGAAGGGCTACCTGACGCACAAAAAATCATGCAAGTAAAAGATACACCAGAGCAATTTGCAAAAGCCACAATCAACTTGTATACACAACCTGCTCTGGTAACTGAGCATATAAAACATTACCACTCATATGTAGAGAAGCATTTTAGCCAAAAGCAGATAGAAAAAATTATTAAAGATGATTTTATCTGTCACTGATCCACAACATACAGTTATTAATAGCGTATTAATCGATAAAGTTGCCGTGACTTATATGCCAAAAACCGCAATGGTTTAGTTATACGCCAAGAAGTCGATTGGTAAATCGCTTCGAGCCGTTTTTTTCGTCCATTTAGTTCATTATTCTGTTTTAGAAGCACTTCTGACAGTCTATCCAGGTTTTCTTCCAAAATTTCAACTATTTTCCATTTTTCTTGCATCACACTGAGTTGCTTTACCAGCTGCTGAAGCAAGTTTTTTTGCTCCAATAAATATATGGTTAATGGTTCCTCAAAAGCAGCCCACTGTCTAAAAGGTTCTCTAGCTACTGGCTGATGAATGATACCTTCGTATAGTGCTAAAAACGCCTCACTCAGATCCTGACCAGACCAGCGTTTTTTCCATTTATCAAATAAAGCAGCCCGCCCGCCAGAAATTTTATTGGTATCCGCCTGCATACCAAAACCAGAGTGGCCATAATTACGATAACAAGCAGTAATCTTATTAATATGCAAAAATTTGCTATGTTCCGCAAGCTGTAACCAAAAATCCCAATCCTCGTATAGCATTAGATTCTCATCAAATCGACAGCCTGAATCTAATAGTATTCGATCAAATAATACTGCATGCATAGGAATGTAGTTTTGTGCGCGCAGACTCGGCAGATGAAACGAATGATTGTATAGCGTCTTGAAACCAGCCGAGCCATCCACTAAATAAGCAATCATCTGCACACCACTATAAGCCACCTGCAACTCAGTATGTGCGTGTAAGGCCTCCACCAAGACTGATACATGCTCAGGAAACAGCAAGTCATCATCATCGAGAAAACCAATATATTGTCCATGAGCCGTATCCAATCCCAAGTTAGCTGCAGAGCAGCGATCTAGTGCACATTCTGAATCGGCAAAATGTAATGGAAATTGCCCACAGTACTTATCTAAAGGTGGATGGCCAGGGCCATAAGCATTGACTACGATGACCTCAATACAAGGGTAATGTTGTGATGCAATACTCTCTAAGGCTTCATGCAATGAAGGCCGCGCCATACTACGGACAATAATACTTACTAATAAATGGTTTTTACTCACTCGGCTGCCACACTTCTTTAATGTAAGTATGGATATTTAAAAATTATTTTTAACTACCAGGTAATACAAATACATTTAATGAAGTATAGATATAAAAAAGATAACATAGCTGTATGTTATGCTTGCCATTTTAAAGCCATCATTCTCGTCGAAAAACCACTAAATCATTAATACTTAACCGAATACCAATATGCTGCCCCAAAGCATGATTATGATGGCTGGAAGCAAGACATAGTACATGTGTATCAGTAGGCAAGCGTAGCGTATATAAAAACTCGGCACCTCGAAATGTCCGCTCGACCACCTCTACTTTTACCGGGCTAGCATCATCATGAAGCACATCATCAGGACGCACAAAGATATCAACTTGATCACCCAATTTGCAGTCCGGTGGCAGAAACCCAACAATTTCACCGAACTCGGTACATACTTTCCCTGGCGCACTGACTTGCCCTGACAAAAATACACCTTGCCCGATAAAGCTGGCCACAAAGCGACTCACCGGTTGATGGTAAAGATTATAAGCACTGCCCCATTGCAACAAGTGCCCTCCATGCAAGACACCGATCTGATCTGCAAAAGCAAAAGCCTCAAATTGATCGTGACTTACCAATAATCCACCGACACCCTCCCGTAATAAAATAGCGCGAACCTCGCGTGCCAGTCCTTCTCGTAAGGTTGCATCCAAACTGGAAAACGGTTCATCCAGCAGCAGTAATTTCGGTCTTGGTGCCAACGCCCGCGCCAACGCCACCCGCTGTTGCTGGCCACCAGAAACCTGGTGTGGATAGTGCTGAACATACTCTTCCAGCCCAACTAGTCGCAGCAGCTCGCGAACCCGTGACTTGCGCTCTGCTGCTTTCCAATTACGTAACCCAAAAGCTATATTATCGGCAATACTTAGATGTGGAAATAGTGCCAAATCCTGAAACATCATGCCAATACGTCGCTGTTCTGTAGGCAAGCTCCAGCCATACCGACTTAATTCAACACCTTCCAGTCGTATAGAACCCCTTTGTAGTGGCTCGAAACCAGCGATGGCCCGTAACACAGTCGTTTTTCCACAACCGCTTGGCCCTAGCAAACAACCAATATCTGCGCTCTCTAATTGTAGTGACAGGTTTTCTATGACCTTCCTCGGCGGATAAGCAAGATCAACGTCATTGAGCTTAAGAAAAGGAGTCATGTCCAGGCTTCGCTTGACTAATGGCACGACTGAGCAAAATAACAGGCCCAATACCCGCTAATACAATCGCTAGGGCAAAACTAGCCGAATCAGCAAGTCGCTCATCTGAAGCAAGCTCAAAAGTACGTACTGCCAGCGTGTTAAAGTTAAACGGCCGTAAAACCAATGTAGCGGGCAATTCCTTGAGCACATCCACAAATACCAGCAACAGTGCTGTTAACAGGCTTGTCCGTAATATCGGTACATGCACTCGTTGCAGTACTGCCCTAGGCGTTGCCCCTAGTGACCGGGCTGCATCATCCATGCTGGGACGAATGCGGGTCAGTCCTGCCTCAACGCCATGCAGCGCAATCGGCAAAAACCGCACAGTATAAGCAAATAGTAATGCTATCAATGTACCGCTCAGCAACAAACCTGTGGATATTCCTAGCCAGTCCCGTGCCCAAGTATCTATATGCTGGTCGATAGCGGCAAACGGCAACATGACCCCGATTGCCAACACTGTTCCGGGTACAGCGTACCCCAGCCCGGCACCACGTACTGCAAAACGTACCGCCATTGTATGTGGGCGTAACCGCTGGCCATAAGCTAAAAGTAGTGCTAGTAACAAGATCAATAATGCAGCACCCAGGGCAAGGAATACACTATTGCTTAATAAGCGCAAGAAACGCTCATCTACCACTTCAGGCGCTGTATACATTGCCCAAATGATCAATTGTCCTGCCGGGATTAGAAAACCAAAAAGTATCGGTAGTGCGCAACCCAAGACTGCTAACCATTTCCACATACCCATCAGTGGCAATCGTTGTAGATGAGGCTGGCGGTTACCTGTATGATGAAAACGTACCCGCTGCCGCGACAAACGTTCGAACAACAAAAGCACAAATATAAACATTAGCAATACCGACGCTAACTGGGCCGCAGCGGTACCATCCCCCATCCCGAACCAAACCCGAAAAATCCCGGTAGTGAAGGTGCTGACCCCAAAATATTGTACGGTGCCGTAATCAGCAAGTGCTTCCATTTGTACGAGCGAGACACCTGCAATTAATGATGGCCGGGCCAAAGGTAACGCCAGCGCATAAAATCGCCGCCATGGCCCTGCACCCAATGTCCGTCCAACCTCCTGCGCACCAACGGATTGATCGAGAAATGCTGCACGCGCCAACAAATAGACATAGGGGTACAATACCAATGACAGCATCAGAATCGCGCCGGGCAACGAGCGAATTGCGGGAAAACTATAGTCTTGTCGTGTCCAGCCAAATAACTCCCGAAGTCCGGTTTGAACAGGTCCTGCAAAATCCAATAGGCCCGTATACGTATAAGCAATAATGTAAGCTGGCATTGCCATGGGCAACAACAGCATCCACTCAAAGGTCTGCCGTCCGGGAAATTCGCGTGTACTAACCCACCAAGCAGTAGGCACACCAATTAACAGCGTACCTAAACCAACACTTAGCATTAGTACTAAAGAATGTGTGACATAATCAATAAATACTGTATTGATAAGATGCCGCCAAACCTCACCCGCTGGCTGCAATGCGATAGTAAATAAGGCCAATACCGGCAATGCTAATATTGAAGCAATTCCAACGACTAATGCGGTCCAGCGATTAACGCTAACCTTATTTTTAAATCGGCTTAACAAACTGCCAGTAGTGGATAGTTCGCTAACGACATTTTTGTCGAACCTCTGATGGGGATTCGCCATAAGCAGCCTATCACTGAATAACATTATTCAGCTTTTTTATTTCGATAAATAATTTATCCCGATAAGTTTTATTAACCTATCGGGATCACACTACACACACGCTGACAGTGATAGATACTACTTGTATTATTTCCAGCCGGCCCGATCCATTAATCGAACAGCGGCAGCATTGAACTCACCGAGCTTGCTAACATTCAGGACATCCGCCTGCACCGTCCCCCATGCTTTCAAGAGCGCACTAGGTGCAATTGCTGGATTGACTGGATATTCATTGTTGCGATCAGCATACCAACGTTGCGCTTTATCGCTGGATAGAAACTCCAGTAATTTAATGGCATTTTCGCGGTGACGGGCATGTGCGGTGACACCTGCGCCGCTCACATTGACATGCACACCTGTGGTCTGCACATTAGGCCAGAATATAGCGACTCGCTTGGCCGCTTCCTTTTGGCGCTTGTCTTTGGAAGTTATCATACCTCCCAGATAGTACGTATTCGCCAGTGTCAAATCACATTCACCTGCAGCAACTGCCTTGATCTGATCACGATCACCGCCCTGAGGTGGACGGGCAAAGTTTGCAACCAGCCCTTTCGCCCAGGCCTCAGTTTTAGCTTCGCCATGATGTGCGATCATGCCAGCCACTAAAGATTGATTGTAAATGCTATTCGAGGAACGCATACAAACCTTGCCTTTCCAACGTGGGTCAGCAAGATTTTCATAAGTCGATAGTGCTGTAGGCTTGACCCGATCTTTAGCATAAATAATGGGGCGTGCGCGAACCGATAAGCCATACCAATAGCCTTGGGGATCACGATAAGCCACAGGTACTTTTTGTTGCAGCATTTTGGAATCAATTGCTTGCAACACACCTTCTTTTCGAGCAGCGTACAAGCGACCCGCATCCGTAGTCAGCAGCACATCGGCTGGCGTATTCCGCCCTTCGCTTTTCAGACGTTGTAGAAGTGCCTGTGCCTTACCTGTTACCAAATTGACCTTAATCCCTGTCTGTTTGCTGAAATCATCTAGTAGCGGTTTGATAAGATCCTCTTTGCGTGCTGAATAGACATTGACTTCCTCAATCGCCAACACCGGTTTGGCTAGCAAACAAAGGAACAAGCCGACAATGGGGAATAAGGAGAAAAACTTAAATTTACCGAGCATAGGCCACTCCGAAAGATTAATAATGGTTATGAATATTTTTTAGTTGGTATCTACCAACTCGTAGCGAGAGCAGTCGCTTTTGTTTAAAGCAACTACAGATTATAGCTAATGATAATCATTATCGTTTTAATTGTAAACCCACAATAAACAACTTAACACAGCCTTTACCAACAAACTGTTTCATAAGGGATTTTGTCTCAAAAACCTTCTTTTATGGCAACCTTCATTATCAATGATTCCAAGAGGATAAAACCCTTAGTTTCTGAAGTTCTCCTTTGCAGGTCGGTATTCACTGATTAACAGAGGGTAAAGGATGGGCCGCCCTTTCAGAATGAAGCTCTGAATATCTACCTTGTTACCCAGCGGGGCTCTGATAATGAATTCACCGATCATTGGGGTGCCTATCAACGCCATCCCGGTCCGGAAAAGCACTTTGTACAGCGTACAGCCGGATCGCCTGTGCTCTGTTGTGTTGTTGCACTTCCGTGCTACGCTTGCGGGCATTGTTCTTTTTTCACGCCCAAATCAGCCCAAATTATATGTGCCTTACTTGAGGTCTGGGTTAATAATTTAAATGATGCTAAAAGCGCGATTACCCATCCGGCAACCACAACGCACAGTCGCTTGACCCCACACGAGTGTGAGGCGGCCGGTATCGGCAATGGATTGGTGTGAATTTCAGTGGGATTGAAAATATAGCGGATACTCAGCGCGATTTAGAACGTGGCTTTAAGCGTCTAGGCGAATCGAATAGCTACGCATCCAAAATACATGACTATGCCAACTATTCCACCTACCCTTTAAGCCAGAGAGAAAAGACGGATTTTCCATGAGCAAACGGCTCCCCATAAAAGCCATTACCTTCGATCTGGACGATACTTTATGGTCGATCTGGCCAATCATCGACCGTGCTGAACGACTGCTGCATATATGGCTAACCGAACACTATCCACGCATCCCTAAAAGCTATACACCGTTAAAATTAAGAGAATTATGCAGCATCATCGCCCATGACCGGCCAGACATCGCTCATGATCACACAGCACTGCGTAAAGCCTCATTGCGACTGGCTGCAACCTACACAGGCTACACGACATTTGATGTCGAGCAGGCATTTGCAATCTTTTTTTCTGCTCGCAACAACGTGGAACTGTTCACTGACGTACGGCCAACGCTAGAACATCTGGCACAGCATTACACTCTGGCATCACTAACAAACGGTAATGCAGATATCAAGCAAATTGGACTTGATGATGTCTTTACGTTCTCGCTAAACGCCATTGATGTCGGTGCGGCTAAACCTGCTGCGCCGATGTTCGAGGCAGCCTGTCAACGATTGGCGATGTGTCCCGAACAGATTGTGCATGTTGGTGATGATCCTGTGTTTGATATCCAGGGGGCGGCAGAGGCAGGCTTTCGGACCGTGTGGATTAATCGCCATAACCAGAGTTGGCCAGAAACAACATCACAGGCAGATGCAATGATCCACAGTCTAGACGAGCTGGATGTGGTACTGGCCACCTGGAATACTGATAACCGCTGAGGTGTGAAGCAAGCGGGCAACAAAAGCTACCAGGGAATCGGCTGGCCGTCCCGAAAAAACCCACCGGTAGGCCCATTATCAGGCAGAGTGGCTGCCCAGATAATGCCGAAAATACCTTGCTCCAGCGACCGGCTAGCATGGACACCACCCATATCAGTACGTACCCAGCCAGGGCAAACAGCATTGACCCGTATATTATAACCTTGGGTCTCCGCTGCCACGATACGGGTGAGTGCATTTAATGCTGTCTTAGACATCCGATAAGCAGGTGACCCACCCTCCATGTCACTCAATTGTCCCATACCACTAGATACATTGACGATACGCCCGTAATTCTGTTGTTTCATTAGCGGCGTCAGTTCCTGAATCATTAATAACGCCCCAAACAGATTGGTTTTCAGGGTAGTGGTCAGCTTTTCCAGACTTGCATTGAACACACTTGCCGTTGCAGCATCACCACCACTACGTGGATCAAGGAAAATACCGGCATTGTTGACCAGAATATCCACTCGACCGTAGCGGCTGTGAATCAACGTACCCAGCTCCACCACACTGTCTTGTGATGTCACATCCAGGGGCTGAAATGCCACATCCAATCCTTTAGCCAGTAGCACTTCTGTCGCTGCCTCACCCTTGCTGGCATTTCTGCCCGTGAGAATGACATGGATATCTTGCTGCGCCAGTTGCTGAGCCGTGGCTAATCCCAGACCACGATTGGCTCCTGTTACAACCGCTACGGGTTTAGTGTGCTTATCGTTCACTTAACTATCCTCTTTTAGTGACCTGCATCGAAAGCAAACTTTAATGATAAAAACACTTAACTCACCTGGTTTATAATTTTAATAACGTCAAATAGCTTTATTGCGACAAGAGGGTTCAGTGTGACTTTTTCATATTGACGTGCGACTGATCAAAATAGATTATGCGATAAAAATTACCGACTCAATCCTGTGAATCCCGACCAGGTCTATTCTGGCATAAAAAGGCGCAACACGGCGCCTTGTTTTATTAATGATATGCCTAACGCTCAGGTATTAATCTTGTGTATGGCGCGGCCATGAATCGACAGTGCCGCTTCATGCATCGCCTCATATAAAGTTGGGTGACCGTGAATGGTACGTGCCAAATCTTCACTACTGGCATGAAATTCCATGGCAAGTACAGCCTCTTGAATCAATTCGGATGCAAAAGAACCAACAATGTGGCAACCAAGTATTGTATCTGTCTCGGCGTGCGCCAACATTTTGATCATGCCATTAGCCGTATCCATCGCTTTAGCACGACCGTTGGCAGCGAACGGGAAATTACCCACCTTATAAGGAATACCCTGTGCCTTTAGCGCCTGTTCGGTTTTACCTACCCAGGCGATTTCTGGATTTGTGTAGATCACCCAGGGAATTGCATCGTAATTCATATGTCCCTGCTGGCCAGCAATATTCTCAGCAACCATTATGCCCTCTTCGGACCCCTTATGCGCCAGCATCGGCCCTCGAACCACATCCCCAATCGCATAGACACCCGGCAAGTTCGTCTGGCAATTTTCATCAACATGAATACAGCCACGTTCATCAAATAGCAAGTCCGATTCAGGTGCAGCAACATTATCGGCATTAGGGCGACGCCCCACCGAAACCAGCAGCTTCTCAACCGTAACCTGATGCTCATCACCATTCTTGTCTTTATAGCGGACTTCAACGCCGTTCTCGGTTTTCTGCGTATCCATAACCCGAGCACCAAGCCGAATATCCAAGCCCTGCTTTTTAAATTGGCGTAGTGAATCACGAGCAATCTGCTCATCGGCTAATGCCAGAAAGTCCTGAACAGCTTCCAGCATAATGACGTTAGAACCCATTCGATTCCAAATACTACCCAATTCCAGGCCGATGACACCCGCACCGATCACTCCAAGGGTTGCAGGGACTTTGCGGAAATCCAGCGCACCGGTAGAATCGACAATCAAGCCCTCCTCATTATCTACAGGCGCAGCACCGATATCGATGGCTTTGGAACCGGTCGCAATAATCACGTTATCGGCATTCATCACCTCGACCGAACCATCATGCATCGTGATCTCTACCTGCCGGTCGGCGAGTAGTTTGCCATGTCCTTTCAGCCACTCAACACCATTGGCTTTCAACAATGCATCAATACCATCAGTCAACTGCAAGACAATACTTTCCTTCCGCCGCATCATCTTTTCAAGATCCAGCGTAACCCCGCCAACCTGAATACCATGATTCCCTATGCTTTCTTTAACGTAATGGTATTGCTCAGAGGACTCAAGCAGCGCCTTGGAAGGAATACAACCCACATTTAGACAGGTTCCTCCCAACGCAGGATTGTTCTTGAAGTTCAACCATTTCTCAACACAAGCTGTTTCCAGACCAAGTTGTGCACAGCGGATTGCTGCTACATAACCTGCAGGACCACCACCGATAACAATTACATCATAAGTCTTTGTCATTACTGACACCCTAAAAAATAGATATTTTGAGAGAAGCGTGAGCCGTTACTGCAGTCAGTATCTGATCCCTATACCGGAACCTTCTTCATCTAAAAAATTAAGCGACAATCCTCAGGCTACAGAAACAACTTCCCCCAGCGTGGAGGAAAGCCGAGAAAAGGGCAGCAATAGTGCGAATGCGTCTCAAACGTTCAGAATCAGCCGTGCTGGATCTTCGATACATTCCCTGATTGTGACCAGGAAACTTACCGCTTCGCGACCATCAATAATACGGTGGTCATAGGAGTGGGCAATGTACATCATGGGTCGCACCACCACCTGGCCGTTTTCTGCAACGGGTCGATCTCTAGTCGCATGCATACCCAGGATTCCACTTTGCGGTGGGTTGAGGATTGGGGTTGACATCAACGAGCCAAAAACACCGCCATTGGTAATGGTAAACGTGCCTCCGGTAATTTCCTCAACCGTTAGCGTGCCTTCTTTGGCTTTCTGGCCATACTCGGTAATCGCCTGCTCAATATCCGCCAAGCTCATTTGATCGGCATCGCGCAAGATAGGCACCACCAAACCACGTGGTGACGAAACAGCAATACCGATATCATAATAGCCATGATAAACGATGTCGTTACCATCTATTGATGCGTTAACCGACGGATAGCGTTTCAATGCCTCAACGGCAGCCTTCACGAAAAACCCCACAAATCCCAAACGGACACCATGGGTCTTTTCAAACTGATCCTTATAGCGAGCACGCAAATCCATCACGGGCTTCATGTTGACTTCATTGAATGTGGTCAACATGGCAGTAGTATTTGTTGCCATCAGCAACCGTTCAGCGATACGGGCACGAAGACGGGTCATTGGCACACGCTGTTCTAGCCGACCCTGTATGCCTGGAGGCAATGACGCAGCAGCAGGTGTCGTTGCTGTTGTCGTCGATGCTGCCGGTACAAATGCTGCCGGTGCTGTGGACACCGCTGGCGTTGCCGGTGCTGTTGTTGCGGCGGGCGTTGTTGCCGCACGCGGTTGTTGTTGTAGATTCATATACGCCAACACATCCGCTTTAGTGACACGATTATTGCGACCACTGCCTGGAATCTTGCTGACATCCAGCTTGTGCTCGGTAACCAGACGACGTACTGCCGGACTCAGCGCCTCAAGGTCAAGCTCTGACCCTGGCTCTGCGGCAGGTGACGCAGTAGTGGTCACTACGTCAACAGCAGGTGACACAGCCGATACAGGCGCGTTAACCGGCGCTTTTGCAGTGGCGCCCTCTACCAGGGTTGCAATAACATCATTCGTTGTGACAATCTCACCCTCCTGGCGCAAAATATCGCCAAGTACACCATCCGCCGGTGCAGGAATATCCAATACAACCTTATCAGTCTCCAGGTCTACGAGATTTTCACCCCGTACTACCTGCTCTCCCGGCCGTTTTTTCCAGTTAATCAAGGTTCCGTCTGAGACGGATTCAGGTAGAGTGGGCACCTTCACTTCTACAGTCATCAGTTTTTACTTCCTTTATGTTCCGAAAATTTAAGGCAATGTATCAAGGAACTACTCGCTACCAAGCGCTTTATTGACTAGCTGCTGCTGCTGCTCAACATGAACACTGTAATAGCCCACAGCGGGTGATGCGGCGGGTTCACGCCCTGAATAGTGGAGCTTTTGATGCGATTGCAAGCCGCGCTCCAAATGATGCAATGTTTGATACCAGGCACCTTGATTCTTGGGTTCTTCCTGGCACCAAACAATGTCAGTGACGTTGGGATAACGTTCAATCTCTCTGTTGTATTGTTGTTGTGGAAATGGATAAAGCTGCTCAATGCGGATGATGGCGATATGTTGTAATTCTTTGGCGCGACGTGTTTCCAGCAGATCGTAATAAACCTTGCCGCTACAAAATACGATTCGTGTGATCTTCTCTGCATCATGCGAATCGGTCTCACCAATGATTTGGTAAAATCTGCCCTCGGTTAAATCCTCCAGCGAATTCACCGCCATTCGATGACGCAAAAGGCTCTTTGGGCTCATTACAATCAATGGCTTGCGGAAAGGCCGTAGCATCTGGCTACGCAGCATATGAAAACACTGTGCAGGTGTTGATGGTACGACTACTTGCATATTTTTCTCGGCACATAACTGCAAGTAACGCTCCAGCCGCGCTGAAGAATGTTCAGGCCCCTGCCCCTCAAAACCATGAGGCAGCAACATCACCAGGCCACATAATCGTCCCCACTTGGTCTGCCCTGAGGAAATAAACTGGTCAATGACAACTTGTGCGCCATTGGCAAAATCACCAAATTGCCCTTCCCAGATAACCAATCCATTGGGTTCGGCTGTCGCATAGCCATACTCGAACGCCAGCACCGCTTCCTCGGAGAGAATTGAATCAATCACCATGAACATGGGCTGATCGGGATACAGATACATCAATGGGGTGTAGCTGCTGCCATCTTTCTGGTTATGTAACACTGAATGGCGATGGAAAAAGGTGCCACGCCCACAATCCTGGCCAGAGATACGTACCTGATGGCCTTCTTTAAGCAAGGTGGCATAGGCCAAATTCTCGGCGAACCCCCAGTCCAGTGCCAATGCACCTGCTGCCATCTTACGGCGATCATCCATGATTTTTGCAACACGTGGATGCATCTGGAAACCTTCAGGTACTGCCAGCAAGCGCTCGGTTAATTCGAGGATTGTGTCCTGGGATACCGATGTATTGACCGCCATATCCCAGTTTTCATGCTTGTACGATGACCAGTCAATAACATAAGGGTCATTCGCTGTAACCATCGTTGGGCGTGAAACCGGCCGACCCGCATCCAGATCATCACGGTATTGTGCCTGCATAGCGCTAAAATCCTGCTCAGAAATCACACCCTCGGTAATCAGACGTTCAGCGTAGAGGGTCGCTGTCGTCTTCCGTGACCGGATTTTCTTGTACATCATCGGCTGGGTCGCCGCCGGCTCGTCAGCTTCGTTGTGTCCCAACCTGCGGTAGCAAATCATATCGATGACCACATCCTTGTTAAAGGTCATCCGATATTCAAGCGCCAGGCGCGCAACGAACAGGACAGCTTCAGGATCATCACCGTTCACATGAAAAATCGGTGCCTGTACCATCTTGGCAACGTCAGTGCAGTACAGCGCTGAACGGGTATCCAGTGGATTACTGGTAGTAAAACCAATCTGGTTATTGACAACGATGTGTACCGTACCACCGGTTCGATAACCACGCACCTGCGAGAATTGCATGGTCTCCATCACCACACCTTGACCGGTAAAGGCGGCATCACCATGAATCAGCAACGGCATCACCTCATTGTAAGGTGGTAGTGGCTCACCGGATTTACGACGACGCTCCATACGGGCGCGAACCGAACCCTCGACCACAGGATTGGCAATCTCCAGATGCGACGGATTGAATGCCAAAGCCAGATGCACCGGCCCGCCGGGCGTTGTCACATCCGAGGAGAAACCCATATGGTATTTGACATCACCAGTACTGCTCTCAGCGACCCGACGTTTACCCTCAAATTCCTCAAATAGCTCACCAGGCGCCTTACCGATAATGTTTACCAGCACATTCAGGCGCCCTCGATGTGCCATGCCGATGACAATTTCCTTGACACCCCGGCTTCCGGCACCTTGCACTAAATCATCCATCATCGGAATCAGGCTATCGCCCCCTTCCAACGAGAACCGCTTTTGCCCCACATAGCGTGTGTGCAAATAGCGCTCCAAACCTTCAGCCGCCACCAGCCAATGCAACACATCCCGACGCTGTTCAGGTAACAGATCCAGCCGGGCACGTCGTCCTTCCAGCCGATTCTGAATCCAGCGCTTTTCGGCAGTATCATTGATGTGCATATACTCGGAACCAATAGAACCGACATACGCTTCCTTCACCAGATCGATAATCTCGTGCAAACTCCACTGCGATGGGGCAACCAGTGAGCCGGTATTGAACATCATGCCCATATCCGCTTCACTCAAACCGTGATATCCCGGATCAAGATCAGGAATATCCGGACGATCACGCAAGCGTAACGGGTCAAGATCTGCTGCCTTATGGCCCCGCATACGATACGCATTGATTAACCGTAATACAGCCGCTTGCTTTTCAGCCGCCTCCGGATTGAGTACCCGTGCCGCGCCGATCCCTGACTGGGACTGGAGAGCTAGCTGAGCAAAAGAATCGCGGATCGGGCCATGCGCAACATCACGAGTACCCTGAATTTGAGATTGAATACCACGAAAGTACTGCCGCCAGTTTTCACTTACCGATTCCGGGTCACTTAGATAGCTTTCATACAATTCTTCGATAAAGGCTGCATTGCCACCGAACAGGGGCGACGTTTGGCGAAATTGTTCGATGAGTGTGCTCATTGTCAGGTTATCAACTCCCAAAGCTTGTCAAGAACATCCATGAAGGCTGATTGATCATGGGTGAGTTTCTACACTACAACAATTGTCAGGGTATGGCGATGGGCATACACATACCGCAATGCATTTGTATTTATTACATCTATCAGCTAAAGGGCTTAGCACTTCAAAAAACAGTATCATTTGATTATAGTAGCGACATCCATAGGGATAAACCTCTGGTTTATTAAGCCATTCCTTGTCCACCGCCGAGGCATTTACCTTTACACATATCCCAATATTTTCCTACTATGATCAGGCTTTCTTTGCTATGTAAAAAAGCCTGCTGTACATTTTCCATAAGGCATTTTTAATGATAAATGCCAGTGTCGCGGTGGTTTTCATCCGGATTCTTTTTAGTTGTGGGGTTCTAATGCAAAGCCACCGTAATGATCTAGCCCCTTATAGATAAGAGGGAATCACAATGGGTGCCACCAATCCCCTCACGCCGGAAAAGCCTTCATCCTATCAAGCCGCTGAAGGCGAAGAATATATGAGCGACAGGCAGTTAGCCTATTTCCGCAAGATGTTATCCGACTGGAAACAAAGCTTGTTGCAAGAAGCAGATCGCATGGTTGACCAAATGCAAAACGATTCTGCCATGCATCCTGATATCAATGATCGCGCCACCCAAGAAGAGGAATTCAGCCTGGGGCTGCGAACACGAGACAGGGAACGCAAATTACTGCGGAAAATCGATGAAACCCTGGCTCGAATTGAAAATGCCGACTATGGGTACTGTGATAACTGCGGTATAGAAATCGGGCTACCACGCATGCAGGCTCGACCGACCGCTACGCTGTGCATCGACTGCAAGCGACTTGAGGAAGTGCGCGAAAAACAGGGAAACACCCGTTCCGCTTCTTGATACAGCCTGATTCTGTTGCTTGATCCCGATTGCCCATCATGATAGCTGGTAAAGCGCATGACCATGATGGGCATCATCTCCGGCACCTGCACCGAAAACCGGTGCGTGGCCGCTTTGCCCCTTCACCGACCGGTGTCCTGCATTTTGGCTCGCTGCTAGCCGCCCTTGGCAGCTTTTTGGACATACGCCAAAAAGGAGGCGAATGGTGGCTGCGGATTGAAGATCTCGATCCACCACGGACAGTCCCCGGAGCCATTGATCACATTCTGCAAACCCTGGAAATCTACGGCTTGCACTGGGATGGCCAGGTGGTCTACCAGAGCCAGCGGCACCCCTTATATCGTGCTGCACTAGAGCAATTGCGCCAACAGGACATAATCTACCCTTGTAGCTGTTCCCGTCGGGAAATAGCACAGGAAGCCGCAATGGGAGCAGCCGGCCCGATTTACCCAGGCTATTGTCGCAACGGTGTTCGTCATACTCAACGCCCAACCGCAATCCGGGTGCGCGTTGCTGATCGCAACATTCAGTTTCACGATGCAATCCAAGGCCATTACTACCAAAACCTGAGCACAGCGACAGGTGATTTTGTGCTACGTCGTGCCGATGGTCTCTTTGCCTATCAGTTAGCCGTAGTCGTTGATGATGCTGAGCAAAATATCACAGATATCATGCGTGGCTGTGACCTGCTGGCATCCACACCAAAACAGATTTACTTGCAAACACTGCTTGGCTTTCCTATACCAAACCATGCCCATTTACCTGTTGCAGTCAATCAGGACGGCCAGAAACTCAGCAAGCAAACAGGCGCATGTCCGCTTGATCGGCGACAACCCGGTTTCACCCTGGTATCTGCCTTACGTGCTCTCGGTCAGAATCCGCCACCTGATCTGGCCAGCGAAGCCGTTCCAGTAATCCTCGGTTGGGCAGTTAACCATTGGTCGCTGGCACATGTTCCAAGGTCTCTGAAGGATAACCGTAGCCACATACAAGGCAACGAATCCACCGGAACAGATTGACGAAACCGGTTCCACCTCTAGACTTGAGACAATCAATTGCCAAAACGAGAATCCGATTATGCATGAAGTACTCTCAAATTAGCTGCTACTCATGCCAGATTTACGAAGGATCAGTTACTGTAACCCACTAAAAGTTGAGGAGATGCCCTGGTGTCTGAAGATAAAATTTACCCCGTACCTGCTGACGTTGCTGCACATGCATGGATCAACAACGATCAATATCTGGAAATGTACCAGCGCTCGATTGACGATCCCAAAGGTTTCTGGTCAGAACAAGCCCAGAAATTGCTGACCTGGTCAAAACCGTGGGACAAGGTACTAGACTGGGACTTCACCAAGGCGCATATCCGCTGGTTTGAAGGCGGCAAGCTCAACGTCAGCCATAATTGTATTGATCGCCATCTGGCAAGTCGTGGCGACCAAATTGCAATTATCTGGGAAGGCGACAGCCCGAACGAAGACAAGAAAATCACCTACAAGGAACTTCATGCCGAAGTGTGTAAACTGGCCAATGCCCTTAAGTCCCAGGGTATCGAAAAAGGCGATCGCGTCTGTATCTATATGCCGATGATCCCGGAAACAGCTGTCGCCATGTTAGCATGTACCCGTATTGGTGCGGTACATTCCATCGTATTTGGTGGATTTTCACCCGATTCGCTCAAGGATCGCATTATCGATGCTGCAGCCAAACTGATTATTACCTCGGACGAGGGCTTGCGCGGTGGCCGTAAGGTGCCGATGAAGGTTAATGCTGATAAAGCACTGGAAAGCACGCCTTCTATTGAAAAAATGGTGGTGGTCAAGCGTACCGGTGGTGAAATCGGCTGGGTTGACGGACGTGATGTCTGGTATCACGAAATTATGGACGGTGCTTCCACTGATTGTCCGCCGGAAGACATGGATGCGGAAGATCCACTCTTTATCCTGTATACCTCGGGTTCCACCGGCAAGCCCAAAGGCGTATTGCACACCACCGGTGGCTATCTGCTACATGCTGCTATTACCCATAAATATGTATTCGATTATCACGACGGTGATATTTACTGGTGTACCGCTGATGTCGGTTGGGTAACGGGGCATTCCTACATCGTTTACGGCCCACTGGCCAATGGTGCGACCACCGTCATGTTTGAGGGTATCCCGACCTACCCCGATTCCGGTCGCTTTTGGCAGGTCGTTGATAAACACCAGGTCAATACGTTCTACACAGCGCCGACTGCGATTCGTTCACTGATGCGTGAAGGTGAAGCGTCCATCAAGAACACTTCGCGCAAAACCTTGCGCTTACTGGGGTCAGTCGGTGAACCAATCAATCCTGAAGCCTGGGAATGGTATTACACCAATGTTGGCGATAGCCGATGTCCCATCGTTGATACCTGGTGGCAAACAGAAACCGGTGGCATTCTCATCACCCCGCTACCAGGCGCAACGGCGCTGAAACCCGGGTCAGCAACCCGCCCGTTCTTTGGTGTCAAACCCGCACTGGTGGATTCTGAAGGTCAATTACTCGAAGGTGTCACCGATGGTAATCTGGTGATCACGCATCCTTGGCCCGGCATGATGCGCACCCTATATGGCGACCATCAGCGCTTCTTCGATACTTATTTCTCGATGTACAAAGGCATGTACTTCACCGGCGATGGTGCTCGCCGTGATGCCGATGGCTACTATTGGATTACCGGTCGTGTCGATGATGTCATTAACGTCTCTGGCCACCGCATGGGCACGGCTGAGGTTGAATCAGCCCTGGTGCTACACCCTGATGTTGCTGAAGCAGCTGTTGTCGGCTTCCCGCATGAAATCAAGGGTCAGGGTATCTACGCCTATGTCACTCTCAAGGTAGGCGTTGAACAGACAGAGGAACTACGCAAGGCACTGGTCGCCCATGTCCGCAAGGAAATCGGCCCCATTGCATCGCCCGACGTGCTTCAGTGGGCGCCCGGCCTGCCAAAAACACGCTCTGGCAAGATTATGCGTCGTATCCTGCGTAAGATTGCAGCCAACGAAGTGGATGCCTTGGGCGATACATCAACATTGGCCGATCCAACTGTGGTCACTGACCTGGTTGATAACCGCGCAGTCAAGTAACCGGTTCAACTGAAGAACCATAACAACAGGCAAAATAGTTACCACTGAACCTGATCCTTCAATATGCAAGGATCAGGTTTTTTTCGCTGCTTATATTCAGTATTCACCTGCAAGCCAGTCTCATCAATCCAGGCGCTGACCAAACTGGCGGGGGTCAAGTCAAAATAGATATTTCGCACCATGACTCCAGGCCACTGCGGTGTACCCAGTTCAGTGGCTGCCATTTCCTCCAATTTTAATGGCGGTGCATCCGCATCACGTCGCTTGAAGCTTTCACAGCATACATAAAACGGTACATCCTGTTCCCGTGCTGCCAATGCCAGCAAATAACTGCCTGCCTTGTTCACTACCGTACCATCAGCCAATAAGCTGTCGGCACCGACCAGCACACAATCGGCCTGACCTACAAACAACCCTATCTGTGCATCAGTAATATAGAGTGTTGGTATTTGCCAGGCCGACAATTGCTCGGCAAGTCGCTGCCCTTCTTCCAGCGGGCGTGATTCCGTCACAATCATGCGTAAACCCTGATCTTTCAACAAACGACATACTTCCACTACCGTCGAGCTAAGGCTGTGCGTCATCACCGTCCGATTCATGCCCACATAGCGAGCTGCACAAACCGTACATGCGGTTAACGCCTGACGTGAGGCTTCAATCAAAATTGAAGCCTGCTCAACCGCTGAAGTACGTATCGCATCCAATGTCATATCATCATTAATAACCCATTGCGTCTGCCAATGGTGTAATAGCGTGCTGACTGCCGTCATGCTCGGTCGAGTCAGCACTAGCTCATGCGCTAAAGCCAGCAACATTGCCCGGAACTCACCCGCTTCCATAACAGGCAGGCTTTGCGCAGCCTCTATTAAAATAGCCAAACAACGTCGCGCCATTTCACTGGCGCCACGACGACGATCATCACGAATTTCTTCGACAGCATGGTTGAATTTTCTGTAGCTCATTCGTCAAAATTCACACTAAAAGCTGCTACTATCAGCAGCCCGGTCGCTGAACAATCAATACCCGTCATCCCGTCTGGGAGACCGGGATCTGATCTAGAACCACCCGGATGTCTCTCCATGATACTGATGGATTCATGTGTAGAAGAACGCTAAAAAGTGTATATGACATTCACGGCATACTATTGAAATAGTTTTTTGTATTGTGAACACAAGCACTGCCACACGACAAAACTTTTTTACGTATTCCCAAAATACAGTAGGAGAGATTGGCAATGAGCGATGTTGATCCCATTATTGGCAACTGGTATCGAAATCATGACACAGGCAATGACTTTGAGGTCATTGCCACCGATGAAGATATTCAACTCATTGAAATACAATATTTTGATGGTGAGCTGGAGGAGCTGGACCTGGATGCCTGGCATGAACTTCCCATCGAACTGATCGAGGGACCTGACCACTGGTCAGGTTCTTTCGATGATACGGATGCCAATGAGGATTATGATGAAGCGGATGAAAACGACCAATTCAGTCATGAAGATTACCTGTTCTCCGACCGTGAAAATAGCTAAAAAGCAGCCTTAGCAGCGTTTACGCTGGCAAGCCGGTCTTGCTACCGCTCCCGCCGCGCCTGGATAAACGCCTCGGCCAATGTACCGGCGCGGTTTTTTGAGCGATTCCGATCACCCTGATGATCCCGAACCTTCACTTTATTGGGTCGCTGTGAAAGAGCCCCTGATTTCTGGTTTGGTTCTGTCAGCCTATCAAGCCGCATGGTCAACGCAACCCGTTGCCGCTCCAGATCGATAGCCATAATCTTGACTTTAACGACCTGCCCCACTTTCACAATATCACCGGGATTCTTAACGAAACGATTCGCCAGTTCTGAGATATGAACCAAACCATCCTGATGAACGCCAATATCTACAAATGCACCAAAATTAGCAACGTTAGTCACTACACCTTCCAGCACCATATCCACCCGTAAATCAGCCAAAGTCTCCACACCATCCCGAAAAAGCGCCGTTTTGAACTCAGGGCGCGGATCACGTCCAGGTTTTTCCAGCTCCAGCAGAATATCGCGCACCGTCGGCAGCCCAAAACGCTCATCGGTAAAGCGACCCGGCTCCAGGGTTTTTAAAAATGCGGTATTCCCCAATACCTCGTCCAAACCCCGCCCGGTCACTGCTAGCATACGCTCAACCACCGGATATGCCTCAGGATGAACCGCCGAACGATCCAATGGATGATCACCGTTGCTAATCCGCAGGAAACCGGCCGCCTGCTCAAAGGCCTTATCTCCCAAACGGGACACTTTTCGCAACTGTTCACGCCGCCGAAAAGCGCCATGGGCATCACGGTAAGCTACAATGTTGCGCGCCAACGCAGGACTCAGGCCAGCAACCCGTGATAACAAGGATTCCGAAGCTGTATTGACATCGACACCAACAGCATTAACACAATCCTCAACCACTGCACCCAGGGTTCGCGCCAACCGAACCTGACTCACATCATGCTGGTATTGACCAACCCCAATAGCTTTGGGATCAATCTTGACCAGTTCTGCCAAGGGATCTTGTAATCGACGTGCGATAGACACCGCGCCACGTAGCGACACATCAATATCGGGAAATTCCTGCGCTGCCAGTTCCGAAGCGGAATAAACCGAAGCACCCGCCTCCGATACAACATGTTTTTGCAGCCGCAATTGCGGATAACGTTTTATTAAATCTTGAGCGAGCCGATCCGTCTCACGCGAGGCGGTACCATTCCCAATACTTAGCAATCCCACCTGATAGCGACGACACAGTTCTGACAAAACGTGCAGGCTTTCATCCCATTGATGATGAGGGGCATGCGGATAAATCGTTGCGGTATCGGCTACTCGCCCTGTGGCATCCACTACCGCTATTTTGACACCGGTACGCAGCCCCGGATCCAAACCCAATGTTGGTCGCGCACCTGCGGGTGCAGCCAACAACAAATCTCGCAAATTGCGTGCAAAGACCCGAATCGCTTCCTCTTCAGCCGCTTCACGCAAGCGTTGTTTCATCTCAGTATCCAGATGGGGCAATAGTTTAATCTTCCACGCCCAACGCACCGTTTCCCGCAACCAGTTATCCGCCAACCGGCCCCGGTCGCGGATTTTAAAGTGCGCTGCCACCCGTTGCTCACCGGGATCAATAACCGAATCGCCATTCGCATCTGCCTCACTGGCATCTACACTGAGCTGTAACACGCCCTCATTACGCCCTCGAAACAATGCCAACGCACGATGAGACGGAATCCGGTGTACCGGCTCACGGTAGTCAAAATAATCACGAAATTTAGCACCTGTTTCAGCCTTACCCTTAGCCACCTGTGCATACAAGCTAGCGTTATTCCACAAATACTCGCGTAATTGCGCCAATAATTCCGCATCCTCGGCAAATATTTCCATCAAGATTTGCCGCGCTCCCTCCAACGCGGCCTTGCTATCCGGTATACCTTTTTCAGCATTAATAAAGGTGGCTGCCAATGCTTCGGGATTCTGGTCGGGATCATTTCGTAAACTGTGCGCCAATGGTGCCAACCCTGCTTCACGGGCTATTTGTGCCTTGGTGCGACGTTTGGGCTTGTAAGGTAGATATAAATCCTCAAGTCGTGACTTGGTGTCAGCAGCAAGAATCATACGTTCCAAATCAGCAGTCAGATGATTCTGCTCACCAATACTGGCCAGAATAACTTTACGGCGCTCTTCCAGCTCGCGCAGATAAACCAGGCGCTCTTCCAGCATTCGTAATTGATTATCATCCAGACTCCCGGTCACCTCTTTACGGTAGCGGGCAATAAACGGAACGGTTGACCCGCCATCCAGCAAGGCAACAGCTGCCTTAACCCGGCATTCCGGAACAGAAAGCTCACCAGCAAGTGTTTGAGTAATAGTCATAGATTGATACAATGGTTTAGCTCACCATAAACTCTGGTGAGACAGGCGCAAATAAGCCAGGACAACATTATTAATGGTCTTTTCAAGCCGCCAGCGGTTAAATTTCCTAAACTTTCTTCTATTCTGCCCATGTTAAGTAGCTATTAAAGCGAAGTGTCAAATTGCATTCTACAACACTTCAAGCTCAACGCTTAACGCGCTGTTTCCCGCTGTCATTCTCAAAAGCCACTGCGAATGTCGTACAATTGGTTAAAGGCACTGCCGCTGATACTGTATAAAGGTGCTGCCAAATCGGCTGAAGACACCGCTGACCCGGTAAAAGCGGCTGCCGGGTCTGCAACACCGCCTACAAAGTAGGTGTCTAAAATCCGGTAGCAACCCTTATAACCAATCCCTAAGGTTATCGATAATATTTAATCAGATCATCCAGGGTTTTCCAGGATCAGAGGTATTCATAATTGATTTTGATCAGACCCATTTGGAATTCACTCTTGTGATGACTCACTGCATTGTCAGATCCATCAAAAATCGAGTGGGCTTTTGGCATCCTTACGGGTCACACTTTTCGCTGTATGCGTATAAATCATCGTCGTTCGCACATCACTGTGCCCCAACAACTCCTGAATGGTACGAATATCATAATTTGCTTGTAAAAGATGGCTAGCGAAGCTGTGTCGAAAAGTATGCGCAGATGCTCGCTTGGTAATACGGCTGCGGCGCACTGCCAGTTTAATGGCTTTTTGCACATGAGTCTCATGCAAATAAGAACGGCGATAGCTGTTTGTATCCGGTATACGTGTGAGTGTCTTGGCGGGAAAAAGCCACTGCCAACTCAATTCCCGCGATATGTTTTTGTACTTTTTCTCTAATGCAGAGGGTAGAAAGACACCTGCATAACCCGCCGATAAGTCCCCTTCATGAATTCTGGCAACCTGATCCAGTTGTTTTTCCAGTTCGGAAAATAATGTCTTTGGTAAGGGTACGGTTCGGTCCTTTTGTCCCTTACCATCATGTACTGTTAACAGGCCCATTGAAAAATTCAAATCCTGTACGCGCAACTTCAGACACTCAAGAAGCCTCAAACCACATCCATATAATAACTTGACCACAAGATCATACGGCTCATCCAGTCGAGTGAGAATACGCTCTATCTCTTCTCTCGATAACACCACTGGAATATAGGGTTTGCGCTTGGCACGAACAATCCCTTCAATCTGCCCAAACTCTTTTTTCAAAATATGCCTGAATAAAAATAGCAAAGCATTAAATGCCTGATTTTGAGTAGATGCAGCAACTTTTTTCTTTACGGCCAGAAAACCCAGAAACTCTTTCACATCAGCGACCCGCAACAATCCGGGATCCTTGCTTTTGGTAAAGGTCTGAAATTTCTGTGTCCAGACTCTGTATGCCTGCAAGGTCCTGGGCGAATAGTGCCTGATCCGTATTGCTGACGTTAATTCATCATAGACCCCTACCCAACTGGCTCCGGTTAATTTTGGTGTAGATGAGTCAGATTTACTCTGAGAAGCTGTCTGGTCAGCCTGTATTGCTTTTACCGGTTCCTTTACCTGGCAAGTAAGCGGCTTTGGCAGCGGTAGGTGGTGGGATGATACCGCTTTTTCCTTTCTTTGAGGAATAAGTGGTACTGGTGCAATTGGTACGGCTTCGCGAACAGAAGATTTCCCGGTTACCGGCACAGGCAGATTTAAAGTGCTTGCTGGAAGAGATAGCTCATAGTAAATCAGTATGGCGTGCTCAGCTTGCCTGCATAAGGATTCAGGCTGGTTTTTGCTACGTAACTTTTGTT
>PDTV01000003.1 GCA_002747185.1 Candidatus Contendibacter odensensis
AGAGCCGAGATCAAAACCTCGATGCCGATTTCAACCAATGCTAGACTGGCAGCGTAGACTGGGAGGGTCATTGCGGTCGTCAGTTTTTAACGGGCGACTTTTTGCTTTCGTTGGCCCAGCAGGTGGCCTTGATTGCACCATTAAAGTAAATGTTGGTTTAATTCGTCATAGAAATTTTCTTTCTGTGTTGTTGTTACTGTGATTGGGTGAATATTCAATCCGTCACGGTACGAAATGTGCGCTTCAATAACGGAAGCCTTACACAGTGAAAGCCGTTATCGAACGTCACATCTTCGGGCTGAACGGATTAGACGTTATTCAGACTCACAGCTCAAAATAACATAGAAAAACGTCGGATTATGACGAACAAATGATGATCTTTTGAGGGGGATAAGCCGCAAGTAAAGCAGGGCAACAGGTCAAAAAGCAGTGTTTCACGTCTTCGGTGCTGCCTGTCCTGCTTGTTCCTCCACAAGCGTGTCCAGCTCGGACATAGCCCGCTCATGGGGAACACCTTCCCCCTTAATTCCTTTAAAAGGAGTTTGTTTTTCACATTCCTGGACAATACGCTTACGCAGTTTCAGGAAAATCGTGCTAATACTTCTGACACTAATTCCTGTTAAAGATGCAGTGTCAGAAGCAGTAAGATCCTGAGCAAAGCACTTGAGAATTTCCCGAAATTTTCGCTCTGAACTTTTGGTAACGATTTTTTAATGGCATTTTAGAATGCTTAACACATTCTTTGTGCTCTTTGCTTCCTAAGCCCCATGATTTTATTAAAGCGGTCGGTTTTTTTCAGGAATTCGCTGACTTTTCTGGCAACTGTTTCGGTTCGCTCATCAATGACCAGATTTTTGTCAAAATCTTTCCGGTTGTATATCCGATCATCGACAAGCAAGCCCTGCTTGTCGGTCTTGCCGTATTCTGGTCGCCAGCCTTCCAAATCGATATTCAATCCTACTCGCACAACTTTGTAGGGGGCAAGAAAACCATCTTCTGTACCTTGTTTTGGTGAATAGGTATAGATGGGCTCGCCAAAATATTCGGTACTGGAAACGATTTACAAAGCGAGCGTAGCAGCATGTGCCCGTGTGCAGCAATTTGTTAGGACTTCTTTAAGCTCAGCCAATTTTTATGAAAAACCGACATTTTTTCTTTTAACTGGGTACTTGTTATTGAAAAAAGCGTACTTAGGGTGTGAATATACTTTCAAAACCCACTGCTCATTGTTATCAAAAAACGAAAACATAATATCTCCTGAATCAGAAAGAGAAACATTTCTGAGCATTCCTTCCGAATACATTGCAGAAAGCTCCAGTGAATCCATGAGATGTAAACTATTGCTAAAATAGTATACGTATAGCGCCTCTTCGAAAGGGTTTCCTTCCGTGGCCAGAACAAGGAAGTTTTCTCCAATTCGATACTGCGCCTCCAGCATCTTTCCTGAAATCTTGATTTGCCTTTTTAGGTTTTTGTTTTCAAGCACGACTCTTGGCGTTTCATCAGGTTTTTCTATCGTATCTATTACATGAAATTCATTTATTTCCTTTGTAGGCATCAGAAAAACCACCCAAAAGTGAAATCAGCACCTAGCGACCTAGCGCACCCAATGTGCCACCTGCAAACACCCCGATAGTTTTTGATAGGCTGTCAGTCAGGCGCGCTGATCCACATTAAGTTGTAACCACAATTCTAGCAGAGCAGCATGCCACAGCTTGCTCCCCAACAGGCGTGTCATGTGTGCTTCCGGTTCTGCCAGCAGTTTGTCCAGGTAAGGGCGCTGGAATATGCCGCGTTGCTGGCAGGCTTCAGTGTTTAAAATATCACGCATAAAATCGAGAAATGCACCGCGTACGAATTTGAGGGCAGGTACTGGAAAATAGCCCTTGGGTCGGTCAATAACGGCATCAGGTAATAAACCACGTGCAATTATTTTCAAGACATGTTTGCCGCCATTTTTGATTTTCAGCTCAGGTGGTAATTGCATCGCCAGTTCCACCAATTCGTGATCCAGAAACGGAACACGTGCTTCCAGTCCCCACGCCATGGTCATGTTATCAACCCGTTTGACCGGATCATCAGTGATCAAGGTGGTCACATCCAGACGTAGTATTTTGTCCAGATACGTATCAGCATCAGGTTCTGCAAATTGCTTGGTAATCAGCAGCGCGGTATGGTCTGAACCGTGATAAGGTGGTGCAACGGTTTCTAGATACTCGGCATGATCACGGTCAAAATAGTGTCGCCGAAATCGTGTCAGTTCGTCGCCGGTTTCTGCCGCCATGCGCGGATACCAGAAATAACCACCGAATACTTCGTCAGCGCCTTGACCACTTTGTACCACCTTAACCGCTTGCGAGACATGCTCAGCCAGCAGGAAAAATGCCACAGCATCCTGTCCGACCATGGGTTCGGCCATGCAGGTGATCGCTTCTGGAAGGCGTTTGAGTACATCGTTATTAGGGATTAAGTATTTATGGTGACAGGTCTGATAGCGTGCTGCGACCGGATCGGAATATTCAAACTCACTGCCCTTTTCTTCAGGCTGATCCTCAAAGCCGACTGAGAATGTCAGCAGATCGTGAGCACCAGATTCGGCGAGCAGCGCTACCAGTAAACTGGAATCAAGCCCGCCAGATAACAGGATGCCGACAGGTACGTCAGCAATATCGAGCCGTCGCTGCACCGCCAATCGCAGTGCATCATGGATAGCCTCAGCCCATTCTGGTTCAGTGCGTGGTCTATCGGGACGCTGAGCGCGAAGCTGCCAATAGGTGCGGTGTTGTGCGTTACCGTTGATATCGACAGTTAATGTTGTTGCCGGTGCTAATTTACGAACCCCCTGCAAAAGAGTGCGTGGTGCTGGAATAACTGCATGCAGGGTTAGCTGGTGGTGCAGACCAACAGGATCAATCGTTGTATCGACATCCGGCGCTTCCAGCAATGCCTGGCTATTGGAGGCAAAGCGGAAGGCTTGAAGGGTACGGGCATAGTACAGGGGTTTGATACCGAGTCGATCCCTGGCGAGGAACAGGCGACGTTCATGGATATCCCAAATAGCAAAGGCAAACATGCCAATCAGGTGTTCAACGCAATGTTCACCCCATTCAGCATAGGCTTTGAGAATAACCTCGGAATCGCCTTTAGAGAAAAAACGGTAGCCTTTTGCTTGCAACCTGCGCCGCAATTCCGGGTAATTGTAGATGGCGCCGTTGAATACCAGCACCCGCCCCGGATCAGGATCAATCATAGGTTGGTTGGCGCGTTCGCTAAGGTCGATAATGGACAAGCGACGATGACCTAGCATTATGAAGTCATCTGACCAGGTACCCCCATGATCGGGGCCGCGTCGGTGCAAGCGTTGTAGCATCCGTTGTATCAACGCTTGGTCAGGTTTGCTGTTGTCGAAGCGTAATTCGCCGCTGATTCCGCACATAAGCGTATGAGTGAGGCTACTGGATTATTCAGACAAATATTCAATGCTTGCGTGCTGTTGGTGCGACATCATGCAAGCGGGCCAACATATTATTCAGACATATATTCAATGCTTGCCCACATGACGCGCCGTACACCCGGTACGGCGCGTGCACGAGAGATCGCCCGATTGGCTGCATAGGCGCTGAGTCGGGCACTGAGACTGACAATACCCGCTTGCGTGCTTACTGAAATATTTGATTTGGCCAGCAGGTCATCTTGGCTGAACACCCGTTTGACATTAGCGGTAATTTCTGAATCGCTAAATTTGGATGTGTTGCGACTGTTGTCGCTGAGACTGGCGGTAGTTGATCCATCACTATCGGTAGAATGACTGCCTGTACTAACACAAGCGGTGACGGTCAGTGCGGCCAGGAGAGTTAGGGTAAGCTTAAATCTATGCATTAAGTAAAGCCTCCATGGTTTGAAGCGTGGAGCCTGTGAAATAGGGCCGAGTTAAACCGTGCAAGGATAGCACACCCACGTTTGTTGCTACTTGCGTTGCATCAGCTGGAGTGAAGTCTAGGCTAACCTTTGTTTTGGCTTGCTGGCATGGCTGTATACAGGGGTGACTATTTGGCCCTTCGGTATCATTGCGCATTTATAGTGCAAACACTATAAATTGGGACTATTTATAGTGATAATTTGCGTATTAAAACAGATGGATATAGCGAAACCAATTAATCAGATCCAGCTGGTTCCGCTATATTCATGGAGTTACGCAGTTGGTAGGATCGAGTACAGCATATAGTGGTTTGAAACGCATCTCGCCTACCAAATGAGCGACAACTGCGTAACTCCTAATTTAATAAATTTTCAGGAAAAAACATATTATGCTATCAATTTTGCAAAGTAATGACATTGAGGTATTAACGCATCGCTTTGCTGATTTGTTACAAAAGCCGTTACGCGAGCCTTTAGCACAAGAAATGATCGTCGTCCAAAGCCACAGTATGGCGCGTTGGTTGACATTGCGCTTGGCTGATCGTTTAGGTATTTGCACTAATTTGAATGTGCGTTTTCCTGCCAGTTTCTTATGGGATATGAGCCGGGCTGTGTTGCGCTATCTGCCGTCGACTTCAGCGTTTGATAAATCAGTATTGGAATGGCGCTTGATGTCATTGTTACGTGATCTGGACAATTCATCATGTTTTGCAGCACTGCGCGTTTGGCTGGGTGACGAACAAAACGATTTCCGTCGCTATGAATTGGCCGGTCGTATCGCGGATTGCTTTGATCAATATCAGGTTTATCGCCCTGACTGGATCAAAAAATGGGAGCAGGGTGAGGGTAATCATTGGCAAGCAGAATTATGGCGACGCTTGGTGCAAGGTGGTGGGGTTCATCGCGTACAGGTGCAAGAGTTAGTTTATGCGGCGCTGAAAAATGGCCGCTTCAATCGACAGCATCTACCAGAGCGGGTTGCTGTCATTGGCATATCGGCACTGCCAGCACCGTATTTAGAACTGTTGTCATCATTAGCACATTATATAAATGTGTATCTATTTGTTCTGAACCCCTGTCAGGAATACTGGGGTGACATTCAGGCTGAGCGTGATTTGGCGCGCTTGAGTGAAGAGATGGATCCGCAAGAGGCTTACTTGATGGTAGGTAATCCATTGCTGGCCTCCCTTGGCAAGCAAGGGCGGGATTTTATCGATGTGTTGCAAACGTTTGAGCATGATGAGCAGGATGCTTTTGTAGAGCCGGTGGGTAATGATCTGCTGCATCATTTACAGGCCGATATTCTCCATCTGCGTGAACGTGGCAGTGAAGACTATCCTGCTCTAGAGTTGCGACCTGATGATCGTTCGTTACAAATTCATGTTTGCCATGGTGCGATGCGTGAAGTTGAGGTTCTGCATGATCAGCTATTGGCTTTATTTGAGGCAGACGCTGAATTGACCCCTTCAGACGTTGCTGTGATGACCCCTGATATTGCCAAATATGGTTCATTGATTACCGCAGTGTTTAGCTCGGTGCCCAAAGAACGCTGGATTCCATTTGGTGTCGCTGATCAGGGTGTAGAGATTGAAAACCCTCTGATTGAAACGTTCTTTGAACTACTGGATTTGAGCGATAGCCGTTTTGATGCTGTACAGGTACTCAGCTTGCTGGAGCGATCAGCAGTACGGCGGCGTTTTGCTCTGGCTGAAAGTGATGTAGAGCTTATCTACCATTGGGTGCGTGAGGTTGGTATCCGTTGGGGGGTCGATGCAGAAGGTAAACGTGCCCTGGGATTACCAGAGACAGCAGAGAATACCTGGCGGACCGGGCTGGATCGATTGTTGCTTGGTTATACATTGCCGGGTGGTAATAGTGAACTTTATAACGAAATACTTCCTTATGATGATGTGGAAGGCGATTCAGCACTGGCACTGGGGTCATTACAGTGTTTCCTGGATGTGTTATTTAATCTAAAGGATCGACTGCAAGGAAGCCACTCGTTAGCGCAGTGGGGCATGATAGTGCATGAGGTACTTGATCGCTTTTTCGCGCCTCATGAACAGGAGGAAGGCCAGTTACTATTGATTCGTAGCGCTTTTGAAGCCTTATACGAAAATGCCAAACAAGCCCGTTTTGACGAAGTTATTTCATTAGCGGTACTGAAGTCAGCATTACGACGGGAGCTCAATGTAGCAGGCAGTAATATTTCACGCTTCCTTGGCCATGGCGTGACCTGTTGCGAAATGATACCGATGCGTAGCATTCCATTTAAAGTGGTATGCCTGATCGGGATGAATGATGATGCTTATCCTCGCCTTGATCGAGCAATTGGTTTTGATCTGATGGCAAAGCGATTTCGGCGAGGTGACCGTTCACGCCGCCGTGATGACCGCTATTTATTTCTGGAAATGCTGCTTTCAGCGCGTAATTGCTTTTATCTGAGCTATGTAGGTCAAAATATTCGAGATAACAGCGCGTTGCCACCGAGCGTTTTAGTAAGTGAGTTGCTGGACACGGTAGATCGAGGGTTTCGTCAAACGACGGGTGAATGTGCCAGTGAACAATTGGTTACTCGTCATGCTTTGCAATCTTTTGGTCAGCGCTATTTCAATAATGACCGACGGCTGTTTAGTTATGCACAGGAGTGGCTGGAGGCCAGTCGTTATACCGGACGTGGCGGGCAAAAAGCTACACCTGTACTGATGGAAAAACTTCCTGAGCCGGAGCCAGCCTTTCGCCAGATCACGCTGGATGATTTGCTGTATTTTTTCAAGAATCCAACACGGTGGTTATTGCAGAAGCGGCTCGGTATTCGGATTAATGACGGTGATGATGCACTGGAAACGCACGAGCCATTTGTACTTGACAAATTAGAGGATTATCAACTGGTAGAGCAAATGTTGCGTTTGCACAGGGAAAACCGGTCTGCGGAAACCATTAAATCGGTGATGCGATCTCGTGGCGTATTACCCCATGGACAAATGGGGGAAAGCTTTTTTGGCGATGTGCAACAGCGGGTTACAAGGTTTTCTGCAAGGTTGGATCGGGTATTGCAATATCAGGAAGTAGAGCCATTGGCAATTGATATCACGTTGAAGGATTTTCGGCTGACCGGGTATTTGAGTGGCTTAAGGTCGATAGGGTGGGTTGGCTATCGGCTATCCAGTGTTAAAGCAAATGATTATCTAAGACTGTGGCTGCATCATTTGTTATTAAATATCATTGCTCCAGAGGATATTGATTTACAGAGTTTCTGGATAGGCGAGAATAAGAATGTAGTATTGAATCGTACAGAAAATTCTAAAAATTATTTACAGTCTATAGTAGAGCTTTACTGGCAGGGGACGCAGGAAATTTTATCTTTCTTTCCAAAAAGTTCTTTGGAGTATTTTACCTGTAAAATTCTTAAGGAATATGATGGTGAAAAAGCATTACAGGCAGCTCGCAAGATATGGGAAGGCGATGGTTTTAAAGAAAGTTTTTCCGAGCGAAATAATCCTTATTATCAGTTGGTTTTTTCTGCTATCGATCCGCTGGATGTAAAGTTTGAGGCACTTTCTGTTAGTCTGTTTAGACCATTATTTTTGCATATTTCTGAAAGCGGTATAAAAGAACAGGATTTAAAAGTCTTATGAGAAGCTCCCTTAGAAATAAATTGATTAAATTATTCTTTTGCTGATTATATTGGTGGCTACGATTATTGGAGTGGAATTCTACTTTGGGGTTAATACTGTATTTTTTACAAATGGAAGTTTGTTATTCAACCCTTGATCAACGTGTCGATAGTGTGCATCGTTGATACTAGAGGATACTGGAGTTGGTTGGACTGGAATATATAGCTAATAAAATAGTCATATTGCATCTATTCCAATATCAATAGCAGTCAGAGTCAGTGGTAGTGTTTTTGGATTCCATTTCTAATTGCAGGCCATTTAAAAAATCATTTGTCATCTCTAATAGTCTATATATCTTAAAATGACTGGAATAGTAAACGCTTTTCAGTTCGAGGAGCATTAAATGCAGCCTATTGAGCCAATTTATACTGAGTTACGTGATTTTAATCTTATTGAAGCGAGTGCAGGTACAGGTAAAACATATACAATTACAGCCCTATATTTGCGATTAATATTGGAAGAAGGAATTCCAGTCAGCCGGATTTTGGTCGTGACATATACCAATGCAGCTACCAAAGCGCTGCGTGATCGTATTCGTGAGCGGCTATCACAATTATTTAATGCGTTTTTACGTGGTTATGCTGATCAAGAGGATGAGCTGGGCGTAAGATTGATCGATTTGCTCCCTGATCGCCAGTTGGTTATGCAGCGTTTGAATAATGCCATACGTGGTTTTGATGAAGCATCCATTTATACCATTCACGGTTTTTGCAAGCGTGCGCTGGGTGATAATGCTTTTGAAAGTGGTTTGTCATTTGAAACGGATATGATGACAGATACCAGTAATTTACTGCATGAAATTGCTGAGGATTTTTGGCGACGAGAGTTTTATAACGGCTCACCAGCAATCGTCAAGTATTTTTTAAAGCATTATAGTCCAGAGACATTATTAGCTGAAATTAACGCTTATTTAGGCAAACCCTATATTGAAGTCATTATGCCAGAAGGTGAAGCTGATGGCGCAAAGCTGGAAAATGCGTTTCTGTATGCATATCAGCAGGCAAGGGATAACTGGCTTGACTGTTACGCCGAGATTGAAGACTTATTGCTAAACAGCAAGGCACTTAATAGAAATCAGTATCGAAAAGCTTCTATCTCTGGCTGGATAGAAGCCATGAATCTTTATTTAACAGCAGAGATACCACCGCTATCTTTGTTTGATAATTTTGAAAAATTTACGACACCTGCTCTAAATAAAGCAACAAAAAAAAATGAGGTTGCTCCACAGCACATGTTCTTTTCTTTATGTGACAGCATAAAGAAAAGCAGCGAAGCGCTTGTTTACTATTGTCAACATCAGGTGCCTGTTAAATTATTGCATTATTGCAATGCTGAGCTTGCCGCCCGCAAACAGCGACAGCACGTACAATCTTATGATGATTTGTTGCTAAATCTCCATCGTGCTTTACATGACCCGCGCCGTAGTAATGGATTGCTTGAAGCACTGCGTGATCGTTATCGGGCTGCACTGATTGATGAGTTTCAAGATACTGACCCTGTTCAGTACGAAATTTTTCACCGGATTTATGAGGGTACGCATAAGCCGGTATTTTTGGTTGGTGATCCTAAGCAGGCTATCTATAGTTTTAGGGGTGCAGATATTTTTGCCTATCTGAATGCCCGTCACGATACGTGTGCAAAGCGCCGTCATACGCTAGATGTTAACTGGCGCTCTGATCCACGCCTGCTAAATGCATTAAATGCCTTGTTTGGCAATATCAAAGCGCAACCCTTTTTATTCGATGATATTCCTTTTTACGATGCCATTTCCGCAAGAAAAAACAAACATAAACCATTAATAATACAAGGTCGCCTGGAGCCACCCTTGCAATTGTGGTTTCTGGAATCAGATGACCCCAAAAAAACAATAAACAAACACGAGGCAAAAGTACTTACAGCCCGAGCAACAGCGATTGAAATTGTCCGTTTGCTTAACCTGGGTGCGCAGCAGCAAGCTTATATTGGTGAGCGGCCGCTGGCGGGAGGGGATATTGCGGTATTGGTGCGTAGTCATCAAGAGGGTCGAATCATTCGCCAGCACTTGCTTCAATTGGGTGTGCCCAGTGTCCATCATTCTGATGACAGTGTGTTTGCCTCAAAAGAGGCCGGGCAATTGGTGTGGTTACTTGCAGCGGTTATGGAACCGAGTAATGAAGGGCAGGTACGTGCTGCATTGATATCCGATTTATGGGGTTTGAGTGGTGAGGATTTGTATGAACTGCAAGCAAATGAGCAGGCATGGGCGTTATGGCTGGAAAAATTGCGTGATTATCGGCAAGTTTGGCAGGAGCAGGGGTTTATAGGTTTTTTTCGCACTTGGCTGGTCAACGAGCAAGTCGCACAGCGCTTGTTAACACTCTGTGATGGTGAGCGGCGTTTGACAAATTTATTGCATCTGGCCGAGTTACTGCATATCGCCAGTCATACGTATTCAAGTATGGCAGGTTTGCTCAAATGGCTGAATGACCAGCACCGGTTGCCAGCCAACAGGAGCGAGGAGCAACAGCTTCGTCTGGAGACTGACGAGAATCTGGTAAAAATTGTCACTATTCATAAAAGCAAAGGGCTGGAGTATGAAATCGTATTCTGTCCGTTTGCATGGGATGGAAAGCTGTATGTCGGCGAGAAGGATAAGGCATTGCTTTATCACGATCCTGATAGTTTGCGTCACACCATGCTCGCCGTTGGCGTGGGCAGCAATCACCCGGCACGCCAGTATGCCCGTCGTGAGGAAATGGCAGAAAAATTGCGACTTTTCTATGTTGCACTGACTCGCGCCAAACAGCGTTGTTATCTGGCTTGGGGAAAGATTAATGAATCAGGTACAGCGCCCTTCGCCTGGTTATTGCATCGACCCACAGTCAAGGCACACAGTAAGGATGAGGTGCAAGCCACTCAGGAGCGATTCAATGCACTTGAAGCCACAACAATTCGCAAGGAGCTGGAAGCTGCGTTCACAACAGTAGCAGATAACGTGGCTATAATGCCGCTGTCGCAGATGACACACTCTGCAATACGCTTCCAAAATGAAGCACGTTATCGACCGCCGATGATTGATGGGCCTGAATTACAAGCACGAACTTTCACAGGCGTGTTGTCGAACGCTTGGCGAATGAGTAGTTTCACGTCCCTGGTTGCGGGACGCCCGACAATAGCAGAAATGCCAGATCACGATATTGTCGCCACGATTTCGGCGAGCGATGAGCGGGCACCGGATGAACAGGCAATGGTCGTATCAGGGTCTACCATTTTTGATTTTCCGCGTGGTGCACGGGCGGGTACCTGTTTGCACGCTATTTTTGAGCGGCTGGATTTTGCCTGTCATAGTCACACGGACCTGGAGGATTTGGTAGGGCGTACCTTAAGCCGTCATGGGCTGGATGCCGAGAAATGGCAAGCTGTGATAGTAGCCATGGTGCAAAATGTATTGGCAACACCATTGAATCGGCAAGGTATGACGCTGGCAAGGATAAAAAGAAATCAGCGACTCGATGAGCTGGAATTTAACTATCCATTAGCACATTTGCGTGCTGATGCCTTGCGCGCGTTGCTGAAGCAACATGGTTATATCACTGCGCCTTGTCGGCAGATGGTTGAAAATCTGAATTTTAGTCCGGTACGGGGTTATATGAAGGGTTTTATTGATTTGGTCTTTGCCTGGGATGGGCGCTTTTATCTAGTGGATTACAAGTCCAACTGGCTTGGCATGGAAGCTACGGCATACCAGCGTAAATACCTGCAGGATACTATGGCCCGTGAAGCTTATCACCTGCAATACCTCATTTACACAGTGGCACTGCACCGCTATTTGCGCCTACGGTTACCTGATTATGATTGTAACCACCATCTTGGAGGCGTGTTCTATCTGTTTTTACGAGGTATGGAGCCGTTGCATGGCATGAATTGCGGTGTTTTTTATGATCGGCCTGCACCTGCTTTGGTGATGGCATTAGATCATTTGATGGCGACTGGTCGATCCGTAGCGTGAGTGTTGAACGGCGACCCGTATCGGCCACAAGCGATGCGTTATTGCACTTGCATAAGCAAGGGGTGCTGACCGATCTGGATTGGCATTTTGCCCGATTTATCGAGCGGCTGGCCGGTGGTCAATCACCAGGGCTGGCATTGGCTGCAGCTTTGGCGAGTCGCGCTACCGGGCGAGGGGATATTTGTGTCAATTTGCGCCAATGGGCAGGACGTATCCATGCGGGTAACAGCGACACGGAAGCCTTGATACCGATACCATCGATCAGTGAATGGCTAAACGAGTTGCATGCCAGTCCAGTGGTCGGTCGCCCGGGGGAACGCCAGCCACTGGTGCTGGATCAACGTGGGCGGCTTTATCTGTATCGTTATTGGCAATATGAACAGCAGATAGCCGATGATTTATTATCTCGGGCAAACAGCGTTCCCGATACGGTTGATGAAGTACGTTTGCGATCTGATTTGCAAAGACTTTTCCCTCGTCCTTCGCAACTGGAGGGCGCTGATTGGCAGAAGGTTGCAGCGGTAGTAGCCATGTTGAAGCGATTATGTGTTATTTCCGGCGGGCCCGGGACAGGCAAGACCAGCACGGTGTTGCGGATTCTGGCGTTATTGACAAGTCAATCAGGTAAACGGCCATTACGTATTGCATTGACTGCACCCACCGGTAAAGCCGCTGCGCGCCTTCAGGAGTCGATTCGGGCGGCCAAGCCGGATTTGGGATTGACACCAGAGCAGCTAGCACAAATTCCTGATGAGGCTTCAACACTGCACCGCTTGTTGGGTAGCCGACCCAATTCAGTATCTTTTTACCATAATCGCGGCAATCCTTTATTGCTGGATGTGTTGGTGATCGATGAGTTGTCGATGGTTGGACTGGCTCTGATGGCAAGGACATTAGAGGCATTACCCGGCAATGCACGATTAATTTTGTTGGGTGATAAAGATCAGCTTGCCTCGGTGGAGGCGGGTGCGGTATTGGGCGAAATTTGTATCGGAGGTGGCCGTTTTTCACCGGATTACCAGATGAAGCTGGTGGATTTAACCGGTGAAAACCTGCCACCGGCGAAGCCATCAATATCGCCATTAGCAGATACTATTGTATTGCTGCGCCACAGTTTTCGTTTTGGAGTTCACAGCGGTATTAGTGCGCTGGCGCGTGCGGTGAACAGTGGTAAAGCAACGGAAGCTACAGCGTTGTTAACCGAAGCAAAGTATGAGGATATCGGCTGGCATAATATATTGGGTGCTGCTGATTTATCAGCGTTATTGTCCGAAGCGATCACCGTGGGTTTTTTGCCTTATTTCCAGGCTGTGCAGGCTAGCGCTGATCCGGTGGCGATTTTTAAGGTGTTTAGCCGTTTTCGGGTTTTGTGTGCCTTACGGAAAGGTGCATTAGGTGTAAAAGCCCTGAATCGGTTATGCGAGGCTATTTTTTACCGTCGTGGACTCATGAATACGCGCCAGAGCTGGTATTTGGGGCGACCGGTGATGATCGTTCGCAATGATTACAATTTATGCCTTTTTAATGGTGATATTGGTATTACTCTGCCAGATACAGACAATCCAGGGCAGATGAAAGTATTTTTTATCGACCATAACGGTATGTTGCGGGGTATTGCGCCGGCGCGGTTGCCAGAACACGAGACGGTTTATGCAATGACCATCCACAAGAGCCAAGGTTCTGAGTTTGATCATGTTTTAGTCATAATGCCTGATGAGGCGCCACGCATGTTAAGTCGTGAACTCGTATATACTGCGTTAACACGGGCGAAACGGCACGCTGTTTTTTATAGCACGCCTACAGTATTTTCGAGTGCAGTCAAGCGACGGCTGCGTCGATCTTCAGGTTTGCGCGATCGTTTGTGGTCAGCAGAGGCAAGGCCGGGTTAATCGAAACAAAACACACCTCGTTTATTCTGCGATATATTTTTGTATTCAATCGTGTTGGCAAGTATCGCGCTTGACATAGATAGCCAATCTCCCTATAGTTCCGCTTCTTTGCAAACTTGGATGTGCGACAGGTATTTGCCCGCTGCCAGGTTGATTGAAACTAAGAATGTAGAGCCTTTGGATTCTGGAGTAGGGGGCGATGGCTACAATAAACCAGCTGGTAAGCAAACCGCGTGTCCGGCAAACAGCTAAAAGTAACGTTCCTGCATTGGAAGGTTGCCCGCAAAAGCGTGGTGTGTGTACCCGCGTTTATACCACAACACCGAAAAAGCCTAATTCTGCGCTTCGTAAAGTCGCACGTGTCCGTCTGACAAATAGTCAGGAGGTGACCAGTTACATCGGTGGTGAAGGCCACAACCTGCAAGAGCATTCGGTTGTGCTGATTCGTGGCGGTCGTGTTAAGGATTTGCCGGGTGTTCGCTACCACATCGTGCGTGGTAGTCTGGATACTTCCGGGGTGAGTGCGCGGCGCAATGGACGTTCCAAATACGGCGCCAAGCGGCCTAAATCCTGATATTTCATCTAAATCCTGCACTAGCAAATTGAGATTGAAGCGGTTATGCCGAGAAGAAGAGAAGTTCCCAAGCGCATTATTCTCCCGGATCCCAAATATGGGAGTGAGATGCTGGCAAAGTTTGTCAACATGGTGATGGAGCGCGGCAAGAAGTCGGTTGCTGAAAAAGTTGTCTATGGTGCGCTGGATGTCATAGCCGAGAAAGGCAAGGACGACCCCATGGGTCTGCTGGAGCAGGCGCTTGAGAACGTCCGTCCGGTGGTTGAGGTGAAGTCTCGTCGTGTTGGTGGTGCCACTTATCAAGTGCCGATTGAGGTGCGGGCGGTGCGCCGCAATACCCTGGCTATGCGTTGGCTCATTGATGCCTCTCGCAAGCGTGGCGAAAAATCCATGGCGCGTCGTTTGGCAGGTGAGCTGATGGACGCTGCCGAGAGCCGTGGTGCGGCTGTCAAGAAGCGTGAAGATGTGCATCGTATGGCGGAGGCCAACAAGGCGTTCGCCCACTATCGCTGGTAAGCTTCGAGGACTGAATTGTGGCGCGTAAAACTCCCATCGAACGTTATCGCAATCTCGGCATCATGGCGCATATTGATGCGGGCAAGACTACGGTAACCGAGCGGATCCTGTTCTACACAGGTGTCTCCCATAAGCTCGGCGAAGTGCATGATGGTGCTGCCACGATGGACTGGATGGAGCAGGAGCAGGAGCGTGGAATCACCATCACCTCGGCAGCAACGACCTGCTTCTGGAACGGTATGGCTAACCAGTTTGATGAGCACCGTGTCAATATTATTGATACGCCTGGCCACGTTGATTTTACCATTGAGGTTGAGCGTTCGTTGCGGGTGCTGGATGGTGCCTGTGCGGTGTTTTGTGCTGTTGGCGGGGTGGAGCCGCAATCTGAAACCGTTTGGCGGCAGGCCAACAAATACGGTGTGCCGAGACTGGCTTTTGTGAACAAGATGGATCGGGCTGGCGCTGATTTCTTGCGTGTTGTGCAGCAAATCAAGGATCGGTTAGGGGCTTCCCCGGTGCCATTGCAATTACCCATCGGTGCTGAAGACCAGTTTAAAGGCGTCGTTGACCTGGTGAAGATGAAGGCCGTTTGGTGGGATGAGGATAGCCTGGGCATCCAGTTTGATTATGGCGATATTCCTGCTGAGATGCGGGATGATTGTGAAACTTGGCGTGAAGTAATGCTTGAGGCTGCTGCCGAGTCTTCTGATGAATTGATGGAGAAGTATCTGGAAGGTGAGCCGCTGAGCGAGGATGAGGTCTATGAGGGTCTGCGTACTCGTGTGTTGAATGGCGAGATTATTCCGGCACTGTGTGGCTCTGCTTTTAAAAACAAAGGCGTGCAGGCGATGCTTGATGCGGTAGTGCGCTACTTGCCGTCGCCGGTCGATCGACCGCCTGTCAAGGGTGTACTGGATGATGCTGCCGAGAGCGAAGGTGAGCGCCGCTCTGATGATAAAGAACATTTTTCGGCACTGGCATTCAAGATTGCCACTGACCCGTTTGTCGGTACACTAGCCTTTATTCGCTGTTATTCCGGTGTGGTGAGTTCCGGTGATACCGTTTTTAATCCGGTTAGGTCGCGCCGTGAGCGTATTGGTCGTCTTGTGCAAATGCATGCCAATAGTCGTGAGGAGATAAAAGAGGTTTATGCAGGTGATATTGCTGCCTGCGTGGGCCTAAAGGATGTCACCACGGGCGATACCCTGTGCGATCCCAACAATGTGATCACTCTGGAACGTATGGAGTTTCCTGAGCCTGTGATTGCGGTAGCTGTGGAGCCAAAAACCAAGGCGGACCAGGAGAAAATGGGTGTTGCGCTAAGCAAGTTGGCGCAGGAAGATCCCTCGTTTCGGGTTAATACTGATCCCGAGTCGGGTCAGACCATTATTTCCGGCATGGGCGAGCTGCATCTGGAAATTATCGTTGATCGACTCAAACGCGAGTTCAAGGTTGAAGCGAATGTTGGCAAGCCGCAAGTGGCCTATCGAGAGACTATCCGCAAACCGGTAGAGCAAGAAGGCAAGTTTGTGCGTCAGTCGGGTGGCCGTGGTCAGTATGGCCATGTCTGGTTGCGACTGGAACCGCTGGAACCCGGTACAGGCTACGAGTTTGTTAATTCGATTGTCGGTGGTGTTGTGCCAAAGGAGTATATTCCTGCTGTGGACAAGGGTGTGCAGGAGCAAATGGAAAAAGGGGTACTGGCAGGTTACCCCGTAGTGGATGCACGGGTTACACTCTTTGATGGTTCCTATCACGAGGTTGATTCCAGTGAAATGGCATTCAAGATTGCCGGTTCCATGGGCTTTAAGGATGGTGCGCTCAAAGCAGGTGCGGTGCTGCTAGAACCCATTATGAAAGTTGAAGTGGTCACGCCTGAAGAGTACATGGGTGATGTGATGGGTGATTTGAATCGGCGGCGTGGAATTTTGCAAGGTATGGATGATTCCCCGTCAGGTAAGCTGATTCGTGCTGAAGTGCCGCTGGCCGAGATGTTTGGTTACGCCACCGACCTGCGTTCAGCAACCCAGGGTCGTGCGACCTATTCGATGGAATTTGCTAAATACAATGAAGCCCCCGCTAATATCGCGGAAGGGATTATCAAGAAAACCTGAAAGAATTTAAGTCGTTAAATTTTTGCTGAATTCGAGTAAACGGAGTAAGTACGGTGTCCAAAGAGAAATTTGAGCGCAGCAAGCCGCACGTTAATGTAGGGACGATAGGTCATGTTGACCATGGCAAGACCACGCTAACGGCGGCGATCACCC
>PDTV01000008.1 GCA_002747185.1 Candidatus Contendibacter odensensis
CCAGTCCCTGCCCGATAAGGCACGCCATGATGCACTGGAGAAACTGCTGGTGCTATCGGGTCTAAGAAAGCTGGAAGCAGTCTTGAAACAAGAGGTAAATACTATGGCACTGGTCGTCGATATTCGTCAAAACGAATTTTTCAGGGATGCCTGGCAGGAAGGTCTGAAAGAAGGCATGGAAGCCGGTATGCAACAGGGCATGGAAGCCGGTATGCAACAGGGCATGAAGGCCGGTATGCAACAGGGCATGAAGGCCGGTATGCAACAGGGCATGAAGGCCGGTATGCAGCAAGGCATGGAAGAAGGCCATCAGGAAGGCGAACGCAGCATATTACTACGGCTGCTCACACTGCGATTTGGTGAGTTACCGCCAGAACGGGTCGCGCAAATACAGCACGGTAATCGTGAACAGTTGTGCCGTTGGGGTGAGCGATTGCTCTTTGCCGAGTCACTTGATGCCGTGTTTGAATGATCGGGTTAATGTTCCAGCACATGCTTCAACGCTTGCTGGAACAACACGCCGGGATTTCACACGTGTCTTTCTCGTTGCATCGGGACCAGCTGGCCGTAACACAAGCCGGCTTTTTTCATGCGGGCGGGCTGCGACGGTCTCTTGAAAAAGGGCGCACGCGATCGATCATTTGAGTATCCATAACGATCTGTCGCAAGAGTGTGCTGAAGTGCCTGGCAAGGTAATGAATACTGTACCCGGTGCGATATAGCGTAACCAATTAAATCTGATTGATTGGTTACGCTATAGTGATCAGGGGATGTTCAGTCTGGTAATGGTGGAATTGCAATGATGATAATCAGGTTGTGGATACCGGTATTGCTGGTGGTGTTATCCGGCTCATGGGCCGAGGGAGCGACGATTAAGGATTTACGGGTATATCAACAGGATGAACGGATTGTAATAAATTATGACCTGCAAGCCGAAGGCCGGGAACGGTACGCGGAAGTACAAGTAGAAATGAGTGTAGATGGAGGTCGAAGCTGGAGGATACCGAAGGGTCTGACAGGTTCGTTGGGGGACCGGGTGAGGATAGGCAGGAATCATGAAGTGACCTGGCGGGTACTGGACGAGTACCCGGAAGGCATCAATCGACAGATTGAGGGACACGCCTGATGCTCGGAGCTACGGCCGGGGGTTTCGCTTGTCCAGATCTTTATAACCCTTTGTTCTTTATCCTTTTACCCTTTATTCCGCCGCGCAGCGGCGGAAAAATTTTTTTTTGGAATGCGGAAATTTGTCGGGCGCAGCCGTTAGTTATATTTTACTACGCAGCTTCAAAGGGCACCTTGTGAACGTTGCTTAAATTGATATTTTGTTTTACTTGCCAAAGATCATAGTTGTCTTGCATTGCAAGCCAGCTCTCCGGAGTTCGACCTATAGCTTTCGATAGCCTCAATGCCATTTCAGGCGTAATACCACTTTGCCCCTTTAAAATACGATTTAAAGTGGATGATGCAACATCTAACTGCTTGGCAAGAAAACGGCAACTATAACCAAAAGGCTCTAGATAGGTAGCTTTTATGAACTCACCCGGATGGGGAGGGTTATACATACTCATTAGTGATAGTCCTCGTAATTTAATATAAATGCATTACCATCCTTAAATTCAAAAGTGACCCGCCAATTACCATTTACTGAAATAGACCAAATACCCTCTCGATCTCCTTTTAACGGATGCAATTGATAACCAGGTAAATCAATATCTTCTATGACTTGAGCGGTATCGATAGCCGCCAGCTGTATTTTCAGCTTTTTGGCATGGCCATTCTGAATACCAGCTGTACTTCCTGATTCAAAGTACTTTTTGAGTCCTTTATGCTTAAACGATTTAATCATGGCCCACATGGTGGCATGATGCGCATCGTGCTTCAACAAATATAGCATTAAGTATCCAGTACGATCATTCGCCAAAACCAGGTACAACAGGTTCTGCCACTGGCAGATGGGGCGATAGCCCAATTCCTTGAGACCTATCCACTACGCCTGATTGCATTACGAGAAAAACGCCTGTACCTGTTGCAATTTTCGGGTTCTTGGCATTGGCGGCAAACTGCTCAAGAATGCCTGCCCATAAAACTTGCTCAATAACCGGGGATCGCCCAGTACCAACACCCCTCGATCCGACACATCGCGAATCAAACGACCCGCACCCTGCTTGAGGGTAATAACGGCCTGGGGCAATTGATAACACATAAACGGATTTTCACCTTGCTGGCGCAATGACTCGATCCGTGCCTGAATAACAGGATCATTGGGGGCAGCAAACGGCAGGCGGTCAATCACCACACAGGACAGCGCCTCACCCTGCACATCCACCCCTTCCCAAAAACTGGCTGTTCCCAGCAACACTGCGTTACCTAGCGTCCGAAAATGTTGCAGCAACACCGCCTTGGATTTCTCGCCCTGCACCAGCACCGGATACTCCAAACGGCCCGGCAACCATTCGACCGCTTCCCGTAACGCCCGATGGCTGGTAAACAGCAAAAATGCCCGTCCCTGACTGGCTTTCAGTATCGGCAACACCGCTTCCATCAATGCCCGAGTATAATGTGGTGAAGACGGATCAGGCAGCCTTGGTGGATGATAAATCAGTGCATTATTCGCAAAATCAAACGGGCTATCGAGACACAACGCCGCATAATCGTTCAAGCCTATCCGTGCCGCAAAATGCTCAAACTGTCGCCCCATCGCCAGGGTTGCCGACGTAAAGATCCAGGCACCCGCCTGCTCGGCCATACGCTCTTGAAACATGGGTGCAACATCCAGCGGGGTCAGGCTAAACCGGAAACCGCGTCCCCGCGTTTCAAACCAGCACACGTTGCCACAACTGCCCTGCTCGCCGGTCAGCAAGGTTAATCGCTGTACTAAATCCTGATAGCGTCGATAGCAATGTCCCAATCCCCTACCCCGCTGAGCGGCTTCTTCCAGCGCCTCACCGAAACGGTCCAATACCCTGGCTAATCCACCCAGAGCCTCCTGCACCTCCAGTACATCAGCCTTTTCCCGCCACAGAACGTGTTGATCTGCCGAACCCAGTGCCAGCCGCAACGCGGCTACCATCGGCTCCAATGCCTCAGCCCGTCGGCGCAATTCAGTGAAATCGGCCGCATCCCGTGCCTGTTCCACCACGGTATCCCGTGCCAGTTCGAGCAACTGCCAACTACTGACCGATTTCCCGAAAAACAGGCTCGCTACTTCAGGGAGACGATGCGCCTCATCAAGAATGAATGCCTCGGCACCGGGTAATAGCTCGGCAAAACCGGTTTCTTTCAGTGCCATATCAGCACAAAACAGATGATGATTGATGACCACCACATCGGCGGCTTGCGCCTCACGCCGCGCCTTGGCGACAAAACATTCCTGCAACTGAGGGCAATCCTGTCCCAAACAATTATCGATGGTAGACGTGACGTGCGGCCAAAGCGACGAATGCTCCGGCACATCGGTAACTTCAGCGATATCACCTTGGTGGGTGCGTGATGCCCATTGCCCGATCTGACGCAATTGAGCGACGTGTTGACGGGAAATCAGCCGCCCGTCCTGCTCGGTGATTGCCAACCGATACCGGCAGATATAATTGCTGCGCCCTTTCAACAAAGCCGTCTTTATCGGTATTTGCAGAACATCACGCACCATCGGCAAGTCGCGGTGATAAAGCTGATCCTGCAAATGCCGGGTACCGGTAGAAATAATGATCCGCGCACCCGATAACAGCGCCGGCGCCAGATAAGCATAGGTTTTACCAATCCCCGTACCCGCTTCGACTACCAGGGTACCACCCTCATCCAAAGCAGCCGCAACTGCGTTAGCCATTTGCTGTTGCGGCAAGCGCGGTGCAAACCCGGGAAGCTGCTCCGCAAATGGGCCGTGCGCTCCCAAAAGCCCGGCCATATCCATGGCGCTCAGGTTCCTGTATGAATACTAGTTCGATAATTGCACAGCATAGGCTTCGGCTTCCTCTGCGCCTGCTATATTGCCGGTCGCCTTACGGCCTACCGCAATCAGCCGCCAGTTCCGAACCTGGAGCGCCTGATCCCCGTCAGCGAGATTATTGGATTTCTGTGCCAATGATTCCGCCTGCTGATACTTGCGTTGATGCAATCGAATTTGTGCCAGATCGTGCCAAATACCGGCATTGTGCGGCTCAATTCGCAACGCCCGCTCCAATGCAGCACCAGCCTCATCCAGCTGGTTATTTTTTACATGGGTATCTGCCTTATCCAGCAAGGCCACTACAGACTGATTGCCCTGGCGATTAATTTCTGCGGGTGGAATCGTCACAGGCTCTGCTGGCGTTACAACAGCCGGTGGCGCCTCTTCAACCGGCAGGAAGGTTCCCACTGATTCAGGACTGTCAGCCACAGGTAATGGGCCAGAAGCTTCAGGCAACAAGGCTACCTGCGGGATGTTACCTGAATCGGGTACAGTGCCAGATGGTGTAGACGGCGGTGTAGCCACGGTGATGTCCGGTTCTGTCACAACCGCTGGCTGAGTTACTTGATTGTCAGGCGATCGCACATCAGACATAACCGGTTGTGGCTCAGGTAATGTACCCGGCGCGGCAACCGATCCGGCCGCGGGAGGTTGCGGCTCAAGATAGGATGGATTCGTCGCTGATACAGCTGCGTCATAACGACCCACCGGCGGGTTTGGGGCCGGCGGCTGATAAGCGCTAATCGCTGCACCTGGTGGATAATTCGGTGTGGTTGTCGCTGGATAGGCCGGTGGCGGATAGGTTGATGAGTAATAATTCTCACTCACTGTTGGTGAATACGCAGGCGAGTGGTAGCCATTACCATAGTTATTGCCGGTTTGTGGCTGATATGCGGGAACCTGGGCATAATTACCGGATACCGGTGGATGCGCCCGGGTCGGCGGCTCGGCAGGCACGCGCCCATACGCATCGACACGACCGTAGGCATCCACACGGGGGGCTGTCGTTGAATATTGTGGTGCCGGATACGAAGGTACTGCTGTCGGCCCGGATTGTGGTGCCGGGTACGAAGGTACTGCTGTCGGCCCGGATTGTGGTGCCGGGTACGAAGGTACTGCTGTCGGCTCAGGTTGTGGTGAATATGTAGACGCATATTCCTGTGGTATTGAAACATCCTCAGACGGCAATTGTGTGATATCAGTGGCAGGTGGTTGTGCCGGATAAGCTGTGTGCTGTACTGGATCGGGATAAGCAGGTCGCCGACGAATGCTGCGATCCTCCACCGGAGCCCGTCTGACCGTGATTCCACCACTTGATGATTGTGGGGGTGCGGTTATACATCCGGTAATGCCCAGCACAACGACCCATACCCCAACACTTGCCTTTAAAAAGAATTTTGGCGTACCCATCACTATCTCCTATCGGTTCGATCATCCGGCTGGCAGGCGCGAACTACAGCAAATTCCAACACCGCTGAAACCCTTAAAATAGCCATGTATCCCGCCGTTATGTATAAACCTGACCCACATATTTCTTCATTCCATCAAAGGCTTAAAGAAGTTACTTACTTCTGGCTCGGCAGGCTTTCGGGTAGACACCTGTCTCGCTTTCCTCGCCCTGGACTGTCCCGCTCCAGCTTTTCTGTTTGATGATTTTTTGCCGCTTGCTCGCGCACCACAGGCAACCACCCGCGTTGGCTCTGAACCGATCAAGAAGGGTACGGTCTGTCCGCTCCGGCATCGATTGCTAACCCGCAAGCCACTACGCGGATCAATACGAAAATTCTCAATATCAGCCGGTATGGCCATCTCCAATGGCTCCAGATGCAGACGTTTCATCAGGTTAACCCAAACCTGTAATGCGCCGGTAGTCCCCGTGAGACCGGTTGGCTTGTTATCATCTCGCCCCAGCCAGACCACAGCCAAACGATTACCGCTAAAACCGGCAAACCAGCTATCACGGTAATCATCCGTCGTCCCTGTTTTTCCGGCAAGATTCAAATTAGCACCCAGCTTGCGTCGAGCTGATTTGGCTGTACCGGACTTCACGACCTGTTGCATGGCATTGACAATCAGGTAGATCGGACCGGGTTCAACAACCTGCACAATATCCAGCGCATAATGCTGAAGCGGCTTCCCGCCGGAATCGGTCACTTCCCGAATAGCACGTAGCGGAATTCGGAATCCACCACTGGCCAACGTTGCATAAACCTGGGCGATATCAAATGGTGAGGTATTCAGCGCACCCAGTAATAAGGACGGATAGGGCCGCATTTCCTGATCAAACCCAAGCCGATGAAACATTTCCACGACATTGATAACTTCCATATCCAGCCCCACCCGCACCGCTGGAATATTATAAGAACGCGCCAATGCGCTGCGAAGCATCACCCGCCCATGAAAACGCTTGTCATAATTCAATGGCTTCCACGGGCGACCACCGTCTGCGGTATATACCAGACGGCTGTCCTTGACCATGGTGGCGAGTGTGTAGCGTTCAGGATGTTCCAGGGCGGTCAGGTAAGTAACCGGTTTCACCACCGAACCGGCCTGACGCTGGGTATCAAGCGCCCGATTGAAGCCAAAACGTTTTGGCTTACGATCGCCCACCAGCGCCAAAACCTCACCGTTTTGAGTATTCACGACCACTGATGCACCCTGTAACGGCCGCGCCTTGCGTTTTCTCCTCTCTAGTGCAGGCAAACTTTTAACCATCGTTTGCTCAGCACTCGCCTGTACTCGTGGATCCAGTGTGGTGAACACCCGTAGGCCTTCAGTGAGCAAATCATCAGCCTTGTAGTACTGCCGCAACTGCCGGCGCACCAAATCAATGAAAGCAGGGTAAGCAATGACATCACTGTCGGTTTCCGAGGTCAAATCCAGTGGCATTTTCTTGCCAGTCGCGGCATCTTCAGCACTGATCAGGTTTTGCTCGGCCATGATATCCAGGACCAAAGCGCGCCGCTCCCTGGCCTTTTCCTGATGGCGGCGTGGGTCATACGTTGAGGGGCCTTTAACAATACCCACCAGCAAAGCAAGTTGATGCAGGTCCAAATCCTCAAGTGGCACACCAAAGTAAAAGTGGCTCGCCAAACCAAAGCCGTGAATGGCCCGACTACCATCCTGACCGAGATAAATAGCATTCACGTATGCTTCCAGAATATCGTCCTTGCCGTAGCGTGCATCAATCAAAACGGCCATCAGCACTTCATTAATCTTGCGTTTCAAGGTCCGCTCATTGCTAAGAAACATATTCTTGACCAGTTGCTGGGTTAGCGTACTGCCCCCCTGCACGGTCCGTCCGGCACGCAAATTGGCCAGTAGCGCCCGAAAAATGCCTTTGGGATTAACACCTATGTGTTCAAAAAAGGCACGATCCTCAACAGTCAGCAAGGCATCCACCAGCACCGGCGGTAAGTCCTTGCCCTTAAGCAATACACGATCCTCATAGTGCGAGGGATAAATACCAGCAATTTCAGGCGGGTCAAGCCGTAACAAGCCTGGTGTATCGTCCTCATCCAGGCTGGTCATTTCAACGAGGATATTGCCGGCAAAAACCACACGGACCTTGCGTGCGTGTTCGGCGCCATCACCAAACATAAAGTCGCGGGTCATCAGCTCAAACGTGTCGCCTTGACGGGCATAGCTGCCTGGCCGATCCGGGGTTTTACTCCCTCCCTGAGGCGGTGGGCAGCTTTTGGATGACGATTTTGATCGGCGTTTAAATGTACGCTTCCCCTTTTTCGTTGACGGCGGCTCCGGGCAATTCACATCATGGTAATGCAGTAATTTCAGCTCCCGATTAAAGGCATTGGCACTCAACGCCATGCTCTCATACAGTTCCAGCGGTCGGGCGTAGACTTTAACAGGCATGGCCCAACGCTTTTCATCGAATTCAGCGCGAATGATGGCATCCAGATACAGCATGTAGAGCCCTAGACCCAGCACGCCCAGCAGCAAGGCACCCAAAAACAACGACAACAGTAACGATAACATCGCCTGAATGATGTTAAGCGGCCATGCAGTAAATTTGCGGGAAGGTGAACGTTTAGCCATAACCATTCCAACATGGATTAACCACACCGGCATGGCCTGGTAGTCCGCGATCACTCTGTTTTATCCGACTCATTCTATTTACCATCTGCCTGGCGCATGCCCGCTGCCCAATCCGTTCATGGCCCGAAAGCTGCGTGTTCATTGACAGCTCCCCTCGCTAAAGGAAGGGGATTCCTGATTTACCGAGAGCGACCGATGCCAGCACTTGCCAACACTGGAATTACACTCTCTCCAAAAGTTAACACCGAGTGTCCCTCGGCTATGAAAACGGTTATACCTTTGCAGACTCCTCGCTCCCTATCCTGCTGACAGGCGATCATGCCTGCAAAACCAGGAAACCGGCTCATCCAGGTTTCTGGGCTTTATCCGTCTGCATCCAATGTAAATACTCTTGCGAAAAGGAACTCAACCTGAACAGCCATCTGGCTGTATAATGGTATATTAAACTACCCACAGCCAGCTGAGCTAACGCGTCCAGACCATGGACACACAGCGATTTTGCTATTGCTCACGTTTGATTCGGTACAATTCACGGGTTTTCAATACCCGACCCTGCAATTGCTTCAGCAACGCAGCCCGCATCAGGTGCTTGGCCTCTTGAAGCACATCAGGCGTATCAAAAATGCCATCACGTAATGCCAATAATCCTCGACCGGAAATCGATATACCAACGGGTGCTTCTCCCACGGCCCGTACCCCTTGATCAAGCACATAGCAGTAGTGATTTTCAGCCACAATGGGTAAACCGCTAACAGCTTCCTGCTCAAGGCTCAAGCCGTAGCCAAGTTCATCTAGCAAACATTTCTCAAAACGACGCAGGGGCGGTTCTTCATTAGCGGCGACAGCCAGCTCTTTCAACAGATTCGCATAGGCGGTGAATAAATCAGGGCACGCATCGCGCCGCGGCAACAGGTACATTAACAGCTCATTGACATAAAGCCCACTCAATACCCGCTTTGGCGGCAATGGAACCGGCATCTTCTCCTCTTCGGCCCCGATCAGAGTGCACAGTTCACCTTTACCGCTCCAAGATAACAGCAGCGGTCTAAACGGCTGCAGTATGCCTTTCAAGCCTGAACGGGGCGATATTGCACCGCGTGCCACTAAACTTAACCGTCCTTGCTCACGGCAAAACACATCCAGCAATAAGCTGCTATTGCGATATGGGCGACGATGCAGGATAAAGGCCAATTGCAACAAAACACGCATGATACAAAAACCAAAGCCGGCGAACAGTTCGTTTTTATCTCGGAATCATGGCTTGCCCGGCTCGCTGTAGCCCAGACTTTGCAAGGCGCGTTCATCGTCAGACCAGCCTTCACGCACTTTCACCCAGGTTTCCAGAAAAACCTTGCAATCAAACAGGTGTTCCATGTCGATTCGTGCCTGACGACCCGCTTCACGCAGCGTTGCGCCACGCTCACCGATTACAATACCTTTCTGGCTGTCACGTTCGACCCAAATCACAGCTTGAATACGCAATAGCTGTTTGCCCTCGATAAACCGTTCAATGTCTACCGTTAATGCATAAGGCAGTTCCTCGCGCAACAATCGGGTCAATTTCTCACGAATCAGTTCAGCGGCCAAGAACCGTTGACTCATCGTCGTTATCTGGCCTTCTGGAAATAACAGATCACCGACTGGCAATAATTGGGCAATCACTTGTTCCAGCGCTATCACATTGTCACCCTTGAGTGCAGCCAGCGGTATCACTTCGGCAAAGTCCCGCTGACTTGAAACCTCCTGTAGAAATGGCAAAAGCTGCTGTTTATCGGTGATTCGGTCAATCTTGTTTACTGCCAATATCACTGATCCTTGAAAAGGCACCAGCCGTTGCAAGATTTCATTATCTTGCTCAGTCCAGCGCAAGGCTTCGATCAAAAACACCACGATATCAGCATAACCCAGCACACTGGCTGCCGAGCGGTTTAAATAGCGATTCATCGCTCGCCGTTTCTCGTGGTGCAAGCCTGGTGTATCAACATAAACAATCTGGGCATCGTCCAGGGTCTGGACACCCAAAATGACATGGCGCGTTGTCTGGGGCTTCGAGGCAGTAATACTAAGCTTTTGTCCAATCAGCCGGTTCAGCAAGGTAGACTTGCCCACATTAGGGCGACCCAACAATGCAGCATAACCCACGCGCAGGGTATCGGTACTCACGTCATGTGTTCCAGCATCTGTCGCGCTGCTTCCTGCTCGGCTTTGCGGCGATTGCTGCCAACAGCAACAGTCTGATAATTTTCAACAATACACTCCACTGTAAATTGCTGGGTATGCGGCTCGCCATGAACGTCCAGAACACTGTAAACCGGCAAGCTTTTTTGCTGTGCCTGAAGATGCTCTTGCAGACGGGTTTTGGGATCTTTCAATGTGCTGGCATTATCCAGCTGTGCGAGTTGCTTCTGGTACAGCCTTAATATAAAGCCATGACAAGCATCAAAGCCGCTATCCAGATAGACCGCACCGATAACAGCTTCCATCGCATCGGACAAAATTGATGAACGCCGTCCACCACCGCTTTTAATTTCGCCCAAGCCTAAATGCAGATACTGTCCCAGGCTCAGGTCACGCGCCAACCCTGCCAGTGTTTCACCCTTGACCAAGCTGGCACGTAACCGACTCAAATCACCTTCACTGGCATCCGGATACTGCTGATACAGGTATTCAGCCATGACTACGCCCAACAGCGCATCACCCAAAAATTCCAGTCGCTCATTATTATTTGCTGAAAAGCTGCGATGCGTCAGTGCCTCCTCTAGCAGCTCTGCCTGGTGAAACGTGTAACCTAACAGGTCATGTAAAGATGCGCTCGTCTGTTTCACGGGCTTATCGGAATCTGCTCATCAACTTTTAAAACAGCATACAAGCCATAAAATATGGCTCGCTCATCCTGATAAATCAAATTAATCACCCGCCCCTTACTGGTATTACTGACCTTAAGATCGCGCGCATTAATATTGTCGATGTAGCCAATATCAAAGCGTTTTTGAAGCGCATTCTGGATTTCTCTTGGACTCATCTGTTCAATGTTGCTTTCCTTACGAATAGTATCAATACTCGATTTTATTGAAAAATACTGGATATACATTGGTATAACCTTCATCAAAACCAATGCGATAAAACCGCAAATAATCAGGAGTAATAAGGCACCGATCATGGTGATACCGTGCTGTTGTCGCCCTGCAAAAAATCTATCTCGCATTTTCATTTCCCCATATCGCCTACCAAGATCACTGAATATGATTACCAATACGGCTGCACTGGCCATTAAAGGTAACACAATCCCAATTCATCCAGATGAAGAACGCCTTACCAATCAGGTTTTCCTCTGGCAGTGGCCCCCAAAACCGGCTGTCGCTACTATTATCACGATTATCACCCATCATAAAATAGTGTCCAGATGGCACTTGATAGCTCCAGGCGATATGACCATCGGGTTCTTCCCTGACCTGCAAACCGCGCCATAATGCCAATACTCTCCATCGTTCCCGGGCCTGAACCTGAATCGCATGATCAATCTGCCCCAGTTGCTCTTCAAAACGGCGATACCCATACCCGGACTCAGGATAAGCAGGCGGCTGACTGGATAGTATCTCCAATGGCACTGGCTGGCCATTAATAAACAACTGTTGGTGCCGATATTCCAGCCGGTCGCCGGGCAAACCAATAACCCGTTTGATATACGCAACAGATGGATTCTTTGGATAACGAAATACCGCCACATCGCCTCGCTCCGGCAGGCCATTGCCCATAATTTTGGTGTTCAGTACAGGCAACCGCAAACCATAGGAAAATTTATTAACCAGAATAAAATCACCGTTCAGCAAGGTTGGCACCATAGAGTCCGAAGGGATGCGAAATGGCTCAACCACAAATGAGCGTAATACCAGCACAGCTAAAATGACTGGAAAAAATGATTTCGATACATCCACATACCAGGGCAATTCAGCCACAGTAGGTTGCCCCGCCTGAGCATGACCGGCTGATACAAGACGAGCGCGGCGTGGTGCAAATAGCCACGTATCCAGCAACCATATCCCGCCTGTTAATACAGTCAGTCCAAACAGTAAAGCAGCAAAATCAATATTCATAAGCATAATTACTTAACGCGATATCCAAAACAGTAGTTCCGGGAGTTTTTACGAGTTTTTATCGACCTGCAAAACAGCCAAGAACGCTTCTTGTGGGATTTCCACCTTGCCCACCTGCTTCATGCGCCGCTTGCCGGCCTTCTGCTTTTCCAACAACTTGCGTTTGCGGGTTACATCACCACCATAGCATTTGGCCAATACATTCTTGCGTAGTGCCTTTACTGTCGTGCGGGCAATAACCTGATTGCCAATCGCTGCCTGGATAGCAACTTCAAACATTTGTTGAGGAATCAATGCCTTGAGCTTAACAGCCAGGTCTCGACCACGATACTGCGCCTGCTCTCGATGGATAATAACAGCCAGTGAATCGACCCGCTCACCATTAATCAGCACATCCAGTTTAACCAATGGCGCTACTTGAAAACGCTCAAAACTATATTCAAATGAAGCAAAACCACGGCTCACTGATTTTAGCCGATCAAAAAAATCCAGCACCACCTCGCTCAGTGGCATCTCAAAACTTAGCTGTACCTGACTACCTGCATAATGCAGATTGCGTTGTACACCACGCTTTTCAATACACAAGGTAATACAGGCTCCCAAGTAATCCTGTGGGGTCAAAATATGTGCGATGATGATAGGTTCACGAATTTCAGCCACCTCATTCGTCGGCGGCAATTTGGCGGGATTATCAATCCTGAAAATTTCACCCTGGGTATTCAGCACTTCGTAAATCACCGTCGGCGCTGTTGTCACCAGATCAAGATCATATTCCCGCTCCAGGCGCTCCTGAATGATTTCCATGTGCAGCAACCCCAGGAAACCACAGCGAAAGCCGAAACCCATCGCCTGTGATGTTTCTGGCTCAAAAAATAACGAGGCATCATTAAGGCGAAGTTTTTGCAAAGCTTCCCGCAAATTGCCAAAATCGTCTGAGTCTACTGGAAACAACCCGGCAAATACTCGCGGCTGTACCCTTTGGAATCCGGGTAATGGCTCGACTGCCGGCCGGTCAGCCGCTGTTAGCGTATCGCCCACCGGCGCTCCGTCGATATCCTTAACACCGGCAATCACATAGCCCACTTCACCGGCTTTCAGTACAGGTCGGTCGCTACGCTTGGGAGTAAAAATACCGACCGATTCAACCTGAAATACACGCCCGGTCGACATGACCTGAATCTTCTGTTTGGGTGTCACCTGGCCATCAACAACCCGTACCAGCGAAATGACACCTACAAAATTGTCAAACCAGGAATCAATAATAAGTGCTTTCAGCACGCTCTCTGGATCACCTTTTGGTGGCGGAATTTGCGTGACTATCGCTTCCAGCAAGTCGATGACATGCAGGCCCGTTTTGGCGCTGACCCGTAGGGCATGTGCACCGTCCAGGCCGATAATGTCACCAATTTCATCAGAAACCCGTTCCGGCTCTGCCGAAGGCAGGTCAATCTTATTCAATACAGGCACCACTTCAAGACCCTGCTCAATTGCGGTATAGCAATTGGCAACACTTTGAGCCTCAACGCCTTGTGCCGCATCAACAACCAATAATGCGCCTTCGCAGGCAGCCAGTGAGCGGGATACTTCGTATGAAAAATCCACATGCCCCGGTGTATCAATAATATTGAGCTGATAGACCTGGCCATCACGTGCTGAATAGCATAACGAGACACTTTGTGCCTTGATAGTAATACCACGCTCCCGCTCCAGATCCATGGAGTCAAGCACTTGAGCGGCCATCTCTCGCTCACTTAATCCGCCACAGATTTGAATAAATCGGTCAGCAAGCGTCGATTTACCGTGATCAATATGTGCAATGATCGAAAAATTACGAATATGATCCATGTATTTCACTATGCTATTGTCACTATAATTTATAGCGGTTTTCTCTTGATCGGCAACGCTAAAGCCCCCGATACCAATCAGGCTCAGGGGCTTTATTAAAGAGCACTGCCAGAACCAATGACAAGCGCTGCACTTGTCAATGCTGCTGACAAGACACTGTTACTCTGACTGCCTTATATTCAGACGAGCGGTGACGCAAAATGACAGGCTGAAATCGGGCATGGCTCTGGATACGCCGGGACAATATACGCACGACCCACAAACCCAATACCAGACCCAGTATTCCCGTCAGTATCAATGGCTCATCACCTGCACCGGCAAACACCCACTTCCCAAGCAACCCGCCCGCCAACAATAGCACCAAAGGTAGCAGATACACGAGTAATGCACCGCGTAGCAGTGCGCCATCTTCCAGGCCAACAATTACAGAATCCCCAGGTTTTACCGGTATTGTCGCTACCGCTCGCACCCGCGTTTGTGTGTCATTCCAAAATTCTGCCAATACCGATGTACCACAACCAGCACGCGCCTTGCAATGACCACAAATTGTCTGACGACGGGTATCCACCCAGGCAAAGTTACCATCAACCGCCACAACAACGGCGGATTCCTCAATCATTAGCCAACTCCCCGGAATCCCGACGAATGGATGTCGCAATAAATTGTACAGTGGCTACGGGCACCTCCCCAACAACCAGCACCTGGTAACCCTCCACCAGCAAACCATACGCACTCATTAACCCCAGCCGGGATTTACCCTGCAATAATGGTGCTGCTTTGCCATCTTTCAGTTTTTCCAGAAAAATCGAGATAGTCGCCAAACCATCAGCAAAGACCATATGCTCGGTCGGATGCGGGTCGTTGGCTCTAACAATCCGATTGTGTAATAGCTTGACAAAACCCTCCGGCATATGGGGTACTTGCCATAAGGATTGTGTTATCGGCTCATCCGTAAGCACTTGCATAGTGTCACCTGAACTTGCTGAGTCCGCTGAATCTGTATCCGAAGCATGTTCGCGCTCTGGCAGCGCGGGGAGCTGGAATGCCAGTTCATCAATCGGGGATTTCAGTTTCACATCAGTGAACATCAAATGTTCAACAGCCTCCCCTTGTTGATCCAGCAATGCCGAACGCAAAATCATGCCGCTTTGCTGATCCAACCATAATCGATAACCGTAGCGCCAGTGATCTTTGGGTTCGATAGCAATAATCCGTGTTTCCAGGCCCGCAACACGATCCCTGCCTAACATGCGCAACCTGTAATGCTGCTCCAGGCGCTTCAGGTCAGTACGGATCGAAAGTGGAAATGGTGCACGCTGATAGCGCGTACCGGCAAACCCGGCTTGCCGCTTTGGTGACAAACAGATGACACTATTGTTCGCTACCAGAATTTCCCGTAGAGCACCATTCAACGACATCAGCCGCTGCCGCTCGCCTTTTCCACCACCGCCACCGCTATGCACAATGTGCATGGCTTCAATATGAGCACCCTGAACATACACAAAGGTACCCTCATAGTTTAACGTTTGGGTCGCCCGCACCATCCGTTGCAGCCATTTTTTGGCATCTTCGGTCGTTGATTGGCTGTGACTGGCAGACGGTAAGCAAAGTATGGCAAACGCCAGGATCGTATAAGGTAGAAGTGCCCGATTCATGCTTGATACTAGCGGTTGTTTTGATAACCAACCATGCGAACATAGGGCAACATACCGTTCATGTTGCTCTTTGATGCATAACCATTATGGTTAACCAGATAGCTGTCTAGCCGTGCCCTGGTGAGCTCTAGCTCTCGGCGATGATCCTCGACAGGAAGTCGAGCAGACATGCTCTGAGGTGTCGGTCGTGAGAAAATGGATGCTGGAGCAGGAGTGGTGGCTATTTTGGGAGCAGTTAAAACAGTATCAGTATCGGTATCAACCTGGGTCAACCTCAGCCCAAACAGTGATACCATAACGACCGAGGCGGCTAGTGCGAATCCAGTTACCGGCTTGTGCCAGGCAAGCAATGGCCTGGTAAGGGGTTGCGGGTGCTGAGGTAGTGCTTCATCTTCTATGAGTTGGCGCACACGTCCAGCAAAATCGACATCAAACACTGCTGGCGAATGCCCCTGCAAGACACCACTGATCAACTGATAGCGCTCCCAGCATCCTTGCAAATCACTATCCTGACACAAGCGGTGCAGAGCCAGCTCAACCTCATGATCCCCCAGCTCGCCATCCACCATTGCTGACAGTTGACCTATTGCACTGTTTACTTTGCTATCAACTGGTGCAAGTGGCTGCTCAGATGTTTTATCAGCCATAACCCTATCCCAAAACTAGTTTAATAATGGACGCAACCTGGCATCGATAGACTCACGCGCCCGAAAAATGCGGGATCGCACTGTGCCTATCGGACACCCCATAGTTTGGGCGATTTCCTCATAACTCATTCCTTCAATCTCGCGGAGCGTAATCGCCGTTCGCAGATCTTCCGGCAAGGCGTCGATAGCTTTAAACACAGTGGCCTCAATTTCGTCTTTAAGTAACAAACGCTCTGGTGTTTCGTATTCCTTCAGAAAAGACCGGCCTTCGTACTGCTCGGCTTCGTGGGCATCAATATCAGAACCCGGCGGGCGACGTCCTTGTGCAACCAGATAGTTTTTCGCCGTATTAATAGCAATCCGATACAGCCACGTATAAAACGCACTATCGCCCCGAAAACCCGGCAATGCCCGATAAGCCTTGAGAAAGGCTTCCTGGGATACATCCAATGCCTCGCTGGGATCATGCACATAGCGTGAAATCAGCTTGATAATCTTGATCTGATATTTGCGCACCAGCAGGTCGAACGCACGTTTATCGCCTTTCTTTACCCTGTGAACCAGTTCGCGATCCAAATGCACTTCGCCCATCCGGGCTGACCCCTTTCGATCAAGTAGCACTCTGCTATGCGAACATTTCGGTAGACAAACACCTGCCTCCTAAGTTCGCATACCCACCACGATATGCTTAATATTGTAAAAAACTGAGGCTGTGGGTTCTCAGCGCAACTTTATTTGAACCCCAAGCTTAACGTCAGGCTCTAGCCAGGGCACAATAACCCATTCAAGGAGTCGCTCACAAGTTATGTCTACTTCTCTCACCAACGCTGATGTTCTTATTATCGGATGCGGTGCCGCCGGCCTGAGTTTGGCATTGCGGCTTGCAGATTCCGTTAACAGCATCGTGGTGCTCGCTAAAGGGCCACTCCATGAAGGCAGTACGTATTATGCACAAGGCGGGATTTCAGCCGTATTGGATACTGACGATTCATTTGAATCACATCAGCAGGACACACTCATTGCAGGTGCGGGTCTGTGTCATAGCGATACTGTTCGCTTTACCGTAGAACAAGGTCCTGCAACGATTGAGTGGCTCGCACAACAAGGCGTTCCTTTCAATCGTAAACCTAATGCTAACGGTAATCTGGATTACCACTTGCACCGTGAGGGCGGGCATAGCCATCGACGAATCGCTCACGCCGCTGATACTACCGGTCGTGCTATTCAAACCACATTACTCAAACGTGCTCATGAGCATAACAGCATCACACTACTTGACCAATACAGCGCCATTGACGTTATCACCACCCGCAAATTGGGATTAGCGGGTAATCGTTGTCTGGGAGCCTATGCACTCAACCGTCGTACCGGGCGTATAGAGGTTTTTGCCGCTCGCATTGTCGTGCTGGCAACAGGAGGCGCCGGTCGCGTTTACTTATACTCCAGCAACCCGGATGGTTCCACTGGCGACGGCATCGCAATGGCCTGGCGAGCGGGCTGCCGCGTGGCCAATATGGAGTTCATGCAATTTCACCCCACATGCTTATACCATCCACAAGCCAAATCATTCTTGATTTCCGAAGCAGTGCGTGGTGAAGGCGGTATTCTACGGCTACCTGATGGCAGCCGCTTTATGCATCATTTTGATTCCAGACAGGAACTGGCACCTCGCGATATCGTTGCCCGTGCCATTGATCATGAAATGAAGCGATTAGGCGCCAAATACGTTTATCTGGACATCAGCCATAAACCTGCCGAATTTACCCGCACACATTTCCCCAATATTTATGCCAAATGCCTAGAATACGGCTTTGACCTTACCCGGGAACCGCTGCCTGTTGTACCTGCCGCGCATTACAGTTGTGGTGGCGTGATAACCGATCTACTGGGGCGCACCGATCTCTATGGTTTATATGCCATTGGTGAAACCGCTTTCACCGGTCTGCACGGCGCGAATCGCATGGCCAGCAATTCATTACTTGAATGTTTGGCATTTGCAGCGGCAGCCAGTGATGATATTCGCACCCATTGGCCCTATGCGTCCCTGCCACCACCTTTACCTGAATGGGACGAGAGCCGGGTTACTGATTCCGATGAAGATGTTGTCGTGGCGCATAACTGGCAGGAACTACGGCAGTTCATGTGGGATTATGTTGGTATTGTGCGTACGGATAAACGCCTGCAACGCGCCAAACACCGTGTGGAGCTGCTGCGGCGGGAAATTAACGAGTATTATGGTAATTTCCGAATCAGCAGTGATCTGATCGAATTGCGTAATCTGGCGCTGGTTGCTGAATTGATGATCGATTCTGCCCTGGAGCGTCAAGAAAGCCGAGGCTTACACTACACGCTCGATTACCCCGGAATGGATGATTGTGCTACTCCCCGCGATACCATTCGAGTGCCGGAAAATTTCGCGGGTAAAGAGCATACACCCTCCTGGTAACACCCGCTGGTATTGACAGATTATCGCGCGATCAGTGCTTATCCAGAAATGTTCCAGTCCGGTCCGGGCACCCATTGGCTCTTTAGCCAAACACGTAATTGTCGCCGCGATTCAGCGCTCATTGCATCAGGCAATAACACAAGTGACCACCGCTGACCTGTTGTTTCCTGGCGGAAATCCAAAATGACCACCAGGGGATGTGAATACGCACTGATGAGCTGTGCACGATATTTCATGCCATCGCCCATCTCCAGGTGCCAACATCCACTCGACCAGTGAAGGCTACTAATAAATCCAGCACTATAGCGATGGCCATAACGATATTCACACCTTGCCAACGACCCCCCGATCCCGACGACAGCTATCGCTTTTAACCAAAAGGGCACGCTCGCAATAAGAACAGCAATGCCTGCCAAGAAATGACAGGCACCGCTGATAAAGCGTAAAAGCCGCGAAGGTTGCGGCTTAAGTACCATCAAGCAAGGTTCGCATCATGCCAATAACGCGGGCCATTGAGGTATCCTCCGGGACTTCACGAGCAAGTACATAACTCATCAGCTGAGGATCCTGAAGTTCCAGCAGGTTCGCAAATGCCTGTTGCTCCTCAACGGGTGCATCAGCATAAAATTGCTCCAGATAGCCCAAAGCAAGCAGATCGAGTTCTTTCATTCCACGTCGACAGCGCCAGTGCAATCTGCTGATTTGCTCATCCACCATCTGGTTCTCCTCGTCAGAGCCTGCAACCCAACACCACTCACTGCATCATCCTTGTAACATTTAAAGTACATAACAGTCAGTGAGTGGATTGATCAATCAGAAACGACCTAACGCCGCTCTACCATCATCTTCTTGATTTCTGCAATCGCCTTTGCCGGATTGAGACCCTTGGGACAGGTCTTGGTGCAATTCATAATGGTGTGACAACGATATAAACGGAATGGATCTTCCAGGCTGTCTAATCGCTCACCGGTAAATTCATCGCGGCTATCAATAATCCAGCGATACGCTTGCAATAAAATAGAAGGTCCCAGATAGCGATCACCATTCCACCAATAGCTGGGACAACTGGTAGAACAGCACGCACAAAGAATACACTCATAAAGGCCATCCAGTTTGCTGCGATCTTCTTTGGATTGCAATCGTTCCCGCGCGGGTGGCGGGGTAATCGCCTGCAACCACGGTTTGATTGAGGTGTATTGCGCGTAGAAATGGGTCAAATCCGGCACCAAATCCTTGATCACCGGCATATGTGGCAAGGGATTGATCTTAACATCACCCTTAACATCAGCAATTGCCTTGGTACATGCCAGCGTATTGGTACCATCAATATTCATGGCACATGACCCACACACACCCTCACGACAGGAACGTCGCAGTGTCAATGTCGGATCAATCTCGTTCTTGATCTTGAGCAACGCATCCAGCACCATCGGCGCACAACTATCCAGATCTACTTCATAGGTATCGATACGTGGATTCTCGCCACTATCAGGATCCCAGCGGTAAATCCGGAAGCGCTTGATATTTTTGGCATCCTTGCCGGCGTAATATGTTTTACCCTTGCCAATCAAAGAATTAGGCGGCAGTGAAAAATGAGACATGGCATTCACCCTCTTTAAATTTAGTAAGTGCGCTTCTTGGGCGGAATGTACTCCACCTCATCGGTCAGGGTATAGGTATGAACCGGTCGATAATCAATCCTGACCTTGCCATTGGGTTCTAACCATGCCAGGGTATGTTTCATCCAGTTCCCATCATCACGATCTGGATAGTCTTCACGAGCATGAGCACCACGGCTTTCCAGTCGGTTAATCGCTGACTTGATCGATACCATCGCACAATCTAACAGGTTATCCAGCTCCAATGTTTCGGCCAGATCGGAATTCCAGACCATACCACGATCACTGACACCCACATCGTTAAACCCGTTGTACACCTCTTCCAGCAGCGTAATCCCTTCAGCCATCGACTCACCGGTACGGAAGACCGCTGCATGATTTTGCATGGTGCGCTGCATCCGCATCCGCAAGCCAGCTGTTGAACTGCCACCATCAGCGTGGCGCAGACCATTGAAGCGGGCAACAATCTTATCGACCGATGCCTGTGGTGTAGGTTTGAGTGTGCTGCCGGGCTTGACCACTTCGGCACAACGGATGGCAGCAGCACGACCAAAGACCACGATATCCAGCAACGAGTTGGAGCCCAGGCGATTTGCTCCATGCACAGAGACACAGGCCGCTTCACCGATAGCCATCAAACCAGGAACAATATGATCGGGATCACCATCCTTAAGCACCACAACCTCGCCATGATAATTCGTGGGAATGCCGCCCATATTGTAATGCACCGTTGGCAACACGGGAGCGGGCTCCCTGGTTACATCGACACCCGCAAAAATGCGCGCTGTTTCCGCAATACCGGGCAATCTTTCATTAACAACATCCGCGCCCAAATGCTCCAGATGCAAATGAATATGATCTTTATCTGCACCGACACCACGACCTTCACGAATCTCAATGGTCATGGAACGGCTCACTACATCGCGCGAGGCCAGATCTTTGGCATTCGGCGCATAACGCTCCATAAAGCGTTCACCCTCGGAATTGGTCAGATAGCCACCCTCACCGCGACAGCCTTCGGTCATCAAACAGCCCGAACCATAAATACCAGTAGGATGAAACTGTGTAAATTCCATATCCTGTAAAGGCAGACCAGCACGCAACACCATACCGTTACCATCACCCGTACAGGTATGCGCAGAGGTGGCCGAGAAGTAGGCACGCCCATAACCACCACTGGCCAGCACCGTCATATGGGCATTAAACACATGCAGCATGCCTTCACCCAAATCCCACGCGACCACGCCCCGACAAACACCCTCATCATCCATAATCAGATCAAGGGCAAAATATTCAATAAAAAACTCTGCATCATGCTTGAGTGCTTGCTGATATAGCGTGTGCAAAATAGCGTGACCGGTGCGATCAGCGGCAGCACAGGTACGCTGAGCGATACCCTCACCGTAATTTGTCGTCATGCCGCCGAAGGGGCGCTGGTAAATCCGTCCTTCTTCGGTGCGTGAAAACGGCACGCCGTAATGCTCCAGTTCTATCACTGCCGGGATAGCCTCGCGGCACATATATTCAATAGCATCCTGATCACCCAACCAATCAGAACCCTTAACCGTGTCATACATGTGCCACTGCCACTGATCCGCACCCATGTTGGCCAGTGCTGCGGACATACCACCCTGTGCAGCTACCGTATGGCTGCGCGTCGGAAAGACCTTGGTCAGACAAGCTGTTTTTAATCCTTTCTGAGCCATACCAAAGGTAGCGCGCAAACCGGCTCCGCCAGCACCAACCACGACCACATCGTAATCGTGGTGAATTAATTTATAGGAATTATTGGACATGAAACCTCAATCTCCGATGGTAGGCATCAGGCCAGCGCGACTTTAAGCACGGCGATGATAGCAATAGCTCCCAAAAGGAACAAAACGAACTGTGTAACCAACAGCAGGGTGTATTTGAGCCATTCGGGTTGGACGTAATCTTCATAGATAACCTGCATCCCCAGGTGGGCATGATAAAACATCACAACCAGGAGCATGACCATCAAGCCGGCATTAACCGGACTCGCTAACCAATGCTGGGCCACATCATAAGACGCTTGAGAATACATCAGCATGGAAACCGCGAACCATAAAACCAGCGGGATCAGTGCAATGGAAGTCACGCGCTGCATCCACCAATGATGCGTACCATCTTTGGCAGTACCCAAACCACGTGCATGGGCCAGCGGGGTACGAATACTCATAATAGCTCTCCTTAGGGCGCAATGATTATCCAGAACAACAGGGTCAGGGCAATCGACGACCACACGACCATCCAGCCGGATTTGGTCGCTTCCTCCAGTTCAAAGCCGTAGCCCGCATCCCAAAACAAATGGCGAATACCATTCGCGACATGATAGAAAAGCGCCCATGTCCACAGGAACATCAGCAACTGGCCGAACATGGATCCCAACATGGCTTGCGCATGCGCATACGCTTCGGGCCCCATCGCCAGTGCTGACAACCAATACACCAACAGCAAGGTACCCACCACCAGAGCCGCACCGGTAATGCGATGGGTGATGGATAATACCGAGGTCATTTGGGGCTTGTAATAAGGGCCGATCATAAACGGCGATAGCGGCCTATTATTCGCGGACATACATTTCTCCTCAGTTATACATGAGCGGTTAAAACACCACTATTCGGGCGAGATACCGCACAGCCAAACATCAAAAAACTCTCAGGAAAGTTTGTCGAACCAAACGGCAAACTGTCCATATCGAGATACAGACAGGGTGGTTTAAAAATCAATGCAACGCCCGGCTTTTTCCCAATCACCATAGCGAGTGGGTTCGGGGCCTTTAGGGCCGCCATATTCTTTAGGCATTGGAGGAGGGATAGTACCTTCGGAGGGTTTGGGCGTTTCAGCAGGCTGTGGTGACAATGCTGATTTATCATCTTTGTTTTTCATAACAACTCGCTATTGTTGAGATGGTGCCTAACTGACCATCTTGATCCCGTAAGCCAGCAGTACCGACGAAAGATCCGGGCAGTATTTCACTGCGGTAATCAATTTTTTTCGATCGACTTTCGATCTGTTTTCAATCTATATTTTCATCAGGTTATTATGCCGCTCATGACTAGCGAACGCAATTAATCCACTTTGTAGCTAAGGTTATCGTCATACAGGCGCTAACTTCATCATAGGTATTGAAAAGATAATAGGTTATCCACACTCATGAACACGGAATGGGCTGCCTTTCTGGAAAGTGCCGGCGCGATACGGGTCGATGGCCAAACCCAACATTTTGGTAATCCCAACCAGGAACTACAGGCCGCTTTGACGCACACAATCTGCTGTGATCTTTCACATCATGGCCTAATCGCTGCCCAGGGGATTGATGCGTGCGCGTTTCTACAAGGGCAACTGACCTGTGATGTTCGGCATATTACCCCGGATCTCAGCTTGATCGGTGCCTATTGCACCCCTAAAGGGCGGATGCTTGCCAGTTGCCGACTGTTCCGGTGCGCGGATAGTTATTATCTATCGCTACCGCTGGAGATGGTTAATCCTACACTGACACGATTAAGAAAGTATGTACTTAGAGCACGGGTCACACTCGATGATGCCAGTGATACCCTCACAACAATCGGGATTGCCGGTAACCAGGCCACCTCGTTACTTAAAAAAATTTTGGGCGCCGTGCCAGAACAAACCAATGGTGTTATCAGCACTTCGCAGAACATTACTGTTATCTGTCTGCCTGGCAGTGCACCACGTTACATCCTGTATGGCGAGGTGTATCAGATAAAGGTGATCTGGGAGGCCCTGACATCCGGGACTGTGCCGACAGGACCGGAAGCCTGGCGATTGCTGGATATCTTGTCAGGAACACCCGCGATTTACCCCGGCACTACTGAGCTATTCATACCACAAATGACCAACTTGCAATTGCTAGGCGGTATCAGTTTTCAAAAAGGCTGCTACACCGGACAAGAAATCGTGGCACGTACCCATTATCTGGGCAAATTAAAGCGTCGCATGTATCTGGCGCGAGTCGATACACCCACCCCACCCCGCCCAGGTGACCTGGTGTATTCACCACGAGCCGATGCCAACCAGAATGCAGGGCATCTGGTCGATGCCTGCCACCATCCTGATGGTGGCTATCAGGTACTGGCTGTCGCACTGATTGAATGTGCAGAAAATGGCGTGCTACAACTCGGCGATGCTGTGCATTCGGCATTGCGACTGGAACCCTTGCCCTATCATTTCGAGGATAAGGCTACTGCCTAATCGTGGAGCTGAGCCGCGAGGATGTTGAAGCGGAGCAAACGTGCTTGCGAGGCAGCAACACCGCAGTCGGCGCCAGTGACGTGCTGCGACGCAAGCCGTCAGGTGACTGGAGCGTAGCCCAGCTTCGCGATTGCCGCCGACAACATGGTCTTGGTGTTGGGTATAACCCTGCGTCTCCCGACACGCCCGGATATGACCGCTGCATATAGCGGAACCAATTAAATCTGATTCATTGGTTCCGCTATATTTATCCATTTTAACGTGCAAACACTATAAATTGTTCCAGTTTATAGTGTTTGCGCTACCGCATGGTTTTGGCATGAAAAACAGCGACAAATGAAGATACAACTGCACATCACCCTGGCCTGTTCATACCCGTTTCCCAACCACCCATGTCCTTCCAGCGATTGACAATCTGGCAAAACAGTTCTGCTGTCCGTTCAGCATCATAGATCGCTGAATGGGCATCACGCTCATTCCATGAAATCCCAGCCTCCCACAACGCCCGTGACAATACCGTTTGCCCGTACATCAATCCGGCCAACGATACGGTGTCAAAACTACTAAACGGGTGAAAGGGATTGCGTTTAATCTGACTGCGCCCAACTGCGGCATTCAGGAAACTTAAATCAAAAAATGCGTTATGGCCGACTAAAATAGCACGTGTGCAACCCGTTTCCCGAATCTCTCGACGCACTGACTGGAAGATTGTGCTGAGTGCCTCATATTCGGATACTGCAAAACGGAAGGGATGGTCAGGATCGATGCCATTGATCGCCATTGATGCCTGATCAAGCCGAGCACCGGGAAAAGGTTGAACATGGTGTGCCAAAGTGCGCGCAGTGTGCAGATAACCCTGGCCATCCATACGTACAATAACAGCCGCGATTTCAAGCAGGGCATTCACTTTAGCATCAAGGCCACTCGTTTCAACATCAACAATGACGGGCAAAAAACCTCTGAAACGATGTGCAATCGATGGTTTGGAGGAGTAAGTATGCATCTGCCCAGCATAACCGATCAGCAAACAAGACGCACTGACAGCATCTACCAATCCTTATATCACCCTGGCCTATTAGCCGCTACCCAACGTGACCTGTGAGCTGTCTCTTCCCGCTTCCAGAACGGTGCTTCCGGCTTAAGCGACTCCATAAGGCTGCAACATGCTGCAAACGCCTCTGCCCGATGTACCAACCATACCAATAACAATAGGATTATTCGGTTGCAACACCCCAACACGGTGAATAACCAAAGCATCCAGCACTTGCCATCGGTCACAAGTGGTCTTAACAATGCGCTGTAGCTGTCACTCGGTCATGCCCGGGTAGTGTCCCAGCCATATACCGTGTACCGTATGACCATCATTGTAATCTCGCATCGTGCCGATAAATTATGGCTGTTGCGCCATAATCGTCGGCTCAATATTTTTTGAATACAAACCGTGCCTCACCAATGCTTAATTCATCATCGGCTTCCAGTGCCAACACTTCATTGGTCGCCAGGCTGTGACAGCCAATCTGTACAGCACCCACAGCCGCCAGGTTTTGAATCCAGTACATTCCATCCCGAAAAAACAGTTCAGCATGTCGAAGTTCGACATTCGGTGCGGTGATCCGCAAACCCGCATCAGCGTCACTACCCAATGACAACCACTTTGGCAGATAGTAATGCGCAATTTTTCGGCGTGCTTCATCTTCACGTTCAAAGCGCACATACTGCAATGAGCCCGGATTACCCACACCACTTAACTGGGTCACCCGTTCCTGCATTGCTTTAAGCTTAAGATAGCGATTCCGAAACGCAATCTGTAACTCGTTCCCACCTTCTTTATGATTAACCTTACGCAAAACATCAACCAGATCCATAAGATAATGGCCAAACTTATCACGAGGCTTCTGAATATCCCAATCCAGTGTTTCCGGCTGCCATTTGTGATCTCGACATACAGTCAACTTGAGTTGGTACAGATCGCAAATACTCAAGACATCACCGTCCTCCAAAATACGCCAACTACCCTGCTCCAGCCGTTCATCATTACAACTTGTATAGGTATACCCCAGATCACTGGTTGGCATCAGCGCCAATTGATCACCCAATGCACACACCAGACAATGCAAACGGGAAATACGTGTGTAATCTTTGATAAATCCCAGGGCAAAATCACCAAAACCTTTATTGGTCTCAGTGTTATAGCGCCCGAAAACCACAAAAGGACGTGAAACCAGTTCGATACGGGCAGGTGCATAAGAGGGGTTATCAACCAATAATAGTGCCCGTGTCAGGAGTGAGCCTCGACTGAGTTGTACCTGAGCTGTTGATTCTGTCGAAGCCTGTGGGCCACTATAATCTGAATCATATTCCAGTTCAAGTGGTAATGTATAGCCAAGATTATCCACATCAGCCGGCCGCACATTCTCTGACTCATCACTACTTAGCAACCAGACACCGACTGCGCTGACCATTGGCTCTGCCAACGACATCGCCTGAAAATAATCCAGTTGTAAGCCATTTTCTTTGTTCTCGGTTGTGGTTGCCTTGGGATCCTCAGAATCTCTAAAATCCGACCGGATTTCGACCCAACCGTTATAGGCGCTCCATTCACCACGATGGTTACAAAGCTCAAGGCGTATTTGCAGTGTCGTTGGTAAAAAATCCTTGCTTGGAGCATGGTAATTAACATATACCGGCTGAGCACGACGACCATCCAGCAATCTTAGCACCCGAAAGTTACCTTCGTTATCGAAAACCAAATCGGGACATCGCACCTGAAGACGGAGTTCACGATATTGCCACCACGTCGGGTTCACGACCAGAGCACACAACGTTCCGGTCGGCATTGCAGACTTCCTTACCGCAATCACCAGATCCAGATAAACAAACTGTTCTGCCCTTGACAGGCACGTAATGCGTTGCTCTAAACCAGCCAATCGTGCTGGATCACCACCACGCAACAATCGCATATACCGACGCCGGAAATACTGAAACATGGCCAGGTTACGGTTGTCCCCATCCTGCCCCCCTGACAGTGCCATATCCATTAACTGTGCAAATTCAAGCAAGGTCGGTGATAAGGGCAGATTCGCCAGATACACCTCGCCTGCTGCATCAGCATCCGTATCCAATACCGTTTCCAGTGACTTTGACTCCGGCGCGGCTTCACCCAACTCCATCGTGGGCAGCAATACGTCGGAAGTCGGGTCTAATTCAGCAGAAAAATCCAGCTCCTGATCCATGCCCAAGGATGCCAGATCCAGACCAGTATCAATGTCATTGCCGGCATTCGCAATCTGTAACGGACTACCCGTTGAGGCTATGGATATTGGATCGGGCGACTGCTGGTCGCCAAGGAAGCAACTTTGAGCCGCTTCATCCACCAGCTTTGGCGTGATATTCCGCTCCGATTCCAAGCTGGCTAACAGCAACAAGGTATCGCACAAAATAGCAATCGACTGAGGGATCCCCTGACAATAATGCTCAACACGAGCGACCGCATCGGCTGACAATAATCCCTCTCCCCGATAACCGGCTACTTCCAGCTGCTGGGTAATAAATCCACCAATCTCGGCCGGCTTGAGACGATCAAGCTGATAACGCGCCTGAATCTGTTCCTGAACCACTCGCAGCTCGGGCCGACGTAACCGCCCCTCAATCTCCGGCAACCCGACGAGCACAATCTGTAACCGATCAGCAGGCGCCAAGGTTTGTTCTACAAATTCGACCAGATGCAACAAGGTCTCGGTTTGTACATTGTCAGCATCATCAATCACCAGCGTGATAATCCGGTTTTCACGCACATGGGTCGCAATCGTATCTTGCAACAGTGACGCTTGCTGATCACTATCCAGTCCATCGGTGGCCAGTTCCAGACTGCTACATAGCTGTTTGATACAATCCACAAATGTAAGGTTGGCACCGGTAGGCATTACAAAGTGAATTGCCTCAGCTTCAGCGATACAACGACGCAAGACATGCGTCTTGCCAACACCGGGCTCGCCTGTCAACAAAATCACGCCACATCGCTCACGAATGCTGTCAAGCATACCGACACAGACAGCATCAAAATTAGCATTCCGATAAAAATGGCTTGGATCCTTCGGCTTGAAAGGCTTGTGACTCAAGCCGAAGTAGACGGTATACATGCCTATCCCTCACTTCTATCCATATATCGAGCAAACTCAGGGTCTATGCAAAACAAGGCGGATTGCGTGTAAAACAAAGTATAAAGTGGGTGAGCGGCGTACAAATAAACAAGCAGCGGAAGACCACTTTAAATAACGCCGTTTGGCACCCTCTGACAACGGTTTGCGTAAGCCCTGAAACTTTAAGTGCTGGATCGTCCTGTCAGCACAGCAGTATTTTAGGAGTTACGCAGTTGACGTTCATTTGGTAGGCGAGATGCGTTTCAAACCACTATATGCTGTGCTCGATCCTGCCAACTGCATAACTTCTAGTATTCAATACTCATTGCTGTGTCATAAAATCCGGACGGTTAACATGCTAATTTTACATATTTCTATTCATTAAGGTCACTTATTAACCAACAGATCAGCACATTCTCCACTCAGTGGCGCTAAACTCAGCTAGGCCAAAGCCTGTAATTTCAAGCGCATTACCACACCAACCCAAGCATTGAAAACTGATATTGCCATGCCGAATATTACCATTTACCGCGCTCATGAACTGACCTTCGAGCAAGCACTACAAACCGCAGATTACATCGCATCCCAACTCGCCGAGCATTTTGAGATTCAGGCTCACTGGGAAGGCAATTCGCTGTATTTTGAGCGCCCCGGTATTAACGGACAAATCGACCTGGAGCCAGGTGAGCTTCGGCTCAACGCACAGCTAGGTCTTCTGCTCACCCCATTAAAATCCCATCTAGAGCAAGAAATTCACCAGCATCTGGATAGCCTGCTAAAAACGCCAACATGAAAACCGTACCCGTTCGTGTTGCCTGGCTGGGGGAACAAGATTGCCGTAATTGCTCTATACGCAAATCGGCACTTTTCACTGGTTTATGCGAAGTAAATTTTGGTGAAATCCACCGACCTATCGAAGATATTATGCTAGAGCCTCACACGATGCTTTACCGCATCGCGGAACGCGGTCAGGCTATTTTCACTCTGCGCCGAGGTTTAATCAAGCTGGTAAAATACCTACCTGATGGTAACCAGCGTATCGTCCGTTTATTGCGCCATAGCGACACACTGGGGCTAGAGGCATTAGTCAATCAGCCTTACACTCATAATGCTATTGCCCTGACGCACTGTGAAGTCTGCGTCATTCCAACAACGCTGGTCGAACAACTGGGTCATACACAACCACAGATTTATCAAGAACTCATGTTGCGTTGGCAGCAAGCACTGACAGAGGCCGATCATTGGCTAGCAGAATTTTCCACAGGTACGGCTCGCCAGCGGGTAGCGCGCTTATTACTGCATCTCACCAGTACTGATAACGAGCAACCTGTATTATTATTGCTTGGACGAGAGGACATGGGCGCAATGCTGGGCATCACTACCGAAACTGTCAGTCGCACTATTGCTGAACTGCGTCGAGCAGGCTTCATCCAGGAAAACAAACCAAATAAATTAATTACCAATTTACCTCAATTAAGGCGCATTGCTGAAGGACTCAATTGAGTATGAGCACGCTGATAATCACCGTGAGCCAGCATGCTTGCTTTGTCTTGCACAACCTGACCCTGAAAATCCCATCAGAATCTCGCAGTGTCGTTTCCTATAGCGCAAACGCTATAAGCCGTAACAATTTATAGCGATAATTTGCGCGTTAAAACAGATGGATATAGCAGAACCCATGAATCAGATTTAATGGGTTCCGCTATATTTCGGCAAACCCAACAGCCATCGCCCGGTATTCACCAACTGCCGACGCAACAGTATCCAGTTCTCGGCTCGCTTTTTCTCCCCCAGGCAACGTAAAAAGCGGGCTTTCCCGATCGCATCCTGCCGACCTAAAATCACTGTCCACAGTACATCATCGACGTTATAGACTCGCCCTTCAGCCAAGCACACTGGAATAACATCGGCAATGGGTATATCCAAATCCAGAGCGACCGCCTCAACTGCATTCCGAATATTGACTGCCTTAGCACGTTGTGGATTGCCCTGTAGATTCAGAAGATCGTAAGGCGGCCGCCATTCACGAAAGGGGTGCAACTGGTCGATATGACTGAGCACCAACATTATCGGTGGTGGATGACGTTCCGATACGTTTTTAAAATCAGCCTGTAATTCGTCCAGCCGTAATCGATCCATGGCACGATCAGCGCGGTGTGCAGCACACACCCACAAAATCAAATCAGCTTTTAGCGCATTTTGCTTTAAAACCTGCCAATCGAATCGCTCAGTATCGTAACCTGGCGTATCGAAAATGAGTGCAGCCTCCAGCCCATCACGTTCCAGCCTGTGTGACACCAGCGTCATGGTGGTATCGGGCAGGCAATCTGTTGCCGTTATCAAGCGCCCAAACAGTGCGTTGATTAAACTTGACTTACCTGCATTAGCCCGCCCCAGCACGACAATACGTAACGGTTCATCGATCAATGCCTGGTTCTGTGACTGTTGCAGGTCTTCCCGGGAAACAGCGGCAGGTTTAGCCGGCAAGTCAGCGTCATCCAGCAGCAATTGCCCACTGTAAAGCTCAATTGCATAATAGCCGACCTTACGTACATACTCGCGAAGCAGCCAACAATGCAGCTCCGCCCAGGCCATACCGTAACCCTTGTTCCGCACATGCCCCCAGATTTCACTTAATAAGGCATCAGCCGGATTAACCATCAATCGACCGGCACGATAGGCATTTAACAACCGCTCGGCAGGCGCTTTCCAGCGCCAAACACGAAATAAATCACCTATCGTCAGACGATGGCTGAAAGGAATATTCTCGGCAATATCGGCACGTAAATCACGACTTGCACGCTCAATAATCAACAAGGTGTGCGGCACGGTCAATTGCAGTAGCGGTTGCTTGTCGCCCGGATAATAGCAACGAGCAACCACCTTCAGCGTACTGCGCCCCAGCATCCACAAACGACTGCCATCATTCAGCGGCCAGTCTTCCGGTTCTGTTTGTGCCGCCAAGCGCTCAACTGCTGCCCAAACATTCTCTGCATTAGGTGGCCAGCGAGCACTTTTTTGAGTCACCGCATCAGTCAACAGCTTACGATCATGCCGCAGCAATACATATTGCAAACCATAACCCAAAGCAGCACACACCATCATGGCTATCAACCACCAAAACAATGTATCTGATTGCCATAGCCACAGTATTCCCAATGGCAACAATGCAACAACCGGCAGTACCCACAGCGTTAAAGCCAGCAAGCGCAAACGGTCAAAGCGGTCGAATACCGTTCTCACAATGAACGATGCCCTGCCGCTGAGTTTAGAAATGCTGCACTGGATACCAATGCTTCTGCATACACCTGGCGGAGTACCTCTGCTTCTACTGGCTCACCCCGCTGTTGGGTGAAAAAATAGTAAGCTGCTGCCTTGCCAATGGCAAAAGTGGTTGCACCACTGGCCGTCGCGCCCCACACTGCGCCAACCGTCTGCCCCCAATAGGGAATCAGCTTGACCACTTCCCGACCCAGCATCCGCCCCAAATAATGGACACCCGCACCGATACCCAACAGGCCCAGAAACTCGGACACTGTCCGCTTGTCCCATACCTGACCATATAAAACCGACAGGCTGTGCAACAATTTGGCCTGTAATGCCGGCACGCCCACCAGATCGACCAGCGGTAACGCACCAAGACCTGCCGCTGCAATTGAATAGCCAACGAGGTGGGGATGGATTGCACGATCATAGACATCCCGTACGCCGGCATCACCCCGCAACATGGCTTGCAGCCCCAGTGAGGAAACCTCGCCAATAGCCTGCCACAATGCGTCCAGGCCGTAATGTACCGGTTCCAAACCATCTTCGGGTAACGTGAGATCAACCGCTACCCAGCTCACCGGTGCTGTACCTGGCAAAGCGCCCAAGGCATCGCGCTGCCTGGTCAGCACTCGACGAAGGTCAACCGGAATAAATGGTGATAGTAAATGGCAGTCATAGGGATAGGGTATGACATGTTGTATATCGGGCGGATAGGCTTCATGCAAACCTGTCTGGATCATCAGTACCGGCCATTCAGGATGACGGCGACGGGCCGCTTGCAACACAGTAAAAATGGATGACTGATCACCATCAGTCGCTTTCATCACAGCCAAGATCAAATGAGCCTGTGCTTCACAATACTGGATATCCTCAGCAGGATCGTAGGTAACCTCGCCCAATCCACGCGTGTCGAGAAAACGCAGAATCGGTGTCTCGACGGGAAAATCATAAAAACGGGCAGTACGGGTACAGGGCTGGAAACCATTGCCAATCTCGGCGGCATCACTACCGGTCAAGGCATGTATGATGGAAGTTTTACCTGCTTGCGCCTTACCCAGTAGCCACAATACCGGCAATGGTTGCTGTGCCCGCGCCTTGTGCAAGGCCGCTTTTAGTGCCTCATCATCAACACGCGGATTTAGTAGTGCGTCTCGCAAGGTAGACCAATAATCCATAAAAACCTTCGCTGTCAATCCCGAATTTGTACCGCACAAACCCCGATAGCCTGACCAATTGTTTTCAGATTAACCGTATCACTATAGCGGAACCCATTAAATCTGATTAATGGGTTCCGCTATATCCATCAAAACAAGCTCTGGCCATAAAAAAGCTCCCCTCAATCGCTCAAGGGGAGCTATAACCGGCACCAAGGCATTAAAAAACCGATTCAGGCCCATGATAAATGGGCAAACACACCACAATCACTGCACATTCCGTTTCCGACACTAAAGGCCAATGATCTAAACAAGCCCTGTCGTACTATCGCCACTCATCACGATACCAACGATCATAATATCTGCGACGATTCTCATAGGGTGGTGGCGCATAATCGTCATCTTCATCCCAGAAGCGGTTACGGCGATAACCCCGCCATCCTTTATCACATCTAATAATACCTTTACGACACAGCTTGTTCCGCCAAACATATTTGAGAAAATAACGGGCAACGGGGCGGTCTTCCGGCTCAAATTCAACCCGACGTGAAGGCGACCATTCCGACTCGCCAAAACCCGTTCCAGGCTCTGCCCGACGGCGTGGTGCCGACGCGGCTGCCCCTGGCGCCGACTGCACTCGTGATTTATCCGATCGATAGGGCTTTCTATAGTCAATCCTGGCGGGGACATCTTCACGGAACACGGCAACTGCAATCACACCCATTGCCGAGCGGTCTCCCCATGCCTCCGCATAGGAATCACCGGCATCGGTAAAGTAAAAGCGATTCACTCGATTTTTTCCTGTCCGCCAGCCTTCATAACGTTCCTGCTGATAAGGCCTGAGCACATACATTCTTTCGCTTGATCGCAGATAGGAACGTTTACCGGTAATGATGTTACGGCCATCAACGGCAATCACAACACCCACGCGCTGATTACTGTGATTACGGACTCGAATCGAATACCTGCGACCATCCTTTGCCTCTACATAGGCCTTGTAAATCCGCCGTCCATTACCACGACGTAGTGGATATTGCCGAAACTCCCGCCCTCGATCATCAATAATCTCAACTTCCAGATTACCGGTATCAAAACGCTGCGCCCAAACAGTCGCCGGACCTGCCAATATGATGAGAACTGCAATCCATCCGATCTGCCAATTAATTCGCATCAAAATACTCCCGAGTTGTTAATGGCTCACGACCACTCGCGATGCCTGTGCAACCCAGCCTAGGAATCACCGGCTGAATCTCTACTGAACATCTTTACACCATTACAGCCCCGCATGTCAGGGTCTGTATGGCACAATTCAGTCATGATTCATTCTAGGCACCTTAGGATTCGAACTCATCTGAGCAATAATGCGGAAACTCCTGAATATGTCTGATAAAACAAGCTTATTGCGACACCTGACCGTGACAGCGCTCGTGGTGGTGTTGCTGACCGCAACCGGCGTACAGGCGCAATCGTACCGCATGTACCGCAGCGGTCGGGAAGGGACTCTACCTCGGCCAATCACTGGCCCTGAAAAAGCGGCTAAAGCAGCACGTCAGGCAACCGGAGGTCGCGTACTGGGTGTCAGGAAAAGTCTGAAACAAGATGGACAACAAGGCTATCGCGTACGTATTTTACGGGATGGCCGAGTACGTGACTTTCACTACGATCCTGACCAGGATCAAGATACCGGGCACAATTGACAGCTTCGGTTTCTCTCCATCGGAACCTCAAAACCATGCGTATTCTTATTATTGAAGACGAAAAGCCCCTGCTTGAAAGTGTTGCTGCACAACTACGCGAACAAGGTTATGCAGTCGATACTGCAATGGATGGTCGTACCGGCCTTTATATGGGGCAAGAATACCCACTGGATGCGGCGATTGTCGATCTCGGCCTACCCGATCTAAGCGGCATCGACGTGATTCGCAGCTGGCGTGCAAAAGGGCAAAACCTCCCTGTTTTGATTCTCACCGCTCGTGGGCGCTGGCAAGAGAAGGTCGAAGGGCTAGAGGCGGGCGCTGATGATTACCTCGTTAAGCCGTTTCATGGTGAAGAATTGCTGGCACGGTTACGGGCGCTGATCCGTCGAACGGGTGGCTGGACACAATCGGTATTGCGTTGTGGTCCAGTTGCACTCGACACCCATGCACAGCAGGTCACTTTAAATGAGCAGGCTGTCGATCTAACAGCATACGAATATAAATTACTGGAATATCTAATGCTACGTGCCGGTACAGTCGTCTCAAAAACCGAATTGACCGAGCATCTCTACGAAGAGGATACCGACCGCGACAGCAATGTGCTGGAAGTATTGGTCGGTCGCCTGCGCCGCAAACTCGATCCTGAGCGTCATTTGAACCCGATTGAAACGTTAAGAGGACGCGGTTACCGGTTCTGTCTGGAACGGTCGGCAGCCTGATTGATTGATGCGCTCACTTAGCAGCCGTCTGCGTCTTGCCGCTAGTGCGGTGCTTGCCACTTTTCTCATCCTGACCGGGCTGACACTGGATCAAGCCTTTCGTGACAGTACCTTGGCTGCGGTCAAGGAACGACTGAAAATCCAGGTGTTCATGCTTATCGGTGCGGCTGATGTCGATACCTCCGAACACCTGACTTTGCCACAAACCCTGCCTGAGGCGCGATTTTCAACCCCCAATTCCGGTTTATATGCTGATCTTGTCGATGGAAAAGGCATACAGATCTGGCGCTCACCTTCACTACTCGGCCTGGAGCTACCCTCCTTTCCAAATATTCGTAACCCTGGCGAAACCCGATTTGCTTCACTCACAGCCTCTGATGGCACACCACTATTCGTATTTGCCTTTACCGTCAGTTGGGAAACCGAGGAAAACCACGACCGGCTCTACACATTTCGGGTTGCTGAATCCCACGATAACTACCGCGAACAACTGTGGAGCTTTAGAAGTAGTCTATGGGGTTGGCTGCTGGCAGCGACCGGCGTACTACTGGCTGTGCAGGGACTGATCCTGCGTTGGGGACTAAAGCCGCTACGACGGGTTGCCGCCGAAGTTGCTGAAATTGAAACCGGCCAGCGCAATGAGCTAAGCAGTGACTACCCACTTGAATTACAACCGCTAACCACAAACCTGAATACCCTGATCTGTCAAAGTCAAATGCACCTGGAACGCTATCGCAACGCGCTAGGTGACCTGGCACACAGTCTAAAAACACCATTAGCCGTACTACGCAGAGCACTGGAGCAACCGCAATCAGCGCTTCTTGATTCACTACACCATACGCTGAGTGAACAACTGGATCGCATGAATCGCACTGTCGATTATCAATTACAACGCGCTGCCGCTGCCGGTCAAACCGCTTTAAGCGCACCACAGGCCGTTGCGCCGACGGCTCGTAAAATTATTGATTCACTTGAAAAGGTTTATGCTGATCGTGCATTACAGCTACGTGATGAAATCAAATCAACTGCAATTTTCCATGGTGATGAGGGTGATCTTCTGGAAATACTTGGTAATCTGGCAGACAACGCCTGCAAATGGTGTCAACGGCAGGTCGTAGTGCGTGCTTACCCCGATAAGAATAAATCAATGGGACTGGTGATCGAAGTTGAGGATGACGGCGCAGGTATCCCACCTGACCGGGCACCATTATTACTTAACCGCGGCCAGCGTGATGACCCTACAGTGGCCGGTCATGGGATTGGACTCGCTGTCGTTCGTGACCTGGTAGAAGATATCTACCATGGAAAACTGGATATCACCCGTGGAGCACTCGGCGGGGCGCTGATACGGGCATGGCTACAATTTCAGCCAAAAACCATAGCCCCGGAAAAGGAGAAAAATGTAGACTGAATCGCTAGCCGGTGGAAAAGAGATTTATTAAGGAGATCGATTATGCTGACCATTGCCACTTTCAACCTTTGCAATTTAGGCGTGGACGCATCACCCGCCCGGTTAGCGCGATTGGCCCGGATTATTGTACATGAAATGGCATTACCCGAAATTCTAGCTGTACAGGAAATCACGGCAGAAGCACCGATTCTGCACAATGGACAAGTGCCTGCCACCGCCACCTACCAGGCATTAATCGCTGCGATCATGGATGCCGGCGGTGCACAATACACATTTCGGGAAATCCCGCCACTCGTCAATCAGGATGGCGGTATGGCCGGTGCAAATATTCGTGTCGGTTTACTCTTCAATCCGGCACACGTGAAATTTCCTGATCGAGGCAACGCCGGCTCACAAGATAATATCGATATCGCTGTGAATAACGGCCGCATAAATCTGACACTGAATCCAGGTCGCATCTATCCGATACATCCAGCTTTTGCTGGTGACCCTTGCCATCACTGGACACCCTGTCGAAAAATGCTGGCAGCAGAATTTGAAGTAGGCACGCAACAGTTATTTGTAATCAACTGTCACTTTAAATCCATGCGATCAATGGCTCGCCGCGAAGAAGACTACACAAAAAAACAACGTCATGCCCAAGCTGAGCTAGTACACCACTTTGCCTCCATGTTATTACGTCACAATCCGGAAACAGCCATCGTATTATTGGGCGACATCAATGATGTGGCAAGCTCCAAAACGCTTAAACTCCTCAAGGGTGAACTGTTTCATAACCTGCTAGATGACCTGCCACGCAGTCAAAGCTATACCCGCCGACATAGCGGTCAACCACAAGCGCTAGACCATATTTTGGTAAGTCCGGTACTGCGGCGTGGAGCAACCGTTCGCATTCCACATGTCAACAGCGATATCACACCTGGCAATCCTGCACCGGTCAGCGACCATGATCCGGTTGTCGCCACCTTACCTGCACTTGCAGTATGTCAATGATATAGCGCAAACACTATGAACCGGAACAATTTATTAGTGATAATCTGCATGTTAAAACAGATGGATATAGCGAAATCCATTAATCAAATTTAATGGGTTCCGCTATATCTAAAACCTGTGAATCCAGCCTTCAGAATGGCCTTCCAATTCTCGTCCTGTGATATGGGCCAATGCCTCTTGCACCCACGTTGTTCCCGGGCGTCGCGGCGAATTATCGGGATGTGATGATGCCCACTCCAGCGCCAAAACCAGCGAAATCCAGCGGTTTCCATACTCACTTAAACTGGTATTTAATCCTCTAACGGCTTTGGCCGTGTGTACGGCTAGTTTGACAGGATGTACCGTTTCCTGTGCTGGACTCGTGCAATGTTCAGGCGGTGAAACCACCAGATATTCACGGCAAATTAATGGCCGCTTTTCATAGATTGAACAGGATTCATCCTCCAAAAACGGGCATGCGATCCCCTGCAAGAAATAATCGAGTCCAACAGTATTTACATCGTTATCGTCAACCTGGTTGGGCTTGCGCAGCCGATCCAGCAAGCCTGCAGCTTGCAATTGCTGTTTAGCCGCTTCAAAACGAGCCAAAATGGTTGACTTACGCGGCTCTGGCATATCCTCTACGACTTGCCGGAGTTGACGGGCTTCAATTTCGGCGATGGGAACCAGTTGCCGACAACACGCACCACACCCCTTGCAACAGGACACTGTTGATCCTTGACCTTGGGCATTTTCCACCGACAAATCGACAAAAGAATCTGTGAGGTACTGAAAAAAAGGCAGCAATGCGCCTAACTGCACCTGCCCAGCCGGAACGGGCATCCTTAACTTCAATTTTTTGCCAGTAATAGTAAACTCGATGTTAGCTAATACATAATCATCGGTTGCTTTAGGGGTATTCATAATCTTCTGGTCTTGTATTCAAGCTGCTGTGGTAGCAAGACCAATAATAGCTAAATTTCAAAATTTTATGCGCTTATTTCACAGTATCACTTTTCTACGACAAGATGCGATATACCGTTGCCCACGCCGCATCCATCCGCTATAACCTGGCAACATTCATCGCAGCAAACCAAAGGTATTCAAACATGAAGATTCGTTTCTTAACTGCACTGACATTTTTTGTATTAATCATGGTATTTATGCTGCCACCACTGGCCCAAGCGCAGAATTTCAATCGTGACTTGGCCGCTACCAGCGTGCTGGAAACCATCAAGAAACGAGGCTCAATCAAGGTCGGCATGTCCACCTTTATCCCTTGGGCCATGCGAAACAAAAAAGGCGAGTTGATTGGCTATGAAATCGATGTGGCAAAGCAGCTTGCCAAGGATATGGGTGTAAACGTCCAATTTATACCTACAGCCTGGGATGGCATTATCCCCGCACTGCTGGCAGGAAAATTCGACATTATTATTGGTGGCATGTCAATTACTCCGGAACGCAATTTGACGGTTAATTTCACCACACCCTACGCCCGATCGGGTACACAGATGGTTGCTCACAAAAAATTAGCAGCCGGTTTTAGTTCGCTTGATGATTTCAACAAGCCTGACGTAGTACTCTCGGTGCGACGAGGTACAACACCTGCGATCAGTGCACGAAAGTTAATGCCCAAAGCGACACTACGGCAATTCGATGAAGATGCACTGGCACTTCAAGAAGTTTTGAATGGCAAGGCACATGCCTTTGTAACCAGCATCCCAACCCCTGCATTCGAGGCATTGAGGCATCCTGATACACTCTTTCTGCCCATCGCCGAGCCTTTCGTGCAAAATGCGGAAGGCTTTGCTGTACGTAAAGGTGATCCTGATGCACTGAATTTCTTCAATAACTGGATCTTGTTACGACAACAGGACGGCTGGCTAAAAGCACGCCACAATTACTGGTTCAAAACCCGTGACTGGGCTGATCAGGTGCGATCGTAAAATTTTGGTGAATTCCCCACAGAAGACCGGTTAACATCATTGGGCTTGTTCCAGGACCTCACTACCAAGGACGGCGTTTGCACGGCATTCAAAATAACCTGTCCAATGGAACAATTGAGTTTGAGGATACCATTATGAATGCACTCACCTTTGACACACTGGCGTATACCAAAACACTACGCGAGGCAGGTATTGACGAAAAACAGGCCGAAGCCCAGGCTGTGGCATTGGTCAACATACTGAAGAACAGCACAGATGAACTGGCAACCCGCGCCGATATCGACCGCCTCAGTACCGCAACGAAAACCGATATCGACCGCCTCAGTACCGCAACGAAAACCGATATCGACCGCCTCAGTACCGATATCACCCAACTGGCTACAACAACGAAAACCGATATCGACCGCCTCAGTGCCGATATCGACCGCCTCGGTACCGCAACGAAAACCGATATCGACCGCCTCAGTGCCGATATCACCCAACTGGCTACAACAACGAAAACCGATATCGACCGCCTCAGTGCCGATATCACCCAACTGGCTACAACAACGAAAACCGATATTGCTGAACTGGCAACCGCAACCAAAGCAGAGATAGTTACTGTAAAAACAGATGTTGCGCGACTAGAAGAGCGCACTACCGGACAATTTACCCTTTTACGCTGGATGGCAAGCTTCAACCTGGCACTCAGCGTAGCATTGCTTTGGCTCCTGATCCGCAACACAATCTAGAAATTACAGTGCGACGCTCATATCCTTCCTGCTAGCCACCAGTCGATGGCTCCACCGAACCTGCCGGTCTTTCGGTATTAACGGCTGCACCCGCCCAGCGCTAGCCATCCACTATTAACCAAGCTATTTAATGCGTTCTTTATACTGACTTCTTGCCCCATCGCCAGGATGCACAATACATGAAACCTGAACCATCTGCCCTCAGGCAACTTTGCAAGCTGCACGGCATCATCCTTGAACATACGGGCCGTGATGGCAGCCTGCACTCCGTCCAACCGACAACCCAACGTGCTCTATTGGCGGCAATGGGACTGCCCATCGACGAGGGCACCGACGTTGAGCAACTTTTACACCAGGTACAAACCTGCTTATGGCAACGTCCACTTGCACCCACTCAGGTCGTGCAAAAAACCGATGCAGCGCCATCAATTACGCTGAACCTTCCGGTCGATGATGACAACAAAACTTGCGAGTGGATTTTACACCTGGAAAACGGCTCCCGCCAACATGGACGCTTTCAGGTCAACGAACTTGAGCTGCTGGAAACCTTCAGCGATGGCGAAAAAAAAATCATTCGCTATGCCTTTACACTGCCAGCACAACTCCCTTCCGGCTACCACCGTTTTGAACTGCGAACGGCAACATTAGCCAGGGCCTCTACGCAGCTGATCGTGGCCCCCAAACAAGCGTATCGACCTTCTGTGCTCACAGGCGAACATCGTGTATGGGGGCCAGAATTATCTTTACATGCTATACGCTCTCACCATAACTGGGGTATCGGCGACCTGAGTAATCTTAAAGCCCTGATTGAAGGATGCGCCCAGCATGGTGCTGCTGTATTAAGCATTGCACCCTTACATGCACAGTTCCCGCGCCACCCCGCTCATATCAACCCCGCTGCGCCATCCAGTCGATTGTTTTTAAATATTCTGTACCTTGATATAGAAGCAATATCAGAATTTGCTGAATGCCCGGAGGCACAGGAAACAGTTAATGACCCTCAGTTTCAGGCACGCTTGCGCGCCTTACGAGCCAGTGAAGCTGTCGATTACGCCGCTATTGCCGAACTCAAGTTATCGATCCTTGACCATTTGTATCGCTACTTTCGCAAGCGTCATTCCCACGCTACCAGTGTCCGCCGCCGAGCATTCCAAAGCTTTCTTGCCGAAGGTGGCGAACCGCTAAGACAGCAGGCGCTATTTGATACTCTGCACGAGCATTTCCAGGCCCAGGACCCCCAACACTGGGCATGGTCTCATTGGCCAGCAGTTTACCGCGACCCACACTCCCCCGAAGTCGCTGAATTCACCCATGCTCACACTGAGCAGATTGAATTTTATAGCTATTTGTACTGGCAGCTGGCATTACAAGCATCTGCGCTTGGCCGTCACTCGCTAGAGCAGGCTTCGGGTATCGGGCTCTGCCATGATCTCAGTGCTGCACCCCATTCATACGGTGCAGAAACATGGGCGCAACCACAAGCTTACGCTCACAGTATTCGCTTGGGCATACCACCGGGTTCAACCCGTTTACAGCACGACACAGACACGATCGCGCCCTTTAACCCGATAGCTTTGCAGGAAACTGGCTATCAGCCGTTTATTCAATTAATTCGCCATAATATGCGGCATTTTGGAGCATTACGCCTGTATCCAGAACCCGGCTTTTTCCGCCAATTCTGGGTACCCGAGGGCGCTGATCCCGATGATGGTGCATTTGTCGAACAACCGGCCGCTGCACTGCTGGGTATTCTGGCGCTGGAAAGCCAACGGAACCAATGTCTGGTCATCGCCGATGACACAGCAGAAACACCCGCATTTCAAGACTTGCTGGTTGATTATGGCATCTTCTGTCAGCGGCAGCTCTATACCGAGAAAACTCCCGAAGGCAGCTTTATTCCGCCAACGGATTTTCCACGCGAAGCGCTGGTTACAGTGACAACACCCAATGCACCCACCATAACGGATTACTGGCATGGTCATGATCTGGATTTGCATCATTCACCGGATACCTGGGAACGTCAAATTGTCAATCGTGCCGAAGAACGTGCACGATTGCTGGTCGCACTTGACCGCGAGCGACTATTGCCTGAGGACCATAATGTCCAGTCCGCACTCAGCTTGCCAATGACAACGGATTTGCTGCGTGCCATCTACACCTACCTGGCACGTACCCCATCCCGACTGCTAACGCTTTCATTGAGTGATGTATTCGTACAAGCAGCATCCGATCAATCATCAAATCTACCATCAAACGCCGACCACTACTGGCGGTGCAAATTGCCGCCCAGCATTGAAGACTGGCCAACAGACCCGCGTGTGCTGGCATTAATCACCGAGCTGCACCGTGAACGCGAAAAACCTTCACAGGCCAGTGAGCAAACAGAAACCACACCGCATGCCGCACGGCAGTGGCCTATACCTGATGCAACCTACCGTTTCCAGTTTCACAGTGGCTTCACCTTTGGTAACGCTACCGCACTGATACCCTACCTCAGTGCACTGGGTATCAGTCATTGCTACGCTTCACCCTATCTACGCGCCCGACCTGGCAGCACCCATGGCTATGACATCATTGACCATTGCGCATTGAATCCGGAAATTGGCGGCAACAAGGAATTTGAACAGTTCACCAAAGCACTGCATCGCCACCAATTGGGACAAATTCTGGATATCGTTCCCAACCATATGGGCGTGATGGGCAGTGATAATACGTGGTGGCTGGATGTACTGGAAAACGGTCAGGCTGCTGCTCATGCCGATTTTTTTGATATCGATTGGCAATCTGCGCAACCTGCGCTACGCTACAAAGTGCTCGTTCCGGTATTGGGCAATCATTATGGTTTGGTGCTGGAAAATGGCGAGTTGCGACTGGTCTTCAATGCTGAAGCGGGATCATTTCACATCCAATACTATGAGCATAGCTTCCCGATTGATCCCCATAAATATCCGCAGATACTGGGACACCGTATCCATCAACTGGAAACCCGCCTCGGATCAGATAACCCGCTCTTTCTTGAGTATCAAAGCTTGCTAACGGCGCTGGGTCACTTACCAGCGTGTACGGAAACCGAGGAGGCCAAGCGCGCCGAACGGCAGCGCGACAAGGAAATCCACAAGCGAAACCTGGCCGACTTATGCTATCGCTCGCCCGATATTGCCTGGTTCATTGAGGAAAACCGGCAGTTACTCAATGGTACACCCGGTGAGACCAATAGCTTTGACCAGCTACATGAATTGCTGGAGGCACAACCTTATCAGCTCTCATTCTGGCGAGTGGCTTCCGACAATATTAATTATCGCCGTTTCTTCGATGTAAACGACCTGGCAGGTTTACGGATGGAAAACGAAGCGGTCTTCCAGGAAACCCATGCCCTGGTTTTCAAGCTGTTACGCGAGGGTAAACTGGATGGTCTGCGTATTGACCACCCCGATGGGCTATTCAATCCAAAGGACTACTTTGAACAGTTGCAAAAGACTTTGGCGCCCTCGGTAGAACATGCTGAACATGATGACACCGACAAGAACACCAAACCACTCTATGTCGTCGTAGAAAAAATATTGGAGAGTTATGAGTGGTTGCCTGAGGACTGGCCGGTACATGGCACAACCGGCTATGATTTTACCAACCTGGTAAACGCCTTGTTCATCGATCCCCAGGCCGAAGAGGCCATGACACAATGCTATGAGGATTTTATTGGTGGAACCGTCGATCTGGAAGAGACGCTCTATCTTTGCAAAAAATTGATGATGCGTGTCGCGCTGGGTAGCGAACTGGCCGTCCTGACCAATCAAATTGAACGTATTTCTCAACTTGAACGCCGTACCCGTGACTTTACCAGTATCGGTTTGTGGAATGCACTGCGAGAAGTCGTTGCCTGCTTTCCGGTATACCGAACCTATATCACTGCCGATGGTGTTTCAGAAAAAGACCGCCGCTATATCGATTGGGCCGTATCGGTAGCCAAACGACGTAGTCAGGCGCTGGATGTCAGTATCTTTGATTTTGTACGTACCGTGCTGCTGCTTGAAGTTGCCGAGGGCAAACCCGACGCGTTTCGTGAGCAAGTCCTGGCATTTGTGATGAAATTCCAGCAGTACACCGGTCCGCTAATGGCGAAAGGTCTGGAAGATACGGTCTTTTATCGCTACAACCGACTGCTATCACTCAACGAAGTCGGTGGTGATCCAGGCCGCTTTAGCATTTCCGTTAGTGGCTTCCATCATGCCAATCAGGATCGTATGGAGCTGTGGCCACATGCCATGCTGTCCTCTTCCACTCATGACAGCAAGCGTTCAGAGGATGTACGCGCCCGCATTAACGTCTTGTCAGAATTACCGGAAGAGTGGGACAAAAACCTGAAACGCTGGAGCCGGATTAACAAGAATAAAAAGCGCCTGGTTAATGACCAGCTCGCGCCTTCAGCTAATGATGAATACATGATTTACCAAAACTTGCTAGGAGCTTATCCGCTGGGTACGGTCGATGCAGACGGTCTGGCCGCATTTCGGGAACGCATCCAGCAATACCTGCTCAAAGCGGTCAAGGAGGCCAAGGAACACAGTAGCTGGATCAACCCTAATCAGGATTACGAAGAGGCTGTCACCAGTTTTGCCGCCGCATTGCTAGAGCCCGAAAAAAACCGGTTCCTGGATGAATTTCTCCCCTTTCAGCACATGGTCGCTCGCTTTGGTCTGTACAACAGTCTCTCACAGACCTTGCTCAAACTGACCGCACCGGGTTTACCTGATATTTATCAAGGCAATGAAATTTGGGATTTCAGTCTGGTTGATCCCGATAACCGCCGCCCGGTTGATTACCCCTATCGACAAAAGATGCTACACAATCTACGCATCCATTTTAACGAGGATAAAAAGGACATCACATCAAAAATTCCTGAGCTTCTAGACAATATGAACGACGGTCGAATGAAGCTTTACTTGACCTGGCGCACATTGAACCTGCGCCGTCAGCACTCAGCGCTGTTCCAGCATGGTGCGTATATCCCTTTGACGGTAAAAGGCGACAAGGCCGATCATGCCTGCGCTTTTGCCCGACGCTGGAAAAACAGGGAAGTTATTGTTATTGCGCCTCGCCTGTTCCTGCGGCTACTAGAAGGGCATACCGATCAACAACCGCTCGGTGAGGCCGTCTGGGGTGATACCACGCTGGAATGGATTGTTGAGAATGATAGTGCGCAGCATTACAAAAACGTCCTCACCCAAGAAACCGTCTCGCCTGAAATTACTGAGGGTGTAGCGCAGCTAGCACTTGCTAAAATCCTTCAGCACTTTCCGGCAGGATTACTGGTAGCAGTGAATTAATCTTTTTGACAGCAGGGCGATTTTTCTACAAGTCAGTGTATCGCATGCTTCATCAAAAGAATACGCGATACCCGGTTTACAAATTGATTGGTTTTTTATGGTGGAACCCATTAAATCCGATTCATTGGTTCCGCTATATCCATCTGCTTTAACGCGCAAATTATCATTACAAATTGTTCCAGTTTATAGTGTTTGCGCTATATATCCAGGCAAAAAACCGCATAATCATGCCTAAGCAGATAGCTCGGTGCCAGTCATTGGTCAATAACGATCAACACATGAATTTAACCCACTCGAAAATAAGCGACACGCTCAGGCAGATCAATACCCGTCAAACGTAACGGTACTTGACTATCCAGCGCGACATCTTCACCCACCTTGACCCGCGCCTCAAAAGCCAATGCCGGAATCAATACCATGCCACGCGGCATTCGATGCTCAATCAACACCCCATCGCCTTGCCAGCCTGGATGTTGCTGAAGATAAACCATTGTCCAATGCTCGCGTGATAATCGTTCTGCACGCCGTACATGACCGGCCACAGCTTCTGCCGCACCAACACGTTCCACAATCGCTTGGGTATCCAGGACATCTTCACCACGCAAAAAAGCACGTAACTGTTGATGCGCGACCAAATCCAGATACCGCCGTAACGGGCTGGTGATTTGTGTATACATCTCCAGCCCCAACCCGCCATGTGTGCCTGGCTGTCCGCTGTATTGTCGTGGTTTAAGATTACGCCGTAACGCATACATCGCAGCTAAACCCTGTGGGGACCGATCTGCTGTATCTACGGCGACATCCTGTGTCGTAAATGGAAACGGTATATCCCGTTCCCGGGCGAATCGGGCCACAGCTTCACCCGCCATAATCATGGCCTCACTCACCAGCATTCGGCTTGCCAAATATGGTAAGGCTCGAATTTCAACCGTATTATTATTATTTACCTGGATTTTTACTTCGGGCAAGTTTATAAAAATGGCACCCCTGGCTCGACGGTGTTCCTGATGTTGCTGTGCCCATGCGTATAAACGCTTAAACGGCTCCTCACTCAAGCGTGTTTCCACATCCTCATAGCTTAATCGCTGCACCCGCACCCAACTCGGTATCACCTCGACATCCGCTACCAACCCGTCTGCATCCAGCGTTAACCCGAAAGAGAATGCCGGTGACACCTCGGTTAACCCCAAGCCTAAACGTGGCACGGCTGACTCAGGCAACATCGGGATCGTGGTTTCAGGCAAATAGAGTGTCGCACCACGCGCCCGTGCCTCCAGGTCAGCAGGACAATCCGGTGGCACCAACGCAGCCGCATCAGCCACATGTACCCACAATCGATCTTCTTCAATACTCAAGGCATCGTCCGGATCAACGCTGTCCGCATCATCAATCGCAAACGCTGGCAATCCAGTTAAATCCCGCCGTGCTTCATCGGGCAGCTCAGGCAGCAAGTCCACCATAGGCACATCCAGTGACACACCCATCCGACGTGGATAGGGATTGATTGCACTATCCCAATAGCCTGTTCGTAATAGCAACTCATGGGCGCTGGCCGGATTCTGGCTGCAATCCAATGCCCGCATGACACGGCTCTGCTCACGCTGTCCCCAAGCGACTTCTTCAACTTCTCGCAAATAGTCGACATCACCTGCCGTGCATTGCCCGGCTTTGGCCCGCACCAAAAAATCATTCCATGCGGCCCGCTCAGCGGCTTTTGCCTCTCGCGCTGCCCGCTCCTGTGCCACATCCGCCAAAGGACGCACATCAATGGCCGAGGGCGTGCCCAGAAAATACAAACCCTCAACGACAAGCTGCCAACTCGCCCAGGCTGTTGCTGGTGTAAAAGTGCCATAAACCAGTTCTGCCAACTCAGATAATGTCGTTTGGCCACCATCAAGCAATTCACAAGCCGCCTCAACTTCACCCCCGGAGGCATTCAACTCGGCAAACCCACGCAGAGGGCCTGGATGCAGCAACGTCACATCTTTTGGTCGCACACGCAGCGATCGACCATCTTCCAGTTCAATGTCCAGCTTGTCACCTAACGCAGTGACCCGTGCTGCACCATTTTTGTAAAGCACCAAACTATTTTGCAAAATATTCATAAATATGACTTGACAAGAGGATAATGAAGTGAGCGATCTTTCAGAAAAGGCATCAATCCGTCAAATTATGGAGACGGCCGCACCTCAAAAACTGTGGTGCATATTACGAAATTATTAGAATCTATCACCAAAAAGATTAAAAACCCCATTATAATTGGTGAACATTAAAGCAAGCGGTTAACTACTCTACCGTCTGGCTGCCCAAAACTGACTATTCAACCTTGATAACAATAAAAATTTCATCTGAACCACCCGACCCGTACCCTGCTCAACGCAACGCACGGGTTCCATACTGGTTAAAGGCTCGCTTGCCGGTCATGCGCCAAACGGATCTCGCGCTGCCGGATCATGCTCTCTCATTCCGGTCTTTCATAGGTATTGTGGTTCTATCCCCCAGGCTTTTGGTGCAATCGGTTTACCGCTTGCACTTGCATTAAAGGAGAAAGCATTCATGCATGAGATTATTCAGCAACTAGAAGAAAAACGCGCTAGTGCCCGTCTGGGTGGAGGACAGCGCCGCATCGATGCGCAACACAAACGGGGCAAGCTTACCGCCCGGGAACGTATCGAGACCCTGCTTGATCCAGGCAGTTTCGAAGAGTGGGACATGTTTGTTGAGCATCGTTGCACCGATTTTGACATGAAAGGTACAGCAGTGCCGGGTGATGGTGTTGTCACCGGCTATGGTACAGTCAATGGTCGGGTCGTCTTCATTTTCAGCCAAGACTTTACGGTGATGGGTGGCTCATTGTCCGAATCTCACGCCGATAAAATCTGCAAGATCATGGATCATGCCATCAAGGTTGGCGTACCTGTTATCGGCCTGAATGACTCTGGCGGTGCACGGATTCAGGAAGGTGTTGACTCACTGGCAGGTTATGCCAATGTGTTTCAGCGTAACGTGATGGCATCGGGTGTCATCCCGCAAATTTCCCTGATTATGGGACCTTGTGCCGGTGGTGCGGTGTATTCACCGGCCATGACTGATTTTATCTTCATGGTGGAAGACACCTCCTACATGTTTGTCACCGGCCCTGAAGTCGTAAAAACCGTGACCCATGAGGAAGTCACCGCTGAAGAACTAGGTGGTGCACTCACTCACTCGACGAAATCAGGCGTATGTGATCGCTCGTTCGGAAATGATATCGAAGCCCTATTGATGCTACGGCGCTTCATTAACTTCCTGCCCTCTAATAACAAAGAACAACCACCGTTCCGGCCCACCCCTGATCCTGCTGATCGAGCCGATTTCTCGCTGGATACGCTAGTACCTGATAATCCCAACAAACCCTACGATATGAAGGAATTGATCCTGAAAATCGTTGATGATGTGGATTTCTTCGAGATTCAGCCGTCCCATGCCCAAAATATCATTGTCGGCCTGGCGCGGATGAATGGCTGGCCGGTCGGTATCGTTGCCAACCAGCCGATGGTGCTGGCAGGCTGTCTGGATATCAAATCTTCCATCAAGGCGGCGCGCTTTGTTCGCTTCTGCGATGCCTTCAATATCCCGATTATTACATTTGTCGATGTCCCGGGTTTCATGCCCGGTACATCACAAGAATACGGTGGCATCATCAAACACGGCGCCAAACTGCTCTACGCCTACGCTGAATGCACCGTACCCAAGGTCACGCTAATTACCCGCAAGGCTTATGGTGGCGCCTATGATGTGATGTCATCCAAACACCTGCGTGGTGATGTCAACTTTGCCTGGCCAACGGCTGAAATCGCTGTCATGGGTCCCAAGGGCGCGGTAGAAATCATCTTCCGCCAGGATATCGGTGATGCCGACAAGATTGCTGAACGCACCGAGGAATATCGCCGGAAATTTGCAAACCCCTTCATAGCTGGTCATCGTGGCTTCATTGACGACGTGATTATGCCCCACGGCACGCGCACCCGTATCTGCCGCTCCTTGGCAATGCTGCGTGAAAAACAACTTGAAAATCCGTGGCGCAAACACGGCAATATTCCGCTTTAAGGGAGCTGGGTATGTTTAAAAAAATTCTGATTGCCAACCGTGGTGAAATTGCTTGCCGCGTTATAAAAACCGCCCGCAAAATGGGTATCAAGACCGTCGCCGTGTACTCCGAGGCAGATAAAGACGCGCTGCACGTTGAAATGGCTGATGAAGCTGTCTCTATTGGCCCGCCGCCGACGAACCAGAGCTATCTGGTTATGGAACGTATCGTGCAGGCGTGCAAGAAAACCGGCGCAGAAGCCGTACACCCGGGCTATGGTTTTTTATCCGAACGCTCAGCATTCTGCGAGGCGCTGGAAAAGGAAGGTATTACCTTTATCGGTCCGGGAGTACGTGCGATTGAAGCGATGGGTGACAAGATCACCTCCAAAAAATTGGCTCAGGAAGCCGGTGTAAATACCGTCCCTGGCTATGCGGATATCATCAAGGATACTGACCAGGCAGTACAGATTGCCCGCAAAATTGGCTATCCGGTCATGCTTAAGGCTTCGGCCGGTGGTGGGGGTAAGGGTATGCGTATCGCCTGGAATGATGATGATTGCCGTGATGGCTTCGAACGCTCCACCAACGAAGCACGCTCCTCCTTTGGTGATGACCGTGTATTCATTGAAAAATACATTGAAGAGCCACGTCATATCGAAATTCAGGTGCTAGGCGACAGCCACGGTAATGTCGTCTATTTAGGTGAGCGCGAGTGCTCATTGCAGCGTCGACATCAAAAAGTCATCGAGGAAGCGCCCTCTCCGTTCCTGGATGAAAAAACCCGTCAGGCGATGGGTGAACAAGCCGTCGCACTATCGAAAGCAGTTGAGTATAAATCGGCAGGTACGGTTGAGTTTATCGTCGATAGCAAGCGGAATTTCTACTTTCTGGAAATGAATACCCGCTTGCAAGTCGAACATCCGGTTACCGAATACATCACTGGTCTGGATTTAGTTGAACAGATGATCCGGGTAGCGGCTGGCGAGAAGCTGAGCATTACCCAAGAAGACGTCAAACTGAAGGGCTGGTCGATTGAAGCCCGCGTTTATGCCGAAGATCCTTTTCGCAATTTCTTGCCTTCCATTGGTCGTCTCGTCAAGTACCTGCCACCGGAAGAGAGTGACTCGGTCAGAGTCGATACCGGTATCTATGAAGGCAGCGAAGTCTCCATGTATTACGATCCGATGATCGCCAAGCTGGTGACCTATGGCTCTACTCGTGATCGTGCTATTGCCCATATGCGCGATGCACTCAACGAATTCTACATTCGTGGTGTGGCCCACAACATCAGCTTCCTGGCTGCATTGATGGTACATACTCGCTTCATGACAGGGCGTATCAGCACCAACATGATTGCTGAGGAATATCCCGACGGCTTCCATCCCAGTGATGTACCTCATGATGATCCAGCCTTACTGATCTCGGTTGCGGCTTTTCTGCATCGCTGCTACATGGATCGCGCTGCCGAAATCACAGGCCAGCTACCTGGCCATGAGCGTGTTATCAAGGATGACTGGGTTGTCTTAATGGGTAATGAACGCCACGCAGTTCATATCCGGCCTGCCAAAGGTGGTTATGATGTGGACCATATGGGCGAGACCTATGAAGTACGTAGCGACTGGCAATTCGGCCAACCTTTGTTTAAGGGGAGTCTCAACGGTACGGAAATTTGCATACAGGTCGAACGTCGAGATTTGCATTACCGTCTGTTCCATTGGGGCTCACAGGTTGATATGATGGTCATGTCGCATGAAATGGCTTCATTGCAAGCACTGATGCCTGAGAAATTGCCACCGGATATGTCCAGGTTCCTGCTGTCACCCATGCCTGGACTGCTTACCAAGGTTACGGTAGAAGTTGGCCAGGAAGTTAAGGCTGGCGAGGAACTTGCTGTTATCGAAGCGATGAAAATGGAGAATGTGCTCCGTGCTGAACGGGATACCCAGGTTACCAAGATTCTGGCCGAACCGGGCGATAGTCTGGCAGTAGACCAGGCAATTATCGAATTCGGGTAACCTCGCTTCGATGGTGTAAACAATACCAAGAGGACGAGTTCATCGCCCCCGTACTGTATCTGGTTAAACTGGCGTTATTAATAAATAACGCCAGTTTTTTTATCTTTCTGCCAGCCAAAAAAAGCGGCCACCGTTGTTACGATGGCCACTGTTGACAAACGACTCTATCGGCAAAAGATCAAAAGCTATTTGACGATACGCAGCTTCACATACGATCCCGGCCCCTCTTCAATCACAGGTAGCTTACCTGAACCCGGGACACGTGCAGGAATTTTCTCGCCGGAATGCTTGCTCAACCACTTGTACCAATCCGGCCACCAGGAACCTTCTGTCTGCTTGGCTTCTTTCAGCCATTCGTCGGCATCAGCCGGATTTTTTGGATTCGTCCAGTAGAAATATTTATTAGCCGCTGGTGGATTAATCGGCCCGGCGATGTGACCTGAACCACTCAGCACAAAGCGCACCGGACCATTTAACAACAGAGTACCGGTGTAGTTAGATTTCCAAGGTGCGATATGATCCTCAATCGCTGACAGGAAGTAAGCCGGTACCTTAACCTTGCCCAGGTCAATTGGTGTATCCAGCAACGTAATACCGCCCGGTTTTTTCAAACGATTATGCTGGTACATGTTGCGCAGATAGAAACTGTGCATCTTGGCGGGCATACGGGTGGAATCCGAGTTCCAGTACAACAAATCGAACGGGAACGGAGCCTTACCCATCAGATAATTGTTAACGAAGAATGACCACATCAAATCGTTAGCACGCAACATGCTGAAGGTAGTAGCCATCTCGCTGCCGTCGAGGTAACCACGCTCACTCATACGCTTCTCTAGCGATGAGATCATTTCCTCATCAATAAACACTCCAAGCTCACCTGGCTGGGAAAAATCCAACATGGTGGTCAAGTGCGTACCGGAACTGATTCGCGGCGTTCCTTTCGTAGCCAGATAGGCGTTGGTAATCGCCAGCAGCGTACCACCGAGGCAATAGCCCAGTGCATTCACTTCACGCTCACCGGTCGCCTGTTCAATAGCATCAAGCGCAGCCAGCGGTCCATCCTTGAGATAATCATCAAAGGTTTTATCCGCCATTCTCTCATCTGGATTGACCCAGGAGATCAGGAACACGGTAAAGCCCTGATCAACAGCCCATTTTATGAGCGAATTCTTGGGGCGCAAATCCATGATATAGAATTTGTTAATCCACGGCGGGAAAATCAGCAGTGGCTTCTTAAAGACATCCGGGGTGCTGGGCTCATACTGCAACAACTGCATCATCTCGTTCTGATAAACGACTTTACTTGGTGTGGTTGCAACGTTCTTGCCTAGCTCAAAAGCATCCAGATCAGTCATGCGAATGTTGAGTTTGCCCTTGCCACGCTCAAGATCGTCAAGCATATTCTTGAGACCATTAATGAGGTTCTCACCACCGCTCTCAATCGTGGCACGCACCACTTCTGGATTGGTCATCGCAAAATTGGTGGGTGACAGCGCATCAACAAATTGACGGGTATAAAACTGAAGCTTTTTCTTGGTTTTATCATCAAAACCTTCGACATTGGACACCATGCCCTGCATCCAACCCGCAGTCAGTAAATACGACTGTTTAACATATGAGAACAGGACATTATCTTGCCAATCATCGTGCTTAAAGCGACGATCGCCCTTCTCCTCACGAACAACAGCCTCCATAGGCTGGCCGCTCAACATCGCGGGTATCGCTTTCTGCCACAGTTCCATATAGCCCTGCCACAAGGCCATTTGTGCCTGCACCAGCTTGGCAGGATCTGCCATAATCTTCTGTGTCAGTTCAAAAAAAGGCTTGCTCAGATCAATCATGTCCTGCCGATCATGACCGCCAACACTTTTCTGGCGCTCCATGAAAGCCTTGACAATAATTTGGCTTTTCTCAGCAACATGTGAAAAGAGTTCTGCCATCTGCGCTGGATCAAGCATCTTGACTTCCGGCATATTGGCGGATTCAGAACTTTTTTGTTCAGCCATGCAAGGTTCTCCTCATTATCAAAGTCGTTATAGTAACGTGTTCGCTACTAAGCATCCTATATTCTAGCCGATTCTAGCGCTACACTGTGCTGACCTTTAGTCTTAAATTTTGGTGATAACAAAAAAACAGGCGGACAGGCCGCAGGGTAATTCCCCAGACGACCTGCCCACCAACAACAGCTAAAGTAAAAAAAGCAAAATACTAACTTGCGTTATACCTTACTTTGAACCCATCGCACTTTTGATCTCTTGCAAGCTGTCGGTGACACGCTGATTGATGATAGAGAACGCTTCAGCATTGGACTTATTCACCATCTCAGCCAGCTCACGCATGTTCGACAGTGCCTGTTCAAAGGCTTTACGTGCCAACTCCGCCTGCTTGGTCGTCATTTCCTGAGAATTACTGCTAGCATTGGCAAGCTCCTGCGCAACGCCGGAAACTTCGTTCATGGCTTGGCTCAGAATCTCGGCCTGCCGTTGAGCAATCGCCTGCATACCCTGAACAGCAGCCTGATTCGCAGCGGTCAGTGCCTCAATATTTTTTTGCTGGGCATTCATCATTGCCTCTGCATCAAAACCCGGGACTTTCATATCACCAAGCACCTTGCTGAAATCGAACTTGGCCAAATCAAGATTAGCAAAATTGGCGAAAGGATTAAAAGGATTGTTAGTCATTGTCTAAATCTCCCCTATCTGGATAAAAAATCGGGTTATATTTCACTTTTTGTGCAGCGCAACATCAAGACAGGTGCTATTTTGCATCCCTTATATCAGGGAGTCAACTATTTTTTTGCAGTGCAACATCCACTGCAAATATCCACTACCCCAAACTCTTCGCAGCAACCTCATAAACATCCGGTGACAACCCAGGTAACGCCAAAATTCGCTGCAATTGCTCACGCATACTGGCCTGACGAACCCGATCATATTTATGCCAACGTGTGAAGGCATTCATCAGTCGGGCAGCGATCTGGGGGTTAAATGCATTCAGAATCGCAATCTGGTCGCCGAGAAAATTATAGCCACTGCCATCAAGCGCATGAAAATGTATCGGATTTGCCTGGCAAAATGCGCCAATAAGTGCCCTGATTTTATTCGGGTTCTTACGATTAAACGCTTTATGTTGCATAAGCTGTTTGACCGTAGCCAAAGTATCCGGCAAGCGAGACGTTGCTTGCAGCGTAAACCATTTATCCACAACCAGCGCCTCATGCTGCCAGCGGCCATAAAACTCGGCCAGCACATCCATACGCTCTGCACAATCACAGTCAACCAGCGGTGTCAAGGCACCGAGCTGATCTGTCATATTGCCCGCCGTGCGAAACTGCTTCAAACAAAGTTGCCTTAATGCGTTATCCTCAAGTTGCATCAAATAATCCAGACAGACATTCTTGAGTGCCCGCTGACCAATGGCAGTCGCATCTATTTGGTAACTTTCTTGTTCCTGAGCGTGTTGCAGCCTCTGATATATTGCTAACAATGGTTCACGTAATCGCTCCGCCAGCGACCGCCGGACAAAAGTGCGTGCCGCGTGAATACCATCCACATCAACAACATCCATTTGCTCCGCTAGATAGATCTCACCGGGCAACATTAACAGCTGGGCTAACAAAGCAGGATCAGCATCTGACTCTAATGCCTGCTTAAAGGCAGCACTGAACGTATCTGGCAACGCCCATGCTCGATGACAACGCCGGTCTTCAATCAGCGCCAAAATAACCTGAACGGCCAAACGCTGCCCGGCATCCCAACGATTAAAATCATCACTATCGTGTGCCAGGCGAAACCGCAGATTTCCTTCACTTTCGGCGGTATGCAGTTTGACCGGCGCGGAAAACCCTCGCAGCAATGAAGGCACAGGGTCATGTGGAATATTGACGAAATGAAAAATGTGCTCTGGTTCACGCAATTCCAGAACCCGCGTTGTTCCCCGTGCTGCACTTTCCCCCTGCAGTTGTAGCGGCAGATCGTGACCATCAGCATCTAACAAACCCAGCGCTAGCGGAATATGGAAGGCTTTTTTGTGCTCCTGATTTGGAGTCGGTGGGCACCACTGGCGTACTGTCAATGTGTAAATACACGTTGCTGGATCATAATCACCATGTGCCGCCAATTCCGGGGTACCCGCCTGATGATACCAACGTTTAAACTGATTCAGATTCACAGCATTTGCATCAGCCATGGCCGCGATAAAGTCTTCACAGGTAACAGCGTGGCCATCATGTCGCTGGAAATACCAATCCATACCCCGCCGAAAGCCTTCCTGCCCCAGCAGGGTCTGGATCATCCGTACCACCTCAGCGCCCTTGTTGTAGACGGTGACGGTATAAAAATTATTAACTTCAATATAAGACTCTGGCCTGACCGGATGTGCCATCGGCCCCGCATCTTGTGGAAACTGGCTGCTGCGCAGCATTCGCACAGTTTCAATGCGATGCGTACCGCGTGAACCCAAATCAGCAGAAAACTCCTGATCGCGGAATACCGTCAAGCCTTCTTTAAGGCTGAGCTGGAACCAGTCACGACAAGTGACACGATTACCTGTCCAATTATGGAAATACTCGTGACCGATAACAGCGAGAATGCCTTGATAATCACTGTCAGTTGCAATATCCGGCTTTGCCAGCACATATTTAGTGTTGAAAATATTGAGTCCCTTGTTTTCCATCGCGCCCATGTTGAAATCGCCCACAGCCACAATCTGATAAAGATCGAGATCGTATTCCAGCCCGAAACGCGTTTCATCCCAAGCCATCGCTTGCTTGAGTGAATACATGGCATGTCCACACTGCCCAATATTTTCTGGCTCAACATAGATACGGAGCGTAACCGCCCGGCCAGAACGAGTGACAAAATTATCTTCAATATACTTAAAATTACCTGCCACCAGCGCAAATAAGTAACAGGGCTTGGCAAAAGGATCATGCCACTCCACCCAATGGCGACCCTCGTCCAGCACACCATGACCGACAAGATTACCGTTAGAGATCAATACAGGATATCGCGCCTGGTCAGCAATCAATGTAACGTTAAAAACTGTCATGACATCCGGGCGATCAATAAAGTAGGTGATCTTCCGAAAACCTTCTGCCTCACATTGGGTACAAAAATTATTGCTCGATCGGTACAAGCCTTCGAGCGAAGCATTATCCTGAGGCCGAATGCGCGTCACCACAGCCAGATCAAAAGCGTGAGGCACATCATGCACAATCAGCCGGTTGGCATCCATCCGATAGCGCTCCACTACTAATGGCACACCATCCAGCTCCAGTGACAGCAATTCCAGTTGCTGGCCATCCAGCACCAACGGCGTATCAGCAGCGGTTGTATCGGCACGGACAATCCTTAAAAGGGAATGAACAGTAGTAAAGGCTTCACCAAGCTCAAAACGCAGTTTAATTTCAGGAATTTGATAAGCTGGGGGTGCATAATCCTTCAGATAGATCGTCTTTGGAGGTTTGTTAAACATAGGCATTTTGACCCGATAGTTTCAAGCTACAGTGCAAACACTATAGCTTGTTCCAATTTATAGTGTTTGTGCGTTAAAACAGATGGATATAGCGGAGCCAATTAATCAAATCCAATTGGCTCCGCCATAATATTTAATCTACATGCTGGTGCCATATGCATAATCCATGCCGATCACCCATTGTTATAAAAATAAGCCAGCTACCCCTTGAATGAATCGGTAACCGGTAACATCACACCCGAAATCGCCATACCAGTCGCTGTAATCGACGTACAGCCGCTGGCGATGAAAATGACCCGTAACGCAGCATGATGTAAAGCTGGCATATCTCCCGTACCGGTTTTTCCAAATCAGGTCGTGCACTAATAACACGCTCAGCAAAATCCAGCGGCCCCTCGTGTGCGCCGCGCGCCAGTCCTTTTCGGGCTAACCGGGCACAAAATCGCTGCCAGGCACCTACTACCGGATCATGGGAGAAGCGTCCCCACCAGCGTATACCTGCAAAACATAGTGCCAAAATAGCCAATGCCACCAGCATTGCTATCGTCATTTCCTCCCAATCGACCTGCCCAAGCCCCAGGTCCGACAACACATCTTTCTGCCGATCAGGACCGTAGGCCAGCACCCACTCATTCCAAATAATGTTGAGTGTATCCCAACGCAGCACTAACTGACGTAGCCACTCGTAATCACCTCCCCGACGCGATAGAAAGGATAAGCTTTCTCCGTCCGGCAATGCCGCAAAAAGCCCACTCTCTACCCGACTCGGCGCAACTGCCGCTGTAGGATCAATTCGTACCCAGCCACGTCCGGCCAGCCAGACTTCCGCCCAGGCATGCGCCTCAGACTGGCGGACAATGATGTAGTCACCCAAATCGTTATACTGGCCGCCCTGATAACCCGTAACTACCCGCGAGGGAATCCCGGCCGCCCGCATCAAAAACACAAATGCACTGGCATAATGTTCACAGAAGCCTTTGCGGGTATGGAAAATAAAATCGTCCACACTGTTAAAGCCCAGTAGCGGTGGATTGAGTGTGTAATAAAAAGGCTGCTTACGAAACAACGCTAGTGCTGCCTTGACGATTGCTTCAGGCCGGGCATCACGTTGCCGCCATTCCTCGGCAAGCTCCCGTGCCCGTGGATTGCTGTTTTCAGGAAGCTGCAACCCTCGGTAGTACTCCATTCCTGTCAGCGAGCCTGTCTGATACCGCAGACAGGATTGCACAGTATAGCGGTATACTTCATTCACCGGCTTACGGTTTACCAATTGAAATGAAGTGGTCATAAACGCATTGGGTGGGACGCTGGCGGGTAAATCCAGCGCAAATAACCAGCGTTGATTGCTGGGTTCCAGAATCACTGAATATTTTATTGGCGACCCGCAGCGACTAAGCGGAATTGGCTTTTTGCGGATAATCTCGGCATATTGCTGCCAGCGACGACCGTCAAATTTCCACAAAACCGGTCCACGCCAATAGCGTTGTCCTGGTGGCGGAATCTCACCTTCGAAACGTACTCGAAATGCAACTTCGTCGGACTGGCTTAACTGGCTAATGGTTCCGGGCGCCATTTCTTCTGACAAACCGGTACGCCCTTTATAGGCATCTTTTGGTAGTCCCCATAAAGGACCAGGGATGCGCGGGAATAAAACAAATAATACCAACATCACCGGAATGGCAGACAACACCATCTTGCCGGATAGCTGCAGCGGCATCAGCACTGCCAATCCTGCGTGTTGGCGGTGAACGATGACCTGGGTCGCCAGCATCAGCATCACCACCAGCAATAAGTACAGCACAACCGGAATGTCCTGGCTAAATAATAGATTACTCATTATCAGCAAGTAACCCAAGAAAACCAGCACCATCCCGTCACGCAAGTTACGCGCTTCCAGCAGCTTGCACGCTGCCATCGCCATCAACAAGGCCACACCAGCATCACGACCAAACAGTGTTTTATAGGCGAGTAATACGCCAATCACAGCCACCGCTACCACTACAAGCAATAGCCCGCGGGGGGGTGGCAACAGACCGCGCACAGCAATAAAACCACGCCATACAGCCAACACTACAAATCCTGGAGCCAACCAGCCCGGCAACTGATTAGCGTGAGGCAGCACAGCCAATGCCAATGTGATCGACAACCAGACGAGTGCCACTGGCGTCAACAACACCTGTGGCAAGGGTCGCCGCTGACTATCCTTTTTCCAGAGCTTCACGACATTCTCCTTCCGCATCACCAAACAGCGCCAGAGCTTCCAGACAACGACGACGATGGGCATCACCATGCCCTGGAGGAATTTGCACTAACGGCAAGCGCAGGCCATAGTAACGTCCTTCATATTCAGCTTTCAGCACCCACTGGCAAAGCTGTGATAGTCGCACTTCAACCGGATCATCACCCAGCACTGCCCAATCAAGCCACAACTCTGGTCCCGCTTGATCCGTGAACCGTTTAACCAGCAATGGATCGGTACGTGCTGCTGCTTTCCAGGCAATCCGGCGTGGCGAGTCACCCGGCACATAAGCCCGTAAGCCGGCATAATCCTCACTACCCTGACCTTGCCCCGACAAACCGCCAATCGCACCGGATTGCGCCACAGGCAAGGGTCGCCGTCCACGAGGCTGTGGATAGACCAAACAGACCGTTTCAAACTCTACCCAGCTCCAGGAGACCAATAAACCCAATGGGAACTGTGTTAATACCTGTATCCGCCCCGGGCGTAACCGGCCCCGCCGCCTGGCAGGTATCGTCAGCATCACCACAGACGTACAGGCGGCTGGCAGATCGATATACTGTGGTAATTGATTCTGCCATTGCAGCGCAATCCCATAGCGTGGTTTTGTACCGGGATTTTCCAGGCGAAAACCAAAGCAGGCATTCTGGCCGGCAAAAACAGGCTCGGCACTGCCGGGATGAATGATTAATTTCAACAGGGTATCGTGCGCCTGCCACATACTATTGTGCGCTACTGCGGCAAGCAGGAACGTGAAGGCAAACCCCATACTGTTGCTGTAATTAATTGACCAGAGAAACAGCACAAATAGCAGGATCGCAAAAGCATAGCCATAGCGCGTTGGTAAAATATAGATGCGGCGACGTTCGAGCTGAATCGGGCCAGGGGAAGGTCGCCAACGACGTGTCACCCACGCCTCAAAGCGTTGCTGCCATGCCTTGAACACGCAGCCTCCCTCAGGCGGGCAACGCCACACCGTTGAGTAATTGCCCCACCAACCCGCTTGATGATGCTTCCAGATTATCATCGCCAGGATACAGCCGATGGCCAACCACGGCAGGTAACACCATTTGTACATCTTCGGGCAATACATGGCTGCGATGATGCAGCAATGCCCAGGCACGCGCTGCCCGTAACAGTGCCAACCCGGCGCGCGGCGATAAGCCGCCACGAAAACGATCAGACTGGCGGGAAAATACCAGCAGTGCTTGCACATAGTCGAATAGTGGTGCGGCAGCGTGAATGCCCATCACCCGCGCCTGTGCCTCACGCAGCTGATTCAAACTCATACAAACCGGCAAGCGCTCCAACACCTCGCGGCGATCTTCACCTTCCAGCAACAGCCGCTCGGCCTCAGCATCAGGATAGCCCAGATCAATCCGCATCAAAAAACGATCAAGCTGTGATTCGGGTAGCGGAAATGTACCAATCTGATAAGCAGGATTCTGGGTAGCAACCACGAAAAACGGGACAGGTAACTTTCGGGTCTCACCCTCAACAGTTACCTGCCCCTCTTCCATGGCCTCCAGCAAAGAACTTTGGGTTTTTGGTGTTGCACGGTTAATCTCATCTGCCAGTATGAGCTGGGCAAAAATCGGGCCAGGATGAAAGATAAAGGCCTCGCGCTGACGCTCATACACAGCCGCACCCAAAATATCGGCGGGTAACAGGTCACTGGTAAACTGGATACGTTGATAGCGCAAACCCAGGCAACATGCGAGTGCATGTGCCAAAGTCGTCTTGCCCATACCCGGCAAATCCTCGATCAATAGATGACCACGCGCCAGTAAACAGCTCAGGGATAATCGAATCGCCTGTTCCTTGCCAAGGATTACTGAACCGATCTGCTCAACCGTTTGCTCTAGGTACTTTCCAAGTGTATCCACCTGTTAATCCTGCGGTTGTAAGTTATGTTTAAAGCGCTGAAAGTTTTCAACGTAGCGTCCAGCCGTTCCCGATATATTCTTAATTTCCTGCTCACTTAAACGGCGAACAATCTTTCCTGGCGATCCCATGACAAGCGAGCCTTCAGGGATTTCCTTACCTTCAGGAATCAGGCTATTGGCGCCAATCAGACAATTTTTCCCGATAACCGCCCGATTCATAATGAGGCTTTTAATCCCAACAAGACTATTTTCACCGATGATACAGCCGTGCAACATCGCCAGATGCCCAACGGTCACATTACGACCAATCGTTAGCAGGATACCTGGATCGGTATGTAATACTGCCCCATCTTGAATATTGGTGTTTTCACCAATCGTGATCACATCATTGTCGCCGCGCACTACCGCGTTAAACCAGATGCTGGCGTTTTGCTTAAGTACAACAGACCCAATAACTGTCGCGTTATCCGCGATAAACCAGTCTTCACCGTGGAACTCAACCCTGCGGTCGCCGAGTGAATAAATCATCGTGCTCTCCTGATAGCAGAAGCATGGAATGAGCCTTGAGTATACAGCGCACCGACCAGCAAACACGCCATACAGATAGCACTGGAAGCAAAACAAATGAAAATTCTTGAGGGCGATCAAAAAAAAAAATCAGCTGTACCCCGAACTCGAAGCACAACTGAAGGTAGACTGTAAAACCAATAATTTATTTTACTTATAGTAACCTACACCACAGATCTGGTCACCAACCCTGGTCGCATAGATCAGCTTGTCTACAGGCTCTTCCCCACCTGGCTTTGGCCACATATAGGCAACTTCCACGATTTTGCCTTCAGCCGCCCTAGAATACATCTCTTTACCAAGCTCATTACCTTTCTTGTCCTTCAGGTTCTGAAGGCTAACTTTACCAACCAGTGCATCAGCTTTCGTACCGTGAGCGGAAAACATGCCATCAGCGCCACCACAAAAAACATAGAGATCCTTGTCCTTAAAGCCTTCAGCACCTGCATTAAAATCTTCCAATGCTTCTTTCTCGTCAGCCTCTAGCGCAGCAGCTGCCTTTTCCAGCATTGTCCTGGCTTCATCAGCAGTCCCAAAATCAGAAGCCATCGAAAAAACCCCTGTACAAGATAGTGCAAGACCTAATCCCATTGATAAAAGCTTACGGAGATGAAACATAATAATCCTCCTCATTTCAGTAAGTTTGACTGTTTTGCAACATCGTTATATTAGAAAATGGCATACATAAAACCTAGGGAACCTCTGATTAAGCCTCTGCAAAGCGGGAAAATTCCAATTTTTATTTTTATGAGTCAAAAACAAAACATTTTTGACCTGATTATTCTCGAT
>PDTV01000004.1 GCA_002747185.1 Candidatus Contendibacter odensensis
GAGGTTTTGAGGAGTTGTTGTCTGGCTTTTCAATTCCTCATCCCCGGATAACAGGGTACTGGAGCTGAAAATGCTTTTGTACGAAGCGAGTAATACTGAAGAGCCCTGTGCGAGAAAACCGCACGCAGGGATCTGTGAGGGGACGGTCGGGTAACTGGCCGTTCTACCTCGATGCTATAAACCTTGCAAAACTGCTCATCTTGATGTACATTAGAATGTAATTAAGGAGGGTAATATGAAAACAGTAACTTTTACCGAATTTAGGAGAAATGCTTCTGGATTATTCTCTGCCGTTGAACAGGGTGAGGTCTTCGTTATTATTAGACATGGGAGACCAATAGCTGAAATATCTCCTGTTTCAACACAAAACGCCATGCCCAACTGGAAGAAGCCTGCATTACGTCTTTCTACTGGTGGTAAGGGTCTTTCTGAAGCAATACTGGCAGAGCGGTCAAATGAAAACATTCTTTGATTCCTCTGCTTTTGCAAAACGTTACATTGAAGAAAGTGGCAGCAATATTGTGCAACTATTATCCAGGTCTCTCCTGAAATTATCAATAAAGCAATTTATGCTCTGGAAACAAACATAGTACGCACATTAGACGCTTTGCATCTTGCTTCTGCAATTTACTGGAGAGCGGATCTCTTTGTTTCCTCTGACAAACAGCAACTTGAAGCAGCAAAGAACCTCAATCTAATGGCAAAACGGGTATAAAAACAGCCAACAAGTCGTTTCAAGGGACGGCGGAAGGCTCGCGGCATTTCCAGCGCCATTGCCCTGATCAAGCACACGAGTAGCTTGTAGTTCATTGCTGTAAAATCCCGCCGCCCCTGAACTCCGCGATTAGCAAAATTTTTATTTTAACCTTTACTATCAGGATTGAGTGAAACTTCTGTAGTAACCTGTATTAATTTATTATTTTCAAAAATGAAACCGAGATTTTGATAATAAACATTGTCGTTCATTTCAAATAGTTCTGGGTTTTCTAATGTGTTTCCTAGAATTTCTTTTAGCTCTTCTTTGTTGGTGTTGGAGGTAACTTTAAGAAACAGAGTTTCTAAATCAGATATGGCCTTTTCTTTATAATATATTTCTTCTCCTGGACTATCGATTGTTAGACTTGAATCTATATATTTTCCAAAACCAAAGAATATTTGTTATCAACAGAATTATGAGTATTGATACTGGCAGTATTGCTCTTTTGATCATTTTTTCTATCGCTAATGTGATAGTTAACCGGCGAGTGAAACGAGTCTGGTTTAGTGGCTTTTTAAATGGTGTTGCTGTAAATTGATATTTGCTAATAACTTTTCTAAAGAAAATGATTTACCATGTGCAGGATGTATAGTTTTTATTCCCATATCAATTAATTTTTTCCAGCTTTTGTTTAATGCAACAATATCTTCTACAAAAAATAGGTAAATTGGGCTTTGTGGTCATTGGTAAACTATTCATTGCCATATCTCCGACAAAAGTATCACTATAATCCAAGATAACGGAAATAGAACCGGACGAATGGCCTGGTGTAAAAACAGGTTTACCGTTTATGCCGAATTCAGATAAAGATTGGTTGTTATCACCAACTACGATATCAACCGACACGTGGATGGAGTCCGCTGCCCCGTTGTCGCGGGCGCGAAGCGTCCGCAGCAACGCTTTAATAACCTGCGACGTGCCCGATTGCAAGCCTTGCCCAAAACCAAAACTCCTGACAGGTACGGCGTCAGGCTAGTGGGTTTGTTGGCGATTTATTGATGCAGGTTCCTGCTTTTTCTCTTGGCCTATTTTGCCTGATTCGGCACAACGAAGATCTCAAGGCTAGGCGGGCCGGTCAGTCAGGTGCAAGCAATGCCCGGATTTCTTCCAAAAAAGCACGAGTCGACCCCGAGAGAGCATAGGGCAGAACGTCGGGCTGAAAAATCGCCTCAAAATCGTCATCCAGTTGGTGCATGTGCTCGGCGAGAAACCTCTCGATATCGGCACGTAGCGCCTCCTGCTCGACAAGCGGCGTAACATTCAGGAAGACGGCCACAACCTCTGCCACCGTTTCGCCTTCTATATCGAAATCCTGGTGGAACCAACCGCCCATAAAGTCAGCGAGCCGAGGGTATTGATTTTCCGTCATGGCAGATTACTCTAGGGCTTAGGATAGGCGGTGAGGACGAAATAGACGCGATTTTGCTCAATTACTTTGCGTACGACGACGACCATCTTGCTCATATTTGTCATCTGACCCGTGCTGCGCACCACGCCTTGTCCGATAACCTGGCCAGCCTCATACGTAAAAGCTTTGGTCTGGCCTGGATTAGCGGACTTGGCCCACGTTTTGATAGCTTCCTTGTTGGCCCTTAAGGCGGCTGCGACGGCCCGTTCCGCTTCTTGTAGTGTTCGAAAAGTCGATGCGGCCGGAATGTTCGGTTGTTGCGCCAGCCGACTGCGCAATTGCGCTTCCGTCCGTCCCACATGGCGGGCGATGGTGTGTCCACCGGCCGCCTCCTCGGCCGCAAGGGTGATTGCACCGCGCCTGATCGCAATCACCCTCGCCGCTCCGGCAAAGCCCGCGACGAGCGGAACTGCGATATCGACCGCAAAAGCGACATTGCTGGCGGTTTGGGGATCGGCGCCCAGGGCCTTCGCCGCAGCAGCCACCGCCTGTGAGGTTAGGGTTGTGCGTGTCCGGCCCGAGACCACCTGCATGATCCCTGTCGATGTCGTATCGGCGCCATGTACCGCCAGAGCGCCGCCTGCGATTTTGGTCACAGTGGTCGGCTCCGGTGTGAGCAACAACGCGGCACCTCCGACCATCTCAAGCGCACCTCCTACCACGGTAGCGGCGCCCCAAAACCGGTTGCTCCAGGAACTAGACTCCTCGATTGAGTCGTTTTCGAGAACTGCTGCAAACTGCAAGGGCGTAAGTACGATCTCCAAACCTTCTTCCATCACTCACCTCATGGAAAATTTCATCAAGTTTTGCGGAATTATGGATCCGGCTTTTCTCGGGGCCGCATGATTATGCATATTGGCTAGCCGCTCCGTTGCCGCGTCCGCGGCAACGCAGAGTTCACCGGCAACTTGTTAGACAATTGATTTGATAACATTTTCATTCTCTCTTGTTTTTTCTATCAAAATTTTCAACTCTTCAGAACACGTGCCGGCATTCAAGTAAAGAGTACCTTGTAGATTAGCGGAATGATGAAATAGTTTTACAAAAGCACCTACAGTGCTTGTTGCTGCCTCCAATTTGAGAATACCTTGGTCAGTATCATGAAAATCAACTTCTTTTATATCTTTAATATGTATATCAACTAATGGCATAGCAAAAAACAAGCTTTGGACAAATATTCTTTTATTAGTAATAAATAATCTCGCAAAATTAAAGCCATTCATATGTTTAATCCATTTTTTCCTGTAAATATAAACAGATGAGAGCCTGAACCTTTTGGAATGAGAAGTATCGGACACAATATTTTATTTTTTCTTGCTACGATGTGCTCATTGTTATTTAAGTTTAGGATTGTTTTAATGTTTTCTCTGATTGTACCTTGACTATCCCGATGAGCAAGATATATAAATACAGGTACGCCTATAAAAAAATTAGCTGATATCAAAAGTATCATTATCCCTGTAAGATTATTATTACCATTAAGCAGATGCATTCCCAAAAATAAAAGCCCACTGCCTATAACGATAAAGAGCAACATTATAGAAATATGAAACAGAATACCTCTTAAAATACGTAATTTTGATGCAACAATAAGAGGCACAAATAAAAAAATTAATATATTAATAACTATATGTATTTGTTCAATTTGCATCCTTATCCCTTAATTAAAAAGGTTATCAGAGTATATACTCTTTAGTTTTGCTTTTGATTATAGCCATCACAAAGTGGCATAACCCCTTAGTGATGGCTGCAATAATGAATTTCGGCTGTTAGGCAGGTTTATTTTTCGCTGCCATGTGCTCTGGCATCTGTACGGCTACAACCTGGCCGCGGGCGCAAATCTTGCCGTTGGCAGATACGGTTGTATTAACCACCACCTTTCTGCCTTTAATCCCTTGTACTGTCCCGCGCACTTCCAAAGGAGCACCCAATGGTGTTGGGCGCAAGTAATCCACGTGTAATGATGCGGTTACAAAACGCAAGGGTGGTTCAGTATCCATTGCGCGTCCTTCCTTGGCATAAGCGGCGGCTGCTGCTGTGCCGGTGCCATGGCAATCAATGATTGAAGCAATCAAGCCGCCGTAAACATAACCAGGAATAGCGGTATGGTGCGCTTTGGGATCAAAGGTTGCGATGGTTTCCTCGCCATCCCAATAGCTTTTAAGCTGTAAACCATTTTCATTGAGTCGGCCACACCCATAGCAGTGACTCAGTTCATCGGGATAATAGTCTTGAAAGGGTTTCTCACTCATTGTGCTGCCTCTTTAAAGAAGTGAACTTATGGTAGTACTCACGCGCGGTCAGTATGCGATATGCTCTTTAAGTATGAAGCAGGGTAACGCGGTGTAGTTATTGATGCTTTGACAAATGAGGGTATTCAAGTATTGAGTGGGTACAGTCGTCCTGACAGGCAGGTATGTCCGGAGCAATTGCACGCACGGATAGCCCTGGATAGTCCTGTCAAAGCACGGTCATTCGGTATTGTGTCTGTCTTGGAGAAGACCGTATCCTGGCTACGTCCATGTAGCGAGGGGCCATGCTAAAGATGCAGTAGCAGTTAGCAGTGGCGGTAACTGGGCTAAGCCATATAAATCCGTTCTAATGCACCCCGTGAGATATTGCCCTGACCATCCTCGGCTTCAATGTAATAGCGTACATCGCCCATACCGACCGGCAATTGGGCGGTAAAGTAATTGGCAGTGATTGCCGCGCCCGTTTGGGACGGGTAAGCGCCGTTATCAGTCATTGCGATATGGGTTTCGCCTTGGGTGCCATGTAATATCAGGGTGACGCGTTTTAATCCGGTAATATCGTAAACGAAGGTATGCACTACACCTTCGCGCGGCGCCGCGACAAGCCCACCTTGACCCCAGCGGCGATCACCTGGATTTTCAGGGATAACCCACGGCGCAAAGATGGTGGGCCCCGTACCATCCTTGCCACTCGCCAATACGCTATCAAGCTCATTTTTAGCCATGCCGTAGGCTTGATTGGCTGCATTAGTGACTTGCTGATCCCATATGTGTTGGCCGGTCCAGTACCAGTAGCAACTGGTTTCAGCTGTGAGCAGCAAGCGATTGATAGCATCTAGCCACGGTTTGTCAGGGTAGGCATCTTCCAGTGAATGCGCCATATTCTGAAATGCTGTCAGTATTGCCCAGGAATTTAGATCGGGCGAGTACGGTTGATCGTAGCGACTGAACCACTTCATGAATTGTGGATCACCGTTATCAGCACCGCTCCAGGAACCCGGTTCGATATGTGCGGCTTGATCGGGATCAGGTGGGAAACGATCCAGATAATCATTCACACTGGTCAGCTCAAAACGTGGGTCGCCCTGTAGCCATCGAACCATTTCGCCGGTATTGTGGTTGTAATAGCTGTCTGCACCCCCACCATGGTTATCACCGTCGGAGTGTAATAGAAAAAAGGGCGGATGTTTCGGGTCAAAGCTGTTGGTATCGACGATATGGTTGTAAACTTGTCCGAGTACATCGGGATATTGCAGCGCCCCAAAGCCACCGCGTGCATCTTCATTACCAATATAACGTTCTGCGGGAATGGCAATGATCTTGTGGATGTTACCATCAGGATCCTCATACTGTACGTATTCAGGGCGAAGCAGACGCGGTGAAATCTGTGATCCGGCCCAGATATTATGGAGTTGTAGCCAGTCATTGACCGACGGGTTGACCTGTTCAGCACGATTGGGGGGCAACATACCCTCATTGGGACCGGCGTAGGGGTATTCCTGGCAACTACGAAAACGATGGATGGAGTCGTAAATAATAGCTTTAATTCCTGCCTGATTGAGTGCAGGAATCATACGGACATGAAACGCGGTTTCTGGCGGAAACATGACGTTTGAGGCTTCACTGCCGAAAGCAGAACGGATAATGCCGCGATGCCATTCGACCTGTTTGATAATATCCCGACCTGGAATCAGTGGCATAAGTGGATGAAAAAAACCAAAGGCGCTGAAATCCACCCGATGATGACCCAGTACAGTTTTTTCTTGGGCAATGGCACGCAGCTCATTATTCCAGCCACTGAAGCAGCCGCCGCATAAGCCATCTGCAGCACAGCGATCCAGTTGCTCGATCAGTGAACCACTCCAACTGGTGGATAAACCCGCATGAGGGAGATTGCCATCGATATATTGACGCACTGCTGTCGGGATAAAGTGTGTATAGGGGCCATGACGTGAGCCAAAAATACCATCCTTTTCGCCATCCCAATACAATTGATCAGTAGTGTTGTAATAAGGTTGGTGCATGTGTTTGTGGATGCCGAAATAAAGCTTGATTGGCGTGTTGTCAGCGCCGGTCGTGACCTGAACTGTTGGTTGCGCCTTGGCAGTGGCGCCTAGTCGCAATTTACGAAAGTCCTTAAGCCAATCACCACCACCGGCCTGGTTGATATCAGCCTTGCGGCAGCCCTCAACCTGGATAGTGATCTCACCCGGCCATAAGAATCCTGCTGTGATGGTGGCGCTGTACTGGTATGTGCCATCAGGTTCAGTGGAGCTTTTAAGCGCATCGCCTGTGATCAAATGTTGACCATTTGTAGTGTGCAGAATGATCTGTGGAAAGGGGATCATACCGTCAGCGGTAAAAGTGATGGTGAATTGTGGGTTTTTGCCGGATTTATCGCATTGCAGTGATGCAGGCAAATCAATATTTAGGATACGGGTAAAAATATCAGCCATTGATGACCTCGTGTTACCTGGTTTATCCCCTGTTTTTTAAACGCACAACAAGGGCAAGAGTGAAAATTATGTGGTTGCCTGAATTATTGTAATCGGACTTTTTTGAAATACTGCTTATGTCAACTAAGGTTGTGCATCGCCCGATCTTCTTTGAGTGCCTGGGTTTTATCCGCTACACTCGCACTGTTTTTTCTAAATAACTATTTGATATTATTTGTCTTTTAATGTTTTACGACAGGGCTCGCCGATTATGTCCAAGAAAATGAAATTTACCAAGATTGTGGCAACATTAGGCCCTAATTCCCGCAATCCTCAAGCTGTTGAGCGTCTGCTACAGGCAGGTGCAGATGTGATTCGCATCAACTTTTCGCATGGCACGTTCGAGGATCATGCCTTGGCGGTTCATCTCGTGCGGGAAGCCGCCGAAAAGCTGAATCGACACGTCGCCATTTTTCAGGATTTGCAAGGTCCCAAGATTCGGTTGGGGCAGCTGGATGGTGATTTTCTGGAAGTCACTGATGGCGAGACTTTGGTGTTGACCACTGATGATTTGGTCGGTGGTGTGCATGATGGGGTCAAGAAAGTCGCTATTGATCATCGTAGTTTGCACGAAGAGGTAAGCGCTGGTGCTCGGATACTGATTGATGATGGCTTATTGGAATGTAAGGTCAGACAGGTTAAAGGACGCGATATCGTGACCGATGTAGTCAATGGCGGGGAACTGAAGCCACGCAAAGGGGTTAACCTGCCCAATGTTGCGCTCAAGATTTCTGCAATTACTGAGAAAGACCGACAGGATTTGCAGTTTGCATATGATTATGATCTGGATTATGTCGCGTTGTCTTTTGTGCGCAATGCGCAAGATGTTAAAGAGTTAATCGATCTGATGCTGTCAGTACATGGCCACAAAATCCCGATTATTGCCAAGATTGAAAAGCCGGAGGCCTTCGAGGCAATTGATGGGATTATCAATGCCATCGATGCAGTGATGGTGGCACGAGGCGATTTGGGTGTGGAAACTTCGCCCCAAGATGTACCGATCATGCAAAAAACGATTATTCGTAAATGCAATATTGCGGGTAAACCGGTAATTACGGCCACTCAGATGCTGGAGTCGATGATCAATAATCCTCGCCCAACACGTGCTGAGGCTAATGATGTTGCCAATGCCATTCTTGATGGCACCGATGCGGTGATGTTGTCAGGAGAGACGGCTATCGGTCAGTATCCGGTAGAGGCCGTGCGCATGATGCGTAATATTGCACTGACTGTTGAGACCAGTGAGGTCTTTGAGACACAGGTAAAAAAAGGGGTAGCAACTCACAACGAATTGGTAGCCAACAGATGTATACGTATTGAGGATGCTGTGCATTTTGCCACTATGGAGTTGGCGGGCAAGTTGTGTGCACGCTATCTCGTTGGTTTTACCAATAGTGGTTTAAGTATTTTGGGGCTGTCTAAATTTCGACCGCTAGTGCCGTTAGTTGCCTTTAGCCCTAACCCTCGAACGTTACGTAAATTGGCGTTGGTCTGGGGTGTTGAGCCACTGCGTTTGGGTATCGTGCACTCAGTCGATGAGTTGCTGGCATCTGCTACCGAGTTTTTGCTAAATAAAGGGATGGCTCATGAAGGGGAGACGCTGGTTTTCACAACCGGTGTGCCTGTTGGCGTGCCAGGTGGCACAAACATGATTAAGGTTATGAAAGTGGAGCGAACCGTATGATGCGTGTATCTATTACGACACAAGCTATCTGATGTCACGACATACCGAGTGGATGAAGGCCTGGACAGGATTTTTCCACCTGCAATGGCGGGGCATTGTCTAATGCAAGATACCGGGTACCGATTAATTTCGCACTGGCCTCAACTGAATGGTTTGGCAGAATCCGGATCGGCTTCAGCACTATAGCGCAAATTATCGCTATAAACTGGAACAATTTATAGCGATAATTTGCGCGTTAAGACAGATGGATATAGCGGGACTAATTAAATTTGACTAATTGGTTCCGCTATATTAACTAGGAGTTACGCAGTTGATAGGATCAAGCACATCATATAGTGGTTTAAACTTATTTCGCCTACCAAATGAGCGTCAACTACGTAACTCCTAAATTTGTATTCATCATCTTCTTTGACCAGATTCCCTATGAGGGTGTACCCGGTGAGCCTATTTTGTTGCCTGACCGCATTTTTGATCCGAACTACGAACGTGCAGTGTTGCCCTGGGAGCTTCATGTGCCACGGCGATACTAGAATCAGCTAAATTTAAGACTTTGATACTGTTGCACTGCATGATTGATTACTAAAAAACCCGATTTTTAATCGAGGTTTTTTAGTAATTATCCAGTAAGCTTTTTGCTGGTCCAACCGAGCGATTGCTTTAGGCGTAAGTGAGCAGGTTATGATAGGGTTTTATACCCGATTGTCTCTGGTTGATTTTGTACCTGTAAGGAGAACCCCTGCAATGTCTTTGGAAATCGCCGATGTTGCCAAAATTGCTCATTTGGCACGGCTGTCGATCCGCGATGAGGATGCACCAGGCTATGCTCGGAATCTATCCGCCATTTTGGATCTGGTTGAACAAATGAATGCCATTGATACTGAAGGCGTTGTACCAATGGCGCATCCACTGGATATGGTACAGCGCCTGCGTCCTGATCAGGTCGTTGAAACCAACCGGCGCGAGGATTTTCAGGCGCTTGCGCCTTGCACTGAAACCGGATTGTATCTGGTTCCCAAAGTGATTGAGTGAGTGATCCCATCCTGTCCTGACTGATTGCCATGCACGATAAAACCATTGCTGAATTAAGTGCTGGACTTGCTAATGGCGAGTTTAGCAGTGAAGAACTGACCCGTGATTTTCTGGAGCGTATCGAACGATTCAATCCACAGTTGAACGCTTTTATTTCAGTGACCGCTGACAGGGCGCTGGCTCAGGCGCGGGCCGCTGACCAATACCGATCAAGCGGTCAGGCCGAACCGCTGACAGGTATACCGATTGCGCATAAGGATATTTTCTGTACCAACGGGATTCGGACATCTTGTGGTTCGCGAATGCTCGATTCATTTATTGCCCCTTATGATGCTGCCGTGGTTGAGAAGTTGAATGCTGCGGGGGCGGTGACCCTGGGCAAAACCAACATGGATGAATTTGCCATGGGGTCATCCAGCGAAACCAGTTATTACGGTGTGGCCAAAAATCCTTGGGATGTGAATGCTGTTCCGGGGGGATCATCGGGGGGTTCTGCAGTAGCAGTTGCTGCCCGTCTGGCGCCGGGTGCGACAGGAACCGATACCGGTGGCTCCATTCGCCAGCCCGCCGCGTTGTGTGGCATCACCGGGATAAAACCGACGTATGGCCGTGTGTCACGCTGGGGTATGATTGCTTATGCTTCCAGCCTTGATCAGGGTGGCCCTATGGCACGGACGGCTGAGGATTGTGCTGTGCTCCTTAGGGCAATGGCAGGTCTTGATTCGCGTGATTCCACCAGTGCCGACCAGCCTGTTCCTGATTATGTGGCTGCCTTGAATCAACCATTGGATGGGTTGCGAATCGGTTTGCCCGGTGAATATTTCAGTGAAGGGCTGGACAATCAGGTAGCAAAGGTGATTGATGAGGCCATTGCCGAATATCGCAACCTGGGCGCGAAAGTTACTGATATTAGTCTGCCTAACAGCAAGTTGGCTGTGCCTGCTTATTATGTGATTGCGCCGGCAGAATGCTCTTCCAATCTGGCACGTTTTGATGGTGTTCGCTATGGCCATCGCTGCGAGAATCCCAAAGATTTGCTGGATTTGTACACCCGTTCACGCGGTGAAGGGTTTGGTGATGAAGTCAAGCGCCGTATCCTGGTCGGGACATTTGCCTTGTCAGCCGGTTACTACGATGCCTATTACCTCAAGGCACAGCAGATTCGACGGCTGATTAGCGATGATTTTCAGCGTGCTTTTAAACAGGTCGATCTGATCGCTGGGCCGACATCGCCGACAGTAGCGTTTGGTCTTGGTGAAAAACTGGATGATCCAGTGATGATGTATTTGTCAGACATATACACCATTGCTGTCAATCTTGCCGGATTACCGGGATTATCACTACCTGCCGGTTTTGTTGGTCAACGTCCGGTGGGTTTGCAATTGATTGGCAATTACTTCACTGAGGATCGGCTGCTCAATGCGGCACATCGCTATCAGCAAGCCACTGACTGGCATCAGCGTTCACCGGCCGCTTTTAGCTAAATACTCCTTAATTCGCTGCAAGGTTTTGGTGTTATGGAATGGGAAACTGTCATTGGGTTGGAAATCCACGCCCAGCTTGCGACTAAAAGCAAGATTTTTTCTGGTGCAGCAACGGCGTATGGTGCTGAGCCCAATACGCAGGCATGCGCTATTGATCTGGGTCTTCCCGGTGTATTACCGGTGCTGAACCGCGATGTTGTGCGAATGGCAGTGATGTTTGGGTTGGCAATTGATGCACAGGTTGCATCCCGTTCAGTATTTGCGCGCAAGAATTATTTTTATCCCGATTTACCCAAGGGCTACCAGATCAGCCAATATGAATTACCGGTTGTCCAGGCAGGACGGCTAGTCATCGATCTGGAGGAAGGTATCAGCAAGACAATTGGTGTGATTCGTGCGCATCTGGAAGAAGATGCCGGAAAATCACTCCATGAGGATTTTCAGGGACTGTCGGGTATCGATTTGAATCGCGCCGGTACGCCACTGCTGGAAATCGTCTCTGAGCCGGATTTGCGCTCGGCGAAAGAAGCCGTTGCCTACATGAAAAAGCTGCATCAGATTGTCGTGTATCTGGGGATCTGTGACGGTAATATGCAGGAAGGTTCATTCCGCTGTGATGCGAATGTTTCAGTGCGACATCAGGGCGATCCCAATTTAGGTACTCGCACTGAAATCAAGAATCTCAATTCGTTTCGCTTTGTCGAGCGGGCGATTGAGTTTGAAATTGAACGGCAGATTGACCTGATTGAATCGGGGATAAATATTGTTCAGGAAACAAGGCTTTATGATCCTGACAAGGGTGAAACACGTTCGATGCGCGGCAAGGAAGAAGCGAACGATTATCGTTACTTCCCTGATCCTGATTTATTGCCACTGATCATTGAAGAGACATTCCTTGAAGCTGTCCGTGCCGAGTTGCCTGAGTTGCCTGATGTAAAGAAACAGCGGTTTATTGATCAATATGCGTTATCGGCCTATGACGCAAGTGTGCTCACTGCCAGTTGTGAGCTGGCGGGGTATTATGAATTGCTGGTGGCTGAACTGGGCGGTGAGCCGAAGTTATGTGCGAATTGGATGATGGGTGATTTGTCCGGTTTTCTTAACAAGGCGGGCAAGGGCATTACCGAAAGTCCGGTAAGTGCGATACAGCTGGCCGGTTTGCTCAAGCGGATTCAAGATCAAACGATCTCAGGCAAGATGGCCAAGGAAGTGTTTGAAGCTATGTGGGTGGGTGAGGGTGATGCAGACACTATCATCGACAAGCGTGGTTTACGACAAATTACCGATAGCTCGGCGATTGAGAAAATTGTCGATGAAGTGATTGCCAATAATCCCAAACAGCTAGAACAGTATCGTTCAGGTAAGGACAAATTATATGGTTTCTTTGTTGGGCAGGTGATGAAAATGTCCAGGGGGAAGGCCAATCCGCAACAGGTCAATGCGTTGCTTATGCAAAAGCTCAAGGCATAAGCGCTTTCAATAATTATGGCACAGCAAATAAGCTTGATCTTTCCTTCAACATGAAGTCATGGATGACAATGCATCACCTGTTGAACAGGATGGTGCTCTGAATTCATGCTTGGCACGCTCAGGCTGGTCATTCACTCATGGCGATCTTATGCGCTCAGGTGAATGGTGAGAAGTATGAATACACTGGATTTTACCGTTTGTAGTATCGCTTGCTGAAATCAGATTATCATGCCGTAATCAGTGCGGTTGAGCTGCTGTATTTTGACAGGATGATTCTGTCGCAGCCGTTCACCCGTACGTCTTCATTCTGAAATACAACTGATCCCGATGATTTTGTCGATTGATTGGGATGAGCTATACCCTTTTTCACAGCACCCCCGGTTACCGGTATGTGGATCGCGGCATAAAGAGCGTAAACGCATTGTCGAACCATTAATCCGGGAAAAAATACCGTTCGTCCATTTTGCAGCACTTGCTTGTCAGGATACCGGTTAAAGTACACGTGCCAGATAAGGCGGTGGTGTAGTGGCAGTGCATTATGGAGAATTCGGAACACCAAGCGTTTTGAGGTCATCATGAGATGAACAGGCAGCGAATGAATAAAGTAACCGGTTTTACCTTGATTGAATTAATGATTACCTTGGCTATAGCAGCAATCATTTTGGGTTTCGGCGTGCCAAGTTTTCAAAGAATTATCAATAACAACCAACTAACCTCAGCTGCTAATGCACTGGTTGCTTCGGTTAATTTGGCGCGCTCCGAGGCAGTAAAGCGTGGTCAGAGAATGACGATCTGTAAAAGTTCTGATGGCGCCTCTTGTACGAACAGTGGCGGTTATCAACAAGGCTGGATTGTTTTTACTGATACAAACGCAAATGCAGCTGTTGACGCCGGGGAGCAAGTTCTCAAGGTTACAGAAGCATTCCCCGCCAGCCTAACGTTTGCTGGGGCAGGTAATGTCAATAATTATATTTCATATGATTCTTCAGGAATACTTTCACGTATTGGTGCGGGTGCACCAAATGGTTCCTTGACATTGTGTAAACAGAATTATAGGGATTCTGCAAGAAGGATTTTTATCAGTTTAATCGGGCGCATACGCATACAAAGATTTGATACCGCGACGGTGCCCACTGCAGCATCGCTTTGCCCATAGTTCCGGATTGATCCTTTATTCAGGAGTAATAAAATCATGAATCATGTCTTGCGCTACCACTATCACCGTTCGGACGGATTTACCCTAATAGAAATCCTGGTTGCAGTGCTGGTTTTAACCATTGGACTACTGGGATTAGCGGGCCTGCAAGTCAGTGGTTTGCGTTTTAACCAAAGTGCTTATCTGCGTACTCAGGCGACCCTGTTGGCTTATGAGATGGCTGACCGGATGCGTGCCAATCCTGTCGGGTTCATTAACGGCGACTATAACAATCCTGCCCCTGCCAATATCGCTGGCTGTTCTGATGGTTCGGGTTGTGCGCCCGCAGAAATGGCACAAAACGACATGCAGGAGTGGCGTGCAAAGATTGCACGTTTATTGCCAGGCAATGCGACAGGTGTTGTCTGTCAGGACTCTGGAGTGTTTGACGATGGCACCCCTCCCCCTGGTGGCAATCCTGCCTGTGCAGGTGGAACAACTTATGCGATCAAGGTGTGGTGGGATGATCAGCGCACCGGTGATCCGAATCAGTATCAGCGCTTTGTCGTTACGCAACGATAAGCCTTTCGGGAATTATGTGAGTTGGATGTGAATATGATGAAACAAAAACAACGGATCGTAGATATAGGCTATCTGGGCTATCAGCGGCAAGCCGGCTTTACTTTGATTGAAATCATGATTGGTCTGGTGCTGGGCTTATTGTTGTTAAATGCGGTGATACAGGTTTTTTTAAGTACCCAGCAATCAGCACGTATTCAGCAGTCAGCATCCCGAATGCAGGAAGATGGGCGCATTGCCATGACGATTCTCAACCGCTATATCCGGCTGGCAGGCTATCAGTCTTATCCCTGGAACAAGGCGGATACAGGTTGGAATCCGGCGCTAAACGAACGTGGATTTGCTGCGGTTGCCCCGTGGCTGGAAGGGCAGGTTATTTTAGGTACCGATGGGTCGGGAGCGAATCCTGACAGTATCCGTATTCGCTATCAGGGCAGCAATGATCCCGCTATTGCAACCTGTTTGGGTGCTGCAATCCCGCCAGTTAATCCTGCTACCCCTAACATACCAGGCATAGCGGATATCATCCTTGATTTGTCTGCACCTGCGCCCGATGGCGCACGCTCATTGTCATGCCGTGTTGCCGTGAATGGTGGTGCTTTTACGGCTCGTGCGCCCATGGTTGGTGGTTTGGAGAACATGCAAATTACCTACGGGTTAAGCCAGGGTGCGGGTGGTGTTGATTCAATAGGGCGGTTGACCGGTGGCGCCAATCTGACTTATGTGACGGCGAACAATGTAGCCGCGAACGGTGGTTGGGATCGAGTGATTGCCGTCCGTATTGAGCTTGTTGTCCGCTCGGATCAAGACAATCTAACGCTGGACTCACGACAGTACATGCTCAATGGCGTACCAGTGAACCCAGGCGATAGGCGGATGCGCTATGTCATGGGGACTACGGTCAATATTCGTAACAAGGTGCGTTAGAGCACATTTATTATTCAGGAGTACTCCAATGCGACAGAATCCTTTTGCTCTTCCACAAAAACAACGTGGTGCAGCATTAATCGTTGGATTGATTTTAATGACAGTCATTACTCTGGTGGGTGTTACCGCCATGCAGGGTACAACCCTTCAGGAAAAGATGGCCGGTAATCTGCGTGATAGCAATCTTTCTTTTCAGGCGTCTGAAGCAGCATTACGTAACTGTGAGCAGTTGTTACAGAATAATTATCTCCAGCAGGTGAATCGGTATGACGCAAATTTACCACCGAATCAACCGCCTATATTACCTGCGCGGGATGTAAGAGTTGATGTTGATGGTGATGGTGATGGTAATGCTGAAGTATCCACTTATTTTTGGACGCTGGATGAAAGCCAGGCAGGTGCGGCTGCAGCAAGCCATTTTCCAGCAATGCGGCTGGATACGGATCAAAGTAATGGAAAGCGCTGGTGGCTGGAAGCTACGCGGGATCAAGCGTGGTGGGATCTGGCCGCAAGTCATGCCGATATATGGGCAAACAGACTTCCCAACGCAACGCTGGGTGGTGTGATTGCCCAACCGGATTGCATTATGGAAACGTATGTTTATGCACCAGCTGATAGTACTCCTGAAGCGCGGGCATTAAAGCGGATGCGGTTTATTGATGGCATTAGCTTTATGAGTAAGAACGAAGAACGGTTCCATCGTGAGCGGAATTATTTTCGTATGACTTCACGTGCTGTTGGTGGCAGCAGTACAGCGACTACTATGCTGCAAACCAGTGTGTACCAGGTTTATTATGCAGCTAACCCTTAGTAGTAACATACTATTTTTTTGAAAATTCTGTTTTATCTTTTACGGAGATTGCCATGAAAAAAATGCTATTGCAGCACTGTAAAAAAGCAGTAATAGCGGCACTACTGTCAGGTGGTTTATTACATTTTACAGTAGCGAATGCCGCACTACTGGATATTTCCAAGGTTCCCTTGTTTGTTGGAATAGTAGGCGTTGTGCCAAATGTTTTTATTACACTGGATGATTCAGGCTCTATGGATTGGGAGTTTACCAATAATCATTTCTGGACAACCTACGCATATGACTGGGATGTTAGAAAGAACCAGTATCATGAATCCCAGGACCGTGCAGCGAATATTTCAAAGATATGGTGGGGTTATGTTTCTGCCGGCGAAAGTTATACATCAGATAGATTTGGAAAAAAATTCTCTTACTACTTCAATAATGATGACAATGTTTACGACGGTACATGTACTTCTGGCTATTATCGTCCAATTTATTCCTGTAATTTCGATTATACGTTTCTTCGACCCAATCCTGATCGGACAGCACCCAATGATGAAGGTATTTTGTGGGACTGGCGTATCTTCTCTTCAGATCTGAATGTGTTGTATTACGATCCCAAGACCAAATACGAACCTTGGATTGGTATTGGTACAGACGCTGTTTATACCAATGTGCGCAGCAACCCTCAGTCAGGTACAGCAGGCTATAGCAAGACCCGTAACTTAAGTGACCAAGACTTTTATTATGCCGTGTGGAGCGATGATAAGGGTTGGAATCCCGATCACAGTACACCACGAGGCGGCAATATCATTAATATGACCGAAACGCCTAACGAAAAAATAGATCTATGGGATACCTATACGCTCTACACGGTCAAGAAAGGGGCAGGCGATACGATTACTGTCAAAACGTTCGAGACGACTTATTGCCCGGTATCATCACCCTACCCATCAATAACCGATGAGCCTCGCTGCTATTACAAGGGCGCATATAAAAAAGGACGCTTGCTGGTGAATCAAGTGGGTACAACCAAGACATTGACAGGCACGGGTGCTCATGCAGAACTGGGCGGTCTTTCGGTCGCGCAAACCAAGACAAATATTGCCAATTGGTACAGTTATCATCGGCGGCGTTCTTTTGTTGCTAAAGGCTCATTGGCAAAGGTTATAAACCAGTTTCCAAATCTCCGTTACGGTATCACTGTTTTGAATAAATACAACGGAGACTGGCCAAATTATCTGTTTGTCGAAGCACCAGTCCAGGCCAATCCACCATTTATTGACCATAACAATAATCTTATCGAAAAGATGCATGGTTTTAAATTTACCAGAAATGGAACTCCTTTAAGAAAAGCCTTACGGCGGGCAGGTCAATACTTTGAAGGGACCCTGAGCAGCCCAAGCGGTAAAAGCAGTCCCATTTTGCCTGAGGGTGCTGGTGGGGAATGTCAGCAGAACTTTACCTTGCTAACCACTGACGGTTTTTGGAATGGAGGCTCTCCTGGGTCTACGATAGGAAACAGTGATGGTGATGGAGCGGATGGTACAACACTGGCGGATGTGGCTCACCATTACTACAAGACAGATCTTTCACCATTGGAGAATAAGGTCAAGACAACGCCCTTTGACCAGGCAAACTGGCAACATATGGTGACATTTACTGTGGCATTCGGTGTTGAGGGCGAGCTTAAATACCCAACGGATAGTGGCTGGCCAACGGAAGCAAGAGTACTAGACAGTGATGGCAAGCTCTCGGAAAGCGGAGATTGGGGAAATCCTGCCGGGAAAGCCGCTAATAAAATTGACGATATGTGGCATGCTGCTTACAACAGTCGGGGAGGGTTCCTTTCAGCGCGTAATCCCGATGAGCTAGTTGATGGGCTTAGCCGGATACTTCGCGATATTTCCGCACGTGCCGGTTCAGCATCAGCGATTTCCCTGAATGCCGGCTTTGTGACCAATCAGAGAGACGCAATATCCTATCTTGCCCGCTTTAACAGTAAGGACTGGATCGGACAATTGGTGGCCGTTAATATCAAGGCTGATGGTACGTTTGATACCGGTACACCTGTTTGGGATACGTTAGGCGCCAATTCTGCGTTTGCGCGCCAGTCACCTGCAAGCCGCAAGATTTTTACCAGTAAACCGGATGGTGATGGAATTGAATTCCTGTGGGGCAATCTCGATGCCAGTCAGCAGGCTGCTTTGAATACACACCCCATCACAGGGACGGTAGATGGTAAGGGTGAACAGCGGCTTGCGTTTCTGCGTGGTAAAGGTGTTGTTGAAGGGGATAGCGGCTGGCTAGAAGCGAACAAATTCCGCGAGCGTAGCAGTATGCTAGGCGATATTGTTCATTCGGATCCGTTCTATGTCGAAGGTAATCCATCGGTTGTTTATGTCAGTGCCAACGACGGGATGCTGCATGCTTTTGATGCCGCTGATGGTAAGGAATTGTTTGCTTATATCCCCAGAGTGGTTCTTGGTGAACTCAATCAATTGACGCATCCGAATTATGCCCACTTTTACACGGTGGATGGCTCCCCGGTGGTTAAGGATATTGGCGGGCGCAAAATTTTGATTGGCACCATGCGGGGTGGTGGACAAGCCCTTTATGCGCTGGATGTCACTAATCCGGATAGCTTTAGTGCGAGTGATGTGCTTTGGGAATTCAGTGACGCAGATGACAAGGACTTGGGGTATACCTTCAGCAAGCCGACAATTGCCAAGATGGCAAATGGAAAATATGCGGCGATCATTGGCAATGGTTACAACAACACCGAGGCCGATGGGCATGCCAGTGATAACGGTTATGCCATGCTGTACGTTTTCGGCCTGAAAGATGATGGTAGCCTGGATTATGTGAAAAAGATGAGTACGGCGACCGGTTCAAACAGTCCGGGTACTGTACCTAATGGCTTGGCCACGCCCGTAGCCGCTATTGATCCTGAGGCGACCGATTACACCACAGTCAAGTATGTTTATGGAGGTGATCTGCAAGGTAATCTGTGGAAATTTGATGTCAGTGATAGCACCCCAAACAATTGGGAGGTTGCCTATAACGGCAAGCCGTTGTTCAAGGCTGTGAGTCGCGACACAGATGCCACCGGTAATTACAGGAACCAGCCGATTACCACACGTCCGGAGGTGGATGTACACCCTTATGACGGCTACCTGTTATTTTTTGGTACCGGCAAATACTTCGAGTCCAGTGATAACACCAGTGGTGGACGTGCAACACAAGCACTGTATGCGGTTTGGGATCGGGATTGGAGTGATGTCAGTACTGCCGCATCATTATTGCCACTGGGTCGTGAGCATCTGTTAAAACAGGAAATTATTGCCAACGTTAGCGGCCATTATGTAACCAGTGATCATAGAATCTACTGGAATGATAAGGTTGATGAAAATCCTGCAGGCGGCAGTGTTGAGGATGGTGTATCAGACAAGCATATGGGCTGGTTTGTGGATCTGGTTTTTGGGCCTGACAATAAGGGTGAACGGCAAGTCACCAATGGGTTGCTTCGTAACAAGCGGGTGATTTTCAATACCATAATCACCTCATCGGATATATGTGATGCTGGTGGTAGCGGTAACCAGATTATTTTGGATGCAGTCAGCGGTTCCCGCCTGAAAAAATCACCATTCAAGGATGTCGATCTTGTCGAGATTACTGAGGATGGTAATACAGTACAGGTTCCAGTCAGCAGCAAGCCTTCTGATGTCGGCATGCTCTCTGAGCCAAGAGCTGTCGAGAATCTGCAAACGGGTGCGGAATACATTGTATCCCTGGGAAGTACAGGGCGACCGGCTTCCAATTCAATTGATCCGACAGAAGGTCAGCTAGGCCGGCAATCCTGGCGACAATTGCTACAGCAATAGTGGTGTAATCTGCTGATGTATTTCACTGCAACTGTCCAGTCTGCTGGCGGTTGCGGTGTTTGTCAGCGGAAGTCCTCTCACGTATTTGGATGTAACGCAATGAAAAAGAATTATTCTGGTTTTACCTTGATTGAAGTGATGATTGTTGTGGCCATTGTTGCGATTGTTGCGGCTATCGCCTACCCCAGTTATCAGGAGCATGTGCGCAAGTCACGGCGAGCCGATGCTCAGAGTGTCGCGTTGCAGGCTGCGCAGTGGATGGAACGGTTTTATACCGACAATCTGCGCTACGATCAGGATCGGGCAGGTACAGGTGTTGGGGATGCAACGCTTTTTGGCAGCTCGGGCTTTACTGTGTCACCGGTTGGGGGGGGGGACGTGCAGTATAACCTTACCCTGACAAATATCACGCCAACTACATTTACCCTCAATGCGGCTCCGGTGGCAGGTAGTGCTCAGGCAAACGATAAGTGCGGTACGCTGACGCTGGATGAGGCTGGGGTGAAAGGCATCAGCGGCGCAGCACCTGGAGTAACGGTGGCAGATTGCTGGAAATAATCAGGCGCGGTGCGTAGCCAGCCCGTGAAATAATTGGGTCTGTTTATGCCGGAAATTGCGTATCTCCATGAGAAAAGGGATCACTGATGTGATCCCTTTTTAACTTGCAGCTTGTTTTGGGCGAGTAGAAGCAAACGCTAGATAATGTAATCGGCCTTATAGCTTTCCAGCGTCTTGATATAGTTGGCACGCTCAAACGCGGTGGGATCCTCAACATTCTTCTGGCTCATCGAGCCTTTCATTTGTGAGACTGACTCATAGCGGTTTATTTCCATCCACGTCTGCAAGCCGTCGCGCAGTGTCCCGATGTGATTGCTGCCGTGTTTAAGCAGCGCTGAAGTCGTCATCACACCGTCAGCACCTGCCATCAGGTACTTCACAACTTCAATTGGGGTATGCACACCACGGGTTGCGCCCAATGACGCTTTTATCTTCCCATAGAGAATCGCAATCCACAGTAGTGGTAGGCGAATTTCATCGGGTGTGCTCAAATCCAGATTTGGTGCAACTTCCAGTTTATCAAGATCAAAATCGGGCTGGTAAAAGCGGTTGAATAAAACCAGGGCATCGACACCGGCATCATCCAGTGACTTTGCCATCGCACCAATAGCGCTGAAAAACGGGCTCAGTTTGACCGCTACAGGAACGGTGACGGCGGCTTTCACCGCTTTGACAATTTCAATATAGCGCTCTTCCACCTCACGACCGCTGGTGGTTAAATCTGCCGGAATGTAATAGATATTCAGCTCAATACCTCGCGCACCGGCATCCTGCATCAGTTTGGTGTGCTCAATCCATCCGGCATTGGTGATGCCATTGAGACTGCCGATGATCGGGATATCGACCGACTCACTGGCACGACGCAGTAAGTCCAGATAGTGGTCGGGGCCAACGGTGTAATCATCCATATCCGGAAAGTAGTTTAGCGATTCGGCAAAACTCTCTGTACCGGCTGTCATCAAGTGTTCCAGTGCAGCACTATCATGTTGTAACTGTTCCTCAAACAACGAGAACATGACGACCGCTGATGCACCGGCATCTTCCAGACGCTTGATGTCTGCTTCGGTGCCGGATAATGGCGATGATGACGCAATAATGGGATGCGCTAACTCCATTCCCATGTAAGTGGTTCGCAAATCCATGATGATTCCTTCTACCTGTAATGTTCGGGTTCGGTCGGAAGCAGCGCCTAATCTGTTGGACCAGGCACCACTGCACATTCTGCGGGTTAGGTTATTTGTAGCTCGGCTGGAACGTGCTGCCGCTGCGAGCTGCCATATCCTCGTACACAGTCCAACGCTGGTTGATAATGTGTTGTGCCTGTTCCATCAGCTTTTCAGCTTCTCTAGGATTAGTGTGCGCTAGCACTTTGTAGCGAACCTCGTTGTAGGCGTATTTCTTGAGTGGAACCTTAGGACGCTGTGAGTCGAGAATAAACGGATTTTCACCCGATTCGCGTACTGCCGGGTTATAGCGCAATAATGGCCAGTGACCACTTTCCACCGCCAGATGTTGCTGATCCAGGCCGCGCTGCATATTGATACCGTGGGCAATACAGTGGCTGTATGCCAGAATCAACGATGGCCCTGGATAGGCCTCTGCCTCGCGGAAGGCGAGTAATGCCTGCTGTGGGTTTGCGCCTATTGCAATACGCGCAACAAATACATTGCCATAAGAAATGGCTTGTAGAGCGATATCTTTTTTGCCAACCTGCTTACCTGCGGCCGCGAATTTGGCAACTGCGCCCATCGGGGTTGATTTGGACATTTGCCCACCGGTATTGGAATACACCTCGGTGTCCAGTACCAGTACGTTGACATCGCGGCCACTGGCCAGGACATGATCAACACCGGATGAGCCAATGTCATACGCCCAGCCGTCACCACCCAAAATCCAGACACTGCGCCGTACCAACTGGTCAGAAATGGCCAGTAGTTGTTTGGCACGCGGGTCATCCATCGCGGCCAGCCGTTGCTTCAGTTCTGCAACCCGACTCCTTTGCTGGCGAATATCGACCTCGGTGATTTGCTCGCTGTTGAGCAGGTCATTGACCAGATCTTGCCCCAATGATCCTGCCAGCGTGTGCAATAACTCTTGAGCGTATTCCAGATGTTTGTCAGCCGTTAGGCGAAAGCCCAGACCAAACTCGGCATTATCTTCAAACAGGGAGTTTGACCAGGCCGGTCCACGACCTTCGCTATTCGTGGCCCATGGTGTCGTTGGCAGATTACCACCATAAATCGAGGAACAGCCGGTCGCGTTGGCAACCAGCAGGCGATCCCCAAACAATTGTGAAAGCAGTTTGACGTAAGGTGTTTCCCCACAGCCCGAACAGGCGCCAGAGAATTCAAATAATGGTGGCAGGAACTGTACGCCGCGTACTGTAGAGAAATCGACCCGCCCACGGTCAATTTCCGGCAGGGTTTCAAAGAAATGAATATTGTCGCGTCCCTGCTGTAAGGAATCAGGGGTCTTGCGGGCCATATTGATGGCTTTATGTCCAACCTTCTCTTTGCTCTTGGCTGGACAGACCTCAACACACAAACTACAGCCAGTACAGTCTTCCAGATAAATCTGCAAGGTGTAACGGATATTGGGAAACCCACGGGCATCAATCGGTGCGGTCCGGAAAACTTCAGGCGCTTTTTCCAGGTTGCTTTCATCGTAGAATTTGGCGCGAATCACACCGTGTGGGCAAACCATGCTGCAATTGCCACACTGGATACAGATGTCCGGCTCCCAAATCGGTACAAAGTTGGAAATATTGCGTTTCTCCCACTTGGTAGTACCACTGGGGTAAGTACCGTCAACAGGGAGTGCGCTGGTCGGCAATTCATCACCGCGTCCGGCCATCATCATTGCAGTGACGTTGCGCACGAAATCGGGCGCTGATTCGGAAACGATAGGTGGCAGCTCACGGGTGCTGCTGACGGTCGCTGGTATGGTGATTTCCTTTAGATCAACCAGTGTATTATCCACTGCCTCATAGTTTTTTTGCACCACTTCCTCACCCTTGCGGGTGTAGGTTTTCTTGATCATGTACTTGATCTTTTCAATGGCCTTATCTCGTGGCATTACCCCGGAAATGGCAAAGAAACAGGTCTGCATGATGGTGTTAATGCGGGTGCCCATCCCATTTTCACGCGCCACCTTCTCCGCATTGATCGCATACACTTTCAGTTTTTTGGCAATAATCTGTTCTTGTACAGAACGCGGAATTTTGTCCCAGGCTTCGTCCGGCTGGTGAGGACTGGTATTGAGCAGCAAAATCGCCCCATCTGCAGCATTATTAAGCACATTGCCCCGGTCGAGAAAATTAAATTGGTGACAACCAATGAAATTGGCAGATTGCACCAAATATGTCGAGTGAATCGGTTCCGGGCCGAAGCGCAGATGTGAAACAGTTTGAGATCCGGACTTTTTCGAGTCATAAACAAAATAGCCCTGAGCATAAAACTCGGGATCATCGCCAATGATTTTGATCGAGTTTTTGTTTGCACCGACCGTACCGTCTGCGCCCAGGCCGTAGAACATCGCCCGTACTACTTTATCTGATTCAATAATAAATGTCGGATCTACATCCAGGCTGGTGTGGCCAACATCATCCACAATACCGACGGTAAAGTGATTCTTGGGCTTGTCCTTGCTCAGCTCATTGAACACTGCCTTGACCATTGCCGGTGTGAACTCCTTGGACGACAGGCCATAACGACCGCCGATTACTCTGGGCATGGTAGCGGTTGGCAGCTGGCCAGCGGTATGCGCTTCCAGCAGTGTATTTACTACACTCAAGTATAAGGGTTCACCGGTTGAACCGGGTTCTTTCGTGCGATCCAGCACAGCAATGGAGCGGGTGCTGGCCGGTAATGCTGCCAAAAAATGACTGGCAGAGAATGGCTGATACAGACGGACCAGCAATACGCCTATTTTCTCACCTTTCTGGTTAAGGTATTCGACAGTCTCCCGCGCTGTTTCCGCCCCTGAACCCATTAAAATCAGCACACGCTCTGCATCGGGAGCGCCGATGTAGTCAAACAGGTTGTATCGCCGTCCGCTGATTTGTGCGAACTTGTCCATTGTTTTTTGAACGATGTCTGGCACTTTCTCATAAAACGGATTGACGGTTTCACGGCTTTGGAAATAGGTATCCGGGTTTTGAGCCGTACCACGAATAAAGGGCCGATCTGGATTAAGGGCGCGTTCACGATGTGCCAGCACCAGCTCATCTGAAATCATTGCCCGAATATCATCATCAGAAAGCAGCGTCAGCTTGTTGACTTCATGTGAGGTACGGAAGCCATCGAAAAAGTGCAGGAAGGGTACGCGGGCTTCCAGGGTCGCTGCGTGGGCGATCATTGCCATATCATGCGCTTCCTGCACTGAAGCAGATGAAAGCAAGCAGTAGCCTGTGGAGCGTACCGCCATCACATCCTGATGGTCGCCAAAAATGGATAGTCCCTGGGTTGCCAGGGAGCGAGCAGCAACATGGAAGACTGCTGAGGTCAGTTCACCGGCAATCTTGTACATGTTGGGAATCATTAACATGAGACCCTGCGAGGCAGTAAAAGTGGTGGTGAGCGCACCGGTTTGCAAAGCGCCATGCGCTGCGCCGGCTGCACCGGCTTCACTCTGCATCTCAACTACCATTGGTACACTGCCCCAGATATTTTTGATCCCTTCCGATGACCATTGGTCAGCCAGTTCGCCCATGGTAGAGGAGGGGGTGATGGGGTAAATTGCGCAGACTTCGCTGACGCGGTAGGCGACATAGGCCGCCGCTTCATTACCGTCAATCGTGGTCACTTGCCGTTCAGTCATTACGTTTCTCTCGTAAGGCCCGCCTTGTGTGACGGGCAAAGTTTTTTATGTGGATCTGTTCATCTGTTCGCCATTTTCGATCAGGACTTGTGCTGTGATTTATGGCTCAGGAGTCATCTCGATAGCATGGCAAGGGCACTGCTCGAAGCAGACCGCGCAACCGGTGCACAGATCATAATTGTATCGATAGCGCCGCCCAGGTCCGAGTTTGATAATGGCGTCTTCAGGACATGCACCATAACAGCCATCACACTCGTAGCAATTGCCGCAAGACAGGCAACGTTTGGCCTCATAGACCGCTTCTTTTTGTCCCAGGCCACCGACCACCTCTTCGAAGCTGCTTTGACGCTTTTTCATGTCCAGATGCCCCTGCGGACGCTGGGCAGCATCGGTGTAGTACCAGACATGTAGCTTGTCGAAGGTTGCAATTGGGCCTTTAGGTGGCTTGTTGTATGTGTCGCCCCGCAGCCAGGCGTCGATGTTACGAGCTGCTTTTTTGCCATGGCCAACACCAATGGTGACGGTACGGTCAGAAGGCACCATGTCACCGCCTGCAAACAGGCCTGGATAGTGGGTCATCATGTTTTCATCAACTTCTACCACACCATCACTTTTAAACTGCAAATCGGGGATTTTTCCCAAAAAGCTGGTATCGACATCCTGGCCCAGTGCCATAATCAAGGCATCGGCTTCTATGGTTTCTATTTCGCCAGTCGGGCGTGGCCGACCTGTGGCCTCGTCAATCTCCATCACTTCGACGGTGAAAGTGGTTTCCTCAATAGCCTTGATAGTACGCAGCCAGTGAATTTTTACGCCTTCTTCAAGTGCCTCGTCCGCTTCAAAGTCGTGTGCAGGCATATGTTCACGATCACGGCGATAAATAATCATGGGTTCATGCCCAAGCCGTTTGGCAACACGGGCAGCGTCCATTGCGGTGTTACCGCCACCATAAATGGCGACACGGCGACCCAGCTTGGGCACATTGCCGCTTTCCACTTCCTTGAGGAATCCCAGCGCATCCAGCATCTTGCCTGCATCGCGGGACGGGATATCGGTACGCTTGCTGAGGTGTGCGCCAACAGCAACGAACATGGCATCAAAGTTTCCCGCTTTTTTCTCGGTCAGTAGGTCATCAACCCGATGATTCAGGACGATGTTGACGCCCATATTCTCGATGCGCTTAATTTCACCATCGAGCACGTCGCGGGGTAGACGATAGGCAGGGATACCAAAGTGCATCATGCCGCCGGCAACCGGGCCGGCTTCGTGGATTTCAACGGTGTGGCCCAGTCGCGCCAAATGGTAGGCAGCAGATAAACCGCTAGGACCTGCCCCAACAATGAGCACACGTTTGCCGCTCGGTTGTGCGGTAATCTCGTATTGCCAATCTTCTTCCAGTGCCTTGTCACCGAGGAAACGTTCAATGGCATGGATGCTGACGGGTGCATCCAGCTTGTCGCGATTGCACGCTGTTTCACAGGGGTGATAGCACACTCGGCCATGAACGGCAGGCAAGGGATTTTCTTCAGTCAGCTTCTGCCAGGCTTGCTTGAAAGATCCTGCTTGTGCGTGCGTTAACCAGGCTTGAATGTTTTCACCTGCCGGACAGGCATTGTTGCAGGTGGGTATGGAATCTTGGTAGATCGGCCGCTGAATACGCTGTGGTCCAATATTACGCTTTTCATGCGTCATATCCAGCGGGCGCGTCATATTGATGGGCTTATCGGTCATCATGTGTCTCTTCGCAGTGGTTCAGATGCGTTGTGGGTGTTTCTCTAAAACTATTTTGAGTCGTTTTTAGGAAACCTGGCAGTTATAGCCAGCTAGGGGGTATTTTGGATGCTTATATGCTTAAAACCAAAACACTTTGACATCCGGATTACGGGGGTGAACATGCCTGGATTGCGATGATTTACCACCTTGGTCATGGCTAAGCTGGCGTATATGTCAACTAAAGTTAGACTATTTTAGTAGGAAGTGAACAATGGTGGCGCAAGCATGCAAAATATTGTTAATTAGGACATTATTTGTCCTAATCGCTTTTTTGTTTTCCATTCTGGTATGACCAAAAATCTGGTACTTGATTCCAGGATTGGGTGTGGATGTATTCGGGGAGAGTTGATATGAAAGCCGTGACGCTTATCCAGGCTGGTGGTATTGAACAGCTTAATGTAGGTGATGTAACAACACCTGAGCCGGATACAGGATATGTGCGTGTTCGGTTACGCGCTTCAGCACTCAATCATCGTGATGTGTGGATTACACTCGGTCAATATCCAGGGATACGGTTGCCATGTATTTTGGGTTCAGACGGGGCGGGCATTGTTGATAAGCTGGGCGCAGGGGTATCTGCGGAGGCATTGGGTCAGGAGGTCGTGATTTATCCTGCCAGGGATTGGGGTGATGATCCGCGCTTTCCCAGTTCGAGCTTTCGCGTTTTGGGGATGCCTGATGCCGGTACATTTGCCGAGTATATTTGTGTTCCATCAAACCATATTTTTCCCAAGCCGGATTTTTTAGGCTGGGAGCAGGCAGCTGTGATCCCGCTAGCGGGGCTGACAGCATGGCGGGCATTGATGACGCAAGCAGCTGCAAAAAAGGGTGAAACTATTTTGGTTACTGGCATTGGCGGCGGTGTTGCGACATTTGCGCTGAAATGGGCAGTTGCATTGGGTGCACGGGTTTTTGTAACAAGCGGTGATCCTGCCAAGCTGGAAAAGGCACAACAATGGGGTGCAGTCGGTGGTGTGAATTATCGCGATGAGGACTGGGCCAGGCAGCTGGCTGCGTTGAGCGGTGGTGTCGATGTGATCGTTGATGGTACCGGCGGCGAGACGTTCAGGGGCTGTTTCTCGGTACTTAAGCCTGGTGCTCGCTTTGTGATCTATGGCGCAACAGCTGGGAATCCGCCGACTGGCCTGGAAATGGCAAAGTTATTTTTCCGCCAGGCCAGGATAGTGGGTTCGACTATGGGGTCGCCAGGAGAATTTGCGGCTATGTTGCGTTTTGTTACGGAACATCGTATCGAACCTGCTGTTGATCAGATATTTTCGCTCGATGAAGCGGTTTCTGCCCATCAGCGGTTGTTGGCTGCAGAGCAGATGGGCAAGATTGTGCTGCGGCAAGATTAGCCATTCGTGTAGCTTGGCGCCGCGATCGCCGGCGGCGTAGCCACCGACAATACCAGGATGGATAGCAACATCGTGAAATGCCGATAAATGGATAGCAAGACTTTTAGATTTTTTCTTTTAAAACCAGATAGATAGAGTCAATTTTAAATAGATGGGGCCAAGTTGTTTTATTAATCAAAATAAATCAAATTAATTGACGCAATGCAGCATCATTGTTATACTGCATTGCAGCATTTCGTTAGAGATGTTGTTTTTTGATCCTCCTTTGGTGGTTTTTGACCGGAGCAGCCAAGTGTTCCGGTCTTTTTTATGGTGCTGCAACAGTATAACGATTTGGCGTGCTGCAATCGTTGAATTCAGGCTGCCTGGCTATAAATCATCCACATACCTTGTTTCTACCCTGATATCTTGATCAGGGTGCGCGGAAAGCCCTGCCCTTATCTTCGATCCCACAGACAATCATACCTTACAGGCTTGATTTCAATCTGTGAAATTAGGGAGTTGAACAAGTCGATAAAGCCATGTTGACCTGAGATCATACTCCAAGGTTTATAATGCGCTCCATGGAAAAAATCATGCTTAAAATTGGTGCATTATCCCGACTAACTAATGTTTCACAGGATACACTCCGCTTCTATGAGAAGCATGGTCTGATCCAGCCGCATGCACGTAGCCGAGCAGGCTATCGTTTGTACTCCAACGACGATATTCAGCGTATCCGTTTTATTCTGAGTGCCAAAGAGGTGGGCTTTACCCTAAAGGAAATTCATGAATTGCTGGCGTTGGAAGTGGCCAGGGAAGAAGCCTCCTGTCGGGACGTTAAATCGTTTATTGACGAGAAAATTAAAACCGTTAATCAACGTATCCGGGAACTGCAAAGTATTAAAAAATCATTGAGAATATTGAGTGATGCCTGCTGTGGCGGTGATGAGCCTGCTACCTATTGCACTATTCTCGAAGTGCTAAGTAAACATGCTAGATAAACACAGTTAATAGAGGTGATTTTTATGGTTCTACTAAATAACTTTGTTGGTTTATTTGTTGAATCAGCGCCTTGGTTAGCACTAGGCCTACTTATTTCCGGCATAATGAAAATTTTTGTTACCAGTCATTTTTTATCTCATCATCTTGGAAAACCCGGACTGGTTTCAACCATTAAAGCTGCTTTATTAGGGGCGCCCTTGCCACTATGCTCATGTGGTGTTATCCCGGCTGCGATAGGACTTAGACGCAGCGGCGCATCCAAGGCAGCTACCACTTCCTTTTTAATATCTACGCCTGAAACGGGTGTAGATTCTGTCTCAATTTCTTATGCCATGTTGGGCCCTTTTATGGCGATTGTTCGCCCAATTGCAGCGATAGCTAGTGCTATTATTGCTGGAATACTGGTTGGTCATGATGAAGAAAAACAAAAAACATCGTGTAGCCAGGAAAAGCTGCCACCGGATCAGGATTCATGCTGTTCATCAGAATCGACAAAAACGGTGAGCGTCGATTCTTGTTGTAATACAGAAAGTTGTAATACAGGAAAACAACATGTTTTACAGCGTATCAAGGATGGGCTGCAGTTTACTTTCATTGATCTTCTTAAAGATATCAGTTTATGGTTATTAATCGGCTTTATATTTGCGGCACTGATTAGAACCTTTGTACCGATAGAATTTTTGGCGCAATGGGGTGACAGCTTACTGGCTTTTGTTGTTATGGCACTAATCGGTGTTCCCATGTATATCTGTGCAACGGCTTCAACGCCTATCGCTGCTGGATTGTTATTCTCGGGTGTTTCGCCAGGTGCCGTACTGATCTTTTTGCTAGTAGGACCTGCCACTAACATTGCCACCATTGGTTTGGTACAACGTGAGTTAGGTCATCGGGCATTAGCAGCATATTTAGGTAGTGTAGTGTCGGTAGCGTTTATATTCGGCTTTTTTACCAACCACGCTGCTAGCATCTGGGAAATGGATTTTTTGGCACAAACGGAACATGTGCATAATCTGGTGAACCCGCTACTGGCTTACAGTAGCAGTATATTATTGGCAGTATTGATGTGTTATGCGCTGTACAAACGATTTTTTCCAGACACGCCAAGTATCCTGTTGAAGGCCTATAGCTACAAATGATGGTATTCATCAATTATTGCAGTTAGAAAAACTGGCAAGCGTTGGGACTGCCTGGTTTTGAGCACCTGAGACGACAGCTTTTGGATGCGAAATTGTCACTATAGCGGAATCAATCAAATTTGATTAACTGGCTCCGCTATATTTATCTGTTTTAACGCGCAAACACTATATATAACTTGTTCCAATTTATAGTGTTTGCGCTATAGATTAAGGTGTTCTAGAAATATTGCTTTTCATTGGTTATTGCTTTTCATTGGTAGCAGAAATCGGTGGTACAGCCCGGCCGTCGAACAGATTGCGATACCCAAAAGCCTGTAATAGCGTACTCCTGCCTATAGAGAATACGAACGGAATGAATCTGTAATGGCTGAACGCCAGGTTGTTCTTGATACCGAAACCACCGGACTGGATCCCAATCAGGGGCATCGGATCATCGAGATTGGCTGTATTGAGCTTGTCAATCGACGACAGACCGATCAGCGTTTTCATGTTTATCTGCAACCGGATCGTCATATTGATGATGAGGCCGTGCAAGTGCATGGTATCACCAATGATTTTCTCGCCAATCAGCCGCGCTTTGCCGAGATTGCTGAACAGTTTCTGGACTTTGTTCAGGGTGCGGAGCTGGTGATTCACAATGCTGGTTTCGATCTGGGTTTTCTTGACAACGAGTTGCAGCGGTGTGGCCGCGGCCAAGTCCCGTTAGTACAATTTTGCAAGGTTGAGGATACCTTGTTGTTGGCACGTCGTCGCCATCCGGGGCAGCGCAATACTCTGGATGCACTGTGCAAGCGATACAATATTGATAACTCGCAGCGCAGTTTGCATGGTGCATTGCTGGATGCCGAGATCTTGGCCGACGTTTATCTGGCGATGACCCGCCAGCAGGATTCATTATTTGCTGAGGAAAGTAGTGAAACGCCGGAGCAGAGCATCCATCGTCGCGTCTTGCCCGCAGATCGGCCGCCGCTGGCAATACTTCGCGCTAATCCTGATGAATTGGCCGAACACCACCGCTATCTTGATATGCTCGATAAGAGTAGTGGCGGGCAATGTGTGTGGAAGCAGTGAGTATTGGCTGAAATCAGGTTGCAGGCTGTATCAGCGTTTCAAGGCATCCAGCGTTTGAGCCAGCAGGGTGGCTACGCAAGGTCTGCACCCATGAAGTGATAACATGGATGCATCAATGCCTTTTTATTGTAACCGTGAAATTATCTCAGTCTGCGGCGCTGTCTGGTTGTCGCTACAGGATCAGCGAGTGCTAACGCCCGTCCGGCAATACCACGTCGCACCAGGCGGTCAATGGTTCCAGCAGGCAGCCACACCATTGAGCCAGCAGGCAAGGGGACGCGACCGCGTTTAGCCGCTCGTCTCCAGGCACGATTAATACGATTCAAACTGCTCAGACTGACCTGGTAGTAAGCCGCGACTGTATCGGCTGTTGCAGTTTGCCGCAGACGGATGCGATCCTGGTTCAGTGGTGCCTTGAAGCGAATGCCTTCCGGAAAATACCGTTGGTGGTTACGTGCAACTTCGCGGGCAGCAAGGAATTCTGTGTAAAAATTCCGCGAGGCAAAACCAAAATTACGGCCGGAATAATAATGCACGATTCTGGCAATATCGCCACCCATTGCCGTTTTGGCGCGTTGCATACCACCGACACCATGATTGTAGGAGGTAATCGCTAATGGCCAGCTGCCTAATTTGCTGTAAGCATTGCCTAGATAACGTGCTGCACTCTCTGCTGCGATAATCGGGTCAAGTCGCTCATCAATGGCACGGTTAACCGTCATGTATTGCCGGGCGGTAGAACGCATAAATTGCCACATGCCGGCAGCTCCTACCGAGGATGCAGCATGATTTTGGAAAGAGGACTCGACATGCGGCAGATAAGCCAGGTCATCCGGCAGGCCTGCTTTGCGGAATATTTGACGAAACGCGGCATTATAACGACCACTGATTTCCAGCCCTCGTTTGAAGCGCTCACGCAAGCCGCGTTGCCTGTACAGACGTTTGCTAGCACCGGCGATGGCGCGCACACCACCGCTACTGGCTCGAATACGGGAGGCCAATACCTGTTCAACTCGTGATAGCGGGGCACCAACAGCTACCTTGTATTCCATTTGTGCCAGCAGGTTTTTAAGGCGCTTACGGCGCGCTTTGAGTAATTGTTTCTGCTCCGGGGTGTAGCCTGAGATAATAGGGCCAGGTAAGGTAATGACTTCATAAATAACATCCATATGACGATTATCGTAAAATACTACCTTGTTCCGGCCCCAAACTGCGTACACATTACGCCAGAATGCAACCTGAGGCTGTAGTGAGTACGGTGCGGGAAAGAAAACATCATCGTTCGATCTGGGTTTGGGGTGCGGTGAGTGAGTCGGCTTTGGCTGAGTGGCGCAGGCAGCAAGCAAAAGCGTTGCTAGAATAGCCAGAAATCCAAGTTGTAATTGTCGCATTGGCACACGCTCTCTTAAGTAATTCATGGATAGCAGGGTGGCAGATAGGCCGCTGACTGTCATTACAGTCACAGCTTGTCAACGTGCCAGGATGCCTGAGAATTTTAAATTCCAGCGGCCTTGGGCATTCGCTGTACCTAACCATTTTGTCAGCTGTTGTAGCTTTCGGTTATCAGGATCGCGGATCGCCGCTTCGCCATTAAAATGATAACGACCATCGGGCATGAACTGCAATGTTGCTTTTAATATTAAGGGGGCATTGTTATCCGTAATTAAGCCCTGAATACCTTCAGGTTCCAGTGAACGTAGCTGAATGGTGAAGTCCCCAAGTGTCAGGGGCTGACGCGATCTGGTACGCAGATTCAGCACCTGGATTTCACCATGAGCTGCCTGGGGTCGTTTTGCTGAATCCAGGTATAAGTTTTGTAAGTCAGGTCGCAAGATCCCTGTTACAGGCAGGCGCTGACCAACGAGCTTTGCCAGTTTGGTCAAGGGTAGTTGACCTGTGACATCCTTAAAACGTAGACGACCACTGGGTGCAATGGCAACCTTGCTTGTAAGCGGGAATTTGGCATCTTGCACCTTCAGATCCAGTTCCAGCCAGCCCGATAAAAGTGCCAGTGACTGCCAGCGCCAGGATAGCCGGTCAATGTGAACACCATGCCAATCGATGCCCCACCCGACACCGTTAATAGCCGTTCCAGTAGCCTTATGTACCTTGAATTTCGGAAGATACGCGCTCAGTCCATCTGTGACCAGTTGTGCTGGAGCCAATAGCAGCAGGAACAATAAAAAGGCTACCAACGCCAATAGGCCGTAGCGCAGGATGGATCTCATGAACGGTTACCTCGCAGGATAATGCGGGCATTGACGTGACCGGAGCGGCCGGCACGATTGATACTGAGATTGATAATCGTGATGTGATGATCACGTTCCAGTAGCTCTAGCCAGGTAATAAAGGGCTTGAACTCAACGGCATCAAGCTGAATACTGAGTTGGCCGCCACTTTGTGGTATGACGCGCGTTAGCGCCGACCCCAGACCGGCTGCCCGTGCGGTTTGATCGACCTGGGTGAGTAGCGAACCTTTCGCAGTCACCATGCTGGATTGACCCGAAGCGTTCAAGCGCTTGATTTCCCTTGCGGCTTCTCGCATCCAGCTCAGCTCGGCGCGTTGTTCTGCCACGTTTCGCCGCAGGCGGTGATTAGCATTACGAAACGGCTCCCAAACCAGGGTATACAGTAATAATGCCAGCGTCAGCAAGATCCCCGCGCTGATTAGAACACGCTCGCGGGTGTTGAGTTGCAGCCACCAGGCTTTCACAAGGCTGTCCGCCGTAACGTGATTTTGCTTTCCAGACGGCCATCTCTTTGCAGGGTTCGTATCTCGGCCTGTAGTTTGGATTGCTGATTGAGCGCATGCTGGAGTTGATCCAGAACGGCGGGACTGCCGCCTTGCAGATCAAAAATCAGTTGGCCGTCGCGGTAGCTGAAACCGCGCAGGGTAATAGTGGAAAACTGGCGTAATGTGAGTCCGCCAAGATAGAGTAATTCAAATAGTGCGCCGTCGGTGGTGTCGCTCGATTGCAATTCACGCAGGCGTGTTGCCATCTGAACCTTGGGATTCACAATTCGGGTTGCATCAGGAACCGCTTGTCTAAATAGTTGTTCCATCGTGTTTTTGATGGCGACCTGTTCCTGTCGCAATTGCCATTGCTCGTAAAGTTGTACGGTACCTTGCGCGAATAACCACAAGCCTGCCAGTGCAGCAGCCGTGCGCCAGGGTCGTAGCCAGCGTTGCCATGGCGTCTGTCGGGCATAAAGGCCTTGCAGCAGGTTAAGTGTTTTGGCTGGCTGGTAGTTGGCAGCAAATAAGGCCAGGCTTTCGGCATTGTGATGTTCAATGCTAATGTCCGGCTGGCTTTCAGCTAACAGGGGCACAGTGCCAGATCGGTTCCAGATATGAAGGTGTTGTGGGCTATCTTGACCGGCCTTGGCCAGATCCAGCATCATTGTGAACGTATCATGTTCCGTCACAAAGCCTTCCCAGCGCCCGGTACGGACTATGGCACGCTCGCCTTCTTGCAAGATACTCCAGCCATTTTCGGTCCAGGGTATTAACAAAATATCGGGAATCACAACAGAAGGTGTTATTCCAGCACGTTCGCAGGTATGTAGCCAGTTACGCAGGGTTGTATGGGCGACCACGGCGACAGGCAGGTGATCGTGTTCAGGTACGCTGCCCAGGGCAAAGTGCAGGTTTTCAACATCTTCGACCAGTTGATCTTCGAGCATATAGGGAATGGCGCGTGGCCAGATAGCCCGTTTCCGGCCGGGTAGCGGAGTATAGTGCAGATTGATCGATTCACCAGGGACAATCAGCACCGACCGGGTATCGTGCATCTGCGTACTGAGTTCAGCAAGTGATCCGTGTTGAACAGCCTCATCGGGCCGTAGCCATTCGGCATGTTCAGTGGACAAGAAGCGGAAAAATAGACGTGAGGCTGGCAAGGTTGTGTCAGTCCTGGTTACCAAAACTGCGCCGTAGGATACGGACACCATTATTATCTCGAAACAAAACACTATACAGTATTGCTCGCCCGTTACCCACTTGCGCTTCGGTGCGTAGCAGGAAATATTGGCTATTTGTGCCCAGCAGCGCCTTGACAGGGGCCTCTACAGTGATTTGTGCTGCATTGAGCAGCTCATCAACGTTCTTATAACCCTCTTCAGGACGGTTTGCGAGTATTTGCTCAATCTTGAGGGTCGTCAGCCCGTCATCCAGCGCTGCCAGCACTGGGGCCGGTGCAGTATTGATATTTAATGCGGTTCCCGAAGGCAGGGCGCAGACTAATGGTGCCAAGGTATTGTAGGTATTCTGATCCACCCCCTTGACCAGCCTGAGTTCGGAAATACTGAGGAATGGACGATTGGCGGCCAGATAAGCGGGGTCCTGTAAGCTGTAGTCGCTGTCTTCTGCACCGTCAGGAAAACGTGTATCGGCATCTGGATCAATCCAGTCGGCAATGGCCTGTGCCAGCTCGGGTTTTAGCTCAAGTTTGTTCAGCAGTCGTTGCAAAAACAGAAGTTGCGCCTGGTTGAGATGGGCCTTTTTATCTGTCGGTGAGTCGGTGTTGTTGGGCGCCGTATTTTGCTCGGTTGCGGGTTGAGCGGATTCATTTACTGCGTTTTTTTGCTGTTTGTCCGGATTTTGGCGCGGGTCGGGCTGATCTGGTTTGTTGCCGGCAGCCGGCTGCCAGAGATTATTGAGATTAAAGCAACCCTGTAAGTCACGAATCCGCAAGTTGATTGTGCCTTCCTCAAGTGGTAATGACCATGCTGGACTGGCCCATTCTTCGTTGGGATGATCGGTGTTGTTTTGTTGACGGTCACGGAGCAGCATCAGCGACGCCCATTGTTCAGCACCCAGGGTAAATAGTCGTGCTTGCTGCTGATGCTGGAGAACGGTACTGCGACGAATGGCGATGTGCTGTAACGTGGCCAGATGGGTCGCCGTAATGCTGGCGAGGAATACGATCAACAGTACAGTAATCAACGCGACACCGGTTTGATCGTGGCGCTGTTGTTCAGTGGGGTAAAAGCAACAAGCGGGTAATTTCACCCCAGTCCTCCAGAATCAGGGTAAGTTCCACGGCACGTGGCAAGCGATCGGGTGCTATCTGTGCCGTATCGGATGCAGCCGGCGGCGGCCAGTCGCTTCGCCAGGCATTGCCGGTTTGGGCAAGAAAACGCACACGAAATTCCAGTACCTGATCCAGCAGTAGGGTTTGCGAAGGCTCGATAAGGCTGCCCCGATCCAGTACCGGCCAATGCAAGCGCCATAGCTGTTTTCCTGTTAGCTGATAGGCTACCCGTTGCAGGTTGGAACGGTGTTGGCCCAGTGGATTATCCCAGCCTGTGCGCGTGAGTGTCAGTGTTACGTTGTTTAGCCCGCCGCCTTGTAATGCAGGTTGCCGCTCGCCATATTCGTCACGAATACTACGTGCCAGACTTTGCTGAATATCCTGTTCAAGCCGAAACACGGCAAGTTGCAGTATTGCCAGTTGCCGGTTTTCTGTCTCGATAGCAGCGTGAGTGAACAGGACATGACGTAAACCGCTGTAGGCTGCAATCGCCATGATGGCAAAGACAGCCAACGCGACTAATAATTCCAGCAAAGTAAAGCCATATGGTGCTGTTCTCATTTTGGCGGGGGTGGAACAGCGGTGTTGGCTTTGCTGGCTTGATTTGTAAGTGACCGGCGCCTGAAAGCGATTAATGTGCTTGAGACAGCGGCATTTTCCAGAGCGTATACATTTACTTTCAGTTGCGATAAGTCTTCATCGTCAGTTTCGCTGAATCGGGCTTCCCAGCGCCAGGTGCGATTGGCCAGTTCAACGTCACCTTTACGGGTCGCTTTTTCAGGCCACGGTGCAGGATCAAGCAAAAAGCTGTTGACAGTGTTCGAAGCAACCCAGCGGGCGAATGTTTGTTCACGCAGGGAATAGGTATTGGCGATGCTTTGGGTGGTGGCATGGATAATAGCGCCCATGGCAATTGCCAAGACTGCCAGTGCGACCAGTACTTCCAGCAATGTGAAACCGGCGATACGTTTCACGGTTTTACCTCACCGCTTTCCATATGACCCAGTATGTCGCTGGCTACTCGATACCGGGCTGCATCAGGATCGACGCTATCACGCGGCTCGAAAATAGCGACAAACTCAGTGGTTTCACCGCTATTTTGCAAAAATACCTGTGGTTGATCAGCAATCCTGAGATCAGCAGGACGATTTTCGACCCATAAGCGTAAGCTGATATCTTTAGGAAGTTTATGCTGTGTCAATGCACGGGCCGTTTCGGGTGATTGCCATTGCCCGTGCTGGTTGAGTGTCAAGAAAGCGTATGCATTGTCGCTAAAGCGAATAGCGTGTAACTCACCCCCGATGATAGCTTCTTGCCGGTGCAATGCCACCAGGGCGGCTAGCCGCCGGGCTTCTTCAGCAAGTCGCTCCCGCGAGCCCATACCTGCCGAGAGCATGGCAAAACTGGCAAGAATGCCGACTAACACCATGACGACCATGATTTCCAGCAAGGTAAAACCACGCATCGGTACAGTCATCATTGCAAGCTCGCTGTGCTTTGGCGTTTTGAATGCTAGTCGTCGAGGTTCCAGTTACCGATATCGGCATCTATGCCTTCACCCCCGGGTTGGCTGTCGGCACCTAATGAATAAATATCAAGCTCGCCATGCTGGCCTGGACTGAGGTATTGATAGGGTTTGCCCCAGGGATCCTTCGGTAATTTATCCAGATAGCCGCCACTTTGCCAGTTGCTGGCATCAGCAGGCCTTTGCACCAATGCTTCCAGACCCTGCTCGGTGCTGGGATAGCGGTAATTATGCAGCCGGTACAGATCAAGCTGGTTTTTGATCACACGGATATCTTGCCTGGCTTTAACAATTCGCGCCTTGTCAGGGTTATCCATAATCCGTGGCACGACCACGGCAGCCAGTATGCTGAGAATAACCACCACTACCATCACTTCAATCAGGGTAAAGCCGCGCTGTAAGCGAATTACGAGCATCGAAAAATCTCCGAGTCGTTCAAGTTCAATACTGTTTGTTCAACACCGGGTTTGGGCGAGCCCTGGCTCTTAGGTATGGCTGAGCCGATATAACGCAATTTCCCCCAGCACATTCGGCCAGATACATGCACCTGGTGCAGATTGATGCGCATGGTTTAATACCATGCGCTGTAAAATAGTGATATGCTTGCGATGGCACAATACCTCAAAGTCGTTGATGGTAAATAAATGTACGTTGGGTGTGTTATACCATTCATGCGGCAGGGCTTTGACCACTGGCATCATGCCCTGTAGCGCCATTTGCATGCGGCAGCGCCAGAAACCAAAGTTGGGGAACGTGACAATACCTTGCCGGCCAACACGCAGCATTTCATCCAGTAGCTTTTCAGTATGTTTGACCACCTGTAGGGTTTGGGTCATTAACACATAGTCGAAGCTGTGCTCACCAAAATCATCCAGACCGGCTTCCAGATCGGCATGGATAACATTCACACCGGCCTGAATGCATTTAATGATGTTGGTGGTATCGATTTCCAGGCCATAGCCACTGACGTGCCGGTGTTCATGCAAATACGCGAGCAACGCACCATCACCACAGCCGAGATCCAGCACGCGGGAGTTGGGGGGAATCCATTCACTGATCAGTTCCAGTTCAGGTCGCATCAGTATTAGCCTCACGAGCAACGCGAGTCAGGTAGCCGCGCAAAGCTGCGTAATAGGATGGAATGGGCATCAAAAAAGCATCGTGGCCGGATTCTGATGTGATTTCCGCATAGCTGGTCTCGCGCTCGGCACGCACCAGGGCCTTTACAATTTCCCGCGAGCGCATCGGTGAAAATCGCCAGTCACTGGTGAAGGCAATCACCAGAAATTTTGCTTGTGTCCTTTGAAACGCGGCTGATAAGTCATGCCCGAACTCTGCGGCTGGATCGAAATAATCCAGTGTCTTGGTCATGAGCAGGTAGGTGTTGGCATCAAAGCGATCGGCAAAGGCTTGCCCCTGATGGCGCAAATAGCTCTCGACCTGAAATTCGGAATCAAAATTAAAGTTAAAATTGGGTTTGCCTTCACGCAGCTCGCGCCCGAATTTGGTACGCATACCTTCGTCGGACAGATAGGTAATATGGCCAAGCATGCGAGCCAGCATGAGTCCACGGCGTGGCACGACCCCAAATTCGTAGTAGTGGCCGTGATGGAAATCAGGGTCGAAAATGATGGCCTGTCGGGCGACCTCGTTAAAGGCAATATTTTGTGCAGATAACCGGGGGGCAGCAGCAATGACCAGGGAATGCCGTAACCGTTCGGGGAAGGTAATGGCCCATTGCATGGCCTGCATACCACCGAGGCTGCCACCGATGATGGCAGCCCATTGTTGAATGCCCAGCCGATCGGCGAGTCGCGCTTGGCTCTTTACCCAATCCTTGACCGTGACTATGGGAAAATCCGGGCCATACGGTTTGCGATTATTGGGATTAATCGATGTGGGGCCGGTGGAGCCTTTGCAACCCCCCAGGTTATTGCAGCACACCACAAAAAAGGTCTGGGTATCAATCGGTTTTCCAGGGCCGATACAACTGTCCCACCAGCCAGCCTTGTCGGCTTGATCGTAAAAGCCGGCAGCATGATGATCACCGGATAGCGCATGGCAGATCAGTACCGCATTGCTGCGATGGGCATTGAGTGTGCCGTAACTTTCATAAACGATGTCATACTCGGCCAGCGTCCGGCCACAGTCCAGCGCCAGTGGCTCGGCAAAATGTGCGGTCTGTGGTGTCACGTGACCAACCGAATCTGAGGGCATGTTTTGCAGCATGGGTTCCTGGCCATTGCGGTGAGATAGCGTTAAATCACTTTGGTTTTATTGAGACTATTGGGCACTATGGACTATTGGGCACTATGACTCCTTTAGTACACAACGTGTCCCGAAAATTGCATTGGTTTATCGGGGTATTTTGCCTTGCGCTGGATGGGCGCTGATGCAAACAGGGCGACAAGTCTAATCGGCGAGGGAGTTTGGAGCAACTGATGATGGTTTGCATCGTATGGCGATCATGCCAGTATATGGAAAAACAATGGATGCCATCATGGAATCTGCCGTGGATTTTGACTTTAAGGATATTTTGAGACAATGTTGTGATGATGGACGCCTTGACACGAATCAAGCAACACTTCAACGCAAGCATTAAGGCCAAGCAATGTACATTGCAGGCAGTGGATACACGTATTGTTGATGCTGCCAGGGGTATGGCCGAGCGGTTGCAGCGAGGTGGGAAAATCCTGGTTTGCGGTAATGGCGGGTCGGCAGCGGATGCCCAGCATTTCGCCGCTGAGCTGGTCAATCGCTTTGAGATCGAACGTTCCGGGTTGGCTGCAATTGCGTTGACCACTGATAGTTCAGCGTTGACTGCCATTGCAAATGATTATGCGTTTGAGCAGATTTTTGCCCGACAAATTCAGGCATTAGGTCATCATGATGATGTGTTACTGGCAATTTCAACCAGTGGCAATTCACCTAATGTAGTGGCCGCGATTGATGCTGCACAGCCCTTGGGCATGATGACGGTCGCCCTGACCGGACGTGATGGCGGGTTGATGGCCGGGCAGTTGCTTGACGGTGATATCGAAATTCGGGTGGATTCGGTCGCGACAGCGAGGATTCAGGAAACCCATATTCTAATTATTCACTGTCTTTGCGATCTTATTGATTGGATGTTATTTGGAACGAGGCATACCTGATATGGAAAAGCGCGTTGTAAAAGCCTGCATGGTGGTATTGGCGGCACTGCTGCTTAGTGGCTGTATGGGTTTGTTTCTGGGTGGTACAGCCGTAGGTGTTGGTGTGGTGCATGATCGGCGCAGCACCGGCAAGATCGTCGATGATCAAACCATTGAGCTGAAGCTCTACAACAGGCTCAATGAAAAATTACCTCCGGGCAACAGAATTAGCATTACCAGTTATAACGGCTCAGTGTTATTAACCGGTGAAGCCGTTTCAGCGCGTGTACGGCGACAGGCCGAGCAGGTGGTGCGTGATTTCAGGGAGCCGGAAGTACAAAGAGTTCATAACGAATTGGTCATCGGAGCACCCAGATCGTTGTCGGACCAAAGTAAGGATGCCCTGATTACTACCAAGGTCAAGGCAGCACTGTTCCGTATCAACAATCTGCCGGATTTTGATCCGAGCCGCGTTAAGGTAGTCACTGCCCGCGGTGTGGTCTATCTAATGGGATTGGTACGGCCGGCTGAATCCGTGGCAACGGCACAGGTCGCCAGTCTGGTCGGTGGTGTACGTCGGGTTGTACTGCTTTTTGAGCAAATTTAAGGCGTAGGCAAGCTGCTATTTGACAATTTTTAATGTCGGTTTGCGATGGGGTTTTGTAGGCACGTCGTCCGGTTTTTGAGATTTGGATGGCGGCGGTTCATGATCATCAAACTCGCTACCGAAAGCCATACCCTGGCCATTTTCACGTGCATAAATGGTGAGCACGGCGGCCACTGGAACATGCACGTTGCGGGCAATACCGCCGAAGCGGGCACTGAACTCGATCCAGTCGTTTCCCAAATTCAGGCCGGATACTGCAGCAGGCGCAATATTCAAAACAATTTGACCGTCATGTATGTGCTGCCTGGGAACATCAACATCTGGATATTTGGCATTGACCAGAATGAAGGGTGTCATTGCATTATCGGCAATCCAGTCGTAAATGGCACGAATGAGGTAAGGGCGAGTTGAGGTCATGGTGTGCACTGTCGAAACCGTTCCGGGTGTTGAGAGCGATATCACTTCCTGATCCTATTGTATTAGGAAGCGGTGTCAACGCATTGAGGCCCCCCTTCGGGGGCGAGGGATTATAATCCCTCGCCCTCAGGTGCAGGGAAGTGTTATAGCGCAAACACTATAAACTGGAACAATTTATAGTGATCACTTGCGTGTTAAAATAAATACGTATAGCGGAACCAATTAATCAAATTTAATTGGTTCCGCTATGCTTGGCAAAAATACTTCACCCTTGCTGGTCGGGAGTAAGGATGAAGTGTTGAGTGCGTGTCGGCTAACAAGCCAATAACACACTGATTTTGGTGCTAGTGTACGTCCCTCCAATACTCTTTCTTGAGTAGATAGAACACCGCACTAGCCAGCAACAGGAACAGAATGACCCAGATGCCAAGTCGCTGACGCTCCCGTTTAATGGGTTCACCGGCATACGCCAGGAAGTTGGTCAGGTCTGCCATTTTTTTCTCAAACGCTGTCGGACTCAGGCTACCCTTTTTTACCAGCTCAAAGCCTTTTATAACCTGGGTTTCATGGCCTTCCGCATCTTTGTGAATCTCGTAGATGGGTTTTTGCATACCCTGGAGTGACCATAAAATATGCGGCATACCGGCATTGGGGAATACAGCGTTGTTGACCCCAAAGGGGCGGCTGGGATCCTCGTAAAAAGTCAGCAGATAGGTGTATATATAATCTATACCGCGCGAGCGGGCAATCAAGGTCAGATCAGGCGGGGTAACACCAAACCATTTTTTTGCCTCCGGCTTGGGCATGGCATTTTTCATGGTTTCACCAACCTTGGCGCCTGTGAAGATCAAATTTTCTTTGACCTGCTTATCGGTGAGGCCAATATCACGCGCCATACGGTTATAACGTTGATACTCCAGTGAGTGGCAACCCATACAGTAATTGACAAACAATGCGGCACCGCTTTGCAGTGAGGTATTGTTGTGAGGATCAATCGGTGCATGTTTCAACGGGAAACCGCCCTGGGCAGCGATACCGGACGCAGGTAGTGCCAGAAAGGCAAGTGTAGTAATTATTTTTTTCATTAGTCAGTCACCCTTTCCGGTACGGGCCTGGTCTTTTCAATCCATGGCAGGAACCAGAGCGCAACGAAGAATCCGAAGTAAATCACGGTACAGATTCGGGCAACATCGGTACGCATTGGTGTTGAAGGTAATGCGCCTAAATATCCCAGAATCAGAAATGATATGATAAACAGCGCCAGTGCCAGCTTGAAGGCGAGGCCACGATAGCGAATCGATTTGACCGGACTGCGATCCAGCCATGGCAAGAAGAACAGGATGACAATAGCACCTCCCATACCGAGCACACCCCCTAACTTGTCAGGGATTGCGCGTAAAATGGCGTAAAACGGGGTGAAATACCACACAGGTGCGATGTGCGGAGGTGTCTTGAGCGGGTCAGCCGGATCAAAGTTAGGATGCTCCAGGAAGTAGCCGCCCATTTCCGGTGAAAAGAAAATAACTGCGGTAAAGAAGATTAAAAAAACCATCATTCCGAAAAGATCCTTGACCGTGTAGTAGGGGTGGAACGGAATACCATCCAGCGGTACACCATCTGGACCTTTCACTTTTTTGATTTCAACGCCATCAGGGTTGTTGGAACCGACTTCATGCAGGGCAATGATATGTGCGACGACCAGACCCAGCAGCGCCAGGGGTACGGCGATGACATGCAGCGAGAAGAAACGGTTTAAGGTAGCGTCAGAGACTACGAAATCACCACGAATCCACAGTGATAAATCAGGGCCAACAACGGGAATCGCACTAAATAGTGAAATGATCACCTGTGCGCCCCAATAGGACATTTGACCCCAAGGCAACAGGTAGCCCATAAAAGCCTCTGCCATCAAACACAAGAAAATCAGTACGCCAAAGATCCAGATCAATTCGCGCGGTTTTTTGTAGGAACCGTAGAGTAGGGCACGGAACATATGCAGATAAACGACGACAAAAAATGCTGATGCACCGGTCGAGTGCATATAGCGTAGTAGCCAGCCCCAGTTTACATCTCGCATGATGTATTCAACCGAGGCAAACGCTTCTGCGCCACTGGGCTTGTAATTCATGGTTAACCAGATGCCCGTTAAAATCTGGTTAGTCAGCACTAAAATGGCCAATGAGCCAAAGTAATACCAAAAATTAAAATTTTTGGGTGCGTAATACCGGGTTAGATGCTCACGCATCATTTTGGTTAATGGGAAACGATCATCGATCCAGCCCATCAAACCTGTTGTACCTTGTGTGTTTGCCATTATGCGCTCTCCGGACTCACACCAATCATTACCAGCGAGTCAGTAACAAACTGATAGTCAGGAACTTCCAGATTTAGAGGCGCAGGAACGCCTTTGTACACACGTCCAGCGAGGTCGAAGCGGGAACCGTGGCAGGGACAGAAGAAGCCGCCTTTCCAGTCAGGCCCCAGGTCGTCGGGGGCAATATCAGGTCGGAACGTGGGAGAGCACCCCAGATGGGTACAAATACCAATCAGCACCGATAGTTCCGGTTTAATGGCGCGATAAGCGTTTTGCGCATAGGCGGGTTGCTGGCTCGCTTCTTTGGACAGTGGGTCGAGCAGCTGGCTATCAAGGCCGGGCAATGCTTCCAGCATCTCAGGGGTGCGTTTCAGCAGCCAGACGGGTTTGCCGCGCCACTCGACCGTCATTCTGGCGCCTTCTTCCAGCTTGCTAATATCCGCTTCTACCGGGGCGCCAGCAGCCTGAGCACGTTCGCTGGGCGACCATGATTTTAAAAACGGAACGGCAACAAACGCTGCACCCACGCCGCCAACTACAGTTGCAGCAGCAGTCAATAGGCGACGCCTGCCGAGATCGACGGTATCTACCGTACTCATAAAGCAGCCTCCTAAATTATCAGTTTATCGTTAATAGGGGATGGTGGGCTGACAACCCGAATGGCGTCACGCTTTAGTATTCACCGACCACCATGCTTGCCGACACTGGCGGTTTCGGGGATCGCCAGACGGCGCACGGAAGCCGTTCCATGGCCTCCACAGTGTAGTAAAACTATACCTCAGTGAGGGTATTTGGGTCTATGTACTTGTCTTGCTTTAGCGTTAGGCTATGCGCTCGAGATTTTTCTGCTGATAACAAAAGCTGTTAAATATGAATTCAAGCGAACATCGTTTTTCCAGTAGCGAGCGCCGTGGTTTATACCGTGCGATTAAAGAGCGGCGGGATGTGCGCTCACAATTCCTGCCTGACCCGATTCCACCTGAGGTATTAACCTGTTTGTTGCAAGCGGCACACCATGCGCCATCTGTTGGTTTTATGCAGCCTTGGGATTTTATTGTCATTGACGATTTGAGCATTCGCCATTCAGTCAAGATGATGTTTGAGCGAGAGAATGCCCGCGCCGCCGAAAATTACCGTGGTGAACGTGCAGCACTTTATCGTCGCCTCAAGCTGGAAGGTATTGTGGATGCACCCCTTAATCTGTGCATTACTTGTCACCGTGAGCGAGGTGGCCCCCATGTATTGGGGCGGCATACGGTTGTGGAAACTGATTTGTTCAGTGTTTGCCTGGCGATCCAGAATCTCTGGCTGGCGGCTCGTGCTGAAGGTGTGGGTGTCGGTTGGGTCAGTATTGTAGATCAACAGGAACTGGGCAACATGCTGGGATTACCGGTAGATGTGTATCCGGTCGCTTATTTGTGTGTCGGTTACGTGAGCGAGTTTTTGCCCCAGCCGGAATTGGAGCTTAAAGGTTGGCGTTCCCGATTGCCGTTGCAGGAATTAGTGCACGGTAATGGCTGGGGGCAGCCATTGACCGATACGATGCTGGCCGAGATTATCAGCAAGGCCACTGTCTTGAAAGATTGAGTACTGTGATGGTGCTGGCAGGGTAATCCAGCCCTTCAATCAGGAATCACGCCAGTCAAAATACCCGGGCCGGTTTGTAGTGGCACGACGTTGACACCGCCAAGCCAGGCACAATAGTCCAGATCCTGTTCGCAGCCCATTGCTTGCAGGTCGCGACCATGATGGGCATAACGCAGTAAATCTGGCAGGCGATCTTGCCACTGCTGAAAGAGTGCGGTGGCGGCGATAGCCTCGTCGTCGCCCGCACAATCACTGTCGATCTCGGCATTGAGGGCATGACAAATTGCGCCGGCACAGAGGGTATCTTCCAGCGAAAAGCTACCATGCCAGCCTGCTGCAATGATCCACACTGTACGCGGCTGTTTATCGAGAAGAAAACGGGTGACTGCATCACGGTTAGTGAGAGAGGCGGTCAACAGAATCGGTACCTGTCGTACGCGCTCCAGGGCGCGAGTGCCATTGGTGGTACTCATAAACAAACGTTTTCCGGCGACGCGTTCAGCCGTGCATTCTGCCGGTGAATTGCCAAGGTCAAAGCCATCAAGCTTTTTACCACCGCGCTCTCCTACAAGCAGCCGTTTGTCTTCAGGCCAGAGTTTGCTGAGCCGAAAGAGCGCATTGATATCGTCAAAAACCTGTATGGCTTCTGCACCCGATTCCAGCGCTGTAGCCATTGTTGTGGTTGCACGCAGCACATCGATGACAATGGCGCATGAGGGCATTTCAAGTTGCGTTCCGCTGTGGTAGGATTTTTTTTTAAAATCAGGGACTTGATCAGGTGTATGGTAAACGAAAACTTGCATGGTGGTGGTCCTGTGGGTACTGGCACCCATTACTCATTATGTTGGTTCAATAGGGCTTTAGCATGCGGTTACCCCGATTGCTCCTTAAACAGGGGGAGAGTGCTACGGCATCGTGCCCAGCATGGAGGATGGAGATTGGTGGGGGCAGGCAACAATGATTTTTTCTTATGGAGTAAAAAATTTGACGACACTATAACTTTAAGGATATATGAAAATTTCACGCAGCGTTTTTTTCTCAGGAATCCGGATATCCGCTCCTTCAAGACTCGCGTCGTTATGGATCATTAAGGTAAGCCTTTCGATTCCTGTTGAGGCTGAAGATACTCGGTGGTGGCCGGATAGCAAATAGATTTACACGCCTGGCCGGTCAATACGGCGTGTTCTCACCCGTGCTGTACCGGCTCCAGATATTCAATCATAAGTTGTAGACGCTGCTGGTTGCGCCAATCGTTGATATCCAATCGATAGGCAATTCGCAGTCGCTGGGCGCCAGGAGTAAAGTCAGCCGCTTGTCGAAAGGCGACCGCTTCCAGCACATGTTGAGTGCCGGGGAGTTGCAACCATAATTTTAGATGGTTTTCTTTCATGATTTTATGAGACTGTACCTCAAAAACCCCATCAAAGAGCGGCTCTGGAAAACCCTGGCCCCATGGCCCGCCTTCACGCAGGGCTTTGGCTGTATCCAGTGAAAAATCATCTGCTGTCAGCTCACCATCGCTCAATAGCTGGCCATGCAGGTCATCAGCTGTTAGCCATCGGCGTACCTCAGTATCAAAAGCTTGACTAAAGCGCTCGAAACACGCTTTATCCAGTGATAATCCCACCGCCATCGCATGGCCGCCAAAATGACGGATGAGCCCGGGTTGCGCCGTCGCCACAGCAGCTAGCGTGTCACGTAAATGCAAGCCGTTTACAGATCGTCCCGATCCCTTGATTTGATGATCGCCATCGGGGGCAAACACAATAGTCGGGCGATGGGTCTGTTCGCGTAACCGGCCAGCGATGATGCCAACGACACCTTGGTGCCATTGGGGGTCAAACAAGCACAGTCCAAACGGTAGCTGTGCTTCTGCGGGTGCGATTTTGTCGAGCCGTTCCAATGCTTCGCTCTGCATTTGTGTTGTGATGCTATGACGTTGCCGATTAATGGCATCCAGTTTTTGCGCGATAGCCAGGGCCGTGTCCGGATCGTCGGATAACAGACATTCAATACCCTGCTGCATATCTTCCAGACGACCGGCCGCATTCAGTCGAGGTGCCAGGTAAAACCCGATATCTGCGGCAGTCAGGCGATTTTGCGGGCGTTTGGCAATGTGACAAAGTGCTGTAATACCGGCGATACAGCAGTTTTCACGGATTCGCCGTAAACCCTGTTCCACCAAAATCCGGTTGGTATGATCCAGGGGAACGACATCGGCGACAGTGCCTAATGCCACCAGATCAAGAAATTGCGCCAGATTCGGTTCGGTAATGCCCTGCGCAGTGAACCAGCCACTATCCCGCAAGCGGGCGCGAAGTGCCAGCAACACATAGAAGATGACCCCGACACCGGCCAAACATTTGCCTGGAAAGGTATCGCCAGGCTGATTGGGGTTAATAATCACATCGGCAGGTGGAATGGTCTGACCAGGCAGATGATGATCAGTAATCAGTACCTTCATGCCCCGTAGCTGCGCCGCCTGCACCCCTTCATGACTGGAAATACCGTTATCCACAGTAATGAGCAGGTCAGGGTGATCTGCTGCGGCGAGAGTGACAAGCTCTGCGGTCAGGCCATAGTTATGTTCAAAACGGTTTGGAACCCGATAACTGATCTGTTCAACACCGAATGCCCGCAATACCCGCACTGCCAGGGCGCAACTTGTCGCACCATCGGCATCAAAATCGGCAATGATTGTAATACGCCAGCGCTCGCGCAGTGCGGTGTACAGCAGATCAGTGGCCTGCTCAATATTTTTGAGGGTGCCCGGTGGGGTCAGACTGGCGAGCGTCTTGTCGAGCTCCTTAGCGCTGCGTATTTGACGGGCAGCATAAATCCGTTGCAGCAAGGGCGATGCTGGTAAGTCGGTGGCAGTGTGTGTATCACGGCGGATGATAAATCTGGACATCGAAATTGTCTGTATCCGTACAAGCCATGGGTTGTTCAGTAAGCGACAGCGAGCAATCCTCGAACGATCACTTGACCGTCTGCTTTAATGCACTCGAAGCGCACCCGTTGCTGTTCCGGTTTGGCAAAATGGATGATGAACGTTTGCTCCGGTCGTAATGGGGTCAGGAATTTGACCATTGGTATTCCGGTCGGGTGCATATCGGGTTGTTGATCGGTAAATGCCTGCACTATCTTCTCAAGAATGAGTGTGCCGGGTACTATGGGTTGATCAGGAAAATGTCCGGCCAGGCAGGGGTGATGAGCCGCAATGACATTCATATCGGTGGTTCCGGTCGGTCAGCAGGGTTCAGGGAAGGGTCAGGTGATGATGTCGGCGATATCTTGGCCGATGGCAGGCTGGTCAGTGTCAGCAGTGCATCCCGTGTTATTTTACCGGTTTCATTGCGAGGTAGCTGGGCGACCTTGATCAGTGGCCGGGGCAGGAATACCGGATCGAGGCGACGGGCCAGCTCGGCCAGTATCTGGGGTTCACTCAGCGTGGGGGCGACCACAACGGCTACCAGTCGTGAGATTTCACCATCGGCTTCATCAGGTAGCGCAAAATGGCCTTCGACAACGCCTTCAATAGTATTGATCTGATGGTTGAGATATGCCAGTGAATTACGTTTGCCGGCGATATTGACCGAATCCTCACTACGGCCCAACAGCTTGAATTCACGTGTGTTACAGATTTCCAGTCGGTCACATAGTGTTACCGGCTCTGACAAATGTGCGCCTGATAAAGCATTTGCGTGCAAATGGAAACCCTCGTATAAACACCAACGGTCGCCATCCAGCGTGCGACGGCTGGCGATGGAGCCGGCTTCGGTACAACCATAAATTTCTCTTACAGGTGCACTAAAGCATTGTTCTGCCTGTTGTGCCAGGGTGGTGGATAAAGGTGCTGTGGCCGAAATAACAAAATCCATCGCGGGCCAGTTTAATTCGGCATCGACACAGGCTTGCAGGTGAACAGGCGTTGTGACCAGTATGCGCGATGGCGGCAACTCGGATAGTGCTACACGGACGTCTTCCGGGAAAAAGGGGCGGCTGGTGTGCACGCTGATACCACTGACCAGCGGTGCCATAATAGAGGTTTCCAGGCCATACATATGTTGAGGAGGGACGGTTGCTACCATCTGGGTTTGGTGGTTAAACCCAAAGCGTTGCTGTGCTTGTTTGGCGCCACCAACCAGCGCGTGCCAGTATTTTAAATGGGGTTTGGCACGACCGGTACTGCCAGAGGTGAAGGCAATGGCGATAAGCTGACGGGCCGGTAATTCGGGAATGGCGGGTGTCGTGTGATCTGCTTGTCGGGCAAGCCATTGTTCAAGATCGGCATCGGTGATGACAGTACTGTCGGGGTAATTTTGAGTGAGCTGCTGTAGAGGTAAATCAGCACGGCTGGACGGTAACAGATTCGTCTGCCCGTTTACACCGACAGCCGCAAAAGCCACCATAAACAGATAGCGATCCTGACACAGATTAACGACAAATTGTGTCGGAGGCAGCAAGTCGATGACACAGTGGATATGGCGTAGAAACTGTGCACGACTGATGGCGTGCTGGTGCCGCCGGGCCAGAGGTGTTTCCAGTGATGCTGATGAGAGTAAAGGTAATGTAGCTGACATGAATGTAACGCGTATTTAGTGCACGACTCGCGTGGGGGCGCCGTCAAGATAATGATGAATATTTTCCACCGGTTGCCCGGCCAGTCGCGGGCGGGATTCGCAGCTGCCCCGGGCGCTGTGTGGAGTGATAATCAGATTGGGACTATCCGCTGCCGGGAGTGGATTGCCGGCGACCGGCGGTGCTGTACTGGGCACATCAATGCCCGCACCGGCCAGGGCGCCCTGGTGTAGCGCGTTGGCCAGGGCATTTTCGTCTGCTAGCCCGCCACGCGCCGTATTGATCAATACAGCATCGTGACGCATCAAAGCCGGTTCTGGTGCGCTGATGGGCTGGTATGTCTCCGGTGTCAATGGGCAGTGCAGGCTTAGCACATCGACACATGGCAGTAGCGCCGACAATGCCAGCCGTCCATCGCGGTGTTCTACCGCTGAATCCCGATCAAGAAAAACACCTAGCATGGCAAGGGAACCCTGGATAACAACACGCTTTTATTATAGGCGTAACCTTGCCGGTAGCAGGATTTTGAAATGAGGCCGGTTTTCATTACCGAGGGATTTATCTGCAATGCAATCTACCTCATCGTCTGTTTTTGATCATGAACAGCCCGCTTGTACGGGTATACTGTTTGTCAATCTGGGCACGCCAGATTCGCCGACACCGGTAGCCTTGCGCCGCTATTTAGCTGAATTTTTGTGGGATTCGCGGATCGTGGAAATCCCTCGAATACTGTGGTGGCCGATTTTACATGGCATCATCTTGCGAGTACGACCGGCGAAGTCTGCACGTAAGTACCAAAGTATCTGGCTGCCGGAGGGTTCACCGCTGTTGGTCATTACTCACCGGCAAGCCAAAGCCGTTGCCGCAAAATTGCAGCAAGAAGGCTTCAATGCCGTGCGCATAGCGGTAGCAATGCGTTACGGAAATCCTTCGATAGCCTCGGGGCTGGCAGCGTTGCGTGCTGCCGGTGCTCGCCGTGTACTGGTGTTGCCGCTGTATCCGCAATATTCTGCGACAACAGTCGCCTCAACCTTCGATGCCGTTACTGCTGAGTTGCGGCGTTGGCGCTGGCTGCCGGAGCTACGCTTTGTCATGCAGTACCATGATGAGGCGGGGTATCTGGATGCGTTGGCAAGGAGTATTCGTGCTGCTCGTAGTGGACGGTCGGTTGAGCGCCTGTTATTTTCATTTCACGGACTCCCTAAAAGTAATCTGCTGGCAGGTGATCCTTATTTTTTCCAATGTCACAAAACTGCTCGTTTGGTCGCTGAGCGGTTGGCATTGCCGCTGGATGAATGGGCTGTGGCATTCCAGTCCCGTTTTGGTTGTACTGAGTGGTTACGGCCTTATACCAGTGAGTTACTGCGTGAATGGGCGCAATCGGGTGTTGGCAGTGTGGATGTGGTTTGCCCAGGTTTCGCGGCTGATTGTCTGGAGACTTTAGAAGAGATTGCTATTGAAAACCGGCAAATATTTTTGGACGCGGGTGGCCGACAGTTTCGATATATTCCCGCCCTGAACGATGCACCTGAGCATATTAACGCATTGTTTGCCTTGATTCGGCAGCATACCGCCGGTTGGCCTGAGTTTGACGCTGATTATGATTCTGAAGCAGTCGCGGCTGAAGGTGTCGCCTGCCGTGAGCGGGCACAAGCCATATTATTCTAGTTTTGTTGCATGGTACTGGTATGCAGGAAAATCTGTCATGATTTTATGAGCACGCCTTTTATCGCCTTCTATACTGACTAAAACGGTATTTGTCTGTGCCGTTGGTGATGGTCACCGGTGATTGGTGACATAGCCTCAAATCTGGCGTATAGGATAGATATGATCCACGGAGTTTTGCTCGATCTGGAAGGTGTGTTGTACCTCGGTAACTACCCGTTGCCCGGTTCTCGCGAAGCTATTCTCAGTCTGCGTGCGGCAGGCATTCCGATGCGTTTTGTCACCAATAGCACCCGCTCAACCCGTAGTGCTATAGTTAACCGGCTGGCGGGCATGGGGCTGGACGTTCCGGCCCGGTATTTGTTTACGCCGGTGGTTGCTGCTCGCAATTATCTGATTGAACGCAAGTTAAACCCCTATTTATTGGTGCATCCTGATATTTACAGTGAATTTGCTGATCTGCCCAGGGAGCCACCGAGCGCCATATTGCTGGGTGATGCCGGTGGCCATTTTAGTTATGAAGCACTGAATACTTGCTTTCGATTGCTGTTAGAGGGTTTGCCGCTATTGGCGATGGGAGCTAACCGCCATTTTCGTGAGGGTGACCCGCTGAATCTCGAGATGAGTGCGCTTGTCGCCGCGCTGGAATATGCCGCCAGGATGGAAGCCGTCGTGCTGGGCAAGCCATCGGCTGATTTTTTTCAGGCAGCGGTGAACAGTCTTGGCCTGCAGCCACAAGATGTCATTATGATTGGTGATGATCCTGAGATTGATGTCTGTGGTGCGTTGGCATCAGGTTTGCGGGGTGCCTTGGTGCGTACCGGCAAGTATCGTCGTGGTGATGAAAGCAAGGTTGAGCCGCTGGGCGGTCGGGTGTTTGATGATCTTGATGCAGTGGTCGATTACATTCTCTGAATGCACGGTTAGGTGTTGCGCTGTTTTGGTCATTGCAGGAAAAATAACGCGAAACAAGAAGACTCGCTTAATCTGCTATTGGAGTTTCCATGCGTATTCTTTTTCCCGAAATCAGGCCTTATGCAACCCAATATTTAGCCGTTGATTCGTTGCATACACTGCACGTTGAGGAATGTGGCAACCCTGAAGGTTTACCGGTGCTGTTTCTGCACGGTGGTCCCGGTGGTGGCTGTGAGTCATTGCATCGGCGCTTTTTCAACCCACAGCATTACCGGATTGTGTTGTTTGATCAACGCGGTTGTGGCCGATCAACGCCACACGCCGGGTTGCAGGACAATACGACCTGGCATCTGGTGGCCGATATTGAGACGCTACGTCGGCATTTGCATATTGATCGTTGGGTTGTATTTGGTGGTTCCTGGGGGACAACCTTGGCGCTGGCCTATGCTGAAGCCTATCCTGAACGGGTACAGGGACTGATATTGCGCGGTGTTTTTCTGTGTCGTGATCGGGATATTCATTGGTTTTATCAGGAAGGCGCCAATCGCTTGTTTCCTGATCAATGGGAGCATTTTGTTGCGCCGATTCCCTCAGCCGAGCGGGATGATTTGCTGCAAGCCTATTATCAGCGATTGACCGGTGATAATGCCCTGGAACGCTTGCGGGTGGCGAAAGCATGGTCAGTGTGGGAAGGATCAACCCTGACCCTGGAAAGCGATGCGCGGTACGTTCAACAATTTGCTGAAGCGCATCGCGCCCTGAGTTTGGCGCGCATTGAGTGTCACTATTTTGTCAACCACGCTTTCCTGGAGCCGGATCAACTGTTACGTGATGCGTATCGTTTGCGCGATATTGCCGGCTATATTATCCATGGACGCTATGACGTGATTTGCCCGTTGGATAATGCGTGGGCATTGCATCACGCTTGGCCGGAAGCAGAATTAAGGATCATCGGTTCGGCGGGCCATGCTGCCAGTGAGCCCGGTATCGTGGATGCCCTGGTTACGGCTACCGAGCATCTTGCCGGTCAGCTGGCATGATTGGTTTGCTACAGCGGGTTAGCGAAGCGCGTGTCGAGGTTGACGGGCATGTTGTCGGTGTGATCGGTGTCGGCTTATTGGTGCTGATTGGTGTTGAGCGCGGTGATCATGAAGTCCAGGCGGATCGTTTACTGGAACGCTTGCTGGGCTATCGGGTGTTTCATGACGATGAAGGCAAGATGAATCGCAGCCTCAAGGAGGTCGGCGGTGGTTTGTTGCTGGTGCCGCAATTCACATTGGCGGCAGATACCCGCAAAGGCATGCGTCCCAGTTTTGGCGCTGCTGCTCCGCCGGCTGAGGGTGAGCGGTTGTTTGATCATCTGGTTGGCAGGGCACAAGGTGTACACTCGCCGGTTGCTACCGGCCGTTTTGGTGCCGATATGCAGGTGGGCTTGATTAACGATGGGCCGGTGACTTTTTGGTTACACGTAGCGCCGCCGACTGCCTGAAATCAGGTTAAACACGGTTATTTATTGCTATATGTGTTGATACGCTGCCGTGACGTTATGTATTTTTTGCAGGTTTTTTATCCTTAGGCGTTACGCAGCTGGCAGGATCGAGCACAGCATATAGTGGTTTGAAACGCATCTCGCCTGCCAAATGAGCATCAACTGTGTAACTCCTGATCCTGAAAGCCTTGTCGATTTGCCGGAGTTGGGTTTTTACAGTGTCCTGATGTCGGTGAGGGTCGGGTCACAGGCTGTGCTGACCCACCCAGTCGCGGGCAAATTGCCACGCGATCCGCCCGCTACGTGAGCCACGCTGCAATGCCCATTGCAGTGCGTGATGGCGGGTGGTTTCATCCAGTCCCGCCGACCACTGTAATTGCGCTAGCCAGTAGCTGACGATAGCGAGGTAATCATCCTGGCTAAACGGATGGAATGCCAGCCACAATCCAAAGCGTTCAGACAGTGAAATTTTTTCCTCCACGGCCTCACCATGATGCAGTTCACCACCAATCAGTTGGCTTTCCTGGTTGTCACGCTGATATTCCGGCAAGAGATGACGGCGATTCGAGGTTGCGCAAAGCAGCACATTGTCAGGTGCAGCACTGATTGAGCCATCCAGCATCGCTTTAAGCGCCTTGTAACCGGGATCATTAGCCTCAAAGGACAGATCATCGCAGTACAGCAGGAACCGTTCAGAGCGCTCAAACAGCGGCTCGACAATCGCTGGCAGCTCGACCAGATCCTGTCGGTCAACCTCAATTAGCCGCAAGCCACTCTCGGCATACTCGTTAAGCAGTGCTTTAATGAGTGAGGATTTCCCGGTACCGCGCGCGCCCCACAGTAATACATTATTGCAAGGTTGCCCTGCTAGAAACTGGCGGGTGTTGCGTACCAATATCGCCTTCTGATGGTCAATCTGGCGTAAATCACTGAGCCGCAACCGATGAGGATGTTTCACCGGCTGCAAGTAGCGTTGCTGGCCAATGTGTTGCCAACGAAAAGCATAATATTGGGTGCTATCCAATGGTAATGGTTTGGGCGGCAACGATGCTTCTAGCCGTTCCAGGACCACATACAGGCGTTCAGCCAGCGACTGCTCAAGGCTCAAATCAATGCGTGCCATGGGATTTACGATGCATGACTACTGTACCCTTGCCATGCTGAAGACTTAACTCTATCAAGTCGGTAACAATGCGGGCGGTTTCGTCCAGAGGTACATCCGGGATCGCGCTATCATCACCTTCAGGCAGTTCGTCATTATTCTTGATGGGCGCCAATCCTTTACGTGCCCGATAGTGATTCTCACGTGCCCGCTGACGGTTTTCGAGGGTCTGTTTTTCCTCTTTTCGCTGACTTTCGAGCAATGATACGGTGGTCTTTTCACGTTGTTGGCGAATGAAGGCCAGATCGTTGAGGTAATCCTGATAGTCAGGGTTCTGTGCCGTCCGTATCCGGTGACGCTCTGTTAGCTTCGGCAACAGCGATGCCAGTTGGCGATTAGCACGATAGCGGGTTGCCTTGATCTCATCCCAGGGCAAGGCATTTTTCTGAGCACTTTCGCCGATATCATCGCTGTCAAACATCGAAGGAATGGCAATGTCTGGGTGTACGCCACGATGCTGGGTGCTGCTACCGCTAATCCGGTAGAATTTGGCGATGGTTATTTTCAACTGACCCAGATTGTCCCGGGTGCGGGTGATGCGATTTAGGTTTATTAGCGTTTGTACTGTGCCTTTACCAAATGTGGGGTCGCCTATGATGATGCCGCGCCCGTAATCCTGAATAGCACCGGCAAAAATTTCTGATGCCGAGGCGCTGGCATGATCAACCAGTACCGCCAGTGGCTTACCATAGATTTGCTCAGGGTCATTGTCTCTTTCTACTTCTATATCACCATAAGTGCCCCGAACCTGTACTATCGGCCCCTTTTTGATAAACAGGCCGGTCAAGTCAACCGCTTCTTGCAGCGAGCCGCCGCCATTGCTGCGCAGATCCAGCACCAGGCCATCAATTTTGCCGCGTAACTTTTTAAGTAGCTGGCGAACATCGCGGGTTGTGCTGCGGTAGTTAGGATCACCACGTCGTGCTGCATCAAAGTCGCTGTAGAATGTCGGGATGGTAATAATGCCAATCCGCCGTTTTCGGCCATCGTGACCTTCATAGGTCTTGATGTCACTTTTGGCGGCCTGTTTTTCCAGTTTTATAGTGTCACGTACCAGGCGCACCTGTTTTTCTGTGGCGGCTGCGCCTGCCTTGTCAGGCAAGATTTTCAGGCGAACTACCGAACCGCGCGAGCCACGAATCCGCTCAACAACATCGTCAAGCCGCCAGCCAACCACATCCAGCCATTCGCCTTTTTCGCCTTGTGCGACCGCGACAATTTTGTCTTTTGGCCGAATTTGCTTGCTCAGGTCGGCAGGGCCGCCTGTGATCAGCTCAACAACAGTGACGTATTCATCTTCCATCCGCAGTACAGCACCGATACCTTCCAGCGAGAGACGCATCTGGATATTAAAATTTTCGGTATTGCGTGGTGAGAAGTAGGCTGTATGTGGATCAAATGCCTGGGTCACTGCGTTCATATAGAACTGAAAAACGTCGCTGCTCTTGAACTGTAACGCCTGTCGCTGTCGGTATTCATAACGTTTCTGTAACCGTTCACGAGCCGCGGCCTGGTCCTTGCCCGATAGCAGCAGGCTGAGCATTTCATGTTTTAGCCGTTTGCGCCAAAACTCATCCAGTTGTTTCGATGTTTTGGCCCAGGCGTCATCTTTACGGTCCAGATCCAGTGATTCGTTAACATCAAAGCGAAAATCCTGATTAAGCATCGCTTGAACTGAAGTGGTCCGCTCAATCAAGCGGCGTAAATAGGTATTAAAGATGTCGTAAGCCGGACCGAGATCACCACGTCGTAGCGCGTTATCAAAAATATTCCGGTATTTCTTATTGAATGTTTTGATATCACTCGCCAGGAAATAGGCGCGGCTGAAATCAAGGTCGTTGAGATAAGTGTCCAGAATCAGGGCCGATAAGCGGTCGTTCAGCTTGCTTTGCCGGTAATGATGTTGTGCCAGCATACTGGCAATGGTGCGATCCAGCGCCAGTTGTCGTGTTTTTGGCTTGATTGGCTCAAAGGTCGTATGGGCTGGATCGGCTGGTTTGGCGAATGCTCCCGATAGACTCAACATCAAGAGTAAAGGGAGCCAGGCTAAAGAATCTAGGATTGGGAATCTACGCATAGGATCGTCTCGGCATAGGCGCGTTGTTGATTGGGTTTGCCAGGGATGCCTTAGTCGGTAGTGGTGGTGTACGCAGGAGCGGGCAAAGGATGAACCAGGGTAATGTCAGTTGCAACAGGTTGTTTGCCGTTGGGTTCAGCAAGAGTAAATTCAAAGATATGATTGCGTGATGGCAGTTTCATGATGTTGAAGCCCTCCGGCAGACTGGAGTCGTGGAAAAATGCGGTTCGGTACGGCGAGTCGTCATCACGCGAGTCCGTTTTCCAAAGATAAGGCGACAGTTTGAACAAAAACCGCATAAAACCAAAGCTCTTGTTGTCATCATGGTGATAGCAGTAGCCACGCACCCGTGAGTTCATCTCGCCCCATAACAGTGCGGGGCCTTCATCGGTACGTGTTGGTAACAGTGCCGGGGCCAGATAACCCGATATAAATAAATCTGCTTCCCGACGCAGTTCCTCAGATACATTATCAAAGGCCATTACTTCGACCCGACAGCCCTTGTTTTGTAAGGCGCGAACAACTTGCACGAAATCACCGTCTCCGGTAACGAGCAATACACGGTCAAGGTTTTCTGATTGCAGCAATACATCGACGGCCATATCAAGGTCGGCATTGGCTTTGCCATAGCGGTTACCGGATTCATCCTGGAGCCACTTGACCCGTTTTTCGATGACTTTGTAACCGATTTCCCGGAGGGCTGACTGGTAGGCGCGGGCCTTGTTACGATAGGCTATATTGGCTTCAGCACGTTCCTCATCGTAGGATAGATAAACATTTAATCGCAAAGGTTCAGCATGGTCACGGCAGGCAAACTCGCGCAATATGTCGTACTGCATGCGTTGTCCACCGTTGCGGGAAATATTAGCTGCATCAACGTAAACACCAACTTTAGCATGTGATTTGAAATTATTCATTTTTATCTTGTAGAATTAATAACTTATAGGTTTTTAGCAAAAAGGATTCCATAATCAGGGAGTGAGCGACGTTGGTAAGCTCCTCCGGCAAATAGCCGCATCCCACGATTTTCTAGGGGGAGGGGAGGCGCTATTATGTCAAAGTTGTGGCGAAGAACTGTAATTCTTTATGTAAGTACCATTAGTGTTACAAATTTTTTTGCTAATCATGTTGCCTGGTGTGAATGAATGCCTGTTTGCTCTTCTCCGGCAGGATGGCCAGGCCTGTTCTGGAGGTGCCTGGCCGTGGTGCCGGAAGGGTTGAACAGATTTCCCCTTACGATTGGGGGCCAGTAGGTGGGTTTGGTATTTTTTCCGGCACCAGCAATGGTTTTATCAGATCGAGCGGAATGGGGAAAACTACTGTTGTGTTGTTTTGGGTGCCAATATCGTTAAGCGTTTGCAAGTAACGTAACTGTAATGCTTGAGGTTGCGAGGCGATGATTTCTGCCGCTTCGCAAATACGTGAGGCGGCCTGAAATTCACCTTCGGCGTTGATCACTTTGGCACGACGTTCACGCTCAGCTTCAGCTTGTCGAGCGATAGCGCGAATCATGCTTTCGTCCAGATCGACATGCTTGAGTTCTACATTGGTTACCTTGATGCCCCAAATATCAGTTTCTGAATCCAGAATTTCCTGGATGTCTTTATTCAGGTTTTCCCGGCTTGCCAGCATTTCATCGAGTTCATGCTGACCCAGTACTGAGCGTAAGGTGGTTTGCGCCAGTTGTCCGGTTGCACTGAAGTAGTCTTCGACCTGAATAATGGCGCGTTCGGCATCAACCACCCGGAAATAGATAACCGCGTTGACCTTAACCGAGACGTTATCGCGGGAGATAACATCCTGTGGCGGTACATCCATTACAATAGTGCGTAAATCAATACGCTTCATTTGCTGGATAAAGGGTATGACAATAATCAGTCCTGGGCCTTTGACAGCCTGGAATCGTCCCAGAAAAAAAACCACACCGCGCTCATATTCGTACAGGATCTTGAGAGAAACAAAAAGCAGTACAATGACTAGAGAAAGGGCAATAACAGTTGGACCAAAAAGAGTCATGGCAGAGGTTCTCCTTTATGATTATCCAGTGGTGTAACGAACAGTGTTAACCCGTTGCGACCGATGACCTGAACCGGTTGCTCTGGGGATAATGGCTGTTCAGCATCGACAAGCCAGGATTCGCCGTGTACCCACACGCGGCGGCCATCTGCCATCATTTTGCCGGTGAGCCCGATCAGTTGCGCATCACCAGTGACGGCAGGTTTACGGTGATGACGTAGTGTCATGGTCAACAGGCCAATTAAAATTGCTGCACTGGCCAGAGCAAAGCCTGCAATAAAACTGAGCGGGACGTTATAGCCGGCTGTTTCATCCCATAACAACAACGAACCGGTGATAAATGCAATGATGCCACCAATCCCTAAAATGCCAAAGCTTGGAATAAAAGCTTCTGCCGCCATAAAGGCCAGTCCTAATAAAAGCAGCGCCAGGCCTGTGTAATTAATGGACATAATTTGAAAGGCAAAGAGTGCCAGCAACAAACAAATACCGCCTAATACTCCGGGTATGGCTGTGCCTGGACTAGTGAGCTCGAAAAATAGCCCGTAGAAACCGAGTAACAGTAAAACATAAGCAATCATTGGATGGGCAATCAGTGCCAATAGCCGGTTACGCCAATCAGGTGACAGGGTTTCGACATGCAGGTCCTGGGTGATGAGGGTTTGTTTCTGGCCAGCAATCTCGATAGAGCGACCTTGAGCTTGCTGTAATACAGCATTGACATCGACTGCAATTAGATCAATGACATTCTTTTGCAAGGCTTCTTCAGCACTCAGGCTTGCAGCCTCGGTGATGGCCTGTTCTGCCCATACGACATTACGTCCACGCATCTGCGCCAGGGCACGGATATAGGCGCGTGCATCATTCATGATCTTGCGTTCCATTTTGGAGCCAGCTACCAATGGAGTGGGGTGGTCGTGCTTATGCTTATCCTTTTTAGCCGGTTCAGGTTCAGCCGTGGGTGATTCGGATGCTGGTGTGGTATCAGTGGCAGGTTCGGTCGATTGAGTGTCGGCTGGTTTAATCGCGGGCTTGTCTTCCGGGGGTTGATTGGGCATTGTTGGCAAGCCGCCGATTTGTACCGGGGTCGCTGCGCCAAGGTTGGTTGCAGGCGCCATTGCGGCCAAATGGCACGCATAAAGAATATAGGTACCGGCACTGGCAGCACGTGCGCCTTCGGGTGCGACATAGCCGATTATAGGGACGGGTGAGGCCAGAATTGCTTTAATAATCTCACGCATCGAGCTGTCGAGACCACCGGGTGTGTCAATCCTTAAGATCACAACAGCAGCATTACGGGCCTGGGCTTCTTTGAGGCCGCGAGTAATAAAATCGTGGCTCGCCGGGCCAATTGCACCCTGAAGTTCTAGCAGTAATGCCTTGCCCGACGAGGGTGCAGGAGCGGTTGCAATTGCATTTGGTACGCTGAAAATCAGAAAGGTTAAAGCGACCACCAAGGTGCGCATAATGGCTTCCTGTCGATAGTGTTGCAAAAATTTATAAGGTATATGTTTTTTAAGGTGGAACTGTTAAGCGTATCTTTATTGAATATGCCGGGCCGATAAAGTAATTATACCACTAATTGTTGAGGCTGGTTGCAATAAAATCTGGCCGGTGTTGATGATTTTCCACTCGTAGTTTATTAAGGCTTCAGGCGCTCTATCACAGATTCATTGGTTTGACGACCCTATCCGGGGAAAGCTGCATAGTGAAGTGGTGTCATTTTCCTCAATTGGCTATGCTGAACATTATGTGAAGTTAGAAGCATTCGTGCTACAGATGGCCGCATGGAAATAAATCTTGTTTTGTTGGTTCACCGTAACGAATGACTAAGTACCTTGGGAAAAATGAGTTGAATCGTATGGTATACAGTATCATTCATGTTGCTCAATTATACACTAAAACTTATAGGGGCTCTATATAAATTATTAATAGACTCTTGATTTTTGTGGAGATATAAAAGTACGAACGCCGGATAATTCGACTATGTAGGTAATTATTGGAGAGTGTTCAACTAAAAATATAGCATAAACACTATAAATTAAAACAATTCATAGTGATAATTTGCGCGTTAAAACAGATGGATATAGTGGAACCGGTTAATCAGGTTTAATTGGTTCCGCTATAGATAAGAAAGTTTTCTGATAGTGTTGAAAGGTGCCTGGTTTTCCGCTTTCGCGGCAATGACAGGGCTGGTTGGTACGTCGTCGTCATGCCCGCGCAGGCCGGCATCCAGCAAGGTCACCTTTATCAGTATTTTTGTCATTGGCTACAAAGGCTATTTATAAAGTTGATATAGTCTTGAGGGGTTTTAATGTCTGTTTGTTAAAGTGTTTTAGCCATAATCAGTGCATCTTCTCGACCATGGGTAGCAGGATAGTAGTTTGGGCGAATACCGATCTCACAAAATCCTGCGACTGAATAGAGCCGTATAGCCGCAGTATTTGACGGGCGGACTTCCAAAAAAACTGTTTTTGCTTTGGCCAGGTGAGCGCGTTCCAGTAAATGATCCAGCATCTGTCGTGATAGACCGTGCCCTTGTAATGCAGGACGAACACAAAGATTGAGAATATGGGCCTCATCAATTGCGGTTGACATCACCCCATAGGCTTGAATAAAACAGTCAGGTGCTTCCATTACCTGGCAGTGATAATCGACTCGAATGCAGTCACGAAAAATGCCTTCCGTCCAGGGAAATTCATAAGCCTGCTTTTCGATGGCAATAATTTTCGATAAATCGGTATACAGCATTTGCCGACACTGGCCGGGATCAGGTGTTCTGAGTGCATTCATTGTGTGGCCGTGACTTGACGTAGTACCCGTCGTGCCAGTCGCAAGTCATCCCAGGATTTGCGTTTCTCGCGCGGTGAGCGGAGCAAATACGCAGGATGGTAGGTCACTATCAGCAGGATGTTTTTTTGACCAAAATGATGAACCTGGCCTCGCAACTTGCCGATAGGCATTTGGGTTTCCAATAGATTCTGGGCAGCGATGCGGCCAATGGCAAGAATAATACGGGGTTGAACCAGTTCAATCTGCCGCTCCAGAAACGGTCGGCAACACTCAACTTCAATCGTGTTTGGATCACGGTTTTGTGGTGGGCGACATTTCAGGATATTGGTAATAAAGATCTGTTTACGCTTCAAGCCTATCGCCAATAGCATGGAATCGAGTAGCTTGCCGGCCCGACCAACGAACGGCTCACCTAGACGATCTTCATCAGCACCAGGTGCTTCACCAATAACAAGCCAATCGGCTTGGCGGTTGCCAACACCAAACACTGTTTGGCTGCGTGTCGTACATAGACCACAAGCATCGCATTGTCGAACGCTGTTATTTAATGCCTCCCAATCCATTGTTGCAATGCGCATTTCCCGATCATCCATGGCCTTAGCCTGAGTTTCTTCAATGCGTTGTGACATGCTCAAATTGGGGGCGCTATCCGGTTGTGGTGAGGATAGTGTGGTGGCGGGCATCTCGCCGGGTTCCGGTACAGCCAATGGTTTCGGCTGCTCCGGTGGAGTTGACAGGATTATAGAGTCCGGTTCAGGCTGGGAAGCTGGCGGTCGTCGAGGTAGCCACAGCGGAATGCCCATGGCATGCAGATATTGGCGCTTGCGGTCGTTAAGCATCATTAATGTCCGGGCAATGGCTACAGTAATTGTGGATGTTCACGCCTGTCGGGTTGCAGCGCTTTATCCAGTGCGTTGATATAAGCCTTTGCTGAAGCGATGACAATATCAGTATCAGCGCCTTGACCATTAACAATGCGTCCCTCCCGTGAAACCCGCACGGTTACTTCACCCTGTGAGTCTGTACCACTGGTGATGTTGTTGACGGAATACAGCAATAAATCCGTGTCTGTTTTCAGGATGCTCTCAATCGCCTTGAATGACGCATCGACCGGGCCACTGCCAACTGCAGTGGCACTGTGTTCCTGGCCGTCAACGGCCAGCGTGACCTGTGATTTTGGCAATTCACCGGTTTCCGAGCAGACACGCAGATACAGCAATTTAACCCGCTCGTTGTCTGCGGTCAGACTGGTATCGGTGACCAGTGCCTGCAAATCGGCATCGTAAATCTCATGCTTTCTGTCCGCCAGTTCCTTAAAGCGTGCAAATGCTGCATTGAGATCTTCTTCGGAGGCGAAACTGGTACCCAGTTTTTCCAGTCGGGCGCGGAAGGCATTACGACCAGAGTGCTTACCCAGTACCATGCGGTTGTTACTCCAGCCGACATCCTCGGCACGCATGATTTCATAGGTTTCGCGGTGCTTGAGCACGCCATCCTGATGGATACCCGCTTCATGTGCAAAGGCATTCGCACCGACAATGGCTTTATTGGGCTGTACCGGAAAACCGGTGATATTGGCGACGAGCCGTGAGGCGGGGACGATCTGAGTCGTGTCAATATTGGTTTCAAGCTTGAATACGTCATGGCGCGTTTGCACCGTCATCACGATTTCTTCCAGTGACGCATTACCCGCACGCTCGCCCAAACCATTAATGGTACATTCTACTTGCCGTGCGCCGGCGAGCACAGCAGCTAGCGAGTTGGCAACAGCTAACCCCAGGTCATTGTGACAATGTACCGAAAAAATGGCCTGGTCAGCGTTGGGGACACGTTCAATCAGCTGGCTGATGGTGTCGGCAAATTGTTCCGGTACGTTGTAACCTACAGTGTCAGGCATATTGATTGTGCGCGCTCCGGCCTTGATGACCGCTTCCGTGATACGACACAGGAAATCCAGATCCGAGCGCCCGGCATCCTCAGCGGAAAACTCGACATCATCTGTCCAGCGACGGGCACGACGTACGGCTGCAACCGCGCGTTCCAGCACCTGATCCGGTTCCATCCGTAATTTCATTTGCATATGGATCGGTGAGGTGGCGATAAATGTGTGGATACGTCCGCTCGTCGCTGCTTTCAGTGCCTCACCGGCTCTATCAATATCAGCATCACCCGCGCGAGCCAGGCCACAGACGGTACTGTTTTTCACCACATGGGCAACCGCTTGTACGGCCTCGAAATCACCCGGACTGGCAATTGGAAAACCTGCTTCGATTACATCCACTCTCATCCGTTCCAGCATTTTGGCAATCCGGACTTTTTCATCCCTGGTCATTGAAGCCCCCGGGCTTTGCTCGCCATCACGCAGGGTGGTATCGAAAATAATCAATTTGCTCATGACGGTCTCCAAATTAGGGTGACTGGCTAAGTAGCCAGCAGGGTGTAAAGGGTCGATTATGGCAATTTTGCGGCATTTGTCAGCCTGATACGTGTCATGTCCTACACTTTGATGGGCTTGTTTCACAGCATAGGTTTTGTCGGACGACCCGACCATTAACATGGCAATGGATTACTATAATCGCAATACAATACTGTGTAATCATGTCATTTAGGAGGTTTCATGTCTCAACCGCTTTGGCCGGGCAAACCCTATCCTTTAGGTGCATTTTGGGATGGCAAGGGAACTAATTTTGCGCTTTTTTCGGAAAATGCCACACAGGTTGAGTTGTGCTTATTTGATAGGCAGGGTCGTGAAACCCGGCTGACATTGCCTGAGGTTGATAAATTCGTTTGGCATGGTTACGTGCCCGATATCATGCCGGGACAATGCTACGGTTTTCGGGTACATGGCCCGTTTGCGCCAGAAGAAGGCTATCGCTTTAACCCCAACAAGCTACTGATTGATCCTTATGCACGTGCACTGGATGGCGATGTCCGTTTTGATGAGGCGATCTTTGGCTATCCGTGGGATCATGCTGAGGCTGATCTGGGGTTTTCTGAAACCGATAGTGCTGATCGGGTTCCAAAAGCGGTTGTGATTGATGCCTATTTTGATTGGGAAGGAGACGAATTATTACGTACTCCTTGGCATGAGACGGTCATTTATGAGCTGCATGTCAAAGGTTTTACGTATTTACATCCCGATATTCCATCTGGATTGCGGGGTACTTATGCCGGTCTGGCGCATCCTGCCGCAATTGCCCATCTGCATTCGATTAATGTCACGGCCGTCGAATTAATGCCGGTGCATCATTTCTTTACTTGCCCGGGGCATTTGGAAAGCAAAGGCCTGCGAAATTATTGGGGCTACGACTCGCTCAATTTCTTTGCACCGTATTCAGGTTACAGTGCATCAGGCTCTCAAGGCCAGCAGGTGCGTGAATTTAAGGCCATGGTCAAGGCGTTGCACCGTGCCGGTATCGAGGTGATTCTGGATGTGGTGTACAACCATACCGGTGAAGGTAACCCTATGGGACCAACGTTAACCCTGCGTGGTGTTGATAATGCGGCCTATTATCGACTGGTTGAAGGTGATGGTCGCTACTACATGGATTTCACCGGTTGCGGCAACTCATTGAATGTACGCCACCCGCAGGTGCTCAAACTGATTATGGACAGTCTGCGCTACTGGGTGCTGGAAATGCATGTGGACGGTTTCCGTTTCGATCTGGCCTCGGCGTTGGCGCGCGAACTCTATGCTGTGGATCGGCTGGCAGCATTTTTTGACATCATCCATCAGGATCCGGTGCTCTCTACCGTAAAACTCATCGCAGAGCCGTGGGATGTTGGCGAGGGTGGTTATCAAGTTGGCGGCTTTCCCTTGTTGTGGTCGGAATGGAATGGCCGCTATCGCGATACGGTTCGGGATTTGTGGCGCGGTGAACCGAGCCGATTGGCCGAGTTTGCCTCTCGTTTTACCGGCAGCTCCGATCTTTATCAAAGCAATGGCCGCAATCCCAGCGCCAGCATTAACTTTATCACGGCTCATGATGGTTTTACGCTACGCGATCTGGTCAGCTACAACGAAAAACACAATGCAGCTAATGGCGAGGATAATTACGATGGTGAGTCCCATAATCGTTCATGGAATTGCGGGGTTGAGGGTGAAACCGACGATCCTGCCGTCTTGCGGTTACGCCAGCGGCAGCAACGTAATTTTCTGGTGACGCTATTCTTGTCGCAAGGCGTGCCCATGTTATTGGCAGGCGATGAAATGGGTCGTACCCAGGGAGGTAATAACAATGCCTACTGTCATGACAGCGAAACTTCCTGGGTGAACTGGGATTTACCGGTGGACAATGCTGATTTGCTGGCCTTTACACGCGAGTTGATGGCATTTCGTCTCCAGCATCCGGTGTTGCGGCGACGCAAATGGTTTCAGGGGCGCTCGATCCACGGCTCCGGGGTGCATGACATTGTTTGGTTTAATCCTGATGGTGTTGAAATGACCGAAGAGCAGTGGCTGGACGGGTTTGCACGCGCTGTAGGTATCTTTCTTAATGGCAAGGAAATAGCGACCCCCGACCAGCAGGGCGAGCGCACAATTGATGATAATTTTATTTTATTGTTCAATGCTCATGGTGACATGCTGGACTTTAGTTTGCCTGAAAACTTATGTGATCAGCCGTGGCGTACCATTATTGATACGGCTCAGCCTTATTTTCTTCGGCGTGGTCGCTGTTATGGCGCCAGAGCACTGACCGTGCCAGTTGCCGGGCGGGCCTTGGTGGTTCTGCAACAGCAAGGGAATACCAGTTTATGAGTCAACATACGTTAGGTGCCCATTATCTTGGGGATTGTCAATGTTCATTTACCTTATGGGCACCTTTGCTAAAACAGGCCGCTGTACATCTGGTCGAGCCGCAAGAACGGCTGATCCCAATGGAGCGTGACGCGCAGGGTTATTGGCGTGCCATTGCCACTGATATCAATGCCGGTGCATTGTATTTTTACCGTCTGGATGGTGAGACTGACCGGCCCGATCCGGTGTCCCGGAGCCAACCGCAAGGGGTGCATGGCGCATCCTGTGTGGTGGATCATCGCTTTGGATGGACAGACGCAGCATGGCAACCTGCACCGTTACAACAGTGGGTGATCTATGAATTGCACGTTGGCACCTTCACCCCTGAAGGTACATTCGATGCCATTATTCCGCGGTTGCCCGCCTTGCGTGAATTGGGTGTAAATGCGCTGGAATTATTGCCTGTTGCCCAGTTTCCCGGCGAACGTAATTGGGGTTATGACGGGGTTTATCTATGGGCGGTGCAGGATTCTTATGGTGGTGTTGAGGGTTTGAAGCGCTTGGTTGATGGCTGTCACCGTGAAGGTATTGCGGTCATCATGGATGTGGTTTACAACCATCTTGGCCCTGAAGGAAATTATCTATGGGGGCTGGGGACATACTTTACCAATCGATACCGGACTCCCTGGGGCGATGCGGTCAATTACGATGGTCAATACAGTGCCGGCGTGCGTGAGTATGTGGTTGAAAATGCCCGCTATTGGCTGGAAACCTGTCATTGCGATGCGTTGCGGCTGGATGCCGTTCATGCCATCTTTGATTTTGGTGCACGGCATATTCTGGCAGAACTGGCCAGGATGGTGGCTGATTGTGGCAAGTCGCAGGGGCGACCCTGTTATCTGATTGCCGAAAGTGATCTCAATGATCCGCGCATCATTCGCGCATCAACTGTCGGTGGTTATGGACTGGATGCACAGTGGAGTGATGATTTTCATCATGCACTACATACGGTTCTGACAGGTGAGCATCATGGTTATTATGAAGATTTTGGCCGGATGGAGCAATTGGCGGAAGCCTATCGCAAGCCCTTTGTATATGCCTGGGACTATTCACCACACCGCCAGCGCTTTCATGGTGATGATCCAGCGGCTTGTCCGGCGTGGCGCTTTGTCGTGTGCAGCCAGAATCACGATCAGGTGGGCAACCGGATGCTGGGGGATCGCCTGTCAGGCTCGTTGCCCTTTCCAGCGCTGAAGCTGGCAGCGGCGGCGGTGTTACTCTCGCCGTATTTGCCTCTGCTGTTTATGGGTGAAGAATACGGTGAGCCCCGACCTTTCCAGTATTTTATCAGTCATAGTGATACGGCATTGATTGAGAGTGTGCGTCAGGGGCGGCGGGAAGAATTTGCCGCTTTTCATGCCGAAGGTGAAGCGCCCGATCCCCAGGCTGTGGAGACCTTTGAGCGCTCGAAGTTGCAATGGGCATTGACTGAAGTCGGTGAGCATCAGCAATTGCGTGCATTTTACCGTGAATTGTTACGTTTGCGGCGTGAAGTTCCAGCGTTGGCGTGGCTTGATAATGCGAGCTTGAATGCTACGGTCATAGCACCGACGGTGTTAGCGTTGCGGCGCTGGTGTAACGAAAGCCGGATCATGATTTTGCTGAATTTTGCCGCTGAGCCAGTGGATGTTCCAATTGATCTGGGTGAAGGGTCGTGGCTTAAATTGCTGGATGCCAGCGATGCTGTCTGGGGCGGTGAAAAGACGACATTGCCGACATTGATTGCGAAGCCGTCAACGCTGACTTTATCCGCTTACAGCGTGGTTGTGTACAGCGCTGCCGGTTAAGTTGATTGTGTTATTGAGAGCATGCTGACAAGGTGACTAATTGATGACAAACACGATGAAAGTCGTGATTATGGTGCTGTCGTTGATAACAGGGACTGTGGCCTTTGCTGCACAGGGTTCCTTGAAGACGATTGAATTTGTCATAGATCAGCGTGAGCGGAATGCACTGCTTTATATTCCGGCAAACCGGAGTCGCTTTAAAGGCGACCGCCCGCTGGTTTTGATGATCCATGGTAGCGGTGGTGCTGCTCGCGGTATGCCTTCATTAACCCGATTTCGGTTTCATACGCTGGCCAATCATGATGGGGCTTATGTGGTTTATCCTAACGCCTATAAAAAAATGTGGGGGTTTGGTGAAGCATTTGCCGATACAGCACGTGATACTGGTGTGAATGATGAGACCTATTTTAAAGCGTTACTTAATAAGCTTGCCGAAGATTATCCTATTGACCGCAACAAGCTTTTTATTACCGGGATTTCACAGGGTGGGAGCATGTCCTATTTTCTCGCTTGTCGCTTTCCCGGGCAGGTTAAGGCATTGGCGCCTGTGGCGATGTCATTGCCCAAAGCGTTTAAAGAACTGTGTGCTGATGTTAAGGACATGCCACTCTTGCTGATGAATGGCGATGCTGATCCGGTAGTGCCGTATCGTGGTGGTAAAGTGACTTTTCTTGGGCGGAAGTACGGCTCGGTGTTATCGACCAGTGAAACCGTCAGCTTTTGGCGAAAGCTGAATGGTTGTACCAAAGATGTTGAAACCGATTCATTGAATCGTGCCCTCAATGACAAAACGTGGGTAGAACGCAAGGTATGGCGAAATTGTCATCGTGCCCCTGTTGTCCTTTATCGGATCAAGAAAGGCGGCCATGCCTGGCCAGGTGGCCGACAATATTTACCCAAGGCGCTTGTGGGCAGGGTATCACGGGAGATTGATGCGGCTGATGAAATATGGCGTTTTTTTCGGTTGTTTTTTTAGTAACCCGTTTGGCAGCCGTGGTCTGAAATTACGGAATATCGTTTTAAAGTAAGGACATGTTCGATCCACCTGAGCGGTGAGCTGATACCTTGTTAAATGAATATAAAAGAAAAACGCAATTTTATGACGTAAACACTATAAATTAGAATATCAAATCGTTTCATCATGAGTAACGGCCTGATTTCTCGATAGCTTCCAACTCGGTCCGCAATTGCCGATAGCTATCCAGTCGGCGCTGTGATATCTCGCCACGTGAGACAGCAGTTCGCAGTGCGCAGTCAGGTTCTACCGCATGACGGCAATCGGAAAATTGGCAATGTCCGAAATGGGCGCTCAGCTCTGGAAAGCCTTGATCCAGAGTGGTCAGGGTGATTTTACCTAGCTCGAAGCTGCGGACACCTGGCGTGTCTATCAAATCACCACCATCAGGCAAGTGATACAAGGTACTGGCAGTCGTTGTATGGGCGCCATGCCCGGTGGTGGCTGATACCGCCTGAATACGAATATCCCGATCCGGTAATAACGCTTTGATGAGCGATGATTTACCGACACCCGATTGCCCAACCAGCAGGCTGACGTGGCCACACAACCTGTCGCGCAATGTATCTAGTCCGTGTGCAGTGTGGCTGCTTGCCAGCAGCAATGGATAGCCAATCTTTTCGTACTCGGCCAGTCGTTCGCGCAGCATGGCCAACGTGGTCTTATCAAGCAGGTCAAGTTTGTTGAGCACCAGTAGCCCGCGTGCGCCTATTGCGGAAATGGCGACCAGATAGCGATCAATCAAGGCTTCACTCAGATCGGGCTTTGGCGCCAATACAATAGCAACAGTATCAAGGTTGGCAGCGACCGGTTTGGGTTGGCCGTGATAGTCAGGACGGGTGAGCAGTGAGCGACGTCCAGTGACGGCAACTACAACACCTTCGGTTTTGCTGGAGGCTTGCCAGATGACACGATCACCACACGCCAAGCGTCCCAGATTTTGCCGTACTGTACAGTGATACAGTTGACGCTGCCGGTTTTCAACGACCAGATTAGCGCCATAATGGGTGATGACCAGGCCGGTTTGTGCTGCACCGAGTCCAGTTTCATCAGGTGTTGATGTCGGTTGCTGACTGTGTGCGCGGCGACGTTCATGTAAACGCCGGATGCGTTCTTGTTGTCGTTGCGTTAATCGTCGCCCTGCCATTATGCCCAATCCAGCTGGTGAGCACTGATAATGCGCCCAGGATCAGGCGGGTCAATGCTTCGGCCAGATAGAGAGTAGCAAATGGTCAAGCCAGATGCGATCATACAAAATTGCCTATGATAAGCCTGATTTTCAGCCTTTAAACCACTATCACACCACAAAAAATACATGTCCCCTGATAACCTCATCTGGATTGACCTGGAAATGACCGGTTTGGATACCCGGACCGACTGTATCATCGAAATCGCCACCGTTGTCACCGATAGTCAACTCAACGTCCTTGCTGAAGGGCCGGTGCTGGCCATTCATCAGAGTGATACCGTACTGGCTGCGATGGATAACTGGAATCAAAAACAACACGGTGAGTCCGGGCTGATTGCGCGGGTTCGCGCCAGCTCATTGGACGAATGTGAAGCCGAGCGGCTCACCCTGGATTTTTTGAGTCAATATGTCCCGCAAGGCCGATCGCCGATGTGTGGCAATAGTATCTGTCAGGATCGGCGGTTTCTAGCGCGTGCTATGCCAGCCCTGGAAGCCTACTTTCATTATCGTAATCTGGACGTGAGTACCCTTAAGGAACTGGGTCAGCGCTGGTACCCTGAACGCATCAAGGGTTTTTACAAGACCTCCGGTCACCTGGCCTTGCAGGATGTTTATGACTCGATTGATGAACTGCGTTTTTATCGCCAACATCTGTTTGTACCGATAGGGAAGACGGTGAGCTGATATGCAGCGGCCCTCACTTTCGTGGAGGCAGGCGCTAAAGGGCAGGGCTTGCCGCGCTCCTTGGTAAATCAGGATCGTTGCCCCATTCTGACCAGGCGCCCACATAGCCACGTATCCGCGGATAACCCAAGTGATGTAATAGCCAGTAGGTGTGTGCCGACCGGTGATGTGTTTGGCAATACACGATGATTTCCTTATCCGGGGTAACGCCGCGAGAGTCTAACAGTGTTTGTAATGCAGGATCCGGCAGGTAGCGTAGTTGCTGTTGCGGATTCATCGTGTCGGTCCAGTTCAGGTTAATCGCGCCAGGAATATGGCCGCTATGGGCAGCACGTTGATCTTGGCCGCTGTATTCAGCGGGGCTACGGGTGTCAAGCAACACGACATCCGATTGGCCCAGTCGCTTTATGATGTAATCTCGATCAGCAAGTGCCGACAGATGGCTAAAGCGGGCAGGGTAGTGGCTGGGTGCGGGTTGGTGAAGCCGGGTTTCCAGCGAGCCGCCGGCGGTTTGCCAGGCGAGCCTGCCACCATTCAGTAGTGATGCCTGGGTGTGACCCAAAACGGCCAGCGTCCATAGCAGGCGGCTGGCCCGTCCATTGCCTTCGTCATCATAGGCTACGACGTGTTGTTCCGGCTTGAGGCCAATGCGTGACAAGGTTCTGCCGATTTGTGTCCCGGTTGGGAGTAATCCCGTTGCCGGTGGTTCAGCGCGTACCAGGTGGGCATAGTCGAGATGAACCGCGCCGACGATATGACCCGCAGTGTAAGTCGCTGGATTACTCAGATCAACGACAAGCACATTGGGGTTATCAAGGTGCATTTGAAGCTGTTCCGTTTCAATCAGGGGTGTTAGATCAGTAATGGATGGCATATACAGGGTTCTTGCCTGAGCAGGGTAATAGGGTAGTGTCATTATCTAAAATTTCTACCACAAACTACAGAAGAGCAAGTCTGGTTTTATAGCTTGAGGCAGCTAGGCACATTCAAACGGAAACGCCAGGATCTCTGCCAGGGTTTTTTTTCCTGCAGCCAGCATGACAAGACGATCAAAGCCCAGGGCGACACCGGCACATGCGGGCAAACCGGCATCCAGTGCGGCCAGTAGGTGTTCATCCAGCGGCATGCGCGGTTGCCCTTGTGCGCTTCGGGCCGCATTTTCCGCCTCGAAGCGGTCACGTTGTTCGGCCGCATCCCCCAGCTCATGAAATCCGTTGGCAAGTTCTACGCCGTTGAGGTACAGCTCAAAACGCTCACCAACCGGTGGATCATCGTGCCGCAACCGTGCCAGTGCCGCCTGCGAAACGGGATAGTCGTACACGAAAGCCAAACGGCCTTTTCCCATATGCGGTTCGATGCAATGAGTCAGCAATAAATCCAGCCAGGGATCAGTGTCATCACTGGGCATATTGGGCGGAATGGAAACCGACTGCTGTTTGGCACAGGCGGCCAGTTCTGTCGTTGTGGCTTGATGCGGGTCCAGGTTGAGAAAATGCCGGAACAGCTCACCGTAGCACCAATACTCGGGGGTCTGCTGTAACAATCGTTGTCCCAGCAATTCGGTTACCAATGCGGCCACCTCATCCATCAAGCGATGATGGTCAAAACCGGTACGATACCATTCCAGCAGGGTGAATTCCGGGTTGTGGCGATGTCCCAGCTCATTATTCCTGAATACACGACTGATTTGGTAAATACAGCCGCTGCCAGCTGCCAATAGCCGTTTCATCGGAAATTCTGGTGAGGTCTGTAAATAGAGCGTTTGACCCTGCCGGGTTCCCGATCCTGAAAAATGCACGGAAAAACTGTGTAAGTGGGGGTCGGTGATCGCTGCAGCTGACAGTACCGGTGTTTCCACTTCCAATACCTGTCGATCCGCAAAAAAAGCCCGAGTTTGTGCCAGGAGTTTGGCGCGTAGGCGTAATGTTGACCAATCAGCACTGGGCCGCCAATCGTGAGGATACAAGGACATCGTTAGTGTATGCTCGAATGTGTCAGGCGGCCAGTGTGAAGCAAAATAGCAGGTGTCGGCACTTCACTATTGAGATGTGTATGGCCTATTCTTTAACCCGCGAGGCATATTCACCGGTACGGGTATCGACTTTGATCACTTCGCCGCTTTGTACAAATAGCGGTACACGCACCACAGCACCGGTATCCAGGGTTGCCGGTTTGCCGCCACCGCCGGAGGTATCACCACGTAATCCCGGGTCCGTTTCAACAATAGTGGCGATGATAAAGTTTGGAGGTGAGACACTCAGTGGTATACCGTTCCAGAGCGTAATCATGCATAGTGCCTCTTCCTTGAGCCATTTGGCAGTATCACCAACAGCGCTTTGATCAGCGGTGAGTTGTTCGTAGCTCTGCTGATCCATGAAATGCCAATATTCACCATCGCTATAAAGATACTGCATTTCCTTGTCAAATACGTCAGCGCCTTCCACACTGTCACCAGATTTGAATGTACGTTCAATAACGCGCCCTGTTTTCAGGTTGCGCACTTTAACCCGATTGAAGGCTTGTCCTTTGCCGGGCTTGACAAACTCGTTTTCAACGATGGAATACGGATCACCATCCAGTATGATTTTTAATCCACTCTTGAATTCATTAGTGTTATAAGTTGTCATGAGTGATGTACCTAAATTTTGAGATGATTGGAAAAAAAGAACGCATAATACCGGCAAAAACATCTGTCCGTCAGGAATCCGGTTGGCAACAGGCGATGGCCAATGCCATTCGTGATCCGGCAGAACTGTTAAAAGTGTTGCACCTTGATCCAGAGTCGCTGCCGATAGCATCATTAGCCGCAACACAATTTTCCTTGCGCGTACCGCGTGGTTTGGTCGCACAAATGCGCCAGGGTGACCCCAATGATCCATTGTTGCGACAGGTATGGCCACGTGCAGCCGAGACAGCGGATGTTTCCGGTTTTGTCGCTGATCCAGTCGGTGATCAACAGGCACGCACTGCGCCAGGAGTGCTGCATAAATATCAAGGGCGAGCGCTGTTGATAGTCACTGGCGCGTGTGCGGTCCACTGTCGCTACTGTTTCCGGCGTGAATATCCTTACAGCGATCATGCCGGTATGGATAATTGGCAACCTGCATTGGCGTATCTTAAGGCTGATGCCAGCATTGATGAGATTATTCTAAGCGGTGGTGATCCACTTTCGCTATCAAATCAGCGACTCAGTGTGCTTTTGGCGCAACTGGCAGTTATTCCTCATTTGCAGCGACTACGTATTCATACGCGGCAACCTGTTGTATTGCCGGAACGGGTGGATGGTGAATTGCTGACATTATTGATGAAAAGCCGCCTGCAGAAGATTATTGTGATTCATGCTAACCATCCACGGGAAATTAGCGCGGCTGTCAGCCTTGCATTGAGCCGGCTGTCAAGTACGGGTGCAACATTGCTCAATCAGTCGGTATTGCTACGCGGTGTCAACGATTGTGCCGAAACATTGGCTGTATTGAGCAAGGTGCTGTTCACCGCCGGTGTTCTACCTTATTATTTGCATGCGTTGGATCGGGTACGGGGTTCTGCGCATTTTGAAGTGAAGGAGAAACGTGCATCGGCTATCATGGAGGCGTTACGCCAACGGTTACCCGGCTACCTTGTCCCCCGATTTGTGCGAGAACAACCCGATCAGTTATCCAAAATTCCGATTAATTAGCTCTTAAACCAGCGCTTTTATCCCTATGGCGCTCGGCTCTCAATGAGGTTGGAAAGCGTGTCCGAATCCTCCACTATTAATTTGCTGATAGCAGATGGTTCGTCATCCAATGTCGAACATATTCTTAAAACCTTGGGTGGCGATAATTATAAGGTTGAGTCAACTCAGACCGATCAGGTGAAAGAGATTCACGATGCTGTGAATTATCAGCCACTGGATATCATTTTGCTGCGGTTGGGTGAAGGACTCCCTGGTTTGGCCGAAGTGAGATCAATGGTTGTTGAGTCAGGTGAAGACATCCCGATTATCGTGATTTTGGATGACGAGCAACGTCAACAACGAAAACCGTCTGGTTTGCTTGAAGAAGGTGCTGATAATTATTTTTATCTTGATGATGCTGATCATCTGGTCGCCACCGTTCGTAAGGAACTCAAGCATCTTCAGGATCGCAAGACCCTGCAATCTTTTGAGGTGCGGTTTCACGAAAGCGAGTCACGCAGCCAGGCGCTACTCGGTAATATTCAGGAAGCTATTGCTTATATTCATGAAGGTGTACATGCGTATGCCAATCCGGCGTACTTACGGTTGTTTGGTTATAAAAAAGCCGCAGATCTGGCGGCGATCCAGATGGCACATATGCTGGCTCCAGGCTATCGTGATGCGCTAAAAAGCGTCATGCGCCGTAGCATTCGCTCAGGCAAGGCCATTGAGCCGGTAGAACTGGTTGGTGTACGCAGTAATGGAGAAAATTTTCCGATTCTGCTGGAGTGCGCCCCAACGAGGATGAATGACGAGCCTTGTACCCAAATTATTGTGCGGGACGCGACACCCAATAAAACGGCTCAAGACCAGCAGTTTGAAGACTTGATTAAATATGATGGCAGTACCGGTCTTTATAGCAAGCGTTTCTTTATGGAGGCCCTGGAAATTGACCATAGTGGTACGGTGCTTTATATACTGCTCGGTGATTATGCGACCATTCGCCACAATATCGGTTTTGAGGCTGTTGACCAATTTACAGTCGAGGCTGCCGGATTGTTCAAGGACATGCTTGCGCCCCAGGATATTGCTGCACATTTTGCCAGTGGTGTGTTCACGGTCTATGTCCCGCCCAAGTCACCCACCGACCCTATTGAGCTTGCCGGGCAAATACTGGGCGTGATATCGAAACACGGCTTTCAACTGGGCGGCAAGTTGTTTACGACCAATTGCAGCATTGGTGCCTGTAAGTCAGGTGCGGGTGAAGAAACTGCCATTCAGATTTTGGCGCACGCGGATCGTGCTTGTGAGAACGCCCGCAAGAAGGGTGGAAGCCAGGTCGAGGTTTATCATATACCTAGCGAAGAGAGTCAGCGTAATATCAACAAGCAGGATGAAAACCAGATCAATCTGATTCGTGATGCACTGACTAAAGCCCGTCTGAGTCTCAAATACCAGCCTATCGTTAGTTTTGAGCAATCCAATCAAGCTCGCTACAAGGTTTATCTGGAATTGCGGGATGCTAACGGTAATGTACAGGCTATGGATAAGCTCGGCGCAGTAGCAGTGCGTTACAAGCTGATGGGTGCTTTGGATAAATGGACGATTATCCGCGGACTGACAGCGCTTGGTGAGTTGCAGAAAACGGGTGGTAAATTACCACAATTATTTATTCGTATATCTCGTAATTCACTGAAGAAAGAAGATTTTTTTGAATGGCTTAGCCATCGTATCAGAGAAAGCCGGTTGCCGGGCCACCATCTGGTTTTTGAGGTCAGGGAAGATAATGCCGAGAATACTTTTGAGGAAAGCAAACAATTACGTGCTCGGCTTCGGGAGCTGGGTTGCGAGTTTGCGCTGTCTCATTTTGGGGGTAAATCGCACTCTGATCTTTTGCTGCGTGATCTTATGCCGGATTACATCAAGCTGGATGGCAATTTGATTGAGCGCCTTGCCAAGGCCAAGGATCAAAAGAGCCGGGAATCCATGGCTGAGCTGGTAGAAAAAGCGAAGAAAATGAATACTCAGGTGGTCGCTGCAGGGGTATCGACTGCACCTCAAATGGCGAGTATTTGGCAATTCGGGGTGACGTTGGTTCAGGGGAATATGGTCGCTGAAGCGAGCGCCGGGCTGGATTTCGATTTCCAGCAGTTTGCAGGTTGAGAAGCGTCAGTATAAACCGGACAATTTTGGCAGAAAGATTTTTTATTGCCGTATTGGCGGCGTGCGCTGCACCAGAAGCATCTCCACCGGGCGTCGGTTCTACTGTATCAAACACGTGTGTACCCAGTACCCGTCTGTCCTTTAAATCGATCATGGTGATGCGCAGAGTCAGGTGTATCAGGCTTGGTTGGGCCGTGAATTCCTGCTGAAGGCGGATCAGGTCAACATCCATTCGCAGATCGGCTAACACCGGTGAGGGTGGTGATATTACCGCTGTGAATGCACCGGTATTTTCCAGCACACCAACCAGAATAGGTAACAGCATTTTTGCAGGGGCATCACTCCAGATACTGTTGTTGTAGTAATCCAGTTTTGGCGGTTCACGGGTGTAGGCGATGCGTCTGGAATCGAAGCCGGGCGCAGCGCGAGGCAGGCCGATAAGCAGGGTTTTACCGCTGGGTTGTGGTGTTGCCGCCGGTTTGATCGTTACCGCTTCAAGTAAATAGGTTTGTGGTGATGGTGTGCTCGCGCAGCCGGTGAATATGAGCAGGATTACTGGCCATAACCAGTGATAGAGGGGGCGCTTCTGCCCGGTAATGTCGAAATATTTTACGGCGACCATGTTATCGCGCTCCAGGGTCAGGCCGACCATCGGGGTTACCCACGATCAAGATATTGGGGTTCTGCTCCAGCAGGGTAGCGACACGTTTCAAAATGACCAGTAGCTCATTGGCCTGCATGAGTAATTCATTGAATTCTGGCAGAGTGTTTTGTCCTATCAGCCGTATTTCGCGCTGACTATTTTGCGCCAATTGAGTGAAGGCGAGGCTTGTCTTGTCAAAGTGATCAGCGGCTTGTCGCACTGAGCGGGCGCTGGCACGAAATTCATTCAGAGTCACTCGAATTTGTTTGCTGGTATTGCCACTGTCCTTCAGGACTTTTATGGCCTGATCCAGAGCAGTGCCCAGATGTTCTGCACGCTGTGCTAAAACACCGGTAAATTTTTCTACGTTACTTAACGTGTGCCGGATGCTGTCGCTGCGATGGGCTAACGCGCCGGTAATGGTTTCTACATGGGTCAAGGTCTGGCGGAGGCTGTTACTGCGATCAGCGGTAGCACCGGTAATACGACTGATGTGTTGTAATATTTCTTTTATGGCAAGCTGATTGTCATCATTCAGCAACTGTTCCAGACGTTTTGCAAGCTTGTCGATATTGCTCAGAATATTATTGAAGGCATCATCAAGTCGTGCAACCAATGATGGCCCTGCCTGAATGATCGGCAGTTCTTGATCAGGCTGTTTTTCCAGTGGCAATGCCTGGCCGTCACCACTGAGTTCAATGGTGGCGACCCCTGTTAAACCGCGTGTCGAGAGTGTTGCGATCGTGTTGCGATAGATGGGCGTACCCTGCTCGATATCGAGTACTACATCCACACGGTCAGGATTATCGGGCTGGAGGCGGATAGAGGCCACTTGCCCTACTTGAACACCGCGATATCGAACGGTTGCCTTGATATTGAGGCCAGCGACCGACTCATTGAAGTAGACCCGATATTGATCATACTCTTTCGTCTTGCCGCCGAGCACGAGCCAGAATGTCACGCCTAGCAGGCTGCAACCAAGCGTAGTGACGAATAGACCAACCAAGGCGTAGTTTACATGGCTTTGCACACTTGCCCCCGTGCTGCACGGCCCCGTGGCCCTGCAAAATAAGCTTGAATTAAAGGATGCTCCCTTTGGGTGAGTTGTGACATCGGCAGCGTGGCAATGACCCGCTTTTCACCCAGAAAGGCTACTCGATCAGTGGCCTGCCAGAGCGTATCCAGGTCATGTGTCACCATAACAACGGTTAACCCCAATGATGCTTTAAGTTGTACCACCAGTTGATCAAACGCGCCGGCGCTGACAGGATCAAGTCCGGCTGTGGGTTCATCCAGAAATAGCAGGGCTGGATCAAGTGCTAATGCACGTGCAAGGGCAGCGCGTTTTAGCATTCCACCGCTTAGCTCGCGGGGCAGTTTGGCGCCTGTATCGGCGGGTAAACCGGCCAGCATGATTTTGAGGTCGCTAATTTCTGCGATTCGTCGGGGTGATAGCCGGGTATGCTCGCGCAACGGCACAGCTACATTCTCGCGTACTGTCAGTGAACTGAATAGCGCGCCTTGCTGAAACAACATGCCGAATCGTCGCCGTAACTGGAATGCCGAACTGTCATTAATACCAATAATTTCCTGATCAAACAAGCGTATGGAGCCGGCAGTCGGCTTTAACAACATAATAATTGCACGTAATAAGGTGGTTTTACCTGAGCCGCTGCCACCAACCAGAGCCATAATTTCACCGCGATGTACATCAAGATCAAGGTCATTGTGAATAATAGTTGTGCCGAATCGGGTTTGTAAGCCACGAACAGTTATCACATGCTCGGTCATTATAAACCGATGCCTCCCAGTATGATTGAGAAGAGCGCATCAGCGGCAATCACTAGAAAAATAGATTGCACTACACTGATGGTGGTTTGCTGACCAACACTGTCTGCACCGCCGCGTACCCGAAAGCCTTGATAGCAGCCCACCAGGGCGATGATGGCAGCAAAGATGGGTGCTTTACCGATACCCATTAAAAACGATATCGGTGTCACGACTTGCGGTACACGGTCGATAAAATCACTAACGCTGATATCAAGCATGATTTGCGCCATAAACATACCGCCCAGTATGCTTAATACATCAGCAAATAATACCAATAACGGTAATGCTATGGTCAGTGACACCAGTTTGGGCAGTACGAGTAAATCGATGGGTGAAATACCGATAGTGCGTAAGGCATCCACTTCTTCAGTGACTTGCATGGTGCCGATTTGTGCTGTGTAGGATGAACCAGTACGACCGGCAACGATGATGGCAGTGACCAGAGGCGCCAACTCACGCAGCATGGTGAGAGAGACTAATTCGACGATAAAAATATTGGCACCGTAAAATTCCAGTTGTTGTCCACCCTGGTAGGCGATGACGACCCCCATCATGAATGCTAGCAAACCAACGATGGGTAAAGCGTATACACCGGCAGTTTCAATATCGGCGAACAGTGCTTGCCAGCGGAAGCGACCGGGTTTGAGTGCCAGTTTCCCGAGAGCGATAGCGACTTCGCCAATAAAACTAAGGAAGGAGAATGCAGATTTGAGAAGGTGTATTGCCCGATGGCCCTGTTTTTCCAGAATACCAATGGAGCGGTTGGGTGGCACTGTCGATCCGGCATCTGTGCGACGTTCCCGGACCAAATGCAGTAAGGTTTGCTGCTCGTTACGCAGGCCGGTGAGCTGAACCGAAGAGGATGTTTGCTCTAGATCGGCGATTACATTCAATAATTGCAGTGCGCCTGTGGTATCCAGGCGATGGATGCCGGCGCCATCCAGTTGCAGCGGCTTGTTGGTAGATTGAGTCATATTCGATAAGCGGAAATCGAAGGACTCAGTGCCATCGATTGTCCAGTCACCTTCGCAGTAATAGCAATCTGCTTCACAGCGAACAATAGCGGGCTGGGTGGTTGGCAGGATTGAGGTCATGTTTGGGTACGCTTGATCGTTTTTGCCGGGTTGAAAGCGATGTTTGTGCGAGCACTTGGCATGGGTATACGTTTGTCAGATGCTTGATTGGGTAGATCTTGCTGCAAGGAATGAACGCTTAACCAACAACACCAGGAATCTTTTTTAATAGAAAATGGGAGATAGGTTTTACCACTGGGTGCTATCCATTTGAAAGTGTTTTTGGCTCATGTTCAGAACATGTGCAAAAGGCTAAACTGGGCGGCCTGAAATTTAATGGTCAGATTCGATACCGATGGACTTTACCAATAGTTGAACTGCTTTTGGCGTTAGACTGTGAAGCGTGGTTGTGTCGTCACTTTCACCCCTCGGGGTGAAAGTGCCCCCGCTGCCATGACAGCGTTGACGAGGCGTACGCCTTCCGATGCACCTGGCACAGCCAGGTCCAGGTGCAGCGGCTGTGGTCAAGCCAGGCTTAGGTCGAACCACCGTTCAGCAGTTACGCAGCGAGTGACAGGGACTCGCCGCTCAACGCCGACCGACCACGGCGTTGGGTGATCGCGTGACCGAAACCGATGCGTTGTTTCAAAATGCCGGGGAAAAAAGCGAGCCGCATCGCGCTCCGGCCGATCCGCCGATCCGCCGCGCTAACAAGCGCCGTGGCCACAACGGACTCATCATACGGTCTGCCATGGGGCTGGCGAGTGGGCGCGCGATGATGACGGCGATGGCATTCGCGAAGTGCATACCAACAATCATCGCTGTATCTCGCCAGACGTCATCGGTATCGTTGCCCGTATTCACATTTTTTGTACATGAGCCAAGAAAGTCATGTCTCACATGCGCATGGTACAGAAAAAGCCGTAACGAGTGATCAAATATTTTGAGCATGAAAAAATCAGATATGCCGCGTAAGGAAAGAACTAAACTGCCATCGGGTTAATAAAACGCTTCGGGCGGGAGCCGGTGTTTGATTTTTCGATACTCCCGCAAGCGGCGAACTCACCGGGCGGGGTATTTATATGAGCTTGGCTATAGTCTTCACTTTTGCAAGAGGTTCTAATTTATGAACGGAGTTTCGAATGGCAACTGAACGTCGCTGGAGCGGTGTCCTGAAACTGTATGGACCGGTGTCACTCATCATCCTGTTCAGTTTTGTGCTCGCGTTTCAATTCATTAAACCGGCACCACCGAATTCGGTGCGTATCGCCACCGGTTCTACCGAAGGCAGCTACTATGCCTTCGCTCAACAGTACGCTGAGGTGCTGGCCCGCGAGGGCATCCGGCTTGAGGTGGTGAGCACCGGAGGGTCGATCGACAATCTGCGATTACTTTCAGAGGGTCAAGTCGACCTGGCGTTCATTCAGGGTGGCGTCACCCCGGAGGCTCAAAGCCAAAACTTCGAAGCCCTGGGTTCAATGTATTTCGAGCCGCTGTGGTTATTTCACCAGGCCGACCTCAATCTTGACCGATTACCTTCTTTACGCGGGCTCAAGATCGGCATCGGTTGTGCAGGGTCAGGGACTGAAGCACTGGTAGAGCAGCTTTTGTCAGCTAATGGGGTAAATGTCCGAAACGCGACGCTCCGGAAAATCGGTGGTAGCAGCGCTGCCAGTGCACTTAAACGTGGGGACCTCAATGCCGCTTTCTACATCACTTCTCCGGCTAATCCGCTGATGCAAGAATTGTTGGGGAACGATCAAATCAAACTTTCCAGTTTTTCACGCGCCGCAGCTTACGTGCAGCGTTATCCCTATCTCAGTGTGGTTCAGTTGGCCGAAGGCGCGATCGATCTCGCGAGCAATAATCCCGGTCGAACTGTCGACTTGTTAGCTGTTCCGGCACAGTTAGTCGCCAAACCGGATCTGCATCCGGCCGTGATTGATCTGTTGTTGTTGGCCGCCGAACGGCTTCACAGTCAGGGTGATTGGTTCGAGAAAAAGGGTCAGTTTCCGTCAGAGCAGTTTTTGGATTTCCCGCTGAATAAGGAGGCCGCTCGTTTTTACAAGTACGGCCCTCCCTTATTGCAACGCTTTTTACCATTCTGGGCAGCTTCGCTGATCGACCGGCTCAAGATCATGCTTTTGCCGCTGATCGTATTGTTGATGCCGTTATTCAAAGTCATGCCGCCACTCTATCAGTGGCGCATGCGATCACGCATTTATCGCTGGTATCGGGAACTGGATAACGTCAATCTGTCTTGGTCTGATTCGCAAACCCCTGACCAGCGCGAACAAGCGATCTACGAACTCGAACGGATCGATAATGAGGTTCTCCATCTTGAGGTTCCGCTGTCGTATTCTGAGCACCTCTACCATCTGCGCCAACACATCCAGCTAGTGCGACAAAAGATTCAGTCAGAAGGCGGAGATGCCCATTATTAACCCGGTGGCAGTTTAGTTCTTTCCTTACCAACACCTGTTTCCTGTTTGATTAATTCCTTCACCGCTTTTCGGGTCCAGAGCGCATAGTCCAATTGCAACTGGTCCGGTGTTTGATCAATGATCCTGTGTTGAATGCGTTTTTCCTGTTCAGGTCGTAAGCGATTACCCGTACCTTTTTCCTGTTCAGGTCGTAAGCGATTACCCGTACCTTCCTTCGGCCCTCGCCTCGACGTGGGGCCTTCCGTGTTATAGCGCTTTAACCAGCCACTAACGGCTCTTGATGATACGTCCAGTGTTTCTGCAATCACTTTTATCTGTTCGTCTCTTTTCCGTAAGCGAATGGCTGTTTTACGTTTTTCTTCATTGTGCCGAAGGCGGTAATTTGCGAGCATCAATTTTATTCATACTCGTATGATATACGAGTGATTCTGTCGCCGGGTTGATAGTATAAAGTTTTTGTGCGCCAACCTTGAGAGGTATGATCAGCTCTTAAGTAGATAGTGGTTTCTACAGTATGTCTGTAGGCACATCCTGTGTGCCAGTTTGAGGCATAGGCATAACCAACAAGATTGTTGTTATCCTTTCCAGCCGGTGCAAACCAGCTTCAGCAACCGTCTGAATACGATTTTTTTAGCTCTATCGTAGAGATTGTTGACTTTTCAAAGGTGGCTGCAGGATTTTGAATGTAGTAGTTGTATAATTTTGTAATATCTTCAACACCCTATTTCTTGAACAGAGCATATCATCGTTGCTTTTCTCAACTCGGCGTGATAGCCGGATTTTCTGATAGTTTGCAAATAATAAATAAAGGCTAACGTGGATTGAGTCGTCGCCAGGCGGCTGGGTCTTGCTGGTTTCCAGACTTTCTCCAGATACCACGCTTTGCTTGTTTTGCTTCATCTTCAGCCTGTTGATAAGCGGGTGATTTATTGTATTGTCGATAGACTATAGCCTTGCCTTTTCGTACCATTTCCAGACCGGTATCAAGTTCACCGGCGAAGACTTGAGCGACTGTTCGTCCATAGCGATCCTGATCTTTTACCTGTAATGTGATGCTGTCATGTGTCGCTACCAAATCGCGTAACACATCGCGTGAGCGTGTGCCCCATGGTTTTTGCTTCATCTCTGGAGCGTCGATGCCAAACAAGCGTACTTTCACTTGACCAGCCGGACAATTAGCGGTCAGGGTGTCGCCGTCATACACCGATTTGACCGAACACTTTAATACCGTTCCCTTGGTGATGCTTGAGGAGGGCGCTTTAGGTTCGTGTAGAAAGTAGCTGATAATTGTAATGGCAATCACCAATCCACCAATGAGCCAGGGTGAGCGACGCTTGCGGCGGTGAGTACGATTTAACTCACTACGTAGTTGACGTTGTACAAATCGGAAAAACTCCTGTTTCATAAAAATATGCTCTCCCTCTAAAGCAGGAAAATGGCTGCCAGACTCAGGAAAATGAAAAACCCCATACTATGGTCATGAACTACGCACAGAATGTATCAGATGGATGAGTGGGTAAACGGGCTTCAGGCACTCACAGTGTTGTGGTGGTTGCCGTAGCGGTGGACTACGTACTCGGTCACGAGTCGCTGGAAGTCGGTGGCGATCGTTTCACCTTTTAAGGTAACTGTTTTTTCGCCATCGACATAAACGGGTGCTATTGGCACTTCACTGCTACCGGGCAGGCTGATGCCGATGTTAGCCTGTTTACTTTCACCGGGGCCGTTGACCACACAACCCATCACCGCTACGGTCATGTTTTCAACGCCAGGATACTGTCCACGCCAGATGGGCATATTTTCGCGCAGGTAGGCTTGAATTTGCTTGGCCAGATGTTGGAAATAATCACTGCTGGTACGGCCACAGCCCGGACAGGCTACCACTGTTGGCGTAAAGACACGCAAGCCTATAGATTGCAGGATTTCTTGGGCGACGACCACTTCTTGGCTGCGACGACCGCCAGGCTCAGGGGTCAGCGAGATACGGATAGTATCACCGATACCTTCTTGTAAAAGTACAGCTAACGCTGCTGTTGAAGCGACAATACCCTTGCTGCCCATGCCGGCTTCGGTCAAACCCAGATGCAGTGGGTAATCACAGCAGCGTGCCAACTTTCGGTAAACGGCAATAAGATCTTGTACCCCGCTCATTTTCACCGATAGAATAATCTTGTCGTGATCCAAACCTATAGCTTCGGCATGTTGAGCACTCTCTAGCGCAGATTGAACCATAGCTTCGTGCATGACTTCAGTCGCCGGTTTTGGTGTAGGTAAACGGGCGTTTTCGTCCATCAACCTGACGGCTAATGCCTGGTCAAGACTGCCCCAGTTGATGCCAATGCGTACCGGCTTGTTATAACGGCAAGCGATTTCAATGATAGTGGCAAACTGTTCATCTTTCTTTTTACCACGCCCGACATTGCCCGGGTTGATGCGGTACTTATCGAGCACTTCAGCGCAAACGGGATATTTACTGAGGAGGCGATGGCCGTTGAAATGGAAATCGCCAATCACAGGGACGGTGATATTTTTTGTATCCAGTTGTTCACGAATGACGGGTACAGCCGCCGCCGCGTTTTCGTCATTGACTGTGATACGTACCAGTTCTGAACCTGTTTGTGCTAATTCTGTGATTTGTGCGACGGTTGCTGCTACATCAGCCGTATCGGTGCTGGTCATGGATTGCACTACGATAGGGGCATTACCCCCCACCTTGATATCGCCAATACGGACAGTGACACATGGGCGACGGGTGATAAAAGCACCTGAGAGAGCCATAAAATTACCTGTACTCAGTCGATTTTTGAGGTGTAACTCATGCGGTGTTCAGCGTAGAAAGTTGCGGCTAATCTCACGGAATACATCAGTGCCTGCCTGATGGAGCCATTCGAAAACCACCATTTCACGGCTAACGATGCATACATTTGCAGCACGCATTCGTTCTAATGCCAACGCTATATCGCGCGGGGATCGTGAAGATACTGCATCAGCAACCAGGAAGACATGTTTACCCATAGCCTGTAATTCCAGTGCAGTCTGCAATATGCAGACGTGGGCTTCTATACCGATGATAATGATTTGATTACGACCGATGGCATCAATACGGCGCATACAAGTCCGGTCAGCGGCACAGGAAAAGTGCATTTTTTCCATCAATGCTTCTGTGGATAATTGGTTGCGGATCGCTGTAACTGTGTGTCCTAGTCCTTTGGGGTATTGTTCAGAAGCCAAAACGGGTATACCCAATCGCTGGGCAATTTGAATCAGCCAAATGCTATTGGCAATAATCTGTTCAGCATCATGAATAGCGCCCATCAGACGTTCCTGAATATCGACTACTAGTAGACAAGAGGTTTCGGCTTTTATCAACATCGCTAGTTTTCTCGCTTATTGTGGTTTAAGCATACATATCGCATGATCCCGATAAATTGACAAAATATTCGGGGCTGGTTGCTCTTAGAAACAAATAGATCGCATAAGACTTTGTCGGGTTGTGTCATTCCGGACCTTATGGGGTGACGAGCCGCTTTGATATCATCGCTCTAGTCAGTACAGGCGATATCAGTCAGTAATCAAGGTTATGGCCTGATCGGAATCATGTCGTTGTACCTTCTGTATTTTCAGGCCTTGCCATAGGGGTTGCAGTATATGATGCGGGGTACGGGCTTGCGGGTCATCAGCAGTAAAGGTAAATAGCCACATACGTGACTGTATCTTTTGGTGGGTGATGCTGCCGATCCAGATGGTTTTGCTCTCGGGTGACAAGCGAGCGCCAACGTCCCAAAAACGCAATACCCAACGGGCGCTTGAAGTATTATCGTAATAGACCCATCGCAACGCATCTCCTTGGCCATTATGCGTTTGTGGTAGTACAGGCAGTTTTTGTAGCGCAGCATTGGGGTCTAACCACAACAGCATACCCTTCAAGTCCAGTGAGGGTGCAGGTTGCCAACCGGTTTGTTTCAAGCGTGACTTGAGTTCTTCTTCAGTTCCCACCCACTGCAGCACAAAATCCTGTTGGTTTTGACCTCGAAAATCGTTGCGTTGCTGAGGTAAATTTTGCCAGCCCTTTGTCCACCATTGTTGCTGTGATTGGGTGTGATGGGTGTTGTGAGGTGGATAGTGTTGCGGGTTGGTGCCGTTGTGGAATCCAATATGCAATATGGCCACAATCAGTAGTGCAATGAAGCTATAGAGGGAAAGTGGTTTCCAATTGAGTGCCTGTGCCTGAAATAGCCGTACTGCGTGTGTTACCACCCAAATAATCAGCCACAGCAAGGCGATGGTAATCAGAAGCAGTGCCACCAGACGATGGGCAACCCGCGAAGCGGCGGGATCTAGCGATGTACCAAATACCATGCCTGGAATGAGGTAGGCAGGTGCCCATAGGATGGCCGAGACGATGTTAGCCATCATGAAATGGTGCCAGGCCATACCCATCATGCCGGCGACGGTTGGAATGGTGCCACGTGTCGGCCCAAAAAAACGGCCAAATAGTACGCTTTTGCCGCCGTGTTTGCGAAAGAAGGTTTCACTACGGGTAAGTAATTCGGGATGTTTGGCGAAAGGCCATTTCTGGTGAATATTGTGATGGAAAAGATGCCCGATCCAGAAGCTGATTGCATCGCCTGTTATTGCACCCAGGGTAGACCACCACCAGGCGGTATAGAAATCAATCTGGCCTAGGCCGATGAGTGTCCCGAACGTAAACATGATGACTGCGCCAGGGACAATGATACCGATAATAACCAAAGACTCAGTGAGAGTCGTGATAAAGATTACGGTGCTAATCCAATGAGGATGAGCGGCAATCCATTCAAGCACTGTACTGACGAATTCGGATGCCATTATGTTGAGGGATGAACCCGGCGACTGTGATAGATCGTTGCTTGCAGTATGGGCAATTTCATTGTGGTTGGTGAGGGCGTTAGCATCGTTATAAGATGGCGAAAGATAGTGTGGTGGCCAAAGGTGGCCTTATTTACAACACAACTTGTTTCCTGGATGAATGGTCATTGCTGATATGTGAATGGATGTGCTGGAAATGTTCAGTTGTCCATGATTGTTAGTACCAATAACACAGGAAATATCAGTGCTTTTGGGCGAGCGGCATTGATCTGTAACACGATAATAAATCTTGTGTTTTTTTGAGCGTGCTGGATGATCGCGTAAATTGTGGGGAAACCTGATCGTAAAATTTAGAGATTCCTGCCCTTTGGAATAGGGAGGAGTGGCCGATGATCTACCGTATAATGGCAGGGAAAGGCGCATTACAATGATCGTATGCTCGCTTTGCAGAAAGCGTCCCGCAATGCGTCAAAGGTTATCGTTACCGGAAATTGTGGAAATTCATCAATGACATTTTGTGGGGGGCGGAACAAAATGCCCGCTTCAGCTTCTGCCAGCATGGCAGTGTCATTGTAGGAATCGCCCGAAGCAATGACTCGATACTTCAGGGCATGAAGGGCACGTACAGCTTCGCGCTTGGCATCGGGTTGCCGCAGCACATAATTGACAATTCTATCATCGACCACTTCCAAATGGTGACAGCATAGTGTTGGCCAGTCTAGCTGCCGCATCAGCGGCCGGGCAAATTCATAATAGGTGTCTGAAAGGATGATGACCTGAAAATGCTCACGTAGCCAACCCAGAAATTCACAGGCACCCTCCATCGGTTTTATATCAGCGATAACCCGTTGGATATCAGTGAGCTTTAAACCATGCTGATCCAGTAACTCCAGTCGATATCGCATCAGCTCGTCGTAATCGGGAATATCACGGGTTGTTAGCCGAAGTGCCTCAATATTGGTGCGTTGAGCAACATTAATCCAGATTTCTGGAACCAGGACACCTTCCAGATCCAGACAAGCGAATTCCATAATCATCTCCCTAACATCATGGTAGTGTTGCACCGCCTAGGCGCGGTGAAAAATTAGTGGTTGTAATCGCATTCGCATTGTTGCCGGCGGCTGCGCCGTCGGCAATCGCGGAGTTGAGCTACGCTCCAGTCACCTGGCGCACTTGGCAGCTTGCGCCGCAACACGTTACTGGAGTCGACTGCGGTGTTTCTGCCGCGCAAGCACGCTTGCTCCGCTTCAACATCCTCGCGGCTCAGCTCCGCGATTATCGTTAAGCAATGCAACGCCAAGCCGTTTGTGAGCGTTATGGTGATAGTCTCCCAGTATATATATAGTGGTTCAATAGGAAGGTTCATCCAGAGCGATCAATTCTGTTAATTGTTCAGTATTCAGGCGCAAACGCAGTGCCAAGACCATTAATAATGCGGTTGCTGCCTTGGGCGTTCTACTGAGGAAGGGCATAAAATCCTTACGGTGAATGACCAGTACTTTGCTAGTTTTCAGGGTTGTCGCGCCTGCTGACCGTCCCCGACCATCGAGCATGGCTATTTCGCCTACGATTTCCCCGACACCGACGCTACCCAGTACAATCTCTTCTCCATCAATACTGGTTACGCTCACCTTTAATTGACCGCTTAACAGTACGAACATTTCACTGCCGGTATCGGCCGTTTCAAACAGCACATGCCCAGCAGGTAATGTAGCGATGCTGGATATGTCAACAATATTTTTGAGAGTATCTCGGGGGAAGCTACGGAACAAAAAGCTTTTTTGGAGAATATCGATAACACTTTGCTTGGCTGCAGCTGTTTTGGTGTCACCTAGGGCCAATACTTCATGTAATTGGCTGGCGATTAGCGGTCGCTTGATGCAAATATTTCCATCGCTACCATCAAGTATTGGGTTTGATGAGGCTAGAATCGTGTGGACGTTTGGCACATTTTTTTGATATTCATTCCAGAAAGCCAGTGATGCTGCATCATCTGCATTAACAAGTACGATACTGGCGGGCTCATGATTACCCGTTGCCATGTGATAAGCGCAATCTCGATTGCTGATAACCGAGAGAATATTGCGGATGATTCGGCGATCCCGTTTTTCGAAACCAATAGCATTTACTATCGTTATCGTAGTCGGCATAACGCTGTCCCTTTGGTAAGTCGCAAATTTTGCAGTGTAGTATCTACTGGTTTACACATTAGCAGTACGTATTTAAGGGAATGCTCCATTTGGTAATACAGGGTTATTTTCCGCGTAGCGTCAAAACCAGCGCATGATGCGAGACATGAGTTTACCCTAAACGTGTACTTAACTCACCGAAAGTTTGAGTATAAAACGCTCAGTGTTGAGCGCCTGTCTTCATGGATTGGAGTTTGGCCCGGGGTTATGAACGCGAACGAAGCGAGCTATCCCAGTATGGAAAGTATCGCATTACCTGCCCATACCGGCGAACGGGTGGGCAGCGTGGCCACTGCTGGAATGCCTTAAAGCATCTCCCTTAGGCCAGTCCTTGGCGCTGATTCGTGCGGATGCTGGCTTCGCCGGTATCGACCGGGAAGGTTCGATGCCTTCACAGCGCACCTTAGAGATCCCTGTTCTTTGGGACAGGGAGGATGTCAAATTTTCTGTAGGCACCGTCACACTTACGTTGGATCAACTTGTTGCGGCGCAAGCCGCCAGGTGACTGGAGCGTATAACTCAGCTCCGCGATTAAATTATCTTAGGAAAAAACCTCTATGAAGGTCGTTTGCTGCCTAAGCCCCTAGATTTTCTAGAGTTGGGATCTTGCTATTTGAACCCCAGGCAGCGTAGCTGAACTCACCATGCTGCTGCCGGTATTGTGGCTGTTGATAGAAACCGTAAGGCACAGACTAAAAAGTGCTAAATATTGTTATGTGAAATTTTTACTTTATTTCTTATTTTTTATAAAGATAAAATAGTAGATTAGACAGTATAAGTTTTCTTTGGGCGCTTCCTGAAGGTGACAGACTGATAACGACCAAATGGCAATCAATATATTTCTTAGTATTTCTAAAAAATTTGGGGGTGAGGGTATAAATAACTTGCTATACGTGACATATTCCCTTTTCAAGAGATTCTACATGATCTACAGTTTAAATAATAAACTTGATCTTCGCTCAGTCTGAACGACTTGATATAGAGCAAACTATGGCGACTACTCCCAATACTGTTATTTCCTCTGCCAACAGCCAACTAGGCGGTCTCGCCCGTCAGCTTGTGCGAAATCATCTGCTTGAGGAGGCGGCAGCAACGCAGGCTATTGAGAGTGCACGTAAAGAGCAGATCTCTTTTGTAGCCTATTTAATTGAACATAAACTGGTTCGTGACCAGGATATAGCCCAGGTTGCTGCGAAAAGCTTTAATCTTCCCTTACTTGAGGTCAGTGCGCTTGATATTGATAACGATGTGGTGCAACTGGTTGATGAAAAGCTGATTTATCAGCACGATGCACTGCCATTGTACAAGCGTGGGCGTCGATTGTTTGTGGGCGTCAGTGATCCCACTAGCCAGCGTATGGTAGAAGATTTCAAGTTTCAGACCCGCCTCGATATCGAGCAGGTCATAGTTAAACATAGCCAACTTGTCAAAATACTGGACAGTGCACTTCGGCAAGCCTCTGATATGGGTGACGATGAGTTGGGTGATCTCGACTTTGGCAGTGAGGGTGGTGCAAATTCAAAAGTCGAAATGCTGACTCAGGCGGATAGTGATGATGCACCGGTAGTGCGCTTTGTCAATCAGGCTATTCTCCAGGCAATCAGTCGTGGTGCATCTGATATCCATTTTGAACCTTACGAGAAGATGTATCGGGTTCGTCTGCGTCAGGATGGTGTGCTTGACAAAATTTACGAGCCACCCATATCGATGGCCCCACGTATTTGTGCACGCCTCAAAATTATGGCCCAGCTTGATATTGCCGAGCGCCGTGTACCACAAGATGGTCGTATCAAGCTTTATTTGACCAAGCAAAAGGCTATTGATTTTCGTGTCAATACGATGCCCACCCTTTGGGGTGAGAAAGTAGTGATGCGCCTGCTTGACTCATCTAGCGCCCAGATGGGTATTGATGCCCTGGGCTATGAACCGGACCAGAGAGAATTGTTTCTCAATGCCATTAAAAAGCCACAGGGGTTGGTATTGGTGACCGGGCCGACCGGTAGTGGTAAAACCGTCTCGCTGTATACAGGGCTTAACATTCTCAATACAGCCGAAGTGAATATTTCTACCGCTGAAGATCCGGTGGAAATCAACCTGCCAGGAATTAATCAGGTTAATGTGAACCCCAAGGTGGGCATGAGTTTTGCCAGCGCCTTGCGTGCCTTTTTGCGCCAGGATCCGGACATTATCATGGTGGGTGAGATTCGTGATCTTGAAACGGCTGAAATTGCCATTAAGGCTGCTCAGACCGGTCATATGGTACTGTCTACCTTGCATACTAACAGTGCACCACAAACCCTGACGCGTCTGATGAACATGGGTATACCTGCCTATAATATTGCATCCAGCGTCACTTTAATTATCGCACAACGGTTGGCGCGCCGATTGTGCCAAAACTGTAAGGAAGAGGCGCAAATTCCGCCTGAGGCGCTGCTAAAAGTGGGCTTTAAACAAGATGAACTGGATGATCTGGTGGTTTACAAGGCTGTGGGCTGTGACCAGTGCAATCGTGGTTATAAAGGCCGTGTAGGTATCTATGAGGTTATGCCAATTTCTGAGGAAACAGGACGGATTATCATGGAACAAGGGAATGCGTTGCAGATTGCAGAGCAAGCACAGCGTGAAGGTATCAATAATTTGCGCCAATCAGGTCTCAACAAGGTTCGCATGGGGTTGAGTAGCCTTGAGGAAATCAATCGGGTAACAACGGACTAATAGGCGTGGCTAAACAAGCAAATCTGGCGAAAGCCAAACAAAAAAAGAAAAATGAGGAACTCACCTTTAAGTGGGAAGGCACCGATAAGCGGGGTGTCCGGGTTAAAGGGGAGTTGCGGGGGTTAAGCCAAAATCTGGTCAAGGCGGAGCTGCGTCGGCAAGGCATTATTCCGTTGCGGGTTCGCAAGAAAGCTGATGCGCTATTTAGTTTTGGCGGTGCGATTGAGCCGAAAGACATCATGCTTTTTTCCCGGCAGTTTTGTACCATGCTGGAGTCAGGTATCGCAGTGGTGCAAGCACTGGATATGATCGGTCACAGCAACAAGAAACCCAAGGTCAAGGAGCTGATCCTTGATATCAAAAATGAGGTGGAGGGCGGTACTTCCTTGTCCAAGGCAATGGGAAAGCATCATCTCTACTTCGACGATCTGTATTGTAGTCTGGTGCATGCTGGCGAGGAAGCGGGGGTGCTCGAAGTATTACTCGATAAGATCGCAATTTATCTGGAAAAATCCGAAGCGCTGAAGAAAAAGATTAAGAAGGCACTGACATATCCGATCATTGTGCTGATATTCGCCTTTGTCGTAACAGCAATTTTATTGTTGTTCGTGATACCTACTTTTGAGGACTTGTTTAAAGGTTTTGGTGCAGAATTGCCTGCACTGACTCGATTTGTTCTCGAGCTTTCCGCACTCTTTCAGGAGCATTGGTACATTATTTTCGGTGTGCCTATATTCATCGTTGTGGTGTTTATACAAGCACGTAAACGCTCACGGGCTTTTTATCAGTTCCTGGATCGTATGGTGCTGAAACTTCCGCTGATAGGTGATCTGGTAGCGACTTCGGCAAATGCCCGCTTTGCGCGCACCTTATCCACTTTGTTTGGCGGCGGTGTACCACTGGTCGATGCGATGCAGAGTGTTGCCGGGGCAACAGGTAACTACGTTTACGAGAGCGCAGTGCTGCAAATGCGTGAATCAGTATCCATAGGCCAGCAACTTAACTTTGCTATGCGACAAAGCAATCTGTTTCCCGATATGGTTATTCAGATGGTGGCAATTGGTGAAGAGGCTGGTTCATTGGGTGACATGTTGGCTAAAGTGGCTGATTTTTACGAAGAGGAAGTGGATGCTAAGGTCGATACACTGACAACCATGATTGAGCCATTATTAATGGCGTTCCTGGCGGGCGTGGTCGGTACTTTGGTTATTGCCATGTACTTGCCGATCTTCAAGCTGGCTTCAGCTGTTTGATTAACAAGCGAATTGATGGCTATCGTGGAGTTGCTCGCCAGCTCGCCAGCGTTGCTTGTTGCCCTCGCTGTATTGCTTGGGCTAATGGTCGGCAGCTTTTTGAACGTTGTTGTTTACCGCTTGCCTCTGATCATGGAGCGGGAGTGGCATGCGCAATGTGCGGAATTGCTAGGTTGCGCTATCAGTGACGATAAGCCTGAATTAAGTTTGTGGGGTCCCCGATCTCATTGCCCGCAGTGCGGCCATCTCATTAATATCCGGGAAAATATTCCAGTACTTAGCTATCTGTTGCAAAAAGGCTGCTGTGCCCACTGTGAGGCAAAAATCAGCATCCAGTATCCGCTAATGGAAGCATTCAGCGGGTTGTTAGCAGGTGTGGTTGCCTGGAAGCTTGGTTTTGGCTGGCCAGTCGCTGCTGCATTGGTTTTTACTTGGCTATTGTTAGCTGCAAGTGCTATCGATTTTTATCATCAATTGCTGTTTGATAACCTGACACTGCCGCTGCTGTGGCTAGGTTTGGGGGCCGCACTCTTTGGGCTGTTTACCGATCTGCACAGTGCAGTCATTGGTGTAATGGCCGGCTATTTATCACTTTGGTCTGTTTATCATGTCTTTCGATTACTTACCGGCAAGGAAGGTATGGGTCACGGTGATTTCAAGTTGCTGGCAGCACTGGGTGCATGGGTGGGGTGGCAACATTTAATTACTATTGTCATTCTGTCATCACTGACAGGCGCGTTGTTCGGGCTGACCTTGATTCTGTTTCAAGGCCGGGATCGCAGCATACCGATGCCTTTTGGCCCTTTTCTTGCCGTAGCAGGCTGGGTTACATTGCTTTGGGGTGAGTCAATCAACAACGCCTACCTCAGTTGGCTAGGCATTTAAACATGCTGGCGGTTGGCCTGACAGGCGGTATTGGTAGTGGTAAAACAGCAGTTAGCGATTGCTTTTCCCGGTATGGTATACCCGTTATTGATACCGACCACATTGCCCGTGAATTAGTTGCGCCAGGGCAGCCTGCCCTGTCAGAGATTATCCGGGTATTCGGCCCGGATTGTCTGGATCATAGCGGTTGTTTGCATCGGACCCGTTTGCGTGAGCGGGTTTTTTCTGATGCGGCCGGACGCCAACGCCTTGAGGCTATCCTTCACCCACGCATCCGTGCCGTGGTGCGACAACGAACAGTTACCTTGAATACGCCTTACTATCTGGTGGTTATTCCGCTGCTGGTAGAGACGGGTATGACCGATCTGGTTGATCGTGTGCTGGTCGTTGATGTCACAGAATCCGAGCAAATCCGGCGTGTCATGATCCGGGATCAGATCGGAGAAAACCAGGTCAGGCAAATTCTGGCTGCCCAAGCGAGCCGTGAACAGCGGCTCACCCTGGCAGATGATATTCTGACAAATAACGATTCTTTCGATAGGCTGAATAGCCAGGTGCGTGATCTGCATAGGCGCTATATGCTATTGGCTGCTCGCAAGCATGGATAGTCTGTTGCACTGTTTGTGGTAATCCGGTTTTTTGTGTGCAGCACTCTTTGATAATAGTGATCCGTGATGTTATCGTTAATGAATAACCCTGCGAGGTCATCCGTGTCTCAATCTGCCTGCTATGAGCAACCGCTTAACGAGCGGGTGCGTGCTCTGCTGCGTTTGGAGTTTTTATTCCATCAGGTCGATCATGCACTTGATGGGTGTTCAACCTGGAGTAGTCGTGCTGCATTGCAGGGGTTGTTCGATATTTTGGCACTCACCGGGCGCGATGATTTAAAGCGTGGCTTGCTCAAAGAACTGGAACGATTCGCTGCCATACTGAAGCGCTTACGACACGTACCAACAGTGCATGTTGCTATGGTAGATAGTGTATTGGCAGAAATCGCTACGAGCACTGAGCAGATTCATCATCTGGATACCTTGGCATTGAATGCGCTGCGGCAAAATGCTTTTTTGAGTGCGATCAACAAGCGGAATCAGAGCCCTGGCGGTACGTGTCGATTTGATTTACCGGCATTTCACTATTGGTTGCAGCAGGATGCGTTGGATCGGGATAAGGATTTAAGGCAATGGCTGGCTCCCTTTGATCCCTTGCAGGGAGCGGTGGAGCTGATTTTGCGAACGATTCGGGAAAGCGCCGAGTTTCAACCAAAAATTGCGGCTAAGGGATTTTTTCAGCAAAGCCTTGATCTGAGTGCGCCAAACCAGCTTATTCGCGTACTTTTATCTCGCCAGGACACCGTTTTTCCTGAGATCAGTGGTGGAAAACATCGTTTTACAATCCGCTTTCTAAAACAGCCTGATCCTAATCAGCGTGCGACTCAAAGTGAGACTGATGTTGCGTTTAAGCTGGCTTGCTGCGCTATCTGATTGTGGTTTAGCAGTGCTGCGATAATAGGCTCGTCAGCCGCCGGAAAGGTGAAGTTATGAAAGTCTGTTGGCATGACCCAAGCCAGTGGCTGTGCTTCCCGGGCGTAGGGTTCGCCAAGGAAAGTGAGCACCCATCGCACGTCCAGCAGTACGGTTTTGTCAGAATAGCGGTGCTCTACTTGTAAAAAGGCTTTAGATACTTGTACGGTAATCCCGATTTCTTCTTGTAGTTCACGTCGTAGTGCCATCTCTACCGTTTCGCCAGCTTCCAGTTTGCCACCGGGGAATTCCCACAGTCCTCCCTGATGGGCGCCATCAGGACGGCGGGATATCAGTACCGCTCCTGATTTGTCGGTGATGATCCCGACCGTGACGTGGGTAATATTCACGTCCGGTACTCAGCATTAATACGAACGTAGTCGTATGATAAATCGGTTGTCCAGATGCGTGCCGTTGCCTCGCCACGAGCGAGGTCAATCCGAAGAGTTATTTCAGGTCGCTGCATCACATGCGCTCCTGCAGCTTCCGTGTAATCGGTTGCCCGCCCGCCGTTACGGACAATGCAAACAGTGTCCAGATAGATGGCTACACGTTCCAGATCAAGATTACTCACTCCTGCGCGGCCCAGTGCCGCCAGAATGCGTCCCCAATTAGGGTCAGAAGCAAAAAAAGCGGTTTTTACCAATGGCGAGTGGGCGATGGTATAAGCTACTTGTTGGCATTCCGCAACGTTTTGTCCGCCTTCGATCTGCACGGTGATGAATTTGGTAGCACCTTCGCCGTCACGAATGATCGCTTGGGCTAATTCAATGCAAAGATCGCGTACAGCCAGGCCAAGTTGTTTGCGCCGCTCGCCCGTGGCAGGTATTTCAATGCTGGATGCACCTGTCGCTAATAGCACGCAGGCATCATTGGTCGAGGTATCACCGTCAACCGTAATGGCATTAAAGGATTCAGCCATTGCATCGCCAAGAATCTGTTGCAATGTGGTTTTATCATCTATCCGCGCATCAGTAGCGACAAAAGCTAATAGCGTTGCCATATCGGGGCAAATCATGCCCGCACCTTTGGCAATACCCGTAATAGTGATCGGGTGGCCATCCAGCAGCACTTGCCGTGATGCCCACTTGGCTCGGGTATCGGTTGTCATGATGCCGTGTGCAGCCTTTTCCCAGCCGTCAGGCTGCAATGCAGCCAGTGCTGCGGGTAGCCCGGTGATCAGATTCGTGATAGGTAAAGGCTCACCGATCACACCAGTAGAAAATGGCAAGACTTCCTCAGGCCGACAACCGGTATGCTCGGCCAAGGCCTGGCAGGTTGCTTCGGCATCAATCATACCTTGCCGGCCAGTCCCCGCATTAGCGTTACCGGTATTAATCACCAGGTACCGTGGCGTGGCCCTATTCAGATGTTTTTTTGCCACCGTGACGGGTGCAGCACAAAACACATTGCGGGTAAATACAGCAGCGGCTTGCGCTTCAGGTGCAACCTCGATAATGACAAGATCGCGGCGACTGGAATATTTGATACCCGCTTCAGCTGTACCTAAGCGGATACCTGCTACCGTAAGCGCATTGTCCATTTTGATCCTCCACTTGCTCAGTCCAGGCGACCGTGACATTGCTTGTATTTCTTGCCTGAGCCACAGGGACAAGGTTCATTACGGCCCACTTTGCGACCTTCGCGGACAAAAGGTGTTTTTGCCGCCTCCTGTTGCTGTGCATCAGGGTTGAAATCATCATGCGCTTCTGTCAGTGCTGATGGTTGCGCATGCTCAAAATGGATCTCTGAGGGGGAGAGGTGGTGATGTTCGGGCATCGGCTCCGGTTCAGTCTGGAGCTGTGCTTGCACAAGAAAACTGACGGCTTCATGATGAATACGCTGCACCAACGCCTGAAACATCTCGAACGATTCACGCTTGTATTCTTGCTTGGGATTTTTTTGTGCATAACCGCGCAGATGAATGCCCTGGCGCAGATAATCCATCGCTGCCAGGTGTTCACGCCAGTGGCCGTCCAGCACTTGAAGGAGTACTGCTTTTTCAAATTGCCGCATCCATGGTGCGCCTGCCAGCGCTTCTTTTTCAGCATACGCACGTTCCATTTCGTCATAGATCCGTTTACGCAGGGGTTCTTCGTGTAATTCTTGATCAGCATCCAGCCAGCTACGCAGCGCGAGATCTAGGCCAAAGTCTTTTGTTAGCGCTTCTTCGAGACCGGCAATATCCCATTGCTCTTCGAGACTTTGTGGCGGAATGTAGTGGTTAATGGCCTGTTCAAGCACATTGCCGCGCATCTCTTGAAGTGTTTCTGAAACATCGTCTGCTTCCATTAGCTCGTTACGCCAGGCGTACATGACTTTACGTTGATCATTGGCGACATCGTCGAATTCAAGCAGATTTTTGCGAATATCGAAGTTATGCCCTTCTACTTTGCGTTGCGCATTTTCAATCGCTTTAGTCACCCAGGGATGCTCAATGGCCTCGCCTTTTTCCATCCCGAGCTTTTGCATCAAACCAGCCACTTTGTCCGAAGCGAAAATACGTAGCAGGTTATCTTCCAGCGATAGATAAAATCGGCTGGAGCCGGGATCACCTTGTCGGCCGGAGCGACCGCGCAACTGATTATCAATGCGCCGCGACTCGTGGCGTTCGGTGCCGATAACGTGTAGCCCACCAGCAGCCACTACCTGATCATGTCGCTGCTGCCATTCCTCTCGCAAGGCGTTTTGCGTGGTTTCATCGACGTTATTATCAAGTGACCTTAGCTCGGCTTGCAGATTGCCGCCCAGCACGATATCGGTACCACGACCGGCCATATTGGTGGCAATGGTTACTGTCCCGGGGCGGCCTGCCTGCACAATGATCTCGGCTTCTCTTTCATGCTGTTTGGCATTTAATATCTGATGGGGAATCTTTTCTTTATCCAGCAATCTGGAGAGTAACTCTGATACCTCAATTGAGGTGGTGCCCACTAACGCGGGTTGCCCACGCTGGCAGCAATCACGAATATCATCGAGCACTGCTTCATATTTTTCCTGTTGGGTGAGAAAGACCAGATCACCGCGATCATCACGAATCATCGGGAGATGGGTGGGCACCACGATAACTTCCAGGCCATATATCTGCTGAAATTCAAACGCTTCGGTATCAGCAGTACCGGTCATACCGGCCAGTTTGTCGTACAATCGAAAGTAGTTTTGGAAAGTGATTGACGCGAGCGTTTGGTTTTCTGCCTGGATGGGTACACCTTCTTTAGCTTCTATCGCTTGGTGCAAGCCATCTGACCAGCGTCGGCCCGGCATGGTGCGACCGGTGAATTCATCGACAATAATGGCTTCACCGTTTCGGACAATGTAGTCCACATCTTTCTGAAACAGGGCGTATGCACGCAAGCACGCATTCATGTGATGAAAGATGCTGAGGTGGGCCGCATCGTATAAACTGTCACCTTCTTTCAATAGGCCATCTTCCAGCAGCAGCGTCTCGACATGCTCATGACCTGCCTCGGTTAGATAAGCCTGTTTGCTTTTTTCATCAACCCAGTAATCGCCAGGGCCTTCCTCTTCTTGTTGACGGCTGAGCTTGGGGATGATGGCGTTAACACGACGGTACTGTTCAGAACTTTCTTCAGCGGGGCCGGAGATAATTAATGGGGTTCGTGCCTCGTCAATCAGAATCGAGTCTACTTCGTCAACGAGCGCGTAATGCAGGGGGCGTTGTACTTTTTGCTCCAGACTGAAAGCCATGTTATCGCGCAGGTAATCGAAACCATATTCGTTGTTTGTGCCGTAAGTGATATCGGCATTATAGGCTGCACGTTTTTCATCATGTTCCATGTCGGCGACCACGACACCGACTGTCATCCCTAAAAAGCGGTAAATTTTTCCCATCCATTCGGAGTCACGCCGGGCCAAATAATCGTTAACCGTAACAACGTGCACGCCTTTTCCGGTCAGCGCATTCAGATAAACCGGTAAGGTCGCCACCAGGGTTTTACCCTCGCCGGTACGCATTTCGGTAATTTTACCTTCATGAAGCACGATGCCACCGATAAGCTGTACGTCAAAATGCCTCATATCCAGGGTACGCTTACCCGCCTCGCGCACCACGGCGAAAGCTTCGGGTAGCAAAGCATCCAGGGGTTCGCTTTGGGTTAATCGGGTTTTGAATTCGTCGGTTTTGGCGCTCAAATCAGCATCACTCAATGCCGATATGCCGGGTTCTAGCGCATTGATGCGTTCAACAGTCTTGCGCATGCGGCGTATCACGCGATCATTGCGGCTGCCGAAAAGGTTTTTCAGAATATTCATTAATAGGATGCCTTTCGCTTCATGGCTCAAATCAAAAATGATTAGAATGATACCCTAGCGACAGCACCTTTGCGTGATGCAACGGGCGCTGAAAGCAAGACACGCGACTTCCTGGAACATTGCCGGAAAGTCGCGTGCAGAAAAAATGGCTGACAGGGGGGAACGGAGAATTTTAGCCCGTAGTCTGAGCAGGTTGTAAATAGGAAATCGGCGCTTGCTGCTCATTGCTATATGTGATTTCTTCCCAGGCTGTCTGGTCAGCCAATAGCGCACGTAACAGGCGGTTGTTCAACGCATGACCTGATTTGTAACCGCTGAATGCACCGATCAGGCTGCATCCGAGCAGATACAGGTCACCGATAGCGTCCAGAATCTTATGTTTAACGAACTCATCTTCGTAGCGCAGACCATCTTCATTGAGAATGCGATAATCGTCTATCACAATGGCATTATCCAGCGTACCGCCCAATGCCAGTCGCCGTTCTCGTAGATATTCCAAATCACGCATAAAGCCAAAGGTACGCGCCCGGCTCACTTCTTTAACGAAAGATGTGGTTGAAAAATCGACTGTTGCGTGTTGATTACGCCCTTTGAACAACGGATGGTCAAAGGAAATCGCAAATTCCACCTTGAAACCATCAAAGGGATCAAAGCGAGCCCATTTATCGCCATCCTCAACCAGCAATGACCGCTTGATGCGAATAAAGCGTTTCGCGGCATTTTGTTCCTGGATACCGGCTGACTGAATTAAAAACACAAATGGGCTGGCGCTGCCATCCATGATGGGAACTTCAGCCGCACTGACATCCACATAGGCATTATCGATACCCAGGCCTGCGAAGGCGGATAATAGATGCTCAACAGTAGAGATCTGGTTTTTGCCTCTACCCAGCGTGGTTGATCGCTGGTGGGTATCGCCAACATTTTGTGGGCAGGCCTTGAGTTCAACCGGTTCAGGTAAATCGACGCGCCGAAACACAATGCCTGTATCAGGAACTGCAGGTCGCAACGTCAAATAGACTTTCTCGCCTGTGTGCAGACCCACGCCGGTTGCCCGGATGGCGTTCTTTAAGGTTCGTTGCCGAATCATATGAGATTCCCCAATACGCCGATTAATTTAGAGCATGGCATCACGATGATTCCAGCCATGTCAGTATTACTGTCATCGTTTTGCTGGTGTATTGCATCCACTGCTTGCGACCGTGAGCCCGTATATATTATGCCAAAGATAACGTAATTCGTAGCGATATTGCAACTTTTGTTTCTCTTTAGCAACGAGAGTTGTTGCTTGCTTGAGAAAATCCATGCTCTAGATTGAGACATGATTGTCACCAACCTGTCACCGTATTCGTGACGATTATGCGCCATCAGCTTCAGGAGGGCTGAGATGCTGGTGTTCACCTCAGCCCTCCTGTATTCGTGACGATCATGCTGCATCAGCTTCAGGAGGGGGTCTCGATGCCGTTGGCCTGACGACGCAGGAATGCCGGAATATCCAAAGTGGCACTTTCTTCCAATTCGACGCTGCTCGATCCATCACCTATTGCACGATTGGAACGAGCGGTGCGGGATGTTTGCTCACTTGCTTCGCTAGTACGTGGGTGTACCAACTTGAAAGGCGGGATTGACGAGTCCCGATCGCGGGGCCCGCGTTGTGGCTGCCGGGCGGAGGATGTGCTATGGCCAATACCGGTTGCGACCACGGTGACCCGTAGTTCGTTGTGCATATCCATATCAATCGCTGTACCCACGACCACCTGGGCATCTTCCGAAGCCAGATCCTTGATGGTATTACCCACTTCCTCAAACTCGCCAATTGTTAAATCCATGCCAGAGGTGATGTTAACCAAAAGCCCCCTGGCGCCAGCAAGATTAACATTTTCCAGCAACGGACTGGAGACCGCCGCTTCAGCGGCTTCGCGCGCCCGGCCGTCGCCTACGGCACAGCCGGTGCCCATCATGGCCATACCCATCTCTTTCATCACGGTACGAACGTCGGCGAAATCGACGTTGATCAGCCCTGGATTAGTAATGAGTTCGGCAATACCTTGTACCGCGCCTAGCAATACGTTGTTGGCTGCTTTGAAGGAGTCCAGCAAGCTGGTGCTTTTACCAAGCACGGCCAGTAGCTTTTCGTTAGGAATCACAATGAGCGAATCGACATGCTCACTGAGTTCGTTCGTTCCGTGTACGGCGGCTTCCATACGTTTCTTGCCCTCAAACGGGAAGGGTTTGGTGACGACCGCGACGGTGAGGATGCCCAGCTCCCGCGCAAGTTGCGCGACTACGGGAGCTGCACCGGTACCCGTACCACCGCCCATACCGGCCGTGATGAACACCATATCGGCGCCCAGCAAGGTTTCCTTGATGCGTTCGCAATCCTCTTCGGCAGCCTGTCGGCCAATATCAGGATTGGCACCTGCACCCAAGCCCTTGGTGATATTGGCACCAATCTGAAGTGTGTTGGGTACTTCACAATTACTGAGTGCCTGTGCATCGGTATTGGCACAAATAAATTCCACGCCTTCGATATTGGCAGTCAACATTTCCTTGACGGCATTGCTGCCACCGCCACCCACACCAATCACCTTGATGATTGCGGACGCCATACTACTATCGCCATTTTCCAGTTCAAACATAGTCATATGTGCTTTCTCCTCAAAAAAAGATTCTTTTCAACCCAATTTTCCTGCCTTGAACGTAACAACAACTCAAACATAACCTTTAAACAGATTCTTAATGTGACTCCATAAGCCCTTGGAATGAATTATGGGTCCGGTCACCGCCTGATGACCCAGCTGGGTTTCATTACCGCATAGCAACAAGCCGACAGCAGTGGCATATGCCGGGTTACGCATGACATCCTGTAGTCCAGTGACATCCTGTGGTAATCCCAGACGTACAGGCATGTGCAGTATTCCCTCAGCCAATTCCACGATGCCATCCACGCGGGCAGCGCCGCCGGTAAGTACCATGCCGGCTGCAACCATGCTCTCAAAGCCACTGCGCTGAAGCTCTTCCCGGACAAATTCAAAGAGCTCCTCATAGCGTGATTCCACTACTTCAGACAGGTCATAGTGGGAAAATGCCTGCCCCCCCCGATCTTGAAGGCTGTTCGCTTCAATATGCTCATCGGGTCGAGCAAGCTGTTTGAGACAGCAGGCGTGTTCAATCTTGATTTCTTCCGCTGACTGGGTCGAGGTGCGAAAGACGGACGCGATGTCGCTGGTCACCTGGCCGCCGGCTACCGGGATTACAGCGGTATGAGTAATCGCGCTTTCGGAAAACACGGCCAGGTCGCTGGTACCACCTCCCAGATCCAGCAGACAGACGCCGAGTTCCTTTTCATCCTGATTCAGGATTGCCCGACTGGATGCCAGGGTTTGTGGAATGATGTCATCGACCTCCAGGCCACAGCGTTGTACACATTTAATAATGTTCTGCGCTGCGCTGGCGGCACCTGTGACGATATGCACACGCACCTCAAGCCGTACGCCGGACATGCCGATAGGGTCCTGAATACCCCCCTGGCCATCAACAATGAACTCCTGTGGCAGGATTTGCAGTATCCGCTGGTCAGCAGGAATGGCGACCACGCGTGCCGCTTCAATCACACGATTGACATCATTGATAGTGACCTCGTTATTTTTAATGGCAGTAACGCCATCAGAATTGAAGCTGCGAATATGGCTGCCGGAAATGCCGGTATAGACCGAGTGAATTCGACAACCTGCCATTTCCTCAGCTTTTTGCAGGGCGCTTTGAATCGAGCGTACGGTCAATTCAAGATTGACCACCACACCTTTCTTCAAGCCGTGTGATGGCTGGGCGCCGATACCGACAACCTCAATCGTGCCATCGTCATTGATCTCACCGACCATGACCACCACTTTTGCTGTGCCAATATCCAGACTAACAATCAAACCTTTATCTTCTTTTTTTGCCATGACTGTTTGTTCCCTGTAACCGCCTACCCTGCCGTTGGTCGTTTTGTTTTCCAGCGCACTGCAAACCCGTTGATATAGCGCAAATCAATCACCGCAATGTATTTGGCCTGCGCGGCCAATACTCGGGGATAAACATCAGCGAGTCGCAGTAACCGCTGCTTGAAATGCTTGCGGCCAATATGTGCTTCCAGGCCGTTTTCAAAGGTAAGCCACCAGGAGCGCCTTTCATCCTGAACGAGTTTTACGAGCTTTAGATTCACCGGCTCAAGCAAGGCGCGTGTTTCCCGATAGGCTTGTATCAATGTTTTTTCATGACCATTGGGCCCAGTCAGTCGTGGCCATTTTTTCAATTGGCGAATCACAGTTGGCCTGAATCGCTGACCGTTGACATCGACCATTTCATCATTGCCCCAATAACCGAAGGCAATCCGCTCGCGCAGGTTGACCTGGATGATGTTTGGCCACCAGCGACCTATTGAGACCTGTTCAACCCAGGGATTGGCTGCCAGTCTGTCGCGCAAGGTATCGAGGTTGGCGACAAAAAAATTCTGGCCTAGATATTCACGGGCGATAGGTTTTAGATCCTCATTGCTCAGATTGCGTAACTCGCCCTTGATCTGAACATGTTGCAACGGGAAGGCGCCGGGCGCCTGTAATTTTTTGGCAGCCACCTGTACACCAAAACCAACAGCAGCGAGTACCAGCACTACGCCTGACCAACGCAGCAATGGCCTTAAAATGGCCATCCACTGTTTTGCAGTGGAGGAAGCCCTTGTTTTTCGCTTAAGCGATGTGGCGCCTCGGCGATGTCCACGATTTAAACGCATGATAAGTCCTTACCCCTGGGTTTGGGCGGTACGAAAATGTCGTCGTATCCAGCACCCACACATCCTCCTGTCAACGGTTTTGGCGTTTTAGCCATGACAGAGACGGGGAATGTCGCTGGGTATTCCCTGGGTGCTGTCAAGTTATTCAATTCGATCAAAGCTGGTTTCCAGAATTTGCCAGACCAGATCCTCAAAATTGATTCCTGCCTCTCGTGCAGCCATGGGTACCAGGCTATGATCGGTCATGCCGGGAACGGTATTGACTTCCAGTAGCCACGGTTGATTTTGTGCATCTACGATAAGATCGACCCGTCCCCAACCAAAGCCATTCACAGTTGCGAAGGCACGGCTGACAAGATCGCGTAATGCGGTTTCCCGTGCTTCGGTCAGGCCGCATGGACATAGATACCTGGTGTCGTTGGCGTGGTATTTGGCTTCGTAGTCGTAGAATGTGCGGGGTGTTTCCAGGCGAATCAGCGGCAGCGCCTCGTTGCACAGCAACGCGCCGGTATACTCTGGGCCCTGGATCCACGGTTCTACCAGCACCGGCGAGTGACAGGCCGAGGCTTGTGCCCAGGCAGCTTCGCATTGCTTAATCGTTTCAACCCGGCTGATGCCAATGCTGGACCCTTCGCGGGAGGGCTTGACTGCAAGCGGTAGACCCAGTTCACCGGCCGCTGCAACCAGTTCAGCAGCACTGCCAATCAATCGGCTTGGTGGTGTGGGTAAGCCGGCGCCTAGCCACACTTGCTTGGTGCGCATCTTGTCCATGCCGAGTGATGAGGCCAGCACGCCACTACCGGTGTAAGGCAAGCCCAGAATTTCCAGTGCGCCTTGAATTTCGCCATCTTCACCGCCGCGTCCGTGCAGTACGATAAAAACACGATCAAACCGGCCCTGTGCCAGTACCTGCAAAATCTGGCGGTCGGCATCAATACCGTGTGCGTTAACACCGCGTGCTTGTAGTGCTGTCAGCACGGCCCGGCCACTGTTGAGCGAAACCTCCCGCTCGGCTGACCAGCCACCGAACAGCACGGCAACCTTGCCGAAAGCTGCTGGATCATTTATTTTGCGCTGCTGTGCCTGTTGCATGTGTTGTTCCTCTGGTATTCCATTCGGAAAACGCTGATAACTCAACCCTTAGCCGGTAGACCTTCACGACCCAGGCGCGCTGCCATGGCGCCGATGCTGCCCGCACCCATCAATAGCAACAAGTCGCCATCATTGAGCAGATCAGGTAATAGGGCTGGAAGGTCGGCAATCCGCTCGACAAAAACCGGCGCCACCTTGCCGCGAACACGAATAGCGCGACTCAGACTACGCCCGTCAGCACCAAAGATGGCGTGTTCACCCGCCGGGTACACCTCCAGCAGAACCAGGGCATCCACTTCAGAGAGTACCTGGGCAAAGTCGTCAAACAGGTCGCGGGTGCGGCTGAAACGATGCGGCTGGAAGGTCAATACCAGGCGACGTTTGGGCCAGGCACTGCGGATGGCTTCCAGTACAGCTCTGATTTCGCGGGGGTGATGGCCATAGTCATCCATCAGTGTGACACGGCCACCATTGGGTAATGCCAGTTCACCGTGTTGCTGGAAGCGGCGGCCGATACCTTGAAAATTGGATAGTGCACGGCAGATCGCATTGCCCGGCACCCCCAGTTCGTGTGCTACCGCAATCGCAGCCAGTGCATTGAGCACACTATGGCGACCGGGCAGGTTCAGGACAACGGATAATGGTATGTCGAGATGGGGCAGATGTGCCTGAAAATGAGTTTGCAGGCCATCTTGCCTGATATTCGTTGCGCGCACATCACAGTCTTGACCCGTGCCATAACTCAAGACCGGTCGTCCTGCGCGGGGCAAGATGGCGCATACCTGAGGGTCGTCGGTGCATAACACGGCCAGTCCGTAAAAAGGCAGGTGGTGCAAAAATTCGATAAATGTCTCGCACAGACGACCGAAATCACCGCCGTAGGTCGAAAGATGATCAGCATCGATGTTGGTAACGACCGCCAGCATCGGTTGTAAATATAAGAACGAAGCATCACTCTCATCAGCTTCAGCCACCAGGTACTGGCTTGCACCCAGGCGGGCATTGGCGCCTGCACTATTGAGCAAGCCGCCAATGACAAAGGTTGGGTCAAGGCCGCCCTCGGCCAAAATACTGGCGATCAGACTTGTGGTGGTGGTTTTGCCGTGTGTTCCCGCTACAGCGATGCCATAGCGAAAACGCATGAGCTCAGCCAGCATCTCGGCGCGAGGTACTACCGGAATGCGGGCCGCACGTGCTGCGATAATCTCTGGATTATCCTCGGCGACCGCACTGGATGTGACCACGACATCGCAGCCGGCAACCTGTTCGGCCGCGTGTCCCCTGTAAAGAGTTGCGCCCAGCTGCTCCAGTCGTGCTGTTACTGCGCTGGTACGCAGGTCAGAGCCGGATACACTGTAATCCATATTGAGCAATACTTCGGCAATACCACTCATGCCGGCGCCACCGATACCAATAAGATGAATGCGGCGCATGCGGCGCATGTCACGACAGGCTTCTGGCATGCTGGCCAGTATTGATCTATTCATGGGCATGATTCTTGACAACGCTATCATCGACAGAAGGCGGGCGGGCCTGCTCCAGACACACCCGGGCTACCCGCTCAGCCGCTCCATGCATGGCACTGTGTCGTGCAGCCTCGGCCATGGCTAACAGACGTTTACGGTCACTGAACAGTTCGCGTAAGGTCGTTGCCAGATCCTCAGCCGTTAAATCGGCTTGTTGAAAGAGGCGTGCTGCACCGTTTTGTTCCAGGAAGCGGGCATTGGCTGTCTGGTGGTCGTCCACAGCGAATGGAAAGGGAATCAGGATTGCGCCGATACCGGCAGCCGCCAGTTCCGCAATGGTCAATGCGCCGGCACGACAGAGCACCAGATCAGCCCAGGCGTACGCTTCAGCCATATCATTAATAAAAGGTGTCAGTTTCGCGCTGACCTCAGCGGCGCGATAGGCATCTTCAGCGGCCTGTTGCAGTTGTCCACCGGCCTGATGCCAAACTTCTGGACGCTCATCCGCTTTCAGCAGGGCAAGCGCCTGTGGAACCAGTTGGTTCAAGGCCAGGGCGCCACGGCTGCCACCCACAACCAGCAAACGGTATTTTTGATCATTGCGCGCGGCGAAACGGGTTGCTGGTGGTGGTAAGGCCGTAATGGGGGCACGCACCGGATTGCCCACCGTTTCTGCGTGTTGCGCTGCCGGAAAAGTGTCGGGAAAGGCTTGCAGGACGTGATCGGTACATGTTGCCAGCCAGCGATTGGTCATGCCGGAAACGGCATTTTGCTCATGTACGATCAGTGGAATGCCCAGCAGCCGTGCCATCAGGCCGCCAGGGCCACTGGCAAATCCCCCCATACCCAGTACAGCCGCCGGTTGTAAGCGTCGGAGAATTGTTCGGGCTTGCCACATCGCCCGAGCCAGCATAAACGGCATGGCCAGCAAACGCACTGGACCCTTGCCGCGTAATCCAGCAACATCAATACATTCCAGCGGAATACCGGCATCAGGTACCAGTTTTGCTTCCAGGCCTTCCTGTGTTCCCATCCAGGCGACAGCCACACCTTGCGCCCGCAGGCAATCGGCCACAGCGAGTGCCGGGAAGACGTGGCCACCGGTGCCACCGGCCATAATCAGGACCAGGCGAGTATTCATTCCCAAAACTGCCCCCTTGTTCGGCTTTCTACGTCGATTCGTAGCAATATCGCCAGTGCGATGCACATGACGACAACACTACTGCCGCCGTAGCTCAGCAGTGGCAGGGTCAATCCCTTGGTGGGCAGCACCCCCATGTTGACACCCATGTTGAATAGCGCCTGGATACCAAACCACAATGCGATCCCGTAGGCGAGATAGGCAGAAAAGTGTTTACCCAGGCGTTCCGCGTGCTGTGCAATCTGGAAGCCGTTCCAGACGATTACGGTAAATAGTCCCAAAACAATTAAAATTCCGATAAGCCCCAGTTCCTCGGCCAGTACAGCGAACAGGAAGTCGGTGTGCGCTTCGGGCAAATAAAACAGTTTCTGCACACTTTCCCCCAGGCCGACACCAAACAATTCGCCACGGCCAATAGCAATCAGCGATTGCACCAATTGGTAGCTGCCGCCATAAGGGTCGTCCCAAGGGTTGAGAAACTTGAGAACACGCCCGATACGATAGGGTGAAGCCACAATCAGAACGATCATTGCAGTGGCTGTGCTGGCCAGCAGGATCCCAAACTGGACAAGATTGACACCGGCAAGAAACACCATGCCCAGTGTGGCGGCCATCAGCACGACCACGCTGCCGAAATCCGGCTCGAATAGAAGTAGTGCGGCTAATACGGCAAGCACAATCATGGGGCGCAGCAACGCCAGGGCAGAAGTCCGGAAATCGCTGGTTCGTAGTTCACCGCCATAGCTTTTGAGGTAACTGGCGACATAAATCAGCGTGAACAGTTTGGCGATTTCTGAAACCTGCCAATTTACAGGCCCCAGCGTAATCCAGCGGGTTGCACCGTTGATGTCTCGGCCGATAAACAGCACCAGGGTGAGCAAGCTCACCGTAATCAGCAGCAGGAAGGGGGCAATACGTCGCCAACGTGCTATCGGGACGTGGAATGTCAGGATAGCTAAGAATAAGGCTATCAGTACAAACAGCAGTTGTCGGTTTAAGAAATAAAAGGGCGCCTCCATCCTGGTCGCGGCGATGGCCATTGAGGCGGATGTCATCATCAACAGACCCAATGTCAATAACAGTAAGGCCGAGATCACAATCCAGGGATTGGGGAATACGGCTTCACCAACCGCTGGAGGGGTCCTGTGGGTTGCCAGACGGACAGTCGAGGCCCTTAGCATGTCGGTAACCCCCTTACCATAGTGGTAAAGACCGTACCGCGTTCTTCATAGCCGCTAAACATGTCAAAGCTGGCACAGGCCGGTGAGAGCAATACACTGTCACCAGCCTGGGCAGATTGTGCCGCCATAGCGATGGCTTGTTCCATATCGGCAGCGTGTTGCATGGGTATGCTGTTGCCCAGTGCGCTAGCAATTTGCGGGGCATCACGCCCGATCAAAATGACCATCCGTGCCCGGTCAGCCAATGCCGCTCGTAGCGAGGAAAAATCTTGATCCTTGCTATCACCGCCAGCAATCAAAACAACCTGTTGTCCCGGTACACCACGTACTGCTGCAATGGTTGCACCCACATTGGTGCCCTTGGAATCGTCAAACCAGCGCACGCCAGCATGGTCCCGTATCAGTGTGGTACGGTGTGCCAGACCGGTAAATTGACGCAAGGCCGTTAGCATGGGTTCACGTCGCAGGCCCAGTGTGTGCCCAATCGCTAATGCTGCAAGGGCGTTGGCGATATTGTGATCACCACTGACCTGTAGCGCTGACGCTGCGATCCAGGGTTCCTGGCCGCGTACCAGCCAGCGCTCACCACGATGCCGGCGCACCCCGAATTCATTGTCCTCCGGTTCACGCAGGGTAAAGCGCAGCACGTTGCGTTCCGGTTTAACCATGGCCATCACGGCTGGGTCATCAGCATTCACCACCATGACACCATCACCTTGGAAAATCTGTTGTTTAGCAACGATGTAATTGTCCAGACTGTCATAACGATCCATGTGGTCGGGACTGATATTAAGTACGGTGGCTACCCGTGCATTGAGGCTATAGGTGGTTTCTAGCTGGAAGCTGGAAAGTTCCAGCACATAGAATTGTGGCCGGACCGTGGCATTTTTTTCCCGCGCCAACCATAAATCCAGTGCGGGTGTGCCCAGATTGCCGCCGACGGCTGCCGGCATTCCCGCCGACTTCATCATATCGCCCAGCAAGGTGGTCACTGTACTTTTACCGTTGGAGCCGGTGATGGCCACCACCGGTATATCCGTTAAACGGGCGAACAGCTCGATATCACCCCAGACCGGCACGCCGCGTATGGCTGCTTCCACAATGACCGGTGTTTTAACAGGTACACCGGGACTTACCAGCAATCGTGCCGCATTAGCAAAGACCGCCGGGTCAAAATCACCCAGATGACAAGGTACATCGGGATATTCATTGCGTAATACAGCCAGACCTGGAGGATCGTTACGGCTGTCGGTCACAGCGACAGTTGCCCCCAGCGCCCGCAGCGCCCGCAGCGCTGATAGGCCGCTTTTGCCGAGTCCAACGATCAATGTGATACCGTCCAGCGATAGCATGGTTAGCACCCCCTTAACGAATCTTCAGCGAAGACAGACCCAGCAACACCAGCATGATGGTGATGATCCAGAAACGGACAATCACACGCGGCTCAGGCCAGCCCTTGAGCTCAAAATGATGGTGGAGTGGTGCCATACGGAAAATGCGGCGCCCCGTCAGTCGAAACGAGGCCACTTGCAAAATGACCGAAACCGTTTCCATAACAAAAACTCCACCCATTACAAACAGGATGAGTTCCTGACGTACAGTGACTGCAGTGACACCTAGCGCCGCACCCAGTGCCAGCGCACCGACATCACCCATAAAGACCTGTGCCGGATAGGTGTTGAACCACAGAAAACCAAGCCCTGCGCCCACGATCGCGCTACAAAAAATAGCGACTTCACCGACACCCGGTACGGAAGGAATGCCCAGATAGTCTGCAAAGATCCGATTACCGGAGGCATAGCAAAATACGGCTAATGCACCCGCGACCATGGATGTGGGAACAATCGCCAGCCCGTCAAGACCGTCAGTGAGGTTAACAGCATTGCTGGAGCCGACAATGACCAGATAGGTGAGCGGGATGAAAAACCAGCCAAGGTAGATCGCAATGCCTTTAAAGAAGGGCACGATTAACTGTATTTCCACAGGCGTTTGAGCCGTGAAATACAGCAGGCATGCTGCGCTCAATCCAGCGACTGACTGCCAGAAATATTTGGCGCTTGCAGTTAGGCCCCTGGAATTCTTGAGCATGAGTTTGCGGTAATCATCAACCCAGCCGACGGCACCAAAAGCTATTGTGGTTAACAGGACAATCCAGACATAATGGTTACGCAGATCAGCCCATAGCAAGGTGGTCACTGCGATAGCAACCAGAATCAGCCCGCCACCCATCGTTGGTGTACCGGCCTTGGAAAAATGGCTGCTAGGGCCATCTTCACGGATCTGTTGACCAATCTGGTACTGTTGCAGCCAGCGGATCATCGCAGGTCCAACCAGAAGTGAAATAACCAGGGCCGTCAGAATGCCCAGAATGGCCCGTAGGGTCAGGTACTGAAACGCATTGAATCCAGTATAAAAATGTTCAGTCAGCCATTCGGCAAGCAGCACCAGCATTAGTGGGGTCTCCTTAACGTTTCTGATTCCGTGGGTGCATTCACTAATGCCATGACGACACGCTCCATCCGCATGCCTCGTGAACCTTTCACCAGTACCACTGGTGATTCGTCGTCGTTATCCAGATCATTGTGCAGTGCGGCAACCAGTTCATCCACATCGTTAAAATGTTGCCCGCCCGCATTAAACGCAATAGCTGCGGCGCGGCTGTGGTCACCTAGGGCATACAAGCGTTCAAAACCGGCTGAACGTGCTTCCTGGCCGGATTGGGCATGGAGGTCATCTGCTGCTGCACCAAGTTCCCGCATATCACCCAGAACCAGCCATTTGCGACCCGGTTGGGTACCTACTGCGTGAAGTGCGGCCGCAAGTGACGCTGGATTAGCGTTATACGCATCATGAATCACGTCGCCGCCGTGCCAGCCGGATAGCCGTTGCATGCGTCCACTGACACTCGACAGGGTTTCCAGTCCGGCCTGGATATTCTCCAGCGTTGCGCCAACGGCCAGCGTTGCAGCAGCGGCCGCCAGCGCGTTGCGAATGTTGTGTTGTCCAGGTAGTGGCAACTGAATCTCGGTGGTGCCCGCTGTCGTGATGAGCTGAAAGCGGTTGCTTGCCGGATCGAGGAGGTGGGCACTGACCGCTGCCGCTGGATCAAGGCCGAAGTCAATGATGCGTCGTTCGGTATTCAGCGCCAGCCAGTCATCGGCATGAGGATCATCACGGTTAATGATCGCCACGCCATCCGGTTTAAGCCCCAAAAAGATTTCACCCTTGGCGCGCGCCACGCCTGCGATGTCACCAAAGCCTTCCAGATGACAGGGGCCAGCGTTATTGATCAATGCCACATCCGGTTGCACCAGACCTGTCAGGTAGGCAATTTCACCGTGATGGTTGGCTCCCATTTCGATCACAGCGTACCTGTGCTCGCTGTTGAGGCGTAACAGTGTCAGGGGTACGCCAATATCGTTATTCAAATTGCCCCTGGTGGCCAGCGTTGTTCCCCGCTGGCGCAAAATGGCGGCAATCATTTCCTTGACCGTGGTTTTACCGTTGCTCCCGGTCAAACCGATGAGCATACCGGAAAAGCGAGCCCGCCAGATGGCAGCAAGTTGTCCCAGTGCCAGGCGGGTATCAGCGACACGTAATTGTGGCAACGGGTCGGTGACTGTTCGTTCGACCAGTGCGGCGCGGGCGCCCTGTTCTCTGGCGGTCGTGATGAAATTGTGACCATCAAAATGTTCACCGCCCAGTGCAACGAATAAGGCGCCTTCCGGTAATTGGCGACTATCAGTACTGACGGTACTGAAAGCGATATCATCACCGAACAGCTCACCATTCAGTTGTTGGGCGATAGCCTGCAAATGCAGGGGTGCAAAGATGTCATCCATGCGCTAAGCATCCATTTTGCAAGGTTGGATAGAGGAATTCGTGGGCTACGGCATGATCGCTGAAAGGTAAGGACTGGTCGCCAATGAGCTGGTAATCTTCATGGCCTTTGCCGGCAATCAACACGATATCATCAGCAGTCGCACCTGCCAGCGCTTCGAGAATGGCGCTGCGGCGGTCATGGATAACGGTGGCTTTTTTCGGCTGATGTAGCCCGCTGAGCATATCACTGATGATCTGTGCAGGTGCTTCACTGCGTGGGTTGTCATCCGTCATGATAAGCTGATCAGCGTATTGTTCGGCTACTGCGGCCATCAGCGGTCGCTTGCCCGGATCGCGGTCACCGCCACAACCGAATACGCACCACAGGCGACCCTTGAGATGCTCGCGCAGCGCCTGCAAGACAGCTTGCAGTGCATGTGGGGTATGCGCGTAATCAATGACTGCCAGTGCCTGACCCGATTGACCACCGAGACGCTCCATCCGCCCCGGTACGGCAACCGTTTGGGTGATTTGTGCCAGTGCCTGGTCGAAGGGTACATCCAGCGCCAGCAGTGTGGCCAGGGTTGCCAGTATATTATTGGCATTGAATCGCCCCAGTAGCCCGGTTCGTAATTCACCTTCACCCCAGGAGGATTGTATCTGAAGCTGGCAGCCATCCGGTGTCAGTGTCAGGTTTTTACCCCGGACAAATGATTCCGGTTGTTCTGGCATTTCTCCAAGGCCATAAGCAATCAGCGCCGTAGTGCGCTTTAATTCAGTGGCAATATGGCGACCAAATGGATCATCGAAATTCAATACGGCACACGCGGGTTGATGATCAAGGAACAATCGACGTTTAGCGGCAGCATAGGCTACTATCGTTTTGTGATAGTCGAGATGGTCGCGGGCCAAATTGGTGAGCACGGCCACCGCAAACTGTACGCCATTGACGCGCCCTTGATCGAGTGCGTGTGACGATACTTCCATGACAGCGTATTGTTGGTCGTTGGCAACCTGCTCAGCAAGAAACCGCTGTACTGTTAAGGGGTCGGGTGTTGTGTGCGAGGCGGTTTGGGTCTGGCCGTATACCCCGATACCCAGGGTGCCGAGAATGCCGCACGCTTTCGATTGAGCGTGGGTATTGCTCAATGCTTGGGCGATAAAATGGGCGCAGGATGTTTTGCCATCAGTACCGGTAATGCCGACAATTTTTAGCTTCTGGGCGGGCTCGCCATAGAATCGGCCGGCAATCAGTCCCGTTTTCTGGCGCAGTTCGGGGACAGCCAGTAGGGGAATTGTCGTGTCATGTGTTGGTGGCAAGTTATCGTAAGGCGGCTCCCATAAAACCAGATGTGCCCCTGCCGCTTGCACAGTATCCAGAAATTCCAGCCCGTGCTGTTGTCCACCGTTTAGGGCAAAAAACAGATGGCCCGCCTTAATCTGACGGCTATCAATAGATAATCCGGTTACGGTTTGATCAGCCAGATGCCTGGGGACTTCAGTGAATCCTGCGAGTAGATGGCCCAAGGATCCAGCCGTTGGCGGCGGTACCGGAGCCGCATGACGGATGTGCCCGGCACGATTGGTAACAGGTGTCGATCTCATCGTACGGTCCCTCCTGAATCGGCAATTTTCATGCTGGGCATATCATCGGGCGTGACATTCAGGATACGTAGTGCACCACCCATGACCGCAGAAAATACCGGCGCTGCTACGGTACCGCCATAATGGGTTTTGCCTCTGGGCTCATCGATGATAACGACCATCACCAGCCGGGGATTGCTAGCGGGTGCCATACCGGCGAACAGCGAGAGGTAACGCCTTGAATAACGGCCATTAACGACTTTATGTACTGTGCCGGTTTTGCCAGCGACCCGATAGCCGGGCACATTGGCTTTAAATCCTGTACCTTTACGGCTCACCGCTTTTTCCAGCATGGACCAGATGCGCTTTGTTGTCCGCTCTGATAGCACACGCCTGCTTTCAGTGCCGTTATCAACAGGTTGTTGACGTTTGAGTACGGTCAGTGGTTGCAGGACACCACGCGAGGCCAGCGCTGTGTAGGCTCGCGCCAATTGCAGCATGTTGACGGATAAGCCGTAACCGAAGGAGTGATTGGCATGACCGATTTCACCACCCCATTTCTTGAAATGACGAAGTATACCGGCCTGTTCACCGATGAGACCTACGCCGGTGAGCGAGCCAAAGCCAAGGTCTTTATACAGTTGCCATAAGCGTTTTGCCGGAAGCGACAGTGCAATTTTGCTGGTGCCTACATTACTGGATTTACTGAGTACCCGAGTGACATCAAGCACGCCATAGTTATGGACATCACGTATTACGCTACGTCCCAGCTTGAGCTTGCCCGGCGCTGTGTTGATTCGCGAGCCGGGTCGCCATCGGCCGCTTTCCAGCGCCATGGCAATGGCAAAGGTTTTCATGGTAGAGCCAGGTTCGTAGATATCGGTGACGGCTCGATTGCGTAGCAGATGGCTTCGCAAGGCTTTACGGTCGTTAGGATTTCCGGCCGGCTGGTTAACGATCGCCAGAATCTCGCCACTGCGGACATCGACTACAACAGCCGTGCCTCCCTTGGCGCGGTGTTTGATAACAGCCGATCGAAGCGCACGATAACTGAGATATTGCAAGCGCCGGTCAATACTCAGGGTTAAAGTCTGGCCAGGTTGTGGAACCTGGAGAATCTCGATTTCCTTAACAATTTGTCCCAAGCGATTTTTAATGACGCGCTTTTTACCCGGAATACCGCGCAAGCGATCATCAAAAGTTTTCTCGACACCTTCCTGACCAATGTCGTCGATGTTGGTGAAACCGAGAAGATGCGAGGTGATTTTGGCATCCGGGTAATAGCGGCGATATTCGCGTTTTGTATGCACACCGGGGATTTTTAGCGCCAGTACCTTTTTTGCTTGATCGGGAGACAGATGTCGGCGTAAATAAACAAACTGACGCTTACTGGGCACTGCCAGTTTTTTTGTCAGATCGCGCACTTTCATGCCGAGTAATGCGGCTAGTTTTGAGGTATTCTCAGGCTGTTGTTTTAAACTTTTTTTTAAGTCTGTTGGTTGCGCCCAGATCGAGTCTACAGGTGAGCTGACAGCCAGTGGTTCGCCATTGCGATCTACAATCATTCCACGGTGAGCAGGAATCTCGACTGTTCGTAAGAAACGTTCGTTGCCTTCTTCCTGCAAGCGCCCGGTATCTAGCAGTTGCAGGTAAACAGCACGCACCACAATGCCACATCCTGCCAGGCCCAGCATACTCAATACCAGGGTATAACGTGTCGTGTTTTTAATCGACACGAGTACCCTTTGTAATAGAGTATTTGAGACTCTGCGGTTAGATCGGGTTTTTCTTATCATGGTGGCGTGATGTAAAGTACTTGAGCAGGATCAGGGGCTGACATTTTTAGTCGGGTTCGTGCTTTCTTTTCTATCAAGATATCAGTAACCAGTGTGCTTTGTTCGAGCTGTAATACCTCCCATTCAATCTCCAGCTTGTCTCGCTCTGCTTGCAGCTGTTGCAGCTGTATAAATAGTTGTCGATTGTTATGCTGGGTATAGACCACGGCGATACCGGAACCCAGGGTTGCTATCGCTAGCAGTGTGATAGTCAACACGTGTGTCTTGATGTTCATGCCAGACGTTCTGCGATACGTAATGTGGCAGAACGCGCCCGTGGGTTGGTCGCAATTTCAGCAGCCGTAGGCTTTACTGCCTTGCCTATCAGACGCAAAGTCATTCCTTTCGGTGCTCCTTGAGCGGGTAAATCGAGTGGTAATTCCTGGCCTCGTGCTTGCTGTTGCATAAATCGTTTGACCATTCGATCCTCCAGGGAATGAAAGCTGATCACTACCAGTCGTCCGCCGGGAGCTAATGCTTTTATTGCTTGTGGTAATACCGCCTGTAATTCCTGTAATTCCTTGTTGATTTTTATTCGAATCGCCTGAAATGAGCGGGTTGCTGGGTGCTTATGTGGTTCACGGAACGGCATGGCCGCTGAAATAATATTTGCCAATTGCATCGTCGTGGTGATAGGCGCGTGACGGCGGGCAGCAACAATCGCTTGAGCAACCCGTTTTGCAAATCGTTCCTCACCATATTCTGCCAGTATCTGTGCCAAATCGGCCTCACTCACACGGTGAAGCCACGCAGCTGCACTTTCATCCTCAGAGGGGTTCATTCGCATATCCAGAATTCCATCATGGTTAAAGCTGAAACCTCTTTTGGGATCATCAAGTTGTGGCGAAGAAACACCCAGATCGAACAGCAATCCATCTAATCGACCGGTTAGTCCATGGGCTGTGACGATATCAGTTAGATGACTGAACGTAACCTGAATGAGAGAAAAACGAGGTTCATCCATAAACTTGTTTTTTGCCCATTCACTGGCAATAGGGTCACGATCAAGTGCCAATAGTCGCCCTGAAGTGCCTAACATGTGTAAAATTGCTGCTGAGTGTCCTCCCCGGCCAAAAGTGGCATCGATATAGCAGCCATTTGGGCGAATGTTCAGTGCATTTAGTGTTTCAGCCAATAAGACGGGCTGATGTGCTCGCGACGCATCAGTCATCATTTAAAGCTAAAACGCGAGTGAATCCAGGTCAGGCAAGGATCCATCCTGGTCATGATCATCATCAGCCAGGAGCGCTTCCCGCCATGCAGACCATGCCGATTCATTCCAGATTTCGAGCTTATTACCTTGTCCCACGAGTACCACTTGCTTTTCTAAAGTTGCAAAAGCCCGTAAGGGCATCGGTAACAAAATCCGGCCATTGGCGTCGAGGCAGCATTCTTCTGCGTGCCCCATTAAAAGCCGTTTTAAGGCGCGTGTACGTTTGTTAGTACTGGAAAGCTGGATGAGCTTGTGTTCAATCTCTTCCCAGACGGGTAGTGGATAGAGCAGCAGACACCGATCACGATCAACGGTCAATACCACCTGACCATTGCTCATATCCAGCATATGTTGGCGATGTTTGGTTGGTATCGTTAACCGGCCTTTGCTATCCAGCGATAATGAGTTGATCCCCCGGAACAATGTAACGCCTTTGCAGAGCAGATGAGGTGGCCTCGCCTCTCCCACTCCTCCCCACTTTTTCCCACTAACTATAGGAAGGTAATACAGCCACTGTCAAGAGAAAGCAGCGTATAAATATTATTTTTTTATAAAAAAAACAAATATTTATAAAATATTCATAAAAGCATGAATCCCAAGGTTGGGAAAATCTCGCAATTTTGGGATGCTTTTGCAGAATAAGCCGGCAAGATAAGCAGTTTGGGATTAAAAAGGGAACCGGTCGATAAGCCGGGTTCTGTCGAGGACGGTCATTCATCTGCGACACCTGTTACCAGATGCCTGTAGCGACCTACCCGGGAACCGTGTGGACCACACGATAACGTTCCTCTATTTGGTCTTGCTCCGGGTGGGGTTTACCCTGCCATAACGGTTACCCATTATGCGGTGTGCTCTTACCACACCATTTCACCCTTACCTGCTCTTGCGAACATAGGCGGTATATTTTCTGTGGCACTGTCCGTAGGCTCACGCCTCCCAGGTGTTACCTGGCACCCTGTCCGATGGAGTCCGGACTTTCCTCTGTACTGCATAGCGGCACAGCGACCGTCTGACCGGTTCCCTGATTATAGTTTTGTGGATATGCGGTGTTATTAGCAAGTCTAAAAATGTTTTGAAGCAGAAAGGAACCGGTGGTTTTAAAAAAACTCAGGTCAATTAGGTTGGGGGAAATATTAGAGCGATGTGGTACGTATAAGAATAGTTGGCATCATACGGCACGAGATCCTTTTGATATTTTTAAGCAGGAAAAAACCAGAATGGATGGTGTAAACAGTATTTAAGCCATAGATGTTTAAGTTAATGAATGCTTTAATATAAGTCATTCACCTAAAAAAATTTAGGCAATATTATACGATTAAAGTGTTGTCGAGAGGCAAACGAAGATAAAGCACAGCCAGCCATCAAGCGACGCGGTGTGTAACGGTATGGTCGGTGCGGAAAGCGGTGCTGAAGGTCGTGTGCGGCAACAGGCGCAGGTGGTTTATTGAGCACACCGAGGCTATCGGTGTCGGTTACTTTCAGGCATGTTCGAGGTGGATGCGGACACGAGCAGCGCCTGGCTGGATCGGTGGAAACCGGCGGGTTGTCGCCAAAACCGCTCGCACGGGAAAACACCGTTTGTCATGCTTAACGTCCCCATTCACACCAGCCAAGTGTTTCAGGCGCGCATTTCCTGGACCGGTTGCGTCACGGTATCGGCTGGCATTGGTTGCCACCTTACAGCACCGAACGCGACCTTATCGAAATCCTCTGGCGCACAATCATATAGCAATGGCTCCCACCCAACGCTTATCCCAGCTTCCAGCGCTTACGCGCCAAACGACAAATATAGCCTCAATTACTTTGGATCAAAATATCAAGATAATTTTTGATCAATTACCTATGGGTTTGCCTGATGAATAAATACACTTTTTTGCAGGTTATCTGTATTGGTGTTATCGGCTGTGCCGTACCTGCCTTGAGCGTGGCAGTCGATTATGATTTTTCCGAGTACGGTTTTCAACAGGCATTGGATAATGCTGCTGATACGCAAAATTGTCTGGTTTTTGCTGATAATCCAGGTGTTAATACAGCCAGCAATAGCTATGAGGCCAACGTTCATGATGATAACGATATCATGACGGAGTGGACAGCAATAAACCCCGCACCCGTTGGTGATCAAGCCGATTACCGGATTACTACAACCATTACTAATGTCAACGGGCACGGCAATCTTTATGGTATTGGTGGAACCAGCAACCGTATTACGACTTCAGAGGGTGGTCACTGCAAAGATACGAGCAGCATGGATGAGTTGTTTATCCGTTATGATGATGGAACAGAAAATATACGTTCACAAAAACGCATTGATACTAACCCTGATAGCTCTACCGGTGACTTGATTTCAAACTCGGTGACTGTGGAATTTATTAGCCCGGAAGCCGTTTTTTATTCAGATGATATTGTCGTTAGCTATAGCAGTGGTAACACTGCGGGTAAAGCATTTGAATCAACTGTTGTTGTTTTTCTTGATGAGGCTGGTGCCGAGATCGGTAGTTATACCTACAATGGCTATCATTCAAATGGCAATCCCGCAACAAATACGCCAGGTGATGGGACGGCAGCGATTACTGCCAGTAGTGAAGTGTTTACTGCGGCTGATCCCGGTGTCGTCAATATGGCCGATCCTTGCAATCCAGCATCAGGTACTGATGGTGCAAACGATAACCATAATGTGACAGCTTCAGACTATGTTGGTTCTGGTGTGCGTCTTGGTGGTTATCGCATTATTACCTATCTGGAGGATGTTGCTTTGGTCGATAGTGATTCCGGTACTGCCGGCTGTCAGGGCGTGTTTGGTAATAACACGACGACCAATACACAGTTTATCAATCGTGCTACCGGTATGCAGGTACCTGATACGCTACCGGTAACATTGTCCTATATGCACGCTGAGCAGAGCTCATCTGGCCTGCGGATACGCTGGCGGACCGTGGCTGAGATTGACAATATCGGTTTTAATCTGTACGGCGATTTGGCGGGCCATTGGGTTCAGCTTAATGATCATTTGGTAGCTTCAGCGGCGATTAATAGCCTTGAAGAACAGAGCTACACAATCTTGCTACCGGGTCAGCCGATCAGCCGAATTCAGCTTGAAGATGTAGCAACCAATGGTCGCCGCCAGCGGCATGGTCCCTTTACTGTTAATCAGGAGTACGGTGAATCCCGGCGTGCCCGGCGCATTAACTGGCGCCAACAGCGGCGGGTATTAGCAGGTGAGCGACGATTGAAATTGTCTGCTGGCACGCACACCAACGCACGTTTGGATGTCAGCAAGAGTGGTTTGCAACAGATTGAACACGCTGATTTACTTGCTGCGGGTGTCGATCTCAGTGGTATTAAACATCAACGTATTGGCATCAGCGATCAAGGTCGGGCAATAGCGCGTTGGATAAGTGATCCTGATGGCGATGGCCGCTGGAGTTCAGGTGATCGTTTAAGCTTTATTGGCACAGTCCAGAAAACGTTGTATAGCGCCAAAAATAGCTACATTTTGCACAGCGACGGTCGCAAGGTACATCGAGCAGAACAACGTCATCTTAAAGCTAAGGGATCCTTGAATAAGGTCGTTCGCCGTCACTATAGCCATGAACCCAATAGCCAATATAGCTTTGCCGCGCTGGGAGCTGATCCTTGGTACGATACCGATATTCGCGCAATTCGCGGACCCGTCACCTTAAATCGTCACTTTGATCTGGATGGGTATATTGATGCGCCCGCGACCTTGGTTATAGAGGGGTGGGGGGTCACTGATTTCCCCGGCAATCAACCCGACCACCATTTAATCGTTAGTCTCAATAATGTTGTAATTACTGCTGAATGTTGGGTTGACGGTGTGATGGCCAAGCACATGGACGATGGCTGTTGGTTTGATGGACATCGTGCTTTTCAAATTCGTGCTGAATTGCCTGCTGGATTATTGCGTGCCCGTGCAAACACGTTACGCATCGATTTGCCTCATGATCTTGCTGTCAGGCCGCCTGTTGGCTGGAGTGAAGCGTATGACATTATTGCACTGGACCGATTCAGCATTGATTATGCCGCAGACACGCGGTTAACGAATGCGAATGCCTGGAGTACTGTGGTAGCAGCCGGTGAGTACGTATTACTGGATGTCGGGCAAGCTGGAAAAAATGCAGTAACTGTCTGGGCACAAAACGGTACGGCGAGGCAAGCGTATATCGCTCAGGTTGAACAGCGTGATAATAAATACTTATTGCCCGCAGCAAAAAATGAAGCACGTCATTTTTGGGTTACACGTCAGGCTGAGCGACCAGAAATCCATGCGGGCGTACCTGGAGCACTGAAGAGAACGGCGCGAAAAACCAATTATCTGATTATTACCCATCCCTTTTTTCAAGGATCGGCTTTGCAGGAATTGGTTTCACTTCAGCAAGCACGGGGTTATCGCGTTGAGGTGGTTGATGTCGAGCGTATTTATGCTGCGTATAGCGATCACCAGCCCTCAGCAGCGGCTATAGATGCTTTTATTGATGCGAGTGCTGTACGCGGCAGACTGGATAAGGTTTTGTTGCTGGGTGGGAGTTGTCGTGACACGCTGGGTTATGAAAATAGCGCTTGTGTTGATTACGTACCAACCCATTATCTCGCTGTTGGTTCTTTGGTCACATATGCACCTAGCGATACATTGTATGGCGATATTGATGGGGACCATATACCTGATCTTGCCGTCGGTCGCTGGCCATTACGCACTCGCGATGACTTGTCCCGCCTGTTGAATAAGCAGTATGAGTATCAGGCAGATCACAGTGGCTTGTTTGTATCCGGTACTGATGGGTTTGGTGTGCCTCATGGGGATATGAGTGCTGCGTTGACTGACTGGAGTGTGGACTATTCCTCTATGGATGATCAAGGTGAGCGGGTACGGCAACGCTTGCTGGATGCGTTCAACGATCCGCAAGGCATAGGCTTAATCAGTATGCTGGGTCATACCAGCTATGCTGTGTGGAATTTCAACCCGATTCTGTTACGCGGCAGTGATGCAGCTAACCTGACCGGCGCACCGACAGTGGTCACGCAATGGGGGTGCTGGAATAGCTATTTTGTTCACCCGGCATACGACACACTGGCGCAGGCGTTATTGCTGGATAGTACCGCAGGTGCGGTTGCAACGGTTGGTTCGTCCAGTCTTGGCAATCTGAACAGTTATATTACCCTGGGTCGTGTTTTTTTCGAGAAACTTGATCAGGGTGGCGAGTTAGGTGAAATATTGCTTTCAGCACAACGTGAAATCGCACAGGCCAGGCCAGGACTGATTGAGGAATTACTGATTATTAATAATTTGGGTGATCCAGCACTACAAATGGGTCACTAGTGTGGGTTCAATTTTGATAATGATCTGATCGCTGTAGTAATGCGTACGTAGCCCGCTGGTCTTCTATAAATTTAGGAGTTGCCACAGACGCTTCGCGCCTGCGGCAACGGGGCGGCGGATTCCATCCGCGTGTTGCTTGGCGCTTCGCGCCGCACAACAACGCGGATCAAGCCGACATCGGCCGTCAAAGCCTTTAGCTTTTCCGACCTCGCGGCTTATCCACCGCCCCGTTACGCAACTGCTATGACGCGGGTGTCAGCTGGTTTGAAGCTAAAAAAGCGATCATCCGGCTGGCTGTTTGTGCCTGTTGAGCTCACCTGCTTTACACGCTAACCTCAACTGCGTAACTCCTGAAATTATCAGAAGAAAAAATTAAAACCACTATCTGGAGTGTGACAAAAGCATGACGGGTAAAACGGATATGTATGGCGGATGTCTGTATGCTATGGATTATCTGTATCGTTTTTTAGTTTTACTGCCAGTTCGTACAAGGGCTTTTTGCGTAAACCGGTTAACTTGACTGCAACCGCAGCTGCGCGGGTTGGTGGTAGCTCGGCCAGTAGTGCTGTTAGCAATTGGCGGTTCTCGATGGTATCGGTTGCACGCACCGGTGGCGATGCACCCTGTGCTACAACCACGAATTCGCCTCGGCAATGGTTGGGGTCAGCGTTGATCCATACACACAGTCGATCCAGGGTATCGTAATGAATGCCCTCAAATCGCTTGGTTAGCTCACGGGCGATGGTCGCAGGACGGTCGTGACCTAGTATCCTGGCCAGGTCAGGCAACATCTCGGCGATGCGGTGGCTGGATTCAAAAAAGACCAGCGTGCGAGTTTCCCGTGCCAGCATCTGCAAGCGTTCACGACGGGCATGGCTTTTGGCGGGCAGGAAACCTTCAAATATAAATCGATCCGTGGGTAAGCCAGCAACTGACAGCGCCGCGAGCAAACTGCTTGCTCCCGGGATGGGAATGACCGGCAATTTGTGCTGGCGTAACTCACGTACCAGTACAAAACCCGGATCACTGATCAAGGGTGTTCCTGCATCCGATACCAGCGCCAGTGCCTTACCTTCACCTAACAAGCGCACCACGTGCTTTAGTCGTCCACGCTCATTGTGATCGTGTAATGACAGGAGTGGTGTTTCAATACCGAAATGCCGTAACAGTTGTCCGGTATGGCGGGTATCTTCAGCAGCGATGCAATCCACTTCCCGTAATACCCGCAGGGCGCGGGCACTGATATCCTCTAAATTACCGATGGGGGTTGCCACCACATACAAAGTACCGGATTCGACGGCCATATACTTAACCTCTACAATGCGCGGGTTTGAAAATTCACTGATTTATTTCGATGCCGGGAATGGTCATGGTCAACCGTGTCGCTCAGGGAAATGCCGCTGAGGATTTGGCGTGCCGTTATTTGCAAGCGTGCGGCCTGACCCTGGTAGCGCGTAATTTTCGTTGCCGTGGTGGTGAACTGGATTTGATTATGCGCGACAGCGATTATCTGGTGTTTGTCGAGGTTCGCAGTCGTCGTCACAATCGTTATGGTACACCGGCTGAGTCGGTCACTCGCCGCAAGCAACAGCGCCTGCTGCGGGCGGCGACGGTCTATCTGCAACGCCAGCGCATTGAACCGCCATGTCGCTTTGATGTTGTCGCTGTCCTCCAGGCTAATTCTAAGCCACACATCGAATGGATTCGTGATGCCTTCCAGCTTAGTTGAATGATTGCCTTTTATTGCCGAATGTACTGAGAGCCTTGCTGATGACTGTTGATCGTACCGCTGAGTTGCATGACCTGCTGGCTCGTCGCATCCTGATTCTTGATGGTGCGATGGGCACGATGATCCAGAGTTACCATTTGCAAGAGAGCGACTATCGCGGCGAGCGCTTCCACAATTGGCCGATTGATCTCAAAGGTAACAATGATCTGTTGGCGCTGACGCAACCGGCAATTTTGAGCGAAATCCATACAGCCTATCTGGACGCCGGTGCAGATATCATCGAAACCAATACCTTTAATTCCACATCAATTTCCATGCACGATTACGGCATGGAAGCACTGGTGCCGGAACTCAATCGGGAAGCGGCACGACTCGCACGAACTGCGGCTGATGCGTTTACCGCCCGCAATCCAGATCGCCCACGATTTGTTGCCGGTGTATTGGGGCCGACCAGCCGCACCGCCAGCTTGTCACCCGATGTCAATAATCCTGGATTTCGCAATATCGAGTTTGATCAGTTGGTGACGACCTACACGGAAGCTGCGCAGGCGCTGGTAGAGGGTGGGGTGGATATCCTGCTGGTCGAGACCATTTTTGATACCTTGAATGCCAAGGCAGCGCTGTTTGCTATCGAGCAATTTTTTACTGATCGGGGTGGCCGCCTGCCGGTGATGATTTCCGGTACGATTGCCGACGTGTCCGGGCGCACGCTTTCAGGGCAGACCACCGAGGCATTCTGGAATTCGCTGTGTCATATTCGTCCGCTGTCTTTTGGTCTCAACTGTGCGTTGGGTGCGACCCAGCTTCGCCCCTATATCGCTGAGTTGGCGCGAATTGCTGATACCTATGTTTCGGTTCATCCCAATGCCGGCTTGCCCAATGCCTTTGGTGAATATGATGAAACCCCGGAAATGATGGCAACCACGCTGCTTGAGTTCGCGGAAAGCGGTTTTCTGAATATTGTCGGGGGGTGTTGTGGCACAACACCTGATCATATTCGTGCGATCGTTGAAGCCGTTGGTGATATGCCACCGCGTGTTATTCCGGCTATTGAGCCCCGTTGCCGGTTGGCCGGACTGGAGCCGCTCAACATTGGTGCCGATTCATTGTTCATCAATGTCGGTGAACGTACCAATGTCACCGGTTCTGCCAGGTTCAAGCGGTTGATCAAATCCGGTGATTATGATGCAGCACTTGATGTCGCCCGCCAGCAAGTCGAAAACGGTGCTCAGATTATTGATATCAATATGGATGAAGGGATGCTCGATTCACAGGAAGCGATGGTGACGTTTTTCAACCTGATTGCGGCCGAGCCGGATATCAGCCGGGTACCGGTGATGATCGACTCATCGAAGTGGACAATTCTGGAAGCGGGTCTGAAGCATTTTCAGGGTAAGCCGGTCGTCAATTCAATCAGCCTCAAGGAAGGTGAGGCGGTATTTGTGCGACAAGCGCGGCTCATTCGTCAATACGGTGCAGCGGCTATCGTGATGGCCTTTGACGAAGAGGGGCAGGCCGATACCGCAAGCCGTAAGTTTGCTATCTGTCAACGTGCATATCAGATTTTGACCGAGCAACTGGATTTTCCACCACAAGACATTATTTTCGATCCCAACATTTTTGCCGTTGCGACCGGCATTGAAGAGCATAACCGTTATGCACTGGATTTCATTGAGGCGATACGGCAGATTAAAGCAGCCTTGCCCCATGCCCTGGTTTCGGGCGGGGTGTCTAATGTCTCTTTTTCGTTCCGAGGCAATAATCCGGTACGTGAAGCGATTCATTCCGTGTTTCTTTATCATGCTGTTGATGTCGGCATGGATATGGGTATCGTCAACGCCGGACAACTGGCGATTTATGAGGATATCCCTGTTGAGTTACGTGAACGGGTTGCTGATGTAATTCTTGATCGTCGTGCCGACGCGACCGAACGCTTGCTGGCGATTGCCGATCAGTACAAGGGTGATGGCAGCACCACCGAAGCGAAACGTGAAACCCAGGATTGGCGTGCGTGGTCGGCAATCAAGCGATTGGAGTATGCTCTGGTCAAGGGCATTGATGAATTTATTGAGGCGGACACCGAAGAAACCCGCCAACAATGTGAACGTCCCTTACAGGTTATTGAAGGGCCGCTGATGGCCGGTATGAACACGGTCGGTGATTTGTTCGGCGCGGGTAAAATGTTCTTGCCGCAAGTCGTTAAATCGGCACGGGTGATGAAAAAAGCCGTGGCTTACCTGATTCCGTTTATCGAAGCAGAACAGGCCGAAGGCGAGCGCCGTTCCAACGGGCGCATTGTGTTGGCTACGGTGAAGGGCGATGTGCATGATATTGGCAAGAATATCGTAGGTGTCGTACTCCAGTGTAATAACTTTGAAGTGATCGATTTGGGTGTGATGGTGCCCGCGCAGCGTATTCTTGATACGGCGCGCGAGCATGATGCTGATATGGTGGGTTTATCGGGGTTAATTACCCCGTCGCTGGATGAAATGGTCAATGTCGCCAGCGAAATGAGTCGGCAGAACTTTACCGTGCCCTTGTTGATTGGTGGCGCAACCACCTCAGTGATGCACACAGCGGTGAAGATCGATCCGCAGTATGCCGAGCCGGTGGTGTACGTGAAAGATGCTTCCCGCGCGGTGGGGGTGGCGCAAAACCTGGTGAGCAGCAATACTCGTGTGGAGTACACGACGCGACTTAAGGAAGATTATGCCCAGAAACGGTTGCAACATGCCAATCGCCGGAATCGTGAAGCCTTGGTGCCGCTGAAGCAGGCCTGTGCCAATCGGCCCGTAATTGATTGGGCGAATTACAGTCCCCCGCGTCCCCATACCCTGGGCATACAGGTATTTGATGATTATCCATTGGCAGAACTGGTGGAACGGATTGACTGGACACCATTTTTTCAGGCTTGGGAGCTACGTGGCCGTTATCCGGCCATTTTCGATGACCCTGAAGCAGGTGAGCAGGCACAACAATTGTTTGCTGATGCCCGGGTGATGCTGGAACACGTGGTTGCTGAACAGTGGCTCAAGGCACGGGCAGTGATCGGTATTTTTCCTGCCCATCGCAGCGGTGATAACGATATTGTATTGTATACCGATGATAGTCGCGAGCGTGTGTGTGTGAACCTGCATCACCTGCGCCAGCAGGGTGTAAAGCCCCGAGGTAAGCCCCATTACTGTTTGGCTGACTGGATTGCGCCGGTTGAGTCAGGTATTGCTGACTATTTAGGTGCTTTTGCAGTGACTGCCGGTATCGGTATTGATGAACGGGTGCTTGAATTTGAGCGGAATCATGATGATTACAGTGCCATTATGCTAAAAGGGCTGGCTGATCGATTGGCAGAAGCCCTGGCTGAGCGGATCCATGAGCATGTACGGCGTGAAATTTGGGGTTACGCCACCGACGAGCGTCTGTCTAATGAAGAGATTATTGCCGAAAAATACTGCGGCATTCGTCCAGCGCCAGGTTATCCAGCGTGTCCTGATCACACTGAGAAAGCATTGCTATGGCAGCTACTGGATGTCAGTAACAATGCTGATATTCATTTGACAGAGCATTTTGCGATGATGCCGGCAGCGGCTGTCAGTGGCTGGTATTTCAGCCATCCCGAAGCCCGTTATTTCGGCGTGGGGCGGCTGAGCCGTGATCAGGTTGCGGATTATGCGCGGCGTAAGCGCTGGACGATAGCGGACGCAGAGAAGTGGTTAGCGCCAAATTTAGGGTATGAGCCCGAGGAGGCATAATCACAAATGAATGAGGTATTGCCGGGTATCGTGTCAGTTGAACAGCGTGTCAAGGTCGACCCATTCGGCTGCCGGGTCGGCGCTGATGCGGGTGATTTTGTTTTCTAAGTCAGCCCACATGGGCTCATTGATCAGTTCGTAACTGTGGCCCCAGAAGAGAAATACGCCACCTGTTGCTTTAGTCTGTTCATAGCGGCTCCAGAAGTCTGGTGCTGCGAATCGGCAGCTTACCGCTAATTCAAAAGGATCGATTGCTGGAAAGGGCTGTTCACATTCTTTCACAGTACGGGCGTAGCCGTGACCAGCTTCACAGACTGCGTTCTTAACCATAGGATTGAAACTGCCAAAAGGATAGCAGAATCCCCGCACTGGTTGCTGGAACCAGTCCTGCAACCGGTGTCGGCTATCGCGTACTTCCTGTTCCAATGCTGCCGCAGGCAAGTCAGGCAAGTTGGGATGTGTGCCGGAATGATTCGTGATTTCAAAGCCGGTGTAAATTTCGGTTATCTCATGCCGACTCAGTCGCCAAACGTCTTTATCACCGTACTGCCATCCGAAAGAACGCTGCGATTGATACAGACCCGGATTCAGGTTGAAAGCGGCTTTTGCCTCATAACGGCGCAGCAACTCAACCAGTCGAATATCATCGACAACACCATCATCCCAGCTTTGGACGACTTTCATGGTGTGCTCTTTTAAAGCTACCATTCGCTATTGCGAACTTCGAGCACCAGCGCAGTCAGTTGCTCATCAGGTGCATCCTGTAAACCACGGATCAATTCGGCAAACAAAACAGGTCGCTTTATAACAATCTCGCGCAGATCGCTGGCAACTTTATTGGCCATTGCCAGTAGCAAGTCAGCATCCTCTCCCAAATCAGCCGCTAGCCGTCGGATAGTTTCTTCTGATGGAGGTGGTACATCGCCACGCTCAATCTTGCTAAGGTAAGCAGGCTCTACTCCAATCCGTTGGGCTGTTTGCCGCACTGAATATCGGCGATTGACTTCACGGCGCTGTTCACGAAGCTGCCGGATATAGCTACCGAAACTCATTATTGCTCCATTTAATATATAGTGTGCATTATAATAATAGGTAGCAATGGCTCAAAAAACACATGTTTTTTTTAATTTTTTGGGTGGGGATTTTTGTAGGCGTGGCGCAGAAAGGGATTGGGTTTGAATCGCAGTGCTATATGTACGTTATACGCTTGTTGCTGTCGTTATTGGGAGCGCTCCAGTGCATCGTGTACGCACCGGGTAAGTGTTTCAAGGGAATACGGCTTTTGCAGGAAACCGAAGAAAGGTTTACCGGTGAAGTGCTGTGCAATATCTGCCTCAGAGTAGCCGCTGGTGAGTAATACACGTACTTTCGGATTAATTTTTCGCAAATGGTGGAAGGCCTCTTCACCATCCATACAAGGCATGGTGAGATCAAGAAAGACCAGCATGATTTCATCATGTCTGGCCTTATACAGATCCAAAGCTTCCCGACCATTGGCGGCAACGAGCACCTGAAATCCGATCCGCTCCAGCATCCGGGTGCCTAATTCCCGTACGGGTTCCTCATCATCCACTAACAGTACCGTGCCGTTGCCATGCCATTTATCCTGCTTAAAACGGATTTTTGGCGCAGGTGCCTCGTTACCTTCTATAGCGGGGAACAGAACTTTGAAGGTTGTACCCTTGCTGGGCTCACTATGAACCCATAAGGTGCCTTGATGTCCGCGCACAATGCCCAGGACTGCCGAAAGACCTAGCCCGCGACCGGTAAATTTGGTGGTAAAAAAGGGCTCGAAAAGCCGTCTCAAGGTTTCTGCATTCATCCCGAGGCCGGTGTCGGAGACTTCCAGCCAGATGTACAAACCCTCGTTTAGATTGCTATTCAGGTAAGATGCGGCCAGATAATCGTGGGTGCAGCTCATAACACCCGTTGAAATGGCAATGATCCCGTTCTGTTCACCTATTGCCTCGGAAGCATTGATAACTAGATTCATGATAATTTGGCGAATCTGGCCGGGATCACCACGCATGGGTGGTATCGAATTGTTTAGATGCAGGCTAAGTGAGGCTTTCTTGGAAATGGATACTTTAAATAGTGCAATCATTTCCTCTATCAGGTTATTAATCTGGATATTTTCAACAATTAGTTGATTTTTTCCTGAATAGGCCAGCATTTGTCGGCATAATTCAGCTGCCCGTAGTGACGATTTTTCAATGGCGTGTAGACTGTCGTGCACCGGTGATGAATGCGGTAACTTATCCAGCGCCAGGCTGGCATTGCCCAAAATGCTGGTTAGGAAATTATTGAAATCGTGAGCAATACCGCCAGCTAGCACGCCCAGACTTTCCAGTTTCTGGGTTTGTTGCATTTGGCGCTCTAATGCGATTCGTTTGTCTTCAGCATGCTTACGCGCAGTAATATCGGTTACCGATAGTAATAGCAGCGGCCTGTTGGTTTCCTGATGTCCTGTCAAGGATGCATTGAAACTTGTGCCTTCTATTTGTGCGTAGAATGTCGTGCCCTTTGCGCGCAAGATGGAGACTTCCAGGCTTTTATCTGCCGGATTTTTGAATAATGCCCGGTAACGGGCGAGAAAGATATGACGGTCGTCATCTCCCATATATTCTGCAAAGGGACTATTGACCAGTTGACTACGATGCGTGTTGGTCATGCGACAAAATGTTTCATTCACTTCATGAATCAGGCCGATTTCGTCGAGTGCTAGATAACCCACAGGCGCTCGATGAAATAATAGCGAAAACAGGTTTCTGGACTGCTCTAGCTCTGACATGATGCGGCGCAGTTCTTCGTTTTGTATTTCCAGCTCAATCTGATGTACCTGTAACTCGTGAACCAGTCTGTGAGTATCTTCAGCAGAGAGCTTTGGTATATTCAGTTGCCGTTGAGTGGCGCTCGCTTCTGCTGTTTCCCTGAGCTTTTTTGCCATGCTGTTTTTGTCGCACATCATGATATGTTTTTTATAGCCGTTGCCATGTGGAAGTTGAGTTATAGCCTTTTGTTTTGATGCACAACTTATTCTAGGATAATCTAAAAAAGTGCTATCAGTTAATCAGGATTACGCTGTCAACGCTGAAGAGTAATCATCCTGTTTTTCATGTTTGGGTTGCCGGGGGCGTCAACCTGCGCGCAGAGCTGATGATTTCAGTAACGTCGTCAAATATGGCATAAACGCGATCAGGATAAATACCATCAGGCTTGTTTTTTGGAATCGCACTGATACGGAGCCAGCGTATCTGGTTTTTTTGGGGGTTGAACAGACCCATGGTAACGTCTGTTACTGCTTGACCTGTTCGCAACGCAATCATGGAAGGATGTTGATCACTCGGAAATTCCGTACCGTCTTCACGAATCGGTTTCCAGCAAGGATTCATTGAGAATTGGCCGGTTGCGGAGTCAATGCTGAGGCCGAGTATTTTTTCAGCTGCCGGATTGGCAGAGGTAATATCACCGTTGGCATTTTGGTAGATGACACCTTCCGCCAGGGTATTAAAGAGTTGTAGATAACGCGCTTCCATGGTTTGGATTTTTTCGGTAACACGGCTACTACTGGAAATATCAAGTACGGTAAATGTGGCTCCCTTGTCAGGATAATCGGGATTGAGCGGCGAAGAGCTGAGTAATACCGGAAGGATACTACCATCCTTGCAACGCCATTCTGTCTTGACTGTCCCGACACCATGATGTTTGATCTGTGTGTATTTTTCCTGACCAACGTATTCAAATTCTTCATCGGATGGATAGAGTAATCGTGTGCTTTGTCCGATCAGTTCTTCACGAGTATAACCCACCATCTGACAGATCTGTTCATTGACCTCCTTGAATGTGCGATTGACAATCTGACCAATACCGACAGGTGCAGCGCGATATAAGCTGGCCAGTCGGCTCTCGCTTTCTGAGAGTGCTGTCTGCGTGGTCTTGCGCAACCCAATATCGGTGAAGGTCAATACTATGCCAGATACGCTACTGATACCGACTTGATAGGGCAGGATACGCATGAGGAACCATATGCCTTCCTGGGTACGTACCTCTTGCTCTTGTTCAACAGTACTTTGAGCAACCTGGCTAACCATCTCAAAGAGATCAACCTTAACCAGGTTGTGCATAAGGTGATTTATTGGTCGTCCCACATCACTATCGATAATCTTGAAAAGGCGACGGATTTCGGGGGTAAAGCGACGAACTGCCAGGTTCTCATCAAGGAACAAGGTACCGATCCGAGTGCTGGCCATCAGATTATCCAGGTCATTGTTTAATTCGGTCAGCTCGATAATTTTACGTTGATATTCAGCGTTGACGGTATGCAGCTCTTCATTAACGGATTGTAATTCTTCATTAGTGCTTTGCAGCTCTTCGTTACTAGCGAATAATTCCTCATTGGTAGCCTGTAGTTCTTCGTTTGCTGTTTCCAGTTCTTCAATAGTGGCTTGCAGGTTTTCACGAGAGAGCTGTAGTTCCTGCTCTAGATCTTGAATGCGTTGTTCTACCTCCTCGGTCATGTTATAGATCGGCATCTCGCCCGAGGCGGCTTCCCTGGATTGTGGAAGTATTTCCTCAATAAATATGGCTGCCAGTAATTCCTGACCTTTCTTGCCAGATAGTGGCAGGATACGGATTTTTATTGTTTTTAGCTCATCACGTTGTTTGATACGGATACTGGTATATTTCAGCTCTTCTCCTGTTTTAAAAACTTTCTGCAAGCCAGTAGCTAACGGGATTGCCAGATCCCGTATTGCCATTTTGGTAATGTCATTCAGTAATTTGCCGGAGGGTAGTTTGAGATAGCCCTCAGGATTGCCAAGAATGTGTAGTACCTCCAATTGCTCATTAACGACAATCGAGAGTGGAATATAGTCACCGACAACAGATTGCAGGAAACGGTCGAGCAGCCGCTCTTCTTCTTGACTGCGTTGCCAGAGATTACCGGGAGCACGGCTACGGTTTTGCCAGGGGCGTATTTCAGGAACGCTTAGAAAATCAGGATGACCATCAATGGGATGGCGTTTGCCCTTTGACATGTAAATCTTGAGTTTTTGATGCAGTGTTTCATACAGGTCAGCGACCTCACCTGTTGTTTCACTGCTACCGAGCAGCAGGATACCTTGCGGATTTAGTGAAAAGTTGATCAATTCCAGCACCTTGCGTTGCAAGACTGGTTGCAGGTAGATCAGCAGATTGCGACAGCTCACCAGTTCAATATTGGTAAAGGGCGGATCCTTGATAAGGTTGTGCTGGGCGAATACCACCATTTCACGAATAGAGCGATCAATTTGGTAGTACCCATCGCGATGGTTGAAATACCGGGTCAACAGCTTGGGGGATAGATCAGCGGCGATGCTTTCGGGATAAAGGCCATTGCTGGCGCGTAAAATGGCATCACGGTCGATATCGGTGGCAAAGATTTTGATACCGATTGGCTGGCCTATTTGCTCCATGACTTCACGGCTCAGGATAGCGAGCGAAAAAGCCTCTTCACCGGTAGAACAGCCCGCTACCCAGAATCGAACCTCATGCTGTTTAATACGTTTGAATAAATTGGGCAGGCAGGTTTGTTCCAATTCATCGAACACATCACGATCCCGAAAGAAACTGGTGACACCAATCAGCAATTCACGATATAGCGTTACCACTTCACCCGGATAGCTTTCCATAAACTTAACGTAGTCGCTAAGTTCATAGATTTGATTGACAGTCATGCGTCGTTCAATACGGCGGATGACCGTACTTGGTTTATAGAGCGTAAAATCTACACGGGTTTGTTCACGCAATAAGGCAAAGATTCGATTGAGTCGATCCTCATCAGATAACAGCGTTTGCGGGCGATCTGTTTTGGCTGTGTAGGGGTGATGAATAAATGAAAGCAGCTTGGAGGGCATTTCATCGGGGGGTAGAATGAAATCAGCCAATCCGGTTGTAATGACTGCACGCGGCATACCGTCGAATTTGGCAGATTCCTCACTTTGTACCATGACCATGCCACCTGCTTCTTTAATGGCTCGAATGCCGCGTACCCCGTCACTGCCCGTGCCAGATAAAATGATGCCAATGGCTTTTTCTGTCTGGTCGTCGGCCAGCGAGCGCAAGAAGACATCAATCGGCAGATTGAGTCCGCGCGAGTGATCGGATTCGCTCAGCAGGAGCTTGCCATGAAAGATCGACAGGTTTTTTTTAGGTGGGATCAGGTAAACCGAGTTGGCCTCGACACGCATTCCTTCCTCGGCGCGTTGCACCTTCATGTCGGTTCGCTTGGAGAGCAACTCGACCATCATGCTTTTGTAATCAGGGGAAAGATGCTGAATGACGATAAAGGCCATACCACTTTCGGTGGGCATCTGTACAAAAAATGCTTCCAGCGCTTCCAGGCCCCCCGCCGAAGCACCGATTCCGACATAATAGACAGGACTGGAATTATCGGGGTCAGGTTGGAATTGGTTGGCATCTTGCATGTTGAAAGCCCCTCTAGGCTATCTCTGGCGGACTCGAAGAGAGCCGAAAACTGGCCTGGCTGATCAGTTTTTAGAATAGTAGTTTTTAGAACAGTATGTTGCTGCGGACGCTTCGCGCCCGCAGCAACGGGACGGCGGACTCCATCCGCGTGTTGCCTGGCGCTTCGCGCCGCACAACAACGCGGATCAAGCCGGCACCGGTCGCCAAAAGCCTTCGGCTTTTCTGTCTTCGCGGCTTATCCGCCACCCCCGTTAGCGCCCATGTATTGCACTAAAATTATCAAGTATTTTTAAATCAGGTTTTATTCAGTCTTGTTCAGCACGGTTAATTTTACCGGAACAAGAAAGGCAACAAAAAACCCGCACTTGGCGGGTTTCGTGGGTGTTTTTAGATGCTTTAAATGGATTTGTGGAGGCTAGGGTCGGAATCGAACCGGCGTCCACGGCTTTGCAGGCCGCTGCATAACCACTCTGCCACCTAGCCAAAATAGGGTTCTGGCAACGCACAAGCACAAAAAAACCTCGATTTAATCGAGGTATTGATAATTTTGGAGCGGGAAACGAGACTCGAACTCGCGACCCCAACCTTGGCAAGGTTGTGCTCTACCAACTGAGCTATTCCCGCCTTGTGAAATGGCAATAGTACCGTAAAAAAACAGGCTGTCAAGCGCCGCTCAGTCGTGGGTGTAATTCAAGGCGATGCAGGCCTGATAATACGGGATAATTGCATGCTACTATCTGAAAACTGCATTTCGCCCATGCACCACGTTGGGTCACACCCTATGGCGCTTGAGTATCGGCCACGCGACTGCCAGATAGTGAAACATTGACCAGAGTGTGAGCATTGCTGCCAACGTCATAAGTCCAAGGCCGATTTCCAGTGTTGGAAAAATGCCGAGTGGTTCCTGATACAAGAGGAGCAGTAAGGCAATCATCTGGAAGGTGGTTTTGTATTTGCCAATTGTCGATACGGCCACTCGTTTGTGGTTGCCGATTTGCGCCATCCACTCCCGGAGTGCAGAGACGGCTATTTCTCGGCCAATAATAATGGCTGCTATTACAGCCATTAATGGTGTGGGGATAGATTGAACCAGCAATACCAGTGCTGTAGCGACCATAAGCTTATCTGCAACCGGATCAAGAAAGGCGCCAAATGCCGAGGTCTGATTCCAGCGTCGTGCTAAATAGCCATCCAGCCAGTCAGTCAGCGCCGCGAGTCCAAATAATGCCGTGCATATCAGATTATTACCGTGAAAGGGCAGGAAGAATATCCCCACAAATATGGGTATGAGTATAATCCTCAGCAGCGTTAGCAAGGTAGGGATATTCAATGGCATGGTCTGTCTGAAGTATGATCAGGTGTTATCGTGGAAGGTATCGTAAATGCGTTGCGCTAATTCGTTGCTGATGCCCTCCACCCGAGCCAGATCGTCTACACCTGCGCGGGAGAGTTGTTTGAGACCACCAAATTGTTTTAACAGCGATTGGCGGCGTTTAGAACCGATACCCGCAATACTTTCAAGTATGGATGTTTTTCGGGGTGCTGCACGGCGTTGGCGATGGCCGCTAATTGCAAAACGGTGCGCCTCATCGCGGATCTGCTGAATTAAATGCAGACCAGCAGAGTCGGCAGGTAGTGTAAGCGGGTAGGGTTGACCGGACAAGAATAAGGTTTCCAGTCCGGGTTTGCGATCTGCACCTTTGGCTACCCCAATCAGGGTTATATTTGAAACCTGAAGTGCTTCTAAAGCGGCTTGTGCCTGTGCGAGTTGTCCTTTCCCGCCGTCAATGAGCAGTACTTCAGGTAAACGGCTGTCTTCTTCGAGTATGCGGGTGTAGCGCCGAGTCAGCGCCTGGTGCATGGCAGCATAATCATCACCCGGGGTAATACCGCTGATGTTATAGCGCCGATAATCTGTCTTGATTGGTCCTTCCACACCAAATACGACACATGAAGCCACTGTTGCTTCGCCTTGTGTGTGACTGATGTCAAAGCACTCTAGCCGTGATATCTCGTCATCAAGCGCCAGGATGTCCTGTAACAGCTTGAAACGGCGACGAATACCGGTCTGGCTGGTTAGGTGGGCAGTGAGTGCCTGTTCAGCATTGTGGCGCGCCATGGCCAGCCAACGCGCCCGTTCACCACGCACCCGAATCGTGAAGGTAATGTGCTTGCCGCTTCGCGCTTGCATCGCTTGCGTCAAGGGGGCAATATCAAGTGGTTTATGGGTCAGCAGGATCTCGCCGGGAATGGTCTTGTCAAGATAATATTGTGCCAGGAAAGCCGTTAGTATGGCTTCTGGTGTTTCATCTTGTGGTGGTAATTGCGGAAAGAAAGCCTTGTTGCCCAGTAAACGGCCATTACGGAAGATAAATACCTGTACGCAAGCTGCTCCAGCGCGGGTTATACAGGCGATTACATCAAGATCACCGCTTTCTCCCTCGACATGCTGGCTTTCCTGAATCTGTCGCAGTTCGGCAATCTGATCACGATGGATGGCTGCTTCCTCAAATTGTAGTGCAGCGGCAGCGGCTTCCATCCGTCCCGCCAGATCATCAATGATTTGATCGCTTTTACCCTCAAGAAAGAGCAGGGCATCACCGAGTTGGCGTTGATAATCTTTATCATTAACCAAACCTACACAGGGTGCAGTGCAACGTTTAATCTGAAATTGTAGACACGGGCGGCTACGGTTACGAAAAAAACTGTCCTCGCAGGTGCGCAACCGGAAAATTTTTTGTAACAAACCTAAAGTGTCACGAGCTGCGTGGGCATTGGGGTAGGGGCCAAAGTAGCGCCCGGGTAAGTGTTTAGTGCCGCGATACAGCATTAATTGCGGGAATCTTTCTTTGGAAACATGGATGTAAGGATAGCCTTTATCATCTCGTAACAAGATGTTGTAGCGTGGTTGGAGTTGCTTGATCAGTGTGTTTTCCAGGATAAGCGCTTCAGCTTCAGTATGTGTGATGGTGATTTCGATAGTCTGGATGTGTGTCACCAGACTGCGGGTTTTGGCTGAAGTGTGGTGTTCGCGGAAATAACTGGCGATGCGTTGCCGGAGGTTACGGGCCTTGCCGACATAAAGTACGTCGCCACGTGCATCCAGCATTCGGTAGACGCCGGGAAGGGTAGCCAGTGTTTTGACAAAGGCTTTGGGATTAAATGGGTTGGGCACAGTAATTTTTAGGTATTCTCGGGGTTTACGGGTTGACTACGGAGTATCCTTGGCCTGGATCAGCGGCTGGGTAATACTATAGTGGAACCAATTAGATCTGATTAATTGGTTCCGCTATATCTATCTGTTTTAACGCACAAACACTATAAACTGGAACAAGTTATAGTGTTTGTGCCCTATGTGCGTATCAGAGCTGCCTTAACTTGCTGTGGTCGATTTATCATTGGCAAAACGTAGATCATTTTTACCGGCCCGTTTAGCATCATACATAGCTGCATCGGCTTGTCGCAGCAGATCCGTCATCAGATCCATGCTGGCAGGCTGTTCAGGCCGATAGATAGCGATACCGATACTGGCTGTTACAACTGCACTGGTTTTACCCAGTGGCACAGGTTTCGCTATGCAGGAGATAATCTTCCTCGCTACTATTTCGGCAGCGTCAGCGTTTTCGATATTGCGTAAAATGACGGTAAACTCATCACCGCTCAGACGGGCAACCAGATCACTTGACCGTACACACTGTAGCAGGCGGTTGGCAATCTGTCGGAGCAGTTCGTCGCCCATCTCATGGCCCAGGGTGTCATTAACCTTTTTGAAGCCATCTAAATCCAGCATCAGCAATGCTGTGAGTACCCGCTGGCGCTGCGATTGTTGCAAGCTTTTTCGCAGGTGCTCGAAAAACAGGTTGCGGTTAGGTAATTGAGTTAGGCTATCGAAATTAGCCATACGCCAGTTATGTTGGCTGGCAGCTGTCAATTGGCGAGTGCGTTTTTTGACTTGAGTTTCCACAAGTGACGCCATTTTTGTGTCATATTCCTGTACCAGGGTTTCAGCGTTCTGGAGTGAATGCTCAATTTTTTTATATGTGCTGATATCACGGGTTGTACCACAGTAACCACAAAATTTGCCATCTGCATGAAATAGCGGCAAACCATTATTAAGCGTCCATAACGGATTGGTTTGATTGGGTAGATGCAGTTGCAGCGCTAGTTGCTGGAAGGGTTGGCGCCGTCGAATGGCAGCTTGTAGTTTGGTAAGGTCATCATCATTTTGTTCGCTTGCGAGGTAATGTTGCCAGTTTGCACCCAGTTCACTACCGGAAAGATTGGCGTGACCTGAGAAATGCCCGTGCAGGTTTTTAAGTCGTCCTTTTGCATCAAATTCCCAGAATAATTGATTGGAAATTTCAGCAAGATCGCGGAATCGAGCGGAGCTCGCTAGCCGCGCTTGCGAGATGGCGCCGGTGAGCAAGCCTGATGCTGCTACAGCTATCATGACGGTCTGATAATACGCAATGATCTCGATTTCTTGAGATCCGGTAGCTGACACCAGCATCGTAATACACAGCGTACAGCCGACTGTCGCCAGTACCGCGCCGCGTATAGTGTGCGTGGCTGCGATCCAGGTCAGTACCGGTAATAGCAGCAGGCTTACAAGCAGGTAGGATTGATTAGCGTAGCTGAAAACCCAAAGTAAAATTGCTAGCAGTAAAATGGATATACCAGTTTGTACAATGTTCAGATAAGTTATGGTTAATACAATAATTGACTTGAGTGTGTGTGATCGTAGCCGTAGTGGTTCTGCAGCAAGGCATCGTCGAATATGTGGTGCAACACAGACTAGAAGTAATGGAGTAATGGTTGCTGTGCCAATAAAATGGCTGGCTGCCTGGTTGAGTACAGTATCTAACCATGGGATCGTTGAAAATGATGCGTTAGCTGCTTGCTGTAGTGGTATGCAGACTAATGCGATAAACAACGCACATCCGGCAGTAGCTGTCAGGAAAGTCGCCATTCGACGCGGGTTGTTGAAAAACTGTACACCGTGCGGGTGATCTTTTATCAAGGCTTTCAGGCATTGGGCAGTAAGCGCGTAACCGAGTAGTTCGATGATATGTGTGGTGAGCCAATACGGCCACTGATCCCAAGGGTTAATGGAAGCTCCGGCAATTAGCGATGCCAGCAGGGGTAACGGTAAGGCTCGCCAGCCATATTCGAGCAGAATCGCAAAACCCAGACCTGTAAATGGATACCATAAGTCTATGTGGTTGTTGGCATCAAACTGCGTGGACAGCCATGACAATAAAACCCAGGCGGCAACATAGCCAACGACCAGTAGCACGTGCTGCTTTGTCAGGAATCGATCTGGATTCCTGTGGCTCGTACCATCTTTTGCGTCCACGTATTTTTCTCCCCGAAATACCTAAATCTACTATTGTCGTGGTCGTATCAATGAGTTAAGTGCTCTGAAGTAGCATAGGGATATTGCCGGGATTATTAATAATAACAAATTGTAATGTAATAGTTATCGTGTAAAAAATTCAAGTGCTTGGTCAATAATGCTGAACCTTGTAGAGTGTTTCATCTTGTAACACCGCCACCAGAGCATCACCCACTACAGTTGCCCAATGCATGCAACCGGCACTATCTGCAAGCAAATCTTGACGAATTTCGACCTCAACATGTGGCAGACCGGCCGCAGCACCATGAGTATCCATGGTGAAACCAACATTTCGACCTGAGTAGGGTTCATTGTCACCGACACATAGCTCAGGGTGGGTGCGTAATCGCGCCAGCAATGGTACGGCCAGGCGAGGATCACGATTCCACAGTATTCCGATATGCCAGGGGCGGTGAAAGCCGTTCATGACCTGTGTAAAGCTATGGATGGCGATCAATGCAGGTGCCTGGCCATGGCCGTGCCGCCAACGGTGCGCTAGGCTTTGGGTAATGGCGTGATGATAAGGCCAAAAAACTTCATTCATCCGTGCATCAGCGGCAGCATCATCAAGATTACGATTACCCGGAACGGGAGTGTTGTCACTGATTTCTGCAATGGAGGTTGGGCCACCTGGAGGACGATTACAGTCGATGACTAACCGTGAGTATCCACAGAGCACGGCTAAGGCATCCAATCGTTCCGCTAATATACGTGTTACCTCGGCAGCACCGATATCCCAGGCAATGTGTCGCATTCGCATCTCTGGCGTTAAGCCAAGATGGGCAAGGGCGATGGGTATAGCGTTGCTGGCATGATCACAGACCAATATTATGGGTACTTGACTCGTTGGGTTGATTACAGTGAATGGCGGAGGGTCATTGGGGCCAAGCAAGGATGTAGAGGCATTCATGGTCAGGTTATAGTGAGATCACTAAAGAGGCTATGGCTTGGGTAATTCAGGTGCTTTGGTTGAGGCGCTGGCGCGGCGGCGGACGCGCTGACGTAAACGAATCAGGAACAGCGTCGGACCTGACAAACTATATAGCAGAAAGCCGCCAAAAAGAACTTTGGGCGGATCAATTGAAGTGAAAACAAATAACAATACGATGAGTATCATCGTCATAAGCGGTACCCGCCCGCGCAAATCGACCTGTTTGAAACTCAGGTAGAGGATATTGCTAAACATCAGCGCTCCCGTTGCAATGGTCACAATGAGTGCTGGCCACACCATGTGTTGGCCTTCCAGACCCAAATCGTGGCAAAACCAAACCAGACCGACCATTGTGGCTGCTGCTGAAGGGCTGGGTAGGCCGATGAAATAGCGCTTATCCGTGTGACTGGTCTGCACATTGAAACGAGCGAGTCGCAATGCAGCCATAACGGTGTAGAAAAACGCAGCTAGCCAGCCGAGCTTTGACATGAAGGAACCCATGCCAACCATTGTGCTCAACGTCCACTCATACATGATTAATGCTGGCGCCAAACCGAAGGATACAAGATCAGCCAGACTATCGTATTGGGCGCCAAACTCACTTTCAGTATGGGTCAGGCGAGCCACGCGCCCATCCAGACCATCCAGCACCATTGCAACAAATATCACTATAGCAGCGGGTTCAAAGTGATTACGCAGAGCAGCGATAATGGCGTAAAAGCCACAAAACATGGCGGCAGTGGTAAACAGGTTAGGCAGCAGATAAACGCCGCGATGACGGCGGGTTGTCGGGGTGTTTTGGGTCATAGGATGAATTGGATTTTTTTGATAGCCGGGGTCAGGATCACTAGGCAATAACGGCAAACATAGTTCCCGTATCAATGTTTCTCTAAACAGGATCCAATCAGGGAATAAGAAATCGTATTATAAAAAGTGACATACCTGGTTTTTCTACAGTGCGTGTTCCGGGCAAAAGCATACCGGAACACGGTTTAAGGCAGGGTACAGGATTTAAGGCAGGGTACTGACAAGTATCGACCGCCATATACCGGCTTTGTTATTCCCGCAATAGCAGGAAGCTGGGTGCTGATAGCGATCGATTGCCAATACTCGGCCTTTCACAAGCTACGGCCTTAGTTTTTGCTGGTATCGACCAAACGATTATCCTTGATCCAGGGCATCATGCCACGCAGCTTCTCGCCCACCTTCTCAATCGGATGCTCACGACTTATGCGGCGATTAGCCTTGAGTACGGGTGCGCCCGCCTGGTTTTCAAGGATAAATTCACGGGCAAATTGGCCGGTCTGAATTTCCTTGAGTACCTTACGCATCTCTGCTTTGCTCTCATCAGTAATAATGCGTGGGCCACGGGAAAAATCACCGTATTCAGCCGTGTTGGAGATCGAGTAACGCATATTGGCGATACCGCCTTCGTAGATCAGATCGACGATGAGCTTGACTTCATGCAGACACTCAAAATAGGCCATTTCAGGCGCATAACCGGCTTCAACCAGCGTCTCGAAGCCTGCCTGAATCAATGCAGTCAAACCACCGCACAATACCACCTGCTCACCAAACAGGTCAGTTTCGCATTCCTCGCGGAATGTGGTTTCGATAATGCCGGCACGACCGCCTCCATTGGCAGCGGCATAGGACAGGGCAATCTCGCGCGCCTGACCTGAGGCATCTTGTGCCACTGCAATCAGGCAGGGCACACCGCCGCCTTTGGTATAGGTCGAGCGTACCAGATGCCCTGGCCCTTTAGGTGCAATCATGATGACATCCAGATCGGCACGTGGTACCACACCACCAAAATGTACATTGAAGCCATGTGCAAATGCCAGGGCTGCACCCTGTTTCAATTTCGGTTCGATATCGCGGTAAATCTGGCTTTGGTGCTCGTCAGGGGCCAGAATCATGACCACATCTGCCACCGCTGCCGCAGCTTCAATCGATTTAACCGTCAGGCCGGCTGTCTCGGCCTTGGCTGTCGAGGCCGAGCCAGGACGCAGGCCGACGATCACATTCACGCCGGAGTCACTCAGATTCAGTGCGTGGGCATGCCCCTGGGAGCCGTAGCCGATAATTGCAACGGCTTTACCTTTAATCAGGGACAGATCAGCATCTTTTTCGTAATAAACATTCATGAAGAAATTCCTGGGCAATTAAAAATGAACCGTCCCCGCCATGGTTATGGCAGGGACGGCGAGAGCATGGGCCGTTGAGGTATTAGACACGTAGTGCTTTCTGACCGCGAGATATACCTGTTGCGCCAGAGCGAACCACCTCAAGGATGGTATCTTTCTCGACCGCTCGCAGGAAATTGTTGAGTTTTTCACTGCGACCGATGAGTTCAATGGTGTAGGTGACATCGGTGACATCAAGAATATGGCCATCGAAAATTTCGGCGAGTCGCATCATTTCAGCGCGCTGCTCGCCCACCGCCTGGGTCTTGACCAGCATTAACTCGCGCTCGACCGCATCCGTTTCTGTCAAATCAATCAGCTTAACAACATCAATCAGTTTGTTAAGCTGCTTGACGATCTGCTCGATCACCTGCTCACTCCCATTGGTGACCAGCGTTAGCCGCGACAGGCTATCATCATCAGTTGGCGCAACGGTTAGGCTTTCGATGTTGTAGCCGCGGGCAGAAAACAGATTGGCAACCCGTGACAGTGCGCCGGACTCGTTTTCCATCAGAATGGAAATTACATGACGATCATTATTCGTATTCACACCAGCACCATCCCGTCTTCGTGAGTGGAAACCATCTCATCACGCTCAGCCAGTAACATCTCGTTTTGTCCACCGCCAGAGGGAATCATCGGGAATACGTTTTCACCCGGATCGGTGATGAAATCAAGAAAGACAGTGCGATCTTTCATGTTAAACGCTTCACGCAACGCACCTTCCACATCACCCGGTTTTTCAATCTGCATACCCACATGGCCATAGGCTTCAGCCAACATCACGAAATCGGGTAGCGCTTCAAAATAGGTCATGGAATAGCGCTTCTGGTAAAAAAACTCTTGCCATTGTCGCACCATACCGAGATAGCCATTATTCAGGTTAATGATCTTGACCGGTGTCTGATATTGTTTCATGGTCGAAAGCTCTTGCAACATCATCTGAATACTGCCGTCACCTGTGATACAGGCAACGTCCAGATCGGGGCAGGCGAGTTTGGCGCCCATAGCTGCCGGCAGGCCAAAACCCATCGTGCCAAGACCACCGGAATTGATCCATCGGCGAGGATGATCAAACAGGTAATATTGCGCCGTCCACATCTGGTGCTGACCGACATCGGAAGTCACTATGGCTTGACCGTCAGTGGCTTCATAAAGCTTTTCAATGACATACTGCGGCTTTATGACCTCATTGCTCACTTTATAGCTCAGTGATTTAATCCCTCGCCATTCATCGATTTGTCGCCACCAGCTCTCCAGTGCCCTGGTATCAGGCTTGAGCTTTTCGTCGCGAATGACATTGATCATTGCACGCAATACATTGGGCACAGAACCCACAATCGGGATATCAACACGGACATTCTTAGAAATTGAGGACGGGTCAATATCAACATGAACAATACGAGCATCCGGACAAAAGCGGTCAAGCTTGCCGGTAACACGATCATCGAAACGTGCGCCAATTGCGATAAGCACATCACAGTGGTACATCGCCATGTTGGCTTCATAGGTCCCATGCATTCCAAGCATACCGACAAACTGCTTGTCGGTGGCCGGATAAGAGCCGAGACCCATTAAGGTGTTGGTGATTGGATAGCCTAATAATTGGGTCAGCTCGACCAGCTCGCTAGAACCCTCGCTCAAGATCACGCCGCCACCGGTATAAATCATCGGCTGTTTGGCGGACAGGATCATATCTACCGCTTTTCGGATCTGGCCCGCATGCCCTTTGATCGTCGGATTATAGGAACGCAGTTTGACCTTTTTCGGGTAATGGAACGCGGCTTTTTCAATGGTGATATCCTTGGGCAGATCAACTAATACCGGCCCCGGACGGCCTGTCGTGGCGATATAGAATGCTGTTTTAACCGTTTCAGCCAGATCATTGATGTTTTTAACCAGAAAATTGTGCTTGACACAGGGGCGGGTAATACCGACCGAATCAACTTCCTGGAAAGCGTCGTTACCAATTAGCGCAGTAGGCACCTGGCCGGAAAAAATAACCATTGGGATAGAGTCCATATAGGCAGTCGCAATGCCGGTGACAGCATTAGTGACTCCAGGGCCGGATGTGACGAGTACCACGCCAGGCTTACCGCTGGCGCGGGAATAACCGTCGGCGGCATGGGTTGCGGCTTGCTCATGTCGAACCAGAACATGCTGGACATCATCCTGGACATAGAGAGCATCGTAAATATGCAATACTGAGCCACCTGGATAACCAAATATATATTCAACGCCTTCTTCCTTGAGGCAGCGGACTAAAATTTCAGCGCCGGTGATAGGTTCCATGCTATGTGTTCCTCAATTACTGAGTATGGGGTTAAGGATCTGTTAATCAACAAGGTGTATACTCGCCCAAGTAACAAGTGTATCATTATTGGGTCGTTTAGGTGGCGACCGGCGCTACAAACAGGTAAGATAATGACCATGTAGCAGGGGTAATATCCGGTGGGCGCAACCCAATCATGAAAGCTACGAGTACTCGCTGGGCGTGAATCCTGTAGAGTAGTTATACTACAAAAAAATATTTTCCAGTGAAATCCCCCTGTGGCAATAGAAGATTTTGGTTAACCTGGATTTTCAAGCAATTAATTAAGAGGTCTGACATGTTGAAATATGTTTTGTTGGCTTTCTGGGTGATCTGCTATGGCGTGAATGCACACGCAACCGAGGATCGGTTTATCTACAAATGGACCGATCAGTTTGGCAAAACCAAATATTCCGAGCTGCCGCCCGGCAACGGGATCGCCTACGAAACCGTCAGGAAGTTAGGGTCTACTACCGGGGTTAGCAAGACTGCGGCGGATATCGAAAAGGAGCGCAAGCAATTAGAGGCGCTTGAAGCCGAGGAGAAAGCGAAGGCTGAAGCGGCAAGGAAAGCAGCGAGTGATGCGCGTGCCAAGAACTGTGACATTGCCAAGAAAAATGTTGAAGTGCTATCTGGTAATAAACCGGTCGTCAAGACCGATGAGAAGGGTGATAAGTACATCATCGATGCGAATCAGCGTGATGCTGAACTTAGGAAAGCCCGCAAGGATCAGGAATATTATTGTAATCCTTAGCGGATCGTTGGTTTACGGTTTTTCAGGATATATTCATTTATGCGAGCATCCCGATATCCACTGTTCACTGTTAAGGAAACGCCGGCTGATGCTGAGGTCATTAGCCATAAACTCATGCTGCGAGCGGGTTTGATTCGTAAGCTTGCCGGAGGTATTTATGCCTGGTTGCCGCTGGGTTTGCGGGTGTTGCGCAAGGTAGAGGCTATTGTTCGGGAGGAGATGGATCGCGCTGGAGCCATGGAATTGCTTATGCCCGCCATACAATCGGCAGAGTTATGGCAGGAATCGGGTCGTTGGCAGCAGTACGGTCCAGAATTGCTGCGGATTAAGGATCGGCATGAGCGTGATTTTTGTTTTGGGCCGACTCATGAGGAGGTAATGACAGACCTGTTTCGGCGTGAGATCAAAAGCTACAAGCAGTTACCGGTCAATTTATTCCTTTCATCTTGATCAAGCGTCATTGCAGGACACTTATGATGTGATGTGTCACGCCTATGAGCGGATTTTTAACCGCTTGGGGTTGGCGTTTCGAGCGGTATTGGCTGATACGGGTAGTATTGGTGGTGCGCTCTCACACGAGTTTCATGTATTGGCGGATTCCGGTGAAGATGCCATTGCGTTTTCTGTATCGGGTGATTATGCCGCCAATGTCGAGAAGGCCGAGGCGCTCGCACCGGCGGGTGAGCGACCAGCCACGAGGGAAGCAATGTGCCGTGTTCACACGCCGAATGTCAAAACGATTGTTGAGTTATGTGCCTTCCTGAACATTGCACCGCAACAAACGGTAAAAGCAGTTGTCGTCGAGGGCACGGATGATCAGCCGGTATTGCTATTAGTGCGTGGTGATCACGAGATCAATCGTATCAAGGCCGAGAAGTTGGCGCAGGTTAAGGCACCGTTGTGTTTTGCCAGTACTGAGGCGATTCATGCCAGTTTCGGTGCTAATCCGGGTTCACTCGGTGCAGTGGGTTTTAGCGGTGTTGTCATTGCTGATCGCGCTGTGGCGAAAATGGCGAATTTTGTAGCCGGCGCGAATGAGGATGATTGGCATCTCCTAAATGTTTGTTTTGGGCGTGATTGCCCGGAACCTGAAGTGGCTGATATTCGCAATGTCGTTGAGGGCGATCCAAGTCCGGACGGTCAGGGAACACTGGCTATTGCGCGTGGTATCGAGGTTGGACACGTTTTCCAGTTAGGCAAAAAATACAGTGATGCCATGCAGGCAGAGGTGTTGGATGAGAATGGTCAGCCCACAACGGTGATGATGGGTTGTTATGGCATAGGTGTTTCGCGGATTGTGGCTGCGGCGATTGAGCAAAATCACGATGAGCGCGGCATCATTTGGCCAGCGGCTATGGCACCATTTGAAGTGGCAGTATTACCCATTGGAGGGCGTTCCAGTGGTGTTGACGAGGCGGCTGAGGCGCTTTATCAGGAATTGCTGGCCGCCGGTATTGATACGCTATTGGATGACCGTAACCAGCGACCGGGCGTAATGTTTGCTGATATGGAATTGATAGGCATTCCTCATCGGATTGTGTTAAGCGCCCGCCACATGGAGAATGGTCAGGTAGAGTATCGCGGGCGAGGTGATGATGAGGCGACTTTGGTGGCACGAAATGAAGTGCTTGGATTATTGCAAGAGCACTTGGCAGCAGAAATCTGTCTGGTGTAGCGATGCTAATTTATGCCTGTTGGGGGTAAAGGTTTTGTATAGGCCTGTTGATTGATTATTGATCCATGGCCTACCTCAATATTTTTGTTACTATTGTGTGACTGTTGCAAGCTTGGAATGCAGGAAAAACAGCTGCTTTGACTCAGTATGTAAGGGCGCGGCAGAGGATTGTGGAGTTTTTGTATAGCCTGAAAAGTTATCCACAGAACCTGTGGATAACCCTGTGGATAACTTCCCAATATTTTCGCTAACTGAATGTGATAATTAGAAGAATGACAGCTTGATGACTTTTTGATCAAATTTATTTTTATTTTATTATCAGCAAGTTATTGTTAAAATCGAGTTGATTTAAGGGTTTGGGTGCTAAATGCTGGTCTTGCATACTGCTTGTGTACTCAAGTTCATAAGCCTGTGGATAAGTCAATGCTTGATGGTAAATACCTTTGATATTATTCGATCTGGAAGTCGCTGTACTGATGGTAAGGCACGGTTTTACAATGGATATCACTGACTTGTGCCGGCGCAGGTCCTTGCTGTAACCAATGGCGTAAAGCGAGCACTGCATTTTCGTTACCGCATGCAAGCACTTCCACGCGCCGATCGGGCAGGTTGCGGGCGTATCCTGTTATGCCGAGTGCTGCTGCCTTATTGGCTGTGGCGTAACGAAAGCCCACCCCCTGGACGCGGCCGCTGATATAGCAGCGTAAGCACAATAGTTTGTTTTCCATTAAGAATCTCTCCGGATCAATATGATCCAAAAATGATGTCAGTATTGTATGTGGATCAGGGTGAAGTATCGCTTGCTTTATTTTGCCAACTCAGCAAGCCGTTTATTGAGCATATCAGCATTCACTGTACCCAGGTGGGTATCAACAAGTTCACCGTCCGGGGAAATCAGGAAAGTGGTTGGTAATCCTTTAACCTCAAAGCCAGGTACCGGTTTTCCTTGGCTAAGAGCGATAGGGAATGTAATTGCCAGTTGTTTGACAAACAGGCCAACATGATCAGATGTTGATTCTTCGAAGTTGACACCGATGACGATAGCACGCCATTGATTTTCTTCATAGAATGCCTGTAGTTCGGGCATTTCCATTATGCAAGGCGCACACCGGGTTGCCCAGAAGTTGACAACAGCCCAGCGGCCACGGAAATCGGATAAATACACTGTTTGCTTGTCAAGATCTGCCAGGGTGAAATCAAGTGGTTGTGCATTAACTATTGTGTTGGGTAGAAATGATAAGGTCAGAAGTAATGCTACCCGGCATCGATCAGGGCAAAACCGTGAGAAAATAGCGCGAAGCGTCATCCTGGGTTCCTTATCAATATCGATCGGCAAGGCAATATAATCAGGGCGAAACATCCGGTTGAGGTGGGGTACGTGCCCGATGTAACTGATCGGGTCTGGCGGATTTACGTGGTAAGGCATGTAATTGACGCGACTGGACTGCTTTAAGTGCTTGTTTTCTTGCTTTTATAGCTTGATCACGAGCATCTTTGGCATGACGGCGGGCGCTATTGAAATCACTGGCTTCCAGCTTCTGTTGTGCTTCTAGCAACAATTGGTGGGCAGCAATCAGGGCATGGGGCGAGTATTGTGCAGCACCAACGGTTTCGGCCGCACGAATAGCCTGTCGGGCATCGCTCATTTCTTGAACGGGTATGGTGACACAAGCTGTTAGCACCAAAGCCATAACAGGCTGCACAGCATAGAAGGTCAATATTTTTAGAAGACGATAAGACCGCTGCATTTTTCCAAATCAAATGATTAGGGACTTAACCAGGCAAGCTAGCATCGCTGGCTAAAACCGTCAAGCAGTGTTGGTATAGCTATCGCATCAGATAGATATATTGACCGCAACTATCGAATTTTTAAGGAATGAGAGCGTGGAAATTCTTGTTTTGTACTACAGTCGCACCGGAGGAACTGCCGAGATGGCTCGACAGGTCGCACGAGGCGTGGAGCAAGTAAGTCATGTAATAGCCAGGCTGCGAACTGTACCGGCGATTTCAGCGGTATGTGAAGCTGTTGAAGATGATATTCCGGCCGCCGGACCACCTTATGTAAATCTTGATGATCTGCGTGAGTGTGCGGGTTTGATAGTGGGCAGTCCCACGCGCTTTGGCAATATGGCTGCGCCACTCAAACATTTTTTTGATTCTACCGGCGGGCTATGGTTATCCGGTGCATTAGCGGGTAAACCGGCGGGTGTGTTTACCTCTGCTTCAAGCTTGCATGGTGGCCATGAATCGACCTTGCTGAGTATGATGTTGCCATTATTCCATCACGGTATGGTGCTGGTTGGAATACCGTTTGCGGGAACAGAATTGAATGAAACTCGTAGTGGTGGTACACCCTATGGTGCGAGTCACTGGTCAGGAACCGCGTGTGGTACGGCGTTGAGTGAAGAGGAAAAGCGGCTATGTCGCACGCTAGGTCGCCGCGTGGCAGCCATTGCAAGTCAGCTTGAGGGCATGGCGACGTGAGTTTGTTTTGGTATGTTGTTGCGTTGATAAGCTATTTGGGGTTATTTAGCACGCTAATGCTCTGGTTTAGCTGGCTGGAGCCTGCTGCCCAATGGCCGGTTTCCTTGGTGCTCATTGTATTGGTTGGACCACTATTAACACCATTGCGCGGATTGTTGCATGGACGAACCTACACTTTCGCATGGGCAAGCTTTTTGGCACTGTTCTACTTTCTGGTTGGTGCATTTAATGCGTCTGGGCCGATGGTACATACCTGGTTGGCGTGGTCGGTCATTGCCTGCAGCATTTTGCTATTTCTCGGCACGATCATGTATGTGCGTGAGTATGGTCGGGAACAACGCAATAAACCTGACCCGCAACCACTTTCCGTTGACACATAAGGGCTTGTCATTATTGTGTCACTAAGCTACAATGCTATTCCTCTGGTGCGGGGTGGAGCAGTCCGGTAGCTCGTCGGGCTCATAACCCGAAGGTCGTTGGTTCAAATCCAGCCCCCGCTACCAATTGAACAGACGGCTCGAAGCTATCGTTGTCATTGACAGCCCTAACTTCGAGCCGTTTTTCTGTCTTGCCTTGGTCTTTCATAGACTTGTCCTCGGTGGCAATTCCCAGAATACCCGTCAAGTCGCCGTGCAGGTCGATAGACAGCTTATTCTCGTTGTTCTTAGGGGTGAGCACGATCTTCTTGATCAGCCCCCGAACCTGTTTTCCGGTCTCGGCAGCCCTGCCATTGGTGGGCGCACTCGTTAGAGCGGAACTCTCGTTCCTGTATTGGCGCGAGGTAGCCCTAAAATGCGAGTAAGATGCTAACACTTAGCATCTTCTTCTCTCTTTTTTGCCTTTTTCGCAAAATCGAATAGTCAGCCGCTCGGTCGCTAAATTGCTTGTTGTCCAGATCAATTGGCTCTCATTCAGTCCAATTAAGCCATTGATTCGACACCCGCAGCCAATTAACATCGACAACATCGCAGCATCTCGCACACCCGCAAATGTACTGAGATCCGGCTGCATCAATAATTTTTCGGCATGTGCTAATTGCGCGGCACGAGGCAATGCCAGGCCAACCCTGGGGGATTCTCCAATGCCCTCGCTGGATTTTCCGACAAAAGGCCGGCTTTTTCGGTCGCCCATTGATAAAAATTACGAATGGCGGCAATGACCACCCGCCGGCTTTGGGGTTTGAGGCCCTGCTGATACAGGTACAAACCGCCATAGGTTTCCAGCGATTCTGGTGTAGCCGTTAGTAATGTGAATGGTTGTGTGTTGAGCCACTGCGATAACCGCAACAAATACAAACTGTATTTGTTGGCCGTGTTGTGCGCGGCTTTTAGCGCACATGTCCCTCCAGGTATTCAAAAAAATCGCACTTAAAAGATACATATATATATTTATTAATAATACAGCCATAAAAAACCCACCGTGTCAGGGTGGGTGGATGAACACCATTAAACAGCTAATTAATCGTGAGAACAGGCTGCATTTTCACAAAAACCTATTAACACTAAAACGCTTTGGTGTATCATGCTAACCATGAGCTGAGGTCAGGCAGTTCAGAAAATTTCCCCAACACGAGGTTGGGGATAGAGCTAGCGGGACTCGAAGGAACCCCGCCATAACAACGGAGACTGGCATGAAAACTTTAAAAGTGATCATTGTCATTGCTGTTATCAGCCTGATCCTCTACTCGCCAGTAGCGATCTGATAGCAGTATAAGGGACTAAAGAGTACGGGCAAGGATGCCCAACTCCATTTTCAATTATAGGAGCGACTCATGACATTATCAAGCGCTGACGCGGGGCGGCAATTGGCGGCTTCACGGCCTGTCAGGACAAAAAACTGTGTGGTTTGTGGTAAAGAATTCCAGACGATTGGGCACGGCAAATATTGCTCCAATGCGTGTAAGCAGCGAGCAAAATACTACAGGAATAAAGCCAAAATAAGGGGCTGACACCTAATATTTTGTTTTAATATTTTTTTAAGACCTTGGAGGAGCTGTTTTGGAGTTCCTCCATTGAATCTCCATTCACACGCTTTCGGGAAAAGTTCAACGTGCTGTCCGGGAATTCCGTTGTATTGTCTCAGGTGTCTTTTGACTTGATTCCAAAAGTTCTCAATGCCATTTACGTGGTTATGCGAAGCAGCAAATCCCTTCCCAATCTGCTGCTGTTCTTGCTGGTGTACCTGCAGCGAAGTGCCCCAACAGTCTTTGTTGCTTGTAACTACTTAATTTACAGTGTCTTACATACATGGCTGAACCCTAACTTATTTAAAGTCAGGTGTCAGCCCCTAGATTTTCACGCGAAGATGCAATATGTAAGCATTTTTCACAGACAATAATTGTTTTTCATGCAATGTTGCAGAGCGATCATGTTTAACCAAAATTCACGGCTATGGCCCAATATAATCAAAAATCAGGAGGTATAACGGCTTTTCACGCTTTTCCAGCACTGGAGGCGGGGGCTACCTATGCAGGCTATGCCGCGCTCATTGAAGGGTATACACTGGTTGTACCTGCGCCGGATAGCCTTTGTGCCACAGGCACGAAACACAGGAAGGTCGAGCACGGGCGCTGGCAGCTATACACGCCACGTCATAAGCCCGACGACACCTTGCAAGGCCATCTTACCTTCGCCCTGAAGTACGAAGGCATTGATCTGGCCATTCTCAAAGCCCTGTTCGATAGCATTGATCGGCAAGAGATCGTCAACATCGTCAAGGCAAAGCCAACGGGCAGTTATAGCCGCCGTATCTGGTTTCTATATGAATGGTTGACCGATACAACGCTTGAGCTGGATGATGCCACTCAGGGGAATTTTGTTCCCCTGATTAATGAGAAGCTTCAATACGCGGCTGCACCTTGCGATTCAAGACGACATCGTGTGCGCAACAATCTGCCGGGCACACACGAATTCTGCCCGCTGATCCGCCGCACCGAAAAACTGGATCGCTTCATCGCCATGAATCTCTCGCAGGCGGCAGTTGATCACATCGGAAAAACGCACGCCGACCTGCTAAGCCGTGCGGCGGCTTTTCTCTTGCTCAAAGACTCCAAGGCATCCTATACGATTGAAGGCGAGACCCCGCCGCATAATCGTATTGAGCGATGGGGGAAAATTATCGGCGAAGCCGGGCAGCGCGCATTGAGCGTTGATGAGCTTGAGTATCTTCAATCCATTGTGATTACAGATAGCCGTTTCATTCTGCCCGGCCTGCGCGTTGAAGGCGGATTTGTTGGCAATCATGATCGTACCACCGGAATGCCTATGCCTGTTCATATCTCAGCGCGGCCTGAAGATTTGGAAAGCCTGATTTCCGGTCTAATAGAAACCGGCCAGTTGTTAACGGGCAGTGACTACGATCCTGTTCTTACCGCTACATTGATTGCATTCGGCTTTGTCTTTATTCATCCCTTTGAAGATGGCAATGGCCGGATACATCGGTATTTATTCCATCACATCCTGGCGGAAAAAGGTTTTGTTCCCAAAGGCCTGGTCTTTCCAGTATCCGCCGTCATTCTGGATCGTATCGACGATTACAGGCGCACGCTGGAGCACTACTCCAAGCCTCGACTGGATCTGGTCGATTGGAGGCCGACAGACAAGGGCAATGTTGAAGTCCTGAACGAGACGATAGACCTTTATCGCTATTTTGATGCGACCAAACAGGCTGAGTTTTTCTTTGAATGCGTGGAAGAGACGGTCAATAAAACGCTGCCGGAAGAAGTGGATTATCTGACGAAGTATGATTTCTTGAATAACTTCATAAAGAACTACATCGACATGCCGGATAAAACGGTTGATCTGCTTATCAGGTTTTTGAACCAGAACAGTGGTCGATTATCCAATCGTGCTCGCAGAAAAGAGTTTTCTGCGCTGACAGACAAAGAAGTGCAGGCTATTGAAAACAAGTACGATGAAATATTCCATCGTGATGAGTAGCCTTGTGCAATCGCACTAGAAGAAGGCCAGCATTTTTCGGGAAGATTATAACGGAACCAGATTAAATTTGATTAATTGGTATACGTTATACATACCGGCTTCAGCCAGAATGACCGGCCGGAATCAACCAGAATATGCAGATGTCGGCTTGCATCCCTCATCCGGCAGAAAGGTAACCTGCGGTTTTCCGCTGCGCGTCGTGAGCTCGACCTCCGCGCGCACACCATAAACCTGGTGAATGAGCGCCGGCGTGAGCACTTCCGCGGGGGTGCCCGAGGCGATCAGCCGCCCGGAGTCGATAAGATGTAGCCGGTCGCAGTAGTGAGCAGCGAGATTCAGATCGTGCAGCGCCGCGATGGTGGTAACGCCCAGATCCCGGATCAGCGTCATGATCTCGAACTGGTAACGGATATCCAGATGATTGGTCGGTTCGTCCAACACCATGATCGCCGCTTGCTGGACCAGAGCGCGCGCAAGCAGCACCCGTTGCTTTTCTCCACCGGAAAGGCTTTGGAAACGACGCCGACCAAGATCGGCTGCTCCAACCCGAATCAAGGCCTGGTCGACCAGCCTGTGATCATTCTTGGTGTCCCCATCGAACATCCGCTTGTGTGGGGTGCGCCCCATGATCACGATCTCATGCACGCTGAAATCGAAGTCGCCGCTATTCTCCTGAGGAAGAACGGCCATCCGCTGTGCCGTGTCGCGAGCCGACATGCGCCACACATCCTGATCGTCCAGAAGGACGGTGCCGGCCACTGGTCGCAGCAGGCGGTAGATCATTCGCAACAAGGTCGATTTGCCGCTGCCGTTGGGACCGAGCAGTCCGACCAGATGTTTCGCGGACACATCAAGCGAGATGTCATCGACGATTGCCCGCGCCTCAGCCTCCCAGAACAGGGAGCGGATGCTCAGATTCATGCTCCGTACCCTGGCCGTAACAGTTGCCGGTGCAACAGCCACACGAAGAACGGGCCGCCGAGCAGCGAAGTAATGACCCCGACCGGGACCTCTATCGGTGCGAACAGTGTGCGGGCGACTGCGTCAACAAAAATCAGAAAGATTGCGCCAACGAGCATCGCGGTGGGCAAGACCCGCCTGTGGTCAGCACCAACCAGCATACGTGCCATGTGGGGAATCATCAGCCCGATAAAGCCGATTGCACCGCTGACGGCAACGGCCATTCCGGTCAGCAGGGATACCACAAGAAACAGCAGGCGCCGAAAGCGCGTCGTGTCTACGCCCAGGGTAATGGCGGTCTCCTCGCCGACTATCAGGGCATTCAGTGCCCGGGATTGCAGGATCAGATAGGCGGTTCCCGCCGCCAGCACCAAAGCGGGCAGGCCGAGATCCGGCCAGTCAGCTCCGGCCAGACTGCCGAGTAGCCAGGACAGGACTGAGCGCGCCAGCTCGCGCTGGTCGGAAATCATCGTAAGCATGCTGGTGATGCCGGAGAAGAAGTATCCGACAGCGACGCCGCTGAGAATCAACCGGGTAGCAATCAGGCGGCCGTTGCTATGCGCGAGCGCAAAGACCAGGAGACAACTCAGCAATGCGCCGAGAAAAGCGCCTAGCGGCAGCGCATGGATGCCGGCGAAGCCGAACAGACCCAGGCTCAGGACGAGCACGGCTCCCACGGAAGCGCCCGACGAGATTCCCAGGATATAGGGATCGGCGAGCGGATTGCGCACCATCGCCTGCATGGTCACGCCAACGACGGCAAGACCGGCGCCGACCAGGGCAGCGAGCAAGACCCGCGGGAAGCGGATGAGCCAAACGATCTTGTGTTCCGCACCGGTCCAGTCGGGGCGAACAATCGCCGGTGCGATATCGACGGATTCCAATGTTTCGACCAGGGCAATCTTCCATACGATTGCCGGGGAGATGTCAACCGGACCGAGCATAACGCTGAGGGTGGCCGAGGCGATCAGAAGCACTCCGAGTACCACCAGTAATACTCTGAAACGCATGCGGTTGCCCGGGCGGGCCTCACGCGCTGCCGCTGTCGGGTGGTCAGGCACGGCCATCGGTCCCGATCAGCGAAAACGCTCTGGATGCAGAGCCTGAGCCAGCGTGCGCGTGCGGGCCACATTGTGTGGACCCGGTGTCGCCTCCGCGTAGGTCAGCACCAAGAAACGCTGGCTCTGAATCGCGGCAACCTCGGCCAGCTCCGGTTTTTGGTTCAGGAACGAGATCTTGCCGCTGGCATCCGGCTGGCCATAGTCGACGATGACGATGAGCTCGGGGTCGCGGTCGATGACATCTTCCCAGTTCACGTTGACCCAGCTACTGTCAACATTGTCAAAGATGTTGATGCCACCTGCCATTTCGATCATGGCGTTCGGCATCGCATAGCGCCCGGCCGTGAGTGGAGTATTGGTGCCGCTGTCGTATACGAACACCCGCGGGCGACGCTTTATGCCGCGCAGGGCATCGGTGATCTCCGCGAGCTCGCGACGATAGCCTTCGACCAGGGCCTCGGCGCGCGAGGATACGCCAAAAATCCGGCCGAGGTTGAGTAGATCGGTGAAGGTGTCCTCCAACGAGACGCGCGCCCGCGGCCCCACGCGAATGCAGGATTCGGTGAGGACATAAGAGCCGATGCCGAGTCGCGCCAAGGCCTCGGGGGTTACGCCCGAGCTGTCTGTAAAGCCGTAGCTCCAGCCCGCAAAAACAAAATCGGCTCCCGTACCGACAATGGATTCCAGATCCATCCCCCGCTGCGACAAGAGTGGAACATTGGCAACCTGATCACGATATTCCGGGGCAAGCTCCTTGTCCGCACGGACGCCGCTGTAGCCGACCAACAGGTGGCCAAGATCGAGGGCCAGGAATAGCTCTGTAATATTGACATCATGGGTCACGACCCGCTGGGGGCGGGCATCGAAGCGCACCGGGCGGTCGCAGATCTGCACTGTCACCGGATAGTGAGCGGCCTCGATCTTGACCGGTTTGGCGCCAGCGTAGCCGGGATCGGCGGCGGCAATGCCGCCGACCAAACCCAGCACCACCATCAGCATCCGCGCGACGAACCAAAACTGTTCTGCCCGCCGTTCGGCGTGTACGCGAGTCCCTCTTTCGCTGGTATCCTGAAGCGTGTGCATAGACGCGATCCCGCCTAGAATTTCAAGTCCGCGACCAGCTCGACACTGCGTCCGTCGCCCAGCATGTACTGGGAGGAGCCGTAGGCCGTGGTGGCATACACCTTATCGGTCAGGTTGCGGCCCAGCAGGCGCAGCGTGGCGCGCGGATCGATTTTCCATGCCAGGTTAGCGTCCAGCACCGTATAGGACGATAGAGACCGGGTGTTGGCGTTGTTGGCATAGCGCTTGCCCACGTACCGGCCACCCAGCGAAAGCTGCCAGTCCCCGCGTCGATAGTGGGCCCAAAGGTTGGCCACCTCGTGGGGCACGTTGCGCGGCCGGTTGCCTGCGCGGTCGGCGCCACCGGATTCGATCAGCTCGTCAAACTCGGCGTCGAGCAACGCCAGATTGCCCTCAAACAGCCAGTTCTCCGACGGCGCAATGGCGGCCGTCAGCTCAATGCCCGATGAGCTCTGGCTACCTCCCTGGACTGACAGCGCCGGGTTGTCCACATCTCGCGTGATGATGTCGTCCTTCTTGATATGGTACAGGGCCGCAGTCCATTCGCCGCGCCCCTGCCAGAACCTTTGCTTGATACCCGCCTCGACCTGTGTGGCTGAGGTCAGATCGAAGTCCTTGCTTCTCAGGTTCATGGTCACGATCGTGGTCACCGGATCATAGCCAGAGCTGACCTGGGCGTAAAGATTAATGTCCGGAGTGGCTTGATAACTCAGGCCCAGACGCCAGGAAACGCCGTTCAGCGTCATATCGAAATTTGCCTCTGAAAGCAGCTCGTTGCGGGCCACGTCTGCATAGTCCCAGCGCACGCCCGCCAGCAGCAGCCAGTTGTCGCTGAACGTCCAGGCATCCTCTACATAGACAGCATGCAAGGTGGTATCGGTCTTGAATTTGGGCAGGGTCGGATCCGGGCTGAAGAACTCCCCGTGATCCGGATTTTGTGCCGGTACGGTAGATTCACCGCCATAGGGCGAGTTGTTGGTATGCTTGAAATCAATCTGTGTAGCCTCCCACCCGATCGTCGCCCGGTGATCACCTACGGAGATCTGCCCGCCCAGGCGGTTGCCGATCTGCTCCATGTTGTGTTTGATTTCCAGATAGAAGGAACGATCGACCGTTTGGGTTGCTGTATCCAGCACGTAGCTTTCGACGTTTTTCCAATGGCGATCCGTTTTGAAGTAAAAGGCTTCTTCACTCAGAGTCAGCCAATCGTTCACCTGCCAATTTGCACGGCCCCGAATCCTCGTATCCTTGTAGCGAATGATGGCATCGTTGACGTTGTAGTTCTCGTCGTATAGCGATTCGACGATGCGCCCGTCGGCCACCGGGGTGCCCCAATAGCGCTCAGGCTTTTGATCGCTGTAGTCGGCGAGCAGCTCGAAGCTCAGGGCGCTGCTCGGTTCCAGAAGCAGCGTGCTCATGATCTTGCCGCCCTTGGAGTCGCCGAGATCCCGAAAGCCATCACTGCGATGGCCGTAGGCATCGATTCGGAAGCTTGTTATCTCGCCAAGCGCTCCCGTGGCGCCGACACCCAGACGTCCGGTGCTTTCGGTGCCGATACCCAGCAGTGCCTCGACATGGGTGTCCCGGCTCGGGCGTTTGCGCACCGCATTGATGGTGGCCCCCACGGTCCCGGTGCCATTGATAACGGAACCCAGGCCGCGGAGGACCTCGAATCGCTCGTAACCCCAGCTATCGTTCGGATAGGTTACGGTGCCCGCAGCCGGGGCCAGACGCAGTCTATCCTCGAGTACTGCAACCGAATTGACGCCGGTAAAGCCGCGGGCAGAGAACGCCATGCCCCCGTTGCCCCCGGTACCTATCCCGGTAAGGCCCGTCGTACGGGTGATCGCGTTCGCAATCTCGTAGTCGCCTCGCTCCAGGATATGGTCGCTGTCCAGGCTCTCGACGCTGGCAGGCAACTTGCGGGCCGGTATGCTGGTGCGGCTGCCGGCAGTTGATGGGAAATCAAGATCAAGCTCCGATATTCCGGTATCTGTAACTACTATCTCGGAGAGCGATACGGAACCTGCTTCATTGTCGGCCGCGGAGGTATTGGGTGATGTCACGCACAGCGCAGCCAGGGTCAACCCCAGGGCAAGGCGCATCCTCCCTTGCGGGCACTGGGCGCAAATGGTTTTGGAGAAATTCGTGTACGGGAAAGATATTGAAAACATGAGACAGACACCACTGTTTTGTTTTGCGAGCACAAGCCCAAACAGCGTCTGCCAAGCGTGGGCAATCAGCCACAACCTGCCAGCCTTACGCCTAGCAACGCTCTAGGCGTCACCGAAGCGGTTGGCCGCACCCTCGAAACACCCCGTTCAAAGGTAGGTGACGCAGCTGACGGCAGGTCTCCTGGCTTGCGAGTCAAGGCGGTTCGCTCAGCCTTCCCGGTCAATCCAGTGAGACCAGTGGCGTGTAGTGAGCGGTGGCTCGTCGCTTACAGTTGCGGGGGCAGCTCCGGCTTAGGTCCTGAAGACCGTACCGTATTCCCTCTTCATCCCATTGCAGGGAACCGTCATTTAAAATTTTACAGTGCAACACAGGTTATTGTAAACAGGGCTTGTCTTTGCCGGTTCAAGTATATCGGAACCAATTGAATCTGATTAATTGTCCCTGATATATCTATCTGTTTTAACACGCAAATTATCGCTATAAATTGGAACAATTTATAGCGATAATTTGCGCTATATCTGGCTCTGAACGAAGGATCGGAATCTTTATATCAGGGGCTAAACCTGAATAAGCTATTTAATGCTTTCATTGCGCATCTGATGCGCAGCTTCGGCAGCCTGTCGGGTCGTTTTCTGGCCGCTGGCATAGGCAGCGCGAACTTCGTTGACATTGCTTTGCGTGCGCTGGATATACCATTGCCGCGCCCTGCTATTCTTAGACGAAGCGACAGGCACAATTGAGAGCTTCAACTTACGGCAGCCGCAATGCTTGATCAGGTGGACTCAGGCCCGATTTTATCTCAGCCATTCCGCCTGGATTTGCCACCGGTCAATCTGGATGAAGGACGCTTTCTGGCTATTTTTTTGCGTTCCCATTGATGCAAAAGGGTAGTTTCGGTTATAATAATCCTCTTTTATGGTGCGGGCTCCCTCCAAGCTTGATATAACGCACTGAGGGCTCGCGGCCTGGAGGCAATATCAAAGGCAGTTGCTGACGGTAGATACCGTTGTTTGTCGGCCCCGTTACCAACCTGAACATGGAAGCCCTTTAGTAGAGGGCTTTTTTATGGAGGTTGCCTGATGATTGCCGGAGTTCTGATGGTTGGTTGAGAAGCGGTGGAGGGTCATGTTTTTTAGTTGAGTGGGCTAATAGCCCATTTTTTATTTCTGGTGATAGAGTGAATGCGCCAAGATCTTCAGACAATCAAAAGTATGTTGGCGGCGGTAGTAGAAGCTATGGGCTATGAGTTATTCGGGATGGAATATCATCCACGTAGTCACTGCTCGCTATTGCGTGTTTACATCGATAATGAGGCAGGTATCACGCTGGATGATTGTCAGCGGGTGAGTCATCAGCTAAGTGGTGTGCTGGATGTCGAGGATCCTATTGCTGGCCGGTATACGTTGGAAGTATCGTCACCGGGATTGGATCGCCCATTGTTCGAAGCCCGGCACTTTTCCCGCTTCTTGGGTTCTGAGGTGCGGGTTCACTTAAAAACAGTATTGGAGGGACGAAGAAAGTTGATAGGTCGTTTGCTCGGCTTGCAAGATAACACGGTGGTGATTGTTGACCGCGACGGGCAAGAGTGGCGGGTACCGCTAGATCAGATCGAAAAGGCGCGGCTAATACCCGAATTTTCAGGGTAGACGCTAGGGCACGAATCCGGCTGGAAGGCAGGACGACATGCGCAGTAAAAAAAATAAAGAAAGCAAAGAAGGCAATAAAGAGATTTTGCTTGTGGTCGATGCTGTCTCTAACGAGAAAGGTGTTGATAAAGAAGTCATCTTTGGCGCTCTGGAGCACGCATTGGCATTGGCCGCCAAGAAGCGCTATGAGGACAGTGACCATGATGTGCAGGTAGCGATTGACCGTCGTACGGGTAGCTATCAGACCTTTCGACGTTGGGCAGTTGTTGACGATGAGACACCAATCGAGATACCTGACAGGCAGATTCTCCTGAGTGAGGCCCAGACGATTAATGCTGATGCCCAGGCTGGCGATTATGTACAATTGCCGCTGGAAAATGCTGAATTTGGTGGTCGTATCGCTGCCCAAATCGCCAAAAATGCAATTATTCAGAAGGTGCGCGATGCAGAGCGGGCAAAGATTGTAGAAGCCTATTTGCATCGTAAGGGTGAGCTGATCGGTGGTGTGGTCAAGCGGCTGGATCGGGGTGATAAGCGTTCAGACCGGAATGAGGTGGCGTTTATTATTGATGTCGGCGGTGGTGTTGAGGCCAAAGTAAGTCAAGAGGATTTGATTCCGCGAGAGTCATTTCGAATTGGTGACCGTGTGCGTGGCTACCTAAAGGATGTTCATGCCGAAAGTCGTGGTCCGCAACTCTTCATTAGCCGCATTGATCCTGAGTTGCTGATTGCACTGTTTGCGCTTGAAGTACCTGAAATTAATCAGGGTATTATCGAGATTCGAGGGGCTGCCCGTGATCCCGGCTCGCGTGCAAAGATTGCTGTTAAAAGTAAAGATGCCCGAATAGATCCCATTGGTGCATGTGTCGGGATGCGCGGTGCCCGTGTACAAAATGTCACGAATGAGCTGTCGGGGGAGCGAATAGATATCATCTTGTGGGATGATGAGCCGGTGCATTTTGTGATGAATGCCATGTCACCGGCAGAAGTCGAATCAGTCATTGTGGATGAAGATACCCACAGTATGGATATCATTGTGGCCGATGAGAAACAATTAGCACAGGCTATTGGTAAGGGCGGTCAGAATGTGCAACTGGCAAGTCGTTTAACCGGTTGGACGCTGAATGTGATGACACGCGAGCAAGCACAGGCCAAACGGGGAGAGGAAGATGAAATCCCGTTGCGGATGTTTGTGGAGCAGTTGGGCGTGGATGAAGAGATCGCGGCTATTCTGGTGCGTGAGGGTTTTACGGGTCTGGATGAAGTTGCTTACGTGCCGACCCATGAAATGCTGGAGATTGAAGAGTTTGATGATGAGATGGTCGAAGCTTTACGCGAGCGGGCACGCGATGTGCTTCTTACTCGGGCCATCGCTGCGGAAGAGCGTCTCGGAAATGCCCAACCGGCTGAAGATTTATTACAGATGGATGGGATGGATAAGGCGTTGGCGCTTACCTTGGCAAGTCACGGTATTGTAACGATGGATGATCTCGCTGAATTATCTGTGGATGATCTTAATGAGATTGCCAATTTGGATGAGGAGCGGGCTGCAGAATTGATTATGACGGCGCGGGCGCCTTGGTTTTTGGAAAGCGAGTAGCAAAATCAGCTCGTTTTGGGGGTGGTGAATGACAGATGTAACGGTTAAGCAGTTCTCGGCAGTTGTTGGCACGTCGGTGGATCGACTGCTGGAGCAATTTGCTGAAGCGGGTATTACCGTTGCTGGAGCGGATGCTACGATTACGGAAAATCAAAAGCGGGATTTGTTGGCACACTTGCAAAGAAGCCATGGTAGCCAGTCGTCGGTTCTGGCAACTAATGGGCCTCGGCGATTTACACTTAAACGCAAGACCCACAGTGAGATAAAAATGGTGGGGAATGTGGCCGGTCAAGTCAAAACAGTGAGTGTTGAGGTTCGCAAAAAAAGAACCTATGTCAAACGTAGCCTGGTAGAAGAACATTCAGCGCGTCGCCAGGAGTCTGATGCTCGAATACCTTCGACTTCCGAGGTCCCTGGCTTGGGTACGCATCGTCACGCTGATAAGGAAAATGATCGGAGAGTGACTAGGAATATGGCGGAGCCACAGGCGATTGAAGCTGTGGTGCAACCGGTGGAGCCACAGGCGGTTGAAGCTGTGGTGCAACCGGTGGAGCCGCAAGCAGTTGAAGCTGTGGTACAACCGGTGGAGCCGCAAGCAGTTGAGACTGTGGTGCAACCGGTGGAGCCACAGGCGATTGAAGCTGTGGTACAACCGGTGGAGCCGCAAGCAGTTGAAGCTGTGGTGCAACCGGTGGAGCCGCAAGCAGTTGAAGCTGTGGTGCAACCAGTGGAGCCGCAAGCAGTTGAGGCTGTGGTACAACCGGTGGAGCCGCAAGCAGTTGAAGCTGTGGTACAACCGGTGGAGCCGCAAGCAGTTGAGACTGTGGTACAACCGGTGGAGCCACAGGCGGTTGATGACGCTAAAGACGTAGCCCAACCGCAAGCTGTTGAGAAAGCAGTACAAAAGAAGAAACGGGAAGTGGTTGCAGAGGTAGTACAACGGCGTTCTGCTGAAAAAACCCGGCGTAAAATTCCTGCAGAAAAATCGGCAGGAGGGTCGCAAACGCAAACGACTGAAGCCCGTGTTTATAAGGGGGATACCGGGCCGGTTACTGTGCAGGTGCAGCGTCGATCCGATGTTGAGGCGGCTGAGGCGGCTGCCAAAGCTAAAAAACAAGCCGCGGCAGTACCGGCCCCAGCGCCTGCCAAGCGAGCTAAAGCTGGTGACCAGCCAATCCCACAGCAATCGGGGAAGAAGGCTAAAAAGCAGCCTGAAGCATCATCCGGTAGATCTGGCGGCAAGCGTCGCGGTGAATCAAGCGATAATGGCAAACAGTCACGTGGCGATATATATGGTGGTGGAGAGAAAGTCGAACGCCGGAAGTCGAAGAAAGGCAAGGCAGCCAGGTCGTCTGTACCTGCTGCTGCCTCACAACGCCATGGCTTTGCCAGGCCCACTGCGCCGGTAGTACACGAAGTCACCTTACCAGAATCTCTCAGTGTTGCTGATTTGGCGCTGAAAATGTCGGTAAAAGCGACCGAAGTCGTCAAAGTGCTCTTTAAAATGGGTTTAATGGTCACAATCAATCAGACGATTGATCAGGACACGGCAGCACTGGTTGTTGAAGAGATGGGGCATACTTACAAGCTGCTTAATGAGAATGCCCTGGAGGAAGCGCTTACTGTTGAAGTTGGCGGTGAAGCCCTGCCCCGACCGCCTGTGGTGACGATCATGGGGCACGTCGATCACGGAAAGACTTCGCTGCTCGATTATATTCGTCGCACCCGTGTGGCTGCCGGCGAAGCTGGCGGTATTACCCAGCACATCGGTGCATATCATGTTGAAACACCACAAGGTGTGATTACCTTTCTCGACACACCAGGTCACGCAGCTTTTACGGCAATGCGTGCTCGCGGCGCTAAAGCTACCGATATCGTCGTACTCGTCGTTGCAGCTGATGATGGTGTCATGCCGCAAACGCTGGAGGCTGTTCAACATGCGGGTGCGGCTGAAGTGCCAATTGTGGTCGCCATTAATAAAATGGATAAGCCTGGCGCTGATCCAGAGCGGGTTAAAAGCGAGCTGTCGGCGCATGGCGTGATTTCTGAAGAATGGGGTGGTGAAACTCTGTTTACACACGTATCCGCCAAGACCGGTGATGGTATCGATGAGCTGCTCGATCAGATTCTGATACAAGCTGAGGTGTTGGAACTTAAAGCGCCAGTAGAAGGTCTGGCACGCGGTGTGGTGATTGAATCACGGTTAGACAAGGGGCGGGGTCCGGTAGCGACGGTATTGGTACAAAGCGGCACGCTGCAAAAGGGTAATGTCATTCTTAGCGGTTTTGAGTACGGTCGGGTTCGTGCCATGCTTAATGAAAATGGCCAGAATACTACCGAGGCAGGTCCTTCTATTCCGGTGGAAGTTCTGGGTTTGTCCGGTACGCCCAAGGCCGGTGACGAGGTTATTGCAGTTGCCGATGAACGCAAGGCGCGTGAAATTGCGCTATTCCGGCAAAGCAAGCGCCGCGAAGAGCAGAACATGAGGCAGCAAATCAGCCTGGATGGTATTTTTGGGCAACTGGAAGCGGGTCAGGTCAGCTCGTTTAATGTAGTGCTCAAGGCCGATGTGCAAGGTTCGGCGGAAGCCATTGTTGATGCCCTGAGTCGGCTTTCAACGGATGAGATAAAAGTCAAAATTATCGCCAGCGGTGTTGGGGGTATTAACGAATCGGATATTAATCTGGCAAGGAATGCCAATGCTATTGTGATCGGTTTCAATGTCCGTGCCGATAGTGTTGCCAAGCGGTTGGCCGAGGAAGAAGGGCTGAAACTGCATTATTACAGCGTCATCTATGAATTGATTGATCAGGTTAAGCAAGCGATGGTTGGAATGCTTGCACCGGAATTCAGAGAAGATATTATCGGTTTGGCTGAAGTGCGCCAGGTCTTTCGCTCACCCAAGTTTGGTGTGGCAGCCGGTTGTATGGTACTTGATGGTGTGGTACGCCGTAATAGCCCGATTCGGGTACTGCGTAACAATGTGGTTATTTTTGAGGGTGTGCTGGATTCACTGCGACGCTTCAAGGACGATGTGCCGGAAGTGCGTGCAGGTACTGAATGCGGTATGGGGTTGAAGAACTACAACGATATCCGTGAAGGTGACCAGATCGAAGTGTTCGAGCGCGTACAGGTGGAGCGTACCCTGTAACGATGAAACCCTTTTCACGTACCCGCAGAGTTGGTGAGCAGCTTCGCCGTGATCTGGCGGAGCTGATCCGCAACGAGCTTGATGATCCACGTTTGACACTGGTATCGATAACCAGCATCAATGTCAGCCGCGATCTGGCCCATGCCCGAATCTATATCACGCTGTTGGGCGATCCTGCCGAGCGTGGCGGGTGTGTGGCCGAACTCAATCGTGCTGCGCCATTATTGCGCTGCGAGCTGAGTCGGCGAATGCATATTCGTACTGTACCGAAGCTGGAGTTTCGCTACGATGATGTCGTGGAAAATGGTGCGCGGCTCTCAGCACTGATTGATGCTGCGGTTGCTGAAGACGCCGAGCGGCATCGTGATGCCGATACCTTGGGCGAAACCCTGCCAGAGGATCAGCGTTGAGATCAAGACGTGGACGGCCTGTCAATGGCCTGTTATTGCTGGATAAGCCAGTCGGTTTAACGTCTAATGCCGCCTTGCAGACAGTTAAGCGGATCTATCAAGCCGCCAAGGCTGGACATACAGGCAGCCTTGACCCGTTGGCTAGCGGTTTGTTGCCCATTTGTTTGGGTGAGGCGACCAAACTGTCCGGTTTTTTGCTGAATGCCGATAAGTCATACCGCTTTACCTGTTGCCTGGGTGTAAAAACCACAACCGGTGATGCGGAAGGTGAGGTATTGATGAGCCGCCCGGTCGGTGCTGTGGGCCGTGAACAGGTCGAGCGTGCATTACAGCAGTTTACAGGTGTGATCCAGCAAATCCCGCCAATGCACTCTGCGATCAAGCGCAATGGGCAGCCGCTCTACAAGTTGGCGCGTGAGGGCATTGAAGTGGAACGCGAGCCGCGTCAAATAACGATTTACGAGTTGCGTTTGTTACATTTGGAAGGCAACCGGATGGAATGTGAGATGCGTTGTTCTAAAGGCACGTATGTTCGCACCCTGGCAATGGCCCTGGGTGACGTGTTGGGATGTGGTGCACATATATCGGCATTGCGTCGTACAGCAGTAGCGCCTTTTGATGCCGGTCAGATGGAAACGCTGGAATCCTTGCGCGAGCGGGCCGGGCAGGAGGGTTTGGCGGCACTGGATAGTGTACTGTTGCCACTGGATAGCGCCGTAGCGCACTGGCCAGCCGTGCGTGTGAAAAGTGATATGGCTTTTTATCTGCGACAGGGACAGCCCATCATGGTCCCGCATGCACCAACGCAAGGCTGGGTGCGCCTGTATCAAAATGAGCAACAGTTTTTGGGCCTCGGCGAAATTCTGGATGACGGGCGAGTTGCGCCGCGCCGGTTACTGGCGTGACCAAAAGAATGCGATAATCTACTGTTTGCCTGTTGTCTGGCTCCACCGGGGGGGTTAGCATCAGCTGCCTAACTTAAAAACCAATTCAATGAATCCAATCTGGAGTTTAAATCATGCCGCTTAATACTGAACAGAAGGCACAAATTTTACGGGATTATCAGCGCGGTGCTGCTGACACCGGCTCCCCGGAAGTACAGGTAGCCCTGCTGACGAGTCGCATCAATGGACTACAATCGCATTTTAGTGATCATAAAAAGGATCATCATTCCAGACGTGGTTTGTTAAAAATGGTAAACAATCGACGTAAACTGCTTGATTATCTGAAAAATAAGGATTTGGGCCGCTATCAGGACCTGATCCGTCGCCTCGGTTTACGCCGCTAGAATTTTCTATCGATTTTTTTGTTGCACAGGATGCTTTCGTGACGCCTATCAAAAAGACATTTCAGTACGGCCAGCATACAGTTACGCTTGAAACGGGTGAGATTGCCCGACAAACAAGCGGTACGGTGCTGGTCAATATGGCTAACACTGTAGTGCTAGTTACTGTGGTTGCTTCCCGAAAAGATGAAGGTCGGGATTTTTTGCCGCTGCGAGTCGATTATCAAGAGCGTAGCTATGCTGCAGGTCGTATTCCTGGCGGGTTTTTCCGGCGTGAGGGACGTCCGTCCGAAAGCGAAACCCTGACGGCGCGATTGATCGACCGCCCATTGCGTCCGCTGTTTCCCGATGGCTTTACGAACGAAATACAAGTGGTCGCTACCGTGGTGTCATTGAATAAGCAGGTTGATCCGGAAATTCCGGCGCTGCTGGGCGCTTCGGCAGCAATAGCATTGTCCGGTGTACCGTTTAATGGCCCGATTGGTGCGGCGCGTGTAGGTTATTACAACGATCAGTATCTGCTGAATCCGACCCGTAATCAGCTCAAGACCTCGCAACTGAATTTGGTGGTTGCTGGAACCGGGCAAGCCGTGCTGATGGTGGAGTCTGAAGCGGATGGTTTGTCTGAAGAGGTGATGCTCGGTGCGGTCATGTTTGGTCACGAGCAAATGCAATTGGCGATTCAGGCGATCAAGGAACTGGCGGTAGAGGCCGGTATGCAACCGTGGGACTGGCAGCCGCCAGCAGAAGATGAGGCACTGAAAGCGGCGGTATGTGCGGCTGCCGAGGCCAGATTGACCGAAGCGTACCAGATTGCTGAAAAACTGACCCGCCAGCAACAAGTAAAAGAGATTGAGGAAGAGCTCATCGAGCACTTGATGGCCCAGGAGCCTGATCGCTGGACGGAACAGGTCATCGCTGGCGCCTTTTCCACGATGGAAAAGAAGATCGTGCGAGGGCGTATCCTGTCTGAGCAGCCACGCATTGATGGCCGAGATACGCGCACCGTGCGTCCGATTACTGTTCGGGTCGGTGTTTTGCCTCATACACACGGTTCAGCGCTGTTTACTCGCGGGGAAACCCAGGCATTGGTGATCACGACCCTTGGCACCGAGAAGGATGCCCAGATCATTGATGCGATTGATGGTGAGTACCGGGAGTCCTTTTTGCTGCATTATAATTTCCCGCCCTACTCAGTAGGTGAAATTGGCCAGGTGGGTAGTCCCAAACGCCGTGAAATTGGTCATGGTCGTCTGGCCAAACGAGGTGTGCAGGCAGTGATACCACCATCGGGAGAGTTTCCATACACCGTACGGGTCGTATCGGAAATCACAGAGTCAAATGGTTCCAGCTCAATGGCTTCGGTCTGTGGAGCCAGTCTGTCGTTGATGGATGCAGGTGTGCCGATCAAGGCGCCTGTGGCTGGAATTGCCATGGGGCTTATCAAGGAAGGCGAGCGCTTCGCTGTGCTGAGCGATATCATTGGTGATGAGGATCATCTGGGCGATATGGATTTTAAGGTTGCGGGTACGGCTGATGGCATTACAGCCCTACAGATGGATATCAAGATTGATGGTATTACCCGTGAGATTATGTCCAGGGCCCTGGATCAGGCGCGAGAGGGACGTTTGCACATTCTTGGCAAGATGAGCGCGACCATTGCGGCGCCACGACAGGAACTCTCTGAACACGCTCCACGCTATACCACCATGCGGATTAATCCGGACAAGATTCGTGATGTGATTGGTAAAGGGGGAGTGACTATCCGCTCAATTACCGAGGAAACCGGTGCGAGCATTGATATCAGCGATGAGGGTATTATAAAAATTGCTGCTGTGGATAAGGTTGCTGGTGATGCGGCTCGGTACCGTATTGAGCAAATTACGGCTGATGTAGAAGCTGGCCAGGTCTACGAAGGCAAGGTGGTTCGCATTATGGATTTTGGTGCTTTTGTAACCATTCTGCCGGGGCGCGATGGCATGGTGCATATTTCACAGATAGCCGAGGAGCGGGTACAAAATGTTAGTGACAAGCTCGGTGTCGGTGATGTCATCAAGGTACGGGTGATGGAAGTCGACAAACAGGGGCGCATTCGTTTGACCATGAAAGGATTGAATTGAAACCGGGCAATAATATTGTATCGTCCCTTGTTCAAGCAGGATGATTTCAAGTAACATCCAGATTTCGTGTTATTAAAGATACAGATCTTGGGAGAGGTGGCCGAGCGGTTGAAGGCGCAGCACTGGAAATGCTGTTTAGGGGTAACTCTAACGAGGGTTCGAATCCCTCTCTCTCCGCCATGTTCTATCCCGGTATTTACTACTGATCATTCTTCGGTAGCCATTATTGTTCGGTAATCTGCGAATCAACTGGTTTCAATGGTGGCGCTTACCGGCCCCCCCGCGACGACAAGCTGTGAACCCCGTCAGGCCCGGAAGGGAGCAGCGGCAGCAGTGGACTCGGGCGCCGGGGTGTGGCCGGTAGGGGCCACCGCCCTTCCTACCTGCCGGAGAGCACGATGAGCTATCAGGTTCTGGCTCGCAAATGGCGACCGCGCACTTTTCACGAACTGGCAGGCCAGGCACATGTTGTCCGTGCCTTGACCCATGCACTTGATCGGCAACGCCTGCATCACGCATTTTTGTTTACCGGTACTCGTGGGGTAGGCAAAACCACCATTGCCCGCATTTTTGCCAAGTCCCTGAACTGTGAGCAGGGTGTTTCCTCTCATCCTTGTGGTGAATGTGCAGCCTGTCGGGCTATTGATGGCGGGCATTTTCTGGATTTGATTGAAGTGGATGCCGCTTCGCGTACCAAGGTTGAGGATACGCGGGAGCTGCTGGATAACGTGCAGTATGCACCTACTCAGGGGTGCTACAAGGTATATCTGATTGACGAGGTGCATATGCTGTCTACGCACAGCTTCAATGCTTTGTTAAAGACCCTGGAAGAGCCGCCACCTCATATCAAGTTTTTACTGGCAACCACCGACCCACAAAAGCTGCCGGCTACTGTATTGTCGCGCTGTCTTCAATTTAATTTGAAGCGCTTGCCGATAAATACCATTGTTGATTATTTAGCCAGGGTATTGAAGGCAGAAGCGATCTCCTATGAACTGGCGGCAGTACGACTCATTGCACGTGCGAGTGATGGCAGTATGCGTGATGCCTTGAGTTTGCTGGATCAAGCCATTGCATTTTGTGATGATGAACTTACGCAGGCGACGGTGGCGACTATGCTGGGCAGTGTTGATCCGCAACGGGTTAAGGCATTGCTGGAGGCGCTGGTTGCCGGTAACGCAGCGGCACTGTTGCAGCAGGTGGTGGTACTGGATGAGCATGCGCCTGATTATGCGGCGGTACTGGCTGAATTACTGTCACTGTTGCAACACGTTGCGGTAGCGCAGCTTGCGCCTGATGCGATGACCGAGGACAGTGAGGTTGATGCTGAAGATGTGCGGCGTTTTGCCGGACTGTTATCACCGGAGGATATCCAGCTGTTTTATCAAATTGTGCTGCTAGGTCGGCGTGATTTACCGCTGATGCCTGATCCGCGTGCTGGATTCGAGATGGTGCTGTTGCGGATGCTGTGTTTTCATCCGGCGACTCCAGATCCTGTTATATCTACAGCGGCAACCGCTTCAGAGCCACTGGATGTATCGGCTGTACCCGATCGATCGTCGGTATCAGCACCAACTACACTGATAACGCCCGTGCCCCTGGCAGAGGCAGCGACTCAGCAGCCTGCAGGTCCGGTAGCCTCTACATCCACATCTACATCGGCTGCAGCTACTGTTGATCCAATGGCTTTGGAATGGGATGCGCTCGCTACACAACTACCATTGACCGGTATTGCCAGACAAGTAGCAATGAATTGTGCGTTGCTTGAGCACAAGGAAAATGCGTTTCGATTGATGCTGGAATCCAGGCACGCACAGATGCTAAGCAAGTCTGTGAAAGAGCGAATCAAGTTGGCATTGGAACAACATCTGGGTGTATCGGTAGATCTGAACATTCAGGTTGGTAGCATGGCAACAGCAACAACCCCGGTGCAGCAACAGGAGCAGCATCAGGTAAAGCGTCAGGAGGCTGCGGTTGAGCAGGCGCGTCGAGATCCGCATGTGCAAACCATGCAAAAACTGTTTGATGCACAAATTACCGAGGTTCGTGCCCTTGATGATGATAAAGGCGATGGGTAATACCGGATACTGGATTCCATTGCTGGAACTGATTTTGCCATTTATTTTTGCCGTTTAATTACTGAGGAGAGAAATGATGAAAGGCGGTTTGGGCAATATGATGAAGCAGGCGCAGAAGATGCAGGCCAATATTCAGAAAGCGCAAGAGGAAATTGCGGTTATGGAGGTCACCGGTGAATCAGGTGGTGGTTTGGTTCGTGTGGTTATGACAGGCCACCATGAAGTGAAGCGTATTGATATTGATGACAGTTTGGTCGGTGATGACAAGGATATGCTGGAAGATCTGGTCGCAGCGGCAGTCAATGATGCTGTTCACAAGGTTGAACGGGTCGCGCAGGAGAAAATGTCCGGTATGGCATCAGGCATGGGTTTATCGGCAGGGATGTTGGGCGATCTCAAGCTGCCGTTCTGAATCGTTACGGTTATGGTGGTTTCGCCGCTGCTGGATCGACTGATGGCCACACTGCGCTGTTTGCCGGGGGTTGGGCCAAAATCGGCGCAGCGGATGGCTTTGCATCTGCTGGAACGGGATCGAGAAGGTGCCAGACAACTGGTTGAGTCATTGCAGGCAGCGCTGGACAGGATTGCGCATTGCCAGCAATGCCGTAACCTTAGTGAAACCCCGGTTTGTGCGTTATGCGCTAACACCTGGCGCGACCGTTCGTTGCTTTGTGTGGTCGAGACACCCGCCGATGTATTCGCTGTTGAGCAGGCGGCCAGTTTTCAGGGCCTGTATTTCGTTTTGATGGGGCATCTATCACCGCTGGATGGTGTAGGCCCAACCGAGCTGGGTTTGAATCATCTGGAAGCGCGGCTCGATGGTGGTGAAGTATGTGAAATTATTCTTGCTACCAATCCGACAGTGGAAGGGGAGGCGACCGCTCACTATATTGCTGAACTGGCACGTGAGCGCGGTATCCGCGCCAGCCGCATCGCGCACGGTGTACCGCTAGGTGGTGAATTGGAGTCTGTTGATGGCGGGACATTGGCTCACGCCTTTGCCGGACGACAGAACTGGTGAATAATTCTTATTGCAACTTTGTACGAAAAGCCCGTGCCAATTCCCGGCAACCGGACGACAGGATGGGTAAATAACCCCTGCTCCAACCCCCGCTGTTTTTGCCTTTTTACCCGATTATCCGGCCTGTTGACTCATATCGTCCTGAATTAAAGGCGTTGTCCGGGTAAGCAATCGTCGCTGGGCACGTTCATCCAGCAGGTTTTTAAGTGCAATCAAGCCACCCAAAACAATGAATGCTCCAGGGGGTAGAATAGCCAGCAGAAAGCCTTGGTAATCTTCAACAAGCTGTATTGTCAGAGGCTTACCCCATTCACCAAACAACAAGTCGGCCTGCGCCAGCAACGTACCCTGGCCAATGATTTCCCTGATGGCGCCCAGTGTGATCAATACGAGCGTGAAGCCCAGACCTACCGCCAGGCCATCGAACGCCGATTTGGCAATGCCATGTTTAAAGGCAAAGGCTTCAGCACGACCGATCACGCAGCAATTGGTGACAATGAGCGGAATGAAAATGCCCAGAATAGTGTAAAGCGCCGGTAAGAAAGCGTGCATCAGCAGCTCCACCGTGGTCACTGTGCAGGCAATGACGAGCACAAATACCGGGATGCGCACTTCAGGGCGTATCAGGTGGCGAACCAGTGATACCGTCACATTGGATGTTAACAGTACCAGGGTTGTGGCGAGTCCTAACGCCAGCCCGTTGATCACGGTATTGGATACTGCGAGTAATGGGCAGAGCCCCAACAGTGCTGCCAGAACAGTATTTTGCGTCCACAAACCGTTTTTGAGAATGTGCTGATAACTGGCTTCGCTCATGGTCGTTGCTCCTCGGGTGTTGCAACGTTTGGAACAAATAATTTATCACGATGATCGCGGAAGTATTCCAGAAATTTCCGGGTGGCTTTGACAACGGCTCGTGGGGTGATAGTGGCACCGGTAAACTGGTCAAAAACACCCCCGTCTTTTTTAACTTTCCAGCCTGCCGGATTGGGGTTGGTAAGCGATTTGCCGGAGAATGCCAGAATCCACGGCGAACGGCGTTCATCAATCGCATCACCCAGGCCGGGTGTTTCCTGATGCGTCAGTACCCGTACGCCCGCCAGATTGCCATCAACATAAACGCCGATAAGCAATTGAATTGAACCACTATAGCCATCAGGGGCGATGGGTGTGGCAAACAGGGCAACGGGCTGACCGTTTTTGCGTGCCCTGTAGATTGATACCGGTTGATCCGTGCCTAGCCAGTCCGGTGCAGTCACCTCGATACGGTCTCTAACGATAGGGTTATCGTAATGGGCTGCAGGAACCAGGCGATTCAGGCTGGCTTCCAGTGCGGCCTGCTGTGCTTCAGCGATAGTATTTTTGGTACCGCTGTAGGTAATAGCGACCAGCCCGACACCAACGAGCGCAAAACCACTCAAGATTAGAGTGGCTCTACCCATGCTGTGCATCAGCTCCTTCATCAGCGGGGTGCTCCAAAGACTCTGGGCTGGGTATATAAATCAATGGTTGGCACCACAATATTCATGAGCAGTACTGCAAATGCCACGCCGTCAGGATAGCCACCAAAAACGCGAATAGTATATGTCAACACACCGATACCGATGCCGTAAATCAGCCGACCTCGTGGTGTGGTACTGGCCGTGACCGGATCGGTGGCGATAAAAAACGCGCCGAAAATGGCCGCACCACTGAACAGGTGAAACCAGGGTGAGGCGTACTGTTGTGGATCAATCAGGAAAAATGCGGTAGCCATCACGGTTAGACTACCCAGCATACCGACTGGAATTTGCCAGGCCGCAGTTCGGGTGTAAACCAGCCACCCGCCACCGGCCAGGAAGCCCAGCACAGCCCATTCCCAGCCATGACCTGCGACAAATCCGAATACAGGATGATTGCTGATTTCAACAACAGTTTGTCCCAGACCCAGTTGGGTGCGCAAGACATCAAGCGGTGTTGCGCCGGTCAGGGCATCGGGAACCGATTGTGAGCTGTTGAAAATGACGTTTAGGGTTTCCTGTAGCGACAAGGTGTCCTGGTGTCCGAACCCCTGTGGCATTAACCAGTTGCTCATCTCGCGTGGAAACGAGATCAGTAGCACGACATAGCCGACCATTGCCGGATTAAACGGATTATAGCCCAGGCCGCCATATAGATGCTTGGCAATGGTGATGGCAAATGCAATGCCGAGTGTAGTCAGCCACCAGGGTGTCAGTGGTGGTAATGTCACTGCAAATAACCAGGCTGTTACCACAGCGCTGTAATCCTTGAGGTACAGTACTTGGGCTTTGCCACGTAAACCCAGCATGATCGCTTCTGTCAGTAATGCCACTGCTGTAGCGAGTAGCAGAGTAACCAGAGTGCCCCATCCGAAAAACCAGGTCAGTGCAGCAATGCCCGGAATCATGGCGTACAACACACGACACATGATCGCATCAACACTGGCATTGTTTACGATATGAGGGGAAGTGGTGGTTTTAAACCGCATAACCGTTTTTAGCTGTCTTGCGGGTCATTGTTGACGACGGTTTCGGGTATGGCAGGGCGATGGGCCATTGACGATGACGATAATGGTTTGGTGGGTTGAGTCGGTTTGGTGCGCGCTACCGTCGCCTCAACATCCAGGTTGCCACTTTTTTCAGATTTTACTGCCGGTTTGGTACGGGGTGCCTTTTGGCGCAACCGGGCTTCACGCGCCAGACGTTCACGTTCCAGTCGTTGCTGGCGGGCTTCATGTCGCTGGCGGGCAAGGTTGGCTTTCTGTTTTTCTTTTTCCTGTGCCCATATCTCATTCTTGGCATAGCGGTAGTACTGCACCAGCGGGATGTGGCTGGGACAAACAGCGCTGCAACAACCGCATTCGATACAACTGAACAGGTGATAATCCTGTGTCTTGTCAAACGCTTTAGCACGGGCGTGCCAATAAAGCTGTTGTGGCAATAAATTGGCCGGGCAGACATCGGTACAAGCGCCGCAGCGGATACAGGGCATAACCGCATGTTTCTGGGTTTCGGCACCGGTTGCCAGAATACAATTGGTCGCCTTGGTCATCGGGACTTCATCGCTATGCAAGGCAAAACCCATCATCGGCCCTCCCATGATCAGCTGATCCACACCATCCCGATAGCCGCCACATTGCTCGACCAGGTTGGCAAAAGGTGTCCCGATGAGGGCTTCAAGATTAGCCGGATGATTGATATGGCCAGTGACGGTAACAATACGGGAAATGACAGGTTCACCATGATCGATAGCGCGATGCACGGTGTAAGCTGTAGCAACATTAAAGCATTGTACGCCGACATCGACGGGCAGGCCATTGATCGGCGTTTCCCGACCCGTGAGCAATTTAACCAGTTGTTTCACACTGCCGCTGGGATAGAGCGTCGGGATGGCATGTACCTGATAGCCCGTGCCGGCACAAGCCTGTTCCATGGCAGCAATAGCATCAGGTTTATCGTCCTCGATGCCGATGAGTACTTCATGCGGCTCCAGCAGATAGACCATGATATCCAGACCGGCAATAATCGCTTTAGCGCGCTCGCGCATGAGCCGGTCATCGCAGCTGATCCAGGGCTCGCATTCGGCGCCATTCAGGATTAAGGTATCCAGCTGTCGATCGTTGGCATTCAATTTGACGGCGCTAGGGAAACCGGCACCACCCAGTCCGACCAGTCCGGCATTGCGTAAGGTATTGCGTAATGCACTGCGATGCAGGTTGTGATAATCGACCGGCTCCCGCTCAATCCAGCGATCTTTACCATCGCTGTTGATGGTGATACACCAGTCGGGCAGACCGGAAGGATGTGCAATCGGGCGGTTATCGATCGTGGCCACCACCCCGGAGGTTGGTGCATGTATGGCGGCACTGATATAGCCATCGGGTTGACCGATCATTTGCCCTTTCAGCACAGGATCACCGGCTTTGACCAACGGTTTGGCAATGGCGCCGATATGTTGCCGCAGAGGAACGGTCAAGCGGTCGGGTAACGCACTGGATTTGATGGCATGTTGGTTGGAAACCGTTTTATGGCGAGCCGTTTTTAAGCCGCCATGAAAAGGGAAGAGCAGGCTCATGGGGTTGCCTTGGTCACAGCGACCGGATGCGCCCATTTCCAGTTGGTGATGGTCTGCGCCACCGGTACCATTTCAATGCAATCGACCGGACAAGGGGGCAGGCATAACTCGCAACCGGTGCATTCCTTGGTGATGACCGTATGCATGTGTTTCGCTGCACCCAGAATGGCATCTACCGGGCAGGCCTGAATACATAGTGTGCAACCAATACAGTTTTGTTCATCAATCACGGCCAGCATTTTAGGCTTTTCGGTGCCATTTTCGGGATTCAATGGCTTGGGATCGCGTCCCAATAATTCAGCCAGTGCGACAATACTCGCCTCGCCGCCAGGAGGACACTGGTTAATATCAGCTTCGCTGCTTGCAATGGCTTCAGCATAAGGTCGGCAACCGGCATAGCCGCATTGTCCACACTGGGTTTGTGGTAGCAGCGCATCGATTTGGTCAACGACCGGATCACCTTCAACCTTGAAGCGTACCGAGGCAAAGCCCAGTAGCAAACCGGAGATACCGGCTAAAGCACCCAGCGTAATCATGGCAGTCATCATGTGCTTAACCCCTGGCCAGACCTGAAAATCCCATGAATGCCAGTGACATCAGTCCAGCCGTCACCAGCGCAATTGCAGCACCACGAAACGGTGTCGGTACATCCGCAGCATCAATCCGCTCGCGGATGGCCGCGAACAATACCATGACTATTGAAAAACCAATGGCAGCACCAAAGCCATACAACCCCGATTCGATGAAACCGTTTTGTTCCTGCACGTTAAGTAGCGCTACACCCAATACCGCACAATTGGTGGTAATCAGCGGCAGATAAATACCCAACACCTGATAGAGCAAAGGACTGGTTTTGTGGACCATCATTTCAGTGAACTGTACAACCACGGCAATTACCAGAATAAAGGTGATGGTTCGCAGGTATTCCAGCCCAAGCGGAGCCAATAGATAAGCATGACTGAGGTAGGCACAAATTGCGGACAGTGTCAGCACAAAGGTTGTGGCAAGTCCCATCCCCATAGCTGTTTCCAGTTTGCGGGATACGCCCATGAACGGGCATAAACCCAGAAACTTCACCAGCACAAAGTTGTTGACCAGAATGGTTCCAATCAGGATCAGCGCGTATTCTTTCATGGCGCACGGTACTCAAGGCAGCGTAGCTTATTCGGGTGAATGCTATTACGGGTCAGGTGACCGGTAGAGTAGACAGTTCAGGTACGCGAGCCTGTACGGGAAAAATGACTATTGGCACTATTTGCGAATTTGTAATCTATCAGATTCACTGGCCCGCTTGCCAGACAGCCTTGGCACAAATATATAATGGAAAGCTATAAAAAAGCTATTTTATAGTCATCTTTCGTAGTTCTGTATGACCGCACCCGTGTAACAGGCCGTCAGGACAGCAGAAACTCCATCAATGCCTTTTGGCTATGCAGGCGGTTTTCCGCTTGATCCCAAACACGACTTTGTGATCCATCGATGACCTCGGTACTCACTTCTTCACCTCGGTGCGCGGGCAGGCAATGCAGAAAAATGGCATCAGGCCTGGCGTGCGCCATGATCCTGGTGTTGACTTGATAATCAGCAAAAACACGGATGCGTTGTTGCTGTTCTTCTTCCATGCCCATGCTTGACCAGACATCGGTCGCCACCAGGTCGGCCTCTTTGGCAGCGGCTAGCGGGTCACGTAACAGGGCCACCCGCCCGGCCGCACGTTTCAGCAGGTCAGCATCAGGCTCATAGCCAGGGGGTACAGCAATTCGTAGCTGAAAGTCGAATTGGCACGCGGCTGCAAGATAGCTGTTGCACATATTATTGCCGTCACCAATCCAGGCCACAGTGCGTCCCTGAATCGTGCCACGATGTTCGATAAATGTTTGCATATCGGCCAGCAATTGACAGGGGTGGTTGTAATCCGTCAGGCCATTGATAACGGGGACAGTGGAATATTCAGCAAAACGAGTCAGCTTGGTGTGCTCAAAGGTGCGAATCATGATGAGGTCGGTCATGCTTGATAGCACACGGGCTGTGTCTTCAATCGGTTCGCCTCGGCCTAACTGGGTATCATGCGGTGATAGAAAAATAGCACTGCCACCTAATTGAGCCATGCCGGCCTCGAAAGAGACACGGGTACGGGTTGATGCTTTCTCGAAAACCATCCCCAGCACTTTTTGAGGGAAGGGGGCGTGGTGCTCTCCCCGTTGGTGCTGTGCTTTTAATGCCTGGGCGCGAGCCAGTATGTGCCGCAGTTCCCCGGAGCTTAGATCAAACAGGCTGAGAAAATGGCGTGATTTCATTCTATTTGCTTAGGAACCCGGATCATTTGAGTAATCCGTTTGATAAGGGTTGTGGTGGTTGGGTGGAGGGTAAATGCCTGGCAGCAACTCCCGTGGGTGTAGTCCTGAAAAATCAAAACGGCAGCCTAATGCTGCCGCTTAAACAGTGTGGAATAATCTAATCATACCCAAATAACAATAGATAATGTTTATTATTTATCGAGTATACGTGTTAGTTCATTTGTTTGTCATGAAAATGTAGACTGTCCGGGTAATCCAGACCGCTTAAAGCCATTGTTCATTAATCACTTCCGAGGAGATGCCAACAATGCGTACGTCATGATCGACAGCGCCATCATGCGGGCGCATCAGCATGCGGCTGGCGCTGCGAACAGTTCAAAAAAGGCAGGCTCGGGTGCTCGAAGGGCGGCCTGACCACGGAAATTTACACTCTCTGCGATGCCTTGGGCTCCCCGGGCGCGTTGCTCGCCGATCGCGCCTGCGTGAAGAAAAGTGTGTACTGAAACGGCTGAAAAACGCCGGGATTCAAGCGGTCATTCCGCCGAAAGCCCCCATCGCAAGGATCCCCGCGAATACGACAAGCACACATACAGCGCGGGCTTTGAATGAGAACTTCTTCCAAAACTGAAGCCATTTCGAGCCATTGCGACACGATGTGATAAAGCCGCCATCGCCTTTCTCAGGGCCGTTCATCTCGCCGCCAGCACCATTAAATTAACTTTAATGATGGGACTTTAATAGCTGTGAGATGATTATTATAGATGATCCGCGACGCCTTGAGTATTCCCTGTACTCAATCATAAAGGAAGCTAATGTATGAATAATATGGTCGAAAACAAATTGTTTAATGAAATCCAGGTGGGTGATCAGGCCAGCCTCACGCATGTATTGGATCAGGAAAGTGTTGAGGCGATGGCGATTATCACCGGCAATTTTAGCTTGATCGATCTCGATCCAAGTCCGGCAGATAGCTCAGCGTTTGGGCAAGGTGGCGGCCAAACCGGCTGGTCAGCCGCCTTGTTTGCTACCTTGGCTGGAACGCGCCTGCCAGGATTGGGTGCGGTCGCCCGGCATATTGATGTTCATCTGCGCCGTCCTGTTGCTATCGGTACATCAGTGACCGCGACAGCAACAGTTACAGCCAAGCGGGAAGAGACCCGCACCATTGTCTTGCAATGTCGGGCTACGGATCCCGCTGGTAATGAAGTGGCTGCCGGAGTATTGGAGGTTGTCGCCTCAGAAAAAAAAATGCAGTTTCCGCTCAGAGAATTACCCCAGGTTCAGCTACGTCGCAATAATCGTTTTGCCAGGCTGCTGAAAGACTGTGAGAACTTGCCAGCTTTGGATTGTGCCGTTGTTCATCCGTGCAGTGGCGATTCACTGTGTGGCGCAGCTGACGCGGCTGCAAAGGGCTTGATTGACCCGATACTTATCGGCCCTGAAGAGCGGATTCGTGCGATGGCGGAAGAGGAAGGTATTGATATTTCATCATATCGTCTGATTAACAGTAAGCACAGTCACCATTCTGCAGAACTTGCTGTGTCTATGGTGCTTAGTGGCGGGGCACAAACACTGATGAAAGGCAGCTTGCACACTGATGAGCTGCTGTCAGCAGTCGTGAAAAAACAGGGTGGCTTGCGAACTGAGCGGCGCATCAGCCATTGTTTTTTATTGGCGACGCCTAGCTACCCGCGTCCTTTTATCGTGACCGATGCCGCTATTAATATTCTGCCGACACTGGAAATTAAACGCGATATTATCCAGAACGCGATTGATTTGACCCATGCCATGAAGATATCCGAACCAAAGGTAGCGATTCTCTCGGCGGTAGAGACAGTGACTGGCAAAATACCATCCACACTGGCGGCAGCGGCATTGTGCAAAATGGCTGATCGAGGCCAGATCACTGGCGGCATCCTTGACGGGCCATTGGCGTTTGATAATGCGGTAGATGTGCAGGCGGCAAGGACCAAAGGGATTAAGTCACCGGTAGCCGGCAAAGCGGATATCCTGATTGTACCTGACCTGGAGTCAGGCAACATGCTTGCCAAGCAGTTGACGTTTATGGCCGGTGCAGAGGCTGCAGGTCTGGTGCTTGGTGCTCGTGTCCCTATCGTGCTGACCAGTCGGGCGGATAGTGCTCGTACTCGCCTGGTTTCGTGTGCAGTAGCCGTTTTGTTCGCCAAGGCACAGCGTCGTGGTGAATCGCTCAGCAAGGCAACGGGATAAGGGCTATGGAACAAGGAATTTTGGTGATTAATGCAGGTTCCTCCAGTCTCAAGTTTGCGGTCTTTGTCGATGGCAGTGATCGTATTGAGCCTGAGTTATATGTTAATGGGCAGATGGAGGGTTTAGGTAGCGACCCTAAGTTTGAAGCTAAAAATGCGAATGGCGAGCGTATTGATGAACGGGATGATTGGCCGCGCGGTTCGACGCTGAGTCATGCGGGTGCCTTGCGCTTTATTCTCGATTGGCTCAGTGATCATGCCAGGCAGGTGCAAATTGTTGCAGCCGGCCATCGCGTGGTACATGGGGGGCTTGCCTATGATAAGCCTGTGCGGATTGATGCGGAGGTATTGACTGAACTGGAGACGCTAAGTCCGCTGGCGCCTTTGCACCAACCGCATAATTTGGCAGCAATTCGTGCGATTACCGAGATTAATCCCCAATGGCCACAGGTCGCCTGTTTCGATACCGCTTTTCATCGTAGCCAGCCTAAAGTGGCACAACTGTTTGCACTGCCGCGAGCGCTGATCGATTCGGGGGTACGCCGTTACGGGTTTCATGGTTTGTCTTATGAATATATCGCTCGCCGCTTGCCCGATTATGCGCCGGATGTGAGCAAGGTCGTGGTTGCCCATTTGGGTTCCGGTGCCAGCATGTGTGCAATACGAAATGGTCGTAGTATTGAGAGCACCATGGGATTTACTGCGGTGGACGGTTTGCCGATGGGGACGCGCACTGGAGCACTTGATCCTGGTGTCCTGTTGTATTTATTGCAGACGCGTAGTTACGATACCCGGGCAATAGAGACGCTGTTGTACAAGGCATCAGGCTGGTTGGGGGTGTCAGGGATTTCTAGTGATATGAGGGACCTGCTGGAGAGTAACGATGCTCATGCGGCTGAGGCGGTTGAGTTGCTTGTTTATCATGTCAGTAAGCATTTAGGGGCATTGGCCAGCGCGCTGGAGGGTATTGATGCACTGGTGTTTACTGCAGGAATCGGTGAAAACGCCGCACCGATTCGTGAACGGGTTTGTCATCGCTCGCAATGGTTGGGTATCCGTATAGACAAAAATGCTAATCTTCAGGGCAGGGTGTGTATCTCAACGCCGGATAGTCCTGTTTCGGTGTGGGTGATACCGACCAACGAAGAGTTAATGATAGCTTTGCATGTTGGTCGTGTGCTGCGATCCTGGCGGGTTGGGGTGATACATTAATTAGCCTTTTAAATTAATCGGTTAGCGTAACGCTGGTATACTGCTCGAATGCCTCGGGATCACCGGCTATTGTGACTGGGGGTGATGTGAAGTCGCCCTCTGTATAGATGTTCTTTGCCTGTTGGAGTTTTGCATGTCATTCAAGTTTTGTCCCCAATGCGGGAAGCCATTACATTGTGCTGACATTGATGGTCAGCGCCGACTGCACTGCGCTGTAGCTGATTGCAATTATGTTCACTGGGATAATCCGGTTCCCATTGTCGCTGCGATTGTTGAGCTGGACGGTATGGTGATTTTGGCGCGTAACACGGGTTGGCCGGAAAAAATGTATGGTTTGATAACAGGTTTTCTGGAAAAAGGGGAAACCGCAGATGAGGCGGTATTACGAGAAGTGCAGGAAGAACTGGGCCTGAATACTGCCGAAGCCAATTTCATTGGCTATTACCCATTTTACGAAATGAACCAGCTCATTTTGGCATTTCATGTTTCGGCGCAGGGTGAAATCACCTTGAGCGAAGAGCTTGCGGCTATCAAGCGTGTACCGGCTGATCGGTTGAAGCCCTGGACAATCGGCACAGGGCCTGCCGTACGTGATTGGCTGGCGGCCCGACAATCGGCAGCATAAATCAGGCAAGCCTTAATTTTCGGCAATCTTTTTGAGAAGCTCAGTGTACTCATCTGCATCGGTAGTGTGTAGTAGATGCTCTGCGATAGTACTTAATTCACCGGTATCGCTGTCTTGAATGGTGCGTTTGATTTCCAGTACAGCGCTAGGGTGCATGCTGAATTCAGTCAGACCCAGACCTAGCAGGAGCCGGGTGTAGCGAGAATCACCGGCTATTTCGCCACACAGACTGACGGGGATATTGGCTTTTTGGCCAGCATCAATCGTGCGGTGTATTAGCGATAGTACTGCCGGATGCAAAGGATCGAATAGATAGTTAATCTCGTCATCTACCCTGTCAATGGCCAGGGTATACTGGATCAGGTCATTGGTACCGATTGATAGAAAATCCATATAGCGGGCAAATTGGGTTGCACAGACTGCTGTTGCGGGCACCTCAATCATGCCACCGACCGGCAGTTTCGGATCAAAGGCCAGTCCGCGTGTGCGTAATTCCTGCTTGGTTTCTTCCACGAGTTGTAATACCTGGAAGACCTCGTGAATGTTGGACAGCATCGGGATCATCATTTTCACTGGCCCATATGCGGAGGCACGCAGGATGGCACGTAATTGCGGGCGAAACATGGATAGATCCTTGAGGCACATCCGAATGGCCCGCAGTCCTAGTGCCGGGTTTGCACCAATCGGCCCACTGCGACCGTCACCGGCAGGCTTGTCAGCGCCCAGGTCAGAGGTACGGATGGTGATTGGGTATCCTTCCAGCGTTTTGATGACGTGCAGGTATGAAGCAAGATGTTCTTCTTCATCAGGATAATCATTACGATTCATGAACAGGAATTCGGTGCGGTATAGACCTACACCATCTGCTGCCACTTCGCGTACCAGTGCCGCATCCTCCGGCAGCTCAATATTGGTGAGCATTTTGATGGTAATACCATCACGCGTAACCGCCGGTTTCCCCTTGAGTTTGACAAGTTCGAGCCGCTCTCGCCGCTGCTCGTTTTGCTTATAGCGGTAATAACGCAGAATGCGCTCATCCAGATCGACCAGGATAATGCCCTGGCGACCATCTACAATGACCGGTTCTTCATGATGAAGGTAAGCACGTGCATTGCGAGCACCTACCACAGCGGGAATGCCAAGACTGCGTGCCAAAATAGCAGTGTGAGAGAGTGAGCCACCGTATTCGGTGACAAAAGCCAGTACCCCTTGATGCTGCATCAGGATCGTGTCTGCCGGTGTCAGGTCATCAGCGACAATGACACGCCCCTCCAGCCGGCTGGAAGCCAGCTCAACATAATCCGGATCACTGAGATAGGTTGGATCTTCAGCGAGCAAAATACGCAGTATTCGTCGTACTACGTGCGCAACATCATCCTTACGATTACTCAGGTAAGGATCATCCATTTGCTCAAATGCTTCAATGAGGGTGTCACGCTGGACTTTTAGCGCCCACTCAGCATTGCAGCGTTGTTCACGAATCAGCTTGATGGGCGCATCAATCAAGGCCGTATCGTCCAGCATCAAGAGGTGTGTGTCGATAAAGGCGGTGAGATCGTTGGATATTGTTTTGGGAACCCGTCCCCGAATCTCATGCAATTGCTGTCGGGCAATGGCCAGACTGCTTAAAAAGCGCCGCACTTCATCTTCAATAATATTTTCGGGAATGGTGTATTCGGTAATTTCCAGTTGATTACGTTGCAACAGATAGGCTCTGCCAATAGCATAACCTTTGGAAACGCCAATGCCATGCAGCGAAAAAGGCATACCCGAACCCCTTTCATTCGTCCTCGTCAAAACGACGATGGACCAGATCCTCAAGATGGTCAAGCGCCTGTTCAGCTTCAGAACCACTGGCGCGTAATTCCAGACAGCTTCCACAGGCGGCCGCTAGCATCATGACGCCCATAATGCTTTTTCCATTGACTTCACGGCCATTACCGGATAACTGAATATCGGCATCAAAGCCAGATGCCAAGGTGACAAATTTTGCTGCTGCGCGAGCATGCAAGCCCAGCTTGTTAATAATTTTTATGTCCCGCTTTAGCACAGTTGCCACGCTTGATTTACCTGTTTGTATTCCAGTTCTTAGCTGTTTAAATGTCGCATTCCGGCACGGGGGTGTCAGAAAAGGGTAGAAATGTTCATGGCTTGTCTCGGCGATGGCCCGCCCGGGTTCTGGCCAGGCCTGATTTCATTTAAGTTAATGTTTTATTCTAGTTCACGATGGTGAACCATGACATGGCGACGAATCGTACTGAAATGTTTTGCCAGTGCATTTGCAATAAAAACTGAGCGATGTTGACCACCAGTACAACCGATTGAGACAGTCAGGTAGCTACGATTGCTGGTCTCGAAACGTGGTAGCCAGGTTTCCAGAAACTGGCGCAGATCGTCAATCATCTCCATGGCCTCTGGTTGGCTAACCAGGAATTCAATGACAGGTGCGTCCTGGCCGGTCAAGGGGCGGAGTAGTGGTTCCCAATGTGGATTAGGCAGACAGCGAACATCGAAAATAAAATCAGCATCTGCAGGTACACCGTTCTTGAAGCCAAATGATTTAAGCAAAAGCGACATCGCATTAGGCGGCGTGTTATGGACACGGGTACGGATCATGTCCCGCAACTGGTAAAGATTGGTCGTGCTGGTGTCGATAATGAGGTCGGCGTGCATTACGATAGGTTCCAGCAGTTCCCGCTCACGCCGAATGGCATCTTGCAGCGGCACATCACCCGGGCTGAGCGGGTGCCGACGACGGGTTTCGCTGTAGCGCTTTAGTAGCACTTCATCATCAGCTTGCAAGAACAGCACATCAACGATGAGGCTACTATCGCGTAATTCATTGAGAATGCTTGAAAAATGTGATAGCTCATCGAGAAAGTCACGTGAGTCTACCCCAACGGCTACAGGGGGTGGTGTTGTGCTTGCGGCAAGAATCGCCTGCGCCAGGGGTCGAATTAACTTAAACGGCAGGTTATCGACGCAGTAGTAACCGACATCCTCCAGCGTTTGTAGTGCGATTGTTTTACCCGAACCCGATAAGCCGCTGACGATCACGATTCGCATGAGATGAAGTCCGCCATTGCTTTTTTCATCCGTGCTGCCATTTCCTTCTCGGTATGGTAGCCGCCCAAACGCATGATGTGATCACGTACCGCACATTCCAGTAACACGGCCAGGTTGCGGCCCGGCGCAATCGGCAAGGTGATAATCGGGATGCTAACACCGAGAATCACTTCAAAGCTGCGCATTCCTAGCAAGCGTGTTTTAGCCGATGGTGTGCTATCTTCCTGTCTGACTAAATGAATAATCAGACGTAATCGCTTGTTGCGCTTCACCGCGCTATCACCAAACATCCGGCGGATATTCAGCAGGCCCAGGCCACGAACTTCCAGAAGGTCGCTTAACGTTTTTGGGCATGTGCCTTCCAGAACTTCAGGTGACAGGCGAGTCAACGCCGGAGCGTCATCGGCCACCAGGCGATGACCACGGCTAATCAGCTCGAGGGCAAGCTCGCTTTTGCCGATACCGCTGTTGCCGGTAATGAGCACACCAATCCCGAAAACCTCAAGCAACTCGCCATGGGCTACTGTTGAGCCTTCGTCAATGCCATGCCGATAGCTGTAAAGCTGCTCTAGCACAACATCAAGTGTTAATGGGGTGTTCCAAAGCGGCGTATTGGTTTCTTCAGCCAGGACCCGCATGATCTGTTGTGCCTGTTCAGGATCGCCACAGACCAGAATTGCACCTGTAGGTGTATCCATGAGATTTCGAATGAGTGCCTGACGGGCAACAGGCTCCAGTTTTTTCAGGAAACTGCTTTCCTCGGACCCGCAGAGTTGCAGGCGTGGTCGGTGAATCCAGTTTAAGCGGCCAAACGGTAATTCACCGATGTCTTCAGACCACCATAAGGGACGCCGGGCACCGGATTTGCCTGCAATCCAGCGTAAATCCAGCAGCTCTTGCAGTCGCTGGAACACATCTTGGGCACACAATGGTGAAATCATGATTGGTCCGATCAACGTGAGTTGATGGCTGTCGGTTTCCAGTCTCTGATCTGCTCGAAAAGTTGTTGATCAGAATGCGTTGCCCTCAATTGCTGGCAAAAGTTTTGATCACTGAACATTTCTGCAAGGTAGGCGAGGATTTTTAGGTGCTCATCCGTGTAATGGTCTGGTACTAACAGACCGAACACCAAATCAACCGGCTGTTGGTCAATAGCATCGAAATCGATACCCTGCTCAAGCTTAACGAAGGCGCCTATGGCATGTTGATTCTGGCTAAATCGACCGTGTGGCAACGCAACCCCAAAGCCCAAGCCGGTACTCCCGAGTCGCTCCCGACCAATCAAGCTGTCGAAGATCGGTCGGCTTGCCAGATCGTCTTGGCCTGTAGCAAGCAGTTCGCTCATGAGTTCAATAACTCGCTTCTTACTGGCTACCTGACTGTCGCAAACAATCCGTTCACAGCTAATCAGGTCTGAAATATCCATCGATGCCTCCGCCTTGGCCTAGAGATTCAAGTGTAAATACGCGCCTTTTGACCACGATGCTTGTCTGTCAATCGCTCTTTATGTTTTTTTATTTGCCGGTCGATTTTATCAGTCAATAGATCAATTGCGGCATACATGTCGTCCTCGATGGCATCGGCAAAAATATCATTGCCTGCGACGTGAATCGTCGCTTCTGCCTTATGGCTTAGTTTCTCGACACTCAAGATGACCTGGATACTCGTTACATTATCAAAGTGCCGTTCAATACGCTCCAGCTTTTCATGCACATAGTGTTTCAAGGCCTGGGTAACCTCTATGTGATGTCCACTCAAATTAATTTGCATAGTATGCACTCCTGGCTGGTAGATTTTTGCTTGAATAGATGCCGGACTCATCTGTTTTTGAGCCGACAGACGGTAGACCGTTTAATGTTGTTCTTGATGTTAAAGATGCCTGTGAACGGAGGTATCAGGTATAACCTTCTTTTCAATATAGGTGCTCTGTACGTTCGTTCATACAAGGCGTTTACGGTCTGAGGAAGATGGAATTGACATGGCCTCCCGATATTTTGCGACTGTCCGTCGGGCAACTTGAATACCCTCTGCATCTAGCAGGGCAGCAATTTTGTTGTCGCTGAATGGTTTGCCCGGATTTTCGGTTTCGACCAGCTTGCGAATCATGGCACGAATAGCCGTAGACGAGCATTCACCGCCGTCACGGGTTCCAACATGGCTGGAGAAGAAATACTTCAATTCGTAAATACCTCGTGGAGTATGCATGTATTTCTGGGTCGTCACCCGTGAGATGGTGGATTCGTGCATGCCAAGTGTTTCGGCAACATCGCGTAATATCAGCGGTTTCATATATTCATCGCCATGCTCTAGAAATGCCCGCTGGTGTTCGATAATACAGGTAGCAACTTTCAGCAAGGTCTCATTGCGGTTATGTAGACTTTTAAGAAACCAGCGCGCCTCTTGCAGATGGGTTTTGAGACAGGCTGAATCATCAGCCGATTGATTGCCTTTATGAGCCAGCGCGGCATACTGGGCGTTGATGCGTAATCTGGGAGTATTGCTGGCATTCAGCTCGACCCGCCAGGTGCCGCGTTGTCGGTAAACCCGTATATCGGGAACGATATAATCAGTGGATGTTCGGGCTATTCGTGCGCCGGGGTACGGTTCCAGCGACCGGATTAATGCGATGATACCCTGCAAGGCATCCCGAGAGATTTTAAGCCGTCGCATCAGCCCGCTAAAGTCATGAGCGCCCAGTAAATCCAGGTGGCGTTCCACGAGATAGCGCGCTTCTGTCAACCAAGGAGTGTCTTCCGGAAAGGCTTCCAATTGCAAGAGCAGACATTCTGCCGGATGGCGTGCGCCCACCCCTTGAGGATCGAAGTGTTGCACTATTTTGAGTACCGCTTCGGCTTCTTCCAGGGTGCTTGGGAATTCGTCTTGTACGCCTTGGTGAATCTCTTCTAGCGACAGTGTGAGGTAGCCCGATTCATCGATAGCATCAATGATGGCTGTAGCAATGGCCATTTCTGATGTGCTGAACGGCGTAAGCTGCATTTGCCAAACGAGATAGTCCTGCAATGACTCCCCGGTGCCTGCATAACGGTCAACAGGATCACGCCCGTCATCTTCAGCACGGGTCAGGCTGGTCGCGCCGTCATAGGTATCGTAAGTGTCTTCCCAGGCACTGTCTACCGGTAATTCATTAGGCAGTTTTTCGTTTACAGAGGCGCCTACTTCGATTTCGGCGCGTGATTCTTCTTCTGCCTTGGCAGCCAGTGCTTCAGGTTGAACAGGCATGTCCTGCGGCTCATCCAGGCGCTCCAGCATCAGGTTGGATTCGAGTATGGATTGCACCTCGGTTTGAAGTTCCAGGCTGGATAGCTGCAACAAGCGGATTGCTTGTTGCAGCTGCGGGGTCATGGTGAGTTGTTGACCCAGGCGTATTTGCAGGGACTGTCTCATGAGCGTTCAGTATTTTTGTTCAGACTGTTTAATTCACCTGATTATAATCCTAGCGTTTTTTTGCCGGAATGCGCGGGCGATCATGTTCGCTGCACGCTTCAGATGATCTGTCAACGCTTACACTGTCTTGATCTTGGGCACCAGGTCCTGGGTTAACCACTCTCTCATGATGATACGCATCAGGATATTGACGCACATCTTCCAGCAGGGCGCCCATATCAATCCTGGTCGCGGGTTTACGGGTGGTACAGGGTTCTATTTTGTTTTGCCAACGAAACAGCGTTCTGACACTGATGCCAAAGTGCTGGCTCGTTTCTTCAAAGGTTGACCCTTTCTTCGCCTTTGTCTCAAATACTTTACGGCGGAAATCCAGTGAATAGCTCATGACCTGTATAGTATGTCAGACCGTTTTGCTTCTACTATAGCGAACCCATTAAATTTGATTGATTGGTTCCGCTATATCCATCTGTTTTAACGCGCAAATTATCACTATAAATTGCTCCGGTTTATAGTGTTTGCGCTCTATATCGAATCAACATGAAACGTTGCTGCTTACTGTGATTGAGGGTGATCCAGATGCTGCTTGCCTTGCTGCACAAAAGCATTTGGTTTTTCTTGAAGAAGCCTTAGCGAGATCTTGATGAGCAATAAGCGCGACATAAACCCTTTTTGCGCCAGGCGCCTCTACTCTCAATGACATGAACATCAAGGCTGTTCGGGTTTGACGAAGATGTGTTGGGCATCGCGCCTGCGATGGTGTCGTTACGGCTACCGGGCTGTCACAGCTGGAACGACTCGCCCAAATAGACCTGGCGTACCTGCTGGTTAGCGAGGATGGTGGTTGGATCACCTTCGGCAATGACCTGACCCTCGTTAAGAATATAGGCGCGGTCACAGATTCCCAGCGTTTCCCGCACATTATGATCGGTAATGAGTACCCCGATATCACGATCACAGAGATGGGTCACAATGCGCTGGATATCCAGTACTGAGAGTGGATCGACACCCGCGAAAGGTTCATCGAGCAGCATAAATGCAGGCTGGGCAGCCAGCGCCCGTGCAATTTCAACCCGGCGGCGTTCGCCGCCTGACAGACTGATACCCATGTGATCTTGCAAATGACTCACATGCAGTTCATGCAGCAATTCCCTGGCCATGGAGCGCCGCTCGGCACGGGAAAGCTTTTTGCGGGTTTCCAGAATGGCCATGACATTGTCCAGGACCGACAGTCGTCGGAATACCGAGGGTTCTTGTGGCAGATAGCCAACACCCAGTCGCGCCCGGGCATGCATCGGTGCATGAGTGATATCGCGTTCATCGACCAGGATGCAGCCTTCATCGCAGGAAATCAGCCCGACTATCATGTAAAAACAGGTGGTTTTACCTGCACCATTCGGACCGAGGAGCCCAACGACTTCACCGTTGGCAACCGATAATGAAGCCGCATTGACCACAATACGCTTACGGTAACGTTTTACAATTCCTCTGGCGATCAGGCGAGCCATTATCAGCGTTTCCTGGAGGGGACTGTTTTGGATTGTGGCTGGATGGTGAACTGTATACGACCATTGGAGCCAGCACCGCGTGCTTTGACCCTATCCGCTTTAAGGTCATATTCAATGCGATCCCCGGTAAATACATCGCCACCTTGTACCAGCCGGGCCCCGCCACTCATCACGATTTTGGCACGATCAACGTTGTAGTCAACCTTGGGGCTGGTGCCCCGAATTTCCGGCTTATCCACGGTCGGTTTGTAGCGTAGCCTTACCGGTTTGCCGGTGGCTTCCATCTTTTGGAGACGGCCGTTTTTGATATGGATTTTGGCGATATCAGCATCCATTCGCATTGAGCCTTGCTGAATAACAACATGACCTTCGTAAAGGCTGATACCCGATCTCTGATCCAGTTGCCCGCGATTGGCTTCCAGCTGGATTGGCTGTTTGCGATCATCAGGCAGTGCCATGGCCGATGAGGTTGCCAGTATTAAAGTAATCAGTAATCCAGGGCGAAGGTGTGCCGGTTTTACTCCATGGGGCACCGGTCTACCCAGAAGGGAAGGAAGGGGCATGTGTATCGAATGCGGGCAGGGTGGGGTGGGTTGTCGGTTTGAAGTCACAGATGAGATGTTCCTATCAAAAATGGCAGGAAAACCGTTAGGGTGGTGGCGGTTCATAAGTACCTCGTACTTTGGACAGCAGCTCCAGTCGCTCTTGATCCAGCCACGCACGTACCCCGATGCTATTTAATACACCATTTGGCGTGATAGCCTGAGTAGGTGCAGCGGTTTCAGCGTAGTGTATCTCTGGTTTGATCTGTAAATTACGGGTAGTGATGACGATGGGAATTTTACTGCTTGCTGCTGGACGGCGCAGGGTGACTGCACCATTGAGTTTTACTGTTTTGCGGTCAGCTGCAATCCAGCCCTGTTCCGACTGTAATTGCCACTCCCGAATCTGGCCATTGGGCTGATACCAGTCCATGACCGGCTGTTTAATCTTGGTGCCTGCTTGATGGGGGAAGTGTTCAAGTCGCGGTGCTTCAATTACATAGGCTTTCAGTCCGGCTTCATTCAGGCGCACTGCCCGGAATTGTTCGATAATCAGTATCGGTGCTTGACTCTGGGGCGGGTCGGGTTGTTGTAATGAGGATTCCACCCACTGCAACAGTGCATAACTAAGACCGGCCAATAGTGCGAGTCCGGCCAGATAGAGCATACTACGGGCCGATAATGGAAAGGATGTATTCACAAATAACGCTCGCGCATCGCTGCCAGCTCACCTCGCGCGTCCAGCAGGAATTCACAGACATCACGCACGGCCCCTCGACCGCCACGGTGGGGTGTTTTCCAGTGCGCATGCTGACAAACGAACGGGTCCGCATCGTGGACGGTAATGGCCAGACCTACTTGGCGCATCACCGGCAAATCGATGAGATCATCACCGACAAAAGCAACCTGCTCAGGATTTAATTTTAATTCATTCAAAAGGTTATAAAAAATAGCGCATTTGTTTTCAATCCCTAGATAAGCACGATGAATACCGAGGTCAGCCATGCGCCGCTCTACCGAGGCTGCGCGTCGACCCGAAATAACCGCGACGTGTATACCGCCATTGAGTAGCAGCATCTTGATCCCGTACCCATCACGGCTATGGAATGCCTTGTATTCATCACCGTTATTGTCAAAGTACAGGCGACCATCGGTGAATACGCCATCCACGTCAAAAATGACAAGCTGGATCTGGGCGGCCTTGTTCAGGATATCAGGTGTTGTTGTGTTCATCATTGTTGGTCGTTACAGCACACCAGCACGTAGTAAATCGTGCATGTTGAGCACGCCTGCCAGCTTGGTTTCGTGGTCGATGACGGGCAGTGCATTGATCTTGCGCTGTTGCATGATCTGCAAGGCTTCAGCAGCTAGCGCACCCACAGGGATCGTTTTACAGTTGCTGGTCATAATGTCAGCAATACGGGTCGTATGAATATTCACTGGCTGATCCAGTGCACGACGTAGATCGCCATCGGTAAATACACCCAGAATATGCTCGGTTCTGTCGGTTATAATCGTGATACCCAAGCCCTTATGACTCATTTCCAGCAATACCGTTTTAAGTAAATCACCAGGTGTATTGCGCGGTATCTGTTCGCCTGTGTGCATAACATCATCAACAAGCAGCAGCAAGCGTCGTCCCAGGCAGCCACCAGGGTGTGAACGCGCAAAGTCTTCAGCGGTAAATCCGCGGGCTTCCAGTAATGCCACTGCCAGGGCATCGCCCATTGCCAGTGTAGCCGTGGTGCTGGATGTCGGCGCTAAACCTAGCGGGCAGGCTTCCTGGTCAACACTAATATCAATATGAACATCGGCTGCCTTGCTCAGTACCGCGTCAGGATGACCAGTCAGCGCAATTAAGGGCACGCCCAGCCGCTTGATCAGTGGTAATAGGGTGAGAATTTCCTCAGTTTTGCCCGAATTGGACAAGGCCAGCACAACATCATGGGTGGTAATCATCCCTAGATCGCCATGGCTGGCCTCAGCAGGGTGGACGAAAAAGGCAGGCGTACCGGTGCTGGCCAGCGTAGCGGCGATTTTGCCACCAATGTGGCCGGATTTACCAATGCCCAGCACAATAATTCGCCCCTTGCAGGCCAGCATATAGTGGCAGGCATGTACAAAATGTTTATCAATACGCGTAATCAGTTGCTGGATAGCATGGGCTTCAATTTGCAAGGTGGCGCGCGCCAGTTGCTGAAGCGTATCGTTGTGAATCTGCATAATGTGTGATTTTAGGTGTTCAACAGGTGATAGCGACAAGATTATACGCGGCCTGTTACCGGAAACTCCGGGTAAATGTTGTACATGATGACCGGTTTCGTGGGCAATCGCGTAAGCCTGGGCAAAATCGCCAGAGGCACGGTGCCCAGGTGCGGCATTGGGCTGCCCCTGAGTCGCTTCGGTGGGTTCCTGCTGCTGGTGGCATGACTGCACCACTCACTTCACAGGCTAACCGGGCGTGTCCCGCCCTTGAAACAGTGATTGCACCGATCCGGTCGGCGAACCATATTCCATACACTCGAACTTTGCGTGTGTCTGCCGGTTGTGCACTGAGGCATGGCCGCAACACGGACAGGTGCGGCTCGTATTCTACAGCGGCACGGCAACAAGCCAGCCACCGTTCCACGCCAGCTTGCAATCCGGCTGGCGACGAAACTCGAACCAGCCCTGGTCGAGGATGGAGTTGTTCAGGCCGGACCTGGCCCGGACGTTTTGGCCCGGATTCTCGGCGGTGCCTGCCGTCGGTCTGGACAGATTCCGTACCGGCAAGTCCTCAATATAGCGGAACCCATTAAATCTGATTGACTGGTTCCGCTATATCCATCTGTTTTAACGCGCAAATTATCACTATAAATTGTCCCGGTTTATAGTGTTTGCGCTATACACACCATCGCGTGGTTTTGGCCGGTCGCGGTTAAGATCGTGTGCAGGCAGTCGCGGCCGGCGTTACCGATGCGGGAGTGAATCGTCTGGTTGCGGGCTTTCAACTTCTTCCAGTTGTTGCTGAACTTCACTTTGCGGTTCATGGCCTGCTGCGCCTGGCACAGGGCGGCTTCATAGGGCATGCTCTGGTCGCCGCCCTGCTTCGCCTCATCCGGTGGCGGCGCAGCCATTGCCATCGTGCGCCAATACATCAATCAGCAGCAGACACCACACTGAAGCCAAAAGGCAAGGACCGCCACACCGTCCGCGCTATCCTTCCCCGCCCTGAACAGCAGGGCGTGTCGCGCACCGGGCTAACACAAAAAAGGGCGACCGGAGTTGCCCTTTTTATAATTGCAATCAAGAAGCTACACCAGAACAGTTAGCTATGCCGATGGTGCAGCGGTTAATTTACGGTTTGAAGCTCTCTTCCAGCAATTTGGCATGAGCCGCTGCCAGCCGGGCAATTGGTACGCGCGGGGCTGAGCAGGAGACATAAGTCAGATTAGCGTGGTGGCAGAACCGCATGGAACGTGGATGGCCGCCTTGCTCACCGCAAATGCCGACCTTCAGGTCACTGCGCGTCTTGCGTCCATTCTCGACCGCAAACTCCATCAATTGACCGACACCTTTGGTGTCCAGCGCTTCGAATGGATTGTCGTTGAGAATACCCTCGGAGTTATAGAATGGCAGGAATTTGTTTTCTGCGTCTTCGCGTGAGAACGAGAACGTGGCTTGCGTCAGATCGTTGGTACCGAAGGAGAAGAACTCGGCAACATCGGCGATTTCACCAGCACGCAGGCACGCCCGTACCACTTCCATCATGGTACCGAACTCAAATTTGACTTTGACCGCATATTTTTTCTCAACTTCCGGTAATACCTCATCTACCAGCGCCCGCACCCGTTTTAATTCCTCAAGGGTACAGACCTGTGGCACCATGATTTCAGGATGTGCGTCAATCTTTTCTTGTACACATTCGGCTGCCGCTTCCAGAACGGCGCGAATCTGCATCTTGTAGATTTCAGGATAGGTGAGGCCCAGACGTACACCACGATGACCTAACATGGGATTGATTTCATGCAGGGCGCGGGCTTTTTGCAAGATTTCTTCTTTCTTGGCCAGCACGTCAGCGACGAGATGGCTGTCATTCAAAATGCCCAGTTGCTCAACTGCTTTCGGGTTAACCTGCTGGAGAATCTGGCTGATGGATTCCAGGCCTTGTGCGGTATGGCGTAGATGGCGCAGATGCTCGATGTCAGCAATCAAGGCCTGCTCGGAAGGCAAGAACTCGTGAATTGGTGGATCCAGCAAACGGACGGTTACCGGCAGCGTTGCCATGGCGCGGAAGATTTCCTTGAAATCGCTACGCTGCATGGGCAGCAGCTTCTCGAGGGCCGCCTCACGATCTTCAGTAGTCTCTGCCAGAATCATCTCCAGCACTGTTGGCAGACGATCGGTCGCGTTAAACATGCGCTCGGTACGGCACAGGCCAATACCCATGGCGCCATAGCTGGCAGCGCGATGAGCAGCTTCAGGGGTATCGGCATTTGCCATGACCTTGAGGGTAGCAATGTCATCGGCCCAGCTGAGCAATGTCCGCAAATCCGTGGTGAATTCAGGTTCCACAGTCGGGATTTCACCAAGGTATACATTACCCGTACCACCGTCGATGGTGAGTACGTCGCCTTCATGCAGCACCTTGTCGCCAATGATTGCCTGACGATGATGGACATTGACCAGAATATCCTCGGCGCCGACGACGCAAGGTTTACCCATGCCACGCGCTACTACCGCTGCGTGTGAGGTTTTGCCGCCGCGACTGGTCAGAATACCCTGTGCTGCGAAGAAGCCGTGAATATCTTCAGGTTTGGTCTCCTCACGCACCAGGATGACCTTCTCGTTACCTGCGCGACCTTGTTTTTCAGCGGTGTCTGCATCGAATACGATTTTGCCAAAGGCGGCGCCGGGTGAAGCGCCCATACCGGTTGCAATAGGCGCTGCCACATGTGAGGGGTCAAGGCGCGGGAACAGCAGTTGCTCCAGCAGTTCGGGATCAATCCGCAACAGCGCCTGTTCCTTGCTGATCAGTCCTTCTTTTGCCATTTCCACCGAGGTACGAACCATCGCCTGGGCATTCATCTTGCCGTTGCGGGTTTGCAGACAGTAGAGCACCCCTTTTTCGATGGTGTACTCATAATCCTGCACCTCATGATAATGCGATTCCAGACGATTACGCAGATCAACAAGCTGCCTGTACATCTCCGGCATTTCGTCCTGCATTTCGGCCACCGGCTTCGGGGTGCGGATACCGGCGACCACGTCTTCACCTTGGGCGTTGATCAGGTATTCACCGTACATCACGTTTTCACCGGTGCCAGGATCACGGGTGAAGCCGACGCCGGTGGAGCAGTCATTACCCATGTTCCCGAACACCATCGTCACGATATTGACGGCGGTACCGTTTGCCATATCGGGAGTAATCTTGAACTCACGACGATAATCGACGGCACGCTTGCCCATCCAGGAATTAAACACGGCCTTGACCGCTAATTCGAGCTGCTCATAGGGGTCTTGCGGGAATGGGTATCCGGTTTGCTCCTGAACCACTTGCAGGAACAGGTGAGTAATTTCCTTGAGGTCTTCGGCACCCAGGGCAACGTCAAATTTTGCACCGGCACGATTTTTGACGGCCTCGAAGTGTTGATCGAAATGCTCATCATCCACGCCCAGCGCAATTTTGCCAAAGAGCTGAATAAAGCGGCGATACGCGTCATAGCCGAAACGCTCATTACCGGTTAACTTGATCAGGCCCTTAAGGGTGGTTTCGTTTAAACCCAGGTTCAGGATGGTATCCATCATGCCCGGCATGGACATCGCGGAGCCGGAACGTACAGATACCAGCAGCGGGTTATCTGCACCACCAAATTTCTTGCCTGTTTCCTGCTCCAGCCACTGCATGTGTGCACGCAGATCAGCCGAACTGCCTTCAGGCAGCCTGTTACCGGCATCAATGTAGTCCAGGCAGGCTTCAGTGGTGACTACAAATCCTGGCGGTACTCGCAACCCGATCTGAGTCATCTCGCAAAGGTTGGCACCTTTGCCACCTAACAGCATTTTGCTCTTGCCATCACCTTCGGTGTATTTATAAATGTACTTTTTCGTCATAATCCTGCCTTCATAATCAGGTTTGTTTGAATTTCAAGTATCGAATCCAGTTCGATATATGCCAAAAATAGTCATCAATGTATTTGCGCTACATTGATCGTTTCGCGCGTCGCACCCGCATCATCAAATAATACGGGTAATGCTCACGAAAAACCTTTAATTCATAGAGGAAAATACCATAACTAGGCCGATGATCCGGTCAGCGCTGCCATCAAAGATAGCTACACCCACCGATAAATGCCAATATCGCAGGCTGCTGCTGAAGATCAACAGGTCTTTTCGGTTTTAACCAAAAACGTGATGATGACCACACAGGTTTCGATTCAGTAGTATTCTGATTCAACTTTAACTCGGATGAAATGGCAAACCAACGATGCAAGCCCAAGAGATCAAGCGTTTAATCGAAGAGCAATTGCCTGGTGCAAAAGCCATGGTACACGGTGACGATGGGGTTCACTTTGAAGCGATCGTCATTAGCGAGGATTTTGCTGGACAAACCTTGTTGCAGCAACATCGACGTGTGTATGCGGCACTGGGCGGGCGAATGGAAAGTGAGGATATTCATGCCTTATCACTTAAAACCTGTACGCCAGATGCCTGGCAGAAGTTGCAATCCTGATAGGTCACGTTCTTTATGAGCAAGCTAATTATAAGCGGTGGTATTCCTCTACAGGGGGAGCTGCGTGCTTCCGGCGCCAAGAACGCAGTATTACCGATTCTGGCAGCTACATTACTGGCCGACGAGCCCATGATAGTACAAAATGTTCCCCACTTACAGGACGTAACAACCACGATGGAATTGTTGGGGCGTATGGGTGCGGATCTGGTCGTTGATGAGCGGATGAATATCGAGGTTGATCCACGCCCCCTGAACAGCTGTCATGCGCCCTATGACCTGGTGCGAACCATGCGAGCCTCCATTTTGGTGTTAGGGCCGTTGCTGGCGCGTTTTGGTCAAGCGGAAGTGTCATTACCCGGCGGGTGTGCCATTGGCTCCAGGCCAGTCAATTTGCACATCAAGGGGCTGGAAGCGATGGGCGCTGATATCAAGGTTGAGAATGGCTACATCCGCGCCCGGGCCGGTCGTCTCAAAGGGGCGCATATTGTGCTGGATACGGTCACGGTGACAGGTACGGAAAACCTGCTCATGGCGGCGACGCTGGCACGTGGTACCACGGTTATTGAAAATGCCGCTCGTGAGCCTGAAGTGGTTGATCTTGCCGAGTGTCTTGAAGCGATGGGCGCAAAAATCGATGGCGCCGGCACTGATACACTGGTTGTCGAGGGTGTTGAGCGCCTTGATGGCGCCGAGTACCACGTGTTGCCCGATCGGATTGAGACCGGTACCTATCTGCTGGCAGGCGCCATTACCGGCGGTCGGGTCAAGGTGAAAGATACCCGACCTGATACTCTGGAAGCGGTTTTGCTCAAACTGGAAGAGGCCGGTGCCCAGGTCAATACCGGCACTGACTGGATTGAAGTCGATATGCGGCACGGTCGTCCCAGGGCAGTGCGAATTCGCACTGCACCGTATCCGGCATTTCCTACCGATATGCAGGCACAGTTTGTTGCACTCAATTCAATTGCCGAGGGTACCGGGATGATTACCGAAACGGTGTTCGAGAATCGTTTCATGCACATTAGTGAACTGCAACGGATGGGGGCGCGGATCGAGCTGGAAGGTAATACCGCTGTGAGTGTCGGCATTTCCCAACTGACGGGTGCGCCAGTGATGGCCACTGATTTACGCGCCTCGGCCAGTTTGGTTCTGGCGGCGCTGGTCGCTGATGGCGATACTCTGGTGGATCGCATTTATCATATTGATCGTGGCTATGGCTGCATTGAGGAAAAGCTGTCTTGCCTGGGCGCACGAATCCGCCGTACTCCGAGTTGAATGAACCATGAGTGAATCATTAACAATTGCGTTATCCAAAGGACGGATTTTCAAGGAAACCTTGCCGTTATTAGCCGCAGCCGATATTGTGCCGGCTGATGATCCTGAAACCAGCCGCAAGCTGGTTTTGGATACAAACCAGGTGGATGTAAAACTGGTGATTATTCGTGCTGCTGATGTGCCGACCTATGTGCAATACGGTGCGGCCGATTTGGGTGTGGCGGGTAAGGATGTGTTATTGGAACATGGCAGTGAAGGGCTCTATGAGCCGGTCGATTTGAAGATTGCCCGTTGTCGGTTAATGGTGGCGGGTCATACTAATCGTTCGCCGAGTCTGACCCGTCCGCGTATTGCGACAAAGTATGCGAATACCGCTCGCCGCTATTTTGCCGATCAGGGTCGGCAGGTTGAGGTCATAAAGTTATACGGCTCAATGGAGTTGGCACCATTGGTTGGTTTGGCGGACTACATCGTCGATGTGGTTGATACTGGCAATACGCTGAAAGCGAATGGCTTGGCACCACTGGAACATATCGCTGATATCAGCTCACGTTTGGTCATTAACAAAGCGGCCATGAAAATGAAACATGCTCGTATCAAGGCCATCATGGAAAAGATGGCGGCTGTGGCTGGTTCTTGATCTTCACAATTTTCTGGAGTCATTATGTTTGATATTCAACGCTTAACAATCACCGATGCCGATTTCTGGTCACGATTGGCGGGCCTGACCGCCTGGGAGGGCGTTGTCGATGAGGCCGCTACTGCGACTGTGCGAAAGATTCTTGCTGATGTGCGGCAACAGGGTGATAAGGCGTTGCTGGATTATACCCATCGTTTTGATCGTATGGCACTGGCGCATGCAGCTGATCTGGAGATTGCTGCTGATCGCCTGCAACAGGCACTGGCAAGCATTCCTGAACAACAGCGTGCCGCATTGAAAGTGGCGGCTGATCGTATTCGCAGCTATGCCGAACGACAAAAGCTGGAATCCTGGCAGTTTACCGAGGTGGACGGTAGCGTTCTCGGTCAACAGGTGACACCCCTGGATCGAGTCGGCCTATATGTCCCTGGTGGTAAGGCGGCGTATCCCTCATCGGTGTTGATGAATGCTGTTCCGGCCAGGGTTGCCGGTGTATCAGAAATTATTATGGTGGTACCAACACCGGATGGCGAATGTAACGAATTGGTGTTGGCAGCGGCGGTAATTGCCGGTGTTGATCGGGTATTTACCCTGGGTGGCGCACAGGCAATTGCGGCACTGGCGTATGGCACAGAGACCGTGCCACCTGTGGACAAGATTGTCGGGCCGGGTAATGCCTATGTCGCTGCTGCCAAGCGGCAGGTATTTGGAACCGTCGGCATTGATATGATTGCAGGCCCTTCTGAGATTCTGGTGGTCTGTGATGGGCAGACCGATCCTGACTGGATTGTCATGGACTTATTCTCACAGGCGGAACATGATGAAGATGCCCAGCCAGTTTTAATCAGCCCGGATGCCGCATTTATTGATCGGGTGGTCACTGGTATTGAGCGGTTGCTGCCTGATATGGAGCGGCGAGCCATTATTGAAACTTCATTAAGACAACGGGCTGCCTTGATTCAGGTCAATGATTTGCACGAAGCAATGCAGGTGGTTAATTATATTGCACCTGAGCATCTGGAGTTATCGGTAGAACAGCCAGAGAAATGGTTACCGCTGGTTCGTCATGCCGGTGCTATTTTTATGGGGCGCTATACCGCTGAGGCTTTGGGGGATTATTGCGCAGGTGCCAATCATGTTTTGCCAACTTCACGCACGGCCCGTTTTTCTTCCCCGCTAGGTGTCTATGATTTTCAAAAGCGCTCCAGTGTAATCTATTGCTCGCCCGAGGGTGCTGAAACTCTGGGTCGCACCGCATCGGTGCTGGCACGCGGCGAGGGCTTAACGGCACATGCCCGCTCTGCTGAATATCGTATCAAGGGGGATGTGCGGTGAGCGATCGCTTTTGGAGCCCGGTTGTCCATCAACTAACTCCTTATGTCCCGGGTGAACAACCCAGGCTAGATCGTTTAATCAAGCTAAATACTAATGAAAACCCGTATGAGCCGTCACCGAGAGTGATTGAGGCTATTCGGTCAGAATTATCAGAAAACCGTTTGCGTCTATACCCTGACCCGAATGCTGACCTGTTAAAAAAGGCCGTTGCTGATTATTACGGTATTACATCAAAACAGGTTTTTGTAGGTAATGGATCGGATGAAGTATTAGCGCATATTTTTCAGGGTTTGTTTCAGCATTCGGAGCCATTGCTGTTTCCTGATATCACCTACAGCTTTTATCCGGTTTACTGCGGTTTATACAGGATTGAGTTTGAGGCTGTTCCACTGGCCGATGATTTTACCCTGCGTGTTGCCGATTATCAGCGACCGAATGGCGGCATTATTATTGCCAATCCAAATGCGCCAACGGGGTGTGTATTATCGTTGGGCGCTATTCGCCAGTTAGTGACGGATCATCCCGATTCAGTTGTTGCGATTGATGAAGCATATATTGATTTTGGTGGCGAATCAGCCATTGCCCTGATAGATCAATATCCCAACCTGCTGGTGGTACAAACCGTGTCCAAGTCACGTTCGCTGGCCGGATTGCGGGTCGGGTTGGCCATGGGGCATCCTGATCTGATTGATGCCCTGGAGCGGGTTAAGAACAGTTTTAATTCCTATCCACTGGATCGATTGGCAATTGTCGGTGCAGTAGCCGCTTTTGAAGATCGTGACTACTTTCAGAAAACCTGTCAGGCAGTGATTGAGCATCGCAGTCAATTGGTTGCGGCACTGACCGGATCGGGCTTTGAGGTTTTACCGTCGGCAGCAAACTTTGTGTTTGCACGGCATTTGCGTCGGGAAGCGGCTGCTCTGGCGGCAGCCTTGCGAGAGCATCATGTCATTGTGCGTTATTTTTGTCAGCCGCGTATAGCACAATTTTTGCGAATCACTGTCGGTCACCCGGACCAGAATGCGGCATTACTGACAGCACTGAATGCTATTTTGGCAGGGGATTGAGGCGTGCAGCTAAAAAAACTGGTCAATTATACCAATGGTCTGCTGGCAATTGATGATTTTAATGATTATTGCCCAAACGGTTTGCAAGTTGAAGGGTGTACGGAAGTCAATAAGCTGGTCGGTGGTGTGACGGCCTGTCAACAATTATTGGAGGCGGCGGTAGCGCAAGATGCGGATGCCGTCCTGGTGCATCATGGTTACTTCTGGAAAGGCGAGGATCCACGTTTGATCGGGATGAAATATCGGCGGCTTGCCACGCTGATTCGCCATGATATCAGTCTGATTGCGTATCATCTGCCCTTGGATGCACATGCGGTGTTAGGCAATAACGCCCAATTGGCACAGCTTCTGGGTTTAACCGTGACTGATGTAGTGGGCAGTCGTGGGCATACGCCAGGATTGGTCATGCTGGGTGAGCCGCCTTGTCCACTGGAGGGGAAAGTCTTTCGGGCGCAGCTTGCCGCACAGTTGGGGCGGGAGCCGCTGTACATTGCCGGTAGTGATGTGTTGATTCGGCGCGTGGCATGGTGTACCGGTGGTGCACAGTCTTTTATTGAGATGGCTGCTGATGCGGGTGTTGATGCGTTCCTGACCGGTGAAGTTTCAGAGCAAACCGTGCATTTTGCCCGTGAGAATGGCTTGCATTTCTTTGCGGCCGGTCATCATGCAACCGAGCGTTATGGTGTACAGGCGTTAGGTCAGCATTTGGCACAACAGTTTGATCTGCAATTTTATTTTGTCGATATCGATAATCCAGCATGAGTGCTGTTTTTTGCTGGATCACTCAATAGTGTTTTGTGGTGTACCCACGCATGGATAATAAAGCGATATTGCATTGCAAGTCTTGAAAACATTTATCTGTTGCTTCGGGCGTTGCTCATGCTGATTAAAAAAACCGGCGGATATTCACCTATCCGAAATCACCCCGCTGGAGATTTATTTACAGCGCCGCACGTTCATGAAGGCGGCTACTGTGTTTGGTACGGCTGCGCTGTTGCCAGGTGGTCATGGTGCTGTTGCGGAAGAGGATGGTCTGGTATTAACCCCCTACAAGAGCATCACGACCTATAACAATTTTGGTTGTGCTGTGGAAATATGGGTTTAAAAGCATAAAATCCATTGTCGAAATCCGTTTTACCGAGCAACAGCCTTGCACGACCTGGCACGCCAGGGCGCCGAATGAATATGGTTTTTACGCTAATGTGACTCCAACGGTAGATCATCCACGCTGGAGTCAGAAAAAGGAGCGGCGTGCAGGTGATCTTTTCGCCGTAAAGCGTTGATGTTTAATGGTTATGCGGATCAAGTTGCTACACTGTATGCAGGTATGGATTTGCACAAACATTTTTAGTACGGGCCCGCCGGGCCTACTGATAAATCGTGGAAAGACAGTAGCGTATTGTTGGGCAAATTTTTTCAGTGTTTGATCATCCCCCAATTGTTCTCACGGGGCATCTGTAAATGCCAGCCCTGTTCGCCGAGATTTTGCAAGACTTCTGCTGTCTTTTCCTGTGCCAGTTTTCGCTCTGGCTGTAGATCAAGATCCATAACATGAACCGGCTCACCAAACAGTTTTAGTAGCGACTCGGGGACACAGGAAAAATCATCCTTGATAGCGATGTAGATGTAGGCATCTTGTTTTTTAGTGCTTTTATAGACTGTACATTGCATGATCAGCTCCAGATGGTGTTATAGGGTTTGAAATATGGATGTAATAGCCACGCTATCGTTATTGATGTTCCCTGCGGTGATTAAAAATCCCTCACCTTCAGGTGAGGGGAAGTGCTACGAAGTCGTTGCGTATGCGACATGACAGACAAGGCAGTTATAGCAAGCACGATCTGAAGATTCATCTGATTGGGGTACGAAGTACCGCAAGCGGGCGCTTCGGTATCCTGTAGCAAAGCGGATTCAGGATCGGGTGCGTCAGATCGCGATGGAACATCATCTTGCTACACGTTTGTAATGATTCTGTGTAATCTGGTTCAGAAACACCTTTGATTCGACAAGTTCAAATTTTATGTGTTTTGGTAGTTCATGAAACAATGGATGCCCGCCACCCAATACTATTGGAATCGTGGTCAAGGTCATTTCGTCAATTAAGTCTTCTTTCAAAAAGTTGCTTATTGTTGTTCCTCCGTCAATGTATAACCTGTAATAGCCCTTTTCGTGAATTTGCTCTAATATTTCTGTTAGTTTTCCTTTTACCAAAAAGGCTTTGTTTTTATGGCTTTCAGGTATTTCTGTCATACTGTTACTTAATACGAAAACAGGCTTGGTATATGGCCAAGGAACATCAAATCCGATTACTGTTTCGAAAGTTGTTCTGCCCATTACGAGCGCATCAATATCGTTAATGAACTCATCATAGCCCATACCATCATTGTCAGGATTAGGCGTTGAATTGAGCCAATCAGAATCAAGCCAATCAAGTCCACCATTTTTATCGGCAATATAGCCATCAATACTTGTCGCAATAAATACCTTGTTCTTTTTATTCATAACGGCTCCTTGTTAAGATTTTATATGAATGCCAACGGCCAAGTATAAGCGTAGTGCGGGATTGGGGGGCTTCACTTTCAGTTCACTGATATGTTTATTAATATACAATTAACTCGAATTTAAAACTTTAGCCTGCATTACGCTTATACAATATTGTGTGCTGGCTTTATTTATTTTCATTTAATCATATCATAAATTCTTTATGTCCTTTGCGACAATTGATAAATTATTATTTAGCAGATGCCCACCTTTTTCAATAATCGGGAAGAGGAAAAGCCCCATGCTATCCAGTCCAGATAGTATCTCAGGCAAAGTGGCGAAGGAACATGTGCATGTATTGATCAGCTACCACCCGATGCAGATGGTCAGCGATATAGTGCAGACACTATACAATACATGTGAGCACTATGCCCATCGCATTCAATGAGCCATTATTATGAATGACGCTATTCAAACAATATCACTTGTCAGTTTAAGTATCGCTTTTATCCCTGTATTGATCGTGATCACGATTCTTTTTAAGTGGTCGCTTGATGTGAGAAAAGCACTTTATGCCGTTGTACGGATGCTAGTTCAGCTTTTGTTGATTGGTTATTTTTTGACGTATATTTTCAAGTCAGATAGTGCGACTATAATTTTGGTTGTTTTAACTATTATGGTTTTAGCATCGAGCTGGATTGCCCTGGGTGTTATTGAAGCAAAACGCCTGCTGTTATATCGATATGCACTGGTGTCAATCACTTTGGGAGGAGGAGTTACATTAATCCTGGTGACACAATTTGTGCTGAATCTTGATCCCTGGTATGCGCCTCAATTCATGGTGCCATTGGCAGGAATGATTTTTGTGAATTCTATGAATGGTATTAGTCTTGCTGTAGAAAGATTAAATGCAGAAATGGAAGGAGGTATGGCCTATAAGCAGTCACGGCATGTTGCATTTAGGGCTTCTCTGATTCCAATTATTAATTCCTTGTTTGCAGTAGGCTTGGTATCTTTGCCCGGCATGATGACAGGGCAAATTCTTTCTGGCGTGTCGCCACTAATTGCCGTGAGATATCAAATTATGGCAATGTGCATGATATTTGGTTCGACAGGTATCTCTGCGGCTTGCTTTCTTATAGTAGTCAGGCCTGTTTTTGAGAAGTACGAAGCGATACGACCCCAATAGGTGAATACTATTCAGAATAGATGATGCACTAAATTAAAATGCTAGTGCTGAGCCGGCCTATCGAGGTAAAGTTGCTTGGCCATGGCACATTCTGGATAATCAGCAATTTTGTTGCCGGATAATGACTACTGTGCGACATCTATTGTGCAAGTATCACTCTGATTGTCTGTATTACCTATGTATAGGTATGGCAGGTCAGCCAGGCGGGTCAATCCTTGCCCATCAAGTACAGAGTGTGTACTGAAATTTAGCGACAGCGTGGGCGATGCGGGTGATAGCGGAATCGCGGTCACAAGATGTGATTTTGACCGGTGTATAATTCGCCCTCAAATTCAAATTACCAAAACCAGTGTGTGCGGTTATGACTGAAATAAAAGATTTAATTCAAGGTTTTCAAAGGTTTAAGTTTAATTATTTTGAGCCAAACCGTGAGCTATTTAATCGTTTGGCGATGCAAGGACAAACACCACGAACCATGTTAATCGGCTGTAGTGACTCGCGGGTTGATCCAGCAATGCTTACCGATGCGGCTCCGGGCGATTTGTTTGTGGTACGAAATGTGGCCAATCTGGTTCCACCTTATGAAGTGACCGGTGGATATCACGGTACCAGCGCAGCGCTGGAGTTTGCGGTCTGTCATTTGAAAGTTAGCAACATCATCGTTATGGGGCATTCGCATTGTGGTGGCATCAAGGCCTTGCTGGAAAGCGGTGGCGAAGACGGTGAACATAGTGAAGGTGCTGAAAACGATGGTTTTATTGCGCCTTGGGTAAAAATTGCTTCGGTAGCACGTAATGAGGTACTTCAGCACTGGTCAGATGCTGGCCACGAACTTCAGCAGCGTGCTTGTGAACGGGTCAGTATCCGTACCTCGCTGGATAATCTGATGACTTTTCCCTTTATACGTCAACGTGTTGAAGAGGGTTACCTGCAGCTATATGGTTGGTATTACGATCTGGAAAGCGGGGAGTTGATGCAATATGACCCTGATAAGGATCGGTTCTATGATCTTTATTTTGGCACCATGACAAAAGAAGGAAACTGATGGTCGTCACGCTCGCCATGAAGTTTTGGTGAGCGTAGATTGGGATTAACCAAGAATAAACCTCAAAATGATGGAATTTTGTATGCAACCAACCGATCTTCCTCCCGTTCGCCGTGCTTTAATCAGTGTTTCTGACAAAACAGGTATCGTCGATTTTGCCCGAGCGTTGCATGAACTCGGTGTAGAGCTTCTATCCACAGGCGGTACTGCCCGATTACTCACCGAAAACCGGGTGCCGGTTATTGATGTCGCGGATTACACCGGCTTTCCCGAGATGATGGACGGTCGTTTGAAAACCCTGCATCCCAAGGTTCATGGTGGTTTATTGGGGCGACGTGGCCAGGATGATGCCATGATGGCCGAGCATGATATTCCACCTATCGATTTGCTGGTCGTTAATCTCTATCCGTTTGAATCCACAATAGCCAGGCCTGATTGCAGTCTGGCGGATGCTATTGAGAATATCGATATTGGTGGGCCTGCCATGCTGCGGGCAGCAGCCAAGAATCATGCAGCGGTTACGGTGGTGGTTGATGCCGATGATTACGGGCGGGTGCTGAATGAACTCCGTGCCAATCAGGGTGCAGTGAGTATGGCCACCCGCTTTGATCTGACGGTTAAGGTCTTTGAACATACCGCTCGCTATGATGGTGCAATTGCCAATTATCTGGGAGCAATTACCGCGGATGGGAAGCAGGTGCCATTCCCGCGCAGCTACAGTATGCAGTTCGTCAAGGCACAAGATATGCGTTATGGCGAGAACCCGCACCAGAATGCCGCATTCTATGTCGAGCGTAAACCGGCGGAAGCGTGTATTGCTAACGCGCGTCAGTTGCAGGGCAAGGAACTGTCCTACAACAATGTTGCTGATACCGATGCTGCGCTGGAGTGCGTCAAGGGATTTGCTGCACCTGCCTGTGTGATTGTCAAACACGCTAATCCCTGTGGTGTGGCGATTGGCTCTACGCTGTTTAATGCCTATCGTCGTGCCTTTCAGGTTGATCCAGTCTCGGCATTTGGCGGGATTATCGCTTTCAATCGTCCACTGGATGCGGCAACCGCTCAAGCCATTGTGGAACAGCAATTCGCTGAGGTTATTATCGCACCGGAAGTGACCGGGGATGCTCTGGCAGCCACCGCCAGCAAGAAAAATGTACGTGTGCTGGCCTGTGGTGAGTGGAATGTTGATCGCAAGCCTGGCTGGGACTACAAGCGGGTTACGGGTGGCCTGTTGGTGCAGGATCGTGATTTGGGGCAGGTGGTGCCAGAGGATCTCAAGATTGTTACGCGACGTAAACCCGGTAGTGAGGAACTGGCGGATTTGCTGTTTACCTGGCATGTGGTCAAGTACGTCAAATCCAACGCTATTGTCTATGGCAAGGAGGGCATGATACTCGGTGTGGGTGCCGGACAGATGAGTCGGGTGTTTTCAGCGCAAATTGCAGCGATGAAAGCTCAGGAAAACAAGCTGGATCTCAAGGGTGCAGCGATGGCGTCTGATGCGTTCTTTCCCTTTCGGGATGGCCTTGATACCGCTGCCAAGTTTGGCATTACCTCAGTGATTCAGCCGGGCGGCTCGATGCGTGATGCAGAGGTCATTGCGGCTGCTGATGAATTGGGTATTGCGATGATATTTACCGGTATGCGCCATTTTAAACATTAATCTGTCGCGCTTGTCTGGAGGGCATCCAGTATGAATGTTCTGATTGTCGGTAGTGGTGGGCGTGAGCATGCGCTTGCCTGGAAAGTGGCACAGTCCAATCAGGTTAATAATGTCTATGTTGCCCCTGGAAATGCAGGAACAGCGCGTGAGTCAAAGGCAAGAAATATCGCCATTGCTGCTGATGATATTCCGGCATTGGTCAGGTTTGCGGCAGGCCATCATGTCGATTTAACCCTGATTGGCCCGGAAGTGCCGCTGGTAATGGGTATCGTCGATGCCTTTGAAGCGGCAGGATTACCGTGTTTTGGCCCTAATAAGGTGGCTGCACAACTGGAAGGCTCCAAGGCGTTCACCAAGGATTTTCTGGCTCGGCATCACATTCCCACAGCGCGTTATCAGAGTTTTACGGATGCTGATGAGGCCGAAGCCTATATTCGTGAGATGGGTGCACCCATTGTGGTTAAAGCCGATGGGCTGGCAGCCGGCAAGGGCGTGATTTTGGCACAAGGCGAGGATGAGGCCATTACGGCAGTGCGCGGTATGCTCAGTGGCACCGATTTCGGCGATGCCGGGCGGCGCGTGGTGGTCGAGGAATTTTTACAGGGCGAGGAAGCGAGTTTTATTGTCATGACCGATGGCCAGCATATTCTGCCATTGGCATCCTCACAGGATCACAAGGCACGTGATGACGGTGATAGCGGTCCCAATACCGGGGGTATGGGTGCGTATTCACCGGCCCCTGTCGTGACCCCTGAAATGCACCAAAAAATCATGGTCGATGTGATTGAGCCAACGGTACGTGGTTTGGCAGCAGAAGGGTGTCATTATGTGGGTTTTCTTTATGCCGGTTTGATGATCGATGGTGATCAGCCCAGGGTATTGGAATATAACTGTCGATTAGGTGATCCTGAGGCACAGCCCTTATTGTTGCGGTTGCGTTCTGATTTGGTCGATCTTTGCAAGGCAGCATTAGCGGGTCGGTTGCATGAGATTGAAGCGGAATGGGATTCGCGGGTTGCACTCGGTGTGGTCATGGCTGCGGGTGGTTATCCCGGCGATTGCCACAAGGGTGATGTGATTGAGGGCTTGTCTCATGATGACAGTGAATTTGGACACGATGTAAAGCTGTTCCATGCAGGTACGCAAGCGACAAAAGAAGGCCATGTTGTGACCAGTGGTGGGCGGGTGTTATGTGCCACTGCTTTGGGAGGTACAGTCGCTGAAGCACAAAATTGTGCATACACCCTGGTCAGGCGGGTACATTGGAATGATGCGTATTATCGTACTGATATTGGCTATCGCGCAATTGCCCGCGAGCGTAGGGAGTGACGCAATGTTATCCATGTCAAGAATGTTATCCATGTCAAGATTGAGTGGCCTGTCGGCAAGTTGGCTCTAACGACAGGAGCTCAATAACGCTACATATGAGCATCGGCGTGCTGTACTGCCATTGCTGGTGGCGCTGTTGACTGGTGGGTTTTTATTTAGTGTTAGCCCGTGCCACATTGGTTTTTGATCATTATATTTATCAAGGATTTATTTCTCGATGACCAATCCTTTGCTGACCGATGCCGATTGGCCTCACTATAACGCTATTCGGCCCGATCATGTTGAGTCCGCTATCGATCAACGGTTGGCCGAAAGCCGTGCCGAGCTTGAGTGCTTGCTGAATGCAAATACCGATTACACATGGGATAATCTGATTCAACCACTGGAAGTGCTGGATGATCGTTTGAACAAAGCGTGGTCACCGGTCAGCCATCTGCATTCGGTGTGTGATTCTGATGAATTGCGGGCTGCCTATAATGCCTGCTTGCCCAAGTTGAGCGCTTATTACACCGAACGCGGTCAGCACGAAGGTTTGTATCGAGCGTATCAGTACATTGCCCAGAGTGCTGCTTACCGTCAGCTTGATGCCGCACAGCACAAGGTCATTGCCGATGCGTTGCGTGATTTTCGCTTGTCGGGTATTGCCTTGTCGTCGGCAAAACGAGAACGCTACAAGACCATTATGCAGGAATTAGCGCGATTGAGCGCCAGGTTCTCGGAAAATGTACTGGGTGCGATACAGGCATGGACAAAGATGGACAAAGCATTTGCTTGATGAAGCGCAACTGGGTGGTTTGCCCGAATCAGCATGGGCGCTAGCTCGTCAGGCCGCTGAGCAAAAAGGCATGGAAGGCTGGTTACTGACACTGGAATTACCGGCCTACATGCCGGTGTTGAGCTATGCCGATGACCGTGAGCTGCGCCGTGAAATGTATCATGCCTACTGTACCCGTGCGTCTGATCAGGGAGCGAATGCCGGTCGTTGGGATAATAGCGCGGTGATGGAGCAGATTTTGCGGCTACGCCATGAGTTGGCGAAGCTGCTGGATTTTGAGAATTACGCTGAATTTTCCCTCGCCACCAAGATGGCCGATTCACCACAACAGGTGCTGGATTTCCTCAACGATCTGGCCGAGCGTAGCAGGCCACAAGCACAGCAGGAATTAGAGGATCTGCGGCGTTTTACCAGTGAACAGTTTGGTGTAGCTGCACTGGAAGCCTGGGATATCAATTATTACTCGGAAAAGCTGCGCCAGCACCGTTACCAGTTATCACAGGAAGAATTACGCCCCTATTTTCCGATTACGCGGGTATTGCCCGGACTGTTTGCAGTTGTTGAACGTGTGTTTGGTATCCGTGTTCGTCCACTTGAGGGTATTGAGGTTTGGCATCCTGACGTACGAGTTTATGAAATTCTCGATACCACAGGTACACAGCGAGGGTGCTTTTATCTGGACTTGTATGCCCGTGCGCACAAACGGGGTGGGGCATGGATGAACGGCTGTTTATCACGACGCAGATTAGCCGAGGGTGTGCGGTTGCCGATGGCGTATCTGGTGTGTAATTTCACACCGCCTGTCGGGAATGATCCGGCGTTGTTGACCCATCAGGAAACGCGAACCTTGTTTCATGAATTTGGCCATGGACTCCATCATTTATTGACCACAGTCGATTATGCGGCAGTAGCCGGTATTAGTGGCGTGGAGTGGGATGCGGTGGAATTGCCCAGCCAGTTTTTGGAGAATTGGTGCTGGTCGCGGGAAGCACTGGATTTGTTGACTGGCCATTATCAGACTGGTGAAAAGCTGCCCGATGCCTTGTATCGGCGTATGCACGCGGCTAAAAACTTTCAAAGTGGCTTGTTCATGGTACGACAACTGGAATTTGCCCTGTTTGATTTTTGTGTGCATCAGGATTATGACCCGACGCAGGGCGGGCAGATTCTGGAAACGCTGGATGCAATACGTCGGCAGGTTGCTGTTATTTTTCCACCGAGCTACAACCGTTTGCCCCATGCGTTTACCCACATCTTTGCAGGTGGTTATGCCGCAGGCTACTACAGCTACAAATGGGCTGAGGTTTTGTCGGCAGATGCCTTTGGTGCCTTTGAGGATAGCGGTATTTTTGACGCTACGACAGGAAATCGCTTTAGGCAAAGTATTCTGGAGGTGGGTGGCTCACGACCGGCACTGGAGAGTTTTGTTGAGTTTCGGGGGCGGAAGCCACAAATTGAAGCCTTGTTGAGGCTCAGTGGTATTGCCGCTTAATGGGTCAGGGACAGGATGATAGCAGCTTGTATGGGCACAAAGATGTAGCGGAGGGAGCTGCCTTTAGGCGGTTGCGCTACTCGGGTTTCCCGCTTTCGCGGGAATGACAGAGCCGGTCGGTATGCCATCGTCATGCTCGTGCAGGCGGGTATCCAGCAATAAATATCTGTCGCCGGTGTTGGCCAGGAAGGAACTTATTGATCATCTTGGCAGTATTTTTGAAATTAGCTGTAAGCGGAGCCCTTGACTTGTCGGGCAAGATCACTGATAGCCGGTCGTACATCCGTGGGTAACATGCCAGCGCACCGTGCCGCTTCAAGGCCAGCATCGGCATCCTCAAAGACTTGGCAATACTGCGGTTTTACACCGAGTCGCTGCGCTGCTTCCAGAAACAGGTCAGGGGCAGGTTTGGGGGGCAGGCCATCGTCAGCCGTCAGTATTGTTGTGAATAAGTCGAAAACACCAATGGCATGCAATGTCCGTTCTACATTATCGCGATTGCTGCCAGAGACAACTGCCATCGGCAAGCGGCCGTGATAACGCCGTACCAGCACGATAACCGCTTCAATAGGCTGTGCCCGATGCAGTTGAGCATAGGTACGCCTTTCTTTATCAATGGTCAGCTGTTGGGTATCGATAGTTGTTCCAAACTTTTTGTTATACAAATCAACGATAAGATCAGTAGGCTTGCCGTTATGCTCAAGCAAAAACTCCACAGGACACTGTTGATTGACAGCGGCAAACGCTTCTTGCCATGCGGCATAGTGCAGCGGCAGGGTATCTGCCAGGGTGCCGTCACAGTCGAAGATTAACCCCTGAATACCATCGGGGACGATAAGTTTTGGTATGGTTTCAGCAGGATTGTTCATGTTATCAAGAGGCTGCTATACAGATTGCACTACCTCCGCGGCGTGAATCACCGACACCTTCACCTTCAGGCGTCACGGCGTTGACACCACCAAAATATACATTTTGAACTGACCAATGATTAAGTGACCAATGCTTTTCCAGCGCGGCGAGCGCTGCTTTGGAAAAACCGGGTTCCACCTGCATGTGCTCGTTATCCCAATGCAGGCGTGGAGCGTTGACAGCATCATGGAGATTGATACCGAAATCCACCATATTACTGATGACTTGTACCATCGCGGTACGGATGCGCTTGCTGCCGCCGCTACCCAGAATCAATTTTAATCGTGTGCCATCCAGCAGCATCGATGGTGCCATCATTGAAGCCACGCGCATTCCCGGTGGGCTGGCATGGAATCCTTCCGGATGCAGGTCGTCTTCACCCATCATATTGTTCAGCATGATGCCGGTTTCAGGGACGATATAGCCGGAGCCCTCGCCATTAGATGTGGTCATGCTGGCGGCATTGCCTTCAGCATCACAAACGCTAATATGCGTTGTGCCGCCGGATGCGGTGCGGCGCACGCGCTCCATACTGTCGTTGATACCGGGCTGACCCAGATCAGTGAGGCTCAGATGGCCCTCAGCACGACGACGGCTTACTTCGTCCATGACCGCACTGAGCAGCATCACATGTTTGGGTGATCCAAAATCGAGTGTAGATAGTTCTCGCGCTTCCATCAGGCGTAATGATAATGCAATCAGTGAACCTCCAAATGAAGGTGCAGGGTTGGTGAGTAGCTGGAAACCGCGATATTTCATCGGTAAAGGTTCACGCTCAATGATCTGATACTGCGCCAGATCGTCGGTTGTCAGCAGACCATGCCCGGCACGCATATCCTGTGCAAGTCGATGCGCCAGTACGCCTTGATAAAATTCATGGTCGCTATCGTTGGGTAGTGTTTCCAGGAATGCGGCCAGTTGCGGATTGCTGAATCTGTCGCCTTCACCGAGATAGTGGCCTTCCGGCGCGAATAGTGCGCGACCGGCGGCATTCAGGGTCATGATAGGTTCCAGCAGTTCCAGAATATGTGCCTGTGCAGCATTGATAGTGACACCCTTGCGGGCCAGCTCGATGGCAGGTGTTAATACCTCGCGCAAGGGCAAGCGTCCGAGTCGTTGGTGAGTGTGCAGGTAGCCACGCAATACGCCGGGAACAGCTACCGAACCCATGCCGACATTGAAAATCTGTTCGCTGGCGGGAAAACGGATAGTAACCGGATAAAAATGGGGTTCCAGTAAATCAGCTTGTAAACCCTGTCCAGGGGTATCTACAAAAAAATCAAACAGTACAGCACGGCCTTGTGCAGTGCGTGCCAATAAAAAGCCGCCGCCACCCAGACTGGTTAGACCGGGTTCTGCTACGGCAGCGGCGAATCCGGCAGCAACTACTGCGTCAAAGGCGTTACCGCCTGCACGTAGAATCTCACTTGCAGCAGCGGTTGTCTTTGGGTGCCCACTAGCGGCACTGCCCTTTAAAGGATGGTTTGGAGCCATAATGTGGTACTTCCGTTTTGCTTGAAGGTATCGTTATCGGGTTCGGGAAAAAAGCGTTAAGTGTTGTCCTGCGCTACTGATACTGAGTGCCTTGAAGTGCGTTGCTGGACACAAGCCTAATTAAGATCGGCATCGGCTTAATTGCGGTTATTCGGTCGGCGATGAGGCACCCGACTACGGGCACGATTGCGCTGATCGCCGCCGGATACCATCGGCCGGCGACGTTCCAGACGTTTGGGTGGCTTGCACTCTACCAGCAAATCATTAGTGACCGGCAGTGTGGCGATTTTTTGCCCAATAAACGCTTCAATTTCTGGTAAGGAATACACATACTCCTCACAGACAAAACTGATGGCATCACCACTTTCGCCAATGCGGGCGGTGCGTCCGATGCGATGGACATAATCTTCCCGATCCTGCGGTAAGTCAAAATTGATTACATGGGTGATATTGGAGATATGTAAGCCGCGTGCTGCGACATCGGTTGCCACCAGAATGGGTAATTCACCACGCTGGAAGGCTTCGAGTAATCGTAGGCGCTTATTTTGTGGAATATCACCGGATAGTACACCGGCTTCGTAGCCGTTGCCCAGTAAATAACCGGCTACTCGATCTGCTGCTTTTTTGGTGTTAACAAAAATCATGGTACGCTTGGGATCGTGTTGACGAAGGATGCCGAGCAGTAATGATATTTTTTCATTGGATGATACGTGGTACAGTGCCTGTTGTACTCTGTCGGCTGTGATACGCTCTGCCTCAATCCGGATGATTTGTGGATCATTCATATGCTCGTAGGCAAGTTCCATAACCCGGTTGCTCAAAGTTGCGGAAAATAGCATATTGATGCGCTGCTCAGGGGCGGGCATCTTGCGAAGCAGGTAGCGAATGTCGGTGATAAAGCCAAGATCAAACATTCTATCGGCTTCATCAAGGATAACCACTTCAATACTGGATAAGTGATAAACACCCTGTTTGTAATAATCGATCAAGCGACCTGGTGTGCCAATCAGTACATCGACACCGGCTTCAAGCTGCCGTCGCTGACTTTCGTAACCCGTTCCACCGTAGACTGCGGCAAACTTGAGGCCGGTATAACGACCCAACAGTTGAGCGTCACGATGGATTTGCACCGCCAGCTCGCGGGTAGGCGCAATGATGATTGTCCACGGGCCGACGGCATCTTCGGCAACAGGTGTTTCCATAAGATGATGCAGGGCAGCCAGCAGAAAAGCAGCGGTTTTACCCGTTCCGGTCTGTGCTTGACCGGCAATATCCTGTCCCTTGATGGCCGGTGGTAGCGCTGCCGCTTGAATTGGCGTGCAATATGCGAAATTAGCGTCCTCCAGGCTTTCCTGTAGCGAATCGGTCAGGTTCAGCGTGGAAAACAGGACGTTAGTGAGATGATCTTTTTGCATGAATGAATGAAATCCTGAATGTGCAGGTTGGGGAGGCTTGCATCGGCGTTCGATTTGAGCTGAAATGCCGAAAAGAAATTTGTGCCCCGATCTGCTATTTTGCCACAATACCACTACCGGGCACCGCATACCGTTGATTTTCGCGTTTGTTTTTGGGCAGTCGTTTATTCAAATGTCTTAATGAATCTATATCTTCACGATTTCAATACATCCTGTCAGGCTGCATTTAGCTGATTACCTGTCAATTTTAACTTCGAACCGGAGAATCCTTCCGTGAGTGAAAGAATCGTACATGTCACCGACGACACTTTTGAGGCCGAAGTGCTTAAAGCCGAGCAACCGGTTCTCGTCGATTACTGGGCTGAGTGGTGTGGACCCTGTCGAATGATTGCCCCTATCCTGGACGAACTGGCTACCGAGTATGCTGACAAGCTGAAGGTGTGTAAACTGAATGTGGATGAGAATCAGAATACACCACCCAAGTACAGTATTCGTGGTATTCCTACTTTAATGCTGTTTCGAAATGGTAATGTTGAAGCAACCAAGGTCGGCGCGCAGTCCAAATCAGCGCTACAGCAGTTTCTTGCAAGCAACCTGGATACTTGAATCTTTGGCGATGGATGCCACAGGACAGCCGTGTTAGGTTTTTTTGAAAGTACACATACGCGGCATGTCTTATATACATAATAATCCTGCAGTACCGGGCCCGACCGGGGCCCAGCAGCCTCCGACCCGAAAAAAACGTTCCTCTTCGCGGGCAGCCCGTGCTCGCACCCGCCGTTTTGAGCATGTTGTTTCCATGAATCTGACCGAACTCAAGAAGAAATCTGCCGCAGAGCTGGTTGTCATCGCACAAGAACTAAAACTCGAAGGGACAGCACGATCCCGTAAACAGGATATCATTTTTGCCATTCTCAAGGCCCTGGCTAAGAGCGGTGAAGATATTTTCGGCGATGGTGTGCTGGAAATCCTGCAAGACGGTTTCGGGTTTTTACGTTCCGCCAATAGCTCTTATTTGGCTGGGCCTGACGATATCTATGTTTCACCTAGCCAAATTCGCCGCTTTAATCTGCGTACTGGCGATACCGTCAGTGGCAAGATTCGCCCCCCCAAGGAAAGTAGCGAACGTTACTTTGCCTTGCTTAAGGTTGGCGATATTAATTTTGAGTTGCCGGAAGCGTCTAAAAACAAGGTGTTGTTTGAAAATTTAACACCGCTGCACGCGACCGAGCGAATGCAGCTTGAGCGTGGTAATGGCAGTACCGAGGATATTACAGCGCGCATTATTGATCTGGTCGCGCCTATTGGTAAGGGACAGCGTGGCCTGATTGTGTCGCCACCTAAAGCGGGTAAGACGGTGATGTTGCAAAACATCGCGCAGAGCATTGCTGCGAATTATCCTGAATGCTATTTGATTGTGTTGCTCATTGACGAACGTCCTGAGGAAGTTACCGAAATGCAGCGCTCGGTACGGGGCGAAGTGGTTTCCAGTACCTTTGACGAACCCGCGACCCGCCATGTTCAAGTTGCGGAAATGGTATCTGACAAGGCTAAACGTCTGGTTGAGCACAAGCGTGATGTGGTTATTTTACTTGATTCTATTACCCGCTTGGCACGCGCCTACAATACGGTTGCGCCCGCTTCAGGCAAGGTGTTGACAGGTGGTGTCGATGCCAATGCGCTGCAAAAACCAAAACGCTTTTTTGGTGCAGCACGAAATATTGAGGAAGGTGGTTCCCTGACCATTATTGCGACAGCGCTGGTCGATACCGGATCACGAATGGATGAAGTGATTTATGAGGAGTTTAAGGGTACGGGTAATATGGAGATTCATCTCGACCGACGTATTGCCGAGAAGCGTGTTTTCCCCGCCATTGATATTAATCGATCGGGCACACGCCGTGAAGAATTGCTGACCAGCACTGAAGATTTGCAGAAGATGTGGATTTTACGCAAGCTGTTGCACCCCATGGATGAGTTGCAGGCGATGGAGTTTTTATTGGAACGGCTTAAAAGTACCAGGGTGAATAGGGACTTTTTTGAGTCGATGAAACGCTAGGAAATTGTCTGCTGCTTTTCCCGCCAGCTGTATTGAATCCGGATTATCCTGCTTTGCTCCATCGCCTTAACTTCACGCCATTGTGTCACTTCAAGTTTTTCTCCTGATGCTGTTTTTTTGACCAGGACCAGCCACTATCAGGGTGATGCAAATTCTTGTGACGGAATCCCGCCTTAAGGAAGTGAAACAACCTGAATCCACCTTGTCGTTCCCGTGAAAGGGCGCATCCCGCAATAATCTGAATCCATTTTGTCATTCCCGCAGAAGTGGGCATCCAGGTTGCCACTGCTGGACGATTCGCATGCTTGTGAGTGAATCCTGCAACAGGGATATGAACAAGCACGTGCCCCTACCTATCCTGTGGATGTGTTCAAGTATAGGGTTTTATTGGTTTATCCAGCTTGATATAGCGCAAACACTATGCAACCGGAACAATTTATAGTGATAATTTGCGCGTTAAAGCAGATGGATATAGCGGAATCAATTAATCAAATTTAATGGGTTTCCGCTATACGGCGGAAAGTACTGAATATCCGGCCGATTGCTGTCACTTATGAAATAACAAATTTCAGTCGCTCTGCATTGGGGATTTTGGAGCAATTAAAAATCTGGACGGAAGGGAATAATATTTAGCAATATGATGGATTATGTAACCATTTATCCACCATGTTAGGTATCTTAACTTTATGTAACCAACAGAGAAAGACATGTCTAAGGGCGAGATAACTATAAATAATAGTATAGTTAGCATATGCATGAAGAATGGACATTGTTCTACGGAGAAAATGGAAAACTTATGCAAGTTCTATTGCTTGCTTGTTGGTAGTGAAGTTCAGGCAAATGACTCAATATGTTATGTATTGATGTTTAAGGAAGAAATGTGGGTAGTACCTGAATTAACTACCGGGGCTACTGATTTAAAAAAGTGGATTGAACCCTTAGGTTAAAGAAGGAAGAATTATAGTTGCTCAGATTGACTATCTCCCATTTTCTTGGAGGTTTAGGCGTTTTTTTTTGGGGTAGAAGCAAAATTAGATATTAAAAGCAAAGAAGATTTTAAAGAAATAGAAAAAAATATTTCTATATTGGAAAACTCGTCAATTTATGATGTGTTTTAAGTGTAAAACAGGAGATTGATAATCGGTGATAATGAAGAGCTAAACATGTGCATTCCGCTTCCTGCAGATACTGCAGATGAGGGGGTCAGATTTCTCAAGAGTATTGCATCAGGAAATGTTGGGGCTGGTGTGAGAATGAACATTCAAGGCAACACCATTCCTCAAATAAGAACTGAGTACATAAAGACTAGTTGACCAATTTGAACGAGATTTAATAAAGAAAAAATTAGGGTTGTCAGCACAAGAGTTGACCAAATGGGCTGTTAGGGAGCGAACCAGGATCGCTGGGTTAATGCGCAGGAAGCAAGGAGTAGGTGCGAAAATCATATTGGATTTAAGGGATAATTTTAAATATGGGGTCGGCGGTAGGACATATGGCAATTTAGAAAGATGTGCTGTATCTAAAGGCATTAAATCGACGGATATTTCTAATGAGTTGTTAAAAAACGCAACAAAACCAAACAAAGCAATAAATGACGCTGCAATAAAAGGTGCGAAATTTTTAAAACATGGAGGTAAAGCTGTTGTGGTTATTTCCATCTCAATTACAGCCTATACTTTACTTACTGCTCCAGAGCATAAACTTGAGGAGATAATGTATGAAGAAATTGGAGGTGCAGCTGGTGGGTTTGTAGGTGGTGGCACAGGTGTTGGGCTTTGTATTGTGTTTGGTATTGCTACATCAGGGTGGGGGCTGTTGGGATGTGGTGTTGTTGGCGGAGGGGTTGGTGGCCTTCTAGGGGCAGAGTTTGGAAACAAAGTTATTCTTAATAAAAGACAAGTATATAAAGAAATCAAGTATTATTCAGAGTGGAGGATTTGAAGAATATGACCCTAATAAATTTATGCGAACTCTTCCCTAGAAAATTCAACAAATACCTAACAATCACATACACTCTGACAGCAAAAAGCGGTGCGGTTTCCGCTACGCTCCAGCCATACCGCTTTTTGCTGCCGGTGATGTGAGGCGTTGCCGGCGGCTGCGCCGCCGGCAATCGCAGAGCTGAGCTACGCTCCAGTCACCTGGCGGCTTGCGCCGCAACACGTCACTGGAGCCGACTGCGGTGTTTCGGCCTCGCAAGCATGCTTGCTCCACTTCAACATCCTCGCGGCTCAGCTTCGCGATTAGTAGCGCATTTTATGCGCCAGTCGTTACCATGTATTGATGTTTTTTCTGCAACTTCACATAATTTTGTGGAGAATATTCGAGAAATTCCAACTCTTTTTTATTCAAAGATCGAATCGGCTTGACAGGACTGCCCACATAAAGATAACCACTTTTCAGCACTTTCCCCGGGGGGACGACACTCCCCGCACCAATGGTGACATGTGATTTTACGATGGCCTTGTCCATCACGATGGCACCCATACCGATGAGACACAGATCTTCAATAGTGCAGGCGTGCAAAATCACCTTGTGGCCCACAGTCACATCGTTCCCGATGATTGTCGGTTGTCCACCCGGACAAAACCGGCTGTCATGGGTGACATGCACCACTGTGCCGTCCTGAATACTGGTGCGAGCACCAATGCGGATACTTTGCATGTCGCCCCGCACAACACTCATCGGCCAGACTGAGCTGTCTGCATCAATCTCGACATCACCAATGATCAGGGCGCTTTCGTCAATGTAAGCAGAAGGATGAATTTTCGGCGTATACGGCGCAAAGGAACGAATCGTCATCGTTAGTCTCACATGTCGGTAAAGTAATGTGGTGCGGAAAGGTTTTTATACGTATAGCGCAAACACTATAAATTGGAAAAATTTATAGTGTTTGCACGTTAAAACAGATGGATATAGCGGAACCCATTAATCAAATTTAATGGGTTCCGCTATAGTTAGCGCATTGTTACCAATTCTTCGGCACTAGTGGGATGGATAGCCACGGTATCATCGAAATCGCGTTTGGTGGCTCCCATGCGAACAGCTACCGCGAAACCTTGCAGCATCTCATCTGCACCCTCACCCATAATATGGCAACCGACAACGTTCTCCTCGGTGCCAGCACAAACCAGTTTCATGACGGTTGGCGTTCGGCGGGTGGTGAGCGCATGATACAGTGCCGTGAAACGGTTCTGATAAATCTTGATTGCTTCATCGCCATACTGCTGTCGCGCTTCCTCCTCGGTCAGCCCAACTGTACCAATGGGTGGATGGGTAAACACCACAGTGGGAATATTTTCATAGACCAGATGCCGTTCAGGTTGGCCGCCAAATAACCGGTCAGCCAAACGCCGGCCCGCTGCAATGGCAACTGGAGTCAGATGAAACCGCTCGGTGACATCACCAATCGCATAAATGCCCGGAATATTGGTATTTTGATAAGTATCTGTGGGAATCGTACCGTTTTTGTTGACCGTGACACATGTGGTATCCAGACCGATGTTGTCGGTATTGGGAACACGACCAATCGCCCATAAGAGCGTATCGGTTTCCAGTGTCCTATTCTGCCCGTCACAGTGCAAATTCAACGTACCGGTCGCGGAACGCTCTACTGTGTGAACTTCGGTGTGGGTGACAAGATTGATGCCATCTTTGCGCAATTGTTCTATCAACTGCTCGCGTAGCATTGAATCAAATGTTCGCAGCACATGGTTTTTACGCAACAGCAGAGTGACCTCTACACCGAGTGTATGCAGCACGCCGGCTATTTCCACCGCAATATAACCACTTCCAGCAATGCTCACCCGCTGTGGACAGGTATCAAGTGCAAAAAAGCCGTCTGAAGTGATGCCCAGCTCAGCACCTGAAAGTTCAGGTATTTTGGGTCGTCCACCGGTTGCAATCACAATATGGTCAGCGGTATAGCGGGCACCACTGACTTCAAGCGTCTTTGCATTGATAAAATGTCCAAAACCACGAATTGGTTTTATGCCGACCTTATTGAGATAACCCAGATACCAATCATTCATTTTGTGAATAAAATCATCACGGATGCCCTTGAGCGTTTGCCAATTGAAACAGGATTTGCTCAACTGAAAGCCGTAATCAGGTGCATCGTGCAGCATATGAGACAATTGTGCAGCATGCCACATGATTTTTTTGGGCACACAGCCGACATTGACACAGGTTCCACCGAGGCGATCTGCTTCAATGAGCGCACAATGCGCACCATAACTGGCGGCACGTTCAGCAACGGATAAGCCGCCACTACCACCACCTATTACTAAGAGATCATAATGTTGTTGTTCTGCCATAGGCACTCCAAAAAGCATTTTATGATGTTGCGCGATATCCGCATTATTTGTGTGTCTGTCTTGACTGGAGGGTTACTATAACGCGAACTTGTGGCAGGTGCTTATGTCAGCTTTACTATGCTTGATCTTTTGGAGAAATGATTGTGCGGTTATTAATTGGATTGATCGGTTTATTAGGGTTATCGTTGGTGAGCGCCAGCGAATTACAATTTGATGGGCAATTTAAGCAGGGTGGGCTGATTTTTGGTCAGGCCCCGCCGGGAACACGATTGATGCTGGATGAACAGGCCGTGCCAGTTACCCCGAATGGAGATTTTGTGTTCGGTTTTGGACGCAATGCGCCTAAGAGTGCACGGTTACATGCCATATTTCCTGATGGCGAGCGAAAACAATATCCACTAAGAATTACGCAGCGCACGTATAAGGTTCAAAGAATCAATGGGTTGCCACCAAAAAAGGTTACGCCTTCAAAAGCGGCCTTAAAGCGGATTAAGCGTGAGCGTAAACGTGTGGGTGCTGCCCGCCGTCAGAATATTCAAACGCCTTATTTTCTCAGCGGCTTTATGTGGCCGGTGACCGGGCGGATCAGTGGTGTTTATGGTAGCCAGCGGATTTTAAATGGCCAACCACGTCAACCGCATTATGGCATTGATATTGCCCGACCTGTCGGTACGCCGGTACGTGCACCTGCCGATGGCATTGTTACATTGACTGAGCCTGACCTGTATTTTAGTGGCGGCACAATGATTATTGATCATGGTTATCGGCTCAGCTCCACATTCTTGCACTTGCATGAGATCAAGGTACAGGTTGGGCAGAAAGTACGCAAAGGCGATATTGTAGCGACGGTTGGCAAAACCGGTCGGGTCACAGGGCCGCATCTGGATTGGCGGATGAACTGGCGAAAGGCGCGGATTGACCCTGCGTTAATTGTTCCACCAATGCGTTAAAACAGATGGATATAGCGGAACCAATTAAATCTGATTTAATTGGTTCCGCTATATCCAGGGTGAACTGATAGGGTTCTGTAAAAAATCCCCCCAACGGGGGGATTTTGGTCAAGCTCCGGTCAATCTCATGTCATGTACCATGGCATCATTTTGATGGCATGGCAGGTAGTGGTTCCAGCTTCCAGATTTCCTGGTTGTACTCCTGCATAGTGCGATCTGTGGAGAATTTACCGCTGAAAGCTGTGTTAAGAATACTCATTTTCGCCCATCGATCCTGATCCAGATAAGCTGCAGCCGCCCGCTGCTGAGCATCAATAAAGCTACGCATATCCGCGATGGTTAACCAGGGATCGTGCGGACTGGTTAGTGTTTGTATGAGCGGATCGAAAATACCCTGTTCAAATTGATTAAAGTGGGCTTTTTCGAGTAGTTGCATTACACGGGAGATATCGGAATCAGTATTGATAATCGATACAGGATCATAGTGTTTGCGCTGCTCTTCAACGCCCTGAGCCGTTAGACCGAACAGGAAGAAGTTATCATCACCCACTTCCTCGCGGATTTCGATGTTGGCGCCATCAAGTGTGCCAATGGTTACCGCACCGTTCATCATGAACTTCATGTTGCCGGTGCCGGATGCTTCCTTGCCCGCTGTCGAAATTTGTTCGGACAGATCGGAGCCAGGACAGATAATTTCCATGGCCGTCACGCGATAATTGGGCAGGAAGGCAATTTTTAGCTTGTCACCCACTTCAACATCATTGTTGATGACATGAGCAACATTGTTGATGAGCTTGATAATCAGCTTGGCAGTGTAATAGCCTGGCGCCGCCTTACCCCCGATCAACACACAACGCGGCGTCCAGTTTTCGCAGTCACCGCGTTTGATACGGTCATATAGATGGATAACATGCAGCACATTCAGCAATTGACGCTTGTACTCATGCATCCGCTTGACCTGAACATCGAACATGGCGCTGGTGTTAAAGGTAACGCCACAGCCCTTTGCAACCAGCGCGGCCAGCCGAGCTTTGTTCTCTTGCTTGATTTTTTGCCATTGCTGGCGAAATTTCGCGTTATCTGCATATGGGGCTAACTTGCGTAGATCATCCAGATTCGTGATCCAGCCGGCGCCAATGTTTTCGGTGATCAGATCACTCATGCCGGGATTACAACTGGCAATCCAGCGACGCTGGGTTACGCCATTGGTCTTGTTATTGAACCGCTCCGGCCACAGCTCGTAAAAGTCGTGGAACAAGCCTTGCTTGAGCAGGTCTGAATGCAGTTCCGCAACCCCATTGACCGAGAAGCTGCCAACAATTGCCAGATACGCCATGCGAACCTGCTTCTCATAGCTTTCCTCAATCAAGGACATGCGCTGTTGGTATTCGATCTTCCCTGGCCAGCGATTGGATACCTCAGCGAGAAATTGCGCATTGATTTCGTAGATGATTTCCAAAAGCCGTGGCAGCAACTGTTCAAACAACCATACCGGCCAACGCTCTAATGCTTCAGGCAGTAAGGTATGGTTTGTGTATGCCATAACGCGACGGGTGATATTCCAGGCTTCATTCCACTTCAGCCCGTGCTCATCAAGCAGCAAACGCATCAGCTCGGCCACAGCGATGGTGGGGTGCGTATCGTTGAGCTGGAAGCAATTTTTATCAGCAAATTCGCTAAAATCTTCCCCGTGTATGCGAACCCACTGCCGAATGACGTCCTGCAAGCTGGCCGAAGCGAGGAAGTACTGCTGGCGTAGCCGTAATTGCTTGCCGTTTTCGGTGGCATCATTAGGGTAGAGAACCATCGTGATGTTCTCTGCCATATTTTTGGCGGCGACCGCTTCCGCATAGCTTCCGGCATTGAAGTCATTAAGATCAAATTCATCAGTTGCTGCCGATGACCAGAGGCGTAGCGTGTTGACGGTACCATTCTGGTAGCCAGGAATCGGTACATCGTAGGGTACAGCCAGCACATCCTGGGTATTGACCCAGCGGCGCACCGGCTTGCCATTGGCATCAAGGTGGTTTTCGGTATGGCCACCAAAGCGGATTCGCTGGGTATATTCCGGCCGTTCCAGATCCCAAAGGTTACCGCTACCGAGCCAGTGATCGGGTTCTTCAACCTGATAACCGTTCTCAATACGTTGACGGAACATGCCGTAGGCGTAACGGATGCCGTAGCCCACTACGGGTAAACGCAGTGTGGCGCAACTGTCCATAAAGCAGGCGGCTAATCGCCCTAAGCCGCCATTACCCAGACCGGCATCGTTTTCGCAGTCGGCTAACTCTTCCATGGTTAGCCCCATATCATGCAGGGCTTTGTTGACAGGTTCGGTAACGCCCAGATTAAGCATGGCGTTGCTCAAGGCACGACCCATCAAAAATTCCATGGACAGGTAATAGGCGCGTCGCATACCACCGTTTGTTTCATAGGCATAGCGGGTGTTCTTCCAGCGTTCCCATAGGCGATCACGCAAGGTAAGCACCAGAGCTTCGTACATATAATTGGTGTATCGCGTGTGTCGGTCACGGCCTAGTGTGTGGCTGAAGTAATGCCGAAAATCGGCGGTAATGCTTTTGGCATCCATACCAAGAGGCGGTAATTCAGTTAACCAGGAAACGGGGGTGCTTCTCTCTACGGTTTTGATCGTCATAGCGATATGGTTCCGTTATAAATGTTTGATACGTGAAAAACCCGACAGGGCAAGGTGCGACTGGTAAGGTCAATTTGCCGCCAGCGGCTACCATGCCTGAGACAGGATGCGGGCAAAGTGTACCCGCTGCCGGGTTGGACTCTAAGGAAAAATAGACAGGCTACGGGCGAATGCAAGACGCCGGCTGGAATACGACGGAATTATTGATAACGTTATACCGGTCTGGAGCGGCTGATCGGTGTTTGGGGAATGAGTTTGTTAGCTAACCCCGGGAGGCTGCTTGTTCACGTGTGTAGAAGCAGCCTTGGCGGATGAAGCCGGCGATCACTCGGGTCTTGGCCGCAATCACACGACCGGTGGGGTCGCGCGCGAGAATCAGATGATTCGGCAAGCCATCCAATATATGAATGGCCGCAGGAATACCGTCAGATCGACAAGAGGGATAAATATCACCTGTATCCTGATCAAGAAAGCCGGGCAGGAAGCCTGTATGCTGGTTTTCTTGACTGACACCGCCGGTACCAGAAAACAACTGGTTCTCCATTTCTAGGGTGTTTACAGTTAGCATCTGCGTCATGGTCATTCCCCAAAGCTTAATTTTACGAATCAGAGATCCAGGAGAAATTCTGCAAAAACAGTTTTTTTAAAAAAACAACGCTATTTTCCAAAAAAGAACAACTGTTGTTTTCAAGTCTATAAGCCTTTGGTAAAAGAGACAAGCCGACAGCTTAAAAAAGACAGTCAGGTTATCAAGAATGATAATATGCACCCGGATCAGCAGGAGCAAAACTACTTGAAGCAAGAACCTTGTCTATATGTTGCCCTGTCAGGGCATGGTTTCGGGCATTTGGCCCAAGTTGCACCGGTGTTAAATGAACTTCAGCGTCGTCATCCCAAAATCCGGTTGGTTGTGCAGACCATAATTCCAGAAGTCTTTTTAAACGCCCGAATTATGGGGAATTTTAGCGTGGTTTCCGAGGCGTCTGATTTTGGTATGTTGATGGTAGATGCACTGACGGCGAGAGTCGCGGACAGTTTGGAAGCATACCGTGTGTGTCATGCAAGCTGGGATGCGCGACTGGATCGGCAAACGCAAATAATGCAGGCGGCTAAACCGGATGTACTGCTTGCTGATATTCCTTATCTTGGTCTGGCTGCTGCCGCCCGATTGCAGATACCATCGCTGGCATTATGCTCTCTGAATTGGGCGGACATTTTGTGTGGTTATTGCCAGAGTGAACCCGATGTGGCCGATTTATGTGCCCCCATGCTGGATGCTTACAATAGTGCTGTTGCTTTTTTACAACCAACGCCCAGTATGCCAATGCCACAATTAAGTAACACCCAATCAATTGGTGTTATCGCTGCGCCGGGCCAGGAGCGCCGCGTTGATATTGATCGGCAACTGGGGCTTCGAGGTGGGGAAACGCTGATTTTGATGGGATTGGGTGGCGTGGATATGCGTCCGCCGCTGGAGACATGGCCGGTATTACCTTCTGTGCATTGGTTGCTCCCGCCGACTTGGGATGTAGCACGATCCGATATGTTCACCTGGGACAGGTTAATTGATTGTTCGATGCTCGATCTCATTTGTTCTTGTGATGTTCTGGTGACCAAGCCGGGGTATGGGGCATTTACTGAAGCAGCATGTAATGGAACACGGGTGCTTTTTGTAGAGCGGGATGACTGGCCAGAGGAACCCTGGTTAAGTCGCTGGCTGTTAGCGTACGGTAATGCCGTAAAGATCAGTCGCCAGCAATTGACTAGCGGCGATCTGGCTGAACCGTTGCAACAGCTGCTGGCGCAGCCTGCGCGGGCAAAAGTAGTACCGACAGGTGTGGCTGAAGCTGTTGATTGGCTGGAACATCTTATGATGTAGCACCGGCCGCGCAGGATTTGGAGAAGACAAGCCGTTTGTGGCGATACCCTGCATTTTAGCCGGTATAGCCTATAGCTTATGGGTTATTGCTGATAAGCCGCCCAAATCTGGCGCATACTGACAGCTGCACCTGAGGTCAGTTTGTGATCAATATAGCGGGTGACATTGGTTTCGCCAGGATTGATTTCTACAGTAGGCACACCGGTTTGGCTGGCTTGTACCACAGGGCCGGCGATGTAGGGGAAGATACTTGTTGTACCAATACTGAAGACCAGGTCAAAACCTTGATCGAGCTCGCGGTAAAAGTGCTGGATTGCATCGGAGGGCAGCGTTTCGTCGAACAAAGTGACTCGGGGTCGTACCAGGGCTTTGCAGTGTGGGCAGGCCGGCGGTATCTGCAAGTTGGTGTAATCTGGCACTGTAGCGGTATAATCGCATTGAGTACAGTAAAGGTCGTGGATATCGCCGTGCATTTCAATCAGATTGCGGCTACCTGCGTCACGGTGAAAGCCATCGATATTCTGGGTCAGCACGCAAACTTCAAAATGATCCTGCATGTTCGCAATGATCGTATGCGCTTCATTGAAACGTGCGCCGCGACAGGCTTGTTCAATTTGATGTAAGTATTTCCAGGTGATTGCCGGGTTGGAGGCAAACATGGAACCGGATAAGGCGGTCTCAATGGGAATATTTTCTTCAGTCGTTTGGTTGTTGTACAAGCCGCCAATACCACGATAGGTGGGCAAACCGGAGTCAGCCGAGATGCCGGCACCTGTTATAAACAGGAGTCGGCGAGCACATTGCAGGGCCTCAACGATATGAGTAACAACAGCAGGATTCGGTGCGTTCATGGTGTGCTCTCATAAGTGATGGTTGAATCTTGTTTGAAAATACAATGCTTGCGGATACCTGCTTATGTCTTCAAGCAGTTGAGCCAGATGAGCTGTAGACGGCTGAAAGCGAAACTCCCTGTTCAGTGATGCTACAAAAAAACACCTGGAGGTACCACCTGTGGGTGAGTACCGTTTAGGTGTTAAGTGGTCAGTAGCGTATAAAGTGCTTCGAATTCACGGGTCAGCTTATGCTTGGGATCAAGGTAGATCATCGGTAATGCCTGAGCATGTGACTCACGGATTTTGACCGAGGTTGACAGGAACGCTTCCAGCACGGGCAATCCTTCGGCGCGTAGTTCTTCGACCAGGCGTACAGGCAATTTGGCGCGTGCCTGGAAGTGATTAACGATAATACCTTCAATCCGCAGATCGCTATTATGATCTGCTTGAATCTCGCGGATACTGTCCATCAGGGTATACAGGGCACGGCGGGAAAAGTCATCACAATCAAACGGAATCAGGCAGGCCTGGGCGGCAATCAATGCCGAGCGGGTATAAAAATTGAGCGCAGGTGGTGTATCAATGAAGATGGCATCAAATTCGGTTAGCGTATCCAGTGCTTCACGCAGCTTGTACATCTTGTAGCGGGATTCCAGCTTGATTTGCAGCTCTTCCAGTCGCGGGTCGGAGGGGAGTACGCTGAGATTGTTGAAAGTGGTCGGTACAACATAGGTATCGGGTTTGTCGCCGAATATCCTGTAGGCCAGGACATCATCAAAAAAATGAGCAAGGGTTTTTTTCTGTTCACCCAGTGTCTGACCTAGCAAGTAGTGAGAGGCGTTGGTTTGTGGATCCAGATCGACTAGCAGGGTGCGTTGACCGCGTGCCGCGCTGATGGCAGCCAGATTGCAAGCGATAGTGGATTTACCCACCCCTCCTTTCTGATTAAAGACAACTCGGCGCATGGTAGTTTCCACGATTTTATCAGGGTTTCAAACGATTGTAGTCAAGCCAGGTTACGGTGTCGAGATTAATGGTTATGCCCCATATGTCTGGTCAATCCTGCTATAGCCGGACAAATTTAGGGCATGGAATATTGGCTGAGTTGCTGCCCAATCCACTTGAGCGTGTTGATACCATGTACATCGCAGGGGAGCAGCGGCAAGTAAATACGGGGTAACGTTGTAAATTCCTGCTCGATTTCATGTAGATAAGTGGCTTCCTGGCGGCGACGGTTTTCTATGAAATGACCTTCTGCATCCTTTGGTAGTACACGATTGACGATCAGCGCGGCAACAGGCACCTTAAATTCACGCAAAATGGCTAGCGCTTTTTTGCTTTCCAAAATAGGCAGTTTTTCTGCATTGAGCACCAGCATAAAAGCAGTTTGTTCGCTGTTTAGTATCAAGCGTCGAGCGCGGTGAAATTTGCGTCGCCGTTCCAGCAATATTTGACGGATGCGGCTCTTGCGATCGTCTTGCGGACGATTAGCCCCAGTCTGGTTCAGATAATCAAGGTCATTGCCTTTTTTAGAGCCGCGCCGTCCACCGAGCCGCTCAAGCACCTCACCAAGCTTGCTGGAGCGTTCATGTTGCTTGAGCAAGCCGTCAGTCCAGGCCGCCATGATTTCAGGTAGCGATAGCAGACGGAGCGTATGACCGGTTGGAGCGGTATCGAAAATCACCAGATTGTAGCGTGCCTGCGCCTCGTCGAGCAGTGTTGCAACCCGCTCCAGCAGGGCCGCTTCAACAGCACCGGGCGCCGCTCGGGCCAGATCCATTTGTCGCTCGATTTCACTATACATGGCTGGATTGGCCAGGTCGCGCAAATTGTGCTTGACGCCTTCGATGTAACGGTCAGTTGTCGCGTCAGGATCAATTTCCAGACCCCACAGGTTAGTCGCCAGCATCGTTTCATTATCTTGGAGTGTTTGATTGAAAATATCTCCAAGGGAGTGTGCCGGATCAGTGGAGACGACTAGCACACGGCGGTTCTGTTCAGCGGCCAGCAACGCCAGGCTTGCTGCCACGGTTGTTTTGCCAACGCCACCCTTGCCGCCAACAAAGAGGATTCGCCGTTCCAGAATGTTCAGCATGAGTCAACAGCATTTGAAATGGTCAAGGGGAGAGTGCTCCATACCCATACGCTGATGCCAGTCGTGGAATTGTTCTAGCAGCAGTGGTTGCAGCTCCAGTGTGTAATAGCTGGCCGGATTCGGTACACCCAGCATCTCCGAGAATACGAATAACATAAACAGATCGTCTTCATCGCGTTGAGCGCGAGCCACCGCTCCCCGGTAGGGAGCGGTGTAAAACTCACGTGCCAGGGTTTCCCACTGGCCCAGAATAGTTCTTAACTGTTCACGATTCACTTAATTGGCCTGTTCAGCAGTGGCCAGGCGCTGACGTTCACGCATAAGCGCACTGATGGCTTCAAGTGCAACCATGGCAGCGGCGATCAGAATCAGAATATCCATGACGATTAACAGCCAGTTGCCTGCGGTGAAGAAGCTCCAGAGCTGGAGCAGCAGTGCCAGTATTGTCATAACCAGCAGGAACGCCATAGGTATCAGCGTGAACCAGACCGGACGGCCTAACTTGAGCAAAAGCAGACTCACAACTAACAGCGCCAGACCAGCCAGGAGTTGGTTGGTGGTACCAAATAGCGGCCAGATGATCATGCCACCTGCGCCACTGGTGCCACCCGCACCAAAGGCCAGGGCAATACAGGCTCCGACAGCAACCAGGGTGGCGACGCCATTACTTCTCAGAAACGGGATATTGTAGATTTGACCCCATTCCTGAACGATGTAGCGTTGCAAACGGACACCGGTATCCATGGTCGTTCCGGCGAAGAGAATGGCCATAACGGCCAGCAGGGTCGCGGCAAATTCATGGGAAAGGCCCAGACCCTTGGAAACGATATTGGCTCCACCTTCGACAAAGGCCGAGATGCCACCGGCACCAAATTTGGTATAGACCGCTTGCCAGTCGCCGAGTGTTGCAAAACCGGCGCTGACGGCCACGATGGCGGCAAGTGCGAGTAGTCCTTCACCGACCGAGCCACCATAGCCTACCAACCGTTCATCAGTTTCTTTATCAATTTGTTTAGCGGTTGTGCCAGAGCCGACCAGTGAATGAAATCCAGAGATAGCGCCACAGGCAATGGTTACGAACAGCAGCGGAAAAATTGGTGGTGTGCCAGGTGGGATATTGGGATTAAATGCCGGCGCAACCACTTGTGGGCTGAAGATAAAGAGTGATATGTAGAGGATGCCGAGACCGATAAATAATTGCAGTCCGTTGATGTAATCCCGAGGCTGTAATAAAACCCATACCGGTAACAGGGATGCGATAGCCGCGTAGATAAACATGATAATGATCCACTGGGCATTGGGTACTAAGCCGAGGACCTGATCAGGTAACGAGATGGGAAACAAGGGGCCAATATACAGGAAGAAATAAAGCGCAATAACGCCCCCCAGCGAAGGCCACAATAGCCCGACCTTATAGCGATAAATCAGCTGGCCGATCACCAAGGCAACCAGAATGGCACTCCAGGACGGTAGTACGCTGCTTGGCGTTTTGATGAAGCTTTTGGCGATAGCAACGGCAAATACTGCATTGACCATGAGTAGCAGCAGGAAAATAATGATCATGAATAAGCTCTGTGCACGTTTGCCAAGCAGATCGCCACTGAAGGAGCCAATCGAGCGAGCCTTATTACGGACGCTTGACCAGATTGCACCGAAATCATGAATACCAGCGAAGAATATGGTGCCTAGAACGACCCATAAAAAGGCGGGTGCCCAGCCCCAGATCACCGCGACTGCTGGTCCGATAATCGGTGCAGCACCCGCTACTGAAGTAAAGTGATGTCCCCACAGTACGTATTTATTGGTGGGGACATAATCGACGCCATCCTCCATGCTATGTGAGGGTGTCACGTAGTCGGGGTCAAGTTGATAAATTTTCCTGGCAATGAATCGGGAGTAAAGCAGGTAACCGAGAGCAAATGCGATCAAACCAATGAGTGCTAGCCAGACTGCATTCATAGTGGTTGTCTCCTCCAGTGATCAAGTAGATTAAGAGCGGTTATGGTTTTTTGAGGATTAGGACGGACAGGGCTGTTTGTGACAATTCACGACCTTGCCACTGGATAATTATGTACACGCTATCGTTGTATGCCAGTTGTTGGCAGCATGTGGCGAAGTATTGGGGTAATCTGGTGGTTATAGTATCGGTTTTGATGTCTTGCTTAGGGGGGGCAGGTGTTGTCGGCCGGGCAATTATAGCCAAGTCTAAAAATACTGACCTGCATAGCTACAAATGTCGGGTTTCCCGCTTTCGCGGGAATGGCAGGGTTAATCGATACACCGTCGTCATGCCCGTGTAGGCGGGTATCCAGTAACGTCACCCGTGTTGGCCAGAGAGAAAACTATTGATCATATCAGTGCTTTTTCAGTAATTTTTTGATTAGCCATTAAATCCTGAACAAATTACCTTGTTGATTTTTCTGATATTTTTTGTCTTTCCTTTAAAGGCGGTGTAAAGCTGCACCATGTAACCAGTCCGTCATCCATCATACAAGATGGGAACAAGGGTAAAAATGAGCGGCAAGACTCGTTAGGCGATTAAATCGTGTAGTCACGAGATATTGGCCCAAAGCGCAATGCACCTGATGTGTGCGGCGGCGAGAAACGAGGCTGTGTGTTTGGCATATCTTGTAGCGATACTACGCTATCTTTTGAGGTGCAGGAAAGCGTTTTCAACCAGATGCCGTAATTATCGCGCCAGCGGATAAAACGACGGTGCGTATTGCTCCAGCCGCCGTAATCAGGCGGTCAATCACGCCACCGGGCACCCGTGCGCATAATCCAGAAAACCGCGTTGATAAATAGGCGATTATCTTTGGCGACGCCACCCCATTGCCCGGATTGTCCGGGCAAATGCGGCTTCAGCAAAGCCCATGCTTTGTCTGATATAGCATGTCTGCGATGTGAGTGTGTCACATGCAATCCTTTCATTACCAATACAATCGCTTATTTCTTATCTCGTGATGGCATTATTTAGATACAGGGTGCTTTGCTGTACGGGCAAGTGGGTTGGTATTTTGGGTCGGGTGTCTGCCAACAGAAAAATTGTGCACCGCACAATTTTTCTGTTATAGTGGCCTTGCCTCAATATTAAAGCGTGCGCAGAATAAGTAGACTGTTATGCATATCGTAGATGATCCGGTACTGTCGATGCTTGCTAACTTTCTAGAAGATGTTCCGTGTCTGGATCTGTCTGATGCGGATTTTTTGCGACAGCAAGCACAAGCTATCAAGCAGTACACCAAAGACTTTCCATTCGAGGAGCGACAAGAACGTGCATTGGAGTGGATCGAGTTATACGCACGCGACTACCGCCGACAATGGCAGAAAGAGGTGATTGTCCAAGCCTTAATTGGTGTGCGCTGTTCGGATTGCCCGCTAGTCAGCAATTCACAATCAAGCACATGTGTAGTTCTGAACAATTAGCTGAAGTTGTTACGTGATTATGTGTCAGGTGTGCTCTTTTCGCAGGGCTATAGCGCAAATTATCACTATAAATTGTTCCAGTTTATAGTGATAATTTGCGTTTTAAAACAAATGGATATAGCGGAACCAGTTAATCAGATTTCATTGGTTCCGCTATATATCAAAACCAGCTTGTGCCTTTTGAAGGTACACAAGATGCATTTGTGTCGCACATCGGGCAAACGGGCAGTCCAGCCCGGATTCATTTTGCTTGTTATCACAGCTGAACAGAAGCCAATAAAGCAGATTTCTTCCCTGGAATCAGTTTTTCCCGATCATATGCTGTCACGAAGTATGGAGCAATTGGCTCAACCGCGAATCAGCGTACCAATACCATCGACAGTAAATAGCTCGACTATGACAGCATGTTCAATGCGTCCGTCGATGATATGTGCCGCCCTGACCCCGCCACGTACCGCTTCCAGCGCGCAGTTGATTTTGGGCAACATGCCACCGTGGATAGTGCCGTCATCGATGAAGGCCTGAACCTGCCGAGCATCCAGACCCGTTAGCAAATTACCTTGCTTGTCAAGTACCCCGGTCGTATCGGTTAGCAGAATCAGTTTTTCGGCATGTAATACTTCAGCAATCTTGCCAGCCACCAGATCGGCATTGATGTTGTAAGACTGTCCATCAGGTCCGACACCAATCGGTGCGATAACCGGAATGAAGCTACCCTGTGTGAGTGTTTCAACGACAGATCGGTCGATGCTGTTCACTTCACCGACATGGCCAATATCAATGATTTCAGGTACATTCAATTCAGGGCTTTTGCGGGTAATCGTCAGTTTGCGGGCTTCGATCAGATTGCCATCCTTGCCGGTCAAGCCGACCGCACAACCACCCTGGCGATTGATGTTGTTGACAATTTCCTTATTGACCAGGCCGCCTAATACCATTTCAACCACGTCCATGGTTTCATTGTCGGTGACACGCATACCCTGTACAAAATGGCTTTCTTTACCAATGCGTTTGAGTAGGTTACTGATTTGTGGCCCACCACCGTGCACAACGACCGGATTAAAGCCGACCAGCTTCATGAGCACAATATCACGGGCAAAGCCGTTTTTAAGTGTTTCGTTTTCCATAGCGTTACCGCCGTATTTCACCACGATGGTTTTTTTGGCAAAGCGGCGAATATAAGGGAGTGCCTCGGTTAGTACATGCGCTACCTGTGTAGCCTTTTGGATATCAAGTGCCATGAATCGGTCAGCCTTCAAGCTAAAAAATGAAACAGAAAATTATATATGGGGTATTGCCGGGGCGGGTGTGCAAACTAGAAGGGCAGGTCTAAATCCGGACGCAATGTATCTAGCGTTTGACGGAAGCGTTCCTGAATATCGGTCATGGCGTCTTGTTGATCCGCCTCAAAACGTAATACCAGGCTGGGTGTGGTGTTTGATGCGCGTACCAGTCCCCAACCGTGTTGAAATTCCACCCGCAAACCATCCAGGGTAATGATCTTCGCATCTCTACCAAAGTCGGCTTGTGCTGCGAGCTGGTCCATTAAAATGAATGGTTCACCTTCTGCCATATCTATACGTAGCTCTGGCGTACTCAAGCTGTTGGGGTATGTGTTAAAGAACTCGGCGCTGGAAATGGTATGCTGCGCCAAGACATTGAGCAATCGGGCAGCCGCGTAAAACGCATCGTCGAACCCGAACCACATGTCTGCATGTGCGAAGTGACCGGTCATTTCACCTCCCAACAGTGCACCGGTTTCCCGCATTTTTGCCTTGATTAGCGAATGACCTGTTTTCCATAAAATAGATTGCCCACCCAGGCTCTCGATGAGCTGTGTCAAATGGCGTGAGCATTTGATGTCATAAACAATCGCTGCACCGTGGTGTTCAGTAAGTACCTCTTCGGCTAAGGGCATCAAGACACGATCAGGCCAGATAATCTCGGCATTGCTTGCGACCACACCCAGACGGTCGGCATCACCATCGAATGCCAGGCCGATATCGGCATTATGGGCAATAACGGCCTTTTGCAGGTCAGCCAGATTGTCAGGAATACTTGGGTCAGGATGGTGGTTTGGAAAATGGCCATTGACTTCACAAAAGAGCTCGATCACCTCGCAGCCGAGTGCTCTGAGCAGGGTAGGTGCTGTGTGGCTGGCAATGGCATTACCGCAGTCAACCGCAATTTTAAGCGGTCGTGGTAGTGGCAAGGCATTAGCGATTTTTTGAATATAGTCGGCATGAATGTCGGTCGTTTGCTCGTTGCCGCAGCCGTAGCGCACATTGCCGCTTTCTATACGATGGCGCAGGTCATTAATGACGGCACCGTGTAATGCAATTTTGTCGATGACTATTTTCAGGCCGTTGTATTGTGGCGGGTTGTGACTGCCAGTAATCATCACACCGGCATGGCTGCTTCCAAGTGTATGCGTGGCGTAATACAGCAACGGGGTCGGGATGGCACCGAGATCCAGTACATCTAATCCGGCCGCACGAATACCGGTTTTCAGGGCTTGGCATAATACGGGACTGGACAAGCGACCATCACGACCAACAATTACTTGTGTTTCATTACGTTCAGCGGCAAGGCTGCCGATGGCCTGCCCGATATCCCTGATACTATCAATAGTCAAGTCCTGATCGACGACACCACGAATATCATATTCTCGAAAAATGGATTTTTTCATACTGTACTTCAGCACCGACCGGAATGACCAAAACCACCTGCTCCTCGTTCGCTGGGGGTGAATTCCGGCACAATCTCAAACTGGGCGCGAACCACTGGCACGATAACCAGTTGGGCAATGCGCTCACCAATAGTGATAGTGAATGGTGTATGACCACGATTCCAGCACGATATCAACAATTCCCCCTGATAATCGCTGTCAATCAGCCCCACCAGATTGCCAAGGACAATACCGTGCTTATGCCCAAGGCCGGAGCGCGGTAACAGGACTGCCGCCAAGCCTGGGTCGGCGATGTGAATTGCCAGACCTGTAGGAATTATATGGGTCTTACCTGAATGTACGGTGAGTGGCTTTGGTAAACATGCACGCAGATCCAGACCGGCGGAACCAGAGGTTGCATATTCAGGCAACGGTATTTCCTGACCGAGCCGAGCGTCGAGCACTTTTAATTCAATGGTTTGATGAGTCACGATGTACCGAAAGATGTGGGTAAGTGGATAATTTGCGTGTTAAAACAGATGGATATAGCGGAATTAATTAATCAAATTTAATTGATTCCGCTAATATTTAATGCCTGATCATGTGACGATCAAATGACATTTTGACGCTTATTTGCTTTGGATGAAAGCTAAAGTCTCAGCATGGGTATGGCTTGAGTGTCACCCCCGACATTTGCTTGCTGCATATACAGGGTCACGTTATTCGGTGACAGGGTAAAGGCATCACTTGCGGCGTAGGCATCGGTGGCATTTTTTTACTCTTCTGCCAGTGAGCGTCAGTTCGTTATACTATGTTTTTTGATCGTAACGCATAGCAATCAGTGCGACGAGCTGTTGGCCAAGCAGCGTTTTATTGGCCAGCGGCAGAGTGTGTTCACCACCTTCCCACAAAACAAGCAGCTCATTTTGCTCACTCTCAAAACCGCTACCGGCTATGCCCACTTGATTGGCTGCAATAAGATCCAGGTTTTTGCGACGGCGTTTCTCGTCTGCATAGTGCCGGACATTATGCGTTTCAGCGGCAAAGCCTACAGTAAAGGGACGGTGTGAAGAGAGGGTGGCAACATCGGCCAGAATATCTGGATTCCTGACCAGTTCGAGTCGTAGGGTGTCCCGGGTTTTCTTGATTTTTTGTGCAGCCTGCTTAACAGCACGGTAATCAGCGACGGCAGCGGTGGCGATGAAGATATTTGCCTGTTGGACGCGGTGCATTACCGCTTGATGCATATCAATAGCATTTTCCACGTCAATCCGTTCCACACCCGGCGGTGTTTCCAGACTGACAGGACCGGTTACCAAAATGACGTGCGCACCTGCAGCGGCAGCGGCCTCAGCTACGGCGAAACCCATTTTACCGGTGCTGCGATTGCTAATAAAGCGCACAGGATCAATAGGTTCGCGAGTAGGTCCTGCTGTTAGCAGTACAACCAATCCCTGTAAGTCATGCGATGTAAGTGGTGTTTCCAGGGGCGTACTGTTCGAGAAGAAGGCTGGCTGTTTACGCTTTTCACCGAGCTGCTCAAGCACTTGATTACGCAATTTCAAGGGCTCTAGCATCCGGCCTGCACCAATTTCGCCACAGGCTTGTTCGCCAACGCCGGGCCCCCAGATTTTTATTCCGTGCCGTGCCAATAGTCGGCAATTATCCTGAGTCGCAGGGTTTTGCCACATCAAGCGATTCATTGCTGGAGCAACGGCAATAGGTCGATCGGTCGCCAGACAGAGCGTGCTGAGTAAATCATTGGCCATGCCGTGTGCCAGGCGGGCAATAAAATCAGCCGTAGCGGGTGCAATGAGAATTAGATCTGCCCAGCGTGCCAGTTCGATATGCCCCATACCGGCTTCAGCATTCGCGTCTAATAACTCGGTTCGTATGGGTCGGCCGGATATCGCTTGAAGTGTTAGCGGTGTAATGAATGTTGTTGCTGACGGGGTCATCGCAATTTGCAATTCTGCACCGGCTTCTCGTAGTCGGCGGCCTAGATCAGCGCTTTTATAGGCAGCGATGCCGCCTGTGATACCCAATAGAATGCGTTTTCCGGCTAGAGGTTGCAGCATTGGCAAAGCTCCATGCAAGGTGAGGAGGGCACAGCTTAGCGCAGCAGACCCAGGAAAGGGTACAAGTTAGAGGTGGTGCAACGAAGATCAATAGTGTAGCTATGGTTGTTTTTTAGCTGAGAGTCGATAGTCGGTATGTGGCATCAGTTGTCGCGTCTGCGCAGGTGAAGCGCTACACTGAATCAGGTTAAAAGCAGCAATGGTGCTGAATGGCTTTGGTTTGAATGCGTGATTTCAGGACCATCATTGTTGTTTTGATAGTCAACTTATTCTAGAAATGATGTTCATTTATCGACGTTATTTGTGGTGTGTATCAAGGAAATTCGTAAGTGTCCATCCGTGACTGGCCTGATGATGAACGTCCACGAGAGAAGCTCTTGCAGCGAGGCGTAGCGGCACTCTCCAATGCTGAATTGCTGGCGATTTTTCTGCGGGTGGGTGTGCGGGGGCGCAGTGCGGTTGATTTGGCACGCGATATGCTAAAGCAGCATGGTAATCTGCGTACATTACTGGAATTGGATCAAAAAGCGTTTTGTGCAACCCCTGGTTTGGGATTGGCCAAGTATGCACAGCTACAGGCTGTGCTGGAATTGGCTCGTCGCTATCTGGAAGATACATTGCAACGCGGCGATGTCATTCAAAGCGCAGAAGATACGCGCCACTACGTGATGGCACGTATGCGCCATCATCCACATGAGGTGTTTGCCTGTCTGTTTTTAGACAACAAGCATCGCGTTATTCAGTATGAAGAGCTTTTCTTCGGAACCATCGACAGTTCGGCTGTGCACCCGCGGCAAATCATCAAGCGAGCACTGTATCACAATGCGGCAGCAGCGATCGTTGCGCATAATCACCCCTCTGGCATTGCAGAGCCCAGCCAATCCGATGAGATGATCACACGACGGTTGAAAGAGGCGTTGGCGTTGATTGATGTTCGGTTACTGGATCACCTGGTCATTGGTGATGGCTACAGTGTGTCGTTGGCTGAACGAGGAATACTTTGAGTACTCAAAAGCCTTTTGATATCTTGATAAGTTCGTAGGCCGCTGTGATAGCCATCGTTTTATCATTTGCCTTTTCCAGATCCACGGATGAAATACCGTTGGCTTCCAGTTTATCCGGATGGTGTTGCCGAATCAGCCGACGGTACGCCAGCTTGATGTTATCGATATTCGCATTACGGTGTAGTCCCAAGGTTTTATACGCCTGATCGAGCGAGTTTATTGCACGTACAGGCTGTGAGGCGTTAGCCTGCTCCTGGTTAGAGTCAGAGTCGTAAAATCCGTCCTGTGGGTGAATGCGGGCGCGGAACAAGGTATGTAATGCTTCAAACTGCAAGCGACCTATCCCCAGTCGCCGGGCAACATACAGCAATTGGGCATATACTTTTGGATGCAAGCGACCATCAGCATAAGCGATATTCAATTGCAGCTCCAGAAACTGTGTTAGTGGTATCTGATAATGCTCATGACTTTGTTGCAAGCGGTCTATTGCAGCACCCACCACAAAATCAGGTTGTTTACCTTGAGTAAAATAGGCAATGGCCGCCTGGCGTTGCTCGGCATTCAATCGCAAGTGATTCATGATAGCGCGCGTGACTGCGACTTCCTGTTCAGAGACGCGGCCATCAAGCTTGGCAAGATAACCCATCGTTTGAAAAGCAACGTTGATAAAAATGTCATTGGCCCGTGCTGAATACCGTGTTCCTGTGGCTTCACTGCGCTTGTAAGCATTCCGGTCGAAACTGTGACCAGCCGCCGCGCCTAAAAAAGCACCCACCGGCCCGCCGACCATAAAACCAAATACACTGCCGAATAATTTACCTAACACGCCTGATTTAAAACCTCTGGAAACAGAAACATAAAAAAGACTTGGTTATTTATATAGCACAGATCCCGATAAGTGGTTTGTCAAAATATAGCGCAAACACTAGAAATTGGAGCAATTTCTAGTGTTTGCGCTATAAAACAGATGAATATAGCGGAACCCATTAATCAGATTTAACGGGTTCCGCTATAGAGCGAATGGCACCAAAGCATATCGTCAAGCATAAAGTGGTCCATGGTTACACTGTGGCACGATGCGTAGTCTGAAACCACTCAGGGTTTTAGGTAGGTTTCATCATCGTAAGTCTTGAGCCAGCCAGGCCGTACACCAATTAAAACTGTTATCACCATGCCGTTGAGCATTCCTTCAGGCAACAGATACAGCGGTAGATAAGGCAGGTATTCATTGCTAATACGGGTGAAAGTATAAACTTCTGTGGTCACTAGCAAGGTCACCAGCACGAAAACGACACTACCAGCGGCCAGCGCAGCATTAAGAAAGGCGCAGAGAAAAATATAGATAAACAAATGATGGGGAAGATAACGATGGATCAGCGTATAAAAGCCATAGCTGACTGAGACAGGTAATACCCCAAACAAAATAACATTCATCGCCAATGCTGACCAGTCACCACTCATGAGGGTGATTCCAACCATGATAATACTTGTGCCGATGATGCCAAACGACCAGCCAAGCATTAAAGTATAACTTGTAATACCCATAAAATGGAAACCCAGCGCGGGGTGAACCCCGGCTTCAAAAAGCCACATCAGAAAAAGAATGGCTGAAGCCCCCAGAAAAACATGCTGGATTTCAGAATGTCTCAGGAAAATTCGCCAGGGCGCAGTTCGTATGGCGTGCAATCCGATAAGTAGCCAGATAAAATTAGCAAAAAGGAGTAAATCAGCGGGTAACAGCGTATCGCTTAGGTTCATGGGCATATATCCGGGGTTGAGATGCCGGTAGCAGGCCATACTGTTTCATTAAGGCAAGGCGATTCAATGTTACAATAAGTAAACGCAGGAATTATCCTAATTATGGTTTAGGAGTTTCTCAGTAATGGTTGCCTCTCCTGTTGATCCGCCTGACATCCAAAGTTTACCGCTGCGTTATCGTGGCAAGGTTCGGGATTTATACGCTGTCGATGAGCAGCACCTACTGATCGTTGCCAGCAACCGCTTATCAGCCTTTGATGTGATTTTGCCGACTCAAATTCCTGATAAAGGCGCGGTATTAACATCTGTTTCCAATTTTTGGTTTGGTCAGACCCGCCATCTTGTTCCGAATCATCTGCATTTGGCTGAAAGAACGCTAGAGCAAGTACTTCCTGATCCTGAAGAGCGAGCCGTTATTGCTGATCGGGCTGTGGTGGCACGCCAACTCAAAGGGTTACCGGTAGAGGCCATCGTGCGTGGTTATCTCATTGGTTCCGGCTGGAAAGCGTACCAGCAGACCGGTGAGGTGTGTGGCATTGCGTTGCCGGATGGTTTGCGGCTGGCTGAGCAGCTACCTGAGCCGATTTTTACCCCCTCCACCAAGGCAGCATTAGGTGCACACGATGAAAATGTCAGCTTTGAGCAGATTGTCGAAGTGCTTGGCTGTGAGCTGGCAGAGCAAATACGTGCCGTGAGTCTTCAAATCTATCGGGAAGCCGCCCGGTATGCGTTGTCACGGGGAGTCATTATCGCCGATACAAAATTTGAATTTGGGCTGGATGAGCATCATCAGCTCGTGTTGATGGATGAGGTGCTTACACCGGATTCTTCGCGCTTCTGGCCAGCGGATCAGTACCGGCCCGGTGTCAATCCCCCCAGTTTTGATAAGCAGTTTGCCCGTGATTATCTGGAAACGCTGGGCTGGAATAAGCAACCACCTGCACCGGAATTACCGCCTGAAATCGTCAGGCAAACTACGGCTAAATACCGTGAGGCGCGAATGCGCCTGATCGGCTAGGTGGTTTTGCAGCATGTGTGCCTGCCCTTAATATTTGAGGCAGGCTATGAGGATAAGGGGATTAAGATAGATAAGGGCGATGCGATATCAATCACCTTTTTATTTGTCACTTTCGTTTGTCACTTTCGTCGTTGGGTGGCGGTGATTGTGACAAATTGGCATCACATCCAGGCGTAATAGCGCACATGCCTTTCAAGACCATATCGGTGTAGCTGATAATGCCGATAACTTTGCCATTTTCGATAACAGGGGTGCGTGACAGCCCCAGTTTCTGGAACAGTCGGGCACAATAGCGAATATCCATTTGTGGATTAACGGCAATGACAGGTTTGAACATAATCTCGTAGACATTGACACGTTCAGGAGAACGGTCTTTCGCCAGCACATGACAGGCAATATCGGAAATCAGCACGATGCCATACTCATCGTCATCATGCCGCTTGTCAACAATGAGGCATTTGGTTTCAAAATGCTTCATCATCTTTAAGGCCTGGGCTACGGTCATTGAGTCATCAATGATATCGACTGCTGTTTTCATAACATCAATGACGCGAATAAGTTGTCGCTCTCGTGTCATATATTATCCTCGACCAATTGGCTGAGTTTACGCATCTGGTGACCTACACCGATGGCATCCTCAACGTCAATCTGAAACGCAATGCCTGTGCCAGAGGTATCGTCAAAACCGCCAACGGCAGCGATAGCTTCCAAAATCCGGCGGCTTAAATGCTCTTCAACCAGTAACAACACCACATCGCAACGCGTTTCCAGGCTAAGACCAAAGAAGGTGGTTCGTGGTTCGAGACCTTCTCCACGTGCCTGATTAAGAACGGTTGCACCGGTTGCACCGGTTGCCCGCGCCGCCTCCAGTACCTTTTTGGTTTTATTTTCATCAACCATCACAACGATCAATTTAAAGTGCATGGTAATGATTCCTCAATTATTTTCATTAATCCAGCTCTTGTGTTTGTCGTATTTGGTGCTGCCGAATCTGTTTTGCCCGCCACTCACCAATTTGTGCGTATCCCATTACCGTTATCATTGGAAACAGGCTCGCGAAAGCAATCAGACCGAAACCATCAAGCAGTGGACTACGCCCGGCAATGGTACTGGCCAGACCAAGACCGAGTGCCGCTATCAGCGGTACAGTCACTGTCGATGTGGTGACGCCACCGGAATCATAGGCTAGCGGTACTATCGCACGTGGTGCAAATCCCGTTTGGATAACCACGATCACATAGCCCGCCATAATATACCAATGTAACGGTGTTCCGGTGACAATACGGAACGTGCCGACACCAATACCGATAGCCACGCCAATCGCAACCGCAATACGCAATCCCCAAACGGTTATCGTGCCACCAGAGACGGCGGATGCCTTCAAGGCGACTGCGATCAATGCAGGTTCAGCAATAGTTGTGGCAAAACCAATGGCTGCACCAAAAACATAAACCCATAAATAATCGCTCCAATAGGGTTGTTCCGGTACCGCACTATCGCCATAAAGGAACACCGGATCGGTTAATTGGCGTGCCATCAGTTCACCTAGAGAGAACAGTGCGGTCTCCAGCCCTTCCAAAAAGAAAGTTAATCCGAGCAGTACATAAATAAAGCCCAGCAGGGTTCGACCCGGGTTAGGGATGGGCTGGCGAAGAATCCACACCTGAAAGCTAAAGAGTGCGAATGCAATGGGCAGGACATCCCAGATTGTTTTTAATAATGTTTGCCATAGCCCTGTGATGAGAGTGTCAAGCATGAATAATCATTCCATAGCCCATGACAAACATGATCGGTGTGAGTGAAGCAAGGGCAATGAGACCGAAACCATCGATCATCGGATTACGACCACGAATGGTGCTTGCCAATCCGACGCCCAGTGCGGTGAGCAACGGTACTGTAACCGTTGACGTAGTCACGCCACCGGAGTCGTAGGCGATACCAATAATTTGTGGTGGTGCGAACGGTGTCATGATAACCACGCCAAGATAGCCAGCGATGATAAACCACTGGATAGGCCACCCTTTCAGAATACGAAGTACACCCAGCAACACGGCTATTCCAACTGAAGACGCAACGGTGAGACGTAGCCCGAATGCATAATCGCTTCGGGTGCTCTCATTATTGGCAATGGCGCCACCTTTCGCGGCGATTTCTGCGGCTTCATTAGCAATGGCAATCAATGCAGGCTCAGCCACAGTAGTCCCAAAGCCGAGCGCGAGGCTGAATACCATGAGCCAAAAAAGACTGCCTTTTCGGGCTAGACCGTAAGCCAGTGCTTCGCCAACAGGAAATAGTGCTATCTCCAATCCACGGATAAACAAGGTTAGCCCCAGGACGATCATGAGCGTCCCTAGTGCGATTTGACCAAGATTAGGAATCGGCTGTTTTAGGATCAGGAGCTGAAAAACGCCAATCACGATCACGATCGGTAAAAGGTCGCGCGCACTGTCACGTACCGAGCGATAAAAGTCATAGATCAGCATGTTGCGTTATGGCAAAAGCGTGGTTGTTGGTCATCAGTAGCAGCCGTCCTGAGGCAAGGTTTTTTCTTTTTTTCCGTGCATTTGGATGGCTTTTACAGAGTCTTGTGCATTTCGGCCTGCAGATTTAACAAGCAATACAAAGGACTTTCCAGAATTGTAGTGCCCAAAACACAATTGTGGAGGTGGGGGGGTGTTTTTTCAGTCATTTGGCGGCGACGACCACCGCGTTGTTTTGCAGGCCGTTCTTCATCAACCTTGATTTTGTTGCTGCGGAAGGCCATTGAGTACACTGATAGCAGTATGCGTTTCATACCTCTCTATCTCGATAAAACCAAAACCACGACAGTTTACGGAAAATACATCCCGTACCAGGCGTAGCGAACATACGCGCCCATAGGTTGAAAAGAGCTGGGTCATTTCAATTTCTGCAGTATCTGTGGGCAAATTGCCGACAAATTGAGGCGTAAAAAAATTGACGACATTATTTTAGGTGGGGCGATAGACACCATAACGTCCAGTAAAGGTCATTGCCGGTTCACCATCAGCGTGAATGATCACATCAAGTGACCAACGGACTTTACCGCGTTGGCGGAGATTATCAATAAATTGCTGTGCAGTTGCCGTATCAGGTCGCAAGCATTCAGCAACGATGGAGTCACGTAACGGACGCAAGAACTTTAGTGTGCTATCCGCGATAACAATTTCAGCTGTTTCATTGTGCTCATCCAGCGTGATTCGGGTCACGGCCCAGCCGGTTAATGCCGCAATCGCCGCCATGGAGCCACCAAAAGCGATACCTTTATCATTGATATTGGGTTCCAGCGGTGCAGCAATAGCCAGGACGGTTTCATCGCAGCGTTCCAGTTTTGCCTCCATCGCCTGAAACAATGGGACATGCTGGTTGAGGAAATTATTGATTTCATGGATTTTATCGATGGATGACATACAGATTCCTCATAGAGTTGATCGTCTTTTATAAAATGATGTGGTGGTCATTGTTACTTTTTTAAATCGGTGTTTTCAGACTGGAAATTATCACGTCTATATCAGGAGGCCTAATATGTTCGAAAAACATGCAATCACTCGAAGCACCTGTTACTGATGCAATCACACGATGCTGGAGTCCACGTGCTGTCGGCGCTGATTGGCCGGTTAGCGGCGAACATGTGACCGCGTTACTGGAAGCCGCACGTTGGGCACGGTCTTGCTTTGATGCCGAGCCCTGGCGTTATCCGGTTTTGGGATCGCTTTCGTGATTCGGCGGCTTGGCGACAAGCCTTTGAATGTCTGGCAGCGGGCAATCAGATATAGTCAGAAAATGCGCTTTGGTTGCTGACGGTAGCAACACCTCGGTTTCAGCTATAATGATACGCCGAACCGCTGGTCACAATACGCTGCTGGGGCAGCGCGTGAAAATCTCTGTTTACAGGCCACAGCCCCGGGGGTGGCCGCCCGCCAGATGGGTGGTTTTGGTGTGGACATGGCCCGGTTCTGCCTTGGTATTCCAGATGGCCATGACTGCATGGCGATGACCGGCGTGAGCGTGAACCGCGAGAACGTAGCTCTCTTGCGCAAATTGCCTTTAATGGGGTGTGGTGGGGGCAGGGATTCTCATAACGCTAGGCGAAATACCAGTGACCCCTCGGTTTTTCCCGGTTTTTTATGTTAATGAGGGGTCAGTAATTGATACGCGCCGGGCCTCAGGCTGTATTGCCGGTCAGACGTTCATACTTGGCCTGTAATTGTGCATCACTCTCATTGTGATTCGGGTCGAGGATGATGCAATCGACCGGGCACACCTCGGTACATTGTGGTACCTCGTAGTGGCCCATACATTGTGTACACAGGTCCGGATTGATCTCGTAGATTTCTTCGCCTTGATAAATGGCCTCATTCGGACATTCCGGTTCACATACATCGCAATTGATACATTCATCGGTGATCATTAGCGCCATGGCTGTTTTCTCCTCGTAATTGTGGAACAGCAACCGACCCAATCTGTCGATCGCTTAGTAGCGCTGAATGGCTTTGCTCTGCCTAACTGCTTCAGTACTGTCATTTGATCGATAGTTTTGACGCTCAATGGATAGCAAAAATTCTATCCATTGAGCAGGGTGGCGCGGTACTGGAAGCGATTGGAGCCGTAGATATCAAATTTCCTATTATTTTACTCAACTATTTTTTGATTTGCGAATTTTCTTGCCAGTGCTGCTTTAACGCAGGGGTGCACAAAGGGGGTAATATCTCCACCCAGTTTTGCGACCTCGCGCACCAGGCTGGAAGAGATGAAAGCGAATTGCTCGGCAGGTGTCAGAAAAATGGATTCAATTTGTGGATGCAGACGACGGTTCATGCTGGCAAGCTGGAATTCAAATTCAAAATCGGAAACAGCACGCAAACCGCGCATCAACACATTGGCACCGATGCCTTTCGCATAATTGATTAGCAACGTATCGAAACCACGCACCTCGACCTGGGGCAGGTGTGATACGACTTCATTAACCAGTGCCACCCGCTCTTCCAGAGAGAACAGTGGTTGTTTGTTGGGATTGGCCGCAACACTCACAATAAGCCGGTCGAACATGCGGGCGCCTCGTTCGATCAAGTCGGCATGGCCGTTGGTAATAGGGTCGAAAGTGCCCGGATAAATAGCAGCAACGGACATACTAATATCCTTTTCGTTTAGGAGAATGGGGCTGAATTATCAGAAAAGCCGTCCAGAGTCGCAACTGGAGCATGGGGCTGAAGTATCAGAAAAGCAATCCAGAGTCGCCATCATCAAGCAGGTCGAGGCTTTTCCGATGAAAGAGCCGGTAGGCAACTGCACCGGCAATTTTTTCCCGATGGGGCTCCCAATGTTTGGGCAGGGCGGCCGTTGACCATGCTGTTTCCGCCTCCAGATAAATCCAGGCCGTTGCGGTGAGCCAGCCGCCTTGTTCGAGTTGTTGGCAAGCCGGTCCCAACAGGTTTTTATTGAAGGGGGGATCAAGTAATACGATATCAAAAGCTGTTGCGGGTTGTTCTAGCCAGCGCAGGCTTTCATGGCGTTCAAGCTGCGCGCCTTGTGCGTTGAACCGTTTCAGGTTTTCATGCAAGGTGTGGATAGCCAGTGGGTGCCGGTCAATGAAGACGACTTCAGCCGCACCGCGTGATAATGCCTCAATGCCAAGTGCGCCACTACCGCAAAATAAATCCAGACAACGTGCACCGCACAGTACTGGAGTCAGCCAGTTAAACAGGGTTTCACGTACCCGATCGGGTGTAGGGCGCAATCCGGGCAGTTCCGGGAATGTGAACCGCCGACCGCGCCATTGCCCGCCAATAATACGAAGCTGGCGCGTCCGTGGTTTCCCTCGCTTCATGGAGTGGTCGCGGGTTTTTGCTGTTCACCGCCGACAACCACAGTAATTTGCCGGTCGGGTTGTATCTGTTGTCGCCATGCAGCATTGACTTGATCCAGCGTAATACCATTCATCGTGTTGATGAAATGTTGTAAATAATCCAGTGGCAAGCGATAAAAGGCGATCAGACCTAAATAATTAACCAGCTTACGGTTACCCGCGAGATTAAGCGCAAAACTGCCGATAATATTTTGTCGTGCTTCTTGTAATGCCTGTGGTGTAGCGCCATCTGTGGTGAAAGTCTGCAGGGTTTTCCGGGCCACTTGTAGGGCAACGTCCACCTGATCGTTGCGGGTTTGCATATTCATCAGAAACGGGCCTGCCTGTTGCATTGGGGAGAACAGGCTGTAGACACTGTAACTCAGGCCACGCTGTTCACGGATTTCTTGTGACAACAAGGAGACAAGACCGTTACCGCCCAGAACATGGTTACCGAGATAAAGGGCGTAATAATCGGGATTCGTGCGGCGCACGCCGATCTGACCGATCAGAATATGGCTCTGGCTAGAGGGGTGCGCGATACGGATGGTGCGGCTTTTGGCAACAGGTGGAACCGGTGGTAATGCTGGTACAGGTTGACCTTTCGGCAAATGACTGGCCAGTGTTTCAACCCATTTTTCCGCAGTGGCGCGATCCAGGTCGCCAACAAGGGCAATGACAGCGTTGGATGCAGTGTAGTAGCGGCGGTGGAATGCCTGTACATCCGCACGGGTCATCGATTTTATACTGGCTTCAGTGCCGTCAGGTGGTGAGCCATAGGGGTGATTACCATAAAGTGCCTCGTAGAAGGTATTGTAGGCTATCGCACGGGGGGACTGAGCCTGTTCCTGTAAGGCGGTTAGCATATGTTGTTTAAGTCGTTCCAGCGCCTCCGGGGCAAAGGTGGGTTGTTGCAATAATTGAGCAACGGTTTCAACGGAAGGTTGTAGATAGCGTGGATCGGTCAGGCTGCGCAGCGAGATGATGGCTGAATCACGTTGTGAAGAGCTGCCAAACTGAGCGCCAACCTTGTCCAGCCGGTCGGCAATGTCATCGGCTGACCACTGACCCGCGCCTTCATTCAGCAAGGCATTGGTCAGTTTTGCCAATCCTGGCTGCTGATCATCGTAGGCTGAACCGGCTTTAAATAAAATTTGTATATCGACCATCGGTAATTCGTGGGCAGGTATGAAATACACCGGTACACCATTGCTGGTTTGCCAGTGTTCAAGGGTGGGTATGGCGATGACCCCGCGAGATGCGAGTAGCAGCACAGCGGCGAAAGCAATGGACAGCCGTCGTTTTAAATTAGGCATGAGCGTTATCAACATGATTTTTAAGGGTTAGCGTTGGTAGATAGGTTGTGGCGGAAAATGAGCAGATCTGGAAAGTATGATGATGCGATGTGGTATTCGCGTCGGAACAGGGAAGGCATGCCGCACTAATGGCGCCCAGGGTGTACGGCTTTACTGGATCGGGGTCTGCGTTGATTCAGTGGCAAGGGTTCTAGTGTGGCGACCGTCAGGCGATCATCGATCAAGTATTTTTGCGCAACCTGATTTACTTGTTCCGGGGTTACTGCCTGGATGCCTCGGACATAGTCATCAATCTTGCGCCAGCCGAGCCCGACCGTCTCCAGAATGCCCAGACGCATACCCTGGTAAAACATGGAATCTTGTTGATACACCTCGGAGGCTGTGATTTGTGCGACCACCCGTGCCAGCTCTTCGCTGCTGACCAGTGATTCACGTAATTTTGCCACTTCAGCACGCAGCGCCTGCTCTACTTCCGCTGTGCTGCGAGCTGGCGCAGGATTGGCTGTCAGCACGTATAATCCTTGTAACCGAGCGCTGAGGTCATAGCTGGTACCTGCGGCGGCAGCAACCTGGCTGCCACGAATCAGGTTGCGACTAATACGGCTGCTATTGCCGCCATCAAGAATGCCGTCAAGTATCGCGAGTGCATAGGGTTCCCAGCTTGCTTGAGCGGTTTTGAGCGTTGGAACCTTATAACCCAGCATGATATAAGGCACTTCTGCGGGGGTTTTGACAATAATACGCTGTTCGCCGTGTTGTGGCAGTTCCTGTGCAACTCTGGGTGGAGTCAGTTTGCCGGCGGGGAGAGCGCCAAAATATTTTTTTGCCAGTTGATAAACCCCATCAGGATTGACATCACCAACCACTACGAGAGTGGCGTTGTTAGGTGCATACCAGCGCTGATACCAGTTTCGCAAATCTTCAGGGGTTATCGTCTCAATAGTTTGCATCCAGCCGATAACCGGATTGCGATAAGGGCTGGTAATATAGGCTGCTGCCTGAAAACGTTCGCTGGTCAGTGCTTCGGGTCGATCCTCGGTGCGCAAACGGCGCTCTTCCGCTACCACTTGTATTTCTTTTTTGATGTCATCCGGGTTAAGCAATAGATGGCGCATTCGGTCAGCTTCTAGCCGGAAGCTAAGCGCCAGCCGATCTTTTTCCAGGGTCTGAAAATAGGCGGTGTAGTCGCGACTGGTGAACGCATTTTCACTGCCGCCATTGGCGGCAATCATGCGGGAAAACTGGTTGCTCGGCACATTAGGTGTGCCTTTAAACATCATGTGCTCCAGCAAGTGGGAGATACCCGTCAGGCTGTTGGGTTCGTAGCTGGAGCCAACCTTGTACCAGATTTGTGAAACCACGACAGGCGCACGGTGATCTTCACGCACCAGTACTTTTAAACCGTTATCAAGTATAAACTCGTGAACAGGCGTGGTTGCAAAGGTAGTCGGTATCCCCATCAACCAAAGCACTGTCAGTGTAAAAAAAGGATTACGTAACATAATATCTCCGCAAGTCGTAGCCAGCATGTTGCGTTCATTGGGCAATTAACAGGTGCAAGGGTTCATTGCTTGAGTCCGGTAACGCCCATGTATGAGGTGCCCACTACAATCATGCGACTGAACAAGTTTTGTTCCTCTCAAAACCCCCTCCCTTCGCCGGGAGCCCACTACAATCATGCGACTGAATAAGCCTGCGTACACTTTAGGTTCTCCGCTGCAATCAAGCCACGAAACGGACCATATTGATATGACGACTGATGATAAAAATGATGCTGCTGTGTCGCCAGAACGCAAAGCGGCCAGTTTACTGGATGTGCTGAATAAGCCTATTCGGTTACCGTTTGGGCGAGGCAGTGCCTCTGGCAAGGATGCAGCACCCTCCACCGAATCGAAACCAGAGCGTTTTACACAATTGCGCGACCGATTGCGGCGCACCCGTCAGAACCTGCTCAGTGGTTTTTCCAGCTTATTCAGTGGTCGCACATTGGATGAAGACGTTTTGGAGGAGCTGGAAAGCCGTTTATTGCTGGCCGATGTTGGTATAGATGTGACGAATCATTTAATGAAACGGCTTACCGAGCAGGTGTCACGTCGGCAACTCAATGATATACCGGCATTGCTGGAGGCATTGCGCCGGGAATTATTAGCGATCCTCGCCACTTCCCGGCAGCCGTGGCAGCCCAATGAATCCCGACCTTATGTTGTTTTGATGGTGGGTGTAAATGGTGTGGGTAAAACCACAACGATTGGCAAGTTGGCGCAACGGTTGCGAAACGAAGGGCATAAAGTGCTATTGGCCGCCGGAGATACTTTCCGTGCGGCGGCTGTTGAGCAATTACAGGTCTGGGGCGAGCGCAACCAGATTCCGGTAATTGCCCAGCAAAGTGGCGCGGATTCGGCTTCGGTGATTTACGATGCGATTTCGGCAGCAGCAGCTCGCAAGGTTGAAGTGGTCATCGCGGATACGGCCGGACGGCTGCATACTCAGTCGAACCTGATGGAGGAACTGAAGAAGATCAAGCGAGTGGCAGGTAAGCTGGATGCGACTGCACCGCATGAAGTCTTGCTGGTGGTTGATGCCAGTACCGGACAGAATGCTTTAAATCAAGCGGTACAGTTTCATGAAGCGGTTGGTGTGACCGGCCTGGTGTTGACCAAGCTTGATGGTACAGCCAAGGGTGGTATTGTGTTTGCGATTGCCCGTCGCCTGGCTGTACCGATCCGTTTTATTGGTGTTGGTGAAGGTATCGATGATTTACGCGCTTTCGATGCGGCCGAATTTGTCGATGCTTTATTGGATGAGCAGGTCGGCAATGCGGGCAGCGGGGGGTAATCGACAGGGTTTTGAGGAACCTTGATTAATTTTAGCACTCTAAGGTAAAGAGTGCTAAAATCAGGAAAACAGAGGAAATAACCGAGGAAAGAATGACGATGACAAATGCGCTGGTTCCCCGAATGCACAATTTGCCGATGCCGGTTGATAGCGTGGAGAGTTATATCCGGGCAGTCAATCGTATCCCTGTGCTGAGCGCTGAAGAGGAGCAGGGACTGGCTCAGCGCTTGCAGTTGCGCGATGACCTGGAAGCAGCGCAACGGCTTATTGTAGCGCATCTACGTTTTGTGGTGCATATTGCACGTGGTTACATGGGTTATGGTTTGCCGCTGGGCGATCTGATCCAGGAAGGCAATGTCGGATTGATGAAAGCGGTTAAACGCTTTGATCTGGGGCATGGCGTTCGGCTGGTGTCATTCGCGGTACATTGGATCCGTGCTGAAATCCATGGGTTTATCCTGCGTAACTGGCGAATCGTCAAGGTTGCAACGACCAAGGCGCAGCGCAAACTGTTTTTCAAGTTGCGTAGTGCCAAAAAGTATTTGGGCTGGTTGAGCCATGACGAAGTTGAGGCGGTGGCACGCGATTTGGGCGTTAAGCCAAGCACCGTTGTGGAGATGGAATCGCGCTTGAGTGGCCATGATGTTTCCTTTGATCCTGCACCTCGTTCTGGCGATGAGGATGAGCAGGAAGACTACACGCCATCGGCGTATTTGCAGGATGACCAAACCGACCCTGCTGTGGTGTTGGAGCAGGATGACTGGGAAGCACGAACAACGAGCCACCTGGGTGAGGCGATGAGGCAACTGGATTCACGCAGCCGCGATATCGTGCAGCGCCGCTGGTTGAACGATAAGAAAGCGACCTTGCAGGAACTGGCTGCTGAATACAAGGTATCTGCCGAGCGTATTCGGCAACTGGAAAATAACGCGATGAAAAAACTGCGTACGGCATTGCCGGTTGTCGTTTGAATCAATTGTATTATAGCGGAACCAATTAAATTTGATTAATTGGTTTCGCTATATTTGCCTGTTTTAACGCGCAAACGCTATACGTTGTTCCAATTTATAGCGTTTGCGCTATACGTTGCTGAATATTGAGCATGTTCACCCCTAGCCCTTCTTCCAGCAGAAGAGGGGGCTGCCAGTGTCAATCGGTATCCTGTCACTTTTGATTGGATTTCAGAGCGGGTTGATTGTTGTTACGCCGGTTTTCCGGGTTTCAAGGCAGCAACTCACCATAACCATCCCGATAGCCTGGATAGCGAAACTGAAAGCCACTAGCACGTAGTCGGGCATTACAGCAGCGTTTATTGGCACGTTGGCGCAGGGCAGCATTGCCCCGTCGCTCGGAACCCGGTTTTAGCGGCGTTTGCTCTACCAGCGGTGGCGCCGAAACACCCAATTGTGCTGCTAACCAGCACAAAACGTCGTCCAGTGGTGCGGGGTCATCATCTACCGCGATATAGAGAGGCTCAGGATCGGGGAGTGTCATGACATGTTGCAGCACGCGGGCGCAGTCATCACGATGGATGCGATTGGTATAGACAGGTTGACCGATAGTCCGTGTAGCGCTGCCCTCGCGGACGCTATCGATCAGGCGGGTGCGGCCTGGCCCATAAATGCCGCCAAAGCGTACCGAAATCGCTAGCCAGGGTGAGTCCCACAGCAATTGTTCACCTTCTCGAATGCAACGGCCACTAAAACTGTTGGCCTCAGCAGGCGAGTCTTCATCAACCCATTCACCCTGATTTTGTCCGTAGACTGACGTACTGGAGGTAAACAGGATTCGCTTGGGGTGCTGATGGGTGTGATGTAATACCTCCAACAGGTTGTAAACCCCATTCACATAGGCATCCCGATAGCGTGCCTCACTGAAACCCGATGCGGCGGCGCTGTAGACCACAAAATCCATATCAGGCGGTAAAGCGTGCAAGCTATTGGGATCGGTTAAATCAGCCGCTATGGTTTGAAGGGGAGAAGGCAATGGATCAGGATGGCGCTTTAATCCCCAGACCGTATGTCCTTGAGTACTCAGCGATAAACCTAGCGTTGTGCCGATATCACCACAACCGGCAATCAGGATACGAGCCATGTTTGCATTACTCCATAAAGAAAAATAGTCATGATGGAAGCGACTGAATTTACCCGACGTGTACTGGAATGGTTTGATGTGCATGGTCGTAAACAGTTGCCCTGGAAAGATAATCCCACGCCTTATCGTGTCTGGGTGTCAGAAGTCATGTTGCAACAGACTCAAGTCACTACCGTCATCCCTTATTATCAGCGTTTCCTGGCAAGATTTCCTGACAATCAGGCGCTTGCAGATGCTGACCTGGATGATGTATTGCATCTATGGGCGGGGCTGGGATATTACAGCCGCGCCCGCAATCTGCATCGTGCTGCACAAATCGTGCGTGATGAGTACGATGGTGTAATGCCGCTGAGCAGTCTGGATATGCAAAAGTTGCCAGGGATCGGCCGTTCAACGGCCGGTGCTATTTTATCGTTAGCCACGGGGCAGCGGCATCCGGTTCTGGACGGGAATGTTAAACGGGTACTGGCACGTTTTGCAGCGGTGGAGGGGTGGCCGGGTCAATCGTCAGTGCAAACGGTACTGTGGGCACTGGCAGAGTATTATACGCCGACTGAACGTGTGGCCGATTATACCCAGGCCATGATGGATTTAGGGGCAATGGTCTGTGTGCGCCGTCAACCCCAATGTGGCATTTGCCCGCTGGCTATTGCGTGTGCTGCACATGCACAAGGTCGGGAAATGGTGCTGCCAGCGCCCAGGCCACGTCGGGAATTACCGTTGCGGAAAACACAGATGCTGTTGTTGCGAGCGACAGATGGTTCGGTACTGCTAGAGCAGCGTCCACCTGTGGGTATCTGGGGTGGATTATGGAGTTTTCCAGAATGCCCGCAGGGTGTGGATGTGGGGATTTGGTGTCGGGATCAACTGGGTTTGCAGGTAAAAGTAGAATCGGCCTGGCCTGTATTGCCACATAGCTTTAGTCATTTTCGTCTTGAAATTACACCAATACCTGCTGCGGTTATTCGGCAAGCCGGTGCAGTCATGGAAGGGCGACGGTTTGTCTGGTATAACACCGATTGTTCTGGTGATCGAGGGGTTGCTGCGCCGGTTAAGCGATTGTTAACAGTGCTGGCAAGCGGATCTTGAAACAAAATACATCTTAGGAGTGGGTGATGGCTCGAGTGGTAAATTGCGTTAAACTGGGCGAAGAGGCTGAGGGTTTGGATCGCCCAACGTATCCGGGGGCATTAGGTCAGCGGATTTTTGAGAATGTATCCAAGGCGGCCTGGCAGCAGTGGTTACAACAGCAGACCATGCTGATTAATGAGTATCGTTTGACACCTTTTGAGCCGAAGGCTCGCCAGTTTCTTGAGGAACAGATGGAGCAATTTTTCTTTGGTGAAGGCACGACGTTGCCGGAGGGATATGTACCGCCGAGTAGTGATTCTTGACGAAAAATCCATAAACTGCTTAAATATCCCGCTTCACCGTAAGGTGAAAACGGCCAGGTAGCTCAGTTGGTAGAGCAGTGGACTGAAAATCCTCGTGTCGGTGGTTCAATTCCGCCCCTGGCCACCATATTAATAACCATCCGCAGAAGTCCGAAGAAGTCCATAAGCACCCGATTATACGGGGGTTTTATATATTTAGTATCCGGTACAGTCCGTACTGATCCGTCACCATCCGCTATATTTTAGGGGGACACTTTGGGGGATATTGCCCCTACCTGTGAGTGAGTGTCCCCACTTATGACACTGACCGATACTGCGATCCGCAACGCCAAGCCCAAGGCCAAGCGGTACAAGCTGTTTGATGAACGTGGTCTGTTCCTGCTGGTGGATACCACGGGGGGTAAGTGGTGGCGCTTTCGCTACCAGAGCAAGGGTAAGCACGAGGAAATATCACTTGGTATCTATCCAGAAATCAGCCTAAGAGCAGCACGGGATGCACGGGATGAACACCGTGCCCAACTGAGAAAAACATTGACCCGCGTGCACACCGCAAGGCGATCAAGAAAACCTGTGTAGACCAGATCAGCCACAGATTTGAAGTGATCACCCGTGAAAGGTTTGTCAAGCACCAACCAGGATGGGTAGCCAGTCATTCAGACCGGATCATCCGACGATTTGAGCGGGATATCTTTCCCTGGCCGGGAGATTGTCCCATTACACAGATCAAAGCCCTTGGATCTGCTGGAGTGCCTACGGCGCATTGAAGCGCGTGGTGCACTGGAAACCGCACACAGAGTACTGCAAACCACCGGGCAAGTGTTCCGCTATGCCATCGCCACCGGACGTGCCGAGCGTGATATTTCCGCTGATCTACGTGGAGCTTTGCCACCCGTGAAGTCCACCCACTTCCCCGCTGTGACCGAGCCTCGGCAAGTGGGGGAATTGTTGCGTGCATTGGATGCATTCCAGGGAACCTTGGTGGTGTCCTGCGCCTTGCGGCTGGCACCTTTGGTGTTTGTCCGACCGGGCGAGTTGCGACACGCCCAATGGAAAGATATTGACCTGGAGGCGAGAGAGTGGCGCTACATTGTCAGCAAGACCGATACACCCCACATTGTCCCCTTGTCTACACAGGGGGTGGTGATTCTCAAGGAACTTACACCCGCTCACAGGAGTAGGGCGCTATGTGTTCCCTGGTGCACGTAGTCCCAAGGGCGGCCGACCCATGAGCGATAACGCGGTACTTGTTGCATTGCAGAAGCTGGAGATTCCCAAAGAGATCATGGCCGGGCACGGATTTCGGGCGATGGCGCGAACCCTTCTTGATGAGGTGCTGGGCTTTCGTCCTGAACTGATTGAACACCAGCTTGCCCATGCAGTCCGCGATCCACTGGGCAGAGCCTATAACCGAACCACCCACTTGGAGGAACGCCGAACCATGATGCAGGCATGGGCGGATTATCTGGACAGGCTGAAAAGCGAGACACCCAGGAATGATCGCCGATATGGAAAATTTTTGGTAACAAGCCAAACGGGTTTTGAGAAAATACAACGGTATTGATAAGAAAAATTTTCCATTATTTCTCAAAGAATGTGAGTTCCGATTTAACTACAGCACACCATCAAATCAGCTCAAAATACTGAAAACATGGTGTGAAATTTAAGGCTAATCTATGTCAGCCCCTAACTATATATTAATTTAACAACTTACAAATTAATTAATTTACAAAAATAGGACTATAGGAATATATTTGTATGGTTCCCACATTGGGAACATAATAGGATTATGAGATGAGGATTATCACGCGAAAGACCTTGCTGGAGTTCTGGCAGCAACACGCAGACGCTGAACAGCCGTTGCGAGCCTGGTTCCGGTTCGCCAAACAAGCGGATTGGAGCCATCCGCAAGCGGTCAAAGCGGATTACGGTAACGCCAGCATCCTGGAAGACAATCGGGTGTGTTTCAACATTGGCGGGAACAAGTATCGCTTGGTCGTAAAAATCAACTATCCCTACCGGATAATTTATATCCGGTTCATTGGAACCCACGCCGAATATGGCAAGATCAACGCCAACCGAATCTAGGAGATAACCGCCATGGACATCAAACCGATCAAGACCGAAGCCGACTATCAGCAAGTGCTCAGCGATATTGAGCGGTTGATGGATGCCCAGCCCGACACGCCCGAGGGTGACCGCCTGGACGTGCTGAGCACCTTGGTAGAGGCTTACGAAGCTCAACACTACCCTATCGAGGAGCCGGACCCTATTGAAGCCATCAAACACCGTATGGAAGCCTTGGGGCTGGAACGCAAAGACCTGGAGCCTTTCATCGGAGGACGGGGCCGCGTGGCGGAGATATTGGCGCGTAAGCGCCCCCTAACCCTCGCAATGATTCGGCGGCTTAGCGCGGGAATGCATATTCCCGCCGATGTGTTAATCCAACCCTACGTTCCTCACTCTCCATCCAGATAAGCTGTCGCTGCAGAGTACAGATGTCACTGTGTGTACAAAATCATGCGGAATCAGATAAGCTATTGAAAATTAAATATTACAGTTCTATTTCGTTGTAAACCTGTCAGCTTATAACGACTACTTTGATGAGCGCATTTTGAACGGCCGCTACCAATCAAAAAATATCGAACTTTACATGTGAAATAAACGGTTGCTCCGTACCCGTCACTCTTCCGGAAAAAACCATCTGCGAGGAATTGATGAGTAAGCTCCAAACTGTTTTTATTCATCTGAAAACGACTTATGAGGCATCGATGCAAGCAGCTGAGGACGCAGCGATGTACTGGGCAGATATGGCGGAGAACTCGAAACACCCTTTGGCCAAACTCGCCCACATTCCCGGCATATTCGCAACACTCTGGACACCGGAAATTGCCCCTACCACTGCGGTAACGCTTGGTACAGCAGATTACGGATTCGTGGGATTGCCAAAGAACATGATCCATTTCACAACCGCTAAGGGGGCCATGGGCATTCGGGCAAGTGGCGTAATAAACCCGAGCCCATGGAGTATGCGGGGGATTTTCGGCCCTGGGGTGTACATGGCGAAGATTGGTCGGCCTTGGAACGGTTTCATGCCTGAACACGCAGTTATCCCAATCCTACTCAAAACTCCACAAGGGACGGTGCGTGTCTTGCCTCGTCTTGTTTACGTGAAATGGGGATTTAGACCTGTGCCAATTCGATGAGCAGACGAACCCACGCGATTATTGGCTGGATCATCGCCATCTCAATATGGTCAATGTGGGGCATTGCGATTTGGAGGGGTGGATGGTTTTGGGGGCTAGTGCCGCTTTCGCTTCTTATTTACATCGTTGCCCAAACCTATTGGCGAAGGCTTGACCCAGACAAGTAGGCACACTGACCAATTCGTGTTTTAATCTATCATGCACCTGTTCAATGGGGCTATAAGCCTGTGCCAATACGATGAAACGAGCACAGATTGTTACTACCGTAACCATAGTATTGGGCATCGCTCTTGTGAGCATAGCGGCACTTGAAAAGAATCTTTGGATTAGACCCCACAAAGGAACGTGAGGCGACATAGCTGATTGCCTATTGGTTTGATGTAACGGGCTTTTCGGCGTTTTGGTTTCTCCCGAACTGGATGGTGTTTCATGCGGCTGATTTCAGGGGGAGGATTCCGACGGAATCCCGGAGCTTTTCGTCGGAGAAGTCGTATTCGCCGAGCATGTTGATATGCGCCCACGACATGGGCGAGTGGGCGGCGACGTGAAAAGCAGATTGCAGCGGGAAATGTCCAGTTGGGTGGTTTGTGGATACCCAAAGCGACGAAGGCCCGACTGGAGATGTTGGCGCGGGATGCAGAGCTAAGTCTGTCCGAAGTGACCGCCATTGCGATCAATCGGCTAGAGCCTGAAAGCCTAGACGAGGCTGGACACTTGCTATCATCACCTGTAAATGTGAAACGAAAAAGCAGTGTGCCCAAGTGGGGGGACATTTGAGGGGGGCGCTCAAAAAAATTTTTTGTAAAAAATAATTTAAATATAAATAGTTATATATCTAGTTTAGTAGAGCCCCTGGCCACCAAACAATGCCGGTTTCTCCGGCGATTGGGGATACGCCGCAAAAAAATGCCGGAACTGCGGGGTTGGCTGTAATCGCTCGCTGACTATTATCTGGCATAATTCGGGATATTCCTGCCGGAAATGTGGCAGCGGGTATCTTTGCCGGTACTTCAGCACGAGTTGTTGGTGTGCCGGGTACTGTCTGTATAGCCTGTTGAATTTGGCTATGGTGAGCTATCGTTGGTTCAGCCAGGAATGAGCGATCACCACCGCAATCAATACCACCGTTGCAATTACCCACGGTAACCAGTGCTTGATAGAAAAAGCAGTTGATTGGGGTTTGGGTTTTACGGTTTCGATTAGATTTAACAACTCTTCGGCGCTAGAGCATCGCGCTTTAGGTCGTTTTTCCAGCAACCGATTGATAATGGGCTGGAAATGGTCAAGTGATTGGGGTAATTCTGGCAAGGGTGCCTGAACGTGCATCAATGCTGTCTCCATCGCATCCCTGCCCTGGTAGGGTCGTTTCCCTGTTAGCATCTCGTAGAACAAAATGCCTAAACTGTATAAATCGCAACGGGCATCTAAGGGTTGGCCTAATGCTTGTTCAGGACTCATATAGTTTGGAGTACCCACTCGCCAACCTACTGCGGTCAGCTGGGTTTTATCCTCCAGGTTTTTGGCAATACCAAAATCCGATAAAACCGCTGTTTCCTTATCTCGAAAGAGAATATTTGCCGGTTTAATATCGCGATGAATACAATTGTTTTGGTGGGCATAGCCCAGTGCACGGGCAATTTGACATAAATATGTTTTGGCCTGCTCCGGTGTCAGGCCGTCCTGGATGCGGTCCTTGAGCGTGCGGGCCTCTAGATGCTCCATTGCCATATAATAATAGTCTTTATAATTATCAATATCATAAATAGTGACGATGTTCGGGTGTGTCAGCTTGGCGACGATCAGGCCTTCTTTAATGAAACGCTTATGAAATGTTGAATCGCCAACGAGCTTGGGCGCAAGCACTTTGAGCGCCACTGGCCGGTTCAGTGAGCGCTGAACTGCCAGATACACGGTGGACATTGCACCCTTACCGAGAACACCTTTGATCTGATAGCCAGGAATTTCTAGTCTTTCCATAAAAATGACAGTACCTTACCAGAGAATTTCGGAAATTAAGGATAGGTGTATTGGGACAGCTCAGTATCAAATAATACATCAGAGTGAGACGCTTTGTTGCAGTATGCTTCCCATATCACGATATGATGGTTTCTATATCGGCAGATCCAGCTACTTCAACGAATATCATGCAGTCACTTGGCCCGTTTTTGTGGAGAAATCGTCAGCGCCATCAATGCCATGTCAGGATGTATAATCCGATGTATTGGCAAACAGGCTGATTTCAATTAGCGCTTGCCCGCCGGATGGTTGATGACCATTGCCAGAATAAGATAACAGAAACACGCCACATAAACCGCTGTGAGCCTGTGGATCGACTCCAACAGTACGCTGTTGGTTCGCTAAATGGCGCTGTAGGGTTATTATAATGCAAGGTATGATTCCGTCACCGAAGGCATTAGATGCGTTGGAGCGACAATTACTTGGATGGTTGACGCGCTGTCAGGGCGGTTTAAGTGAGCATCAGTTGCTCAAATGCCTACGAGAAGATAATCCACTGTTTGCTGAATTTACTGCACGTGATCCGCTTAGTTTGTTTCGTGGACATTATTTGCTATTTCATACGCTCTATCGATTACGCGATCGTCTAATTTTAGAGCGCCGTGGACAACTACGGATAGATCCCTTGCGAGTTATTCTGGAGCCAGTCGGCATGGAAACGGTGTGGCGATGCGGGCAATTGGATCAGAGGGCACCTGATATCGGTTTCTGGTACGCTGATCCTGGCCGTTTGCTCACGGTGACAGCCGAGGATATTACTCAGTTGTTACGCCAGTTAAATGCAATACAACGGATGGGCAGTGACGGGCGATGTGCCGCGTTGGCCATACTGGAACTCTGTGATCCAGTGGATGACACGACAATCAAGCAGCAGTATCGACGGTTAGTGATGCGCTATCATCCCGATCGGGGCGGCGGTGATGAGCAGCACCTGAGTACAATTAATGCCGCGTTTGCCGTGCTGATAAAAAAACGGTGTCCAGCGACCTGAAAATGACTACCGCTCCCCGCCAGGGGAGAGGTAACCTGTTGCGGATTATGTGTTGTGCGCGATCATGTGGGTGACCGGTAGAGTAGCTTTCACCACTCACGTTTCACATTTCAGGAAGGCAGGAACTCGTTGACGGTCTTCATGAGCAGTGATTCTTCTGCTGGTTTGATGACATAGCCTTTAGCGCCTTGCCGTTCTCCCCAGATCTTGTCCGTTTCCTGATCCTTGGTGGTGACAATGATGACTGGGATATGCTGGGTTGCAGGATCCTTGGTGATCTTGCGGGTTGCCTGAAAGCCATTGATTTTAGGCATTACGACATCCATAAGCACCAAATCAGGCAACTCGGCTTTGGCAGCTTCTACACCTTCAATACCATCTTTGGCAGTGATAATTTCATGTCCATGTTTTTTCAAGATTTTGGAGAGACTCAAAGTCTGCGTGGGTGAGTCATCAACAATTAATATGCGAGCCATGCTGCCACTCCTGGATAAGCTTTAATTTATTACGCTGCGTTGGCGGTTACCGGTATTAGAGTAAACGGGAACGATCTTCACCGCCACATAAAAAATCGATAACACCACCAGCGATATGTATGTGCTGGAAACTTTGTTGCAGGACGAGCTTGAGAAGCAGAAAGGGTTCAATGGCCATCAGCCTTTTAGCGACACATGGTAGGATACAGATAAATGGTTATGATTTGCAGGAGTTTGCTCTATGAATGCCTCACAATTGAACTTTCTGAATCGGCTGACACTGGCATTTCGTACATGCTGGGGTATTTTGACCGATCCCGTTTTGGCTGGCAAGGTGTTACAGCTCGCGCAGGGTAAGGTGAGTGTGTCTGATTCGGCTGGCAAGCTGTCCACGCCAGCCCCGCTCAAGGAATCATCGCCGGATGCGGCATTGCAATTGTTGGCGCTGTTGCAGCAGGAGGGGCGATTTATTGATTTTCTTGAAGAGAATGTCACAGCCTATTCTGATGCCGAGATTGGTGGTGCGGCACGGGTGGTGCATGAGGGCTGCCGAAAGATTATTCACAACCATCTAAAAATTGAGGCGGTGCGCAAGGATGCCGAAGGTGAGCGTGTGACGCTACCTGCTGGTTTTGATGCCATGACCATTCGCTTGACCGGTAATGTTGTTGGTGAACCGCCGTTTACCGGTACGTTGATGCATCGCGGCTGGCAAGTGACTGGGATTACACTACCAAAAATGACTGAACGTCATGATGTTCGTATCCTGGCGCCAGCGGAGATCGAGCTATGAGTAATACCCGCTATACAGTCGGTATTGATCTTGGGACGACCCACTGTGTAATGGCGGCAGTGGATTTGGCTGCTAGTGATCACAATACAGTCGAGGAAAGCATTGAGTCCATTCCACAACTGACAGCACCCGGCGCGGTCGAGAATCGGCACGCTTTGCCCTCTTTTCTGTATGTCCCTCACCCGGACGAAATGCAAGCAGATGCCCGTACTATGCCTTGGGGTGAGCAGCCGCCGTTTATTGTGGGGGAATTGGCGCGTTCCCTGGGTAGCAGTACGTCCATTCGTTTGGTGTCCAGTGCAAAAAGCTGGCTGTGTCATTCGGGTGTGGATCGGCGTGCCGCTATCTTGCCGATAGAGGCGCCAGAAGAAGTGGTGCGGATGTCACCGTTACAGGCCTCGATCCATTATTTGGAACATTTACAGGCCGCTTGGAATTATCAACACCCCGGTGAGCCTTTGAATGAGCAGGAAGTTGTCTTGACTGTGCCAGCGTCCTTCGATCCGGCAGCGCGGGAATTGACCGCGGAAGCGGCAGAAGCCGTTGGTCTCAATCATCTGGTGTTGCTGGAGGAACCACAGGCAGCGCTTTATCACTGGATTTTAGGGACTCGGGAGGGTTGGCGCAAGCAAGTTAAGGTCGGTGACATCATCCTGGTCATTGATTTGGGTGGCGGTACCGCTGACTTCTCACTTATTGCTGTAACCGAGTCTGATGGTTCCCTGGATCTGATACGAATTGCTGTTGGCGAGCATATCTTGCTAGGTGGTGACAACATGGATCTGGCGCTGGCACATGTGATTCGTGCCAAGTTAGCCGAGCAGGGTACCCGATTGGAGCCTTGGCAATTGCAGGGTTTGATGCATGGCTGTCGTGCTGCCAAAGAGACGTTACTGTGTCATGGCACCGATGTTGATGCTGTGCCTGTGGTGGTGCCCGGTCGGAGCTCCAAACTGATTGACGGCACACTGCGTACCGAGCTGACCCGTGAAGAGGTGAGCCAGGCGCTGATAAATGGCTTCTTTCCAGTGGTTGATGTGGCGGCGAGACCGGCTATACGGGCACGAACGGCGTTGACCAAGCTGGGCTTGCCCTACGCGCAGGATGCAGCCATGACACGCCACCTGGCAGCCTTTTTGTCACGACAAGTCGAGGCAACCCGTAATCTTGAAGGCTTTGAGGATCGCTTGCCCGCAGATGCCACATTTCTGCATCCCACTGCTGTTTTGTTTAATGGCGGTGTATTTAAGGCGCCCTCGTTGATGGAACGAACGCTGGAGGTGATCAATCAATGGCTGGCGGCTGAAAACTCACCGCCGGTACGATTGCTGGAAGGTGCTAACCTTGATTTGGCGGTAGCACGGGGTGCCGCATATTACGGTTATGTGCGACGTGGACGTGGGGTACGGATTCGTGGTGGTATAGCCAGATCCTATTACGTTGGCGTGGAAAGTGCCATGCCGGCTGTTCCAGGAATGGAACCGTCGATGGAAGCCTTGTGTATCGCGCCATTTGGTATGGAGGAAGGTACACAGGCTGAATTGCCACCACAGGAAGTGGGCTTGGTGGTAGGTGAGCCGGTACAGTTTCGCTTCTTTGGTTCTTCTGTGCGTCGCAACGATCAGGTGGGTGTCGTGCTGGAACAGTGGGAGCCAGAGGAAATTGAGGAGCTGGAGGCCATTGAAGCGACCTTGCCCGCCGAGGATCGGCAGTCCGGTGAAGTCGTGCCGGTCCGGCTGCGAGCGGCGGTGACTGAGGTCGGTACCCTGCGGCTGGACGCTGTACCGCGCACCGGTCATGCGGGCTGGAAAGTGGAATTTGATGTGCGAGGGGAGGAGTAAGTCATCACCCGACAATATACGCCCCGTTATCTGGTGGGGATTGATCTGGGAACCACCCATACAGTGGTTGCCCATGCCGAATTGAAAAAAGCCGGTGCATCTCCAGTGCAATTGTTTGCTGTTGAACAGTTGATTGCACCGGGTGCGCTGGCCGCACGGCCATTGTTACCCTCAACACGCTACCATCCTGTTGCCGGTGAACTGGCGGTAGCCGATACCCAGTTACCCTGGTCGTTTACTGATCCAGGTGGTGTGGATGATGCCGTACTGGGTGAGTGGGCACAGGAACGTGGTTCACGGACACCAGGCCGACTGGTTACCAGCGCCAAAAGCTGGCTGTCGCATTCCGGTGTTGACCGCACCGCAGCCATTCTGCCGTGGGGGGCGGCAGATGGCATTGCCAGGGTTTCACCGCTGTCGGCGAGTGCTAGCTATCTCGCTTATATTCGAGCCGCCTGGGATCATCGTTATCCTGACCATCCCTTGGCGCAGCAGGCGTTGGTGTTAACCATACCCGCCTCTTTTGATGAAGCTGCCCGAGCACTGACTGTGGACGCTGCCCAGCTGGCAGGCTTGCCGCATGTGCGCTTGCTGGAGGAGCCACAAGCAGCCTGTTATGACTGGTTGCATCGGCATCATGATACGGTCGCCACTGATCTGGATGGCAGCCGGTTGCTATTGGTATGTGACGTTGGTGGTGGCACGACTGACCTGACCCTGATACAGATTGCGCTTGATAATGGTACGTTACAGTTAACACGCATCGGTGTTGGCAACCATCTGATGTTGGGTGGCGATAACATGGATTTGGCGTTGGCACGGATTGCCGAGAGCCGGCTGGGTGGCAGGCGACTGAATGCCGGTGAATTATCACAACTGTTGCAGCAATGTCGCCGTGCCAAGGAACGTTTGCTGGCTGTTGATGCGCCTGAACAGGTTTCGGTGACGGTACTTGGTAGTGGTGGGCGTTTGATTGGCGGCTCATGTGTGGCGGAATTGGGGCGTGATGAAGTACGCACATTACTGGTTGACGGGTTTTTACCGCGCATCGGCATCGACCAGCGCCCGCAGCATCGACAGGCGGCTGTCGTGGAATTTGGGTTGCCGTATGCCGCTGATGCAGCGATTAGCCGCCATCTGGCTGCTTTTCTGGCGCAGCATGTTGAAACGTCACGGCAGGCGTTAGCAGGACGCATCCCGGATAACGACATACCGGTGCCTGATACCGTTTTACTCAATGGCGGTGCATTTCATGGTGCCGCATTATCCAGCCGTTTGCTGGAGGTACTGGCTGAGTGGCGCGGCGAGCCACTGCAAAAGCTGGATAATCCTGAGCCTGATCTGGCCGTGGCACGTGGTGCGGTCGCTTACGGTTTGGCGCGGCGTGGCCAGGGGTTACGCATTGGTGGGGGGTCAGCGCGTAGCTATTTTCTGGTAGTGGAGCGTGATCGTGAGGTTCAACAAGGTGTTTGCCTGTTGCCGCGCGGTTCCGAGGAAGGGCAGGAAGTCCGTCTGGCACGGGATTTTTCATTGCGACTGGGTGAACCGGTGCAATTTTACTTGATGTCATCAACAGCGGATACGGTGTATCCGCCCGGTGAACTGGTGTCACTGGATGCTGAGGTGTTCATGCCTTTGCCACCGGTGGCGACCGTAATTGAACGTCAGGATGATGGCCATGAAGTGCCGGTGCAATTGATTGCCCAGTTGACCGAAGTCGGGACACTGGAGATTGAGTGTGTTGCAGCAGCCGATGTGTCACAACGCTGGCGCCTGGCTTTTCAACTGCGTGGTGGTAATACCGCGACACTGGCACGACTCCATCCGCGATTTGCCGATGCAGCCGCACAGATTGAGCGATTTTATGGTGCGCGTTCTGCAAAAGTAGAACCGAAAGCGATCAAGTCCTTACGGACTGATCTGGAACGCCTGCTGGGTAAGCGTGACACCTGGGAAACTCCGTTACTGCGGGAGTTATTCGCCGTGCTGTTAACCGGCGCACGGCGGCGGCGACGTTCGGTGGATCATGAACGGCTGTGGTTTAGTCTGACCGGTTATTGTCTGCGACCGGGGTTTGGTTATCCCTTGGATGGGTGGCGAGTCTCGCAATTGTGGCCGCTATATGCACAAGATGTACATCATCGCCAGGATGCGCAGGTATGGTCGGAGTGGTGGACATTATGGCGACGGGTCGCCGGCGGACTGGATGCAGCTGCGCAATGGCAGATGAGTGAGGAATTGTTACACAGTTTGCGCCCGCCTGCCGGCAAGGCAAAGGAGAAAACGCCAGGTATTGAGGATATGGCCCGACTGGCCGGTGTTCTGGAGCGCTTACCCTCGATCCGCAAGGTCGAATTGGGGGAATTGTTGCTGGCACGATTGGCACGTAAGGGCGAATCACCGCAACTGTGGTGGGCTGTGGGACGGCTGGGTGCACGTGTTCCCGGTTATGGCAGTGTCCATGATGTTACACCTGTAGAGACCACTACAAACTGGTTGGCGCATATTCTGGAACTGGATTGGCGGGTGATAACGCCGGCAGCATTTGCAGCAACCCTGTTGGCCCGGTGTAGCGGTGATCGGGAGCGGGATCTGGACGAAGCTTTGCGAAGACAGGTACTCCAGCGGTTACATGCAGCAAAAGCACCCACATCGTGGCAACAAATGGTTGAAGCCGTGGTTGAGCTGGATGAAGCCGATACCGGTCGGATATTTGGTGAGGCACTGCCGCCAGGTCTACGTTTGGTAGGTTGATGGAGACGAGAGATGACCGGAGTATCACGACCTGTCCGGTGATATCACGACATTGTGAAATAAGAGCTGGCTGACAAAATTGTGTGTTGATAATGGATTGCCGGGAGAAGACACAAGGCCGTTTGGCCTTGGTGTCTTTTTAAGGCTGGACAGACCTAAAAGCCGTACAGCTCCTTGTACTCAGGGTCACGCTCAGCAATCAGTGTGGCAAGATTCATGACAACCTTACACTGCTTCCAGGTGGCATCGTCCTGCATTTTGCCGTCGATCATCACCGCACCACTACCATCCGGCATGGCTTCAATAACCCGCTGTGCCCATTTCACTTCTTCGGGTTTCGGGCTGAAAACCTGCTTGGCAATGGCAATCTGGTTCGGGTGCAGTGTCCAGGTGCCGACACAGCCCATCAGGTAGGCGTTACGGAACTGATCTTCACAGGCTACCAGATCGGCAATGTCACCGAAAGGTCCATAGAACGGCAGTGCGCCAATACTGGCACAGGCATCGACCATTTTGGCGATAGTGTAGTGCCATAAATCCTGCTGTGCTGTCGCACGTGCGGCTTCAGGATTGTTTGGGTCAGGATCGGTACGTACCAGGTAATCAGGGTGCCCACCACCGACCCGAGTGGTTTTCATGCGCCGTGAAGCAGCCAGATCGGCAGGCCCCAGGCTCATACCTTGCATGCGGGGGCTGGCATTAGCAATTTCATCAACATTGGCAACACCCAGTGCGGTTTCCAGAATCGCATGAATGAGCAGCGGTTTTTTAATATTATATTTGGCTTCCAGCTGCGCTATCAGGTGATCAGCGAAATGGATATCCCACGCGCCTTCAATTTTCGGCAACATAATGACATCAAGCTTGTCACCGATTTCACCGACCAGGCGGGTCAGATCATCCAGGAACCATGGGCTGTCAAGACTGTTCACGCGCGTCCAGAACTGGGTGTTGCCAAAGTCAGTACTTTTGCCAATCTGCACCAGACCTTCACGGGCCGCTTCCTTACGGTCAATCGGTACAGCATCTTCGAGATTACCCAGGATAATATCTACACCTTTGGCGATACTGGATACTTTCTCCGCCATTTTCGGGTTGCTGGGGTCGAAGAAGTGAATCATCCGTGATGGACGAACGGGGATTTCGCGAACCGGCTCAGGAGCGCCAACGACCTTGGCCTTGAAGAAATCACGGGGACTACGCAGCATGGTTTTTATCCTCCTAGGGAATGAATCAATGCCCTTCGTATTTTTGAATCAGTTTTTTCGCCGCAACTGTGGGCGGTAAATGCCCCTCAACTACAGCAGCTTCCACACCGGCACGGATGTTACCCACCCCGGCATGATTGAAGAAGCTGGTTTTCAGGTGTTCCTCGACCATCGAGTATACCCAATCAAGGGTTTGCTGTTGGCGGCGATGATGCAGTATGCCGCTGGCTGTGACCTGCTCGCGGAATGTTGTGATCACCGACCAGATCGTATCGATGCCTTCCTTGTTAAGAGACGAGCAACTGTAGGCACGAGTCTGCCAGCCTTCGGTTGCGGGCGCCAGATAGTGCAGGGCACGGTTGTAATCAGCGCGTGCTGCATTGGCTCGAATCTTGTTGTCACCATCAGCTTTATTAACCAGTAGTGCATCGGCCAGTTCCATGATACCTTTCTTGATGCCCTGAAGCTCGTCACCGGCACCTGCAATCATCAGCAGCAGGAAAAAATCCACCATTGAGCGCACGGTTGTTTCGCTCTGGCCGACACCGACAGTTTCCACCAGAATCACATCAAAGCCGGCGGCTTCGCACAGCAGCATGGTTTCACGGCTTTTGCGAGTCACCCCACCCAGGGTACCGCTAGAGGGCGAAGGACGAATAAAGGCGCGTACATCACGAGAGAGTAGCTCCATACGGGTTTTATCACCGAGAATACTGCCGCGTGTCACTGTGCTGCTGGGGTCGACGGCCAGTACAGCGACTTTGTGCCCTTGTTCGCATAGATGTAGCCCAAGGGCTTCGATGAATGTGCTTTTGCCCGCTCCCGGTACACCGGTAATGCCAATCCGAATGGATTGGCCAATGTCGGGAATAATTTGTCGTAATACTTCCTGTGCGGTATCAAAGTGGCTCTGGGCGTTGCTTTCAATCAGGGTGATCGCTTGGGCGAGTATGTTGCGATCTCCAGCATGGATACCGGCAACATATTCATCCACAGTCAGACGACGACGGCGAGGTTGATGCGATGGATTGGTGCCAATGCTTTTTTGGCCTGGAATACCATCGTGCCCCCCGTCAACACCGCCCATGACTGAGGTGGTAAATTCAGCATTTGCATTGCTCGGAACCCAGTCGGGTCGTTGTTTTTTTTCGGTCATACGCTCACTCCGCAATACTGCGAACAAATTGGCGTTAAGATTAGCATGTTTACTAACAAGCACTGACACTGGTTCTGATAATGACTAATACGCAAACGCTTCGGGTTGTCATGGCGCAGCTTGATTTTTTGGTGGGTGATATTACGGGTAATGTGGATAAAATTATCGCTGCTTCCTGCGAGGCACGCGACCGCTTCCGGGCTGATGCCGTGCTGTTTCCTGAGCTGACGATAACCGGCTATCCACCGGAAGATCTGTTACTGCGACAGGGTTTTATTCGTCAGACTGAGCGTGCCTTACAGGAACTTTGCAAAAGAATTCAGGGTATTATCGCTATCGTGGGTTGTCCGTTGATGACATCAGAGGGTTTGCGTAATGCAGCGATTGTACTCAAGGAAGGCACGATACACGCACGCTATTTCAAGCAAAAATTACCCAATTACAGTGTATTTGATGAGAGGCGTTACTTTGTTGCCGGTCAGCAGGCAACGGTTGTTGAGGTGGCAGGTATGCGCCTGGGTATCACGATTTGTGAAGATATCTGGCAATCGGGCGTCGTGAAACAAGCGGTGGAAGCGGGTTCACAGTTGCTCCTGAATCTTAATGCTTCGCCGTATCAGGCTGATAAGGCGCAGCAACGGCTGGCGATTTTGCAGCAGCGGTCGCGGGAATGCGCTATTCCATTGATTTATGTGAATTCACTAGGTGGTCAGGATGAGCTGGTTTTTGATGGTGGCTCAATGGTGGTTGCCGCTGATGGCGAGTTGATCCAACGTGCACCCTTCTTTGTCGAAGGGCTGTATCCGGTTGATTTTCAGTGTTGCGGGCAACGTGTAGTACCCGTAGCGGGCGATATTGCAGCGGCTCCTGGGCGAGAAGCCGGTATTTATCAGGCATTGGTGCTGGGTGTTCGAGATTATGTCAATAAAAACCGTTTTCCGGGTGTGGTGCTGGGCTTGTCTGGAGGGATTGACTCAGCATTGGTCTTAGCCATTGCCGTGGATGCGCTGGGCGCTGAGCGGGTCGAAGCCGTGTCGATGCCATCGCGTTATACCGCTGAGATCAGTAATATCGATGCTGAGCTGGAAGCGAAGGCTTTAAACGTGAAATATCATGTTATGCCCATTGAGCCAGCTTTTCAGGCATTTCTCGGAATTTTGCAACCCATTCTGGCAGGATTGTCGCCGGACGTTACTGAGGAGAATATTCAGGCGCGCTGTCGGGGGGTGTTGCTGATGGCGATATCCAATAAAACCGGCAAAATGGTTTTGACAACTGGCAACAAGAGTGAAACCGCTGTCGGCTATTCAACGTTATATGGCGATATGGTCGGTGGTTTTGCGCCAATCAAGGATGTGTTCAAGACCATGGTCTATCGTTTGGCGGAATATCGTAACCGGCAATCACCGGTTATCCCGCAACGGGTGATGGATCGTCCGCCATCTGCCGAGTTGTGCCCGGATCAAACCGATCAGGATAGCTTGCCGGATTACGATACGCTGGATGCGATTTTATGTGCTTATGTTGAGGAAGACCAATCCATTGAGGAACTGGTTGAAGCTGGTTTTGACCGTGCAATGGTTGAGCAGGTAGCGCGGCTGGTTATTATGAACGAGTACAAGCGGCAACAGGCTGCGCCAGGGGTACGCATTAGCCCGCGCGCCTTTGGTCGGGATCGGCGCTATCCGATTACGTCAGGATTTCGGCGCTAGCGTTCTAGCTCAGGGCCAAGATGCGGTTGCAGCTCTTTGAGTAACGCTTTGAACAGTTTCGGGTTGCCGGCAATGATATTACCTGTTTTCATAAAATCGTTGCCGCCACCAAAGTCGCTGGCTAGTCCGCCTGCTTCCTGTATGAGCAATGCGCCGGCGGCAAGATCCCATTCTTGCAAACCGATTTCCCAGAAGGCATCCAGCCGTCCTGCAGCGACATATGACAGATCCAGTGAAGCAGCACCGAGGCGGCGGATTTCTACACAGCGCCCGAACAGCTTATTAAAGAAATTCAGGTAGGCTTTTTGATGCTGGGGATAGCGGAACGGGAAGCCGGTGCCGAGCAAGGCATTTTCCAGTTGCATGATGCCGCTGACGCGAATGCGGTGGTCGTTTAGTTGCGCGCCTTCACCACGTGAGGCGGTGAACATTTCCTGTCGAATGGGATCATGGACCAGCGCCGCTTCCAGCCGGTTACGGTGGCGGAAGGCAATCGAGACGGCAAAGTGCGGAATGCCATGCAGGAAATTGGTTGTGCCATCCAGCGGATCAATAATCCATTGAAATTCATCCTGGCCACGTTGCTCACCGCTTTCCTCAGCGAGAATGCCATGATTAGGGTAGGTTTTCCGTAGCGTCTGGATAATTTCGTGCTCTGCCTGTACATCGGCCTCACTGACATAATCGTTACGCTGTTTGGTGGTGACATTCAGTTGTTCCAGGTGGTCGAAGTGGCGAAGTAGAATACGGCTGGCATTGAGTGCAGCACGTTTAGCAATAGTAATGACTGGATTCATAGGGATGTTGGTGCGACGCGCAGTCGGCGTGTTTGCTTTGGGCTGACTATCATAGCAAAACTTTTACTATTTCAATGGAGGAGTGAGTTTTGGGCATTGCGCCGGATTTTTCCGGGAAAGCGAGTCAGCTGGTTGGAGCCGGGCGATTTTTCTGCAAACGTGGTTGGTGCCGACAACGAGTGGGAATTTAGCGGCACGACCGGGTGATGGAACAGTAGCGACTGCGGTATCGGGTGGCCACGAAGGTGTTTGACACATCAGTTTAACGGCATTATCCAGTACGTGTTGTGCCAGATTATTTTTTTGGTTTTTTAATTAAACACTGTTCAAGAGAAATTTTGCTGGTTATACTCGTGATACTTTCTATTGTTAAGCGTTAAACCAGAGGTGTTCCATGGCCAGCTTATTTCAGCGCATTAGTGACGTGATTACTGCGAATCTCAATGAGTTAGTGGATCGAGTAGAAGATCCAGAACGGATGATTAAGCAAATCATTCGTGAGATGGAAGAAAATATTGGTAGCGCTCGCGAAGGAGTCATTGATGCCATTGCGAGCGAAAAGCAACTCGCAAAGGAACTGGATAATCAGCGACAGCAGGCAGAGGAGTGGCATGATCGGGCGTGTCGCGCCATGGAGGGTGGCAACGAGACTTTGGCGCGAGAGGCTCTGCTACGTAAAAAAGAGCACGATAGCATTATCGCTAATTTGAATAACGCCTGGGTATCGGCACAGCGTACCAGTGCACGACTCAAGTCTCAGTTACGGGCATTGGAAGCGAGGCTGGAAGAAGCAAAATTGAAAAAAGGCAGCCTGGTGGCGCGGCAGCGGGCGGCGCAAGCACGTGAACGCATGCATGATGTTGGGGATCATTTTCGGGAAAGCCTTGAGTTAAATAATTCTTTCAGTCGCATGGCAGACCGTGTTGGTGAAATGGAAGCACGCATGGAAGCGCGTGAGGAGGTTTATGATAATTACAGTCAAGTGGAAAAAGAATTTCTGAAAATGGAAGCAGATAGTGAAGTTGAGGCTGAGTTGGCAGCGCTCAAAAAGACAATCCAAAAGCCATCATCCACGATGTGAAATTGCAGTATTTTTAGTCGGTAACTCCCGAGCTGGAGGGGTAAAATCATGGAATGGGTCGTTTTGGGCTTAGTCGTCGTGCTGTGGTTGATTTCCCCCATTGTCTTAACGGTTGCACTAATAATTTCGCGGCAACACATTCGCAATTTACGACAACAGCTAGCACAGTTTCAGGTTGCTGAAAACGCCTTATCTGAGGGATTGAAAGCGACACCACCGCAGGTGGCTCCTGTGGAGGAATCATTGCTATCTGTAGATACAGTACCCACTTCATCTTTACCAGAGACGGTGATAAAACCACCGCCGGTCTTGCCAGGGTCGCCGACTATTGCTGCTCCCGTACCACCGGAACCTTCGCAACACTTCACGTCGATTGTTGCAGCATTTTTAAAACGTCCATGGTTATCGGTCAATTCGGATGCTTCATCTTCACGATCTGCGAATGATTGGCGACCTGCCCCACCTACTGCATTTGAAAAAGCACTGCATACGTTATCAGGTTGGCCAAAGTGTATTGCACCCTTTCTTGTACAGAATATCGGCTGGTTTATCGGTGGGTTCTGTTTTATCACAGGAGCATTATTTCTTATTGTCAATACCCATGGCTTTGTTAATGCTTTGGCTGTATTGGGCAGTCTATTGGCTGCAAATGCCTTTCTGGTATGGGCAGGCTATCAATTTCGCCAACAAGGGGATTCATTAACTATTGCCAGCAACGTGTTGCTGGCATTGGGTATGTTATTAGCACCCTTGGTGCTGGCGTTAACTGTACGCCTGTTTGATGCCGGTAACGGGGTGATGCAGTTAGCTGGTATTTTAATACTGGCAGGCATAGTCGCTGCATTTTGTTGGGTGGCTCACTTGAGTAGTGCGCTTATTGATCAAACATTGCGCGGGCGCTATCCGTGGTTGTTGATCGTACTGGCAATGATACAGCTGGCCGCACCACTCGCTGTCAAGGTAGCTGACTGGCGGGTCCTTGCTGCATTGCATACCATTTTATTCAGTGTGCTCGGTTACAGCCTACGGCTATTTAGCCGTGAGTGGTTACGGCGATTGTTTGTGGACCGTACCTTCTCTTCATACTACGTGGCAGGGTTACTCGTTTATACCGCAGCGGTATCTTTTATTCATTTGAGTTGGGTTTGGCCACAGCCGTTACCAACAGGGTATACCGCCCCGTTTCTGATGGCATTGTGCGGGGTGTTATTCCCGGTGGATGCAGCATTCAAGGAATGGGTACATCGATATTCGTTTTTGTCCCGATTCAGTTTTTTTCTGTACGCACTCTCTGTGGTTGCGATGGTTATTGCTGTGCAGAGTGGCAGTACCCTGGTGATGTTACTGACTTTTGGCATGGGAGCGGTACTGTATGGCTGGGTTACCTGGCAATACCGCAGCTTGCCGCCATTGTACGTGCTGCTGGTTTGTGTTACTGGCCTGTACGGGATTGGAATTTTGGCTTTTTTGCCACCGGCAACCTGGGCATTGGCCAGCTTTCCGGGCCTGGCGGCACTGTTGGGATTGGCCCGCCGGGTAGGCCCTCGCTCGCGGGCGATAGCCTTGCAATGTCTACTCAGCTTCGGTGTATTGCTAGGCGGGCTGGTTCTTTGGAGTTTGTTCTGTGGTTCATCAGGCTGGTTGGGATTAGCTACGGCTGGAATGGCAGCCGGATTGATTTATGTTGCAGTACGTTTGGCGCGAGCATTACCTGATGCCCAATGGCGCTGGGATTATGCGGATATCGCTACCGTGTTGCTTGCCGCAACAGCTGTTGCCTGTATTCCGGATGACAGGTGGCCTGCGTGGAGCATGCCGACAGCATTTGGATTATTAGCGCTGGCAGTGTTATGGATTGTTTTAGGCATACATGATCGCCGGCAGTCTGCCACCGGTCGTCTGGTTTTTATCTCAGGTGCATTATTTAACATTGTGATGGCGCTGGCTGCGGGCAGGATGTCAGGATCGGCCCTGCTCGGTCAGCCGGAGCCAATAATGTTGTTGGTACTGAGTGCGGCATTATTGCTGTGGTTAAGTTTGGGATTACGCTGGCAGTCACTGTTTTACGCGATGCTGGTGGTCGTCGGTGCGGCAGGTATCCTGCTCAAGCTGGGTTATTTTCCTGGCACGAATACGGGTCTGGTGCAATTTGCCTTGGTATTAGCCTTGTGGAGCTTCTTGTGGTGGTTATCCTGGCGGTATGTGCTAGACGATGCCTTGCCAGAGATTGCGACTGATCTATCAAGACATTCCCGATCAGTAACGACCTTGATTCGCCGGCCGCTGGAGCAGGTGATGGTCGTGTTGTGGATAGGTGGATTTGTATTGTGGAGCCTGCGATTACTTGATGGTGATATTTCAAGCGCCTGGTTAACAGCGTCGTTTTTAGGCATGGTATCAGGGGTGGTGTTGGTGGGTTATTTCCGTCAATTCCGCTGGGTGGTATTGCCCTGGCTGTTGGGATTGTTGGGGTTAATGGGTGGATTGGTCTGGATGGATGTGACACTGCGCTGGCTCGGTGTCGCAGCACTATTGTATGTGTTGTTGCTTTGGTGGTTGGCACGTACCGCGCTGGGTTGGCCTTTGCTGTGGCGCTGGGCGCAGGTCATGCGTTTTACTGCGCCGAAAGCGGGTGGTGGATGTCAGCAGGTAGAACAGGGTTTGCACTATGCCGGCTTGCTGGTTGCAGCGTTACCAGGCGCAGCCGGTTTTATATTGGGCGTACTGGGGTTGTCGTTTCCAGAATTGCTGCCCGCATTGTCATCAGGGCTGTTGTTATTTGTACTAACGGGCCAATGTTACCGCACTAAAGTCCATGTGTGGGCAATATTGATGACATTGGTGGTCAGTATTTGGGTCAGCCGTATCTGGCAGATAGCACCTGCCGGTTTTTTTGGCCTGGGACAGCCGTTGGCAAATGTTGTATTAAGCCTGACGATGGCATGGGTGGCGCTGGGCCTGAATGGACGGCGTGCGGTTTTATGGCGCTATTGGCGTTTACCACTGTTTCGGATGAGCCAGATACTGTATTTGTTGGCATTAATGGGCACTGTGCTGGTCGTTCTGGTTGCTGGCCCGCACTTGTCAGTCGTGTTATTGCTACTGTGTATCGCTTTGTTTCCGGTACTACGACCGTTGCCCAATGCGGCGGCCTGGCGTGGTTTGGGCCTGGTGCTGCTGTTGAGTGCTTTCCTCTGGAGTGTGGTGGTGCAGTTTAATGCGAATCCACAGGATGCAGGGGCAATTGCTATTGCCTGGGGTTATCTGCTTTGGGTCGGCAGCGATAGGGCGTTGCCACGCTGGAACAGTTGCCACCGGCGTTGGGGCATTGCACCGACAGCGTGGCCATTGCTGGGTTTTTTCAGTGTGCTATTTGGCGTGGTGTTGATTCTGGTCGCGGATGCCTGGCCTCTGGAAGCAGCAAGTGCTGGATTGGCCTTGTATTGTTTTCTGTTACTGCGGAATACGGCGTGGCCGGGCGTTGCATGGTTGGCGGTTGGCCTGTTGACACTCAGCGGCCTGTCTGTGTCGATTAACTGGGCGCGGTTTCCAATAAACAGCGTACCGGAATGGATGATGGCACTACTTTGGTTAAATGCGTTATGGCTACTGGTTCGATTGTGGCGACGTTTTGGTCAGAGGGTAGCGGCCTTTTTGCGCTGGCGACAAAATATACTGGAAAGGCCATTGGTATGGATACCGTTTGCCGTGTTGATGCTGTTGTTGGCGGGTTTATTCCTGCTGGAGGGCTATTGGTTGTGGGCAGGCAGAACACAGGTTTCGCAGGGTGACTGGCCACTGTGTAGTTTTGCATTGCTGCTGGTAGTGAGTGCCGGGCACGTGTGCAGCCTGCGGCTCACCGGCTTGCGAATACAAGTGTTTTTATTGTCATTATTGGCTGCTGTGCTGGCCGTAATGCTGGATTTTTCCTTGGCAACAATGGCATTGCCATTGATAGTCGCACTCTGGAACAGTGTGCTGTTATTAGCATGGTATTACGGTAAACATCGGCAGGTTATTGGCTGTTCAGCGCTGGAAGTGTGGGTTAATACTTTGCCGGCTGTGGCTGTTATATTGCTGTTTATCATTCCCGATATTCCAGGTGGAATGATTGCGGTGACCCTGGTCGTATTGGCACTGAACGCATGGGTGCGTGGTGTATGGCAAGGGCATTCCTTCTGGTTTAGCAGCGGGAGTGTCCTGGCATTGGCAGGAAGCTATGCCGTCTGGTTATTGGATACGCCTTTTGCGTGGTTACTCCTGGTGGGCTTATTGCCTTGGTACGCTTTGCAAACGATATTGCTATACCTGGTATTGCAGGTCGTGCAGCGAAGGTTGCTTGTATGGGGTCATACCAATACTGAAATCAATACAGATGATGATAACCGTGCTTGTAACCTGAATCGAATTACTGCTGATCTATCGCCCGGGTTATTGCTACTGAGTGGTTTTTGGCTGGTATGGCATGGTTGTGTTGTTGTTGGCTACCACATCGGCCGGGTAGTATTCCCTTGGCACTTTGGTCTTCCCATCGACCCATTGGCGGCAATGATGGCACTGTTATTATTGGCTGGTGTGACGACAGTCAGGCTATGGCAGCGTTTGGGTGCCTCACAGTGGATATATAGTGCTGCGCTGTGGCTGGGTTTGGTGGTGATGTACGGACGTCTGGTGGTTTTGGGGGTAGCGCCGTTGACACCTTGGGATACCGGTGTGCTGCTTGCGGCTGCGGCGCTGGCCTCGCTGTTGTACGCAATAACCAACGCCCGCCCGTTTTATTACCTCGCCTTGTTAATACCGTTACTGGCGCTGGGTACAATACCATGGCAACTGGCCTCGTCGTGGACAGGTACGGCGCTGTTGGCGACAGCGTTGCTGTATCTTTCGATGGCAACTCGGTTATCTAATCCGCTATTGTTGTACCTGGCAATATTAGCGCTCAATGCGGCGGTCTATTTATGGATACCGCTATGGGTAGAACAGCATGGTTTATGGCAGTTTTATATTGTGCCGGCGGCGGTATCAGTGCTGATGTTGCTGCATCTGCACCGTCGGGAATTAAGACCCAAGGTTTTGCGAGGGGCACAGCTGACTGCATTATCTGCGCTATATGCCGGGGCCGGGCTGGATGTGTTTCTGCGACCGGAATTGAATGTATTTGTGTTGGCGCTGGTATTTGCACTGATGGGTATAGCCTTGGGTATTGCTTTGCGTATTCAGGTGTTTTTATACGCGGGTGTGACCTTTCTGGTACTTAATGTGTTGGGGCAACTGATCCGCTTTTACCCGGAACAAGGCTTGGGTCGGGCGCTGATCTTGCTTGGGCTGGGGGTTGTGATCACCACTGGAATGGTCATGTTTAATTTGAAGCGTGAGGCGATTTTGCAGCGCGTACGGATTGCACGGGCAGATTTGGCACGCTGGGATTAAGGGCTTGATGGGTGGGTGGGGAATTGGGCGATCGCCACCCATTTAGGATGTTCTGGTCTAGACGCTGAAACTTTCGCCGCAGCCGCATGTTGCCTTGGCATTCGGGTTTTTGAAATGGAAACTTTCATTTAGGCCTTGCTTGCCATAATCAATCTCAATACCGTCTAGATAGGGCGTATTCTTGTTGCTGACGATCAATTTAATGCCCTTTGACTCAAAAATCTGATCGTCGGGATTGATCGTTTCAGCAAGCTCGACCATATACATGAACCCAGAGCAGCCGCTGTTACGTACACCGAGCCGCAAGCCTTGAGCGGTTGCTTTTTTGGCAAGATGGTTCCGGGCGTGGGCAGCCGCTTTTTCAGTGAGCGTAATCGACATGTCAGGTTCCTTATAAAAGCATTAAATAACGACATTATTCAGCGTGTGACTAAATCACGCAATGCTGTTTTTACCGCCGTTTCAGCCAATACAGCGCAATGCAGCTTTTCAGGTGGTATATGCAGGTATTCGACCAGTTCATGATGCCGAAATTTCCCGATTTCACTCCGGGTGAGCTGTTGAATTCGTGTGGTTAATAATGAGCCACAGGCAATCATCCAGCCGCAACCGTAAGCCTTGAATCGGGTTTCAACAATCCTGTTACCAGCATCTATACGTAGATACAGTTGCAGAATTTCCCCGCTGGTGGGTACACCGACACATACAGCAACGACGCTGGGGTCGGCAGCATTTAAATCACCGACATTACAGGGATGTTCAAAGTGTATTCGCGCTGTTGTACTTAATTCCAGCATGATTATGTTGAGGTTTCAGGCTGGTGATCGGGTGCTGATGGTTCGCAGCTCATGTGTTCGTCGTTAGCATGTTGTGGATGTACCTGGCGTGCTGTTGAAACTAACCCGCAATCATCCAGCCTGGGTAGTTGCAGACTGCCAGGATCGATACCGGCCGCTCTCATGGCCTGGCACATGTGGCGAATGGTTTGATCAAGTGCATGGATATGATCCAGCATTTGATTGATTGCATGCGCTTCAGGGTCAGGCATATCAGGTGTTGTACCGTAGGCATCGAATCCCAGTTTACGGGCAATTTCCTGCCGTACGCTGTTGTTTTTATCAGCTTCGATCACCCGGCCGGGTACGCCGACCACTGTAGCGTTGGCGGGAACCGCTTTGACGACTACTGAGTTGGAGCCGATTCGGGCATTATCACCGACATTGAATGGTCCCAACACCTTGGCTCCAGCGCCGATAATAACATTATTTCCTAAAGTGGGATGTCGTTTGCCCTTGTTCCAGCTCGTGCCACCCAGGGTTACGGCCTGATACAGCGTGCAATCATCGCCAATTTCGGTAGTCTCACCGATGACGACACCCATACCGTGATCAATAAAAAAGCGTCGGCCAATTTTTGCGCCAGGATGAATTTCGATGCCTGTAAGCCAGCGAGCGATCATAGAAAGAAAACGTGCCAGCCATTTCAGACCCAGATTCCAGATCGTATGATTGATCCGATGAAACACGACAGCGTGCAACCCCGGGTAAGTCATTATGATTTCGATGGCGCTGCGCGCCGCCGGATCACGATCAAATATAGAGGTAATATCTTCTTGCAAGTGTTGCCAAAATGCCATAGCCAATGTTGTCCAAAGCCGTTATCAAGTGAAAAGCCCACTACAGCGTGTGGTTGATGGGGCAGGGATTATAGCAATCTGATGTGGCAGCGTAGCATCTTCATCACAGCTTTTATAATGATCGTCTTTCTAAAATAATGCAGTAAAGCATGGCCGATTCGATCTACTAACATTTGGCTTTATCGAAATTGGCTCTAAGCTTGCGAGTAAAGAGGAGTATTCTTTCTGGTTTCTGATTAAAGAGCGGCACTTGTTCGTTTGATAGGGTTGTTCAGTGTTATCTCTTTCATGTCCCCCTTCAGGGGGCTTAAAATCCCTCGCCTTCAGGCGAAGGGAAGTGTTACGAAATCGCATATGCGACATGACAGACAAGGCAGCCATGGCAAGCACGATCTGAAGATTCATCTGATCGGGGTATTGTCGCAGTACCGCAAGCGGGTGCTTCGGTATCCTGTGACGAAGCGGACTTGGGATCTGAATTTGTCAGATCGCGATGGAACATGATCGTCATGGTATCCCGGCCAAAGTAGCGAAGGAACACCGATCATCAATGTGCAGGAAGGTGAGTCAGCCTATGACGACGATAGCCAATTTCAAATTGATCCGGATTGCTAACCTCTCGATTTATAATCAAGGGCTGTTTGGTTTTGGTGTATGCCTTGTCTCGAAAATTGCATCAATTTACCGGGGTTACGCTGTACATTGCCAGCGATGGCGTGGAGGATTTTAGCTGTGAAACCATGGGTTCAAGATGAAGTATTCAAGATGTGGACAGATGCCCAGAAACGTCTTTGGGAAAGTTTGTGTGCAGCAGTGCCGTTTCAGCCACCTGCGGGCATTGAGGCATGGCGTGACACTTATCTGAAGAATCTGGGTGCCTGGGAAATGGCTGTCAGGCAGACACTGGATAAGGAAGCATTATGGGTAGGGCAGTGGATTGAACGCGTCTCCCGTGAACAGTATGTTTCTGAGGTGGTAAATGTCTGGGCTCAACAAATGGAAGAAGTGTTGCAGTACTGGCTTCAGACTCAGAATCAGTGGTGGGATGAATATTTTATTGTTTTGCGCCGTAGCGGGTTTGGCCAGTTTAGTGAAATGAACACAGCATCATCCAATCCAGAGTCGACTGCTGCCGGGTTGAGTGAACCCACAGCGGATGAATCAGCCACGTCCGTTGCTGGAGTGGGACCCAGGGTCGAAGCGGTGGATATTGAGCCACCGTATCCAAAACAACCCGATGATCTCAAGCGTATTAATGGGGTTGGCCCAGCATTGGAAAAGCGATTACGTGCTTGTGGCATCAACACCTATCGGCAATTAGCACTGTTCAATGATGAGGATATTGAGCGGGTTGATGCCATTATCAAAGCGTCTGGTCGTATTCGTCGTGACGATTGGGTAGGTCAGGCAAAAGCCATACATTTTCAGAAGTACCGGGAACAACTTTAACCCACCCAAAAGGTTGGTGATGTCATGTCTGTGTATGCTGTCGCCGCTATCTTGAACAGTCAGGTTTCTGTTGGTTGTCGGGTGACTGTACAGGGTTGGGTGCGTACTCGCCGTGATTCTAAGGCAGGATTGTCATTTGTTGCGATGCATGATGGTTCCTGTTTTGATGTCTTGCAAGTGATTGCGCCTGTCGATTTACCCAATTACACTGGTGAAATCCTGCATTTAACGGCCGGTTGTTCCATTCGGGTAACAGGTGAACTTGTTGCTTCACAGGGCAAGGGGCAAGCTGTTGAGCTACGGGCTGATACAGTTGAGGTGGTTGGCTGGGTGGATGATCCTGAAGCCTATCCTGTTGCACCCAAGGCACATAGTTTTGAGTATTTACGCTCGGTAGCGCATCTGCGGCCACGCACGAACAGCATTGGTGCAGTAGCCCGCGTGCGCCACTGTCTGGCTCAGGCTATTCACCGTTTTTTTCATGAAAGAGGCTATTTTTGGGTGCATACACCGATTATCACAGCTAGTGACTGTGAAGGGGCCGGCGAATTGTTTCGGGTAAGTACGCTGGATTTGCTCAATTTACCGCGTGATGCAACCGGTCATATTGACTTTGAGCAGGATTTTTTTGGTCGTGAGACGTTTCTGACTGTTTCAGGCCAACTTAATGTAGAGGCATATTGTTTAGCGCTGTCCAAGGTGTATACATTCGGCCCGACATTTCGTGCGGAGAACTCCAATACCAGCCGTCATTTAGCCGAATTCTGGATGGTGGAACCTGAAATAGCCTTTGCTGATTTGCACGATAATGCTGATGTAGCCGAGGCGTTATTAAAATTTATCTTTCAGGCTTTGCTGGAAGAGCGGGCTGATGATATGGGTTTTTTTGCCCAACGGGTGGATAAAACCTGTATTGCCCGATTGGAACAAGTGATTAATATGCCATTTGAGCGGATGGAGTATAGTGAAGCGATTGCTGTTTTGGGAAAGGCAAGTCACGCTTTTGAATTTCCGGTGCATTGGGGTGTGGATTTGCAATCAGAGCACGAACGCTATCTAAGTGAAAAGCATATTGGCGGGCCGGTAATGTTAATGAATTATCCAAAGGAAGTTAAAAGCTTTTATATGCGGCTCAATGATGATGGGCGTACAGTAGCGGCAATGGATATACTGGTTCCGGGAATAGGGGAAATTATTGGTGGCAGTCAGCGTGAGGAACGGCTTGAAGTTTTGGATAAACGTCTTGAGCGTTTAGGTGTCAACAAGACTGCGTATAATTGGTATCGTGACTTACGTCGCTATGGCAGTGTGCCTCATGCCGGTTTTGGACTAGGCTTTGAACGTACCGTTGGTTATGTCACAGGTATGGCTAATGTTCGTGATGTTATTCCGTTTCCCCGTACGCCCCGTAATGCTGATTTCTGACAACATATTGCCCGGGCAGATAATCCGATTCGCTTTCTTGTCCTTATCGCCATGATATTACATCGTTTTTGTTCAAAAGATATAATTCCAATGTCCACCGGATTAATAACTTATACCGATTCCCGTTAACTCAAGGGTTGATAATATTCGGGATATGGCCCTGTTTCCCCCTCTGTCCCAGTGTGGGATGTCCAGCAACATGTATTTATGTCTGTATCGGTTCAAGTGATGACTGAGAACGCTAACCCTTCCTCGCCACGTAAAACTAGTCGTTGGCAGTCCAATGCGTTGCCATTGAAGCACATGCTGGAAGAATACCGCATTGATGCAGTATTGGGGGCAGGTGGTTTTGGGATTACCTATAGAGCGTTGGATACGCACCTGGAGCGTTGGGTGGCTATCAAGGAATACTTTCCTGTGGAGTGGTCATTCCGCGATAGCGACAAGATAACGGTATATCCCAATGCCCAGGGGCAAAATCGGGCTGTAGCCAATCAGCAGTCGGACTACCAGTGGGGCCTTGAACGGTTTCTTGATGAAGCACGGGTGTTAGCGCAAATCGAGCATCCTTTGGTGGTGCGGGTAAAACGCTATTTTCGGGCACATGGTACAGCCTATATCGTTATGGACTACGAGGAAGGTGAACCGCTAAGCGCCATTTTGCAAGAACATGGAACCCTGATGGAAGAGGAAATGCGGGGCTTGCTGGAAGATGTGTTGCCGGCGCTGCAAGCTGTTCATGAGCAGAATTATTTGCACCGTGATATCAAACCGGCCAACCTGTATGTGCGTTCGGTTGATCGTCGGGTGATGTTGATTGATTTTGGTTCTGCCCGCGCCTCAGCCGGACATTTGAGTCGGAGTGTAACCAGTCTGGTAACGCCAGGTTATTCACCACCAGAGCAATATACTACGCGCGTTGAGCGTTATGGCACATGGACAGATATTTATGCGCTGGGCGCTGTGTTATATCGATCGATAGCCGGGCAGACGCCTGCGGATGCTGCTGACCGGTTGATGGGTGATACGCTGAAGCCGGCTGTTGAGGTGGGCGCCGGATATTACAGCACCAATTTATTGCGGGTTATTGATCGGGCGCTGGCCATACGGCCGGAAGATCGATTTCGTACCATTGCCGATATGCAGGCAGCGCTGGATGGCGCAGAAGATGATGGTGGCGAGACAGTCATTATGCCGGTGCCGGCGATTCATTCTGTTAATCAGCACTCTGTTCAAGATAGAAAAGCTCGTCCTGTTGCCGGGTACCCTGTCACGATACCTGCTGGTATTGTGGATAATGTCAAATTGTCTTCTGACGCTGGGCCCGCCAAGACGACATTTCGGCGATGGGGTTTGGTCGCGGCGTTAATGGGCGGTGTTACATCTGTAGTATTGGCTGCAACACTTTTGTTTGGACGGTCGTCCTCAGATGAGAAATTACCATTCCAGCAAAGTGCTGAGCCAAAAAAAGGTCAGCTTGTTGCTGCGCCACCGAAAACCAGTCAATCTGTTGTTGTCCCCGGTAGTGCGCCTTTACAAGAAAGGCCAGCCCTGAAAACGCCCGGGTATCCGGGCAATCAGGAAGTGCCAGCAACCGATGTTTCAACCTCAGTGGAAGCGTTGAAACCGCTGGAGGCACGTTCACCCATGTCGCCTATACTGCCGGTTTCGCCAAGACCACAGGGTATTTTGCCATCACAGCCTTCCGGTAAAACCCGCGCTGGTGGTGAAGCGCTCACCGTGGATCAGGGCATCAGACCATCAATAACGAGCGATACGACGACAGCATCCGGGAGTAATGATGGTATCGGTGCCAATGCCTTGAAACCCAAAGTCAGTGATGGAGCGTCTATTGAAGCGGAGGCAAATCCGGAAAAATCGGAATCCGATATGATGCCAGTGTCTGAATCAGGTGCAGTGTCTGAATCAGGTGCAGTGTCTGAATCAGGTGCAGTGTCTGAATCAGGTGCAGTGGCTGGCAATAGTGAACCGGCTACATCGGCCAAGAAGAAGCGAACGAAAGCAAAGCGGGCAACTCGAAAATCCCGTAAAGCAAAAACACGTCATTCGGCACAAAAGCGGAAATCATCGACGCGGAAAAGGAAAAGTCGCAGGGCTAAGCGCAAAACGAAGACACCATTGCAACCCATTGTGGTGACACCAGCCACAGTAAGGCAGCTCAACCCGCCACGCCGGTCGAGCGGTCCCTGGGATAGCCCGGCATCATCAGGTTTTAATCGGAAATGAAGCTTGAATGGTAGTTTTCCGTCTTTGCGTAGCCGGTATCCAGCTATCATGCCAGGATTCACCCCAGGCTCGTACCGCATTTATGTGGAGCAGGAGCTGGGTATCCAGCTATCATGCCAGGATTCACCGCCTGCCCGGTGGCATGTTTCGGATTTGTGACCTCGGTTCTGCCAATGGCACCTGGGTGAATGGGCAGCAGGTTCGTAACCAAACCGACCGGGAATCAGGCTGCTGTCATTTACAGCAAGCGCTCTGGTCAATTTTATAGCGCAAACTTTGCGCGTTAAAACAGATGGATATAGCGGAACCAATGAATCAAATTTAATTGGTTCCGCTATATTTGCAGTCGGTAGCTACGGAGATCTTGCCAAATGGCCAGATTATTCACTTATCGGCTGAACTATCAGGCTCGGCTGAATTATCAGGCGGTGAGGTTTTGCAGACAGGCCAAACGTATTTGCAGCTTGTGGCATTTTGTAGTCGAGCGTTCGACTGGCTATGTGATGCTAACGCATAATTTTGGAGCGGTACGATGGCATTATGGATTCATGACGAGGGTACAACGCAAGGTGCTCGCGCACGTCAGGAAGATAATTTTGGTGTGTTTGAGTTGCCACCTGAGGTAGGGGCAGGTGATCTGTTGCTGATCCTGGCAGATGGCATGGGTGGGGAGCTCGGAGGTGCGCGAGCCAGTACACTGGCGATTAATACTTTCGTTGAGCATTATGATGCAGTGTCAGCCCGTTCGATCCCGGAGCGGCTAGAGCGCACGTTATTTCGTGTGAATGAAAACATGGCACAGGAAGTGGTAACCGATCTGGAACAGTTACAGGGTATGGGATGTACACTGCTAGCAGCTGTATTTACTGATGCAGGGCTGTACTGGATCAGTGTTGGTGATTCACCACTATGGCTGTGGCGGCGGGGACGCTTGCATCGTTTGAATGAAGATCATGCCTATCGTAAGGTGTTGGCACGACAGGTTGAATTGGGCGAGATCAGTATTGAGGAGGCCGCTCGCCATCCTGACCGCAATACGCTCATCAGTGCCGTGACAGGCGGCGATCTGGAGCTGGTTGATGTATCCCGCGAGATCTATCCTCTTGAGCGCGGCGACCAGGTTTTGTTGGCGAGTGATGGATTGTTGACGCTGAGTGAAATGGAAATCGCAGCCGTGCTGGAAAAAACACGATCCAATGAACTGCCTTGTCAGAAATTGCTGACGGAAGTGGCTGCACGCAAACGGCCCTATCAGGATAATACGACTGTATTGTGGATTCGGCGCTCTGACGGGGAGAGGTTTGGCCAGCTGCTGTGGCGAAGGTTATGGCAATCCCCTGGAAGGGCAGGTCATGAAAACAGGATGTGAACGGCAACTTTAGATGATCGTTGCAAGGTATGGAGTGACACTCGGATAAGTTTATGAGTGACGCAGTTGTTGCCGGCGGCTGCACCGCCGGCAATCGCGGAGCGGAGCTACTGGAGCCGACTGCGGTGTTTCTGCCTCGCAAGCATGCTTGCTTCGCCTCAATATCCTCGCGGCTCAGCTCCGCGATTGTGGTAATCATCAGTCAGCCGGATACGAACAGGTGTCTTTAATCCATGTGCTCCCGAAAAGCAGGTGACACATGGGTTGGAGCGCTAGTAATGGTCGGTAGTGGATTGGGTGATGTCCAGCCAGCCCAGCAATGCTGCCGGTTGCTCCAAAAAACCATGGGCATTCCACGCATGCGGCTGATCCTCAATCCCTAGATAACCGAAGCCGGCCACCAGCGTAGTCATGCCGGCGCGATTACCAGCTTGTATATCACGTTCGGCATCACCAACATAGAGCGAACGAGCCGGGTGAGCACCAATCTGTTTACAGGCATACAACAGTGGTTCGGGATCAGGTTTGCGTGTATTCAGCGTATCACCACTAACCACGCAGGCAGCGCGTGACCATAGATCTAACGCTTTCAACAGAGGTTCAGCGAGCCCGCCTGGCTTATTAGTCACGACACCCCAGCGGATATTCGCTGCCTCCAGATGTGTCAAAACCTCAGCCATCCCTGGAAAAAGTACGGTGTTGACTGCGATGGCGTGACGGTATATGTCCAGAAAGCGAGTGTTCATCTCATCATACAGTGGGTCATCGGGGGAAAGTCCAAAGCTGGCTTGCAACATGCCCGGCGAGCCATGCGAAACAGTGGGCCGGATAGTATCGAGGGGCAGTGCCTCGAGATGGCACTTACGGCGTAACTGGTTCAGCGCAGCCACCATGTCGGGAGCAGTATCCAGCAGTGTACCATCCAGATCGAATAGCACGCAGCCATTCGAGGAAGTGCTCATGATTCACTATCCAAGCGGCTGTGAGCCATGTAATTAACATTGATGCCGGGTGCGAGCCAGAAATTGCGAGTCAACGGGTTAACCTGTAGCCCGATTAAATCCTGAATTTCCAGGCCTGCGGATCGAGCCCATTCATCGAGTTCTGAGGGGCGGATAAACTTGCGAAAATCATGCGTGCCCTTGGGCAGGAGGCGTAGCAGGTATTCTGCTCCGATGATGGCGAACAGATAAGATTGTGGATTGCGATTAATGGTTGAAAAAATCGCATGTCCAGCCGGCTTCAGCAGTTGAGCGCAGGCTTGAATGGCAGATGCCGGATCGGGGACATGCTCCAGCATTTCCATACAGGTCACCACGTCAAAACGGCCGGGTTGCTGTGCAGCAAGCTCTTCGACAGTAATACATTGATAATCAAGTTCTGCACCAGATTCAAGCTTGTGTAATTGTGCGACCGCCAGTGGAGCCTCTCCCATATCGATGCCCAGTACCTCGGCACCGTGCAGCGCCATACTTTCGGCAAGAATGCCGCCACCACAGCCTACATCCAGTACGCGTTTTCCAGACAGACCGCCAACCCGCTCATTGATGTATTGCAGGCGTAGCGGATTGATATCGTGTAATATCTTAAATTCACTATCTGGATCCCACCAGCGATTGGCAAGCGCCTCAAATTTGGCAATTTCCTGAGGATCAACATTCAAATTGGCAGAGTTCATATGAGGATTCATCCTGGCTAACGTGGGGTATGACGCAATTGTCTTGGCCCATCAGGGACAGTGTTAGTGCTGAACGCTTTGTTCTGATAAAGAAATTCATCACTATCATTTGGTTTAAAAAACTCTACGCTGGGAAGCCATTAGCTTGTCGAGGTTACGCTATAATGCCTGATTTATGCGTGGCGCTTGGCAACGATTTTTTCCTGCCAGCGGCGGGCGCGCTCAAGCGTTTCGGTCAGATCCAGGGTCGTAAGATGGCGATCAGCCAATACCCGCCGACCCGCAATCCAGACATCACTGACCTGATGGCGGCTGACCGCATAAACCAGCTTGGAAATCGGGTTGTGAACCGGTTCAGTTTCCGGGTGACCGAGATCGATGGCAACAATATCAGCCGATTTGCCCCGTTCCAGTGAGCCGATTTCATGCTCCAGTCCCAGTGCACAGGCGCCGTTAAGCGTAGCCATACGTAGGGTGCGTGCTGCCGGTAAAACCGCCGGATCGCCGGCCACACCCTTGCCCAGCAGGGCAGCGGTACGCAGCTCACCCAGCATGTCAAGGTCGTTATTACTGGCTGCACCATCGGTACCAATAGCAACATTAACATGATGGTTATCCAGTTGTGCAATCGGGCAAAACCCGCTGGCTAGCTTGAGGTTGGATTCTGCACAGTGTACGACATGGGCTTTTGCCTTGGCTAATTGTTCAATTTCGGCGTGCTCCAGCTGGGTCATGTGTACTGCCAGCAAGCGGTGTGACAGCAAGCCGATTTGTTTTAGTCGTTGTAGGGGACGGCAGCCATGTTGCGTTTTAAACTGGTTGACTTCAGCAGCAGTCTCGTGGATATGAATATGAATACGCAGGTTCATATCCGCCGATAATTGGCCAATGCGCTCCAGCGATGCGGCGGATACTGTGTAGGGTGCATGAGGTGCAAAGGCGGTACGAACCAGAGGATCGTCTTTAAGACGATCATGTAATGCCAAACCTTTCTCTAAATAGTCATCCAGGTTATTGGCATAGGCACTGGGGAAGTCCAGCGCAATCAGCCCTACATGGGCACGGATACCACAGTTGCGAGCAGTTTCAGCGGTTGCTTCCGGAAAAAAATACATGTCGTTAAAGCAGGTGGTACCGCCGCGCAGCATTTCTGCAATGGCCAGTTGGCTGCCGTCATGGATAAAATCAGGATCGACCCAACGGGCTTCAGCAGGCCAGATATGATCCTGTAGCCAAGTCATCAATGGCAAGTCATCCACAAGTCCACGCAGCAGGGTCATACTGGCGTGGGTGTGGGCGTTGACCAACCCGGGTATCAGTACATGACGATCAAGATACAGATGCGTTGTGGCGGTATAGCGGGTACTTGCTTCGTTCTGCGGCAGAATATCAAGGATACGACCCTTGTCAACGACAAGGCTGTGATGCTTTAAGATATGAGTCTCCGGTTGAACCGGAACGATCCAGCATGCATCAAGCAGGGTATCGATGGATTGTGGCATTCGCAGCTCTCCAGCGTTGGCAACGCTGGATTATAACGCGAAAAAACGCCCTGGTGGATAACCAGGGCACAGAGAGTATCAGGAGAAAAACCCAGTCGGGCTTAGCGGCTGATCACTTTCTCCTGAGCTGTCACGGTAATCACTACGCGGCGGTTAAGCGCGCGGCCACGCGGGTTGTCCTTGCCATTTGGCAGGGTGTTTGGAGCAACCGGATCAAGCTCGCCGCGACTTTGAGCTGTGATGATAGACGCAGGTACGCCGTTATCGATCAGATAATTGGCGACTGTATTGGCACGACGTTGACCGAGACGGTAGTTGTAGGCTTCACTACCCTTGCTGTCGGTGTGACCTACGACCAGAATATCGGTAACGCTGGTGACACGACGCAGGTCGGTCACGAGACGATCCAGTCTGGCGCGACCTCTTGGCTTCAAGGTCGAGCGGTCAAAATTGAACAGTGCTTCTGCACCCAGCGTCAGTGTTTCAACAACAGGCGCGGCTGGTGGTGGCTCTACAGCAGCTACACCACCGCATTCCGGAATGTTCTTCTCGGCAGACCAGTAAGGCGTACGGATGCAGTTGCCGTAGGGGTCCTTAACAATCTGGTCATAGGGATCGACAGCATAGATACAGCCGTATTTGTTGATGGCGTGTGCCGCCGGTGCGGCAGCAAACAGTATCACTGAGGCAGCCAGACCCAGACCAAGCTTATGCAGTTTCATTTTCATCGATATACTCTCCCAAAGAGGCGCTATGAAATCCGAAAATCTAATACACGGCATGTCAAAAATCTTTACAGGTTTCGGGAATCGGGCCAGCTTAACCGCGAATCCGTATACCCAGCATATCCGAGCGGTTGCCACCAAGATAGCAAACCAAACGGCCTTACGGTGTAATGATACAATGCTGTGTCAGAATTGCAAAAAATGTTGTTTCAACAATAAATGTCTTAATTCTGCGCGCTTTTTTACTCTTATTGCAAGTGAATTTCATGCTTTTTGAGAGTAAGCACTGTAATGTTGTTCTTTAGCAACAGCCTTATCGGTTGTTTGGAAACAACTTAATCCGTAATTTTTCCCCAAAAACCCGCCCTTTAAGACCAGATCTCCTATGCCGCGAAATTATGATTGTGTACGTGCTGTTATTTGGCACGAAGGCACCTTGCAGCTGCTTGATCAACGCCGCTTACCCATGGAAACGGTTTACCAACATTTAAAAACCGCAGCCGAGGCGGCACAGGCTATCCGCAATATGGTGGTGCGTGGTGCACCGGCTATCGGTATCACCGCTGCCTATGCTGTGGTGTTGGCAGCACGCGTTCGCTATGCAGAAAATTCTCGACGGTGGCGCGCATTGATGGCTGAAGATTTGGCGCTGCTTGCGGCATCTCGACCAACAGCCGTTAACCTGGGTTGGGCATTGCAGCGTATGGAGCGTGTGATGGCCGAAAGCGACACCAGTCCGGTCGAACGGTTGTTAGCTGAAGCACAGGCGATACATACAGAAGATATTGTAGCTAACCAGCACATGGGGCGATTGGGGGCAGGTCTTTTGACCGAACGTAGCGCAGTGTTGACCCATTGCAATACCGGTTCACTGGCTACCGGAGGTTACGGAACAGCATTGGGCGTCATTCGCCAGGCCTATGCAGCAGGCCAGATTACACACGTTTACGCAGATGAAACCCGTCCATGGTTACAGGGTGCACGGCTAACAGCCTGGGAGCTGGTGGCAGATGGTATTCCAGTGACACTGTTAGCCGATGGTGCAGCGGCAGCGTTGATGCAGCATGGTGAGATAGCTTGGGTTATCGTTGGCGCTGATCGGATTGCAGCGAACGGCGATGTTGCGAATAAAATTGGAACTTATCATCTGGCAGTGGCCGCCCGTTATCATGGTGTGCGTTTTATGGTTGTTGCACCTACCTCAACGGTAGATTTGAGTATTGCCAATGGATCGGTTATCCCCATCGAGCAGCGCGCTGCCGAGGAACTACTGAAAATGAACGGTCAACCGGTTGCGGCTGCTGGTGCTGAAGCCTGGAATCCGTCATTTGATGTTACACCTGCAGCACTGATCGATGTGTTGGTTACGGAGAGAGGCATTATTTTCTCGCCGAATGTCGAAAAATTGGCACAGATGATGATAAAGCCAGCTGATTAGTGGCTGGCGCAATTATTTTTGCCGGCAAAGTGTTTACCGGATTAATTGTGCTTTTAAATAGATGCATGGTCGGTCATATAGTGTAACTTTAGTAAACGAATAAAATTTTTCGGATAAGTGTTTTTCTAAAACAAAGAGATAGCGCTGAATGGGTTTATCAGGACAAAAGTATTTGATTATATTTGTGATGCTGGCTTTGCCAACTAAGTATTTTTGTTGCAAGTCATGATATAATCTTTCGTCTCAAAAAATTGTAAACTAAATTTTAAATCAAGGCTTCGCATGACTGAAATTGCTAAAGAAATTGTGCCGGTCAATCTCGAGGATGAGATGCGGCAATCCTATCTTGATTACGCCATGAGCGTGATTGTTGGGCGGGCATTGCCAGATGTGCGTGACGGTCTGAAACCAGTGCATCGGCGGACACTGTTCGCAATGAATGAGCTGGGTAATGACTGGAATAAGCCTTATAAAAAATCGGCTCGTGTAGTCGGCGATGTGATTGGTAAATATCATCCCCATGGTGATACAGCCGTCTACGATACCATCGTGCGTATGGCGCAGCCATTTTCAATGCGTTATGTGCTTGTGGATGGCCAGGGTAATTTTGGAAGTATCGATGGTGATGCACCGGCAGCAATGCGATATTGTGTGACGGGCGGCACCCGAATTAAAACAGATAAAGGATTGGTAGCCATTCAGGATTTGGTCAGTCATTCAAAACCAGATAGTGAGCATTCATTAAATATTAATGTCCTGTCTCTATGTGGGAAAACAAATAAGGCTACCCGTTTTTTTAATTCGGGATATCACCCGGTCTTTCAGCTAAAAACCAAGGAAGGTTTTTGTATTGAAGGCACTGAAAATCACCCAGTTGCTGTGATAGCGACAGATTTAAATGGTAAGCCGGAATATGTCTGGAAGCTGCTCGGAAATGTGCAATCAGGTGATAAAATCATCATTGATAGAAGCCAGATTAGTCTCAACGATAAACCGTCTACAAATACTGAAGAAAATCTCGCTATTGTTGCAGGTTGCTTGTTAAGAAATGGATTGACTGGTAACAATAAAATAAGTTTTTTAACGGATAGTGAAGCTTGTTTTCATCGTTTTGAAAGTGCTTATCAACAAAGTATCGGTAACTATTTTTATAGTCACATACATGATCTGGAGTCAGGTACTCTGGTTTATGGTCTGAGTGTGCCTGAATTGGCAGAATTCTCCAATTGTCCACTATATGCTGACTTGGTAAACATTAAAGATAACGCCAGAAAAATTCCTGCCTATATTTTTGCGGCTTCAAAACAAGCCCAAAAAATATTTTTGCAATATTTATTTGCCGGTTATACAACAGCTTTTGCATTAGATCAGAAGGCTACACATTTTCAATATGCTACCCGGAGCCAGCAATTGGCACAGGATGTTCAGCTGTTGTTGCTTGAATTTGGCGTTATTGCAACGATACATCATCTTGAAGAAAAACAGGGTTATACGGTTAGTGTTAGCGGCAGCTATAATATCGCCAGGTTTCATCAGAATGTTGACGTTGCGGCACTACGACTGGATCAGGAAAATGCTGTTATTCCTGATAAGGGAAGCTGTCTGCCATCCGCACTGTCATTGGCGATAAAGCTCGCATCCCATGTCGGTCATGGTGTATGGGAAAGCACAAAAAGATCCTGTTTTATAAAAGGTTTTAGTAGCCGTGAATCCACGATTTCAGGTTCTCCGGAAGCGGTACAGGCCACATATGGATATGCTGTTCAGCTTGTTAACCAGTTGCTTGCCAATAATTATTATTTTGCCACTGTTGACTCCTGTGAGCGGCAACATGATGAAAAAATTGTTTATTCAGTACGGGTAGCAAGCGACTGCCATTCTTTTGTGGCCAATGGTTTTGTTAATCATAATACCGAGATTCGTATGGCGCATGTTGCGCATGAGTTATTGGCAGATCTCGATAAAAAAACGGTTGATTTTGTCCAGAATTATGATGAGTCGGAACAGGAACCGGTCGTCTTTCCAACCCGATTGCCCAATTTGCTGGTTAATGGTTCTTCAGGTATCGCAGTGGGTATGGCGACGAACATCCCGCCGCATAACCTCGGCGAGGTCGTAGGTGCTTGTGTGGCACTCGTGGATGAGCCGAACTTAAGTATTGACGAATTGATGCGTTATATTCCGGGGCCTGATTTTCCAACGGCTGCGCTGATTCATGGCATCAGCGGTATCCGTGAGGCTTATCATACCGGTCGGGGGCGTGTGCAGATGTGCGCTCGTACCGAGATTGAAACGGATGAGTCGCGTGGCCGACAGGCGATTATCGTTAATCAATTGCCTTACCAGGTTAATAAGGCACGATTGATCGAGAAAATTGCCGAACTGGTTAAAGAGAAGAAGATTGACGGTATTGCAGAGTTGCGTGATGAATCCGATAAGGACGGCTTACGGATTTATATTGAACTGCGACGTGGTGAAACGGCAGATGTGGTACTGAACAATCTTTTTAGATACACAGCCTTGCAAAGCAGCTTTGGCATTAACATGGTGGCGCTGGTCGAAGGCCAGCCGCGCCTGTTGAATCTCAAGCAGGTGTTGGAGGCTTTTTTGTCACACCGTCGCGAGGTGGTGGTACGGCGTACCGCTTTTGACCTGCGTAAGGCTCGTGAGCGTGCTCATATCGTTGAGGGCCTGGTCGTAGCACTAGTGAACCTGGATGCACTGATTGCCCTGATTCGTGCTGCGGCTGATCCGGCCTCGGCACGTACCGCGTTACTTGAGCAGGTTTGGGTCGCCGGTTCGGTGACTGAATTATTATCACGATCCGGTGCAGCAGCATCGAGGCCTGATGATTTATCGACCGAGTATGGCCTGAATGAAGCCGGCTATCATTTTTCACCCATGCAGGCACAGGCTATTCTGGATTTGCGCTTGCATCGGTTGACCGGACTGGAGCAGCAAAAACTGCTGGGCGAGTATCAGGAATTATTGGCGCGTATCCAGGATTTCCTGGAAATTCTGACCGTCCCGGAACGGTTGACAGCTGTGGTGCGTGCTGAGTTACTCGAACTTCTTGATCAATATGCGGATGTTCGCCGTACCACGATTTTGCCTGATGAGCGGAATTTGAGTCTGGAAGACCTGATTAATGAGGCCACCATGGTGGTGACGCTATCCCATGCAGGTTATATCAAGGCGCAGCCGTTAACACTTTATCGAGCGCAGCGGCGCGGTGGTCGAGGTCGGGCAGCCACCGCTGTCAAGGAAGAGGATTTTGTCGATCAGTTGTTTATTGCCAGTACCCACGACACCATTCTGTGTTTTTCCAATCGGGGGAAGGTATATTGGAAAAAAGTGTATGAATTGCCACAGGCCGGTCGAGCTGCACGAGGCCGGCCCATTGTAAACTTGTTGCCGCTACAGGAAGGTGAGCGCATCAATGCCGTGTTGTCAGTGCGTGAGTTCGATGATGATCATTATGTGTTTTTCGCCACGGCAAACGGTACAGTCAAGAAAACGCCACTATCGGCATATTCCCGCCCGCGTCCCGGCGGCATTATCGCCATTGATCTGCGTGACGGTGATCAGTTAGTAAATGTGGCATTAACACACGGCCAGTCTGATGTAATGCTGTTTAGCAATACGGGAAAGGTTTTACGTTTTTCTGAAACCGAGGTGCGGATAACAGGGCGTTCAGCGTGTGGTGTACGTGGCATCCGTCTGGATGAGGGGCAACAGGTTATCAGTCTGATTGTTGTCAGTGAGGGTAATATTCTGACCGTTACCGAAAATGGTTATGGCAAGCGTACACCGGTTGAGGATTATCCGCTTCGCAAGCGTGGCGGACTCGGTGTCATTTCCATTCAAACCTCTGAACGCAATGGCCAGGTCAATGGTGCGGTGCAGGTGGAAGGTGACCATGATGTCATGCTGATTACTGATGGCGGTACTTTGGTACGGACTCCGGTTGAGCAAATCTCGGTGGTCAGTCGTAATACACAAGGTGTCAAGCTGATTAACCTGCATAACGGTGAAAAGCTCATCGGACTCGAAAGGATCGAAAACATTAATGGGCAGGATGCCGAGGATGTTGAGAGTGACGATGTGGCATCTGATGATGATCTGGATCCTGATGCAAACCGTACGACGTCCAATGAAGGTGTCGATAATGGCGATGATTGAGAGTTCGGTATGATTGAATCCGGTAGTTTACAAACATGGCGTGAGCACATTGATACACTGGACCAGCAAATTCAAGCGCTGATTTCAGAACGGGCAAGGTGTGCCCAGCAGATTGGTGTCATCAAGCAGGCTGCGGGTGCTACAGGAAATCTCCATCGCCCTGAGCGTGAAGCCCAGGTGTTGCGGCGGGTGATGGAAACCAATCGTGGCCCGCTAAGCAATGAAGAAATGGCGCGATTATTTCGTGAAATCATGTCAGCCTGTCTAGCACTGGAGGATCCATTACGGATCGCGTTTTTTGGTCCGGAAGGTACATTTACCCAGGCCGCCGCACTAAAGCATTTCGGACAATCCATTCACGGCATTCCATTGCGGGCGATTGATGAAGTATTCCGCGAGGTTGAAGCAGGTACGGCTGATTATGGCGTGGTGCCGGTGGAGAACTCTACCGAGGGTGTAGTCAATCATACTTTAGACATGTTTTTGCAATCGCCGCTAAGGGTTTGTGGCGAAGTGCAAATGCGCATCAACCATCATCTGATTAGCTGCGAAAACCATTTGAGTGGTGTCCATCGTATTTATTCTCACCGACAATCGTTGGCACAATGCCGTGAGTGGCTGGATGCCAAGATGCCAAATGTAGAACGGGTTGAAGTGAGCAGTAACGGTGAAGCCGCTTTGCGTGTGCGCGATGGGGCAGCAGGCACGGCCGCTATAGCAGGCCAGTGTGCTGCTGATATTTATGGCCTGCCAATACTGGTGCGGAATATTGAGGACGAACCGAACAATACGACCCGCTTTCTGATTATTGGCACGCAGCCCATCCCGCCGTCTGGCGATGATCGTACCGCATTGCTCGTGTCGTCACTTGATCGACCCGGTTCGTTGTTTAGACTATTGGAGCCACTGGCTCGACATGAAATTAGCATGACCCGTATTGAATCACGACCCTCGCGGCGAGGTATGTGGGATTATGTATTTTTTATTGATCTGGATGGGCATGTTGAAGATGCCTCGATAGCCAGTGCAATCGCCGACTTGCGCCAGCAGGCCAGCTTGTTTCGCGTGCTAGGATCATATCCCAAAGGTGTGTTATAGGCCGGCTTGAACATCAATGCAGTGAAAACCAGCATCAGAATATTGTGTCATGACTTGTGATTATCTCGCACTAGCGGTTCCAGGTGTACGTGATCTGCACCCTTATAAGCCGGGTAAGCCGGAGAGTGAGTTGCGACGGGAATACGGCCTGAGTGATATTGTCAAGCTGGCCTCTAATGAAAATCCTCTGGGTGCCAGCCCAAAGGCATTGGCTGCTGTGAGGGAAGCACTGGATAGTTTGGCGCGCTATCCTGACGGTAACGGTTTTGAATTGAAAAAAGCGTTATCGGCTAGGCTGGATGTGCCGATGGCGGCATTAACATTGGGCAATGGTTCCAACGATGTCCTGGAGTTGATCGCGCGGGCATTTTTGACATCGCAGCATGAAGCGGTATTTTCTGAATATGCTTTTGCGGTTTATCCATTAGTGACGCAGGCCGTTGGTGCGACCGCTCGGGTGGCCAAAGCGAATCCGGCGGATCATGTCATGCCGTATGGTCACAATCTAGCCGCTATGCAGGCCCTGATCGGTGAAAGAACGCGGATAGTCTTTATCGCGAATCCCAATAATCCGACCGGCACCTGGCTAAAAACCAATGAGTTGGAAACCTTTTTGGCCGCTGTACCCGAACAGGTGCTGGTCGTATTGGATGAAGCCTATTTTGAGTATGTGGACGCAACAGCGGATTGTCCCAATGCACTGTACTGGCTGAATCGTTTTCCCAATCTGGTAGTAACGCGCACCTTTTCCAAAGCCTATGGCCTGGCGGGTTTGCGGGTCGGTTATGCGGTCTCACAACCGACGATTGCTGATGTGTTAAATCGGGTTCGCCAGCCGTTTAATGTCAACAGTTTGGCGTTAGTGGCGGCGACAGCGGCGCTGGAAGATGATGACTATCTTGCAAAGAGTCAGGCGATGAGTCGTGTGGGTATACAGCAGCTACAGCAAGCCTGCCGCCGGTTAGGGTTAAACTGCCTGCCATCGATGGGCAATTTTCTCTGTGTCGATGTCGGTCGCCCAGGACAAGAGGTCTTTTTGGCGTTACTCAGGCAAGGTGTCATTGTTCGGCCTGTTGATAATTATGGATTGCCACATTTTTTGCGTATCAGCGTGGGCAGCGAGCCAGAAAATGCTCGATTGATTGAGGCACTGGATGTAGTGCTAGGGGTTTGATATGACGATACAACAACCGCTGGTTCGGCGACTGTGCGTAATTGGTGTCGGTTTGATTGGTGGCTCGTTGATTCGGGCGCTTCGGGAGGCGGCAGCCGTTGGTGAGGTGGTCGGCTGCGGGCGTGGTGAGGAAAATCTGCAGGCAGCGCTGCGTTTAGGCGTGGTGGATCGTTACTATACCGATCCTGCGGATGCTGTGGTGGGTGCGGATGTTGTGGTGATTGCTGTACCTTTAGGAGCGATTGAAGCCGTTGTGGATGCCATCGTCCCGCGTGTGGCTGAGGATGCGGTGTTGACCGATGTAGGCAGTGCCAAAGGTAGTGTCGTTGCTGATGTAATGCGCGTTTATGGTCATATGCCACCGAATTTTGTCCCCGGTCATCCGATTGCAGGCACTGAGCAAAGTGGCGTAGAGGCTTCTTTTGCCACCCTCTTTCAGGGGCGGCGTGTGATTCTGACACCAATGGCAGAAACGGCTGCTACCGCCCATCATCGCATTCGGAATATGTGGGAATTGACCGGTGCTGAAGTCGTCGATATGGGAGTAGAGCATCATGATGCAGTGCTGGCAGCGACCAGTCATTTGCCACATATGCTGGCTTATAGCCTGGTAGGTACGTTGGCCCATCTGGATGATCGGGCTGAGATTTTCCGCTATGCTGCTGGCGGTTTTCGGGATTTTACCCGCATTGCATCGAGTGACCCGCAGATGTGGCACGATATATGTATCGCTAATCGCAAGCAGTTGCTGGAAATGATTGCATTATTTAGTAGCGACCTGGAGCGGCTGGCTGAGGCGATTCGCAATGATGACCGTGCTGCTGTATTGGCCTTGTTTCAGCGGGCAAAACGCGCCCGCGATAATTTGTATCTTGATTGATGCTATTGTACAAACCCGATCAATTGATAAATCTTAATGTCTCCTTCGGTGATTCAAAATCCCTCGCCTTCAGGCGAGGGGGAAGTAATGCGAAGGAAGGTGGGCCAGTCCATGAGGTATAGTCAATATTCAAATTGACCAAATTGACCCGGGCTGTTAACCCCTCGACTTATAGTCGAAGATTGTTTGGTGCTTGGTTAAGTGTTAGGAGTTACGCGGTTGACGCTCATCTGGTAGGCGATATGGGTTTTAGGCCACTATATGTTGTTCTCGATCCTACCAATTGCATAACTCCTAAGTGTATTAAATCTACGCTGGAGATTATATTTTCCGGCCGTGTTCTAATCTCCACGATATTCTGCCTGTTTTCCTTCCGGAATTTTTTATGAGTGATTTAACCTTCACTGTCAAACCTGGCGGTGCTTTATGTGGGCGCTTGCGTGTTCCAGGAGATAAATCGATTTCACACCGCTCCATTATGCTGGGTTCGTTGGCGCAGGGGGTAACACGAATTTCCGGTTTTCTGGACGGTGAAGATTGCCTGGCAACGCTTAAAGCATTTCGTGCCATGGGTGTGCAGATTGACGATCCTGTGGAAGGGCAGTTTGCGGTACACGGTGTCGGCCTGCATGGTTTGCGGGTGCCTGATAAGCCCTTGGATTTAGGTAATTCAGGGACATCAATGCGATTGATGGCTGGTATTTTGGCCAGCCAGTCTTTTGATAGTGTGTTGATAGGTGATGCGTCTTTAAATCGCCGCCCGATGCGACGGGTTACAGAGCCACTCACACAGATGGGCGCACATATTGAAACAACGGTAGAAGGCACAGCTCCATTGCATATACGCGGTGGTCAGCGCTTGCATGGGATTGATTATCCTTTGCCAGTGGCCAGTGCCCAGGTGAAATCCTGTTTATTGCTGGCTGGATTGTATGCTGAAGGGGTGACACGCATCACTGAGCCTGCAACCACCCGTGATCATACCGAACGGATGTTGGAGGGGTTTGGCTATTGCGTGCGGCGTGAGGGCGAGTGTACGTTTGCAGTGGAGGGTGGCGGGTCGTTAGTGGCCGCTGAAATTAATGTGCCTGCGGATATTTCTTCAGCTGCATTTTTTCTGGTTGGAGCCAGTATTGCGCCTGGGTCAGACTTGCTGTTAGAACACGTGGGGGTCAATCCAACCCGTACCGGTGTGATGGATATTTTGTTACAGATGGGGGCAACTATTGACGTTTTGAATCCACGGCAGATTGGTGGCGAGCCAGTGGCTGATTTGCGGGTACGGTACGCACCATTACAAGGTATTCAAATTCCTGAAAAACTGGTGCCATTAGCTATTGATGAATTTCCTGCGCTGTTTATTGCGGCTGCCTGTGCTGAAGGAGAAACCGTACTGACCGGCGCTGAAGAGCTGCGGGTTAAGGAAAGCGACCGTGTACAGGCTATTGTTGATGGCCTGACCCTTTTGGGGGTATCGGCTCAAGCCACTTGGGATGGCATCATTATCCGGGGCGGGCCATTATCCGGAGGCGAGGTGAATAGCTATGGCGATCATCGCATCGCCATGAGTTTTGCCATGGCCGCATTGCGCGCGAAACATGCAATTCATATTCGTAACTGTGCGAATGTTAATACCTCATTTCCCCATTTTGCCAGGTTGGCTCAAGGCGCAGGATTACTGATTGATGAGGTTGCTGCATGAGCCATTGTGTACCGGTTATTACCGTCGATGGGCCAAGCGGGGTAGGTAAGGGGACGCTGTGTCAGTGGCTGGCACAGCACCTGGGTTGGCATCTTTTGGATAGTGGCGCCTTGTACCGCTTGACGGCATTGTCGGCGCTACGCCGCAATACCCCTTTGGACGATGAAGCACAAATCTCGGCAGTCGCCAATACCTTGGATGTGAAATTTATACCCAAAGAGCAAGACTCAGTGCGTGTTATTCTCGAGGGTGATGATGTGAGTGATACCATTCGCAGTGAGGCATGTGGCAATGCAGCGTCACAAGTTGCAGTATTGCCTGCGGTACGTAATGCACTGCTTCAGCGACAGCGCGGCTTTCGACAATACCCTGGGCTGGTTGCTGATGGGCGAGATATGGGGACGGTGATATTTCCTGATGCCAATCTCAAGCTGTTCTTGACGGCCAGTGCTGAAGAGCGTGCTAAAAGACGTTATAAGCAGTTGATTAAGAAAGGCATCGATGCTAATCTTCCATGCCTTGTCAGGGAGATCGCCGAGCGTGATAAGCGTGATACCCAACGGGCAGTATCTCCGCTGGAGCCTGCGATTGATGCAGAGCTTGTGGATACCACGCAGCTTGGCATTCAAGACGTCTGTAAATTAGTATTAACATGCATTACCCGGCGATTGACAATATCGGTAACTCCTTAGGGGTTAACACTTTACGCCAGCGGTGGCTTTGGCTAGTCTTTTAGAGTTACCAAATGCTGTTTGAGCGTGCCACGGCCAGCCGTTGGGTGTGCGTCCCTAAAGTTTTTTCCTGAAGTGTATGTGAAACTACAGCCAAAACGTGGGTTCGAAATACAGTCATGTTGAACCCGTAATTGCAACTAACCTGTGGTGGTTTAATGCCGCCTGATTTTTTGGGCTATAACCTATGACCGAAAGTTTTGCCGAACTGTTTGAACAGAGCCTAGCCGACAAACAGATGCAACCTGGTGCCATTGTTGAGGGAATGGTAGTAGAAATCCGCCCGGATGCCGTGGTCGTTAACGCGGGTCTGAAGTCAGAAGGACTGATTCCTCTTGAGCAGTTTTATGATGAGGAAGGTGTTCTCGAAGTCAAGGTCGGAGATTTGGTTGAGGTGGCCCTCGACGCATTGGAAGACGGATTTGGAGAGACACGTCTTTCCCGTGAAAAGGCCAAGCGGGCTCGTGTCTGGAACGCTCTGGAACAAGCCTTTGAACAGGAAGAGATTGTCAAGGGCCTGATTAGCGGCAAGGTGAAAGGCGGGTTTACTGTGGATATTGGTGAAATTCGTGCTTTTCTGCCGGGGTCACTGGTTGATGTTCGTCCGGTGCGCGACGCAGGTTACCTGGAAGGCAAAGAACTGGATTTCAAGGTTATCAAGCTGGATCGGCGGCGTAATAATGTGGTGGTATCTCGCCGTGCCGTGGTGGAGCAGGAATATAGCGCCGAACGTGAAGCCTTGCTTGAGAGCCTTCAGGAAGGCCAGGTTGTCGATGGTGTAGTGAAGAATCTCACCGATTATGGCGCATTTCTGGACCTGGGCGGCATCGATGGTTTGTTGCATATTACGGATATGGCATGGCGGCGGGTCAAGCATCCTTCAGAGGTGGTTGCTGTTGGCGATGCCATCAAGGTCAAAGTGCTCAAGTTCGATCGTGAGCGCAACCGTGTATCATTGGGTTTGAAGCAACTGGGCGATGATCCATGGATTGCCCTGGCGCGTCGCTATCCGGTCAATAATCGGGTATTTGGCAAGGTCACCAATATTGCCGATTACGGCTGCTTTGTGGAGATTGAAGAAGGCGTTGAAGGCCTGGTTCACGTCTCTGAGATGGATTGGACAAACAAGAATGTTAACCCGAACAAGGTCGTGGCTCTGGGTGATGAGGTTGAAGTCGCGGTACTTGACATTGATGAAGAGCGTCGGCGTATCTCGCTGGGTATGAAGCAATGCCGGCAAAATCCTTGGGATGAGTTCGATCAGAGTCACGGTAAGGGCGATCATGTTTCTGGCAAGATCAAGTCAATTACCGATTTTGGTATTTTCATTGGTTTGGATGGCGGTATTGATGGTCTGGTGCATCTATCCGATATCTCCTGGAACACAAGTGGTGAGGATGCAGTACGCCAGTACAAGAAGGGACAGGAAGTTGAAGCCGTGGTGTTGGCGGTTGATTCCGAGCGCGAACGAATTTCACTGGGCATCAAGCAACTTGATAAGGATCCCTTCTCTAATTTTGTTGCTGATAATCCCAAAGGCAGCATTGTCAAGGGGCAGGTTACCGCTGTGGATCCCAAGGGGGCGACGTTGGATCTAGGCCAGGGTGTTGAGGGCACGTTGCGTGCTTCCGAACTCTCTCGTGAGCGGGTAGATGATGCGCGTTCCTTGCTGAAAGAAGGTGAGGAGATTGAGGCCAAGTTCATCGGTGTTGATCGCAAGAACCGTACAATTAGCCTCTCTATCAAGGCGAAGGATCTGGCAGAAGAAGCCGAAGTGATGCACGATTACAGCCGTAAATCTGTGACGGGAGCAACACTGGGTGATATTTTCAAGGAGCAGATGAGTACTCAGGACGAGTAGTTGCAATTCAGGCTTTTCGTTTTCATATGATCGCGGGTGGGCAGGGAGAGCCCATCAATGATCGTATCTCCTTGCCTGTGAATTCCATTGGCCGAACTTATTAGGGGGCTGTGGCGTATTGTACGGCCTTCTCACGATCTACAGATCAGGGTGGAAGAGACAGAGAAACAACAGGTTTTTATACATCAGTGTCTTGGTGCTAGAGGGTAAGCGATTGTGAGTAAAGAAGCTTCCTTCCCGCCTTTATTGATTCGTTTGGCAGTGCGCAATCAGGTTATGGTTAACGTATTTTCCTGGAGAAGTTTGTATGACTAAGTCGGAGCTGATCGAGATTCTCACGCATAAACGGAGAGATATTCCTTATAAGGATGTGGAGCAGGCGATCAAGACGATGCTGGAGCAAATGAGTGAATCCCTGGCGAATGGTGAGCGAATCGAGATTCGAGGGTTTGGTAGTTTTTCACTCCATTTTCGACCGCCACGGATCGGGCGCAACCCTAAAACAGGTGATGCAGTAGCTTTGGAGGGTAAATATGTCCCGCACTTTAAACCCGGTAAGGAGTTACGTGAACGGGTCAACGATAATCACCAAAAAACCAAAAAATACTGATAGCTCGCTAATAACTATTCATTAACTGTTAATAATGGAAACCCACCGGATATGTGCTGGATGAGTGCCCTGTCGGTTTGCTTTTTAAGTTAACTCATTATTAATTTTGGTAATTTGGGGTACGTTAACCGATAAAGTGATGACAACAAGGTTTATTGTTGAAAAGTAGTTTCAAAAAGCAAGGTATTTATGCCGGATCCTGAAGGGTGAGTATTTTTACACAATTCGGATTCATAATAGCGATAATGCTCGCTTCCATGCTGTTTGGAAACCCACGATAATCAAAGTGGGTTTTTTGTTGAATTGTGTAATAACCAAGATCTCTTATGTATGTATCACTCATCAGCACCTGGGGAAGTCTGGGTGTAAACCATTCTGGCAGGGGAAATTCATGTCCTGGATCAAATTTATTCTGATCGCTGCAATTTTTTTGGTTGTACTGCTGGTAGGTGTCGAGTTTTCTACACTCCATGCAGACAAGGTGACAATCAACTATCTGTTGGGTATGACGACACAGCCGCTATCGATGGTGGTGGTGTGCGCGTTTGCTGCGGGTGTCGTGGTGACGATGCTTATAGGGGCTACTATTGTACTGCCGCTACGATTGCAAGTATCTCGTTTGCAGCAGTCGGTTGTTAGCAAGGATCATGAGATCAAATTACTCAAAAAGAAGGCAGGGCGGGACGTTCGCTGAAATCGCGGCTCGGTTCAGCTGATTCATGATGGAATTATTATGGTTGCTATTGCCTGTTGCTGCCGCGTCGGGTTGGTGGATTGCTCGACGCGGACAGGTGGCTTGCAACAATGCGAGTGTCCGCAGTACTGAATATTTAAAAGGGCTGAATTACCTGATTGATGACAAGCCCGATGAAGCGATTGAAATTTTCACCCGTATGGCTGATGTCGATCAGGATACGGTTGAAATGCACTTGATATTGGGCAATCTGTTTCGCCGTCGTGGTGAAGTGGATCGTGCCATTCATATTCACAGTAGCCTTATCAAGCGTAATCACCTGACTGTAAAACAGCGCCATCAGGCGATGTTAGAACTCGGCGAAGATTATTTGCGTGCCGGTTTGCTTGACCGGGCCGAAGTACTTTTTCTGGAGTTGATGGATCAGTCGAAGCATACAGAAGTAGCACTTTCTCGCCTGGTTTATATCTTTCAGCAAGAGAAAGACTGGCAGCAGGCAATCATGTATTGCGACCGTCTGGAACAGATAAGCGGAATATCCAGGCGACGGGAGATTGCACATTATCGTTGTGAACTGGCTGAGGAATCGATCCAGCAGCAAGAACCAGCCAATGCCAGAAAGTGGCTGCAGGAGGCGCTGGTCCGTGATCCATGTTGTGTCCGCGCCAGTATGCTGTTGGGGTATTTGTTTATGGATATGGGCCATTATCAAGAAGCCATTGCTGCATTTCAAGCGGTTGAGCAGCAAGATTTGGACTATTTTCCTGAAGTGATTAATGCGCTAAGCCAGTGCTACAGCCTATTGGGAAATCTTGATGAGTGGATTGCGTATTTGCGTAAGGTGCATGAGCGCGATCATGGTGGTCGTTTTACGGATGCATTGGCAGAGTGGCTTTTAAAGCAGGAAGGTGAAGAAGCTGCCCTTGACTTTCTTGAGCGTGAGTTAAATAACTATCCTACTTTACTTGGGCTGCGTCGCCTGGTTGAAATCAAGCTGGAACAGAGTAAGGGTGCGGAATATGCCGATTTGCGGACTCTGCATTGTATCAGTACCCAAATGTTGAATAGTACTGCCCGTTATCGGTGTGATAATTGCGGCTTTGTGACCAGGTCTTTGCTCTGGTGTTGCCCAAGCTGTTTGCGCTGGAATACCATTAAGCCTCTTCCTGATCTGGTTATGAAAACCGGTGCCTGAAGCCGCCAGGCCTTGTCGATAACCCGGAAAAGATTAAGGCGTGGTTCATGATTGCTATGATACTGAGGTAACCGGCCTTTTTAGCCGAAAAATACAATATATGGCGGAACCAGCTAGGTTTGATTAATTGGTTCCACTATATCCGTCTATTTTAACGCGCAAATTATCACTATAAACAGTTCCAATTTATATATAGTGTTTGCGCTATATATTGGAAAGGAAAATCAACTATGAAGCTTTTGAATATATTTTTTGGTTTGGTTTTAGCGCTGTGCTCCACTGTTGTTCAAGCGCTTGATATCAATACAGCCTCTGCCAAAGAGTTGGCAACATTGAATGGTGTGGGTCCTAAGAAAGCAGCAGCGATTGTCAAATACCGCGAGGCGAATGGCTCTTTTCAGTCGCTTGATGATCTGAGTAAAGTGCCAGGTATTGGTGAAAAAACCTTGGATAAAAACAAAGGCATGTTGACATTGGGAGGTGTTGCGGCTCCGGCGAAACCGGCGGCGGCGGGTGCAACGTCGAAAATGTCAGATGCTGCAAAGGCCAAGATGCCAATGAAACCGACGGCGGCGGGTGCAACGTCGAAAATGTCAGATGCTGCAAAGGCCAAGATGCCAATGAAACCGACGGCGGCGGGTGCAACATCGAAGATGTCAGATGCTGCAAAGGCCAAGATGCCAATGAAACATCGAAGATGTCAGATGCTGCAAAAGCCAAAACACCTTCAATGCCCACAACCAAGATGCCTAAAGCACCTGCTGTTCCTGCAACCAAGATGCCTAAAGCACCTGCTGTTCCTGCAACCAAGATGCCTAAAGCACCTGCTGTTCCTGCAACCAAGTGAATATTACGTCAGTGGTTTTTTGCGTTTTTAGTTTTTTCTAATACGCCGCCTGCGATTGTTTCCTGCCCAGGAAAATGTGTTGCTCTTTCTGTCCTCTCCTCCGCAGGGAGAGGACAGTTTGATTTTGCTCTATAGGCAACATTGACTCGATAAAAACCGTCTACATGGACAGTGTCTTTTTCTTGATTAAAACGACTGGCCATGGCTAATGTGGGCCGTTTTCCAAGTAATCAAAATCGTATAATAACGCCACATTTAGCTGTTATTGCCAACCGGAATTGTCTCTATGTTTCGTCCTCTGGAGTTGTTTATCGGGCTGCGCTATACCCGAGCCAAGCGCCGGAATCACTTTATTTCCTTTATCTCGTTCAGCTCAATGCTGGGTATTGCTTTGGGTATTACTGCACTGATTACTGTCTTGTCGGTGATGAACGGTTTTCAGGAAGAAGTGCGTAATCGTATCTTGGCGATGACACCCCATGCCACTGTCAGTCGCTGGAATGGATTACTGGAAGACTGGCAAGCTGTTCGAGGCCAGATACTGGAAAATTCCCGTGTGCTGGGAGGAACACCCTACATTCGTGGTGAAGCAATGCTGAATAATGCTTCTTTGGTTAGCGGTGCCCTGATTCAAGGTATCTTGCCGGAGGAGGAACAGAAAGTTTCGAAGATTGGTAGCAAAATGATTTACGGGTCGCTGGATGACCTGCGCCCCGGCGAGTTTGGCATCATATTAGGCAAGGCATTGGCCAATATTCTGGGGGTCGTGATGGGTGATAAGGTAACCGTCATTACACCACAAGCGAATGTAACTCCAGCGGGTTTGTTGCCACGGCTAAAACGCTTTGAAGTGATCGGCATTTTTAATGCGGGTATGTATGAGTATGATCGTGGACTGGCCTTGGTACATATCGCAGATGCCGGTCGATTATTTCAATTTCCTGAAGGAGCAGTGCACGGTGTGCGTTTAAAGCTGAATGATCTTTTCCAGGCGCCTTGGCTTGCTCGTGAGTTGAGCAATCACTTGCCGGATGGTTATATGATTCGTGACTGGACACAAGATCATGTTAGTTATTTTCGGGCGGTACGGATTGAGAAAACGGCCATGTTCGTCATTTTGACCCTGATTGTAGCCGTAGCAGCTTTTAATATTGTTTCGATGCTGATTATGGTTGTGACCGATAAACAATCTGATATTGCTATTTTGCGTACCCTGGGCGCAACGCCGCTTAGCATTATGGGTATTTTTATTATCCAGGGTATCACGATTGGTTTGATTGGGACGCTTCTGGGGTTGATCGGCGGGGTATCGCTCGCCATGAATATTAATGTAGTCGTTCCATTTATCGAAGGTTTGTTTGGGATCAAAATTTTATCGCCGGAGGTATACCTTATTAGCGATTTTCCCTCGCAGGTACAGTGGGGTGATGTCAGTGCTGTTGGCTTGTTGGCCTTTGGGTTAGCCGCGCTGGCAACCCTATATCCCGCCTGGCGGGCAGCATGTACTCAGCCGGCAGAAGCATTGCGCTATGAATGAATCGATCATGACAGAACAGGTTGTCTTGGAATGTCGCAAGTTAACCAAGTCGTTTCGCGAGGGTGCGGAACGGCTAGATGTGCTGCGGGGGGTTGATTTTCAGATTCGACGCAGTGAGCGAGTAGCGATTGTGGGTAGTTCGGGTTCAGGTAAAAGCACATTATTACACGTGCTGGGTGGTCTGGATAAACCTACCAATGGCACTGTGTGGGTTGCCGGGCAGGAACTGAGTCATCTAAGCGATGCCCGTCGAGGGCATTTACGTAATCGTTATCTGGGTTTTGTCTACCAGTTTCATCATTTGTTACCGGAGTTCACCGCATTAGAGAATGTGGCAATGCCGCTGCTGATTCGAGGCGAGTCCAGTGCCGATGCAAGTCAATTATCGGCAGAATTATTAGGTCGGGTAGGACTGGGGCAACGCCTGACGCATAAACCTGGCGAATTATCAGGAGGTGAACGACAACGTGCGGCTGTTGCCAGGGCGCTGATTAGTCAGCCGGCTTGTATTTTAGCTGATGAGCCTACAGGGAATCTTGATCGGCATAGTGCGGATCATATCTTTGAAATGATGCTGGAATTAAATCGCGATTTGGGAACCAGTTTTGTCGTCGTGACTCATGATATGGGTTTGGCCAGTCGTATGGAGGCCATATGGCATCTGGCAGACGGTGTGTTAGTACTAGATGCCGGTTAATTGCTATTTAATCGACAGGTTGAGTAACAGTGTGTTTGGGGGTAATCGCCTTTTTGGCAGGCGTGTTGGTTTTCCATATGCTGCCGGAATTACCCCATCGCGGGTGGTCGTTGGCACTACCTGTGGTTTTCACCGTGTTACTGTTTATCCCTCGGTTACGATTACCTGCCTGGGGTATTGCCGGATTTTTATGGGCATTGCTACTGGCCTTGCCTCCTTCACTGTTCCCCATGGTACTGGAAGGTGTTGATCTGACTGTTGAAGGCTGGATAGCCTCGATTCCAAAACATGGTGGTCGTAGTACCCACTTTGAGTTCACCGTAGCGCAGGCACAACATGATGATCAGCGGCTTGAGGTATTGACGGAACAACGGCTGCGTTTGTCATGGTGGGATCGGCTAAACGATAGCAGCAGATCGCGTGAGTCACCTGTGCATTCAGCATTGCGAGTGGGTGATCGTTGGCGCTTGACTGTACGGCTCAGGCGACCCCACGGTTTTCGTAATCCGGGTGGGTTTGATTATGAGCGCTGGTTATATGCCAAAGGGATTGTTGCTACCGGTACTGTGCGTATCCGGCCGACACCGCATCTTTTAATCCATGCCGATCGTTATCCACTAGATCGCTACCGCCAGTATGTCGCTGAGCGCTTTAGCCAGCAGCTCGCTGGAAATCCTTTTACAGGTGTATTGACTGCATTGGCTGTAGGTGAAAAGAGCGGTATCACGCCATGGCAGTGGGATGTTTTCCAGCGTACAGGGACAGTGCATTTGATGGCCATTTCCGGCGCACATATTGGGTTGATTGCCGGAATGGTCTTGGTGCTGTTTCAAGGTATCTGGTGCCGAATACCTGCATTGGCGCTACGTTGTCCTGCGCCCCTTGCAGCGTCGCTGGCAGCTTGGGTTGGAGCGGGTGGCTATGTGTTGCTGTCAGGATTATCCGTACCCTCACAGCGTGCATTTCTAATGCTGACCGTGGTCGTTATGGCACAGGTTACCCGTCGTCCTGTGGCAATCGTGCGTATTGTGGCACTGGTATTATTATTGGTGCTGGTCGTTGACCCCGGTGCTCCATTGCAGGTGGGTTTCTGGTTGTCGTTTGTTGCCGTGGCCGCCATTTTGTACTGGGTGACTGGCCATCAGTACAGGTCCCGTCCATTACTGCAAGCAGTGCGCTTACAATGGGGTATCAGCCTGGCATTATTGCCATTTATGTTAATGTATTTCCAGCAGTTTCCCCTGATTTCACCTGTGGCTAACCTGATCGCTATTCCTTGGGTTGCCTGCACTGTATTACCATTGGATCTACTGGCTGTATTGGCGGGTTTATTCAGTACGACCCTGCAAAGCATGTTGTTGGCGCTGGCAGCGCTCACCATGGAAGGGCTGTGGCAGGTTTTGTTGTGGCTGGATCAATGGTCGGATATGGTGTTATACCGTCCGGCACCACCACTATGGGTATTTTTATTGGCATTATTGGGTATTGTGCTATTGCTTTCACCACGAGGATTGCCCGGCCGCTGGCTGGGCGTGCCGCTGTGTTTGCCGTTATTATATCCACCCGTGGCTGTGCCGGTTGCGGGTGGTTTCTGGTTTACGTTACTGGATGTCGGTGAAGGGCTGGCGGCTGTTGTACGAACGCGAAATCATGTGCTGGTTTATGATACCGGCGCACGTTTAGGGGCAAATCTCGATGCCGGTCAGGTTGTACTCACACCCTTTTTACGTCAATGGGGTCTGGATCAAGTCGATATATTAATCGTCAGTCATGCCGATCGTCAGCATACCGGTGGGGTGCGTTCGCTGCGAACACAATGGCCTATCGTGCGTATTTTGACTTCATCATTGCAACATACGCCCATCGATGGTGCTGAAATTTGCCGGTCAGGACAGTATTGGGAATGGGATGGTGTGCAGTTTCGGGTGCTGCATCCACCGATCAATAGTGATTTTAGCGGTAACAATGCCTCGTGCGTGTTGCAAGTAAACGGAGTCGCCGGTCGAGTATTGTTGGCCGGGGATATCGAAACGGCTGCCGAGACTGATCTGGTGGCACACTATGGTAGCGGATTGGCCGCTGAGGTACTGGTTGCGCCACACCAGGGACGACGGAATCTGTCCACAGCCGCCTTTCTGAAAGCTGTACGACCGCACTATATTTTGTTTGCTACAGGCTATCATAATCGGTATGGCTACCCGCGCGCCGAGACGATATCTCGCTATCGGGCAACGGGTGCGGTATTGTTGGATGCTGCATACGAAGGGGCATTGACCTTTCGCATGGAGCCAGGAAAATTGCTGATGCCGGAACGCCACCGGCACGATGAACGCCGCTACTGGACAGCGCCTTGACAGCGCCGATTTGCGTATTCATTCAATAAGCGACCAAGCAGCGGCTGACCGTGACTGAGCGATTGCAAACCACCAGGATGGCAGTATGCCTGATTTGATGACTATTGATTCGTTGTCCAGCCTGTTGCGCGCAGGCGGCTGGTTGGTGTTGCCTATTATGGCTTGTTCGCTGGTGGCCGCTATCATTATTTTTGAGCGGCTACTGGCTTTGCGGCGATCGCGGGTGCTGCCTGACCCGTTGGTAGGTATTTTGCATCGCTGGGCCGATCAAGGTACAGTCAGCCAGAAAGATGTAGACGTATTGGCGCTGAATTCGCCCTTGGGTCGAATTGTGGCTACAGGATTAAAGCATCGGGGACGTGAGCGGCATGCACTTCGTGAGCGGGTTGAAGACACCGGTCGTCATGTAGCGCATGAACTGACGCTATTTCTCAATACATTGGGTACTATTGCCGCTATCAGTCCCTTACTGGGGTTATTGGGTACTGTGGCAGGTATGATTAAGGCTTTTCATGTGATTTCGGTTCAGGGCAATAGTGATTTCAGCCTGTTGTCAGTTGGTATTGCTGAGGCACTGATGACAACGGCTATTGGATTGATTGTCGCGATTCCAAGTTTACTGTTTTATCGTTATTTCCAGTCGCGGGTTGATACCTTAGTGGTGTATATGGAGCAGGAAACACTCCATTTGATTGACCTCCTGGATCATGAAGCTGATCAAGGCAAGCCATAATCATGAAGTTGCGTCTCCGCCATCTTCAAGAGGAACCCGGGCTTAATGGGGTGTCGATGACTGATGTCGTGCTGATGCTGCTTATCTTCTTTATGGCGGCTACCCGTTTACATCATGAACCGGAGTTTGATATCCAGTTGCCGAGTGGCTCAGGACAACCTCGATCAAAAAACATCGCGCGGCTGGAGATTAGTATTGATGCTGCTGGTTGTTATGCCATCAATGGTCAATGGCTACCTTCAACCGAGGCGGTTCAATTGCGGGACGCATTGAAAAAGGCTGCAAACGGTCGAGAAATACCGCTGACAGTGCATGCCGATGGTCGAACGCCACATCAAGCAGTAGTGACCGTATTGGATATTGGCCAGATAGAACTCAGACGACTCGCAATCGTGACTGAGAACGATCCGAATACGCTAAAACCTGCATCTGCAGTGGATCGATTACCTTTACTACCACCACGAGGTTCAAGACCATGAGCTGGCTGGATCGTTATGATGATTCGCTAAATTTGGTTTCGGTACTGCTATGGCCGATGAGTTTGCTGTTTGCTGTGGTGGTACGGGTGCGGCGGCAACTGTATCTGCAAAATTTCCTGAAAAGCGAGTCATTAAAAGTCCCGGTTGTGGTGGTTGGCAATATTAATATGGGTGGCACGGGCAAAACCCCTCTTGTTGGGTTTCTGGTCAAATCATTGCGGGAAAAAGGTTACTCACCGGGAGTGATCAGCCGCGGTTATGGTGGTCATGTTACCGAATGGCCGTGCCATGTGACAGCCGATAGTGATCCCGACGAGGTAGGTGACGAACCGGTGTTATTGGCACAACGTTGCCAGTGTCCAATTGTTGTGGGGCCGGATCGGGTGGCCGCAGCACAGGCACTCTTGAAGGCTTATGATTGTAATATCATTGTGAGCGATGACGGGTTACAACATTATCGCTTGCAACGTGATCTTGAAATCGCTGTCATCGATGGTTTTCGACGTTTTGGTAATGCCGCCTGCCTGCCTGCAGGTCCTCTGCGTGAGCCGGTTTCACGACTCCATACTGTGGATTTTGTGGTGGGCAATGGCGCTGCACGGGGGATGGAATCCCTGATGTCCCTGCATGGTGATGTGGCGGTCAATCTGTCCGATCCCGGTGTGAGCAGTGCGCTATCGGGGTTTAGTCAAAGTACGGTACATGCCGTGGCCGGTATTGGTGATCCCGGGCGTTTTTTTGATCATTTGCGCCGTGCCAGTTTGCGGCTTATTGAACATCCATTTCCTGATCATTATTCATTTCGTGCTGAGGATTTAAAGTTCCAGCAGGATTTTCCGGTCCTCATGACTGAAAAGGATGCAGTCAAATGCCGGAAGTTTAAGGTGGACAATGCCTGGTATGTTCCGGTCGAGGCACGCCTGGAGCCAGGATTTGAGGAGCGGTTTTTTAAACGGCTGATGCCGATTGCATTGTCCAAAGGGATTCAAATAGAAAATAGGGCTTCAAATTCGGACAGTCGCAGAGTATCAAAAACTGCAGACTCTCCAGAAACAAGGGTACATTGAAGTGGATAAAAAATTTAGCTATTTGGTATGTCCGGTCAGCAAGGCACCATTGGTGTATGACAAGGTGCGACAAGAATTACGTTGTGAGGAAAGTCGGCTGGCCTATCCGGTACGCGATGGCATTCCAAGAATGATGGAATCCGAGGCAAGGCGGCTGGATGATGATGACGTGGTGACGGAAGGTTAGGGTGCATCCTCGTTTTCGTGTGGTGATACCCGCGCGGTATGCCTCAACACGGTTGCCGGGTAAGCTATTGCGATTGTTGGCTGGTCGAACATTGCTTGAGCACGTTTATCGGCGAGCATTGGTCTGCGGTGCTAGTGATGTGGTTATTGCAACCGATGATGTGCGTATTCAAAAAGCGGCTGAGGGCTTTGGTGCAATTGTCTGTATGACCTCAGCCGAACATCCTTCGGGTACTGACCGTTTGGCGGAAGTGGCGAGGCAATGTGCCTGGCCAGACGATGACCTGGTTATCAATCTACAAGGTGATGAGCCACAAATACCACCTGTCTTGATTCAGCAAGTAGCGACGGCGCTGGATAAACATCCTGATGCAGGGATTGCGACGGCCTGTGCGCGTATTCATGATTTGACCGAGATGTTCGAGCCAAGTACCGTTAAGGTCGTGCGGGATGCACAAGGCTATGCGCTGTATTTTAGCCGAGCACCGATACCTTACCATCGTGAGCTTTTTGGTGCCATAGACCGTGCGGATTCGGTTGAATTGCCTGCTGAATTACCATCGGCTATCGGCTGGTTTCGTCATATTGGTTTATACGCTTATCGGGTGGAGGTTTTGTGTCGCTATCCGCAATTGGCGCCTGCGCCTGCGGAGCAGGCCGAATCACTGGAACAGTTACGGGCGCTATGGCATGGTATCCGTGTTTATGTGGCTGAGGCCACTGAAGTTCCTCCAGCAGGTGTTGATACCGAAGCCGATTTACAGCGCGTGGCGGCGGCATTTGAGCGCTCAACCCAATAGATCAAATGCGGTCAGTTCAGGTAACTCAGGGTTTAAATCATCGCGACGGACGTTGAGCACGGCTACGGTAAAGGTTTGGGGTAACCAGTCGCCGGCATCACCATATTGATTAGCTTGCAGAACTTTTCGATCGGTATTGTCGCGCAATACGAGCGTCAGTTCGTCGGCCAAAATCTCAATGACGCGACAGGGCATGCCTTGATAGGTCAATGTTTGATTTAGAAGCTGTTTGAGCTTTTCAGGATTAATGTACGGCATCGGTGTTGTCGGCGTTTGTAAGGGCCAGTTTGGTGGCCGTGGGTCAGGGGCGAATAATGTTAAAGGTTTTATTTGTTTGTATGGGCAATATCTGTCGCTCACCGGTGGCGGAGGGTGTATTCCAGCGGATGCTGGAAGAAGCAGACTTGTCCAGAAAAATTGCTGTGGACTCTGCAGGTACTCACTCTTACCATATTGGTTCACAGCCCGATACCCGTAGCCAATCGACAGCACGTCTTCGAGATATTGATTTAAGCAATCTGCGTGCACGGCAGATCGATAAGGCCGATTTTTCGGAGTTTGATTATATATTGGCGATGGATCGTAGCAATCTGGAGCATCTCCTGTTCTTGTGTCAGGATAGCAGCTTGCAGCGCCGCATTCGGTTACTTATGGATTTCGCACCGGATTTGCCTGAGCGGGAAGTACCCGATCCTTACTATGGTGGTGCGAATGGTTTTGATCGGGTCATGGATATGATCGAGGTCGCCGCACAAGGCTTGCTGAAACATATTCGTGAGCAGCATGGCATTTAATCGACCGGGTGGGGATGCATACACAACAGGGCTACCATGCAGCCACGTGCAAACGATGCTTCGTATTACGCCTTCTTGATTTTTGCAATCAGCTTGTTGTCGGCACTTTGGTTCTTTGTCGCTCTCTCGATCCAATGTGGCTTTTCTTTTGGATCGAGAGGGGACAAGAGAGCCTGGTTGGAGTCTGGAGGAGAGGGATGAATGAAGCCCTGACCGTGCAGTCTTGTATTACTCCGGTAGTGTAAGCATTTCGGACTAATTGACCACCACAGCCTGCCACTGACCACAATCCTGTGGGCGGGATCATGTCTAACGAAGAAGCTGGTCGTTTCACCCGCCTTGGCAATTTGTGGGGTAGGGCTAATTGTCCCTCCTGATCCTGCTAAGGTGCGGTGATAGTGCTATGAAAGTGAACAGTGATTGTGCAGTCCTCGTCGATCACTCCAGTGGTATAGACATTATTCTCTGCTAATGTTCCACCACAGCCTGTCACGGATCCAATTATATAGCCATAATCATGTGTGACGGTAAAACTGGCAGTGTCACCGGCATCAACCGTTTGCGAGGTGGGACTGATTGTTCCTCCTAAGTTGGTCGAGGTGCTAACCAGGAAAGTGGCATGTGTGAAATAAGCAGTGATTGTGCAGTCCTCGTGGATAGCTCCGGTGGTATAGACATTATCCTCTGCTAATGTTCCACCACAGCCTGTCACGGATTCAATCATATAGCCATTGTCATGTGTGACGGTAAAACTGGCAGTGTCACCGGCATTAACCGTTTGTGAGCCCGGGCTGATCGACCCACCCGGTCCTGCCGAGGTGCTGATGAGGTAGTTGGCTTGGGTAAAGCTGGCAGTGATTGTGCAGTCCTCGTGGATAGCTCCGGTGGTATAGACATTACCTCTTAATGTTCCACCACAGCCTGTCACGGATTCAATCATATAGCCATTGTCATGTGTGACGGTAAAACGGGCAGTGTCACCGGCATTAACCGTTTGTGAGCCTGGGCTGATCGATCCACCCGGTCCTGCTGAGGTGCTGATGAGGTAGTTAGCTTGGGTAAAGTTGGCAGTGATTGTACAATCTTCGTGGATCACTCCGGTGGTATAGACATTATCCTCTGCTAATGTTCCACCACAGCCTGTCACGGATTCAATCATATAGCCATTGTCATGTGTGACGGTAAAACGGGCAGTGTCACCGACATTAACCGGTTGTGAGTCTGGGCTGATCGATCCGCCCGGTCCTGCCGAGGTGCTGACTAAGACAAAGGCCCGTCGGAATGTGGCATTGACTGTGCAGTTCTGGGTGATCGCTCCGGTAGTGTACGTGAGTTTTCGATTGAGAAAATCAAGCGGCCCAACGATTTTATTACCGTTACAGCCCTTCACTGACATAAGCTCATAGCCATATTCATGTGTGATAGTAAAGCTAGTCGTTTCACCCGCATCGACCATTCTGGATGCCGGGCTGATATGTCCGCCAGGCCCTGCTGTAGCCTTAGCAGTAAATCGTTCTAGTTCTTCCTTTTCGGCATACCCGCTATCAGAATTGCTAAGGGGACTGCATCCTGAATCATTGCATGCTTTAACACTATAGAAGTACACCAAATCTAATTTCACAGATGTATCATCATAGAAACCTGAAGTGGTAGTACCAACAAGGGTGTTAATGTCATTAGTGATGCCAGAACGGTAGATTTCATAAGATGAGGCACCCTCGACGGTATTCCAGGACACCCGAATGAAATCCGCAAAACTTCCATCACTGGCGCTGACATGGCTCGGTGTGGCGAGTGTATTGCTGTTATCTGTTTCAGGCGAAGCAACAGGGATCGGCGGTTGGGACTGTTCTGAGATAGCCGCTTGTGTTGCCGATTGCAAACAGGCGATACGATCACTGTTATCCTGGCAAGGCGCTTCGCTGATATCTTCACCAAAGTTTAACCGCTGTGCGATTGCGGGAGGTAGATTATCGTCGGAATTATCGGCCTGAGGGATGCGCGCCTGCGCCAGACCCGCGAAAGAGCGGAGCAGGGGCGATTGGCACGCTTGCGGTGCAACAATACGGCTTAGACTCAAGCGTTCAGCGGCTGTTTTAACGGCACACAGCGCCTCACCCGTAGCGACAGCACCCGAAAAAGCCATATTGGCCAGCAAGGCCTTGAGTGAAAAGCGCGAAATCGCATTATTCACCTGTGCTGTTTCCACAGGGGCCAACATCCGCATTGATGTTCCATCATCTTCACCCTGTCGAGCAGGCTGTGTCGCACCCCGCACCCGGCTGACAAGATCTTGCAGCGGTTTCAACAGGCCGGTTTCCACCGGCGTATTGTCTACCGGAGCACCCAGTGAATTACCGTCTGCATCGGTGAAACTGACCGTTACCGTATTGGCGGCTGTATCGTAATTGCTAAATTGCGCCTTTACGCCATTCGAATCGGTATAGACTGCCGGCAGGCCATTGGCTGCAAGGCTTACATCGGCGGCTTGACCGGTGGTGGTATCGGTCCACGCCGTACCATTGACAGCAGTGGTTTCGCCGCTTGCGCCTTTGGCGACATAGACACCGATACTTTCCAGTAAACCGCTACCTAGGCCCATTACGGCAAAATCGTTACGGCGGTCAGTTACTGCTGAAACCGTAGCAATTTTTTCACCAGTGGCTGTTGTTGTCTTGATCAGGAAATTCTGATGCGGCTCCGACCAGCGGATTATGGTATGCTGTTTCTTGCTTGGAAAGTCAGGTAGCGCGAATGAGCCGCCGACACCGGTAATAAAATCCTGGCCAAGGGTGGCTACCGCAAAATTAACATTGGCAAACAGCACCCCATCCGCATAAGCTTTCAGGTTATGCACGCCATCACTGATGCTGTTCCAGTTAAACGTCAGACCAAAGCCATTGTTGTCGTCACCACAGAGCGATTGTGTATCACCCCGCTTGGTACCATATGCTGTAGGCCGCAATGCGCCACCATCAATACTGATTTCAACCCGCTCGGCATCACACACCCAACCGCGAATCAAGCCGATACCACTTTCAGAAGACCCCTGTGAGGGCGATTCCAAAAACGTACCCGGCGCCACCGGAGGCTTAGCCACTGCTGGCACAGCGGTTTGATTGACAAAAACGAAATTTTGATGTGGTTCTGACCAGCGGACTGAAGGCGATGAGCCTGCCGCAGGAAAATCCTTCAGCTTGAACTGTCCCTTTAATCCATGGATAAAATTTTCCCCTAACGTCGTTACAGTAAAGTGGGTGTCCGCAAACTGTACGCCATCTGCATACGCTTTGATGTTATGCACACCATCGCCGATCTGATTCCAATTAAATGTCAGGCCGAAACCATTATCGGTATCGCCGCAAATGGATTGGGTATCCCCCCGCTTTGTCCCATACGCGGCCAGCCGCCGTTCACCGCCATCAATACTGATTTCAACCCGCTCGGCATCACACACCCAACCGCGAACCAGACCCACGCCGCTTTCGAAAAAAGTCTCCGATATCGGTGATTCCAGATAGGCCTGTGCCTCGGCGGTCTGAATAAAGGGATGTGGCGACATCATTAGAAAAAGCACAAAAATACTACTTATCCTTTGAATGCAATATTTTTTGATCATCATGATATCTCCAGGAAAAAAACTATACTTTAATCAGGATAGTTATATGATAGCTATCATATGCAGTTAAGTCGATTTAAACCTAGATATATAGACTTGTGGTTTTTAAGTATCCTGTCTTGTTTAGAAGCAGCTATATCGCTGTGCCTATTTGATAAAACCCAAAGAAAATCACCAATAATCCGGCAAGATGTCGCATGGCAGGATGCTGTATAAGACGTGTTATTGTTGCAGCAAATAGACCCATTGCCAGCAAAGCAGGTAACGTGCCAAGTCCAAAGCCAAGCATCAGCAGGCCACCCTTTGCAGCACTGCCTGCACTGATAGCCCAAACCAATACACTATAGACCAGTCCACACGGCAGCCAGCCCCATACCAGGCCGATGCCTAGTGCTTGCGTAGGGGTGCGTATCGGTAATAAGCATCGTCCTAGCGGCTCAATGTGTTGCCACAATACGATGCCGCCTATCCGCTCAAGGTGAGCCAATCCTGTCCACCATCCATCCAGATAAAGACCAAGCAAGATCATGAATAATCCAGCCAGTACTTGCAGGATGAGCTGGGCATGTTGTACAGAAGTTAAGTGTGCTGTAACCCATGCGCCTAAACCGCCAGCCAATAGTCCTGCGATGACATAGCTGCTGATTCGCCCCAGATTATAAGCGAGAAGGTACGGTAGGCGACTTTGTAACGGATGTACTGAAGCTGGAGACAAGCCCATTGTCAATGCGCCGACAATACCACCACACATACCAAAACAGTGCACACCACCTGTGAGCCCAAGTAGAAAGGCTGTTACGTAAAGTGGTTCAATACTCAATAATGATGATCTCTAGCGTAAGACGATGGTTTTGCTGCCATTTAGAAATACACGCCGCTCCAGGTAATAGTGAATCGCTCGTGCTAATACAATGTTTTCAATATCACGCCCAACAGCAGCTAATTGTTCCGGTGTATGCGCATGATTAACCCGTTCGACTTCTTGTTCAATAATTGGCCCTTCATCCAGATTGGCAGTCACATAATGCGCAGTTGCCCCGATGAGCTTTACGCCGCGAGCATAGGCTTGATGATAGGGTTTGGCGCCTTTAAATCCTGGCAAAAAGGAATGGTGGATATTAATCACGCGCCCTTCTAGCGTTTTACAGAGTTCAGGTGAAAGTATTTGCATATAGCGAGCGAGTATCACCAAATCAGTTTGGGTTTGGTTCACAATATCCAGGATTTGTTGCTCTTGCTGGCGCTTGGTGTCCCGAGTAACGGGCAGATAATGGAACGGTATTGAGTGCCACGTCGCTAGATGCTCCAGATGACGGTGGTTGGAAACAATCGCCGAAATATCCATCGGCAATGCACCGGTGCGATGTCGATACAGCAGGTCATTAAGACAGTGCTCTGCTTTTGACACCAAAATCATCACACGGGGACGTTGATGCGGGTTGTACAAGTACCAGTGCATTTCAAAATAACGACCTAAAGGTTGAAGTTCTTTAAGTAACATGGGTTCAGTAGTTTGATCCATGTCGAACACGATTCGTATAAAAAATTGTCCCGACTCAGTGTCGCTGAATTGATTGGACTCAACGATATTGGCGCGATGGGTTGCCAATACACCCGATACAGCGGCAACAATACCAACACGGTCGGGGCAGGCGATGGTCAGGATATAGCGAAAGGATTTCATGATTTTTTTAGAAGTAGAAGTAACTGAGCGAAAAGCTGCGCAGGATAACGCACGTTAAACTGTATCCTGCAAGTGCTTTGCGGTCTTGAGTCATCAGAATGAGCGGGTAACTGGACGATTATTTTGATAGGCGCGGTAAGAGTTTTACAAAATTACATGGCGGGGTCGGGCATCCAGTTGGGTCTGCAAAATACGATCCCAAGCGGTACGACACGCACCCGATGACCCCGGCAGGCAAAAGATCAAGGTAGCATTTGCAAGACCGGCTAGCGCCCGTGATTGCAGGGTTACCGCGCCTGTTTCTTCCCGGGACAACAGGCGAAATAGTTCACCAAAGCCTTGAATTACCTTGTCCAGCAGGTGGTGAATAGCCTCAGGGGTGCTGTCAGGCCGGGTTATGCCGGTGCCACCGGTGATCAGAATCACCTGAATTACCGGGTCAATGATCCAGTTGGAAACAGTAGCACGGATACGATAACTATCATCAGGAACGATGGTTTTTTCCGCTAATTGATGCCCTGCAGCTATGAGGCGCTCTACCAGTGTTTGGCCAGAGGTGTCATCAGCTTCCGTACGTGTATCCGAAACAGTCAGCACGGTGATGATGAGTGGTACAAATGTATCATTATTCATTGGTATTGTTGTTTAAAACAGGTTCCAGTACAGGCCACACATTATCCAGGATCCGCGGCTGCGCTTCAGCAGTGGGGTGTAGTCCATCAGCCTGAATGAGTGCGGGCTGGCCCGCTACGCCGTTGAGCAGGAACGGGATCAGGGTGATAGTGTGTTGTTTGGCGACTTCTCTGAAAGTGTCCTGGAATTTTTGGGCATACAAGGCGCCGTAATTGGGTGGAATACGCATTTCTGCCAGTAGCACATGGGCATTGATCTGTTGTGATAACGTAATCATTTTGGCCAGGTTATGGGCCATTAACATCGGTGGCTGGCCGCGTAGCCCATCATTGGCGCCGAGTTCGATGATCACGATGCCGGGGTGATGCTGTGCCAGTGCCACCGGTAGTCGGCTCAGTCCACCACTGCTGGTATCGCCGCTGATGCTGGCGTTGATAACTTTGTGTGGATAGCCTTGTTTAGCGAGTCGCTGCTGTAGCAAATTGACCCAGCCATGTTCAACCGATAGGCCATAAGCAGCACTGAGGCTGTCACCTAATACCAGAATAACCGGCGCTTTGGCATGAACCGGTATGCCATATCCAGGCACTAAGCAAGGTAGTAACAGTAGTAACCAGCGTAAGCAATTTGTTTTCATCATCGGAATCAGAAAAAGCGACCCTATATTATGGCGTATCAAAGAGAAATAAATCATGGCACTAGCGTAGCGCCGGTATCTGGTTTGGACAACATAAAGGACGCCGGCATTGTGCAGGCTGTGCAGCTTAGCAAACAGGTCATCAGTCCAGAAGGGGTATTACGGATACTTGATACTATCAGCTTCAGTATTACTGCAGGTGAGAGTGTAGCCGTGGTGGGCGCATCAGGGTCGGGTAAATCGACTTTGCTCAGCTTGCTGGCTGGCCTGGATACACCGAGTGCAGGGCAGGTGTGGTTGGCCGGTGCGAATCTAGGGCAGCTTGATGAGGATGGCCGTGCTTTATTACGGGCACAACGTGTTGGTTTTGTATTTCAGTCTTTCCAGTTGTTGGTTGGATTGACTGCGCTGGAAAATATTATGCTGCCGTTGGAATTGGCTGGTAATCCTGACGCTCATGCACAAGCCCTGGAATTGTTGGGGCGGGTTGGCTTACACGCACGCGCACGCCATTATCCGTCACAGCTTTCCGGTGGTGAGCAACAGCGGGTGGCTATCGCGCGCGCTTTTGCCGGTAATCCTGACGTATTGTTTGCCGATGAACCCACCGGTAATCTTGATCAGAAAACCGGCCATCGTATCGTTGAGTTGCTATTTGCATTGAACCGGGAGCAGGGGACAACGCTGGTGCTGGTGACTCATGATGCTGAGTTGGCTTCCTATTGTGACCGGATTTTGGAATTAGACGATGGGCACATGATGGAACGAACCATGCCGCCGGCCCTTGGGGATTGAGGCGATGTCGATGATAACCAAAACGAAGGTGCCTTTACCTGAAACGCCGGTAGTGGGTTGGTGCAATATAAGTGCTATGGCGTTACGCGCTTTAGGTCGTGATTGGCAGTCGGGTGAGTTGCGGGTTCTGGCGATGGCGATATTGATTGCAGTTGCCAGTGTGGCTGCTGTTGGATTTTTTAATGATCGTATCCAGCAAGCGATGGAACATAAAGCCAGTGAGTTGCTGGGTGCGGACCTGGTGGTTTCTGCCACCGCACCGATCCAGTCATTACTGGTGGATGAAGTGCGGCGACGTGGCTTGGAAAGCGCACAAATAATGAGTTTTCGCAGTGTGGTGCTCAAAGGGGAGTTGACACAACTGACTGAAGTCAAAGCGGTGGGTTTGGGTTATCCATTGCGGGGCGCATTGCAGGTGAGCGCTCGCTCGTTTACCACGCCGCAGATCACCGATACCATTCCGGCTCCTGGCCAGGTCTGGCCGGATGAGCGCTTATCACAATTACTCGATCTAGACGTGGGTGATACGCTCCATCTCGGTGCGCGTGCGTTTCGGGTTGAGCATATTTTGAGCGGTGAGCCTGATCGTGCTGGTGATTTGTTCAGTATCGCGCCGCGTCTGATGATGAATGTAAGCGATGTCCCCTCAACCAAACTGGTTCAGCCCGGGAGTCGTGTTGAGTATCGGTTGCTGTTAACCGGTGATATGGCGGCGCTTGATGGGTTTAAACGCTGGGCGAAATCTCGGCTGAAGCGGTATGAGAAGTTGCAGGGAGTACGGGATGCCCGTGCCGAACTGCGCATTGCACTGGAGCGGGCACAACGGTTTTTCAATCTGGCCGCGCTGGTGAGTGTGATTGTAGCGGGTGTCGGAGTAGCGGTTGCCGTTCGCCGCTTTGCAGCGCGTCACTGGGATAGTGTCGCTATTCTGCGCTGTATGGGTGCAACCGAAACCCTGACTGTCAGGTTATTCACACTGGAATTATCTGCATTGGCGCTGCTGGCCGGTATAGCGGGTTTGATCGTGGGCTATCTGGGTCAGTATGGTTTAAGTCATGTCCTTGGGCAGTTGATCAGTGATACTGCACTGCCATTACCGTCGTGGAAACCGGTGTTACCCGCCCTGGTGACCGGCTTCATTACACTGCTTGGTTTTGGGTTGCCGCCACTGTTGCGTTTGCGGGAAGTGCCACCGCTACGTGTATTGCGTCGTGACCTTGATCCGGTCAATCCACGACTACTGATGTTGTATGGTCCTGCTGTAATGGCTGTGATGGCGCTATTGATCTGGCAAGCAGGTGAATGGCAATTGGCGGGTTATATCTGCCTGGGTGTGGCCGGAACAGCAATAGTATTGTCGCTGGCAGCCTGGGGGTTAGTGAACGCACTGCGTTTATTGCGTGGGCGCGTGGGCATATCCTGGCGATTTGGGCTGGCCAATATCGCTCGGCGTGGCGCCGGTAGTGTGGTGCAAGTGGTCGCACTCGGATTAGGCTTGATGGCGTTACTGATGCTGACACTGTTACGAACCGATTTGCTGAGTAGTTGGCGTGCCAGTTTGCCTGTGGATGCACCTAATCATTTTTTGATTAATATTCAACCCGACGAAGTGTCTGATGTGCGGGCTTATCTGCGTAAGCATGGTTTGCGTGATGTGGAATTATTCCCCATGGTGCGCGGGCGGCTGATCGCCATCAATGATCAGCCGGTTGCAGCGGATAACTACGACGATCCCCGCGCACAACGTCTGGTTACACGGGAATTTAATCTATCTTGGACCGAACATTTGCAGGACGATAACCGTATCCTTTCCGGGCGCTGGTGGCAAAGTGGTGATCAGGCCCAAGGTGGTGCATCGGTAGAAGTCGGTTTGGCGGAGGCTTTGGGTATCGCAATGGGTGATACGTTACACTTCCAGGTTGCCGGTCAGATACAGAAAGCAAAGGTACTCAGTCTGCGAAGTGTAAAATGGGATTCATTTCGGGTTAATTTTTTTGTTGTATTTCCCGCTGGAGTACTGGATAGCTATCCGGCAACCTGGATTACCAGCTTTTATCTTGCCACTGAACAGAAGCCGGTATTGGCTGATTTGGTACGGCGCTATCCATCGGTGACTATGCTTGATGTTGAGGTGCTGATGGAGAAAGTGCGTGACATCATCAATCGAGTGATTACCACTATTGAGTACATTTTTCTGTTCACTGTAGCCGCCGGACTGGTCGTTTTGTACGCCACGATTCAAGCGACCCAGGATGAACGCCGCTTTGAAAGTGCAGTGCTACGTACATTAGGCGCGTCTCGGCGTGTTGTGCAGAAAAGCCTGCTGTCAGAGTTTGCTGCGCTGGGTTTTCTGGCAGGAGTACTCGCTGCAGTGACTGCAACATTTTTGAGCTATATACTAGCAGTATATAGTTTCGATTTTTCATACCCATTGAATGGGTGGATCGTATTGCCGGGCAGCATGGCAGGTGCAATCGGAGTCGGGTTGGCTGGATGGTTGGGGACACGATCGGTATGGCATCAGCCACCTTGGTGCAGTTTACGGGAACTGTAGTTATTTGCTAGTGTTTCCATGCTGCATATTGGCCTGTAAAACTGAATTTTTAGGAAAATCGAAATCGCAATAAAGCTGATTCCGGCATCGTTTCTTCCCATAAGGGGGGCAAGAGAATAATCGTTGCTGTTGCTGCTGGCATGGGTAGTATACGCATCGAACCAACTTCATCTGAGCTGTGTGACCCAATAACGTTATGGCATCATCCTTTTCTGACAACACTAATGGCACCGAAGTGATCGTGGCCGCACCACAGTCACAGCTACGAGTTCATTTTGAAACGATCGATTTATGGGTGATCGATGGGCCGGATGCTGGCTTTGAAATCAGTTTGGGAGTGACTACTCTGCGTATTGGTTCAGCGCCGGATAATGATGTGGTGCTGAGCGATCGTGCCATCTCGCGCCATCATGCCGAGGTCAAAATAACACTTGAAGGATTGCTGTTGCGTGATTTGGATTCTACCAATGGCACCTTTATCAATGGCGTGCGTATTACTGAAGCCTATGTCCCGCCTGAAGCAGAATGTACGTTGGGATATTCACGCTTGCAATTTCGTCAGCACACGGAAGAGCGTAGTGCAGCGGTTTTACGTCAGGAAGAGCGTCTGGGTGAGCTGGTGGGTGCCAGCGAACGTATGCGGGAATTGTATGCGCTGATTCGAGCCGTAGCCCCCACACCTACAACAGTTCATTTGCATGGAGAATCAGGCTCTGGCAAGGAGCTGGTCGCCCGTACATTGCATGCCCTGTCTGGCCGTAAAGGGCCATTGGTGGTTTTTGATGCCTCGGTGGCTGATCCAGAAATGGTGCGAAATGATCTTTTTGGTCATATCAAGGGTGCTTTTACCGGTGCAACCGGAGCACGCGAGGGCGCATTCCGTCAGGCCAATACCGGTACGCTGTTTATCGACGAAATCGGTGAGTTGCCGCTGGATTTACAGCCTCGGTTATTGCGGGTACTGGAAAGCCGCGAGGTGACACCGATTGGTTCTGACCGATCGGTTCGGGTTGATGTTCGGGTCATTACAGCAACCCACCGTGATCTGGCCGCAATGGTAAGTGAAGGCTCATTCCGTTCTGATTTGTATTACCGGCTATCGGTGATCCCTATAGAAATTCCACCCATACGGGAAATTCCTGAAGATATTCCGTTGATTGCTGAATACTTATGCCAAAAGATGCAATTGAACTGCCGGATATCGAAGGCAGCCATGACCGTATTGCAAAATTACCCGTGGCCAGGTAATGGCCGTGAGCTACGTAATGCCTTGGAACGGGCGGCGGTCATCCGCGGTGATCAGGAGATTCGCCCTGAAGATTTGCTACTGCCCAAAGTCAGTATGCCAGGAGTGGCACCTGTACCGGAATTACCAGTGGTGGCCACGGAAGTCCAGGTGCTGCAGGCAGCGATAACTACACCTGTTGTGTCACCCGCTAACCCGCCAGCCTCGCTCCTGACCCCTGCCCCGACAACTGCTGCTGATGCACGTGCCCACCTGAAGGATATGGAGCGGCAAATGATTCTGGAAGCGTTGGAGCGTAATCAAAATAATAAAGCTGCGGTAGCACGTGAACTGGGTATTCCATTGTCAACCTTAAAGCGCCGCCTCAAGGAATATGCCCTTAACGGCGATAATTAGACACTTGTTGCCGGCGGCAATCGTGGAGCCGAGCTACGCTCCAGTCACCTGGCGGCTTGCGCCGCAACACGTCACTGGCGCCGACTGCGGTGTTGCTGCCTCGCAAGCACGCTTGCTCCGCTTCAATAGCCTCGCGGCCTCAGCTCCACGATTATCAGGTGGGGCGTTTTTTCTCTGCCTGCTCTGCCAACGCCCAATGGACATGTTCCCGCACATTTTCGGAAGGATGCGTCAGACGCATACGCAAGGCATCCATGACTGCCGGTGTATTTGGTGCGTTGCCCAGCGCTACAGCAATGTTGCGTAACCAGCGCTCGTGACCGATTCGACGAATAGCGCTGCCTTCTGTACGGCGCAGAAATTCCATTTCATCCCAGTGAAACAGCGCAATCAAATCCGGCGCATCCAGTCGGTGTCGGATACGAAAATCGGGTTCAACGGTGTTTTGAGCAAAACGGTTCCAGGGACAAACGAGCTGACAATCATCACAACCATAGATTCGATTGCCCATGGCACGACGGAATTGCAGCGGAATTGAGCCACGCAGCTCAATGGTGTGGTAAGAGATGCAGCGGCGGGCATCGACGCGATAAGCAGCAATAATAGCTTGGGTCGGACAAATTTCCAGACAGGCATTACACTGTCCGCAGTGCGCCGTTGCCGGTTGATCGACGGGTAAAGGTAAATTAACGTAAATCTCGCCCAGGAAGAACCATGAGCCGACGCGCCGGTCAAGCAGGTTGCTGTGTTTGCCGATCCAGCCTAATCCTGCTTTTTGTGCTAATGCTTTTTCCAGTACGGGCGCACTGTCGGTAAAGACACGATAGCCAAATGCACCAATAGCGTTGGTGATCTGCTTTGCTAGTTTTTGCAGGCGCTGGCGCAACAGTTTGTGATAATCTCGTCCCAGTGCATAACGGGAAATATACCCTAGATCCGGTCGCTTGAGGACATGCCATGGGTCAGCAGCATTCGATAGCCAGTAATTCATCCGTGCGGTAATGACCCGTAATGTTCCTGGCACCAGTTGTGCCGGGCGGCTACGTTTGGTTCCATGCCGCGCCATATAATCCATTTCACCGTGGTAGCCTGCTGTTAGCCAGTTCAGTAAGTAAACCTCGTGTTCATCCAGTGTAATATCGCTAATACCGACGTGCTGAAAACCGAGGGAATGTCCCCAGGTTTTGATTGTGGTTGCCAGATTAGCAAGTTCAGTGGGTGATAACACAGAAGGCATCGTGGGTATTGATCCTGGAGTTGAAAACCTTTTTATCAGGCGGCTTTTATCCTAAAAGCTATCGATTTATCGGGGCGGTGCGATATCGTGTAGGATGGTTGCTGCCGGGTATTTTGAGCCGTACCGTTATCCTTAATTGTGATGCTGTTTTGCCGCAATCCTGTCAGCCAAGGAGATTTTCCATGCGCGAACTACCCATTAGATTATACCGTACCGCACAAGTGCGAGAGCTGGATCGCATCGCTATCGAAGATCGCGGTATTCCTGGTTACACGTTAATGAACCGTGCCGGTGAGGCTGCGTTTCGATTACTTTGCCAGCGCTGGCCAGCAGTACAGCGCATGGTAGTGCTTTGTGGTGGTGGCAACAATGGGGGTGATGGCTATGTCGTGGCGCGATTGGCCCATCAGTCCGGATTGACTGTACAGGTGCTGACATTAAAGGATCCTGGAACATTGGCCGGCGATGCCTTGACTGCGTACCAGGATGCCCATGCGCTGGATATACCGATTATTCCTTTTACCCCCAATGCGCTGAGCGAAGCAGAATTAATTGTCGATGCGATTTTTGGTACGGGTTTGGAGCGTGAGGTCAGTGGTATTTGGCGGGAAGCGATTGAGGCTGCAAATAAACATCATGCCGATATTTTGGCACTTGATATCCCTTCGGGCCTGCATGCGGATACAGGCGCCAGTCTGGGTATCGTTGTACAGGCAAAGGCAACCATCACATTTATTGGCCTGAAGCAGGGACTCTACACCGGCCAGGGGCCGACCTGCTGTGGTGATCTCTATTTTGAGGATCTCGATGTACCTGCTGACGTTTATTCAGTGATTCATCCTGCCTGCTGGCGCTATGCCGGTCAGGATCTAGGGACATGGTTGCCAAAACGCCCACGCAGTGGACACAAGGGGCTTTTTGGGCATGTGTTGATCATTGGTGGTGATTTGGGTATGGCCGGTGCAGCACGGATGGCTGCTGAAGCGGCTGCCCGTTGTGGTGCCGGATTGGTGAGTGTAGCAACCCGTTGTGCTCATGCCGGTTTGCAAGCAACCGTGTGTCCAGAACTGATGTTTCATGGTGTCGAGACACCGGAGGCATTGGAGCCTTTATTACGCCGAGCGACAATCATTGCGATTGGGCCGGGTCTGGGGCGTAATGATTGGGGACGAGCGATGCTGCATGCCACACTGGCCAGTGATAAGCCACTGATTATAGATGCCGATGGTTTGAATCAGTTGGTAGTTGAGCGTCATTATCGGGACGACTGGATTTTAACGCCCCATCCTGGTGAAGCGGCGCGGTTGCTGAAAATGTTGCCAGGTGAGGTCGAGGCCGATCGGTTTACGGCGGTTGAAGAGTTGGCGGTGCGTTTGGGTGGTACAGTGGTGCTCAAGGGAGCAGGCTCGCTGATTGCCAGTCGGAAAGCAGGCCAGGTTATGCTGTGTGCTGCCGGTAATCCGGGGATGGCAAGTGGTGGAATGGGGGATGTATTAACAGGTGTCATTGCTGCTTTACGCGGGCAAGGGTTGTCACCTTTCGTGGCAGCCAAGGTGGGCGTTTATCTGCATGGACGGGCAGGTGATCTGGCAGCACAAGCAGGTGGTGAACGCGGGTTATTGGCAACCGATTTGCTCCCTTTCTTGCGGCAATTAGTGAATCCATAAATGATGATGAGACGGCGGTTATTGCGAAGCGTTAGTCCCCGGTAGCGAATTGGTGAATCCATAAATGATGATGAGCCATACACTTGATGCGGCAGCAGCTACTGAAGCGCTTGGGGCGCAGTTGGCTACAGTATTGGTGCCTGAATGTATCATTTTCCTCAGCGGTGATCTGGGTGCCGGAAAGACGACATTGGTTCGTGGGTTACTGCGCGCCTTGGGTCATGAGGGCGCGGTGAAAAGCCCAACTTATACCTTGCTGGAATCCTATCAGTTAGCGGACTGGCAACTATTTCATTGGGATTTATATCGTTTGGCTGATCCTGAAGAACTGGAGTTTCTCGGATTACGAGATCAACTTGATAGCGAAGCTGTTTTGTTGATTGAGTGGCCCGATCATGGCTATGGCGAATTGCCGGCGGCAGATTTACGTATTGAGTTGCAGTATGCCGGTCAAGGACGGCACTGCCGGCTAGAAGCCTTGTCTTGGAAAGGGAAAACGCTATTGGCGCGGATGTGAGCTTGCTTGCTCCGCGCCCAATGAACGGCGTGTTTTACACAATCAGGCTCGCTCCTCCAGCTGCTTTGCAGTCAATTACATATAGCGCAGCCACTATAAACGTGTTCCAATTTATAGTGGTTGCGCTATAACGTGTTCGTCTTGAGCGTCATGAGCCATACGTTGCCCTTCATCGGCTAACGCCTGTTTCCAGTTTTGCACAATGTTGTGGAAGTGCTCTTTTTGATTCTCGTTCATGTAGTCCTTTCCTCTTCCATGTGATAGGGCGTTCTTTCCGTATGCCTGTCAGTCATTGTCCTCGCCTTTGGTGTTGGAAAAAATAAAGTTAGCTCACTAATGGTTATGGTTTTAGATACGGGATAACGGCGTAGACCATGATTGATGAAATACAGATGACGAAGTTCGATTTTACTTATCTAAACAAATATATAGTGTTCTTGCTAGTTGCTGCATGAGCTGAAAGTAGCTGTTCGGTCCGGCTTTCAGTGAGGCACCAAGCGGGTCGAGCACACCGGTATTGGCACCACTATCAGCTATGACTGTTTTCACTAAATGAGGTTTGAATTGTGGTTCACTAAAAACACAATGGACTTTCAGACGCTGAATCCGGTTACGAATTTCTTTCACTCGCCTGACGCTGGGTTGTTGCTCAGGGTTGAGTACTACTGAACCTGCTGCGTTCAAGTTATAGCGCTGTTCAAAATATTGGTAGGCATCGTGAAATATGATGTAGGACTTTTGTTGAACTGGCACAAGCTGGGTTACTAACTGCTTGTGCAATGATTCCAGTCGCTGGATTAAGCGTGCGCCATTTTGTTCATATTGGTTTTTATGGCCGGGGTCGATTTCACTAAGTACGCTTATAATCTGACGTGTTATGGCGATGGCATTGAGAGGATCCAGCCAGATGTGAGGATCTGTATCTGGCCTGTGTGCGTGCGCATCTTGTTCGTGGCCGCCTTCGTGGTCGTTGTCATGTTCAGCATGTTTCCCTTTCTTGTGATGGTGGCCATCCTCATGTTCAGCATGTTTCTTTTGCATATCGTGGGAGCTTTCATGCCCATCATGGTGATGTGTTTCCCAGGCGCCGCCTTCCCGTAACGATAATAGTGTGATATCAGGGGCATCCAGTAACGGTACTGTCCGAACTGTTTTTTTGGCGTTATCGATAGGTTTGACCAAAAAACTTTCTAGTGTTGCGCCGATCCAGAACACCACATCTGCTTTGGCAATAGCCTGTGCTTCTGAGGGACGCAGGTGGTAGCCATGTGGTGAGCTTCCACCTTTAATCAGCAAATAAGGCTCATTGACACCCTCCATGACACCAGCGACGAGCGAGTGAATCGGTTTGATACTGGCGACAACCCGCGGCTCGGTCGCAGTAGCCACTAGAGTTGTTCCCGGCAATAATGTTATTAATAGTATTTTGGCGAATAGTTTCAAAAGGTTATCTTTATTCATATGCCAATTTACCTATATCAAGATGAATATGGGGATCACCTTGTTACAAATGGAAATTCCACACCAGTGGATATGATGAGTCGCAAGATTCCGTTTCACAGCAAAAACACCTGTCCCTAGTAGAAGGGAGGCTTGGGCGGGAAGCCAGGAGACAGCTTTTGCCAGCTGCGTAATACCTGACAGATTACAAGCAATAATGTAATGTTATGACATTACATTTACCAGTATTATGTAATAGCAATCTTTTATCAAGATGGAGCCTGAGAAATGATCTCATCGCCAAATTCCCATGATATGCAATCAGGGGATATTCAGCAGCTTCTTCTATCAGCTGAAGCGATTTGTCTACAGCGAGGTGTCCGTTTGACGCATCTGCGTCGCCGGGTACTAGAGATTATTTGGGAACATCAATCGCCATTAGGTGCTTATGCGATTTTAAATCGGCTATGCAGTGATGACGGTCGAATGGGTGCGCCGCCGACGGTATATCGTGCGCTAGACTTTTTATTAGAGCATGGACTGATCCATCGATTGGCATCATTGAATACATTTATTGGTTGTCGCCAGCCCAGTCATGAGCATATTGGCCAATTTTTGGTGTGTCGAGATTGTGGCCGGGTTGATGAGCTTAATAACCCAATGGTTGAAGAGGCCTTGCACGCTGAGGTGATCGCTCGCCGCTATGAAGTGCTGGCACAAACAGTGGAGATTGTTGGGCGTTGTCCGTGTTGTCAGCAGGAGGCGATACAGGATGCTAACTGAGGAGCTGCTAATAGGTATTGAAAACGTCAACCTGACACTTCGTGGCAATGCTATTTTGCAGGATGTCAGCCTGCGAGTGGCTGCCGGTGAGATCGTTGCACTTGTCGGTCCAAATGGTGCAGGAAAGTCAACCTTGGTGCGGGTGGTTTTGGGTTTAATTCGGCCTGATAGCGGTCAGGTTCGATTGAAGCCTGGTCTGCGGGTGGGCTATATGCCACAGCGCTTGGTTGTGAGTGACACGTTGCCATTGACAGTACAGCGCTTTATTACGCTGGGTACGCCTGCCGGACGCAAACAGATACAAGCGGTGCTGGCAGAGGTAGGCGCGGATCATGTCATTGATTCGCCCGTGCAAGCCATTTCCGGTGGTGAAATGCAGCGAGTATTGCTGGCGCGGGCACTGTTACGCGAGCCTGATTTGCTGGTGCTTGATGAACCGATCCAGGGGGTCGATATCGCAGGCCAGTACGAACTGTATGATTTAATTACAGGCCTGCGTCAACAGCGAGGCTGCGGCATTTTAATGGTATCTCACGAGTTGCATCTGGTTATGGCAGCGACTGATCATGTGTTATGTCTAAATCGGCATGTCTGTTGTTTTGGTCATCCTGATCATGTCGCACAAGACCCCGCGTATCTGGAGTTATTTGGCGTTGAAGGTGCAAGACGATTGGCGGTTTATCATCACCATCACCACCATGACCTGCATGGTGATATTGTGACGATGGAGCAAGCGACCGATGGATGATTTTTTAATCCGGGCGCTGCTCGGAGGCGTTGGCGTGGCATTAGTCGCCGGTTCGCTGGGTGCCTTTGTGGTATGGCGGCGGATGGCCTATTTCGGTGATACGCTGGCTCATTCTGGACTGCTTGGTGTGGTCTTGGGTGTGATTCTGGATATAAATCCGCAGTTTGGGGTGATGCTGACCTGCCTGCTGGTTGCGCTGGTATTGGTATTGCTGCAGCGACAGCAACATTTAGCGGCTGATACGCTGCTGGGTATTCTTGCCCACGCTACGCTATCATTGGGCTTGGTCGCGCTCGCTTTTCTGGAAACTGTGCGCGTTGATTTGGTGGGTTATTTATTTGGCGATATCTTGGCTATTAGTACTCAGGAATTGTATTGGATCTGGGGAGGTGTCCCGCTGGTATTGGTCGCCTTGGTCAAGTTATGGCGGCCATTACTGGCTACAACGGTTCATGAGGAATTAGCCCAGGTAGAAGGTGTGCCGGTTTTTTCAATTCGCTTGTGTTTTATGTCACTCATTGCCGTGACCATTGCAGTGGCGATGAAAGTCGTTGGTATTCTGTTAATTACTTCTTTGCTGATTATTCCGGCCGCCGCCGCACGACGTTTTGCGCACTCACCAGAGAGTATGGCTATTTTGGCTAGTGGATTGGGTTGTATTGCGGTGGGCCTGGGATTGTGGGCGTCATTGCATTGGGATACACCCGCAGGGCCTTCGATTGTTGTTGCCGCTACCGGCTTGTTCCTGTTGGGTATTGTTATTCCGGTTCGGGTGCGACACTAGTACATCCCCGATCTAGAGCCACTCATATATATAATGCGGGGCTCGGCGGAGTACAGGCATGGTGTTAATTCACAAAAGCCGATTACAGCCAGGAACCTGTTGAGGTGCTCCAATGGGTTCAATGAATGCTTAGCCATGTTCAGATTGTAAATTATGCCTTTTATTAGCAAGCTGTCACAGACGGCCTGGTCAGGCAAGCAATTGCCGGCCGAATTGGATCAATGTGAGTCAGCATGGCCTGGTCTTATACAATAAATACGATGTATTGTAGAACAATGCCTTGATTTTAAAGTCAAAGTGCGAAAGTGTTTTCTAATATTTAGAATCATGGCCTGATTTGTGAGTCGAATTGAGTTACAGCAGTGCTGGATACAGGACCAAATTATAGAATATTGTTGTTTTCTTGATTTAAACTGTGGCTATATCGATACTTGGTTGGTATAGTGGCAACCTGATATTGAGATACTTCAGCGCATGGGGTTTATTGTTGCCATGTCCAGGCAAATTATTTTTTCCATATGGGTATGTGTACTGCTGGGTGCGTGTACGTTTAATAGCGTACCGGTGATTGCCCAAAATGATGCGGTTACCGCAGCATCATTATTGCAAGGTGGTGGCCTGCCACTTGCCGTGCAACATCAGCGAACACCACCGTCAGTACAGGAATCAGAAGCATCTGATCCGGCAGAAACCCAGGCTCAGGAAGAGCAGGCTGCTGAGGTTGCCGAAGAGCCGCCACTATTGCCATTTTGTCCAGAAAATGTGTTTGATCTCGCAGGGCAGGTGGCTATTCAGATTTGCCAACAGATCCGCAGTGACCCACTGCCAACCCGCCTGAAAGTGCGAGGCCAATCATTGCGATCACTGAAGGCGCTGGTTCCGTTCTACGCACAGCGTGGTTATCAGCCCGCCTGGCTGGATAGCAGAGGTCAACCCTCGCCGTTAGCAGAGCAACTGCTGGCAGCGTTGGATCGTGCCGGTGAGGAAGGTTTAAGCAAGGCAGATTACTCTCCAGTGCAGCTACGGGCGCTTCTTGTTGATTTACCAGCGGATGCCAGGATGCTGAGTGAGTATGACCTGATATTTACCGATACGTTTTTGACGTACGGCTCACACTTGTTGTCTGGGCGATTTTTACCGGGCAAAGTTGATCCCGATTGGACTATCAAGCCTCGTTCCCGTGATCTTGGTGAGGTGCTTGAGGGAGCGTTAGTCAGCGGTCGAGTAGTCGATGCTTTACTGGATCTGGCGCCAAAAAACCCGGGCTATACGCAGTTACGTGGCCTGCTGCAGCAGTATCGGCAGATCGAAAAAGAGGGTGGTTGGCGCACAATTGCTCGTGGCTCCACCCTGCGACGAGGATCGAAAGGTGCACGGGTGCAGGCATTGCGGGCGCGATTACGCGCTAGTGGTGATCTTGAGGAAGAAGGGACAACCTTTGATAAAGCGGTTACTGCAGCAGTGCGCCGCTTTCAGAAGCGCCATGGATTGCGAGTAAACGGTATTGTTAATGTCTCCACACGCAAGGCATTGAATATGCCAGTAGCAGAGCGGATTCGCCAGATTGAGCTGAATCTGGAGCGTTGGCGTTGGCTGCCTGATGGTTTTGGCTCACGTTATATTCTGGTGAATATTCCTAACTTTAAAATGAATGTCTTTGAAGATGGCAAACCGGTTTTTGAATCAAAAGTGGTGGTTGGGCGCAAGGATCGACAAACGCCAACGCTGAATGCTGATATGGAGTATCTGGTACTCAGTCCTAAGTGGTATGTGCCACGTTCTATTGCTGTCAAGGACAAACTGCCGAAATTAAAACGTAATCCTCATGCGCTTTCCCGGCAGGGTATCAAGATTTATAACAGTGCAGGAAAGCAGATTAACCCCAGTTCAGTGAACTGGAAGTCGGTCAATGCCAAAAATTTTAAATACTATTTACGTCAGGATTCCGGCCCGCGCAATGCGCTGGGTGGTGTTAAGTTCATGTTCCCTAATCCTCATAGTATTTATCTGCACGATACGCCATCGAAAAGGTTGTTCAGGCGTAGTCAGCGTACCTTTAGTTCCGGGTGTGTGCGGGTTTCCAGGCCGCTGGAATTGGCAGAATACTTGTTAAAAGATAATCGTCGCTGGAATCGAAGGAAGATCAAGGCCGCTTTTAAGGCCAGGAAACAACAGGTTGTACATTTACAGGAAGGTTTGCCGGTGTATTTGCTTTACTGGACGGTCTGGATAGATAGCGATGGCGTGGCTAATTTCCGTAAGGATATTTACAAGCGTGATAAACCATTGCTACGTGCCATGCGTAAAATCCACCGTAGTGGTGTTTGACGCCAGCGCGGTTTGAGTTGATAAAAAATCCCCCTGGCCGGTTACGGCAGGAGATTTTTCTGATTACCATAAGGTTACTAAAGTGCGCGTAGCGGTGGGGGTGCAGTACGATGGCTGCGCATTTCGGGGCTGGCAGGCGCAGTCGCTAGGGATACGTACGGTACAGGCTTGCCTGGAGCAAGCCCTTTCTAACATTGCAGATCATCCTATTCAAGTGGTTTGTGCCGGTCGCACTGATGCGGGTGTCCATGCACTCAATCAGATCGTGCATTTCGATACAACAGCACATCGGTCAGAGCAAGCCTGGGTGCGGGGCGGCAATACACATCTGCCTGCTGATTTGAATATAAACTGGGCGTGTCAGGTCCCGGATGATTTTCATGCACGCTTTTCAGCACAATCACGCCGCTATCGTTATCTGATACTAAACCAGCCGCAGCGCTCAGCACTATGGCAAGGGCGGGCTGCCTGGTGTTATCGTTTATTGGATGCGCAACGAATGCATAGAGCCGCCCAGCCACTGATAGGCGAGCATGATTTTAGTTCGTTTCGTGCTGCTGAATGCCAGGCACATCATCCAGTACGGGTATTGTATGAATTAACGGTACGTCGAAGGTATAGAGGTATCATTATTGAGGTTGAGGCGAATGCCTTTCTGCATCATATGGTACGCAATATTGCAGGGGTGCTGATGGCGATTGGTGCGGGTGATCAACCCGTATCATGGACAAAAAAAGTACTGGAGGCCCGTGATCGTACTCAGGCGGGTATCACTGCGCCTGCTGAGGGATTGTACTTGCTGATGGTTCACTATCCAGAATACTTCAGGCTACCGATTGCAGTCGAGACAGCGCCACTGTTTGATGGGTGCAGCTAGGCGTAACGCAAAACTGTCAGCTGCAATCTATTATGATTAGGAGTTACGCAGTTGGCGCTCATTGGGTAGGCGCGATGCGTTTCAGACCACTATATGCTGTGCTCGACCCTGCCAACTGCGTAACTCCTAATGATTTTAATATACTGATGCAATATGAACTCTGTTTAAGCCCTGTGGATGTGCGGGGTGATGCCCCCAGCTTATCCGGATATGGATCGTAATACTGTTCAAACCCTGTGAATGTGTAGGGGCCCAATAACATTTAGGCTGTTTCCGTAGAGTGGTAGACATGAATAAAACCATATCATTCCGTTATGACGGTAGCGGCCAGCCTGTTCGTGTTGTGTTTTTACGATGACAACCTTGCTCGGCGAATATGATTGCAAGCTGGATTCCAAGTCACGAATTGCGTTACCGGCTGCACTCAGAAAGCAGCTTCCTCCCGAAGCTGAAGGCCGTTTTGTCGTTAATCGCGGTTTTGAGCAACATCTGGTGTTTTATCCGTTGAATGAGTGGCGCAGGGTTACTGCCGAAATTAACAAGCTCAATTTGTACGTCAGGAAGAACCGTGACTTTGTTCGCTATTTTCATCGAGGAGCAACCGAATTAGAACTGGACAGTAGCGGGCGTTTGCTACTGCCTAGACGGTTGCTGAGCTATGCCAGTATTCACGAAACCGTGATTTTATTGGCATATGCCAATCGTATCGAGTGCTGGGATACCAGGCTGTACGACGATTTGTTGACAGATGAGCCTGCTGATTTTGCTGGATTGGCTGAAGAGATTATGGGCCATGACAAGACGATGGAACAGCATGATTCGTTGGAATATAGGGTTCCGTTTATGCCGCCCGGTTCACGGCATTGAGCCCCAAGGCTCGTTTGTCCAGGCAACTAAGGCACTAATTGCCAGCCCAGAACCTGGCCAGCACGTAGCGGGATGACATGATCCTCACCGAAAGGGACTGTTTTGGGAATCCGCCATTGTTTGTGATGCAAGGTCACGGTTCCAGTATTCCGTGGTAGGCCATAAAAGTCTGCACCATGAAAACTGGCGAAGGCTTCCAGCCGATCCAGAGCGTTCATCGTATCAAAGGCTTCAGCATACAGCTCCAGTGCAGCGTGAGCGGTGTAGCATCCGGCGCAGCCGCAGGCGCTCTCTTTGCCTTGGCGCGGATGTGGAGCACTGTCAGTGCCAAGAAAATATTTTGGGTTGCCGCCAGTGGCCGCTTTAAGCAGTGCTTGCCGATGGCGCTCGCGCTTGAGAATGGGTAGGCAGTAATAATGGGGTCGAATACCTCCCTGAAAAATAGCATTGCGATTGTAAAGCAGATGATGGGCGGTAATCGTGGCGGCTACTGTGTCCGGTGCATCCCGCACATAGTCGGCAGCATCCTGTGTCGTGATATGCTCCATCACGATTTTGAGTGCAGGAAACTCTTTCACCAGCGGTGATAATATTTGCTCAATAAACAGAGCTTCTCGATCAAATATATCGATATCAGGGTCGGTGATTTCGCCATGAACCAATAATGGTAGCTCTTGTTGCTGCATGGCTTCCAGGGTTGGGTAAATTTTGCCGATATCGGTCACCCCGGAATCAGAATTGGTTGTCGCTCCAGCCGGATAGAGCTTGGCGGCTTTAATATGTTGTGCTGCTTTGGCATCGCTAATTTCGGCAGGCGGGGTATTATCAGTCAAATACAGCGTCATCAACGGCTGAAATACGGATTCTGTTGGCAGGGCTTCCAGAATGCGTTGTCGATAGGCCAGTGCCTGTTGTGTGGTTGTAACCGGCGGCTGCAGGTTAGGCATGATGATAGCACGGGCAAATTGATCAGCGCTGTGTGCGACAATTGACCGCATCGCTACACCGTCGCGCAGGTGCAAATGCCAGTCATCGGGGCGAGTCAGCGTGAGGGTTTCCATAACGTGTCCAGGTCAATAGTAATTCGATGGTGGTGGAAGGCGATGGCCAATTAGATTATACGGTAACGATTCTCTTGACGCGCCGTAACAAAACTTTAAGCTAATGGGCTTGTAGCGGTTCGGATCGAAAGCTCCGGGCCGTTCTTAGTTTATCAATCTGATGGATGGTGACGGGGAACATTATGTCCGATGTCAAAAAAGCAGTGCTGGCCTATTCGGGCGGTTTAGATACTTCAGTGATTTTGAAGTGGCTACAAGATGTCTATCAATGTGAAGTCGTAACACTTACCGCCGATCTGGGCCAAAATGATGAATTAGAGGCGGCCCGCCAGAAGGCTGAGATGTTTGGTATCAAGCCAGAAAATATCTTTATTGAGGATCTGTGCGATGAGTTTGTGCGTGATTACGTGTTTCCCATGTTCCGCGCCAATGCCGTTTATGAAGGTGAGTATTTGCTGGGTACCTCAATTGCTCGCCCGCTGATTGCCAAGCGTCTGGTGGATATTGCGGTGCAAACCGGAGCCGATACCATGGTGCACGGCTCGACTGGCAAGGGCAATGATCAAGTACGTTTTGAATTGGGCGTTTATGCATTAAAACCGGATATCCAGATTATTGCCCCGTGGCGGGAGTGGGACTTGCTTTCCCGTGAAAAACTGTTGGCCTATGCAGATAGTCACGGTATTCCGGTGGAAATGCGCCAGGGTAAAAAATCACCTTACTCAATGGATGCCAATATGCTGCATATTTCCTATGAGGGTGGTCGTTTGGAAGACCCGTGGTGTGAGCCGGATGAAGCGATGTGGCGCTGGACGGTGTCACCAGAAAACGCACCGGAACAGCCGCGTTATGTGGAGCTGGAATATCAGCGCGGTGATATTGTGGCCATTGATGGTCAAGCCATGACACCGGCTGGCGTATTGACCAGGCTGAATCAGCTGGGGGGCGAGCATGGTATTGGGCGGCTAGATATCGTGGAAAACCGTTATGTCGGGATGAAATCACGCGGTTGTTACGAAACACCTGGTGGCACCATCATGTTGACAGCCCATCGGGCAATGGAGTCGCTAGCATTGGATCGGGAAGTGGCGCATCTCAAGGATGAATTGATGCCACGCTACGCCACATTAATTTATAACGGCTATTGGTGGAGTCCGGAGCGTAAATTACTGCAATCCCTGATTGATGAGTCACAAGTGCATGTCAATGGTACGGTGCGCGTCAAGCTGTATAAGGGTAATGTGATCGTTGCTGGTCGCACGTCTCATGACAGTTTGTTTGATACTGATATGGCGACTTTTGATGATGATGCGGGTGTCTATAACCAGAGCGATGCTGATGGCTTCATCAAACTCAATGCGTTGCGGATGCGGATTGCGGCAACGAAAGGGCGGCTATAGTACGCGGCTTAAAGTATTTGTATTCTTGAGCGAGCAGGCGCCGGCTGTGGCTGGCGCTGGTAAAACCCGGGCAAAACGAATCACATTGAGCGGTTTAACGGCCCCCCACCCACAGACAACGGGCGGAACGGCTGGCACCAAAACCATGCCCGTTTTCCAAAAAACCCGACACTCACATCGGCGCTATTTGGAATTTCATCCACCACTGTAATTTCACCAAATCCCTATTTTTGTAGGACTGTCAAGGTTTTTATGATGGTCTGCTGCATCTGCAATGGCAAACAGGCATAATAAAGCTTTACAAGCCGGTCGGCAGGCATAACCATGCAGGCGAATACAGCGAACATATGGCAAGCAGGCCTAGTATGATTTTACGCTATTCTACGTTTGTGCAGATGGGGAGGGGGAACCAACCCCTAGATTATGAGTATTGAACAATCGATTATTGGGGGCAGTAAACAGCTCGGTATTTCCTTGTCCAGTGAAGCTGTTTCGCAACTGCTGGATTATCTGGCGCTACTGGAGCGCTGGAATCGCGCTTATAATCTAACTGCTGTACGCGAGCCTGAGATAATGGTAGTTCGACACCTGCTCGATAGCTTCTCCATTTTGCCCTGGTTACAGGGAGGGCGGATTCTGGATGTCGGCAGCGGTGCAGGCCTGCCTGGAATACCATTGGCAATTGTTCAGCCTGAGTACGAATTTTATCTACTAGACAGTAACGGTAAGCGCACCCGTTTTATGACCCAGACGGCCGCTGAGCTACAATTAAGCAATGTGCATGTAGTGCGCTGTCGGGTAGAGGACTATCAACCGGTGGAATTATTCAATAGCGTGGTATCAAGGGCGTTTTCGACATTAGCAGACATGGTGTCAGATGCCGGGCGACTGTGTTTGCCAGAAGGTCGATTGCTTGCAATGAAAGGCGTTTTTCCTGATGAAGAATTGTCTTGTTTGCCAGCGACCTACCGGGTTGTTGATGTTTATCCGCTGCAAGTTCCCGATCTGGATGCTGAACGGCATCTGGTTCATATGATACCTGCACCTGCCGCTTCGCATTGAGCTTGCGTGTTTATGGCTATTATCATTGCAATTGCCAATCAAAAGGGTGGTGTGGGTAAAACGACTACCGCTGTAAACCTGGCCGCTTGTCTGGTTGCATTGAAGCAACGAGTGTTATTGATCGATCTCGATCCGCAAGGTAATGCCACCATGGGATGTGGTGTTGATAAACATGCAGTGACTGCAACGAGCTATGAGGTTTTGCTGGATGAAACCGCACTATCCGATGCGCTGCATTCGGTTGAGGCGACGGGTTTGCAATTATTGCCGGCGAACGGTGATTTGACTGCTGCTGAGATTGATTTGTTGCGTACCGAAAATGCTGCCTGTCGATTGCGCGATGCACTTGCTACAGTGCGAGAGCGTTTTGATATCGTGCTGATTGATTGTCCACCATCGCTCAGCATGTTGACTGTGAATGCCTTGACTGCAGCAGAGGCTGTAATGATTCCTATTCAGTGTGAATATTATGCACTTGAGGGTTTATCAGCACTGCTTGATACCATCGAAAAAGTGCGCCACTCGACGAATCCCAAACTTCGCATCGAAGGGTTGTTGCGAACCATGTTTGATGCCCGCAATCGTTTGGCAAATGAAGTATCGTCACAATTGCTGGAACATTGTGGCAAGGTTGTCTATAAATCAATTATTCCGCGTAATGTGCGCTTGGCTGAAGCACCTAGCTATGGACTTTCAATCATTCGCTATGATGGCAATTCACGCGGTGCGCACAGCTATCGCGCTTTAGCGCAGGAGCTGTTAGCGCGAATACAGCAGCAGTCAACGACTGGAACAGAATCACAGGCATGATGAGGAAAAAAGGCGGATTAGGTCGTGGATTGGATGCCCTGCTAGGCGCGGGGGTAGAGCATGTCGAGTCAAGGGAATCGTTGCGGCAACTACCGATTGACCAGATTCACAGGAGTCGTTACCAGCCCCGACAGGATTTACGCGAAGATACCCTGCAAGATCTGGCTGATTCGATTCGAACACAAGGGCTTGTGCAGCCGGTCGTTGTTCGATCGCTGGATGAGGGTGGTTACGAGTTGATCGCCGGTGAACGTCGTTGGCGTGCTTCACAGCTTGCCGGCCTGCAAGAAATACCGGCGGTTATTCGTGAGGCCAGCGACCAAACGGTTGTTGCTATGGCGCTGATCGAAAATATCCAGCGCGAAGATCTCAACCCGCTGGAAGAAGCACAGGCCTTGCAGCGATTGATTGCTGAATTTGATTTGACCCATCAACAAGCGGCTGAAGCTGTAGGCCGTTCGCGGGCAACGGTCAGTAATTTATTACGCCTGCTAGAGCTTGCTGAGGATGTGCAACAGTGGGTAAGAGCACGCAAGCTGGATATGGGGCATGCGCGTGCTTTGCTGCAACTACCATTGTCCTTGCAACGAGAAGCTGCACAGCAGGTTTTGTTACATGGGTTGTCAGCCCGTGAGACAGAAAATCTAGTGCGTCGCTTACGACAGAAGGAACAGGGATGTGAAATAAATACAGTTGAGCAATCAATGGATCCGAACGTGCGTCTCTTGCAAGATGATTTGTCAGAGCGCTTTGGTGCAAAGGTGCAAGTCCGTCATGGCGTATCAGGTAAGGGACGAGTGATTATCCATTATAACACTTTAGATGAACTGGACGGTATCGTATCAAAGATGAAGTGATACGAAATAAATCTACATTGACCCAGGTAAGTTATATTTTTATAATATTTTCATTTCGTGAGCTTGTTGGTGCAAATTGGTTGGCAAATTTATGCTATAATGCTCCTCAGAAAGTGTTGATGGGCTTTCCCAAGCCCAAAGCATAATAAAGGTATAATGATAAATATAAAGCCAAACACAATGAAGCCCTATGCTATGCAGCATAAAGACTGTCGTTGTTAAAAGCGATGTCAGCTATGGGCGCAAAAAAAGTCGCACAAAAAATCGTCTTCATTCAATTGCTGGTCACGTCGCTAATTGCTGTTTTCGCATTCATCGTCAGTGATGGGCGGGCGTTTTATTCCGCACTAATAGGTGGCAGCATCAGTGTACTGGCCACCGTCTATTTTGCCGGTAAAATCTTTTCGGTACGCATTGGCGCCCCTGCCGCAAAAATCGCTCAAGCGTTTTATATCGCTGAAGTTGTCAAGCTTTTGCTAAATCTGGTTTTATTGAGCGCTGCTCTTCTCTGGCTTGACATTGCCCCGCTTCCGCTCCTGCTTGCGTATATGGCGACACTAACGGCGTACTGGCTGGCACTCCCCTTTACATTCGATGCTTCGGTGAGGACCCCATGAGCGAAAGTGGTCATTCCGCAACAGGATATATCGTCCACCATTTGACTAATCTGAAGATTGGCGAGGGCTTTTGGACAGTCCACCTGGATACGCTGTTTTTCTCGATTGGTCTGGGTGCTTTATTCCTCTGGCTGTTTACAAAAGCTGCTAAAAATGCAACTAGTGGTGTTCCAGGGCCGCTACAAAATCTTTGTGAAATTTTAGTTGAGTTTGTTAATTCCCAGGTGAAAGATTCATTCCATGGGCATAATCCAGTGATTGCGCCTTTGTCGTTGACTATATTTGTTTGGATCTTTCTCTGGAATTTTATGGATTTAATCCCAGTGGATTTATTGCCCGTTCTTGCAAGTCTAGTGGGTATTGAGTACCTGAGAGTTGTGCCTTCTACTGACCTGAATTCGACATTCGCCGTATCGATATCGGTATTGTTCCTTGTGTATTACTACAGCATCAAGGTCAAGGGTTTTTCAGGTTTTTCGATGGAAGTATTAACCCATCCTTTTGGTATATGGTTTATGCCGGCTAACTTGCTGCTACGGATAGTCGAAGATTTGGCGAAACCCATATCACTGGGGCTTCGTTTATTCGGAAATCTCTATGCCGGTGAGTTAATCTTTATTTTGATAGCACTGCTGCCGTGGTGGATTCAGTTTACCCTGGGTTGGCCATGGGCGGTGTTCCACATCCTTATCATCACCTTGCAGGCATTTATCTTCATGGTGCTGACGATCGTCTATCTCAGTATGGCGCACGAGGATCATTAAGGTTTTAATCCTTTAATGGGGCCAGGTGAGTGTGGCTGACCCCATAAAGATCAAGTTGTATTTACATCCACACCTCTGAACCTTTAAACATCTCTATCTCTATACAAGTAAAACGGGAGACAATAAATGGAAGCGACGAGCCTGATTGCCGATGTGCAGGGTATGACCGTTATCGCTGTAGCTCTGATTTTGGGTATGGGTGCGTTAGGTACTGCTATTGGTTTTGCTATCTTGGGCGGTAAGTTTTTGGAGGGAGCCGCACGTCAGCCAGAAATGATTCCCACCTTGCAGGTCAAGATGTTTATTGTCGCTGGCTTGCTTGACGCGGTGACCATGATCGGTGTCGGTATTGCCTTGTTCTTTACCTTTGCAAACCCCTTCCTCGGCCCGATACAGGCAATGATCCAGTGACTGGATTTTTGTCATGCACTTAATGTTTGTTTCGAGGAGATAACCACGTGAACTTTAATGCCACGCTGATAGGGCAGATGATCACGTTTGGCCTTTTGGTGCTCTTTACCATGAAGTTTGTATGGCCACCTATCATGAAGGCCATGCAGGATCGCCAGAAGCAAATTGCTGATGGTTTGGCATCCGCAGAACGCGGTTTGCGCGAGCAAGAATTAGCGCAGGCAAAGTCCGCACAATTGCTCAAGGAAGCCAAACAACAAGCAGCCGAGATCGTTGCCCAAGCCCATAAACGAGCTAATGAAGTGATTGAACAGTCTAAACAAGATGCTCGTGCTGAGGGCGACCGCCAGCTCATGGCCGCAAAAGCTGAAATTGAGCAGGAGGTGAATCGTGCCCGTGAACAGCTTCGGAGCCAGGTTGTCAACCTTGCTGTCGCTGGCGCAGGCAAGGTTCTTAAGCGCGAGGTCGATGAAGCAGCTAATACAGCTATGCTGGATGACCTGGTCGCACAGCTATAACAATTACGGATCACGCCAATGGCTGAAACGACAATCATCCGACCCACGACTGCTGCCCGACCTTATGCACGTGCTGCGTTCGAGGAAGCCCGGGATACGCAGGCATTGCCGCTATGGGCCGAGCTTTTGCAAACAGCCGCGACTGTTGCGGCCAATCCCGCAGTGAACCGCCTGATCGGTTCGTGGAATCCAAAACTGCGCGGTGAGCAAAAGGTCGATTTGGTAGCAGACCTGTGTTGTGACTTACGCAAAGGTGCAAAAACACCGGCGGCGTTTGTTACCTTTCTTAAGATATTGGCCGAGTTCCATCGCCTGGATCAGTTGCCAAGTGTCGCTGTACTGTTTGAGCAGTTACGCGCTGATGCTGAAAGCGTTGTTTATGCTGAATTTACTAGTGCTGCTGCTGTAAGCGATACCCAGCGTGTTCAGGTGATTAAAGCACTTAAAGTGAAATTCCAGCGGGATGTCGAGCTGGACTGCAAGACTGATTCATCGTTGATTGCAGGTGCAATCATTCGAGTCGGTGATTTGGTTATTGACGGTTCAGCGCGCGGTCGGTTGGAAAAACTTGCCATGGCCTTGAGCCAGTAAGGGGAATACCGTTTTATGCAACTCAAACCATCCGAAATCAGCGATCTGATTCGGCAACGCTTGCAAGGCTATGAGGCTACTGCCGAAGCACGCACGGAAGGCACCATTGTTAGCCTGGCCGATGGCATTGCCCGAATCTATGGTCTCGATAATGCAATGCAAGGTGAGATGATCGAGTTTCCGGCTCCTCGGGAAGGCGATCCTGTCACTTACGCCCTGGCTCTGAACCTGGAGCGTGATTCTGTCGGCGCTGTGGTGCTCGGTGATTATGAGCACCTGTCAGAAGGCGACAAGGCACTTTGTACCGGCCGCATCCTGGAGGTGCCCGTAGGTCCACAGCTGCTGGGGCGCGTTGTTAACGCCCTAGGTCAGCCGATTGATGGCAAAGGCCCCATTGAAGGGGAAGGCAGCGAGCCTATTGAAAAGATAGCGCCGGGCGTAATTGAGCGACAATCGGTCAGTCAACCGGTACAGACGGGCCTCAAGTCAATCGATTCCATGGTGCCTATTGGTCGTGGTCAGCGTGAATTGATTATTGGCGACCGCCAGACAGGTAAGACTGCGGTTGCCATCGATACGATTATTAACCAAAAGGATACAGGCGTTAAGTGTATCTATGTCGCCATTGGCCAGAAAAATTCATCAATTGCCAATGTGGTGCGCAAGCTGGAAGAACACGATGCGATGAAGCACACCATCATCGTCGCGGCCAGCGCCTCTGAATCAGCAGCGATGCTGTTTGTTGCGCCCTACTCGGGTTGCTCGATGGGTGAGTATTTCCGCGACCGCGGTGAAGATGCACTCATCGTTTATGATGATCTGTCCAAGCAAGCTGTAGCTTATCGTCAGGTATCCTTGTTGTTGCGTCGTCCGCCAGGACGTGAGGCTTTTCCAGGCGATGTATTCTACCTGCACTCTCGCTTGCTGGAACGGGCATCTCGCATTAATGCTGATGAAGTTGAACGTCTCACCGATGGTGCGGTAAAAGGACAAACCGGTTCATTAACAGCATTACCGATTATCGAAACCCAGGCGGGTGACGTGTCAGCGTTCGTGCCGACAAACGTAATTTCCATTACGGATGGCCAGATTTATCTGGAAACTGATCTGTTCAACGCGGGTATTCGGCCTGCTATTAATCCAGGTCTTTCAGTATCCCGTGTTGGTGGTGCTGCCCAGACCAAGATTATCAAGAAGCTTGGTGGTGGTATTCGCCTGGCGCTGGCTCAGTATCGTGAGTTGGCAGCATTTGCCCAATTCGCATCTGACCTGGACGAAGCGACACGTAAGCAGCTTGAACGTGGCCAGCGTGTTACCGAGTTGATGAAGCAAAAGCAATATTCGCCCATGTCTGTGGCAGAAATGTCGGTTTCGCTATTTGCCGTGGATCGAGGCTATCTTGATGATGTGCCCTTGGAAAAGATAGGCGACTTTGAAGCTGAATTGCTGGCGTCCGTGGGGGCGAACCACGCCGGACTGGTTGATATGATTAATCAATCGGGTGATTTTAACGATGAAATCGAAGCTGGCCTTGTTAAGGCAGTGGATGATTTTAAAGCCAACTACGTCGGTTAAGCGGGTGTCAGCATGGCCGGTGCCAAAGAGATAAGAAGTAAAATCAAGAGTGTTCAAAGTACTCAGAAGATTACCAAAGCCATGGAAATGGTGGCGGCGAGCAAGATGCGCAAGGCATTGGAACGCATGCAAGCGGCTCGGCCCTATGCGCGGAAGATTCGTAATGTCATCTCGCACTTGGCTCATGCACATACCGAGTATCGTAGCCCGGGCATTGTGGAGCGTGAGGTCAAGCGCGTTGGCCTCATCGTTATTTCGACGGATCGTGGTTTGTGTGGTGGCTTAAACAGCAATCTGTTCAAGGCGACTATCGCTGCCATGGAGGAATGGCGCAATCAGGGTGTCGAGATTGATGTGTGTACCGTCGGCGCCAAGGCGCTCCAGTTTTTCCGTCGGGTACAGGGTAATATTGTCGCTCATACATCTCGTTTGGGCGATTCACCTCGCTTTGAGGACGTGCTCGGTCCGGCCAAGATCATGGTTGATGCGTTTGATGAAGGGCGCATTGATGCGATCTATATGGTCTACAACGAGTTTGTTAACACTATGAGCCAGAAGCCAAAGGTCGAGCGGTTGGTGCCAATCACGGCTGATGCGAAGGATGATGAACCTGCACATCGTTGGGATTACATCTATGAGCCTGATCCAAAGGAACTCATCGAGTTGCTGCTGCGCCGCTATGGCGAGTCTGTAATCTATCAGGCTTTAGTGGAGAACGTCGCTTGCGAGATGGCAGCACGTATGGTTGCCATGAAGAGTGCATCTGACAATGCAAGCTCCCTGATCGACGAGCTACAACTGATTTACAACAAAGCGCGACAGGCATCAATTACTCAGGAGCTTGCCGAGATTGTCGGTGGTGCTGCAGCAGTGTAGGGTCATGATGCACACCTGGATCTATTGCAGATATCAGGTGTAAGGCAAAACAAGTTTAAGAGGAACCCAAAGTATGAGTTCTGGCAATGTCGTACAAATCATCGGTGCGGTGGTGGACGTTGAGTTCCCGCGCGGCTCGGTACCTAAGATTTACGATGCGTTGCGTGCCGATGACACAGATTTGGTCATGGAAGTGCAACAGCAACTGGGTGATGGTGTCGTTCGCACTATCGCTATGGGATCAACGGAAGGTCTGAAGCGAAATGTATCAGTGAGTAACACAGGTGCGCCGGTTTCTGTGCCGGTCGGCAAGGGCACCCTTGGTCGAATCATGAATGTATTGGGTGAGCCCATTGACCATCAGGGTGAAGTAGACAGTGATTCGCTGCGCGGTATTCACCAGCCTGCTCCCAGTTTTGAGGATCAGTCAGGCGCAACCGAGTTGCTCGAAACGGGTATCAAGGTTATTGATCTGCTGTGCCCGTTTGCCAAGGGTGGCAAAATCGGCTTGTTTGGTGGTGCAGGTGTGGGCAAGACGGTCAACATGATGGAGTTGATCCGTAATATTGCTATTGAGCACTCCGGTTACTCGGTATTTGCTGGTGTTGGTGAGCGTACTCGCGAAGGTAATGACTTCTACCATGAGATGAAGGAGTCAAACGTGCTGGATAAGGTGGCGCTGGTCTATGGCCAGATGAACGAGCCGCCTGGCAACCGGTTACGTGTTGGCTTGACGGGACTGACTATTGCTGAGAATTTCCGCGATGAAGGTCGTGATGTCTTGTTGTTCGTCGATAATATCTATCGCTACACGCTTGCCGGTACCGAAGTCTCTGCATTATTGGGTCGTATGCCGTCGGCGGTGGGTTATCAGCCAACCCTGGCTGAAGAAATGGGTGTATTGCAAGAGCGCATTACCTCAACCAAGACCGGTTCTATTACCTCTATCCAGGCGGTATATGTACCTGCTGACGATTTGACTGACCCGTCACCAGCAACAACCTTCGCGCATTTGGATGCTACTGTCGTGCTGTCTCGGCAAATTGCCGAACTGGGTATTTATCCGGCTGTTGATCCATTGGATTCAACATCACGGCAGCTTGATCCGCTGGTAGTGGGCCAGGATCACTATGACGCAGCTCGTGCGGTTCAGGGTACCTTGCAGCGCTATAAGGAGCTGAAAGATATTATTGCCATTTTGGGTATGGACGAGTTATCTGACGAAGATAAGCTAGTGGTGGCGCGTGCTCGCAAGATCCAGCGCTTCTTGTCGCAACCTTTCTTTGTTGCAGAAGTATTCACCGGTTCGCCAGGCAAGTACGTTGCCCTCAAGGATACTATTTCAGCGTTTAAAGGTATCGTTGCGGGTGAGTATGATCATTTGCCCGAGCAGGCATTCTATATGGTCGGCTCCATTGATGAGGCTATTGAGAAAGCTGACAAGCTCTAGTGGGGTCACGGTTCGGGGATACTGTTTTCTATTCTTCGAGCCGTACTTCATAAGTAATCGATCAGGAGATACCCCATGGCTATGACACTACATGTTGATATCGTCAGTGCAGAAAAGGAGTTGTTTTCTGGAGCTGCGGAGTCGGTAATTGCATCAGGTGAAATGGGCGAACTCGGCATTCTGCCACGGCACAGCCAGTTGCTGACCCGACTCAAGCCGGGACAGATTCGGGTTCGGTTACAAGGTGGAGAAGAGCAGCTCTTCTATGTGTCGGGTGGGCTGATGGAAGTTCAGCCCCATTTAGTGACGATTTTATCGGATACGGCTGAGCGTGCCAAAGATCTGGATGAAGTTGCGGCACAGAATGCCAAGCAACATGCTGAGCGGGCATTAGCCGATCGTCGCGGTGAACTTGAGCTTGCCAAAGCGAAAGTTGAGCTGGCTGAAGCTATTGCCCAGTTGCAGATAATCGAAAAAATGCGTAAATCATGTGGTAAATCACTTTAAATATAATCAATAATAAAACTTATCCTTATTGTTGGCCGTGGTATTCGTCACGGCCTTTTTTATAGTCTGTTTAACGAGTTTGCGCTATAACTCAACAGCGAGTTGCTACTAAGCTCAGGTATCAATCCACTTCTATTCAGGGGAGTAAGTTGCAATGAGTAATCCAGTAGGCTGGTTTGAAATTTATGTCCAGGATATTTCAAGGGCAAAAACATTTTATGAAAATGTGCTTTCCTTGAAACTTGAAGAGGCGCAAATGCCTGGATTGGAAATGTGGCTATTTCCAATGGAGCATGTAACTACTAAGCCCGTAATAGGCTGTATGTAAGAATGTTGATATAGTTCATATAAAAATCAAACGCAAATTCAATGTATTGAGACGAAAATTATTCT
>PDTV01000009.1 GCA_002747185.1 Candidatus Contendibacter odensensis
TTAGCTTCTTGTGCTAAATGGAAATCAATCACTTGACGTATTTTGTGATAAAACAGTATCGCGCTATTGCGATTTATACCAATCAAATCTGCGGCTGTGCGTGCAGGAACTTGGGCAATAAAAAATTTCAAGAGCTTAATTAGTTTTTTTGCAGAAAAGAGGTATCGGGCCGTTCTCTCGTCAAATTATCAGCGATTGTTGACTGGGAGGAACTGGAGCAAATTTTCGGCGAAACAGCATTTATTTCCTCAATGAACTTCAGGACGTTGATGAAGTTCATTGAGGGAATTTTGCTCTTCTTTTGGGTAATGTCCTTATGCCAGGTCAGCAATCCGCCTGGATAAACCCCTTTTTCAGGATCGACTTTCCTGGGCTTTCTGCTACACAGAACTGCCGCTGTATCCACTGCCCGAAGGTGGGCTGTCTTCTTCCCTTCACTAGGGGGGCGAAAAAGCGTCGGGAATGTGTATTACGGCGTCACGGCTTGAATCGAAATTTCCACCCGCCGGTTTTGTGCCCTGCCGCTTGGGTTGTCTGTGCCATCGGGGTTGGTATTGGGCGCCACAGGCTGGGTCTCGCCATGCCCCACAACCGCATACCTGGCTTGTGCGCCGCCTTTTTTGGCCAGCCATAGGTGAACCGCCTTGGCCCGGCGCATGGAAAGCGACTGATTGTACTCGTTCGATCCTTTGGCATCCGTATGGCCATGAATTGCCACAACACCCTTGGCCTTGTTCCTAATGATGAGCGCAACTTTGTAGAGTTCGCCTTCAGCGTCTGTCTTTATATCCGCCTTATCAAAATCGAAGAGCACATCGGCGGATAATTGAATCAGAATCTCGTTATCCCGCACCTCGGCTTTCAAATCGACAATAGCCTGCTGCAGATTCAACGCCACCCCGTTCGTATCGATGGCAAGACCTTGAATCGTGCGGATGTCCGCTTTTAATTCAACCGCCCCTCTATCAGGTCCCAAACGGTCAACAGCAGCCTGATCTGATGCTAAAATCTCAGCTTCGCTGGGAATCAGGCGCGCTGCAATCGCATTAGACGCCAGGGAAAGAACCAGAATAAACAACAGACTGCCTGCCATCGACCTCATCGGGTGATCTCTACATCGTCAAAGGGGGATATCTCGGGGAGATTGATTTGAATTTTGGTTACGTTTTCCGGAGGGGCAGGGAACTTGTACCAAACTATTTTCTTTTTGCCCTCAGAAAGGTATATGTGCGTCGTGGGATATCTTTCCCATTTGTTTTTTATGAACTTTTTTGAATAGTCGATCGGGCCGGCAAGCCAGGCGCCCTTTTCATCTTTCAGCACTTGATACTTTTTGGACTCGGTATTGTCGATGTAATGTACATCTTCGATTTTGTACGTTACGTCTGCTGAAGAGCTGCCCGTATTACGGAAGGCAAAGACAACGGATAGGACCTTGCCGCCTATTTTGGCGCGCACAAGATCAACCTCGACACCATCGGGGCCGTATTGGGTTTGCAGCGCCGTTTGCGCCATGCTCGTCGAAAGCCAGGTAGTCGAAAGGGTCAACGCTAAAAACAGAATCCAAAGATTACGCTTAGACTTCATTGCTTGCCTCCAGAGTTAAATTTTGGCCGATATTCGCACGACAATACACTGGCGTGGTCTTAAGGTGCCTCTGAAAAGTTCCTGCTTTTTAGTCTTTATCACTACGAACGAGGCCATTGAAGCGATATTATCCCCAAAAATCCCTTGGCCTTTTGGCCATTTTTACTCGTTGGCTGCCTTTTTGCGGTCAACGGACGCACTGGCCCCAGGCCAGCATCAATTTTTCCGCTCGGAACAAGCCGGTAAACCCTGCCAGCAGGCAAGGCTGATTGGTATTTGTATCCAAACTTCGGTAGCGTACTTTGCTGTCACCGAAAGCTATACTAGTATTAACAATACGCCTAATAATCAGGCCCTTAATATATTAGGTCAGATAATTTCACTTTTATTATACCAACCCCTGGATGACCTGATTCAATATTATTGATAATTCTGGGATTAGCTATAATCCTAACCAGCAATAGTGATGCCAATAAAAAGGCCCCACATTTTGTGTGGGGCCTTTTTGTTAGGTTGCTCAAACGTTTTTACTTGAACATGGAACGCTTAAACATCCGGTTGATTTTTTCCTCGGTAGCGAGGCTAACCGAGCGGGCTTCGGTTGCAATGGCTTTGGCTTCACTGGCTTTATCCATTGCGTTGCTGGCAATGGTTTTAGCTTCAGTAGCTTCGGCACGAATAGCTTTTATTTCGGTGGTGCTGGCGCAACCTACGGTTAGGCCAGCGATCAGTGTCAGAGCGAAAATGCTAACCAGATTCTTCATGGGGATCATACCCTCCTTAATCAAAAGATTAAAAGGTTGTGAACAATCGTATCATATCGAATACAGCAAAAAGGATTTAGTTGCATAGCAACCACTGCCCTGCATATTGTAATTATATACAAAGATTTGTATATAAAGATTTATATGTAACAATATTTATCTGATGGTATGTTACCGTATGTTTTGGGATTTAATTTATAAAAAACAATACCTTGTTGGAGTTGAATGTATTTGATTTGCAAATTGCCCAAGATGTGGCCATATGTGGATAAGTCTTTAGGATAATCAATTTTATAAGCCGCATGTTTTTATAATCCATATTTTGGTACATGAATATCGCTGTAATGCTCTGGTACGGATACTCGCAGGCGATGACTGGAAGGTTCATGCCCAATACATTGTGGTAGGTACGCTGTAATACCTATCGGATCTCTACGCGCATACCAGGTTTAATCCACGTCCTCAACACAGCAATCTGCTGGTTATTCAACGCCACGCAACCGCTGGTCCAGTTAAATCCGGCTTCATGCACAAGAGGATCACCTCGCCCCACGCCATGGATACCAATTTGTCCACCCAGCGGGGTATTTTGCGGCGGTGTGCGTCCGTCAAGCAAGGCGGTACGGATGCGCTGATAAGTATGTTGATTAATGCGTTTTTCCTTTAACCCGCGTCTGGCGTATTCGAGATTGGGGTAATCAAGACCGATAAATGTATTAAACCTGCTACGGTCATTGATCCAGCCCACCCGAAATACACCTAATGGCGTTTTGTTGTCGCCACGCCGACGTTTAAGCCCAGGCCCGCTACTGCCAAGGGCAATCCCGTTAAATACACGTAGAGATTCACCGCCTTGCATGATGCTCAGGGTATCTGCTTTTGTATCCACCAGCAGCCAAGGCTCACTTGATACAATTTTTGGCGTGGGCAAGGCTGGTTTTGGTGTCGGACTTGTCGTGCAGGCACTGAGTACAGCCAGGATGACAAGCATGATAATTTGTTTAAGCTGTAATATTCGGGTGTTTTGTTGCAACAGACCTGTAGGCATGATGATCTCAATTGTCCAGGGGTTGGTAATGTGGTTCAAATAGGGATTGAATGACCTTTTCGATAACGTGTTATTTACAATACCTTTTTGGTATATCCATACACCTAGGGAAAGGTCAGGTCGCCATTAACGCAAGCTCGAAATAATTTAAGCCACTCAGCGTATTTGTCTTTTAGTTGCAGATATCCTCGTTAAGGGCCTGCTCTAATTGAGTGATGCGTTTACGTAATTGTTCGTTAATACGCTCTTGCTGTGCCAGAGTGATGTTATTCGGTGTTGATATCTGTTGTAAGGGTAGCAGCCCGCCGAAAGCTGTGTTGAATAACCAACCTGCGGTTAGGCCACAGCATAGAATGACTAATGCAGCTAAACCCCAGACCCAGGCACGCTGATAACCGGGAATCTCTGTTTCGGTGGCATAGACCTGAAATGATCGATGTGCTGAACCAGACATCTTGTTTTCCTCACGGATTGACGCTGAAGGTAGTCACTAATGTTGTTGATCTGGGCCGAACGGTGCCTTTGAAAACAGATTTTTGGGTATTTTGACTCAAGCGCACCTGAAAGTTGGTTTTCTGGGGGTTTTTTTCATCCTTACGCGGCGTGTATCTCACTATAACGTGGTAGGTGCCAGGTTTTGCTTGGCCTGTAGGCCAGAATATATTCTCGACAGGGCGTTCACGCAATGTATGGCGTGCTGTATTCGCATCCACGTCCAGATTGCCACCGCAATTAGCAGGATTTTTATAGTCAAGCTGCTGGCTAGCAGGGCAGCGTATTACCAGATCAAGATCGGCATGGCTATTCCAAAGTAAGGTAACGGTAATCTCGCCTGCAGTAGCGCCTGCTTCAGATAAACGATCAGCAAACTCGCGGCTTTCTTCAGGGGTTGGTATCACAGCGACGGGGGGGGGTTCCAGAGTTTGGTTCGATGCTGTCGTTAAACGGGTGCTGGAAGGTTGAGTTGCGTTTGCTGGTGATTGCAATGAATCTGAATGAGCAGATGGCTCATCCTCGGCTAGTGCCGCTTCCAATGTCAGCGTGGACGCTGATTTAGAGTCAGGGGGTGTTGTCTGTTGGTAATTACTCTCAGTATTTGGGCGTGTTGTTGCAGGATCGGGTGCGATGGTTGATTGCGTGTTATGTGTCGGTTTAGAGTCTTCTGAGGTCGCCACAGATGTTGTCGGGCTACTTGATGCCTTTTCCTGGGTTGTTCGTGTTGCGGTAACGGCTGCCGGTGTTTCCGCAGTAGTATCAGTAGCAGGGTTTGAGCATTGAGCACGTTGATCATCAAGCTGTTTCTGTAGTTGAGCCAGGCGTTCGTTGAGTACTGTTTCCATAGCAATAGCGTGGCGTAGAGCTTCATGCTGTGGATCTTTGGTGGTCACATTTTTAATATGGTGTGAGACGGGGTTCTGTTGGCGTGGCCAGAACAGGGCTGTTACAACCAGCAAAATTGCAACGGCAACAACACCCCAAAAATACCTTGAGCCCACCACAATATAATGTAGTGGTGTCGTTGTTGACGTGGCGGGCGATGATCGGTCAGTTGTGTCACTGGCTGCTGCAGGTTTTAGGGTTGAGGTTAATGAGGATTTAGGGCTTGAGGTGTCAATGGCCGGTGGTTTTCTGGGTATCGGTTTCGGTGGTGGAGAGACCTCTTCTGTAGCGGCTTTCGGGAACGGTGGTGTAGCGACGGGTTCTTGTGGGCTAGCTGTATTGGCGATGGTGGCAGGTGTGGCTGCTGGCATATCCGTTGGTGTTGACTCCACTGCACTGTCTGGCCTGATAGCGTGCCCGGTTGTTGACGTAGTTGTAGCAGCGGCTTGTTTAAACGTTGTTAAATCGGGTGCCACGCTATCTTCGGGGGTGCTTACCGGTTCCGATACGGAATGCCCGGAGTGCCGCGCCGATAAAGCAGGCATTTCCCACGGTTGATCAGGGGTTAACCCCCAGCGGATGATAATCAGCCGCTCTCCAATGCGAAAAACATCTGATTCAGCAGGTGATAGCAATACGGTCTGCAAAATTGCGCCGAGCTGGAGCTTGCCAGGCTTTTCAGACTCAAGGTAGCGTTTTGCCAAAGCCCGTCCTTGGTCCAGCCATGCTTCAAGCTGTTCCAGCGCTGTGGTATGTGATTCTCCTGATAGATCGGCGAGCAATACAGGCAGCTCTTCAGGATTGCCTTCTGTGTACCAATCAATGCGACTACCGGTCTGATCTACTATAGGCTCGGCTAATAACCACCTGGCGTCAGGTCCCAATTCGCTAACCAGGACAGATCTGATTTGGGGATAAAAGGTATGCAGCGGCTGGCCGAAACTACCGGCTTCTCTCATGCCGTCCAGTGAATCGCTACAAAGCAGGATTTGTTCAATCATCTTCTGGCCATCCGGTTATCAGCATTAGCGCTCAATAGAGTCAGGATGATTTTTGGTGCGCTGTTTGGTTTGGTTATCAGGCGTAACAGGTGAATCCGGCACAATAGATACGCCACCACTTTGAAGGTTTTGCAAGTACAGTACAACACCTTTATCGTTACGCAGCATCGTATTGCCACCACCTTGATACAAGGTAAAACCAACATCAAAGGTCATGTAGTGTCCTGCAAAGTCTTTGATATCGCGTAACTGGTAAATCTGGCCGATGGCATCCACCCGGGAAAAGCCTGCTGTTGCTATATTAATGCCTTTGATGGTGAAGTGATACTGCTTGTTCTGGAAGTCCAGAATACCCTGTCCATGGTTATAGCCGATAAACAGGCCAACCGAGAAGCCAGAGAATTTCAGGTGTGCATCGGGTGGGCTGTCCTGAGCATATGCCATACCTGTCGCAGTCGCCAGCATCACGGCCAGGATCGTCAGTATGGGACGCATTTCATGGCTCCTTGCAGCTGGAAAACGTTAAGTTTTTTTGGCGTTAGCAACAACATCCAGATCACTGGGGGTAGTTAATAGAGCAGAGTAATCGTATTGTGACAGGCGGGTTCCATAATCATTATTTTTGTCCACTGCTGTCCCGTTAACCTTCACAATAATATCATCTGATTAATACCTGGAGGCTGTAGGCCGCTGGGGTCTCCGAAAAGACCGCCCCGTATGATGTTGTTTTGCGAGAGACTCAAACTCATGTCCCGGAGCTAATTTGAGCAGTTGTGAAAATACTGTGTTATTATGTGCCATAGCCTGATTCCTCTTTTGGTTTTCAATGGTTTGTGGTGAACTGATTGTATCAAGTGGACTTATCTCTCTGCTATAGCATTATATAAGCACGTCGTTTTTTATGTTTAATAGTGCCCTAATATTATTATAAAAAAATACTAAAATCTTATGCTCCCTGTGCTCATTCCGATTGCTTTGTGGATTGCATCACTTGAATTGATACAAGGCGGGCGATGATAACAGCGATATAAATTTGCCCGACGACAGCCTCTATCAACGCCACGGCATCAGCCCCGGCAGTGGCAGGTGCAACATTACCGTATCCCACGGTAGTCAGCGTGGCAAGGCTAAAACCCATTAGCCGTTGCAGACCGTTTTCTTGAGAAGCCGTAGGCAAATCGAAAGAACCCGGCACCCACATTTCCAGCAGCACAAACAAAATAGCCCAGATAATGCCGATAATCAGATAAACGGCAAATGCACCACAAATGGTATCAGTGGTGATGCGCGTGTCGGGACTCATCAGCGTGCTCAGTATCAGTAGTACCGAAATCAACAGAAATGCCACGTAAATCAGCAGTGCGACCGCTGACACAAGCTCTTTTTCCGTAAACAATCCCCACCATCGCATGCAAACAACGGGGATTACCAAAACAAACAACAGATTCAATCGATGCAACCGAAATAACTTGTAAGTATTGGATGTCACACCAAATAGCAGCACCAACGCGAAAAAGCCCTCAAACAGTATATCATCCAGCATAGCGTTGCTGATAAACGGCTCAACAACAATAAGCAACAGCAGCAATGATAACAAATACTTGTGTTTGTGCCTGGCTATGTTCACCATGACATTATTTAGGCAGCTCAAGATACGTTGACCAGCCGGGGGCTCGGCTTTTTAACGACTGGTTTGGTTGCCTCGTCCAGCCGCTCCCCTTCCTCAGGTACCCAGCCACCACCCAGCGAACGAATCAGCGAAATTTGTGCCAAGGAAATATTGCCTTGTTCAGCGAATTGAGTCTGCTGCTGATCAATGAGTTGGCGTTGCGTGTCAATGATATTCTGGAAATTGCCTTCGCCTTCCTTGTACAAGACTTTGGCGATACTATAGGCCTTATTATAGGCCTTGACACTTTTTCGCAGATGTTGATAGCGTGCCCGAGATTGCGCCAGTGCTGTCAGTGCGTTTTCCACGTCTTGTAAACCGCGAAATACGGCAAGACGATAGGCTTCTATAGACTGCTGAAAAGCTGCATCCTGTGCCAACAAATTATTTTCCAAACGCTTTGCATTAAACAGAGGAATGTAAATTGACGGGCCAAAAGAAAAACCCAAACTGTCTTTGCTGAACAATTTTCCCGGGCCGCCGCCAAAGAGGGTAGGAACGCCGTCAGTAACCTGTAAATTAATTGAACCCGACAGACTGATTCGCGGATAACGCTCCAAATGCGCCGCCTGCGCCCGCGCTGCTGCGGCAACGGCAGACCACTCGGCTTGACGAATATCAGGGCGGCGTCTTAACACCTCCACCGGCGTCCCAATAGGTACCGTTTTAGCAAGCATCGGCAGCTTGACATTGCCTTTGGGCAGTAGCTTATCAATCTCGGTCGGTGGCAGTGCCAATAGGGTAATTAAAGCATTGCGTATTTGATTTTTACTACGCTCTAAATTGGGTATCAATGCCTTCGTGCTCGCCAAAATAGCTTGTGCTTGTTGCACATCCAGTGCTGTGTTCTCCCCCTCTTTAAATAAGGCTTTAGCAACGCGTAGCGATTGTTTTTGCAATGCAATATTGGCGCTAACTGATTTAATTTGCTTTTGTAATACCACGTAATTGATATAAGCGGATGCAACCTCAGCTCCAATAGACAATGCCGCATCTTGGTAGGCTGCATCTAAGTTATTCAGCTCCGCATTAGCAGCGGTTATGTTTTGTTTGACACGGCCCCACAGATCAATTTCCCACGACGAATCCAGACTCATCTGATAGCTGGTCAACGCTTTATCGGTCATTTGAGCATTGCCGCTGGGTTTTGTACGCATAATGCTATTGCTCGAATTAATCGAGGGATAGCGTTCTGAACGCACGGCATTTAACATGGCGCGAGCCTGTAAAATACGCAATGTCGCGATGCGCAATGTCAAATTTTGACTGTAGGCTCTTTCGACCAAGGTGTTTAACCCGGGACTATTAAAGTCCTCCCACCATTTTGATTTGACGTGTGCCGCTTCGGAGGAAAAAATCGCTTGCTTGCCACCCGCCCACGTCTCACCAACATCCGGCGCCGTGATCTTGCCTTGCCGATACGATGAACAACCACCGAGCAATAAAACCAGCACGATACCAAACAGGCACTTGTAGCCATTAACAAAAAATCTGAATCTCATGATATATCTCCTGCTGAGGGCACTGCTTTCTCCATTTGTTTGTGTTCAAACCGAAAAAACAGCAGGAAAACAGATGGTACAAAAAACAGTGAAATCACTGATGCCAACGATATACCACCAATCATCAGTATCGCCATCGGCTCAAACAAAGCACCACCAGAAATCGCCATTGGGATTAAGCCCATGACGGTGGTTAAAGTGGTTAACATAATGGGGGTGACACGTTTTTCCGCCGCACTGATAATCGCCTCTAGCAGAGTCAAATGTTGCATTTCTAAATCAATTTGGTCAATTAACACGATAGCGTTGTTAATAATAATACCCGCCAGCGAAATCAGTCCCAGGGTCGCAAAAAATGATAAGGGTTGTCCGGTAAGCAGTAACGCCAGCGGCGAACCAATCATGACTAGCGGAATCGTCATAAAAATTAGCACAACACGACGTGCCGAATTAAACTGAAAAATTAATGCTGTCAGCATGACTACTAAGGCAACCCCCATGCCACTTGCCAGCATTTCATTAGACTCTTTACTGTTTTTAATTTCGCCACCTATTGCATATGAATACCCGCTTGACCAGTCAAGGTTATCCAATGTCGGCTGAATAAAGCTCAACATTTCATACGCAGATAAATCCGTGCTTTTTGCAGATACTGTAATGGTTCGCTGTTGATTTTCACGACGCATTTGTGAGACATCGTAAGTGGGTATGAGCTCTGCTACTTGATTGAGTGAAACCAGTTTGCCGTTTACAGGTATCGTGAGGCCAGCCAGATCTTCCAAACTATCGCGCGATGACTTTACCCCGCGCAAGACGATAGGGATAGCTTTCTCACCCTCACGAAATGTTGATACGGTAGCACCGGAGATATAGGCATCCAATGCTTTGGAGAGGTCTTGCGAGGTAACACCATGCTCTCTGGCTTTGTCCTGGGCGATATTAACCACGGATTTTAAAACTTTATTGCCCCAATCATTCTCGTTCTGAATGATATTGGGGATTTCGGCAAATTTGGCCTCTAGCTGTGCTGCTATCGCCAATAATTGGTTGGCATCCGGACCTGAAATTTTCAGTTCGATAATGCCCGATTCCGCACCACCCATCGACAAGTGTTTAACCTTGAAACGCGCTTCCGGGTGGTTTTTATACAAATGTTGTCGAGCACGATTACTTGCCGCCAATGCCCCTTCAAAATCATTGGTGTTGACCAAGACAAAAGCACTTGATGGCGTCTGATCTGCTGGACTTAGTGCCAAGTAAAATCTCGGACCGCCATCACCGACATAGGTCGTTGTGTTTTTGATTTCAGGATTTATCGTTTTATCAGACAACCACTTTTCTATTTCTAGGGCGACTTCTTCAGTCTTTGAAATAGAGGTTCCCTTAGGCAAATCCATATAAATCAAAAATTGTGCACGGGCACTGATGGGAAACATCTCCTGCTTAACATTGGCAAACTGCGACAGGCCAGCAGCGGTAAGGCCAAAAGATATGAGCGTTACCAGTACGGGTATCGACAATGCTTTACGCACTATCACACCGTACATTCTGACAAGCAAAGAGGGCTTCTCACCCGATTTTTTCGTTTTGGGTTTGGCAAACCATACACACAGCGCCGGTAAAAAATACAGTGCTGTCCCCCAAGAACCCAGTAGCATCAAGCCGACCACCGCACCTAAAGAAAAGGCGTATTCGCCACTGGTGCCTTCCATTAATAACAACGGTAAAAATGCGGCCACTGTGGTTATTGATGCCACTGCGAGTGGTACACCAAATTGTTTGCTGGCATTCAGTGCAGCTGTCCTGGTATCAACCCCATTATTCATCTGACCCTGTATGTCTTCGACAATGACCAATCCATTATCCACCAGTAGCCCCAGAGCAATAATGACAGCTGCAATAGAAACGACATGTAGCTCAATATTCATATAGCCCATAGCGATAAGGGCAAACATCACCGTAAATGGTACGATACAGGCAACAATTAACGCCGGGCGTATGCCTAAAAATATCACCAGTACCAACAGCACCACCGCAATGGTTTGAATAACATTGGAAAGTGCATCGTTGATGGACTTAGTGACATCTGTTTCTTGATAGGTAGAATAATCATAACTAATACCCAACGGTTGAGTTGGTTCAAATTCAGCAACCGCCGCTTGCAAGTTTTTGCCCAGTACTTGAATATCTTGACCATCAGACATTTGTACCCCAAGCACAATGGCAGGTTTACCGTTGAAATAAATAGGGGTTTTGTGTGGTTCTTCGTAGCCACGACGCACCGTAAGCAAGTCCCTTAATGGAATCAGCGTATTGCTATCTTGTACATGGGTTAGAAGATTTTCAATATCTGTAACATTGGCAAAATCACCATTGACTTCGAGGTTGAGCGTCGTACCGGAAACATCAATATTCCCCGAGGGTAAAATAATATTTTGAGCACGCAAGTCATTGATTAATTGAGAAAGTTGCACGCCGACAGTAGCGAGTTTGCGAGAGTCAATATCTAGCCAGATACGCTCTTTTTGCTCGCCAAATAACAATACTTTACCTATGCCTTTGACGGTATAAAGCTTTTTCCGCAGTGCGGTGGCGGATGCTTTGAGCTCGGCATAGCTGTAGCCATCACCCGTTACAGCAATAGAGGCAATAACGACATCACCGTAATCGGTATTCACATAAGGACCTGAGGTGCCTTCTGGCAATTCACCAGTCACCTCAGACATTTTATTGCGAATCGTTTGCTTGACCTGTGTTAGTTGTGCTGTAGGAATGGACTCGCTTAATTCCAAAGACACCATCGCATTACCCGTGGAAACCAGCGATCTAATGTCTTCCACTTCACTGATCTCACGTGCCTTGCGTTCGATAGGGTCAACAATCAAATCTTCCACGCGCTCTGGTGACATGCCGGGATACATGGCGCTCACCATAACCGTGCGAATGGTAATTGCGGGATCTTCACGTTTTGACAGGTTAAAATAGACAGAAACCCCCATCAAAATTACGACCAGCATCATAAATATGGTAAAACGGGATTTATCAATGCCAAATCGAGTTAATACTTCCATATTATTGCTCCTGACTCGTTGGCAACAGACTAACGGCCATACCATCCCGTAGAAAAGGAATGCCCGCGACGACAACACGATCGCCGATGTTAAGTCCTTCTGAAATCAGTATTTCATTTCCTTGGATGCCTGCCAAAGCCACCTTGTGTCGCTTTACTGTTTGACTATTGGGATCATACAAAAACACCTCCGCATTCATGGTTTCTTGTTGAAGGGTTTTACTGAAATCGACATCGCCTTCGATGATTAACGCCGATAGCGGCAAGGGATAAGTGAGCGCTTCGTTGACTTTCACGGTCAATACGACTTCCACTGCCGCGCCAGATTTTAATCTGGGGCTGGTTTCTGTCAGTTTGACGGTCACTGGAAAGCTCGAAACCGTATCGGCATTGGCACTTACTGCACTGACAACCCCTTGTAAGCGCGGGCTACCAGTGATTTCAATCCACGCAGGATCGCCCACAGCCAAATGATTCACCATATCCAAAGAAACGCCAAATTTGGCCTCAAAATGATCGGGTTTATACAGAGAAATAACGGTTGTTCCCGGATTAATCATTTCATACGATTCCGCATTAATCGCACCGATAATGCCATCAAATGGTGCAATCAGTTTGGCCTTTGCCAGATTGTCTTTTGCCGATTCTACCTGTTTACGCGCCTGCTGAACCTGTGCTTGTGCAATTTTTCTGGCTGTCTCGGCTCTATCTACCTTGGCCTGACTGACAATGTTTTGTTTATGCAACGACTGCTGCCTTTTCAAGTCACTGACCGCATCCGATGCCGATGCCAAAGATTGCTGAAGAGACGCTTGAGCCGTTTCCACTGCCAAATTCAGCGACGTAGGGTCTAAGCTCAACAACACTTGCCCCGCTTTGATCGCTTGTCCCACTTGCAAATGCGATTCTTGCAATCGCCCGCTGACCTCAAACGACAAAGCTGAAACATCGGTGGATTGTAATTTGGTGGGATAACGACGAGTGATGGTATTTTCGATTTCGCTTATTTTCAAGGTTTTTACTCCGCGAATGTGGTCTTTTTCGGGAGCTTTTTCTTCTGTGTCACAGGCAATCAATTGTGCCAGGAAAATGATAAGGACAGTGTTTGCCAGTATGCGCATAAATAACTCCAAAAATAAAATTAATCAAAAGCCACCAGGGAATATTACCTAAGGCCACTGCTGTCCCGTTAACTTTCACAATAATATCATCTGATTAATACCTGGAGGCTGTAGGCCGCCGGGGTCTCCCCTTAACAATGCGGTCAGATCCCGTTTTTCGAATAAATTTAGCTGCAATATTCGAAGAATTTGCTGCGGGCTTTTGTATAAAGCTGACTGGAATTTTAAAAAAGCTATTAACAAGTAAGCACACATAGCGATCCAGATTTGCGTTAAGACCGCATTTTTACTCGTACCGACAAAAGACTTTATTTTGAGATTTTGTTTGATCCATTTAAAGAACAGTTCCACCTGCCATCTTGATTTGTAAATGTCGGCAATCGTCTTGGCAGACAGTGCAAAATTATTGGTCAGATACACATAGTGCTTACCTGTTTCAGGATCTCGATAACCAATGCGCCTTAATCGAATTGGACACTTCTTCGCTGTTTGCAAGCCCATAAATTCAATGGTTTGATCGCCGGTCAACCCTTTGCTTTTCAATACTTGTCGGCGCTCAACAACTTGATGCTTTGCGTTGGTTTTTAGTCTTGTTACGAAGAAAACTCCTTTATTTGTCAGTTCCTTATACCATTCGTAATCGTTGTAACCTTTATCAATGGCGACAATACTGCCTTTTGGAAACTGGAGTGTTCGACCAACGGTTACGTCGTGTTTTTTACCTTCCGTGACAGTCACAAACTCTGGCAGATAGCCTGCATGATTTAGTCCGGCATGGAGCTTGATTGCGCCTTTCGTTGTTTTGAAATCTGCCCACGGAAACACGTTCAGGCACAGATCAATCGTGGTGGCATCAAGCGAGTATAACGGGTTTTTGAATCGAAAATTGTGCCCCGGAACAACAGATTGGCAACGCGACAACAGCGTGCCAAACAGCAACTCATATAACTGATAAGGCTTGTCACTGTTTATTCTGGACAAGTCACAAACTGAGACCAACGCGAAGCATTTCGAAAAGACCGCCCCGTATGATGTTGTTTTGCGAGAGACTCAAACTCATGTCCCGGAACTAATTTGAGCAGTTGTGGAAATACCGTGTTATTATGTGCCATAGCCTGATTCCTCTTTTGGTTTTCAATGGTTTGTGGTGAACTCATTGTATCAAGCCAGAGAGTTTTCAGGCTTCTTTATTTGCCTCTTAATGGGACAGCAGTGATTTTTGTCATTCAATTTATCCTGCAAAAGCTTGTTGAGTTATTGGCGTTGTGCCATTAAATCGCCAAAAGCATTCAAAATGCCTTCCTTAGTTCCTGTGTGATATCAATATCATTGCTCTTATTACTTTTTTTCTCATGATCGCTGCTGTTACTACGTGAACACGTATCGAGTTTCCATGTACCCACTTTCTCATCGAGATCGACTTCTTTCCACTTGGGGTGACCCTTTTTTCGCAGTGAGTCAAGGTTGTCGCGGATTGCTTGCCCTAGCAACTCTAGTTGCCGACATCGTTTTCTGGAGTAGGCATTTTGCCGTGCAGAAAAGTCAAAGCTCATTAATACAGCTTTTACTGCGATAGTCGGTATCGTATCTTCCATCCAGGAATAATCGCTTGGGCTGATTTCAGCGGGCTGATATTCAGTCAACATGCGTGGGTCGTTAAGTGGCACGAAGTGAGTATTAGCCAGTAAGGGAGCAAAATCAGGCTTTTTCGCTAATGTACTCAACTTGGAGAACAGTTTGACCGGTTTGCCTGCCACATAAAACATGGCGTCAGCCTCGCCTTTGAGTACGGTCGTAACGCCTTCCAGTGGCGGTTGGTGTATGCGCTTGGCAGATGTAATGCCGCCAAGTTGCAACAGGTTGATCGCTGTCAACCAGGTGCCACTGCCTTCAGTACCGACAATAATCCGTTTACCTTGTAAATCACTGAATGACTTGATCGATTTGTTGGCAAACAGATGGACCTCTTCATTATAAAATGGAAAGATCAAGCGTAACTGGCTAGCGACTTGTCGTGATTCCAAGAGTTTGGAACGGGTGAGAAAACCGAGTATATCGGATTGCACGATGCCAAAAGCTGCATTCTCTTTGCTGTTAATACGCTTGATGTTGTTAATTGAACCCTGTGAATCCTTAACCATAATGTTTAAACCCACGGTTTTGGCAACGTTGGCAATATCCTGGCCAAACTGAATATAAGTACCGGTTTTAGAACCGGTGACTATACCGATGGGATCTTCCTTGGCCACTGTGTTAATCGGGGTTGCCAAAGCAAATAGCACAGATAAAGCACCAATAAGTGAATAGTTCATGAATAACATTCTCTTGTATTGATTTAGGGTAGATCGGGTGAAGCCGTGTGTTGTATGGCCCAATGTTAACTAGGGGGATTTATGGCGGAGATTTTTTTCCAGTTCTTGTAATGTCGGGTCAAATTCCAATTCTAATGTGTCTTCCAGGCTGGGTCTTGAATCCGGTTGAGCCGATTTTGATTGGTTAGGCGATGAGCGGGTGAATTGCTCTTGGCGTTTATCAGGCGGCGCGGATGATTCCGGTTTGGGTATCGGCGTTGGCACAGGTTCCGGTGCCGGCACCGGCTCTGGTGCAGGTACAGGCTCTGGTGCAGGCACAGGTTCCGGTGCCGGCACCGGCTCTGCAGGGACAGGTTTGGGTATTGGTGTTAGAACAGGTTCCGGTGCCGGCACCGGCTCTGGTGCAGGTACAGGTTCTGGCGCAGGGACAGGTTCCGGTGCCGGCACGGGCTCTGGTGCAGTACGTGTATATGTGTCATCGGGAGCTTGTGGATTCTTGATACCCGCAGGGCTTGTTTGGTTCATTCCATAGTTAAACCACCACCAGCCGGTACCGATGACTGCCCCCACAAGTACAACTGAGATCACCCCGATCCATATACCCGATTGGCTGTACGAAGACGCAGGCATTTTGGGGAGGAGGGTGGATTTTGGTTCTGGCTGGCGGGGTGGCCTTGCCAGAGTGGGTTCGTTGTCTTTAGCGATTAACCCTATCAATCGAGCTTTATGACGGGGTAATGTGACACGGGTAGGTTTATCATCTTCAGATGCAGGCTTTGCCAGTGGATCGGCTGACATGCTGTCTGGAGCGCCAAAAACCCGTTCATTCCGATCTTCCGGCGGTGGTACAAGGCGACCGGATATTTTTTGTGTTGCTGTTGAGTCATTAGGCGCTGCAAAATCCACAGAGTGTATTTGTAGTGGCCGCCTTGCAACTTGTGTTGATTCATCCTCGCTATCGGTAGATGTATTGTTATCAGCCGGGGTTTCTGATTGCTGTGTTTGGGTTGGCGATACAGTGTTTGATACCGGCGCATTATTGTCCGGTGTAATGTTTTTTTTCGGCTGTCTCGGTGGTGCAGGACGTGTTGCGAACCCATCATCCACACCAGTAGGGTGGGTGTCCAGCGCAGGCACCGGTAGTTCCGGCATGATGGGTATGTTTGCGTTATCCGTTTCAGATGAAGGTAATATAGTCTGGATTTCTGGTAGTACTTTGGGTTTTGATTCAACCTTGGTACCGCCCACCACATGCCGCTCATGACCGGTTGTGCCTTTTTCAATATCGAGTTCCACTGGCCAGACGACAGTGAGAGTCAATACATTTGCCAGCCCTTGGCCACGTACTGCGAGCTGATAAGGCATGTTTTCGAGTTGGAATGTCAGGTCAGGCGGGATAACAAATTTAAGAGCATGGTCAATGCTGTACCAGGCTTCCTCAGGTTGCAGCCAGCATTCCGCACCTTGCCAGCCGCCCAGACCGAGGTGGTTGGCGGCAAATCCGCGGCGATTTAGTGCAAATTCAAAGGTTCTCAACGTACGCGGTAGACCATGAATGGTCACGATAGCATGTCCTAATGGGCGGTTAGGATCCTCCGAGACGTGAACCGAAAGCGTGGACATGATGATCTCCAGAAAAAACCATATGGGTGCGAAAGTAGTTCGATTCGTTTTTTATAGTGTCTGTTTTTGTCTGCAAAATCTTTCTGATTATGCGGATAAAGTGCCCTGTATTTAAAGCGGATACAGCTTAAAACCCAAGTATGACGTATATAACAGGGTCTTTATAGGCAGGGCTTACGCAAACCGTTGTCAGATAGCACCAGGCGGCTTTATGCAATGATCTCAGTTGCTCATTTATTGCACATGTATTACACATAATCTGCGCTGCCCACCCAGCTTTATGCCTTTTTTGCACGCTTAGGTCGCTGGTTGCAAGCGTGCCAGTAATGTTCCTAGACGTTGGTTTGCAGCGATGTCCACCGCTACGCCATCACGAAATCGGGTATTTTTTTCCACCAGATCGAGAAAAGCACGAATCCAGTCAGTGTAGTAATCCTGATCGTAGGTCGATTGTTGCTCGTTAAGTTGCGGGCCATTGTGTGGTACGGCCTTTGGTGGAAATACAGGACGGGAGCCGTTGGCTAGTGGTAACGCTGGTCGTTGTTCGGGCGCCAGCATGTCGTAACCCAGAAAGTCCACATAGCGGTTTAATGTATTGGCAGTCAACCGCGCCGGCAGTGCTACGATCTGCTCGAATTTCATGCGGAAACCGGTGACTTGCCGAACCCGCTTTATAATATGCTTCTCTAATTCCATCCGTTGTGCACCACTGATCAATTCCTTGACTAGTTCTGCCATCAGCACTTCCGGTATCTGAAAATAGTCACAGAGGGCTTTGTCGCTACTCAGGTCTTGTAGATCCTGCATCCATTCTGTGACGGCTTCGCGGGCAAACAGGGCTGCATCATCCTTGCGAAATACTGCGTCTTCGGACGCATCGCCGGCAGCGATCTTTAGTCCTAGCAGCTGTTTCATCTTTTGTGTGTCTACCGCTGTCCCAATGGTGGGTGTACCAATATTTTGGGTTTCATCGGGTAATCGCGTTTCAATACGGTAGTAAATCTCTTCCAGTTCATCACGGTTGGTTTGCAAGGCACGTAATAATTCTCCAAAGCGTTGTTTGCCAGCGCAATCGATCAGGCTGCTTGCAACGTGTCGGGCTGTTTCCAGGCGCTTTTCAACTTCCTGTTCGGGGTTGTCGCTGACATAGTAATGGCTGATACGCTCAACCATTTGCTCGCGTAGTCGTGCAATTTGTCCCGTTAATTGTTGCTGTTTCAGCGCAGGATTACACAGTGGGCGCAAATTTTCGGCAAGATAGGTAATGCCGCCATCATTAAGATTAAAGGCAGCATTCCAGGCTTGTTCCGGTGCCTGAAAATGAGCATTGGCACGAGTATCTTGCAAAAACGCCTGCCGGAACATCTCGATTCGCTTGCGTTCACCCGGTCGAATGCCGGTTTCTCGGCCTGCCTCATCGTAATCAAAGATATGTTTGGCTTTAAAGTTAGGATTACGCAGCCAATAACTATTGCGGAAAACACCTGTGTTATCCCATCGATATGGCCATTCGTATTGCTTGCCGAAAAAGTTGAGTAATGAGCTTTCCAGGCGGGTAATCCAGCGGCCTTCTGGTGAGCGTTCACCCGCTTTTTCCTCAAATTCCATATCAAATTTGGTGAGTACCAAAAACAATGCTGTGGGTTGATTGGCACGTTGCGCGGGTGTTAGGCCATGAGTGCTGCTGATCCAGTCATGTACCATTTCAGGCAAGCTTTTCACTTCCTGATTGCTTGGGCCTATGCACAGCAACATGCTGGTCAGTTCTTGCTCGGCGCAGTAGCGCTCAAACAGATAGGCCACTTTGCCACGGAGGAATAACCCTTGCAGTGCGTCAGTGCTTTTTAGAAAATCAGGTAATTCCTTGATCTGCTCACGAGAACGCGCACCTGGAAAATCCAGCATGTCAGTGTGTTCAAAAAAGTCCCAGGGTTTTTCGCTAATCACGATTCGTAGCTCGGCAATGAGCGCAGCCACTTCGTTACGTGGCAATGTGACTTGCGCGCCTTGAGCCGTTTTGAGTACCAAGGTTTCACCACTACCATGGCCTAAACCTTTCAATGTCTGGACATCGATAAGGCTTTGTTCCCTTGGTAACAATGCGTCTAGTCCGGCACAGGCATCAGCCGTAAAATTGAGACGCTGCAAACCTTGGTAAAGACGGATATAAAGTTGATTGAAGGGCTCTATGTCGCCCCAGATAATGCCGAATAATCTGGCACGATGTTGAATCGGTAAACGGGGAGCGAGCTGGGCAGCCTGTTCCCAGTAGCCATGCCGCAGTAGGCGAATGCGTTCGTACCCTTTGAAATAGCGTTCAAAGTATGCTTGTAAATCAAAAACATCTTCAGCGGTCAGTGGATCAACGGCCCGGGGTTGTGCGATTGACGCGAGTTCGTCCAGCCATTGTGTTAACTGGGCCTGTGTCAGCGGATCATCATCGCTGTGGTCGCAATCGGCGTAATAGGTGTTGCCCAGGATTTTGACCAGATCGGTTTGAGTGAGTAGCCGCATCTGTACCGGTGCGCTCGGTGTCACACCGGTTCCTGGGCATAAACTGAAACGTGTTACCAATCCGGTGGACTCCCGTCCGCCTTCGGGATTAATGTCGCGGATAAAATCGATTTTTTGACCGGAAAAGTCAGCTAGCAAGGGGGCATTGCCCTTGCGGGCCAGCGCTGAAACCAGATAGGACTTACCCGACTGGCTGGGGCCAAAAACACCGACACACATCGGTCGTTGTGCGGCTTGTTCCAGTCGTCGTGCCTGTGTCACCAGACGACGAAATTCCTTGGTCAGTCCGGCTTTTTCCTGACGAATGCACTCACTGTGGTCATCCAGCCACGCTAGAAATTCATTACCAGCCTGTTTTAGCGTTTCACAATCACTGCTGAGCGTGGCATTGTTCGTCATGGTCTTACATACTCACTGTCGGCGCTGTTCAGGAAAGGCGGATCATAATGGAAAGTGCAATGGCGTTTGCGTCTTGATTATGCGGAATCCAACTGATTTTTTTGCAGGGTCAAACCTAACGTCCGCTGTTTTCGATATTCCCGGACCACAATAGCGATGATCAGTAGTAAAAGCACAGCAAGCCCACCGATAAACAGCAGGCCGGTCTTTGCTCTATGAATAAGGGATTCACAGGCAATGGTGTAGCCAGCTTCCAGTACGCTTTGCGTCGGGTCATCAGGATTGTAATATACCGTGATGGATTGACCGACCGGATATTTTTTTAGCCAGCTTTCAGCGGTTTGGCGGTCTGCAATGGGGTGGTTACAGAAAAACAATTGATCACCTTGTTGTACGGTATCCGCTACCGTGTACGCAAAAGTGCAGTATGGCCGGTAGCCTTGCACCCGTATTTTACCTTTCGAGATTTTAGCGGTCGCCAGCTTGTTGTGTTGCACTGTGCCGGATGCCTGAAGCCAGTGGGTACTGTTTTTAGCCCACTGTAATCCCTGTTGAGCGTGTTGGTAGGTGCGGTAACCTTTGAACGCCATATAACCGGGTATTCCAGCGGTGATGATGATTATCAGAAGCATGATACCCATCATGGTCTGCATGTGCCGTGCGTAGCCTTGCCAGCTCACCAGTTTGCCTAGCAGCGCCTGTTGATTGCCTTGAAGGGCTACGATGTCATTGTCAGCTTGTAGTGCCGGGCAGTAAAGACTGACGTTTATTTCCTGCTGTGGCGGGCGGCTCCAGCGGAATGAGGGATTAATCAGCGCGAACAGGGGTTCTTTTGGCACTATCGATTGATCCGTTGGATGCAGCGCCATGAGCGTTCCTTGTTTGTTGCTGATACCGGTTGGTGTCAGGCGAGCGTTAATGGCTGTATGTCTCTGTAATAACTGATTGGCGATGCTCATTTGTCGTCCTAGCCGACAATCCAGATACCGCAATACCAATCCCATCACGAGGATTAGCGGTAAAATCATGATCCCGCCTAACCCAAGCATTAACAGGCTGGCCAGATTCCCCGATGTCATTGCAGTAACCATCAGATACAGCAAGGTGCCTGCAGCAACCAAGAAGATCAGAAAACCAGACAAGCGTAATAGCCGGCGCGGTGCGATACTGAGTTTATGGAGGCTAGGATGCAGCGGAACGTCCGTCATGTTGCTTCTCATGAGATTCCGGTATTGAATGATTAATGGCGACTCATCATTGGGCTATGGGTCACTGCTGTAAGCGGAAATGGAGAAAATACCGGTATCTAGCCAGTAACCGTAGTCATCTTTAAGCGTTTGCAACTTGAGCGTAACGACTCCACCGGGTTGTTGGTTGCCATCCGCATCAATGATATCGGTGATTTTGAAATCCAGATCGACAGCTTCATCAGTCGATTGTTCCAGTGTGACCCTGAATGGCAAGGCCTTGGCACGGGCATCACGCGGGTGAGTGAACGTGGTGCGGTATAACGGTGAGGCAGGCCAACGCTCAACGTTCAGTTGCCGGAAGCCCAAAAATACCGGTGCATAGAAATCAAATGTGGCTTCGGGTAAACGTGCTTTGCGATTCTCCAGATCCATGTTGGCAAACAGCACATTGTTGTGTTTGAGTTGACCGGTCTGCTCCAGCAGGCCGATGAACCGGGCAGTAGATTGCATGCCCAGATCACGGCTACGCAGATTAAATTTATACAACTGACCTTCTGATAACGCACACACCATGGCACCGACTACCGCAGTGGTTTTGGGGTCGGTCAGTCGCCCACTGACCGAACGGAACGGATACCAGTCGCCTACCCGATAGGCGTGTAAACTGATAATGCGATCCGGTGGTGCGGGTAATTTGGCTAGAATCACTGCCCGTACTGCCGGTAAGCGACAGGGGCGCCCGGAGATCAGTAAGTAGTCGCAATCATACAAATGTACAACTTCGCACAGGTCACTTAGCACCTGGCCGAGAATGCGACGCACTGTCGTATCCAGTGCCAGCATGGTGGTGGAGAAGGTCACTTCAGACAACTTGAATGTCTGACCTCCAGCGGCATGCACCGCTGTTTCCAGAAATGCAGTGACCTGTTCATGTGGAGCCTTGCCCAATGGGTATACGTCTTTCAGGCGCAAGGTTATCGCCTCATTACCAACACTAAGATCGGTGTTTTCGTAGCGTTGCAGCAATGCCAGTGCTAGCGGCAAGGTAATCTGGTTCGCGAATTGTCGCCGTAAGGTTCGGTCGCGCTCGGCTTGATCGCCACGATTGGCACCAAGTAAGCGTGCCAGCAATTCTTCAGGATTATTGGCGCCGCTATCACGGATAGCGTCCAGCAGGGCAGGTAATATATTGCGCTCAATCAGGCCACAGAGCACATCATCACCAGCAATGTTAAAACCCTCACGGAATTCCTGGGTGGGTTTTAGCGCTGTGCCTCCCTCAAGCTGATAGGCAGTAATGATTAAATCGGTTGTGCCGCCGCCGATATCGATGCTGGCTAAACGCAGGCAAGGCGATGTGCCATAGTTTTCACGCACCTGGCCAAAGACTTCAAAGAATAGCGCGGCATCACCTTGGAAATTATGCTTAACCTCGTTATAGAGGAAGACGATTTGTGTACCGGTGGCCTCGTCCCATTGCAGGAATGGTTCAGGCGCCTGGCTCGGATCAAGACCCAATGCCTGCCAGGTGAGACGAATAGCTGTATTCACGCGACGGCTGAATAATTTGCGTTCCGCCAGCGGCATTGCTGTTGGCAGGGTCAGGATGACACGGCGCAAGCGACGTGGTGCGTCAGAGTAAACCCGCTGGTAGCGGTGTGCGGGTGAGTTGATCTGTATGAACGCTTGCAGTAATACTTCAGCGATCAGAAAGCTCATCAATGATCCACGCGAGAACAGTGCGGTCATCGCTGGTGGATCATCGCCGGTCAGTTCCTCACCATCTTCACGTAAGTAACCGACAAAGGGGCCGGTCGTAACCGGACCACTGTTGCCACCGCTCGAACCGGCATTAAAGCGCCAGGCGTGGTAGCGGGGGTCGCTGTCCCATAGATAGCGTTTTGGGCTGGATAGGCCGGTGCTGCCTTCAGTGCCATGACTGTAATAGGAAAGAGCCTGCGCTTCGAAACCAACACGTGTGACAGTGGGCCAAATAAAGGCATTGCGACCGCTGCGGCGCGACAGTTTCTCATTACCGAAGCTGCTTTTTACAAATTCGATCCGGCTGGGAAAAGGTTGGTCATAAACACGCTCAGGATGGCTTAAATCACGCAAGGCCAAACGGTAGCTGTCATTCATATCGACCGGTTTGTCACTGCTGGATTCCATCAGTATCCCACAGGTGCGGGAGTTGCCGATGTCCAGCACCAGATCGACATCAATGGGTTGATTGAGACGGGCAGAGGCCCCTTCGCCAATAAAAGTAAAGCGTAGTTGCGGTGGTTGAATGACTTGCCGTAGCAAGGTCAGCATCGTGAGCCATGCGGCTTGGGCATCGGGATTGGTGCGCGATTCGGTTTCATCGACGCGGCGCGGCGCACGGCGGCGCAGCTCGAAATGGTGGAAACTTTCATGTAGCCACCTATTAACCCATTGTTGCTCCAGAAACCAGTGGGTATCGGGCTCAGCGGTACTGAGGGCAAATGTCTCACCTGACTGCATATCCAGTGGACTAGGGGCAAGATAAGGTCGCCCTTTGCGGGTGTCTAGCAAGCGGGTATCGAACGCGAGTGTAACGCGATGTGTATTGCCCGCACTATCGGTGACAGGCAAGGCTGTCCAGCGCGCTCGTGCCCAGTTGGTAGGGCCGTTATCGAATACGTGATAGCCATCAGCACGGCGCTCGCGCATACGCAGGAATGGAATGGGAACCCAAACATCTTCGAGAATGGCTAACGCTTTGGCCGCATTGAGGGAATAAACATGATCAGATTCGGCGGTACGCCCATCGCTGGTGATAAATTGACCGCTAGTGGTATCGGGGTAGAGCGAGGTCAACAAGGGGGGCTGGTTGTCAGCGCCAGCTTCCACTAAAAATGCCCGTGAAATGCGCGTTTCATCGAGGTTAAAACCAAAGTCCATAAACTGGATGGAGGTGTTTGGAATCAAGTTGACCGTCTGGCCGAATTGCCTGAGTTTGGCCAGCATATTTCCCCCTTGAAAGCTAAGTGTGAGTATTAGTAAGTTGAGCGTAGCACGCAAATTGCAGTCAATACCACATTTAAATTGTGATTAACTGTGCCAGTGGGCACGTGGATTGAAGGGTAGTGTCCGCTCCATATGCTGGAAGATTTCACGCGCTTTTTCTGAGTTGATAGGTGGATTGTGGATTTGCAGTACCACAAGCTGGTCACCAGCAGGCTGCCCGGGTAGTCCACGCCCACGTAGCCGCATTTTTTGGCCACTGCGGGCATTGGCCGGGATATTGAGGCTGACGGATCCGCCGAGTGTGGGGACTTCAATCTTGCAGCCCAGGGCGGCTTCCCATGGTGTAAGCGGTACATCCAGAATGATGTTACGACCTTCCAGTGTATAAAGCGGATGTGAACGGATCGATATTTCCAGGTAAAGATCACCTTGAGCACCACCACGCTTGCTGGTGTTGCCCTGACCGCTTAAACGGATTTTTTGTCCTGTGGTGATTCCAGCAGGGATTTTTACGTTCAATGTGCGCGTTTGGGTAGTCGTTTGCCCATTGGCATTACGTTTAGGCATTTGGAGATGCAGGGTACGATTGGCGCCGTGAAAGGTTTCTTCCAGCGTAATTTCCATCGTTATGGTTTTATCTTGGCTAGCGGCAGCATCATGACCGGTAAAGCCGCCCATGCCGGAAAAACCACTGTGTTGACTCGAATGGCCAAAGCTTGAATGGCCGAAGAGCGACTCAAAAAAATCGCTGAAATTATTGCCTGCAAACGGCTGTTTCGGTGGCCGTTGTTTTTGTCTTTGCCAGTTTGGTGGTGGCCGGAATTCCTGGTTGGCTTGCCAGTTACTACCCAGCCGGTCATAAGCAGCACGCTTTTCAGGATCTCGCAAGACTTCATAGGCTTCAGATGCTTCCTTGAAGTGTTCTTCAGCGTTGGGTTCCCGGCTAACATCAGGATGGTATTTTCGTGCTAAACGGCGGTAGGCCTTTTTGATAGCGTCTGTTGATGCGTTACGGCTGATGTTGAGAATTTTGTAGTAATCCCGGTATTTCATGCGAATTCCAAATGCGTAGCTACTGTGGTCGGTATGCTTATGAACCAGGCTACAGGATAACAGTCTCTGCAGGTTTTGAATTAGGTTTCAAGTCGGAAATAGCCCGCCAATGGTGAGGTGAACATAAATACTCTGGTATAGGGTGGAGGTTGCTTGAAGCGAGCAACTCCATTGGCTGAACAAGGGGCAGGGCGGTGTATTGGCTACGCCAGGCATTATACCGCTGACGATCTTCGGTTGGTGGCGGGGTAGTCTTGCGCAAGGCGGGATAGCGAAGACAAGGCGGCTTACTCAGTTGATGCGCGGTGGCGACTAAATACCGCAGGCAAGTAGTTTGTCATGTTACTGTCAACGGAGCATCCATAAAAAAACCGCCAGCAAATCCGGCTGGCGGTTAAGGTACAGGATATTGAGCTTAAAACATGCCTTGCCTTAAATATTAAAGCCTAAGCGTTAGTTACTATAGTGGTTAGGCAAGAGGCGGGTAAATTGGGAAGATTGATAACCAGATTAGGGTTTGTACCTAACTGGTTTGTGGTTTTCGGGGTATTCCAGATTGAAATTTAACCGGGTCGACAAGTCGTAAAATAGACGCTTAATGGGCAGCCTTAATACTGTTATCAACATGGAGTAAATCTGGCAGAATAGAATTTGTCTGGAGTACAGGATTTTGTGCTTTAAGGGCAGGACATGTCTGGTGAGCTTGCTGTTGGTTTGTGGTTGAATTGAGTGTGAGTTGCTCACCGTCTCGAAACTCGAACATGAGTGGTGCTGATGCCATTACCCTTGAAAGCCCATAATATTCCCAATCTGATTACCTTTTTGCGGATTGTGCTGGTTGCACCTTTTTTATGGTTGTTACTAGACGAAAGTTACGGGGGAGCGTTGCTGATATTTGTTATTGCGGGTCTTTCCGATGCTTTGGATGGTTTTCTGGCGAAACACTATGGCTGGACAAGTGAGCTGGGCGGTGTACTTGATCCACTGGCTGATAAGCTGTTGCTGCTAGGGGCAATAATAGTGTTGGGCTGGTTGAAGGTGTTGCCGGTTTGGTTGGTGGTGCTGATTGTTTTTCGGGATGTTGTTATCGTTGCAGGCGCAATTGGTTATCACATTCTAATTGAGCGTTTTCAGGCCGAGCCGCTGATTTTAAGCAAGCTGAATACCTTTGTGCAGCTCGGCTTGGTTTTCATGATGATTACCCATCATAGCCTTTTGGGTTTGCCAGAAGGATTAATCAATGGGCTGATAATCCTGACGGCGTTGACAACGACCTGGAGCGGTATCGCCTACGTTCTGCAATGGGGGCAACGCGCCTGCCATAAAATATCGTGCTTGAACAGCCGTAGCCGTTTGTCGCGACACCAGGATCCTTGAAAACAGGCAATAGTTCGGTGTAAAGCCGTATCGATTAAGAGTGCTCAGCATATATTCAGCAACCAAATTCCAGGTTGGTGCATCCAATTGGTTTTCTATCTGGATGATCTGCGTTTAAGGCATGCGCTGGCCGGGAAGGGCGCATTATAGCCGAATTGCTTTAATTTTCAAGAAGTTGTTTGGCATTGTCTGTCTGTGTTTTTGATTGGTTCCTGATCATTTCTGTTGGTTTTTCCGGGTTGTGCTGCGGATCGTGAACAAGCCGTTTATGTGCTATCGCTGTTACCAGGGCCATTCTATTTGGAGTGTCTATGTACCGACTGTTGCTGCTACTTATATTGGCTTTTACTTTGCAAACCGGTGCCTGTGCAACTCGAAGCTTTAAGGCAATCCCTGTTTCATTAAATGATAATGTGGATGTTGGTGATCATTATTCCGGTATTCGCTTGCTTGGTGCGTTGCAATTACCTGACATGGATTTGGATGGTCAGCGATTGTGTGGGTTATCAGGGTTAGCCTGGGACGAGAACGCTGGATTGTTATATGCCATATCGGATAAAGGCATCCTGTTTCATTTTCGTCCACAGTTTGATGCAAATCATCGCTTGATGGATTTGCAGCATGTTGCAGCATACCCATTACGAGATAAGTCTGGGCAGCCGTTACGCCCACCTTATACCGATGCCGAAGGACTTGTATTGCTCCCTGGCAAACAGCAAAAGGATACACAGCTACTGGTTTCATTTGAAATCAGGCCAAGATTGGTTCGCTATAGCTCGGCTGGACGGTGGCGAGGCAACTATCCTTTACCAAAACGGTTATACAATCGTCGAAGCTATCGAAATTCTAACAAGGCGTTGGAATCTGTTACCGTCGATTCACGTTGGGGCGTATTGGTTGGAAGCGAAGCGCCTTTACGGAAGCAGCCCAATGACCAGATTCAGTTGTTTACCAGTAAGGGCCGTTTTTGGCGCTACCCTCTAGGTGGTGCGCCAGGTAGCTCGTTGGTAGCCATGGAGTCATTATCAGCGGGTATGCTGTTAACACTGGAACGTGCTTATACAGCACCACTGCGTCCTTTGATTATCAGTTTGCGCCAGACAGAACTCCCTATGCCAAATGCTAAAAAGGTTTTGAAAGTAAAGGACATAGCTATTTTTGACAGTAGCAAGGGCTGGTTGATGGATAATTTTGAGGGACTGGCTCATCATCGGAGTCAGCGATTTTTTATGGTCAGTGATAACAACTGTAGTGTTTGGCAAACGACGTTGCTGCTTTATTTTGAATTGAATAATGACCGCCCCCAATCAGCGATATCCCGCTAGATAGTGTCATCAAGTTTTTTGCTCCATTAAAGTCGATGCACCAGGTGTGGACGACTGCAAGTAAGGTCGCTCCACCTTGTCCGTACCTCCCGCGGCAGCGGCCCTAATCATATCCGAAGCGTATCGGATGGCTATAGCGTGTCGTCGATGCGCTGTCATAATCGTCTATTCTTCATGGCGTGATCCGAAGGTACTCTATCATTGGCCCGTTTGCCTGACGGCATTATCTAAAAATTGGAGCAAACCACCCGGTATAGTAATGCTGAAGAAGCAATAGTACAGTCATTGCCAGGTGTTGTGATATTCTGCAACGCAGAATCGGTTGACAAGGCGTTTGGCAAGCTTCAATATGCTGTATCCATGTCATTTATAAGGTGAAAGGCAGTATCGTAGTGCCATCCCTGCACGTTCACACACCTTTCCTTGTATATCGGGTACAATCCTGTGAGGATCTGTTATATCTGATTTTTAGGGTTCCGCTTTAATATGCCCTGAATTACTTTACATGGAAGCATAGAAACTTATCTGCTTGAATTAAGCTTGTCCGGGACCAGTGGGCGAAAGCGGGTCCTGGATATTATATAGGCGGCTAATGTATTGTGCTGGCTGCTTGACGATTGATAAACAATAATTTTTGAGGAGTACCTCTATGTCCCGAGTTGCAGTTGTTACCGGCGGTATTGGCGGTCTGGGCACGGCCATTTGCAAGTCGCTGGTTGAGCAAGGTCGGAAGGCTGTCGCCGTTGATTATAATGGCCTTAGCCAGGAAGCTGTAGACAAATGGCAGGCTGACCGTAAGGCAGAAGGTCTGGATATTCCTGTTTACCTTGCCGATGTCACTGACTTTGATTCCTGCGCAGAAGCTATCAAAAAGATTGAGGCGGAAGTGGGTCCGGTCGAGATTCTGGTGAACAATGCGGGTATTACTCGTGACGCGATGTTCCACAAAATGACCCCTGAAAAGTGGCATGCAGTCATCAACACGAACTTGAACAGCGTTTTTAATGTGACCAGCCAGGTTTATTCCAAGATGGTTGAACGTGGTTGGGGTCGGATTGTCAATATTTCGTCGGTGAATGGTATTAAGGGTCAGGCAGGCCAGACCAATTATTCGTCGACCAAAGCGGCTATTTATGGCTTCACTAAGTCACTGGCCCAGGAATGTGCCAAGAAAGGCGTGACCGTCAACTCAATTTCTCCAGGTTACATCGGCACCGAAATGGTGCGGGCGATTCGTGAAGATGTACTGGCGAAGATTGTTGCGACCATTCCAGTCGGGCGTTTGGGCGAGCCTTCGGAAATTGGTCGTACCGTCGCCTTCCTTGCTGCTGAGGATGCCGGCTTCATTACTGGCGAAGATATTACCCCCAATGGCGGTATCTACTTCCGCTAAGTTTTAAATTGCGCGATGTGGCTGTTTTTCCAGCGGCATCGCGCCGCTTTTTTTTATATGTGTTGTTATGAGCGAAACTCGCATCATCAAGAAGTACCCGAATCGTCGACTCTACGATACGGTGGTCAGCAGCTACATCACCCTTGAGGATGTGAAACGGTTGGTGTTGGAGCGTGCCAACTTTCATGTGATTGATGCCCGAACCAATACTGATATCACCCGTGGGATTCTGTTACAAATCATTAGCGAACAGGAAGAGCAGGGCAACCCCATTTTTACCACAGAAGTACTGGCGCATATCATCCGTTTTTATGGTGATACCTTGCAAGGGATGATGGGTAATTACCTGGAAAAAAGCCTACAGGCTTTCGTTGACCAGCAGCATTTCTTTCGGGAACAGATGCGGACTTTTATGGGCAAGAATCCGCTGACGATGATTACCGATTTGGTGGAACAAAATTTGGTGCTTTGGAAAAATGTCAGCGGGCATTTTCATAAGCAAGAGGAATACATAAAGCCGCCTGCTACGATGAGTGAAGCGCCGCCCTTTTCCCGGGATGTATCAACAAAGCAAACTCCACAGCCTGCAAGTGATACAGATGATGCGGCTTCTTTCTCTCCAGCACAAGAAAACGCATCTGAGAAAGGACGGAAAGGTAAAACCAACAAGCCTACGTAAGCTTGCTCGTCTCATACCATTGAGCTAGCGCTCAAGTAACCAGGAGGCAATTTTGGGTGGTACATCGCATTGTGCACGACCACTGACATAAATGCCGATATGCCCGCCATGAAAGGAAAATTCTGAATAGTCTGTGCTGCCACAATGTTTTGCAAGTGCTTTGGATGAGGACGGCGGTACCAGATGATCCTGATCGGCGTATACGTTGAGTACCGGCATAGTGATGTTGCTTAAATTGACCGCTTTGTCACCGATCATCAATCCGCCTTTGACCAGTTTGTTCTTCTGGAAAAAATCTTTGGCAAATTGACGGAAGGCTTCACCGGCCTGGTCAGGACTGTCGAAAATCCACTTTTCCATTCTAAGAAAGCCTTTCAATGCCTGTACATCGTCGGCGATATCCACCAGGTTAACGTATTTTTGCCCGCCTAACCGGAATGGGCTGAGCGATAAGAATGTGAAGTTTAATAACTGGCCAGGCAGATTACCCAGGGTATTGACCAATAGATCTATATCCACATGTTGAACCAGATGGCTAAGTAAATTATCCGGTGTCTGGAAGTCAACAGGTGTTACCATGGTGACAAGGTTGCGTATTTTTTTAGGGTAAAGCGATGTGAAACAAAGGCTCAATGAGCCGCCTTGGCATACACCCAGGAGATTAATGTCATCAATCTGATGGCGCTCACGCAGAACATCAACGCAGTGATGGATATAACGATGAATATAATCGGCCAGTCCCAGGTACCGGTCATCTGAATCAGGATATCCCCAGTCCACCAAATAGACATCCAGGCCTGCATTCAGCAACCCTCGGATCATCGAGCGGTCTTCCTGCAGATCCATCATGTAGGGTCGGTTAACCAGGGCGTAGACAATCAATAACGGGACAGGGTGTGGCTTTTCGACCCGTGGTTGATAACGGTATAAAACCAATTTATCTTCTTGATAGACGGGATCACGAGGTGATACGCCGGTTGTAATGTCGCCCAAACTGGATAGCGTTTCGCGCCCTTGCGCTAGCTTGGTGCTGAAGATACGTAGCTCTTCTGTAATCTGTTCTGCCGTGAGATTAATCATTATCGGGTTTTCCCTGAAGAATAACAGGCCAGCAGAGCATTTAACAGACGGCCATTAAGTGCTGCGTAATCGGAGCTATGCAACATTTGACTATAGGTTTCCTCGTTACACTCTACCCACAGATTATACAACTTGCGCAGACTATCAATTTTCTTGTTGGAAGCCGCTTGCTGATCAATACGCTGCTGCATCAGATCAAGTGCTTGTCGAGCGGTACTTTGCAACAAACTGAAATATTCACTCTGTACATGTTGATAGGCTTGCCAGGTTTCATTTTGGGGGCTATTTTCCAGAATTGTTGTGATGCCGCCTAAAGAGGCGGCAGATTGTTGCCATATTTCAGCCGTTTGTGTCCATAATCGAGCTAATTCAGGATTGATGTCTGGATCTTCGGTTGACTGGGCCATGGCATCCTTGAACTTGGCAAAATGTTGTTGGACGGCTGAGCCCCAGTCAGTACTTTCGCGAGTGATTTGATTTAATTGTGCAATGAATTGATGCACCTGTTCGCCAAATGCCAGATAGTTCCGGGCCTGCCTTAGCAAAAGTTCCGCATCAAACACGCCACCACACGGTGATGCATCGTATGTATCCGTTTTGTCATTCATGCTGCACCTCTGGGTCAGGCAGGGTTGAGGATGCCAATCGTTCACATGTAGCTGCTCTAACCAGGGCATTACCATCCGCAACCAGCTTATTGAGAACGGGCAAAGTAGTCATAGGGTTGAAGGCGATTGCACAGCGCTCTTCCCACCAGATAGAGCGCACTTGCTTTGCTAGGGTGCTCGTGGGAACCCAGGAACTCAGCAGTGCCACCAGCCGCCCGGGTGAGGGGTGATCGGAGAAACTCAGCGACTCTACGTCATCCTGCACCAAACGCTCCAGACATTCTAGATCATCCGGGGAAAGTGGCAGCGTGTCTGTTTCTTTAGCAGGGGGAAGCAGGGTACGGGCAGATAGCCACACTAAAAGCGCCGGTGAAGCATTGGGATTACAGGCGACGGCTTCACGTACTTTCGGCTCAGGGTCTTTAACAAGCCCTTCAAGAGCCATTAGGGGGGTATTGGGATGCTCGGCAGCGGCACGACGAACATTTGCAGCGCCATCAGCAGCCAGTCTGGCCAAAGTCATTGCCGATGTATTAATGTGTTCTGCCACAGCTTCGCGTACATCTTCGTCGATATCCTCTGCGAGGATTTCAAGCAGACGCGTGGGTGTATTGGGATTGTGGACAATGCCGTGGCGAACCAGAAAAACGCTGTCGTTTCTGGCCAGATGCTCCAGAATTGATAGTGGAGTATTGAGATTTTTGGCAATACTGCGGCGGACACTCCAGTCGTTGTCGTGTGCCAATTTTTTCAGGAGCGCCACAGGTGCAAGAGGGTGGCATGCTGCATAGGCACGCTGATAGGTATTATCCGAATCAGCCAGCCGATCAAGTGCCATTGCGGCGGGTGCCTGGGGGTGCTCGGCAACAGCACGGCGGATATCGTCATCGCTATCTGCCAGCAGCCGCTCAAGTAAGGCCAGCGTTACATTCGGATGCATAACAGCCGTCCAGCGAATGTCACGATCATCATCTTCCGCTAGACGTTCAAGCGTTTTTGCTGTGATGTTAGGGTGCATGGCAGCAGCTTGCCGAACATTTAAACTCAAGTCCTCTGCCAACTGTGTCAGTGCGGATATTGGCGCATTTGGATGCTCGGCAACCGACCAACGGATATCCTCGCTACTATCTGCCGATAACCGCTCTAGTGCAGCAGCCGGCGTATTGGGGTGTTCCGCAACGCGCAGCCGGATGTCCTCATTGGGGTGTTTCGAGAGTTGCCCTAGCAGGGTTGCCGGTGTTTTGGGATTTTGGGTAATGGCGTAATGAATATCCTCGTCTTGGCTTTGGTAAAGCCTTTCCAACAAGGCTGATGGGGTATTCGGGTTTTTGGCAATACTTTGCCAAACCAGTGGTATCGATTCATTCTCCATCAAGCGCTCCAGCATACTTGCCGGTGCCTTGGGATTTTGCGCGACAGCACGTCGAACGCTCCAGTCGCTATCCTGTATAAGCTGTCTTAGCAAGGCACGGGTTGTGTTTGGGTGTACTGCGGCGTAGGCGCGTCGTCGTGCATCATCTGAACGAGCCAGCTGTTCCAGTGTCACGTTATTCACAGAATCTACAGTATGGGTACTGACAACTTGACGGACATCTTCATCACAATCTTGCATGAGTGATTCAAGTATGCTTTTGGACACGTTGTTGTGCATGGCTACAGTACGCCGTACGTCCCGATCCTCATCTTGTGCCAGTCCTTCAAGTACATTGACAGGTGTTTTGGGATTAATCGCAACCGCCCGTCGCACATTCCAGTCCTGGTCTGCTGCGAGTTTTTCCAGTGTTGCTATCGGTGTATAGGGGTTACTTGCAACGGCCTCACGGATATCTGCTTCAATAGCCAGCGCCAGGTTTTCCAGCACGATCGCCGGTACATGGGCATGTTCGGCGATCGCCTGACGGAGCGCAGCATCATCGCTGCCCGCCGGTACGTGGCTTTGAGGTGCGGTGGCTGACGCTTCGGAATGTGCAACCGTGCGCTGAACAGCCTGGTGGCACCAATGCCATAATTCAGGGGAGAACCAGATGCCCAACCGCAGCAGTGCCATACCCGGGTCTGTCGTCGATTGAGACAGCGGCACCAGGATTTCCGTAAGCGTTTTTTGTAGCTGTTCCGGCCATGTTGGGGGGTTATCGCCTGTTTGGGTAATGTGTAAGGCGGCGGCTCGCTGCACACGGGGATATCGTGAGTATCGTAGTGCCTTTATGATCGATGCTGGTGTATCCGCACGTCGCGTAATAGCCAGTAAGAGCGCTTCATCATCCACAGTGGCAATTTGTGCCAGCACACCCGCTGGGCAGGATTTATGATCTAGCAATAGCCGCAATGTAGTGACAGGGAATTCACAAAAAAACAGGGGATTGTTTTGCAGAAAAGCGCCTATCGCCGGATTTTCAAGCAGCTGTTCGGGGAATTGCTGTCCCAGCTGGCGTAATTTTTCCAGGGGTGTTGAAGGGTTGCGCGTTAGGTTCTGATGGGTAGCAGAATCCTCAGATTCTGTCAGCTCGGCTAATAACTCTCTGGGAGCTGATGGATTTTTGGCGACAACCCGCGCCAGCGCTACTTCTTGATGTGCCAGATTAGCTAGTTCAGCCGGTGGAGTATCCGGATCAGCGGCTTTATGGCCAGGTGAAATGTGCTTTGGTGTGCTGGATGGCAGTTTTTTTTGAGTGGAGGCCATTTGAACAAATTTCCTAGCTAAGTAGAGGTAGCGAATTCCACAGCGCTCACTGTGTACCTTGCATGATTAGCGCGTATCTGATTAACCCTTAGTACGCTGAAAACCCGGGATGAACATCTGGATCGTAGTATAGATTAGCCTTAATAGAGCCATACATTATACATCCAGGCGAGTGATGCGGCCTGGCCTGCGCGATCAGGTCCGCCCGGGCATGCCGATTAGCTTTTCTCCCACAGGTCGTTTAGTCTGCTATAAGCGGCTCGGCCATGAGAATCTCATATGAGATTCTCATGGATTTGGGATTTGATGGGATAACAAGGTATAGCGAGCTGGTTTGATAAGGAATTTTATTTGGGTGATGAATTTCGGGTGCCTGCTTCAGCTTTGATCTGTTTAAGGCGGGCGCGGAGACGCGCCTCCTGATTTGGTGAAAGCCCCGGTTTTTTGAGGCCAATTTCAAGCTGCTCGATAGCTGCTTGTTGCTCACCATTCAAGTAATGATATTCAGCCATTGTCGCATGGGTTGCAACCCGATCTCCAGCACGCTGTGCAGCTTGCGCGTAGGTCTCGTACAGTAATAAATTATTTGATCGGCGACGCAGGTGAGGTCTAAGCAAGCGCATGGCTTTTCCAGGATCACCCTCCTGTATTGTTAACGCTCTACTGTAGTGGATCGCTAGGGTAAAGTCATCAGGGTACAATTGTCGCGTTTTCTCGAACAGATTCCAGGCAAGCGCCCGATTATTCTGGGCTAGGGCAATCTCCGCTGCTTCAATACGAAAAGCAAGCCGGTCAGGATCGTGTTTTAACAAGCGGTTGATTTGTTGCCAGGCCTCGTCGTAGCGACCCGATTGGCGAAGCGCTAGCGTATAGGCATAGCGTTCAGCGGTTTTATGGTTGAAATCGCCCCTGGTTAATCGGGTTTTGATGTTTTGAAGCAGCGTATGGGTATCTTCAGCGATGAGCACGCGTGCCCGTGCCTTGGCCAGATAATAGGCCTTGTGGTCATGGAGTGTGCCACGCTGTCGCGCTGGAGTATTAATTCGATGTCGGGTATCGGCAACGCGACTTGCAGGTCGTGGATGGGTAAGTAGAATTTCCGGAATCTGATTATTATTGCTGCCTCCAGCCAGGCGCTCCATCTTTAGGAAAAAATCAGTCATGCCGGCAGGATCAAAACCAGACTTGGCCAGTAACTGGATGCCAATACGATCTGCTTCCTGCTCGTTGGCGCGGGTAAAGCTGATTTGATGCTGGGCGCTGGTGGCCATGGTGGTAGCCATTGCGGCCTGGCCTGCCTGGGGGTGAGCTGTTGCAAGTGCTGCCGAGGCGATCATCGCAGCGGCTATCGGTAGTGTCAGGCGCCTGGTATCGGCAATAGCGCGAACAATATGCCGTTGCGAGATATGTGCTATTTCATGAGCGATGACCCCCGCCAGTTCATCTTCACGCTGGGTCGCCAGCAGCAGGCCGATGTTGATACCGACGAAGTTATAAGGTAGTGCGAAGGCATTGATGCTGGAATCACGCAACATGAAAAATTGAAAGGGCACATGATGCTGGTCGGTATAAGCAGCGATGCGTTGACCAATCGAGTGAATATATTCATTGAGTTGTACATCATCTATGACGCGATCGTGCTGGCGTAAACGTCGCATGATTTCCAGCCCAAGCTGTTGTTCTTCGTTGGAGCTGAAATACGCCTGGGCAGGATCGCCGATATCAGGCAGCAAGATAGATTGTGCTGCTGATGGCGACATAGCGGTCAATACGCTAAGCAATAAACCGAGTGATAATGGTAGTGAGCGATTGGGCATATTATTTCTATAAAATGCAGATGGGGTATTCGTGATGAGACCGGTGCCCTGTGCTAGATAATGTCATCAAACGCAACCACCGGTTGGGCGGGGGCTTGCGCCCGGAGTTGTCTATCCACCTTCGGTCGTGGCAGAGCCACCGCCAACGGGTACCTGTGAAGCGTGAACCTGTCGGGCTGGATGAGCGAGGACGGACCGGGCAAGCTCAATCATGGTGTAGCTCCAAATTTAATCATAACGCTGGATGGGAGATTAATGGTAATGGTTGATGCGGATGCAGAAATTGATACCTGTGGACTAAACTGTCCCTTGCCTATACTGAAGGCCAGAAAAGCACTGGCAAGTCTACAGAGAGGGCAGATATTGCGAGTGATCGCGACAGATCCCGAGTCGATAAGGGATTTTAGTGAGTTTTGTGATCAGCTCGGACATACGTTACTGGAAACGCATCAAAATGAAGGGAAAATTTATTTTTTATTACGCAAGAAAGAAAGTTAATAGTTTTCTGGTTTGTATCGCTAAACACTGTGTTGTTTTGTTTGTTATAATGCTAAATTTTTACCGGAAATAATCGCTTGTGATAAAGGCGGTCTATATTTTTGCTGCCTGAAGTACCGCGAGCAGGTTTTTCGGTATCCTGTAGCGAAGCGGACTTGAAATCTGGTTTGTCAGATCACGATGGAACATGGCCTTCATGGTATCTCGGCCAAAGTGGCGAAGGAGTACCGATAAAATGATTGATAAATACATCAATGCAATGTGCAGGGAGGTGAGCCAGTCCACGGCGATAGTCAATTTCAAGGTGACCCGGATTGTTGGCCCCTCGATTTATAACCAAGGGTTGTTTGGTTTTGTAGCAACAATAGTGGTGCTGTAAGCGCTTAATCACACTGTACACAATGCTTTAATACAGGAAACTGCTGACGGGTGCCTTCCAAAAAAGCACGATCCAGTTTGGCGAGTGCGATACCCTGTCCCCATGTCCAGCGGTCGAGAATGAGCCCCCACGGGTCAACGAGCAGGCTGTTGCCAAAGGTTTCGCGACCGTTAACATGGCGGCCGCCCTGTGCGGCAGCGATAACATAGCATTGATTTTCAATAGCGCGGGCGCGAAGTAAGGGTTCCCAATGTGCTGCACCGGTGGCCGCAGTGAAGGCGGCGGGCAATGCCACGATTTCCATGCCCTGATGGACCATGGCACGAAATTGCTCAGGAAAACGCAGGTCATAGCATACGGCTAGCCCCAACCGGCCCCATGGTGTGTCAGTAACAACATAATGGCGACCGGCTTCAATGGTCGCTGATTCAGCATAGCACTCCTTGCTGTTTATCATCTGCACATCAAATAAATGCACCTTGTCATAGCGGGCAACACGCTGTCCCTGATCATTAAATACGAGGCAACTGGCACGTATTCGATGCTTATCGTGAGCTGTGCGCAGTGGAATGGTTCCACCTATTAACCAGAGCCGATGGCGTGCTGCCTGTTCGGCAAGAAAATCCTGAAGCTGTCCTTGGCCTTCGGCTTCCTGTAGTGCAAGCTTGTCTCTTTCGGAGCGTCCCATAAGGGCGAAATTTTCTGGCAATACTGCCAGTTGTACGCCTCGATCCGCAGCTTGCGCCAGCAATCCGGCTGCACTCGCCAGATTTTCAGTGACGTCGGCGCCAGAAACCATCTGTATAGCAGCCATGATCAACATCGGTGGTTTACTCGCTCAGTTATCACTTGCGAATCCCTGGCGGGGTGCCGAGCCTGTCGGTTTTTTATCCAGCGGCTCCAGTATAGGGTTATCCCACAAACCCTTTAGGGTGTAATGGTAACTGGTGACAGATTCAATATCCTCTTGCAGGATGCGCTCAGCGACCAACATTGCAGCACCGGCAGCGGGACCACCTGCGAGGGTGGCGGCAATCGGTAACGTCCCCTCAATTTGTGGAGTCACTGTGATTTTTTGGTCATAAAGACGTTTTTGTAAATCCGTTCGACCGTCGATTGAGATACGTGCAGCCGGTGCCCGAATCGTTAGATTGTCAGTGATGGCCTGCCCTTGCTGAAATAGTATTTGGCCTGTGATCTGATCAAAACGTAGGCCCGATTCAAACAGGTCACGAAAGTCCAGTGTCAGGCGGCGAACCAAATTTTGCAAACCAAAGAGCCCAAAAATGCGACCTGCACCAGGATCAATTTGCAGTAAGCGTCCCGCTTTGATTTGAAATTTCAAGTTGCCAGAAAAACGCTCCAACGAAAAATTCGGTAAGGCATCTGGCCATTCGGCTTGCAGTTCTGCATGTGTTTCACCGGCTTTCAATTCTGCCGGGTACCCAAAATGGGCCAGGGTTTCACCCAGGGCTGGACTGTGTAGTGTGGCCTTGATCTTAGAGTATTCAGTACCTTGGTGCTGCCACCAATAGCCACTGGCCTCAATCTGCTGGTTTTTGCCGTTTAAACCAATCTTTGGTAAGTGAATGCCTTTGGGGTGCGGCATCATAATAAGCCGCAGACGACCAATACTGTGATGATTAACCTGCAAGTCAGCAACAGTTAATACTACAGGCGGGATTTTACAGGGGAGAGAAACAGCGGCTGTTTTCTCGTGTGCTTTTGGCGCATCGTCGGGTACATGCTGAATACTCAATCGTTTTAATGCAGCATTAATAGGGCGTTTTTTCCCGGGCTGGTTCGGGACGGTGATACGACCGGCGATATTATTACTGTTGACCTCAATATGCAGGCTGTTGTGATGACGGGTTGCGTCTAGTTTCATCGCTGAAAACGTCTGATTAGCCACTTTTAATCGATCAATTTTAAGATTAAGCTGACGAAGCAGCGCCAGGGTATTTAGGTGTTGCGTGCGGGACGCAATACGGGTGCGATGGCAATCAGCAATCTGTGTCGTTTTGGGCGCTGGCCACTCCCAGCTTGGCAGGTGTGCGATCACGGCAAGCCCCGGTTTTTTTGGCAGCCGTGCTGTGCCAGTACCGATTCTGAGTTCACCACGTTCCAATCGTGGATAAGTCTTGAGGTCAGTGATTCGCATCATTGCGCTCACATCTTTTCCATACTGCAATATGGCTTGCACCTTATTGTGTTTGTCTGGCCGAACTTTAATAGTGATCAAACGAGGCTGATTCGCAGTTTTGCCGAAAGGCTCCGGTAATTTAAAGGTAACGCCTTTTAAATCTGATCGCAAATCCAGTTCCGTTATTTGGGTTTGATGGCTAATCGGTATTTGCAGGCTAGCAGTCCAGTGACTTTTTCCGGTGATGTAGTGATCCAGCGAGGGTATTGATTGAGTGAACAGGTCCTGCCAGCCTAATTTTCCGCGCAATTGAACCTGTAGGATGTTATGTGTTTTTTTGGGGTTTGAACGGGTACTTAAATCCAGCTGCAGGGGAGAGCCATGTAACAGCGCATGCATATTTTTGGCGCTCAGTCCTTTATTGTTAAAGCGGATAGTGCCCTGTAGCTGCTCCAGTGCAATATCCCAGGCTGGAAATGTGACGCTACCTTTCAGAAAATCGACTTGTCCCTGATACTGAATAGATCTATCGGAATATTTATTGCTAATGGGAATGGCAAGGTCGAGCCGGAGTGAGTGAGTACCATCGACAACCATCTGCGGTCGATGGTTGCCCAGCTTGTGCCTGATTGGACTTTCATTCAGGATACGCCACATACTGCTGCCAGCACCCTTGACCTGTCCCTTAACTTGTACCAAAACTTTTCCCAGATCATTGATTTTAGAAGTTATTTTCTTGATTTTGGCATCAAGGATCTGGCCGCTGTGCGCATCAATGCTCAGGCTACGGTTGCGAAATAAAACCGTGGCCTGTAACCGCTCCAGCCGCGGAAAACCCTCGGTATAGTCCAGTACGCCATCTTTGACATGGAATCGGGTTTCAAATAGACCGTTGTTTTTGTCAAAGGGAAAGTCTTTCGGGTGACCGCGAAGTGTAAGTGTGCCCGATGTGACACGGCCGCCTATCAACGCTCGATCCAGCCAGGCTACACCTTTAGGTGGAATAACGGTAACAGGCAGGTAGCGCCATGCTTGCGAGATGTTGACCTTGTGGTATTTACCGTGCAGATCCAGCAGCGGCTTACCGGCAGCTGGCAGATTTACGCTACCCCAAAAACGGCCGCCAAGGTCATCATTTGCCAGCCTTAGACCATCGCTTTCTATGCGTAGTCCTTTGGCAGAATGTTGCCACTTGACCACACCGTTCAACGTATTGAGCGTGATAGGTTTGCGGAATAAGCGCTCGGTGGTTACCTGGACTTTCTTGCAGGTCAGGGCAAGCTGCCCATGGTTTGGGCTCCAATCAAGCTGGCCATTGATATTCTTTAATCCTGGAAGGCCACGTGCCGCCTGGATGCTGATAGCTGCCAATTGGGCGCGAATGGAGTATTCCTTGGGATTATCATGGGCGGCTACTGTGATTTCAGGTAAATTGCCCTGTGGATCAAGTGAGGTAAGCCACTGCCGGGTCGGTGTGCTCAGCCACGGCGAGATCCAGGCGAACAGATCCTCAAGTTGCAAATTACGGATGATACCTTGCCGGTGGCCGTTGATCTGCCTGAGCGTGAAGGTCGGCTGACCAGTAGATGGTTCTTTTGAGTCAGCCTCATCAAAACGGGTATGGCCTTGTAATTGCCAGCCTGTATCGTTTCGTTGCCAGTCAATATTGATTTCACTGGTGGTGTGCTGCGCCAGCCAGTTTTGTAATGGCCGCAGATGGGCGGGCTTATTGCCAAGTGTGACTTTGGCGAGCTGTATTTGAGCCTGAATATTCAATGCGTTCCTGTCGTGCCATTGGCCGCTCATTGTGAGCTCGGCCTGACCTGTGCTGAAAGCAGTGGTCCAGGGGAAATGCGCAAGGTTGACCGGCTCAACATGCAGTTCGAACGAGCCTTGCCCGCGTTCTGGATCAGCGGTGTTAGCGGGCTGTCGCTGAGCGGTTAACCGGATACGGTTGCCCAATGTTGTGGGTAATCTGGCGCTGAATGAAAGATGCTGGATATGCGCGGTATTCTGGAGTTGCAGGGAAGGTCTTAACAGCACGAGCATCATGCCATTATGCTGACGTATGCTCAGTTTTTCACCCGTCACATCCAGTTGATTGAGCCTGAATAACCATTGGGGCAGATCGGTGAGCAGTGGCAGGGTCGCCGCTGTATCGTGCTGCTCGGTCAATCGTGGTAATAGATTATCTTTTTCGTGTGTCAGTACCAGTTCTGCACCGTCTAGCCGAACAGGCCCGAACACAGGTTGCCATTCCCGAAGTGATCGCCACACGTCCAGAGTAATGGTTGTTTGCCTAAAGTGTGCCCAGTAGTCACTGTGCCCGGAATAATTGAAAGTGATGCCTTGCAGCTGTAGTGTCAACCATCCACTGGCCTGGGTTGCAGAAAGCGCTTCGATGCGTACTGGCACCTTCAGCTGTTGCTGCAAAATGCCGCTCAGACTATCACGGTAGTCATTCAGATTTGGCAATACCCACCATTGACAGAGAGCGAGTAACGATAGGGCCAGCAATAATATGGCCAGAAGCGACCATCGTAGCCAGCGTAATGCCGAGCGAATAACGCTGTTAGGTGGTGGGCATCTCACATAAGCACCACATCATATTGCTCACGAGTATAAAGAATTTCTGCCTGAAACTTGATCGGAATATGTATAAATGCTTCCAGTTGCGCCACGCTGTCGGATTCCTGATCCAGCATGGTATCGACTACTTCCGGTGCGGCGAGCACCATCAGGCGGCGTGGGTTGTATTGGCGCGTCTCGCGCAGCAATTCGCGGAAAATCTCGTAACATACGGTTTCAGCCGTCTTGACAGAACCATGACCGGCACACAAGGGGCAGGGTTCGCAGAGTATCTGCTCCAGGCTTTCGCGGGTGCGTTTGCGTGTCATTTCCACCAATCCTAAGGGTGAAACCTGTGAGATGTGGCTTTTAGCGCGATCCTTTTCCAGATGTTTTTCCAGGGTGGCCAATACCGCTTGCCGATTTTCCTCACTGGCCATATCAATGAAATCAAGAATAATAATGCCACCCAGATTACGGAGTCGCAGTTGTCGGGCAATCGCGGCGGTCGCTTCCAGGTTGGTTTTAAAAATGGTTTCTTCAAGGTTACGATGCCCAACATAAGCACCGGTATTAACATCAATCGTGCTCATGGCTTCGGTTTGATCAACAATCAGATAACCGCCGGATTTTAAGGGTACCTTCTTGCCGAGTGCTCGCTGTATTTCATCTTCAATACCGTACAGCTCAAAGATCGGTCGCTCGCCCGGATAATGTTCGAGATGCGATACCATTTCGGGTACAAATTTGTCGGCAAATGCCAGCATGCGCTGGTAGGTCTCGCGTGAGTCGATGCGAACCCGCTCGACACTGTCGCCGATGAAATCGCGCAGTACTCTTAGGATGAGAGGTAAATCCTCGTATAGATTGACGATACCGCTGGTACTTTTAATACGTTCTTGTATGGAATGCCAAAGTCGCTGCAGGAACTGCATGTCAGCACGCAGCGCCCAGGACTCAGCCCCTTCTGCGGCGGTACGAACAATGTAGCCCCCACCAAATTCAGCCCGGAAGGTGTTGACCACATCTTTGAGCCGTTGTCGCTCGTTTTCACCGTCAATTTTGACGGATACACCGGCGATATCGGCATCAGCGAGAAATACCAGAAATCGTGATGGTAACGTCGCATGGGTGGTCAGCCGTGCGCCTTTTGTCCCGATAGGGTCCTTGATAACCTGCACGACCAGATCCTGGCCATCCTGCACCAGATCAGTAATCGCCAGGGAACGGTCTGCACCCGCGGTATCACCGTCATGCTGACATTCTGGACGAAGATCGGAGACGTGAAGAAAGGCCGCACGTTCCAGACCAATATCGACAAAGGCCGCTTCCATGCCTGGCAGTACGCGACAGACCTGTCCTTTATAAATATTACCAACCAAACCACGCCGATCGGTTCGCTCGATGAGTATTTCTTGCAGTGCGCCGTTCTCGACGACGGCGACTCGGGTTTCTCGGGGGGTAACATTGATGAGGATTTCATCCCCAGTGCCGCCTTCAGCGCGTGTGCCCATAAGTTATCGTTCTTGTTATGAAAATAAGGTAGGGGGAATGTATTCGATATCGATTCCGAATTCGCGTAGCAGCTCGGCCGTTTCAAAAAGCGGCAAACCCATAACGCCAGAGTAGCTACCATGGAGCTCGGTAATGAATGCCGCTGCCCGCCCCTGGATACCGTAAGCACCTGCCTTATCCAAAGGTTCGCCCGTTTTCCAGTAAGCAATGCATTCCTGTGTGGTTAATGTTCGAAAGTGCACCTGGCTTTGTTGCACTTTGACCGCATTTTTTTTGGGAGTTGCCAATGCAACCGCACTTAGTACCTGATGTGTTCGGCCAGAAAGTCGGGTGAGCATGGCTAGACCATCATCCTGATTGCGGGGTTTTCCAAGAATGATGTCGTCGATAGTCACGGCCGTGTCTGCACCCAGAACCGGATACGGTTCGCGCCTGTCGGGGGCATGGCAACCTGCTTGCGCCTTGGCGCAAGCTAATCGGGTGACATAGGCTAAAGGCGTTTCGTCGGGCAACGGTGTTTCATCGATGGCGACTGACAGTCGATGATAGGGCACGTTGATTTGTTGCAAAAGTTCACGGCGACGAGGAGATGCGGAAGCCAGGTAGATGAAAGCGGGCATATTCAGGCACGGTGGTAGGGATGGTTATGAAGTAAACTCCAGGCACGATAGATTTGCTCGGCAATCACGACCCGCACCAGTGGATGAGGCAGGGTCAGTTTTGACAATGACCAGCAACACTCAGCGCGTTCCCGACAATCGGGCGCCAGACCGTCCGGCCCTCCCACAAGCAGGCAGGGATTGCGTCCATCGTTAAGCCAGCTACTCAGCTTTTTAGCCAGTTGTGCGGTACTCCATTCCTGGCCGCGCTCATCAAGGGCAATAATTCGGGAGCCTGTCGGCACCGCGTTGAGCAGTCGTACACCTTCGGCATGAATCAAGCGGGCCAACCCAGGATGGTTGCCACGTTTGGCAGCCGGAATTTCGATCAGATGCAGCGTACACTCACGCGACAGGCGTTCCGTATAGTCTGTGTAGGCTGTTTGAACCCAGGCAGGCATTCGTCGGCCGACTGCAAGCAGGTGGATTTTCATTTTTCTGCGATACGCCTGGCCTGTATGGGATCGTCGATTTTCCACAGCTTTTCCAGATTATAAAAATCACGAGTCTGGGGCAGCATGATGTGAACTACGATATCGGCAAGATCGATCAACACCCATTCAGCATCGCGTTGTCCTTCAACGCCAATAGGTTTAATACCAATCTTGGCGCATCTTTCCAGCACTTTATCAGATAATGCATTGATTTGACGGGTGGAATGGCCACTGGCGATAATCATCAAGTCAGTAAAACTGGCAATATTTTGTACATCCAGGGTTTGGATATCCTGCGCTTTTAACGCTTCCAGCGCGTCTATAACGGTTGTTCGCAGATCATCAGGTTGCATAGCGTCTGTTTTTCCTCACAGGGCTTTTGAGATAGAAGAAGATTAATGTTGATAAAGTCGTTGTTCGTGGATAAAGGTCAGTACAGCGTCGGGTAACAGATAGCGGGGTGAACGGTTTTGCGCGAGCAGATTACGAATTTGGGTAGCTGAGATATCAAGCTGACTGACCGCTTGAAACAGAATGTGTCCCGCAGCCTGCTGATGTAGTATATGGGGATTATCAACGGTTCGAGGGGTAATAAATTCCTTGAGTACCGGCTGCAGGTGTCGGGAGACCCCTGGTCTTTGCATCACGACGATATGCGCAGTTTGTATCAGTTGTTGCCAACGATTCCAGGTATGTAATCCATAAAATGCGTCAGTGCCGACCAGCAGGCACAGCGGTTTGTCGTTGCCGAAATCCTGACGCAGTGAATTAAGAGTATCTACCATATAAGAGGTTCCTTCTCGCCGGAGTTCACGGTCATCTGCGATAAAGCCGTGTTGGCCTGTTGTGGCACGTTTCACTAGTGCCAGACGTTGTTCAGCCGTTATATGCGGGGTATCACGATGAGCAGGAATGCGGCAGGGAATAAAACGAACCTCCTCAAGATCCAGGGTTTCCAGCAAATCCAGGGCGGGGCGCAAGTGACCATAGTGAATCGGGTCAAAAGTGCCGCCAAAAATACCGATAGGTTTGCGATCATCTGAAGTACGAGGTGATGTCATGTGTGTTACGTCAACTCTGCGACGGTCTTTTTCAGTCGTGCCAGCCAATCATTTCCTTTTTCATAATCCAGCACAGCCTCACCTAACGCTTCGAGTATCTCCAGTGTTGTGGTTTGTTGCAGTAACGGTGCTGCATATTCGGTGATGGTTGCACCAAAACGACGCCGTACCGGACGCAGCAACAGGTTACGCCCGGATTGTGATCCCTGATACTGTCCTTGCTACAATCCTTCTTGTAGTCCTTTCAGCCGCGACTGCTCTAACCAGTGATTGAGGTTTTCAGATAGCATGACATGCATGTCCTCCAGATCGTTAATTCCGGCAAGTCAATTTGAGGCACACGGCCTTGCAAAAAAACCTGTTTGAGCCAGGAAACAAAAGAACGGCGTAACTCCAGTTGCTCAGGGGCTTGTAGCCATTTTGCCAATGCGACCAAAATTTCATGTACGGGTTGTAAATCATGGCTGTTCTCCAGGCGGAGGAGCGCTGCCACCAGATTACGTTGGGTCGCTAATTCTGTGTCGGCATAGGCACTTTCATCAATCAGTAAATAACGAAATCGGGGACGATAAGTGCCCGATTCCATAGGTTCTAGGTTCAATTAATTCAGCTATGTCCAATGCCGCATTCTCACGCCGCTCTCGCAAGTCATTGCCAACAAGTCTGGTAGGGTATTTTCCAGGCTGGTGAAGTCCAGTTGTACAGCCCAGGACTCATGGACAAATCCTGTCAGTAGATCATGGATCATTTCAGGATGTGAAAATAGCCGCTTGTAACCCGGATCATGTTCAGCCATAAACGTTGTACGTTTTATACCCTGATATGGCCATCGCCCAGTACCACGAATTTCAAGGTGGTTAGGCCATCAACTCCAACAGGTCCACGGGCATGCAGTTTGTCGGTACTAATACCGATTTCTGCGCCTAGGCCGTATTCACCACCATCAGCAAAACGGGTCGAGGCGTTGACCATCACAGAACTGGAGTCTACTTCGCGCAAGAAACGTCGTGCACGCCGGTAATTTTCAGTGACAATGGTATCGGTATGGGCAGAGCCGTAGGTCGTAATGTGATCGATGGCGGTATCAATATCCGCCACAACACGGATAGCCAGGATGGGTGCCAGGTATTCGGTATACCAGTCCTGCTCAACGGCTGTCTTGATACCCGGCAAAAGCTTGCAACTACGTTCACAACCGCGCAATTCCACGCCAGCTTCCTGATATTTTTTACCCAGCGGCGGTAGTATCTGTTCCGCAATACTTTCGGCAACGAGCAGCGTTTCCATGGTGTTGCAGGTTCCGTAGCGTTGTGTTTTAGCGTTGTAGGCTACTGATACGGCTTTTTCAGGATCAGCATAATCGTCGATGTAGACATGGCAAACACCATCCAGGTGCTTGATAACAGGAACACGCGATTCGCGACCAATGCGTTCGATCAGACCCTTGCCACCACGCGGCACAATCACATCCACGTATTCGGGCATTTGTACCAGCGCACCGACCGCAGCACGATCTACTGTATCAATCACCTGCACCGCATCAGTCGGCAGTCCGGTTGCCGCCAGTCCTTTGTTAATACCGGCAGCAATGGCGCGGTTGGAATGCAGGGCTTCCGAGCCGCCCCGCAAAATTGCGGCATTACCCGATTTCAGACAAAGAGCGGCTGCGTCTGCGGTAACATTGGGTCGTGACTCGTAAATAATGCCGATTACGCCCAGCGGAACGCGCATCTGTCCGACCTGAATTCCCGATGGGCGATATTTCAGGCCGGTTATTTCACCAACAGGATCGGGCTGTGCGGCAATTTCTCGCAAGCCTTGTGCCATGGAATGAATCCCTTTGGCGGTCAGTTCCAGCCGATCCAGCAAGGCCGCTGCCAGACCATTGGCTCGCCCTGCATCCATATCCAGTTGATTTGCATGACGGAGTTGTGCTTCATCCGCATCCAGCATATCCGCAATGGCCAGTAATGCCGTATTCTTTGTTGCAGTTTCAGCGCGACCCATAATGCGAGCAGCCGCACGGGCACGCTGTCCGATATCACTGATATAGCGTTCGATATCAGTGTCATTATCATTATCATTATCAGTACTTTTATTATTCATTGTGTTAACCAACCTCATGAACGGTGTAATCTGATCCGCTCGTCTTTATACTCAAATCGTGCCGGGGAATAAAATTTTGCCCGCGAGCTGTAATCCTGTTGTGAGGAATAATGCCCATGGCGATGCCGTTTCTACACCTTTGATTGAGCGGTCGATGCGGGCACATTCACTGAGCAGTTGCTGGCATTCCTTCAGCGTCAAACGTTGTAGTGCCTGCCGTAGCAGCGGCTTGCGCCTGTCCCAGACCTTTTGAGCATTTAGTGCAACATCCAGCGTCTGGCCGCGGTCACACGCGCTGGCCAGTGCCATCAATAAACGGACCTCCCGATGTAATGCCCAGTTGATCAGCACAGGTTCAACACCTTCTGCACGCAGGTTATCCAGTATTTGAATCACCCGTTGTGGCTGTGCCAGCAGGGCAGCATCTATCCAATCATAGATGCTGTAGCGTGAACTGTGTGTGACAGCGGCCAGTACGTCGTCAGCAGACAGGTGATTTTTATCATTTAAAAGCACCAGTTTCTCGATTTCCTGGGCAGCAGCCAGCAAATTGCCTTCGACACGTTCGCTCAGCAGGGTAATGGCATCCGGTGTGGCATGGAATCCGTGCTGTTGTAAGCGTCTTCCAATCCAACCGGGCAGTTGCCGGGGCGCGACAGGTAAGGCAGGCACGGTAATCCCCGCTTGATCAAGTGCGGTGAACCAGCGGCTTTTCTGGATATTCCAGTCGAGCTTGCCAGCGGTAATCAGCACGATCACATCTTCAGCAGGATGCTTTGCATAATTGATTAATGCCTTACTGCCCGCATCACCTGGTTTGATATTGCCAAGCCGTAATTCCAGCAGGCGGCGACTGGCAAACAGCGAGGGACTCATGGCCTGTTGTTGCAAGGTCTGCCAGTCAAAGTCAGTTGCTACGGTCAGGCATTCCCGCTCGGTATAGCCGTGTTGGCGGGCAGTAACACGGATCGCATCGGCGGCTTCCTGTACCAGCAGGATTTCCTCGCCAAATACCAGATACAGGGAAGCCAGCGTTTTTTGTAGATGGGCGGCCAGTTTATCGGGGAAACATCTCAAGACTGGAATGCCTGTAAGCGGCGAATGATTTGCCAGGCAAGCTCTTCCGCCATGCTCTCTACCAGTAATTGCTGTGCTGCTTCAAAACCCAGTACACGGGTTTCGTCAAACAGTAGACTGCGGTTGGTACTCAGTCCTTCGCGTGCGATCAGGGTTTTGCCGTTGGCAAGTTGCACATCGTAAACCGCATTGTACGCCAACACATATTCCCGATTGATGTCAAGGCGGTCAGCCGAGATAGTACGCCGACCGCTTTGCGCATTGAAAATCGTGATGCTGGCAGTCGCCTGTGCGGGATCACGGGTGACTTTTGCCCCATTTTCAGCGAGTAATAGTCGCAGCTTGCGGCTTAAAGCACCGGGCGGCTCACCAATGCCCTGACGGGTACTGACATAAACCACAGCCAGCTCTGGTGGTAGTTGTGTCTGACCACGTAACTGGAAACCGCAGGCACTCAAACACAATGCGATTAAAAAAATCCCGGGTCTTTCGATATGGTGCATCATGATGTGCTCAACAGACCAGGTTGATGAGCCTGCCCGGTATCAAAACAATTTTACGTAGCGCCTTGCCTTCAATAAAGCGTTGTACGTTCGGTGCATTTCGGGCTGTTTGCTCGATGAACTCACGCTCAGCATCTGTCGGAACCTCAATTTGGGCACGGAGTTTACCATTGACTTGCACCGCCAGTTTTACCACCGAGCGTGTCAGTGCGGTTTGGTCCGGTTCGGGCCATGCGGCATTTAATATGTCATCGCCGTAGTTCATCCCACGCCATAAGGCGTGGCTGATGTGCGGTACAATCGGTGCCAGCAGTCGCAACAGGATGCTCAAGCCTTCCCGCCGCACACCGTTTGCATGTGTACTGCTATCGGTTCCTATCTGATTCAGTGTATTCAGTATTTTCATGCTGCCGGACACTACCGTGTTGAACTGATAGCGGTCGAAGTCAAGCAAGGCTTGTCGCAGTGCGTCGTGAATATCGCGTCGTATATCGCGCAGCGCTTCTGGCAACTGGGCAACGTCAATATCACCGGTATTACAAATATTATCCTGCTGTTCGTAGGCATATGCCCAGAGCCGCCGCAGGAAGCGATACGCGCCGGCAACACCCGCATCGGACCATTCCAGTGATTGATCAGGTGGTGCGGCAAACATCGTGAATAGGCGGGCGGTATCTGCGCCATACTGTTCGATCAATACTTGTGGATCAACCCCGTTATTTTTTGATTTGGCCATCTTTTCGATAGCACCGATCGATACCGGCTGACGATCACTTTTAAGGATTGCGCCGACAAGTCGGCCTTTTTCGTCGGTTTGCGGTTCAATATCAGCAGGATTGATCCATTGTTTGCGTCCATCCTGATCTTTGCGGTAGAACGTGGGTGCAACCACCATCCCTTGGGTTAGTAAACGGCTGAAAGGCTCGGCAACCTGGGTCAAGCCAATGTCACGCATGACTTTGGTCCAGAAGCGTGAATACAGCAGATGCAAAATGGCATGTTCGATACCGCCAATATACTGATCCACCGGCATCCAGTAATCAGCGCGTTCATCCACCATCGATGTTGCGTTTGGCGCACCATAGCGAAAGAAGTACCAGGATGAATCAACGAAAGTGTCCATCGTATCTGTTTCACGCTGCGCGGCCTGACCGCATTTTGGACAGGTACAGGCGATAAATTCGGCGTGCCTTTTCAGCGGACTGCCTGCGCCATCGGGCACCAGATTATCCGGCAGAATGACCGGTAATTGCTCATCAGGTACCGGAACTGCACCACAGTGATCACAATGGATGATCGGAATGGGGGTTCCCCAATAGCGCTGACGGGAAATGCCCCAGTCACGCAAGCGCCAGGTCACCTGTTTCTCGCCAAGATTCCTGGCTTTGAGATCGGCGGCTATCGCATCGGTTGCTTGCTTGAAATCCAGGCCGTCGTATTGACCTGAATTGATACAAATACCTTTTTCGGCATACGCCGCCCGCCAGGGCGCAGGTGTTTCAGTACCGGCAGATGTACGAATCACCGGCTTGATGGGCAGGCCAAATTGGGTGGAAAAAGCAAAATCACGTTCATCATGAGCGGGGACGGCCATCACTGCGCCTTCGCCGTAGCCCATCAGCACGTAGTTAGCGACCCACAACGGCAGCGACTCGCCTGTGAGCGGGTGTGTGACGGTCAGGCCGGTGGGCAGCCCCTTCTTTTCCTGAGTCGCCAGGTCAGCTTCAGATGTACCCCCTTGTCGGCATTCATTAATAAAAGCTGCCAGCTCAGGATTGTTGCGAGCAGCATGTAATGCCAGCGGATGTTCGGCAGCAATGGCGACATAGGTCGCGCCCATCAGGGTATCGGCACGGGTGGTGAATACCCAGAGCGTGCCACCTTCACCGATTTCATGTGGAAAGCCGATACGTACACCGTAACTCTTGCCAATCCAGTTTTTTTGCATCAGCTTGACCTGTTCAGGCCAGTGATTCAGGTTATCCAATGCGCTCAGCAATTGTTCGGCATAGCGGGTGATTGCCATGTAATACATCGGGATTTCGCGTTTTTCGACGATGGCGCCGGTGCGCCAGCCACGCCCGTCAATAATCTGTTCATTGGCAAGCACGGTCTTATCAACAGGATCCCAGTTCACAACACCTGTTTTCAGGTAAACAATGCCTTTTTCAAGCATCCGCAGGAACAGCCACTGATTCCAGCGGTAGTAATCGGGTTGACAGGTCGCAATTTCACGCTCCCAATCCAGACCAAAACCGAGTCGCTGGAGTTGTTTCTTCATGTAAGCAATGTTGTCGTTCGTCCATTGCGCCGGTCCGGTTTTGCTAGCCATCGCTGCATTTTCAGCCGGCAGCCCGAAGGCATCCCAACCCATTGGCTGTAAAACGTTTTTGCCAAGCATTCGTTGGTAGCGGGCGATAACATCACCAATGGTATAGTTGCGGACATGTCCCATGTGAAGTCGTCCGCTAGGGTAGGGGAACATCGACAGACAGTAATATTTTTGACGGTCTGGTTGTTCGTGTACGACAAAGGTGTGCTGCTCTTCCCAGTAGCGTTGTGCAGCGGCCTCAATGGTTTGTGGGTTATAAGACTCGGCGATCACGACGGTTTCCTGATGGTTAACGGGCTTTAAGCGGGACAAATTACAATATCACAGCGCATTTAACCAATTGTTAAAATTCCGGCAGCACGACACAGCCATGAAATTCATCACAGAACAGCACTCATAATCTTGTGGCTGTAGCGATTAAGCGCAGGTACAAGAGGGGAAGGTTGGCGACTTGCCTAAAAAGACAGCACATGCGCAGTCAAACCCTTGTAGCGGAACCGGTTAAATTTGTAGGAGTTATGCAGTTGACGCTCATTTGGTAGGTGAGATGTGTTTCAAACCACTATATGCTGTGCTCTATCCTGGCAACTGCGTAACTCCTGACCCTTGTAAGTACGCTGCTTGTATCTTTTCCAATGTGATGGTCAAACTCATTTTCGTGAGCCGCCACTTTTTCGTGAGCCGCCACTTTATCGCATTTGTCTATAATTTATGCCTTTCCAGTTTTCTACCAAAATGAGGTTCCAGGCGTTGAAAGACCAAAACCGGCAATCTTCCGCACTGAATTACCGTGATGCTGGCGTGAATATCGATGCGGGTAATCAATTGGTTGATCGTATTAAGCCGCATACCCACCGTACCCTCCGACCGGGTGTGCTGGGTGGTGTGGGTGGGTTTGGTGCATTGTTCGAGTTGCCGCTGGATCGCTATCGTCAGCCGGTTCTGGTTTCCGGCACAGATGGCGTCGGTACCAAGCTTAAGCTGGCATTGGAATTACAGTGCCACGACACGATTGGTATTGATCTGGTCGCAATGTGTGTAAACGATGTCTTGGTCGCGGGTGCGGAGCCATTATTTTTTCTGGATTACTATGCTACTGCCAAGCTGGATGTCGATGTAGCAGCCGATGTTGTTAAGGGTATTGCTGAAGGCTGTGTACAAGCAGGGGCAGCGCTGATTGGCGGCGAAACAGCCGAAATGCCCGGGGTGTACCATGACGGTGATTACGATTTGGCCGGTTTTTGCGTGGGTGTGGTTGAGAAGTCGCAGCTCATTGATCATCGTCAGGTTCAGCCCGGTGATGTGTTGTTAGGGTTGGCATCATCGGGGGTGCATTCCAATGGTTACTCGCTGATTCGCAAGATCATTGAACACAGCGATACCAGGCTGAATGACCTGTTTGAAGGGAGTACCTTGGGGAAAGTGCTGTTGGCGCCGACTCGTATCTACGTCAAGCCAGTGTTAAAACTGCTGGATCAGATCAAGGTTCATGCGATTGCTCATATCACCGGTGGTGGCCTGACTGAAAATTTACCTCGTGTATTGCCTGAAAACACTCGGGCGATAATTGATACCAAAAGCTGGTCCTGTCCGGCAATTTTCCAGTGGATCCAGACCGAAGGTGGTGTAGCTGAGACGGAAATGTGGCGTACTTTTAACTGTGGCGTAGGACTGGTGATTTGTGTGGCAGCCGACCATGCGGATCAGGCTCAGGCCGTGTTGGGAGCCATGGGGGAAACGGTCTGGGCACTGGGGCGGATTGTTGCGGATAAAGGCCAGCCGTCAGTGGAATTCCAATAATGAGTGCGGTTCGGAAAATGCGGCTGGTCGTGTTGATTTCCGGGCGCGGCAGCAACTTGCAGGCCATTCTCGATCAGGCAACCTGTGGTGAATTACCTGTTGAAGTTGCGGCGGTTATCAGTAATCGACCTGGAGCATATGGCCTGGAACGTGCGCGGCAGGCGGGTGTTTCCGCGTTGGAACTTGACCATAAGTTGTTTGGCGACCGGCCTGCATTTGAGGCCGCCCTAATCAGGTTGATTGACGATTACCAGCCGGATTTGGTGGTGCTAGCGGGATTTATGCGCGTGTTGACGGCAGGCTTTACCGAACATTATCAAGGTCGTTTGCTCAATATTCACCCGTCGTTATTGCCTGAATTTCGTGGTTTGCATACTCATGAGCGTGCTATCGAGGCAGGTAGCAAGACGCATGGTGCAACCATTCATTTTGTTACGGCTGAACTGGATGGTGGGCCGATTATTGTGCAGGCACGGGTGCCGGTATTGCCAGATGATGATCCTGATACACTGGCGGCGCGGGTGCTGGAACAGGAACATCGTTTGTACCCACAAGCCGTTCGATGGTTTGCCGAAGGGCGATTAAAACTGGAAGGTAACCAGGTATTATTTAATGGTCAACCGCTCAATGAGCCGTTGCAGCTGGAAGATTGGGGCCGATAGTATCGTTATAGCGCAAATTATCACTATAAATTGTTCCAGTTATAGTGTTTGTGCTATAGCGCCCGGAGTATGTGCTATGCAGGGGGCAACAAATGCCGGGGCCGAATGCCGACCAGCCATACTGCCAGCACAAACGCACCGCTACCGGCAGCAATTAACTGTACTAGATGCCAGGCACGCTCACCGACACTGGCCTGTAACCAGGCTTCAAGATCACCGATGCCAAACCAAAGCACAACACCCATAATCAGCGTGGCAGTCGTGAGTTGAAGCAGAAAGGTGATCCAACCCTTGCCCGGCTGATAAATATCGTGCCGTCGTAGATTAATCAGCAGCAATCCAGCATTGATAAAAGCAGCTAGTGATGTCGAGAGCGCTAATCCGGCATGTGCAAATGGCCAGATCAGAATAAGTGTCATTACCATATTGGCCAGCATGGCGATAATGCCGTATTTCACCGGACTGCGGGTATCTTTGCGCGCGTAAAATCCGGGAGCAAGCACCTTAATCAGCATAAACGCAGTCAGTCCGGCCGAGAATGCAATCAGGCTGCGGGCTGACATGGTGACATCCCGGGCGTTGAATTCGCCATACTGGAACAGGGTAGACAGGATGGGTACAGACAATAATGCCAGTGCTACAGCAGCGGGTATACTCACTAGTAATGACCAGCGTAGCGCCCAGTCGAGTGTATGGGAAAAATTACGGTTTTCCGCACCGGCATGTTGACGGGAGAGTTTAGGTAAAATCACGGTTCCCAGCGCGACCCCGAAAATACCCAGCGGAAATTCCACCAGCCGGTCGGAATAATACAGCCAGCTGACACTGCCTGTAGCCAGAAAAGAGGCCAGCAGCGTGTCATAAAGCAGGTTGATCTGTACGACCGAGGAGCCAAAAATAGCCGGCATCATGAGGTGCAAAATTTGTTGTACACCCGAGGATTTCCAGCCCCAACGTGGACGTGGGAGTAGTTTTAGCCGTAGCAAGAAAGGAAGCTGGAAAGCGAGCTGTACCACCCCGGCGATAAAGACACCCCAAGCCAGGCCCATGACCGGCTGCGCCATCAGCGGTGCAAGCCATAGCGCGGCGGCGATCATGCAAAAATTGAGTAGCACCGGCGTAATCGCTGGGACAGCAAACCGCCCGTAGCTGTTTAAAATGCCGCCTGCCAGTGCGGTTAATGAGATGAACAGCAGATAAGGGAAGGTGATACGCAGCATATCCACTGTCAATTGATACTTGTCAGGATCGTCAGTAAACCCGGGTGCGAACAGCATGATCAAGAGTGGTGCAGCGAGTACCCCGATAGCAGTGATCGCAAACAGAATGACCCCGAGTGTGCCAGTTACCTGATCGATCAATTGGTGCAATTCTTTGCGGGATCGCCGGGTTTGATACTCGGACAATACCGGCACAAAAGCTTGTGAGAAAGCACCCTCAGCAAACAGGCGACGCAGAAAGTTGGGGATACGGAACGCAACAAAAAACGCATCGGTACCTGCACCCGCCCCGAAAACCTGTGCGTAGACCATGTCCCGCACAAAACCCGAGATTCGCGATAGTGTGGTCATGGCACTGACAATGCCTGTGGATTTAAGAAGTGCTTTGCTCATAAAGAATGTGATCCTGCGCCGCCGGTTTGGGAAGGCATGGATAATAGCGTTACAGGCAACGTTCCAAAAGTGCAGAAGGACTTAATCCACACCATCAATCAGGGTAATAAAATTCAGTCACGGCGCGACTCCAAAGCTGAAGCATAGCCTGATTTATGGTTACTTATGGCGGGGATATGCGGGTTGTCGTAACGTCGTAACATGGCCGTGCCTGATTTGCTGTGTGCGGCTGAGGGCAGTTGTGTTGTGTGGTCGCCGGAATTGACAGGCCTGGCAAGTGGCAGAGGCTTGTGGCGACAATGCTGTTTAGGAACGGGTTTTGATCTCGGCGGGGCGTACGGTGTGAGCCAGCTTGTCAAGCACACCGTTAATGAAGCGATGTCCTTGTTCCGCACCAAACAGTTTGGCGAGTTCCACCGCTTCGTTAATAATAATCCGGTAAGCGAGAGTGGGGCAGTGTATCAATTCATAGCCACCCACTCGCAAGATAGCCCGCTCTACCGGATCGACCTGCGCCAATGGCCGACTTAGAAAAGGATTTAACGCCAAATCGATGGCTTCAATATGGATTGGGATTTGATGAACCAGCTCCTGAAAATAGTCAGGGTCGGCCTTGTTTAAATCTTCGTTAGCCAAAAAACGGTTTATAATCAGTGTCGGCTCCTGGGCCGTCATTTGCCACTCATAGATGGCCTGTACGGCACAGCGTCTTGCCCAGCTACGTTTTTTTGACGGATTGTTTTTGCGAGTCGTTCCGCCCACGATTCAGGCTTCCAGATGACGTAGCAAGTTCACCATTTCCAGGACGGCTATTGCCGCTTCCGAGCCTTTATTGCCCGCCTTGGTGCCTGCGCGTTCCACCGCTTGTTCAATGGTATCTACCGTGAGTACACCAAAGCCGACTGGAATACTGTATTTTAGGGAAACACTGGCCAGCCCTTTGGTGCATTCGCCAGCAACATAGTCAAAGTGAGGCGTACCGCCACGGATGATTGCTCCTAATGCAACCAGACCATCATAGCGCTCACTGGCAGCAAGCCGTTGGGCAGCCAATGGCAGTTCAAATGATCCAGGTGTCCAGATCAAGTCAATATTGGTTTTAGGAATACCGTGGCGACACAGTGTATCGGTTGCACCGGCAATCAGATTCTGGACGATAAAACCATTAAAGCGTGCCGCGACCAGGGCAAGGCGGGCTTCCTGTGGCGGGGTAAAATTACCTTCGATAGTATTAAGAGGGATCATGGCTATTTTTCTTTATATAACTTGATAGGTTGTTGAAATATTCAGGAAACGTATTCAACCACTTCCAGATTAAAGCCAGACAGGCTGGAGATGCGTTTGGGAGCGCTCAGCACCCGCATTTGCCGTACACCGATATCCAGCAGAATTTGGGCGCCAATGCCATAGGTTTGCAGATGGCTGGATTGATTGGCTGTTGGTGTGGGTTCGGTGGCGCCAAACTGGCAAGCACGCAGCCGCCGAATCAGGGTTGCCGGATCGGTCGGGTGACTCAGGAAAACCAGTACCCCGGCGGATTCATTGGCGATGCGCTGTAAAGCGTCACGGAATGGCCAGCCCGTTTCGGATAGATGCAGGGTCAGTATGTCGGTAAGCAATTGTTCAACATGAACACGGACCAAGACCGGCTGTTCCGGTTTGATCTCACCCTTGACCAGGGCAAAGTGAACCTGATCACTAATTTTATCCTGATAGCCCAGCACTCGAAATGTGCCAAAGTCGGTCATCATGTGAGTATCAGCAACCCGTTCAACGGTTTTCTCATTTTGCATCCGATAGCGGATCAGGTCAGCGATAGTGCCTATTTTGAATTGATGCTGCCCGGCAAAAACCTCCAGCTCAGGACGACGCGCCATGGTGCCGTCCTCGTTGAGAATCTCAACAATGACAGCCGCAGGCTCCAGACCGGCCAGTCGCATCAAATCACAACCGGCTTCAGTATGACCTGCGCGGGTCAGTACCCCACCGGGTTGTGCCATCAGCGGAAAAATATGGCCAGGTTGCACCAAATCCTCGGGACACGCATCCGGTCGAACTGCTGTACGAACGGTGTGAGCACGATCATAGGCCGAAATACCGGTGGTCACACCCTGGGCGGCTTCAACCGACACCGTAAAATTGGTGGCGTAAGGCGTGGTATTGTCCTGCACCATGAGGGGGAGGTGCAGTTGCTGGCAACGTTCGCGGGTTAAGGTGAGGCAGATTAGGCCGCGCCCGTAGCGTGCCATGAAGTTGATATCCTCTGGGCGTACCATTGAGGCCGCTATCAACAAATCACCTTCATTTTCCCGATCCTCATCATCCATGATGATCGCCATCTTGCCCTGTCGCAGGTCGTTAAGAATATCGTCAATAGTGTTGAATACCATTAGGTTTATATCCAGAAACCATTTTCACGCAAGACCGTTTCAGTTAAGCCGCTTTCGGGTTTTGCTGCATGTTCGCCCAGCAATAATCGCTCCAGATAACGGGCGATCAAATCGACCTCAAGGTTAACTTCCTGCCCTGTTTTAAACGCATGCAAGGTCGTTTCTTCCAGAGTATGTGGGACAATGTTGAGTTCGAAATGTGCACCGTTTACTTGATTGACTGTCAGGCTGACACCATCGACACAAATTGAACCTTTTGTAGCAATGTAGCAAGCCAGTTCGTTCGGAGCCTTTATGTGCAGCCGCCAGGAGCGACCATCGGGTTGCCATTGGGTGATGATACCGATGCCATCCACATGTCCGCTGACCAAATGACCACCCAGTCGGGTTGTTGGGGTCAACGCTTTTTCCAGATTGACCGGTGTACCTGTTGTCGCTGTTCCCAGCGTGGTGCAGGCCAATGTTTCGCGGGAGACATCGGCATAAAAACCATCAGCCGCCAGCTCGACAGCGGTGAGGCATATGCCATTTACAGCAATACTGTTACCGATCTGTACATCGGTCAAATCCATTTTGCCGGTATTGATGCGCAGGTGAAAATCATCTGTGTGGGGCTGGATGGCGGTGATGGCACCGACCGCTGTGATGATGCCGGTAAACATAACGATAGTCTCGAAAGAGCGTGGTATGAGTGTAGGTATTCCATGTGAAATACTTTATGGAAACAGCCTCTTTAAATATCCAGCGTTTAAAGTCGCCCGATCATGCGCTTGTTGCCGGCGGCAATCAGTGGAACTGAGCTACGCTCCGGTCACCTGGCGGCTTGTATCGCAACACGTCACTGGAGCCGACTGCGGTGTTTTTGCCTCGCAAGCACGCTTGCTGCGCTTCAACAGCCTCGCGGCTCAGCTCCGCTGATTATTCGCGTGTTTTAATGTCAATCGCAAATCCTTTCCGATCTGGCGGGTTTCCAGTAATTCCAGCTCGTACCGATCCTGCATTCGGGTAAGCTCCGGTAACCGGAACAGGTCGCGCGCCTGATGTCCCAGCAGCAAGGGTGCGATATAAATCACAATTTCATCAGCGAATCCGGCCTGCAACAGTGCGCCAGCCAGGGTAGCGCCACATTCAGCATGAAGCTCGTTGCATTCGCGCTGAGCCAGTAGGGTCATGAGGGCACCCAAATCCAGGTGCTGGTTGTCATCGCCACTACGCGGTACAGAGACAATGTTAACCCCTGCCGATCGTAAGGGAGCATACTTATCAGGGTCAGTGATTGCCGTAAAAATGAGTACCTGACCAGGTTGTTGCAATAGTCTAGCGGTCGGTGGCGTTCGTAAATGGCTGTCGAGAATGACACGCAAAGGTTGTCGTGTCGTCCCGGGCAGGCGGACATCAAGACGGGGATTGTCCTGTAGCACAGTACCAATGCCGGTCAAAATGGCTGAACTCCGCGCCCGTAGTCGTTGCACGTCAGTTCGGGCTGCTGCACCGGTTAACCATTGACTTTCACCCGAATGCAAGGCCGTGCGCCCGTCCAGACTCATGGCCAGCTTGATGCGTGTCCAGGGGCGGTGCTGTACCATTCGCTGGATAAAACCCGGGTTGAGCGCCTCTGCTTCCGTTGCCAGCAATCCACAGTCCACCGCAATGCCAGCTGCACGTAGTTGCGCCAGACCCTGGCCCGAAACCTGTGGGTTGGGATCGGGCATTGCTGCAATCACTCGGGCCACGTTTGCCGCTTGCAAGGCATCGGTGCAGGGCGGGGTGCGGCCCTGGTGACAACAAGGCTCCAGTGTTACATAGGCGGTGGCGCCCTGGGCGCGGTCACCTGCCCTGGTGAGTGCGATGATTTCGGCATGGGGTTCGCCCGCTTGTTGGTGCCAGCCTTCAGCAATGACCTGATTGTCCTTGACGAGTACACAGCCGACACGCGGGTTAGGATCGGTACTGTACAGTCCGCGCCGGGCGAGCGCCAACGCTTGTGCCATGTACCGATGGTCGTCAGGCGACATTATTCAGAATCCGCGTGACGGGTGTTTTTTTGCAGCCGCTCGATTTCTTCACGAAACGCGTTCACGTCTTCAAAGCTGCGATATACCGACGCAAAGCGCACATAGGCAACCTGATCGAGCGCCCGCAATGCATCCATGACCCACGCGCCAATTTGCTGGCTGCTGAGTTCTCTTGCACCACTGGCGCGGGCATTATCTGCGATACGTAATATTATGCCGTCAATCTGCTCAGTACTGATAGGACGTTTCTCCAGCGCCCGTAATAGTCCGGCCCGCAGTTTTTCATCACGAAAAGGTTCGCGCCGATTGTCGCGCTTCACAACAACAGGCATAACCCGTTCTGCAACCTCATAGGTGGTGAAGCGGGTATTACAATGGTGGCACCCGCGGCGACGGCGTACCTTGTCACCTTCTGATGAGAGTCGCGAATCGATTACTCGCGTATCGGGTGTGCCGCAGAACGGGCAGTGCATGATGGTAGCGATCCTGGGTATTTAGCCATATACCGGAAATTTAGCGCACAGTGCAGTCGCCTGATCACGCACCTGCGCGATAACGCTCTCATTTTCCAGGTCGTCGATGATGTCACAGATCCAGCCAGTAAGTTGCCGGCATTCCTGTTCCCGAAAACCCCGTGTAGTCACTGCCGGTGATCCAATGCGAAGGCCACTGGTGACGAAAGGTGACTTAGGGTCATTGGGGACTGAATTTTTGTTGACGGTAATGTGAGCACGACCCAGTGCCGCATCAGCGGCCTTGCCGGTGATGCCCCTGGCAATCAAGCTGAGGAGAAACAGATGGTTGTCAGTACCGCCGGATACCACATCATAGCCACGTTCGATGCATACATCAGCCATGGCACGGGCATTGGCAACGACCTGTTTTTGATAGGCGACGAAATCCGGTTGCAATGCTTCCAGAAAAGCGACGGCCTTGGCCGCGATAACATGCATGAGAGGGCCGCCCTGGGTGCCCGGGAATACCAGTGAGCTCAGTTTCTTTTCGATATCGGGATTGGCGCGCGCCAAAATCAGGCCACCGCGTGGGCCTCGCAGGGTTTTATGTGTGGTGGTCGTGACCACATCAGCCATCGGGATCGGCGTGGGATAGACCCCGGCTGCAACCAGTCCGGCAACGTGAGCCATATCAACGAACAAATATGCCCCAACGCGGTCGGCGATATCCCGAAATCGTTGCCAGTCCACGACCCGTGAGTAGGCGGAAAAGCCAGCAACAATCATTTTGGGCTGGTGTTTCAACGCAAGCTGTTCGATCTGTTCGTAGTCAATTTCACCTGTGCTGTCGTTCAGACCATATTGTACGGCCTCGTACAACCGCCCTGAAAAATTGACTTTGGCGCCGTGGGTGAGATGGCCGCCATGCGCCAGACTCATGCCCAATATCACATCACCGGGGTTGAGTAACGCCATGTAAACGGCAGCATTGGCCTGTGAGCCTGAGTGGGGCTGTACGTTAGCGTAGTCAGCATCAAATAATTGTTTGGCGCGCTCAATGGCAAGCTGTTCAGCACGATCGACGTGTTCACAGCCGCCATAATAACGTTTACCCGGATAACCTTCAGCGTACTTGTTGGTCAGTACTGAGCCCTGGGCCTGCAAAACTCTGGGACTGGCGTAGTTTTCCGATGCGATTAATTCGATATGTGTTTCCTGGCGCTGCGTTTCATCCTGCATTGCCGCCCACAATTGATCATCAAATCCTGCAATACGCATTTCTTGGCTGAACATGCTTAAACCTCTGCAAAGATGGACATCCGCTACCTGCCGATGACACAAAAAATAAATATCGGGTGCGGGTGAACCGGTAACGTGGTGAATATTACCCTAATTCGGTAATCAGAAGAAATTGTTCTGTTTCATCACTGGGTGGCAACTTTAATGGCTTGGTGATACCCTAGGAAATGATGATAAAACTCACAACGTATCAAGGTTGTTGTGGTTTTTATCCAATGCAAATAGCGGCGCTTGTCGCTGCGTTTACCAGGTTCTCAACACTAACGCATCCGAACCACCTTTGAGGGGAGTTTATCGATGGCAATTACTCATGACGGCGCGAATCGTACCCGCAATACCAAACTGTTAAAATGGGTTGATGATATCGCAGATCTGTGCAAACCCGACAAGATTGAATGGGCTGACGGTTCACAGGAAGAGTATGACCGGCTGTGCGAATTGATGGTACAGAGCGGTACGTTCATTCGCCTGAACCCTGAAAAGCGTCCCAACAGCTTCCTGTGTCGTTCCGACCCCAGCGACGTGGCGCGTGTTGAGGATCGTACCTTTATCTGCAGCAAGACTGCAGAAGAAGCCGGCCCGACCAATAACTGGATGGATCCTGTCGAAATGCGCGGTATCCTGAACGGTCTGTTCGATGGCTGTATGAAGGGACGCACCATGTACATCATCCCGTTCAGCATGGGACCGCTGGGTTCTGATATCGCGCATATCGGTATTGAAATCACGGACTCACCGTATGTGGTCACCAACATGCGGATTATGACCCGTATGGGACAGGCGGCGCTGGATGTGCTGGGCAATGATGAATTCGTTCCTTGCGTACATACGGTGGGCAAGCCATTGGCGCCGGGTGAGCAAGACGTGGCCTGGCCTTGCAACGACACCAAGTACATCACCCACTTCCCCGATACCCGTGAAATCTGGTCGTTTGGTAGTGGTTATGGCGGTAACGCCCTGCTGGGCAAGAAATGCTTCGCGCTGCGCATCGCTTCGGTGATGGCGCGTGACGAAGGCTGGCTGGCCGAGCACATGCTGATCCTGGGTGTAGAATCGCCGGAAGGCGAGAAAAGCTACGTGGCAGCGGCCTTCCCCAGCGCTTGCGGCAAGACCAACTTCGCCATGCTGATTCCACCAGAGAAGGGTTTTGCAGGTTGGAAGGTGACGACCATTGGTGATGACATCGCCTGGATCAAGCCGAAAAATGGCAAGTTCTACGCCATTAACCCCGAGGCAGGCTTCTTCGGTGTGGCGCCGGGCACTTCGATGGAGTCCAACCCCAACGCGTTGCTAACCCTTCACTCAAACAGCATTTTTACCAATGTCGCCCTGACCGACGATGGTGATGTGTGGTGGGAAGGTATGACGAAAGAGCCGCCAGCCCATCTGATTGACTGGAAGGGTCAGGACTGGACGCCTGATTGCGGTCGCCCGTCCTCCCATCCGAATTCACGTTTTACCGCGCCGGCTGCACAATGCCCATCCATTGATCCCACCTGGGAAGATCCCGAAGGTGTGCCGATCAGCGCCATGATCTTTGGCGGTCGTGTCAGCAAGAACTTCCCGTTAGTGTTCCAGTCCTACGATTGGGATCATGGTGTGTATCTGGCTGCCACTATGGGTTCGGAAGCCACTGCCGCTGCAGTCGGTCAGGCTGCCATGCGTCGTGATCCGATGGCCATGCTGCCGTTCTGCGGCTACAACATGGCTGATTATTGGGGCCATTGGCTGAAGATCGGTCGTAACAATGTTGCTACCCCGCCACGTATTTTCCGTGTCAACTGGTTCCGTAAGGATGAAAATGGCAAGTTCATCTGGCCGGGCTTTGGCGAAAACATGCGCGTTCTGAAGTGGATCGTGGATCGTGTTCAGGGTCGTGGTCTGGGTATCGAAAGCCCGCTGGGCTGGGTGCCGAGCTACGAAGAGTTGAACTGGGATGGTCTGGAAGGTTTCCCGAAAGACAGTTTCTACAAAATCATGGCGATTAACCGTGAAGTCGCGCGCACGGAAGCAGAGGAACAGGAAGAGTGGCTCAACAAGTTCGGTGATCACTTGCCGCGTGTGCTGGAAGTTGAGCGTGAGCTTTTATTGTCGCGTATCGATCGTACGCCTGAAGTTTGGGAGCTGAAGGCCGTTCCCGCAGCGTAAAGCGTACTTGTAGTTTGCAAGGGCGTAGTCGTCGTATTGAGGCGCACTCACTGCGGTTGTAAAAAAAAGCCGACTCGATGTCGGCTTTTTTATGCCATTTTCTCGCGTCCACCGTAACTATGATGGCTCATGTTCAGAACATGTGCAAAAGGCTAAACTGGGCGGCCTGAAATTTAATGGTCAGATTCAATACCGATGGACTTTCCAATAGTTGAACTGCTTTCGGCGTTAGACTGTGAAGCGTGGTTGTGTCGTCACTTTCACCCCGAGGGGTGAAAGTGCCCCCGCTGCCATGACAGCGTTGACGAGGCGTACACCTTCCGACGCGCCCGGCGCAGCCAGGTCCAGGTGCATTATGCTTCGAGCATATTTTTGTTGGCTATTCCTGACTTACGAAAGGGGGTTACTTTTGATAGAGATTTTTCTGCTTTTTCTTTCGCTATATCTAAATTATATCGAGCTTGAATGTTTAGAAAAAAACTTTCAGAAACTCCAAAAAACTTTGA
>PDTV01000010.1 GCA_002747185.1 Candidatus Contendibacter odensensis
ACCTCCTGATAGAAAATCTGTCAGCTAAACCTTTAAACCCTATGAAAAATCTTTAAACTATATGGAAAATCTGTAAACTCCTGTGGAAAATCCGTAAACCTTACCTCCAGCCTCGGGGGTATGCTTCCAATCCCCTGGTTTTCAAGCCCACCTATAGCACCGATACTCGTGCCACACGCCGCTTGCCCACCTGGTAAACATGGCGGCTACCAGCGGCTAATCCAAGTGCACGATCCTCTATGCGATTACCATCAATTTTTACTGCACCTTGCTTAATAAGCCGTATTGCTTCAGATGTACTGGCAACCAAACCTGCTTCCTTCAATAAATTAGCAATCGGTAACTGGCCATCACAAGACAAGACTTGCACCTCAGCTAAATCATCCGGTAGTACACCCTTTTGAAAGCGCTCGATAAAAGCGGCTAAAGCACGTTTTCCAGAATCAACGCCATGGAAACGGGCGACAAGCTCTTCGGCAAGTTTAAATTTGATATCCCTTGGATTGAGCCCCTCATCAGTGACCTGTCGTTTCCATGCCATAATATCTCTAGAAGATCGAAAACTAAGCAACTCGAAGTAGCGCCACATTAAATCATCAGAAATTGACATTAGTTTACCGAACATTTCGTTCGGTTCGTCACGAACACCAATATAATTGTCCAACGACTTGGACATCTTTTGCATGCCATCCAAACCTTCCAGAATCGGCATAGTTAAAACGATTTGCGGTTGTTGACCATAATGTTTCTGCAACTCCCGACCAACCAGCAAGTTGAATTTTTGGTCGGTACCGCCCAGTTCTATATCCGCTCGCATGGCTACTGAATCGTAACCTTGCATGAGGGGATATAAAAATTCGTGAATAGCAATGGGCTGTCCATTGCTGTATCGTTTGCTAAAATCATCCCGCTCCAACATGCGAGCAACGGTATGCTTTGCTGACAGATGGATAAAATCTACTGGCGACATCTGATTAAACCAGCTCGAATTAAACAGGATCTCAGTACGCGCAGGATCAAGTATCTTGAATACTTGATCCTGATAAGTCTCGGCGTTAACCAGGATTTGATCACGTGTTAATGGTTTGCGCGTCACATTTTTACCCGTTGGATCACCGATCATTCCAGTAAAATCGCCAATCAAAAACATGACGTGATGACCAAGATCCTGGAACTGACGCAATTTGTTGATGAGTACGGTATGCCCTAAATGCAGGTCAGGTGCAGTTGGATCAAAACCGGCTTTAACCCTTAGAGGCTGACCTGTCTTTAACCGATCAATCAATTCTTCTTCAAGCAGTAAGTCCACCACCCCACGTTTGAGTTGCTCCAATGATTTTTCAAGCGAGTACATACATTCATTTTCCTTAAAAATGAAAATTTACCAAACAAAAACACAGATAACCCGCACGTGACAACCCCTAACAGCTATGGTTGCCACGTGCGGGAGAATTCTAGTTCTACTTTGAGGGATGGTATCCGTCTTGGCGACTATTAATATCGCACAACGGCATAAAGAGAAAAATCAGGCAGAAAACGAAGAACCACAACCACAGGTTGTCACCGCATTGGGGTTGCGAATCACAAACTGGGCGCCTTCCAATCCTTCGGTATAATCAATCTCGGCACCGGTAAGATACTGAAAACTCATAGGATCAATAAGTAATTGTACGCCGTGATTCTCTACTACGGTATCACCTTCAGTAACCGACTCGTCAAAGGTGAAACCGTATTGAAAACCTGAGCACCCGCCACCAGAAACAAAAACACGTAGCTTTAAATCAGGGTTGGCCTCTTCTTCCAGAAGATCCTTAACCTTCAGTGCCGCAGCATCAGTGAATAACAGTGGACTTTCGGCAGGGTTAAATGTCTCAACACTTGCATTCATAACGCTATTCCTCTCAGCTATTTTGAAAAAATTGTCTAATTGTTGACCTCTTGAGTCAAGATATATTCTGTTACAACCCGTTTCGCTAAACACATCAAGGCAACAATGCAATTCCTTCAAGTCCAGTGGTTTCGGGTAAATCAAACATTAGATTCATGTTCTGTACCGCTTGTCCTGCGGCACCTTTGACCAGATTATCGATCACCGACAATACCAGTACGGTCTTACCCTCTTGTGGTCGATGCACAGCAAGCCGACATGTATTTGCGCCACGAACGCTGCGGGTTTCAGGATGAGATTTTGCCGGTAATACGTCAACGAATGCTTCATTTGCATAACGGTGCTCAAACAATGTTTGCAAGTCTACATCAAGCGTGGTCAAGGTAGCGTACAATGTGGCATGGATACCACGAACCATCGGCGCTAGATGTGGCACAAAGACCAGCTCCACTGAATCACCTGAGGCTGCTGACAAACCCTGCTGAATTTCGGGCAAATGACGGTGTCCGGACACGCTATAGGCCTTAAAATTCTCACTCGCCTCGCATAACAGCATCCCTGTATCTGCCTTACGCCCAGCACCACTAACCCCTGATTTGGCATCCGCAATCAACGAGCAGGGATCAATAATATCGGCCTCAATCAATGGCAAAAAACCTAGTTGTACCGCTGTCGGGTAACAGCCTGGATTGGCAACCAGGCATGCATCGCGAATTGCATCGCGGTTCACTTCAGGTAAACCATAAACCGCTTCGGCTAATAAATCTGCACAGGCATGTGGCATGCCATACCATTGTTCCCAGGCATCAGCACTACGCAGGCGAAAGTCGGCCGCCAAGTCGATTACTTTTACGCCTGCGTCTAACAGCGATGGTACACTCTTCATCGCAGTACCGTTCGGTGTGGCATAAAACACGACCTCACAATTTTGCAATACCGACTTGTCCGGCTCTACAAAAGCCAAATCGACCCGGCCACGCAGATTAGGAAAAAGATCACTAACCTTTACGCCTTTCTCGCCTCGTGAGGTGATAGCGGTCAACTCGACCATCGGGTGCGCTGCCAGCAACCGTAGCAACTCAACACCCGTGTAACCGGTACCACCTACTATCCCTACCTTGATCATTTCTATACCTACCCATCAATAACCCAAACATATTTATCATAACGGCATTCACTTTCAGCAGGAAACAGTTTGGTTCAGGCATAATCAAATACACCAATAGCTTTAAAATGACGGTCGTTGCTTATCTTGAAATCACAGTGGATAACCACGCCGACACCCTAACCAAACCTTTATCGGAGATAAAACCCTGTGAAACTTAATCGGGAAACCATTATCGCAAGCATTGCTGTGCTCGCCATTCTGATCTGCATAACAGCCTGGTTGATGCCAAGTGGTCTGAGTCAAGCCCCATCAGTGGCAGGAAAAACACTTGATAATCGTACGTTGACACTAAAACAATTGCGCGGCAAACCAGTGCTAATAACCTTTTGGGCAACATCATGTCCATCTTGCATCAAGGAAATACCTCACCTCATCAAGCTTTACCGGGAATTCAGGCCCAAGGGATTGGAGATTATTGGAGTCGCCATGGCTTACGATCCTCCACAGCAAGTACGCGCTACGGTTAAACAGCGGCAAATTCCCTACCCAATTATTCTGGATAAGGATGCACACATCGCACAAGCATTCGACAATGTACGATTGACACCCACTTCAGTCCTGGTGTCACCGAAGGGTCGAATTATTCATTATCAGCTTGGGCCACTCGATATGTCCAGGCTGCGTAATGCAATTGCAGACATGCTATAGCACCCTAAATGTTACATCAGCAAATTGTGTGGCGCTTTAGATTAATTGAAATGGGCATCGGCCTGTTGCAAATGCTCGCAGGCTTGATCAAGATCAGCATGACAACGCATTACCCAAGCATCGCCCCAAAAAAAATTACAGCTGGTTTCCGCCCGAAGAACTCGCCAATGTGCCTCTTCCAGCAAACGGGATAACTCTGGATTCTGTGAGCCAATGTTGGCCGCATTTTGCAGGGCCACTTGCACTGCCTGGCTGATTTCATTCACACGAGTCAACGCTTTTCGCTGTGCTGGCGTTCCCGTCCACTGAACAAAATGATCACCATGACCCGGGGTGTTCCAGGTGCCTGACCCGACTGTCACCTCACCGCTTGCACCGAAACGGTCAAGATAATCCTTAATAAAAATGGGCTGAATGGCTTGGTGATCGGCATTCGCCTGTCCTATCAGTGGTTTGTAGAAAACATCCCAGAAATTACTATCAGGCGTAGCGCCACGAAAACAGGCACAGTTTTGACCATCAGTACCGGTTGTTACCAATGGTGGAAAATCACAACCCCTGGTACGTTTTTGAACTTCTTGTTCAAATTGCCCAAATGTCATACCTTTTTCCTGGGCACTGGATAAGTCGTGATCTCGCACAACCACAATGATTTCTTGATCGCCAAATCGAGCGATGTGTGGCTGATAAAGCAACGCTTCTTGCTTCATTGCTGTCACCGGCTTGACATGCTCACTATCGACCATCACAAATGAATATCCACACCGCCGTAACAAGGGAATCATCTCCATACAAAATCCCATATCGGGTGGATAAAATCCCTGAAAATCGCTATTGACAAATTGGCGGCGGGCAATAGTTTTCCATCGCTCCAACTGCGTATCCCAATCGGCTGGAGGAATTAACGGCATTACCGGGTGATAGTAGGCACCACCCAGAATATCAATGATGTTGGTATTGTGCAGATGCCAAAGCAAGAGATTGCAATCGACTATCCCATAAGCACGACTTTGAAAATCCGACTGCATCAAAGTCTCTAGCAACGTACCAGACAGGGCCAGGTTAACACGACCCACATCTTGATAATCCAGCAATGAACGAGGGATACGATCCATGGCCAGCAAGATTTCCCTTGCTTCCCATTCATCGTGTACTAACAAATGATCCAGATTGCCATGAGGCTGGTGCAAGCTCAACACCAAAGCATGATAGCGTGTATTTGCCATGACGCTGCTCCCCCTTAAATAACAGCCATCGTGTTTCATTTTAAACTGCATAAAACACACTATGACCGTTGATTTCTCATATAGTCACTTAGATAACCGATACAGCGAACCCTCTCAGACCATTAAAAGTCATGCTCAACAATTGACTCAGCACGCCGACAAAGCTCCCGGCCATAATCTGTCCACAATCCTTGTCCCCAATAACGATAACAACTGGTCTGTGAACTCATTAAATAGAATAGTGCATTACGGTAACGCGGGTCTGCTGTAGAAACACCGGGCTCCAATACTTTCTCGTGGAACCTTGAGCTGGCTTTTTCCATGGGGCCAAGCACGTTGTCATAGCCTTGTACCCAAGAAATATTATTTGTCCAGCTTCCTCCATCCATGTGAAAACGATCATCTTCCTGTTTCAGTTCGGCAATAACCTGCTCCAGTTTTTCTGCGCCATCACCCGGCGTAAAGCGATCCCAAATTTGCTTCTGGAATAATGGCTGAAGTGTTGGCAGGTCTGATGGCTGAATACCCGAAGCAAACAGATGTTCAAGATATTCTGTTCCATTCATGATAGGTGAATCTGATCCTGAAGCTTCGTTGATCGTTTCAAAGAACTTGCCAGGAAACTCGTTCATCATTACCCCACCGTTTTCACCATCCGCAATTTGCGTGACCAATGGTGGTACTGATTGTCCAGACAAGTCCCAGCGTGACAAACTTTTGGCTTCATAGTAGGGCTGCATTTGTGCCACTAGCTTGGTATCACTACCCTGTGTTTTGACCAGAGCAATCATACTGACCGTTTCACCTTTGGAATTGGTACACACCAGACGATGTGGCAAATGCTTGCGCTCTGGTGCCCAGCCATTTTCTGGTTGCTCAACCGTATGCTCTTGCACCAGCAGCCACTGATAGCCGCAATCCACCAACGTCTTGATATACTCATAAGCAATATCAGGATGGCTAGGCAGCGCCATTTCTGATGGTGAGAACCCACGAACCCTTGCTAGCGCGTCCAATCCGAAAATTGCTGCAAAGTGATGCTGCCACGCCTTAACGTGCAGCCGAAAATCCTGCACTGGTGTCGAAGGCGCCACCGCATGGCCCCATGGGCAGCCCAACCACTCGACACCTCGACGAAAATCATGGTTGCACGTTACATTCTTGAGTGCATCGAACACATCATCGAGACCCATATCCCGCAAGCCATGGAACAATGTGCCGGAGTACTCCAGCATGACTCGCGGCTCCTTGCCTTCACTAATCAACTGTGGAACAAATTCACCGATTCGTTTATAGCACCAATGGAAAACCGGCGCATTGTAATTATCACCAATCCCTTGATTATCCATCATATATTTCAGGTTGCTAATAACACTCGCAGTCTGTAAATCGCCACCACCGGCAGGAATCAGCGGTTGATGCATATGCAATGCTATCGCACAGGCACTGCGGATACGCCCGAAGTCGATCCGACTTTCCGGTAGAAAAACCGGCTGCTCACGGGTCGTTTGCAGCGTATCCTCAATCAAGGATTCCGAGCCACAAATATTTGGCAAACCATCAATATATTCAGAAAGTTGGGTCATTGCGTGGTGTTCTCCCAGCAAGTTTTCAAGAGCAAGGCGAGATCGGGTGTCCTGCCTTGAATGTAGGGCAATGGACACAAAATAATGATTTACTTGCAACGGATGTGTTCATAAATATTCATATAATCCTGTCCAGGCCGACACCATGAATAATCACAACTCATCCCGTGCATCATCAGTTGGCGGAAATCATTGGGGAAGTCAAACCACAAACGAATCGCACGATACATCGCTGACTCGATTCCAGCATGATCCGGTTGATGAAACACAAAGCCATTGCGCTCTTCCCACGGCTTTTCAGAATAATCTTTATCAAATACAGTGTCTTTAAGCCCACCAACGGCTCGCACAATAGGTACAGTACCGTATTTGAGCGAGATCATCTGGGTCAAGCCACAAGGCTCAAACAGACTCGGCATAACAATCATATCTGCACCAGCGTAGATCAGGTGCGATAACTCCTCATCGAAACCCAGTTCCAGGTGACAATCAGCACTGTCGTTCAGGTGGCGTTTCAGATTCCAGAAGTGATGATTGATATGCGGATCAGGGCTAGAACCTAACAATACGAATTGTGCGTGCTGACGCAGTGCATAAAAAAGCGCATGGTGAATAAGATCAACACCTTTTTGGCTATCTAGCCGCCCAACATACGCAATGACGGGCTTGTATTCCTTACTCAACCACAAACGATCACACAATGCTTCCTTGTTTTTATACTTGTCATCAAGTGTCTCGATACCATAGTGAGCGGGTATATGTGGATCAATCTCTGGATTCCAGACCTCGTAATCAATCCCGTTAAGAACCCCGCCAAACTTGCTTCCATGCACATTCAGTGTATGACCGAGCCCGCCACCCTGATCGGTATAACGCGCCTCGTGTGCATGAGTTGGTGATACTGTCGTGACAAAATTGGAATAAACAACACCCCCTTTCATCAGGTTGACTGCCGTGTGATTCAGATCATCGCGCAAACGGTCCGTATTGAAATAATGCGCAATATCTGTCAGGCCAGTCGCCCGCAAGGGAGAGTCGCCGGTTAATCCCTGATGCTTAAAGTTATGAATGGTATAGCAAATCCGCTGCCGATCCAAACCGCCTCTTGCATATTGCTCAAACAGCAATACCGGAACCAAACCGGTTTGCCAATCATGGCAATGAATAATATCAGGACGACGATTATCCTGAAGCAGAAACTCTAGCGCGGCCTTACTAAAAAATGCAAAGCGGCTGATATCGTCAGAGAAGCCGTAAAAATGCCCACGGTTAAAGAAATTATCTTGAGAATGTGGCTCAATGAGAAAGCACTTGCGGCCATGAGCAAAACCGAACCATACCGAACAGTGAATTGCACCGTCATACCAGGGAACCCATAAATCCGGCATGGTAATTTGTAGACCCCAAATCTGATCATAGCGCATGCAATCATATTTTGGCAGGACAAGATGAACTTCGTTGCCTCGAATTTCCAATTCACGACTCAGGCCAAAAATCACATCAGCCAATCCGCCGACCTTCGCTACAGGCGCACATTCGGAGGCAATCTGCACAATGTACATAAATTTTCGTCCTTAACTTTTTATTTAAGCCCGGGCGCGACAAGCCAATCCGTCATCGCCCCAAAAAACCCAGCACAGCAACGCTTCCCTATTATTTATGATGATCACGGCTAGCAACCATGACAAAAGCCTGGCCCGGTCGCAGATCATACGAAAATGGTTTTGGAATATATTCCAGGGGATATTCTGGTGATACATCCTGCAAAGGAGCACCTGCCTGAATATAAGTGCCCAGATTATCTGCATAGAAATACTGATGGTTCCATGGATCCTTGTTCAGAATAATCAGGGCCTCTTCTTGGGTTTTGGCCGATGCTTTCCACATCAGCAAAATATTGGGGTTCTGGTAAGGTAAAAGGGTGGTTGGGCACTCTTCCTGAAAAATGACATACTGGCGTTTGACGGTATTAACGGCAGTAATAAATTCGCGCAGATCAATATTCGGCTGCTCCCAATCATTGGGTCGGGTCTCAACGACATGTAGCCGACGGCGAAATCCAAACTCGAACCCCATGGGAATCATCGAACCTGCGGAAAATAATGCAGCAAACAGGTAGCGCTGCTTCATGGCTTCCACATTACCATCGACTTCCTGAAACAGTCGTTCAGTATCATGACTTTCGGGGAAGCTAATAGACAGCGTAGTCTCGCGCACAAGCTGATACTGTTCCATCAACCAGGCACCGTGAAAATCCCACCATTTCGAGCTGTTGAATACATAATCAAAACCCGCTAGCGCCGTTTGTTTGGTCTGATCGGCAGTACAACCCAAAGTTTCGGCAGTGAACAATGTGTCAGGATATTTTTGCCGTACTTCCTTAATCAGCCGACTCCAGGTATGCCCAGGAATCTGATAGGCGGCATCGCAACGAAACCCCTTGAATCCAAGATCCAGCAAGTACTGGACAATTTTGTAAAAGTACTGGTAGAGACCTTCCTGATCGGAGGTGCCCTCGTGATTGAATAACGCTAGATCACCCCAGACAACCTTGTGGCCATCTTCCATACAAAATGGATGAGCAATACTACCATCCTCTTCATGGACAAACCATTCTGGGTGTTGGTGGGTGAGATCAGCATCGAAGGCACAGTGATTAATGACCAAATCAACCATCACCTTAAGGCCGAGCGAGTCAGCCGTCGACAAAGCGGCCTTAAGCTGTTTTTCAGGGGAAAGCCTGGCTTCTGCATCAACAATCAATGGATTCAGTTGAAAGTAGTCCACAATGGAATACAAGCTGCCTGAGTAGCCCGGCTTCTGAACAGAATTGACGAACACCCAGTCAAATCCCATATCAGCGGCCCTTTTAAAATGGGGTTCCCAGTTTTCACAATGACCCGCCAGCAACGGAAAAAGGTTGTAGATCAGCATTAACAGCTCCCCTGAAATTCTCTCAATTTAATGTTTTACTTAAAGTTGTCGTGCACTCAATGGTAAGCTCCGGCGACCTCAGAGACCTTAAATCTTTAAAGGGAATCGTATCATGAAACCCTTGGATAACAGCAGTACGGTTCCTCATCGTGCTTATCGCATCCATAACAGCAAATGCACTGTTACGATACAATGGGTCAAAATATTAAAGCTTATAATTGCGCTTGCAAATAAACCGGCAAGCTACGACCAATCAAGCCTGGTTGTGTTTCCAGCCAGCCAATATGGGTTTCCTCGTTTGCAAAAATGCTGGCTAACGGATCGCGAGTCACAGTATCACCACAGTTTTCACAATAGGCAGCGGCTTCGTGGTATGGTGGGTGGGCAGCATGCTCCAGTTTGAGATCACCGCGAAAAATCTCATCGACATTTTCGCCGGTATACAGCTTGCCCAAATCCTGAGAATTGGGTAGCCCTTCCAGATCAAGAGTACGCTGTATCAATTGATCTGCATGTTTCATCTCATCGATGGATGATGCCCCACATTCATATTGTCCCGGCGTATTGATCCCCCCGCTTTCCAACATGCATGTATGGAGAACATACTGGTTGATAGCACCCAATTCATTCTTTAGTACCTTATTCAGATCCTCAATGACCTTAGCACTATCTTTCATCGAGGTCGGAAAATTCATAGATCAATTGCAAACCACGCATCCCGTTCTGGAGGCGTGTCTACTGGTTTAGTCTGTTCAGGCCGGGTTTCCACAGAGGGCCTGGGTGCTTCCTCAGGTGTGCTGTTTAATTCAGCCAGACACGTATCAAGGTACTGATTAACATCATTAATACATTTGCCACATTCGTTGCCAATACCAAAACGAATATTGAGATCACCCATGGTACGAGCACCCTCATCCACCATGTGCCGAATTTCGCGGTCGGTCACCGACTTGCAAATACATAAAAACATTGCGATATTCCTTGCTTGAACAGTTTGGTTGTTTGGCTTGCTAATGCAAAGACTGTCTATGATTTTTTTGGTTGCAAAATATCAATGGGCTCCTTATGTTTTCATAATGCAACCTGTCTCGAAAATGCGATCATTTACCACACGTATAGCGCAAATTATCACTGTAAACTGGAACAATTTATAGTGATAAGTTGCGCGTTAAAACAGATGGATATAGCGGAACCCATTAATCAAATTTAATGGGTTCCGCTATATCCCCTCTTACTCATCGTTTCATCGACCGCTTAACTCTTTAGTGCATCCATGGCAACCAATACAGTACATTTCCCCAAATCGCATTGCAGCATCAACAATGCGATCAACGAATCGTATTATTCGAAATAGAAAACGGGCGCGACCTATTGTCTACGCCCGCCATATCCAACCAATTATAGCCGTATTCAAACCACGTTAAACTTTCATCGTTTTTATTCCACTTTTACGGTACCCACTGACCCGCGCCCAAACTGCCAGGGTTTATACATATCCTCAATATAAACCGCAGGTTGCTGGTAAATACCCGGCGTCACTGCTCGCACGAGATATGCCAGGGTGAACGACTGTTTCTTGCTATCTTCGCCAAGATTCAGGGCGGCAACAAAACGATCATCGCGGAATTCGGTATGCACCGTACTCGTCAGCGTCGGTAACCACGCAAAATCTTCACCTGAAGCCCCTCGTACCAACCGAACGTTTTCGATTTCCAACCCCGCTGGCAGCAAATCCACCACCAGCGCTTGCTGCTGCGTCCTACTTTGTGTCTGGCCGGTAATCACAGCCACCAACAACTGATTTTGGCGCAGTTGCGCGGGATCAACCGGCTTGCCTGTACGCGTGTAATATTGACGGCTAATATTAAATCCTTTCTGCTCAGGTGGACGGGCGGCAACAGGCACACCACTGAGACTTAGCGTATACCAGACAGGTTGCTTACCCTGATTGATAACCGTCAGGCCCCTGGTCAATTGCTCTACATTGAGCGACCGGTAAAATGGATCGGCCTTAACCGGCTGACCCTCTACTGTCAATTGCAGCGATCCTGATTGCTTTTGCAGTGCATGAGCCGCCAGCAACAACCATACCTGTTCCTGAGTACTGGTATAGCGGCGTGTATTAAAATCGGTAACAACCTGATCGGCCAATGGCGGTATACGTGCTGGCAGCATGCCAGCTTCAGTCTGCAACGCCAGCAAAGCCGCCCGATCGCGCAGCTCACTGCCGTAATCATGTACCACCGCAGTCCGATCGGAACGGTTTAGCGCAGCATTGAATGCTTCCTTGGCGCGCTGCACTTCACCATAACGCGCCAATGACGCTCCGAGCTGTGCCTGCGCTAATGCGGTAGGTAATTTTTGCAAGTAATTATCATGTAGATAGCGCAAGTTACCGATAGACGCTTTCTGCACGCTGGCCAGCACATAGAGGCTATACGTATACCAGCCAAGTTGCTTTTCCTTAAACGCATCGCCAGCGACCTGCCCCTGTAGATAGCGAAGTCCGGACTGATAGGCTGTTTCTGGAACCAGATAGTTCTCATTGCGAGCACGAACCAGAAAATCCATAGCATAGGCAGATAGCCAGTTATCGACACTGTCACCCGGATTCCATAGCCCAAAACCACCACTTGCATCTTGCAGGCTCAGAATATTCTGGATGGCCTGCTGCACCCGCGCCCGCAATCCTGTCTCTGTAGCCTTGTGCGACCACACTTGAGCAACCGCATTAAAATACAATAGTGGCAATGCACGGCTAACCGTTTGCTCCAAACAACCATAAGGATAGCGATCCAGTCTCGCCAACAATTCAGGCACATTCAAATCAGGACGACTAGATATGCTTAATCGTGCGTGTGAGGTATCCGGAAAATAATCAGCCAGTAGCTCATGGCCGAGATGCAGCGGCTCAGCGGGATGCAACCGGCGGGCAACGCGGGTACTGATCACCGGTTGTACCGGACGCACCGCAATCTCTGATTCCCGTACTAACTGAAAATCACCTGGCCCGGCTAGATGCAGACGAACCTTTCCACTGCCTGGTTGCAACCCACGCAGGGTGAATGTGTGGCTTTTCTGACGCTGCCCGGTGGAATCCGTCATCTTAAAGGATAGTTCGGCTGTATCACTAATCGCTACTGCACCCTCGGCAACGAGACGAAGTTGATAATCACCTGTTGGTGCTGTCAGGTTTTGCACAGTTACTGTGATATGGCTTTCATCTTTCGGAGCCAGAAAACGGGGTAAATATACCCGCGCTACCAATGGATCACGCACGAATAGTTCCGCTTCAGCAGAACCAACCCGCTGTTGGTCCCAGGCGACCGCCATGAGTCTGAGTTGACCATTAAAATCAGGTAATTCCAGCGGAATCTGTGCCTGACCCTTGCCATCTAGCGCCACAGGCCCGGAAAATAGCGCTACGGTTTTTACCGTCCGTACCCCGGAAGGATTTAAGTGTCGACGGCCTGCACCGCCACCGACCTTGAGCGCCCCTGGCCGACCGCCGATCTCGATCAACTGACCGTAAATATCACGCAACTGCATTGCAAGCTGCCGCTTGCCCAGAAAATACTCAACCGGATTTGGTGTGGCAAAATCGGTTAATTGCAAAATACCTTCATCAACTGCTGCCAGCGTTAGATAGGCCGGCTGACTGGCATCAATACCGGTTACAGTAACCGGCACATTTACCTTCTGACGTGGTTTCCATTCCCTGGGAATATCCAGAGCAATGTTCAGGCGACGCTGTGCCGGATCAAGCCCCGCCCAGGCGACCCCAACAGCACGTCCGGGCCCACGCTGCGCCTTATGATCGGCTGGCCGAAAGGCAGTCGCCGCAATATAAACGCCGGGTCCCCATTCAGCGGCAATCGGCAAAGTGACCGTCATGCCGTCTGCCGGTACGCTCATGGCTTTACTCAACCACAATCGATCGCCCATCACATTCAGCACCACTTCACCAGCGAACGGCGCACGGATAAACACCCTGGCGGTATCACCGGCTTGATAATGCGGTTTATCCAGTGTGACTTTCATTTGATCAGGGGTATCGCCGACCCCCGATTTTTCAAACCAGCCAACGGTAAAACGCACGCTGGATGCTACACCGGTTTGCGGGTCAACTATCTCCAGCCGATAATGTCCCCAATCCAGCCCATTCTGACGAATCGTGGCCACCTGACCGGAGGTGAGGCTCAAGGTCTGGCTGGACACCGGTGCACGATCACGAATGATCTGCTTGTAATTCCAGCGACTGTTGTTGTGATACCAGTAATATTGGTATTCCTCGCGTATCCAGTCGACGCGAAGATCGCGTCCGGCATAGCGCTGACCGGATGGATCGAGCGCAATGACATCAAAGCCGGCTTCCTGTCCGCTCTGGATACCACCACTAAAATGAGGCTTGATACCAATCGCAAAGGGTTGTATCCGATAAGGCAAATCCAAATGCCGATGGACCGGGCGACCACCGGGTTCAAACAGCGAGACACGCAATCGTGCTAATAACGGCCGGGTCGTATCGGGTGTTTCATTCACCATCAACACCGTTTGCGCCTGACCTTGGGCATCTGTCCCTGCCAACGCCACCGGAAAGCGCTTAGCCGTCCATTCGTCCTGTATCAATCCGAAATGATAATCAGCATACTGAGGATAGGGCTTAGGATCCTCACGCAATACCACTTCAGCTTCGGCTTTCAAATTCGCCGCCGGTGCGCCATAAAGGAATCGACCATGAATAGCCAGGGTTGTCGGTACATTTGGTTTCAGCGTTTTCGTGGCGGCCTTCAGCTCCAGTTTCAACCGTTGCGGCACAAAATCTTCGACCTGAAAAGACATCTGCCCAAATGACTTGCCCTTAGGATCGGTATAGGCTTTTACTGTCCATGTTCCGGTACGGGCATTGCGAGGTAACGGCAAGCGGGCATGATAGCCACCGATAACTGCTGTTTTAGGCTGCAATCGTGCAGCTTCCACCGTGTCGGGACGAAATACTTTCAAGGTCAACGGCGCATTTGGCAAGGCATTCGCTCGGTTATCACGTAACAATGCCATTAGTTCTACGGTTTCACCGGGCCGATAAACACCACGTTCGGTATATAAAAACACATCTACAGCACCGGGAGCCATGCGACCTTCAACCCCGCGATCGCTCAGATCAAATGCCGGCCTGGTTAAATCAATAACGTTGTAATCATCGTTGGCAAAAGCCATTAATGCTGCCGGTTCACGCCCTCCTTCACCACGCAGCAGACCAGGATCGAGGCGGGCATAACCCTTTTCGTCTGTAGCGACCTCACCTAGCTCACTGTTATTGCGCGCATAAAGCTTTAACCGGATATCAGCAAGTGGCTGCGCTGTCGCGAGTGAACGTGCAAACACATGTAGACCATCAGCACCACGCATGGTAAATAATCCAATATCGGAAACCACCAACCACTGGGTAGCACGGTTGGTATATCGACCCGGTGTTTTATCAGCTCGTTCGGCGGCAACAATATAGATCCCGGGCCGTGGATCGGACAGTATCGTACTGATTGGAATAGCTGTCGTTATTTCCTGATTACGGCTGCCGGTGGCCAATGTCAGGATACCCTCCCAAACCTGCTCACCGGAGCGCGTCGCGATCTGCTGAAGATCGTGACCATCAAGTACCCTGGTAATACGATGCTTTTCGATTTCCCGCATTAGGTTACGGTCGTTAATCCGTAGCACTCGCAGTCGCGCTGTCTCCAGATTGACACTGATCAAAGGCAAATGCCGAGCGCCGATTCTGGGCAAAACATAGGTTGTACCTCGAAATCCCAATGTGGGTTCACGATCTTCAACCTTGGCGGTAAAGTTTTGCTTGACCCGCGTTTTTTCACCGGTGGCCGAAGGGATACCGGCCCGCACGGTAAGCGTATAGTGTTGTCCGTGGCTGATTCCTTCCACACACAATTGCTGCCCCCGCACCGTTATCGCAAACTGAATAGCCGGTTGAATTTGAATATAATCTTCATAATGCAATTGTTGGCGGCTTTTTGCGAGTGAGCCAGAAAATTTCAAGCACACTTTTGGTGTAGCACTGTTTGACTCAACCTCAACACCCGTGATTCGAAAGGCATGAGCCTTGTCCAGTTGCTGGTAGCGTTTGGCAATCTTTGGGTGATCTTCCAGTGCCAGTCCTTCACGGTATGCCGCCATTGCCTTTTTGGGCGAGCCGCCTTGATCGTACAACTGACCAAGCCAAAGTAAGGCTCTAGCACGCTCATGAGGTGATTTTGCCAGATCAAGCACCTTCCACGCAGCTTGCCGACTTCGCTGGCGGGCATGGTATCGGGTTTGCCATCCGGTTTTATTTTGACTCGCCAGCATATGCCATGCACGACTGAGGCTAAGCCAGAGCGCTGCCGTAGCATCACCTGATGCAATCGCTGTTTCATAGCTCTCGATGGCAGCAGACCAGTTTTTTTGCCGGCTTTGCTGCTTCGCACGCTGGCCTGGCAACGCCGTTGACTTACCGGACACACTACGCTTGTTGGTAATAAGCTGCTGGTATTGAGCTGCCTCGACAGCTAATACCGCATCCTCAAGTGCATGAGCCGCCAGTGGCTGCAACAACCCCAAACATACCCATAATATGTGCCATTTCTTCAGGCAAACCGGTAGCAAGGCCGGCTTGCCTTTGGCACTTTGCATAACGTGCCCTTGTCCAAAAACAACACAGCTGCGAGCTACTATCGAGAAACAATGGAAAAGTAAACAACGCATCATGAATTCTCCTGCAAGAGGCAGAAAAGTGGTATAGCGAGGTACACCACGCATTGATGGTGATCCAAGATGCAAGATTGCATACAACCTTGCTTGAGAATAGTGGGTTCTAGCACGATTGGCTAATAGATCGATCATGTTATAGCGCAAACGCTATAAGCCGGAACAATTTATAGTGATAATTTTCACGTTAAAACAGATAGATATAGCGGAACCAATGAATCAGATTTAATGGGTTCCGCTATATTTTAAAAATAAGGAAATCACTCCACCTGGATATTCATGCGGTCACAATGGATTATTTAGGTGGAATAAGAATGATAAGTTATGAAAAAATATAAAGGACAATTCATTACAACATATTGGTTAGTACCGTGATTGATTCGGAGGGTTATCGGCCTAACGTTGGCATCATCTTATGTAATGCTGAAGGGCGTCTATTCTGGGCGAAGCGGATCGGGCAAGCGTCTTGGCAGTTTCCTCAAGGCGGCATTAAACGGGATGAATCACCCAAGCAGGCCATGTTTCGTGAGCTGGATGAAGAAATCGGCTTGCAGCCTAATCATATTCGTGTGATCGGCTGCACCCGCGGCTGGTTACGCTATCGCTTGCCCAAACGTCTTATTCGACGAGGAAAAAAACCTGCCTGTATCGGCCAAAAGCAAATCTGGTTCTTATTGAGAATGCTCGATTGCGAAGATGCTGTTCGTCTGGATGTGACTGAGCATCCAGAATTTGATTGCTGGCAATGGGTGGATTATTGGTATCCATTACGGGCTGTTGTGCCCTTTAAACGGCATGTCTATCTTCGCGCTTTGCATGAACTGGCGCCACTGATGCAGAAAAAGGTCTTATCTACATCCACCGGGAAACAATTTTTACCGGTAAGGGCGACCGACCGATGTAGCGCCCATTCGATACAGTCGCCATTAAATCAGCGTGATCGACGGGTCTTATCGGCAGATCAAACCCCAAAAAAACAAGATCAATCATCAACCAGGACAAAGACAGTCGTTGTTTTACCGCTACAACGGCTGGATACAGGGCAGAACTCCGTTATCACACGTATGGTCATCTCGGCGCGACGAGTGAATACTCCAGATCAGCGGGTAGAGCGGCCTATTGTCAGATCAGCGTCAAAAGAGACGCTGCCAACGCATCCAGACTCACTGTCACGTGTCTAATCCGATAAGAGTCATTACACTTACTGCTATTTCCTGTTTCAAAGCTGTTCTTGCCTTATCCGGCGCTATCTGGAATTTCGTCCATCACTATAATTTCACCAAATCCTTACCTTTGCAGGGCTACCAAAAAAGCCAGCCTATCCAATAGCATTCATAAGTTTAGGTAGTGCCCGCACACTGTTTTTTCCGTGTTGGCGCCAGCAACATCTTGAAAATACGCTCACGACCCCCATATGGTTCGAATAAAATGCCCTGGTCGTTTTTATTGATTGTTTAATTGAGGTATCCCATGCCTATTTACGAGTACCGTTGCCAATCGTGCCAACACAAAATGGAAGTTATGCAAAAACTGAGTGATCCTGAGCTAACTGATTGCCCATCTTGCCATCAGCCGCAATTGAAAAAGCTGATTTCAGTGGTTGGGTTTCGTTTCAAGGGTAGCGGGTGGTACGAAACTGATTTTAAACAGGGGCAAAAAAAGAATATTGCCCAATCTGACAGTGCGCCAAGCAGCGACAGCAAATCCAGTGATTCAAATAACAGCAAGAGCGACAGCAGCAGTTCAAGTACCTCAATTGGCTCAAACGGCTCAAGCAACTCAAGCAACTCAAACACTTCATCATCCACAGCCACAACCTGAGTAGTTTTCAGCTCACCGCTATTAACTGAAGTATGGTTCCACGCATTCGGCATATTGGTTGCTGGTTGATCCTGTTAGCACTCTCAATGAGCACATTGCTGGTGCTGGACTATCAGTTTCCACTATCAATAAGCCGAGCGCGGCATATATCTACCGTAGTCGTCGATGATCGTGGCCACATTCTGCGCGGTTTCAGTGTAAAACCAGGCTTTTGGCGATTGCCGGTAAAACCCAAAGACGTTGATCCACGCTATTTGCAGATGTTGCTGGCTTACGAAGATCAACGTTTTATGATACATCCCGGCATCGATCCACTGGCCGCCATACGTGCGCTGAAGCAATGGTTATGGCATGGCAAGGTGATTTCAGGCGCTTCAACCCTGACCATGCAAACTGCCAGGTTGTTGGAACCACATCAGCGTGATTTACCGGGCAAATTGGTTGAAATGCTACGTGCATTGCAACTGGAGTGGCGTTATAGCAAAGATACGATTCTAGAATTTTATTTAACGCTAGCACCTTACGGCGGCAATCTGGAAGGTGTACGCGCAGCCTCGCTGGCATGGTTTGGCAAAGAGCCGACTCGATTGACAGCAGCAGAAGCTGCACTACTGGTGGTTTTACCGCAAGCACCCTCACGTTTACGTCCCGACCGCTTTCCCGCACGGGCGCGAGCCGCACGGGATAAGGTGCTCTCGCGGATGGTGCAACTCAAGGTACTCAGTACGCACCAGGCCAGGGAAGCCCGTCAAGAACCTGTACCAGCCCAGCGGCGAGCCTTGCCGTTTTTAGCACCCCATCTTGCCGGGCGATTACATGCCAATCAACCCAAAACCGCACAGCACCATAGTTTTATCAAGCGCAATTTGCAGCAAACGCTGGAAACACTGGTGCGGCAACAACAAAGCGTGCTGGAATCACATAGCAGCATCGCACTATTGGTGGTTGCCAATGCCAGCCAGCAGGTTTGGGCTTACATCGGTTCCAGTGATTTCTTCAGCCTTCCCCGCAATGGATATGTGGATATGGTGCGTGCTATTCGCTCACCCGGTTCCACGCTGAAACCACTGGTATACGGATTGGGCTTTGACGACCTGCTGATTCACCCAGAAACCCTGATTGACGACAAGCCTGCCCATTTCGGTGATTACAGCCCTACTAACTTCCGTAACACCTACGCCGGACAACTGACCGTGCGCGAGGCTTTGCAACAGTCACGGAATATTCCCGCCGTAGCTGTTCTGGAACAGGTCGGTCCGACACGAGTAGCCGCCAGACTGCGCCAGGCCGGTCTATCATTGCACTGGAATCAGACAAAGCCACAGCCAGGCTTGCCTTTGGTATTGGGTGGTGTCGGTACCACCCTGGAAGATCTGGTTACCTTGTATACCGGCATAGCGAACGGTGGCAAGGTCGCACCGCTGCGCTTTAGCACCACAGACCGCCCATCATCGGGACAGCGTGTATTATCACACGTAGCCTGTTGGTATCTCGCTGACATTCTGCGAGGTGCGCCTGTATCGCAACGTATCGCACCTTCAAACAAAGTGGCAACATCACGTCTGATTGCCCACAAAACCGGCACATCCTATGGTTTCCGTGATGCCTGGGCGCTCGGTTTTGATACGGATTATACGGTCGGCGTCTGGGTCGGGCGACCGGATGGTTCACCGAATCCAGGGTATTACGGTTATAATACGGCTGCACCGCTATTATTTCGCATCTTTGATGTGTTACCTGCAACAGTCAACCCGCCCAGACCACCCCCCCCTGGCGTTTTACAGATCACGAACCGCTCCCAATTGCCAGAGCGCTTACGCTATTTTCACATTCGACCTGCGACGGACACGCCTCGGGCAACACCGCTTGATATCGTATTTCCGGTCGCGGGCACCAAAGTGGAACTCTCTGACAATAACGGCGTACTCGAGGTATTGCCATTGGTTGCCAACGGTGGTATCCGACCACTACGCTGGCTGGTCAATGGCATACCACTGACAATATCCCATCCGTGGCGACGACACACCTTTTGGCAACCCGACGGTCAGGGATTGGCACGCATTACCGTGCTGGATCATGCCGGGCAGATAACCAGCATCGATGTCTGGATCAGCCGGAAAAATCAGTAGTACCTGGCAACTTAACCGGTTTTATCACGCTCTGTTGCTGTCCGTGGGCGATAAGCCAGCCCCAGCAATACCATACCAACCACAATTAAAGGCACTGATAACAATTGCCCCATGGTCAACCAATTGAGCGCCACAAAGCCAAGATGAGCATCCGGTTGCCGTACAAACTCAACCATAAAACGAAAAACCCCATAGCTCACGGCAAAGACACCGGATACCGCCATGATCGGGCGCTGTTTACAGGAAAATAGCCAGATGATCAGAAAAAGCGCCACACCCTCTAACGCAGCCTCGTATAACTGTGAAGGATGGCGTGGCAACCCATCACCGGTTTGCGAGAACACCATGCCCCATGGCATATCGGTTGTGCGTCCCCATAACTCGCCATTGATGAAATTACCGATTCGTCCAAACAAAATACCGGGCGCTATCAGTGGCGCGATAAAATCAACAGTGACCCAGAACCTTTTATGATGTTTACGGGCAAATATCAGCATCGCTACCAATACGCCGATAAAGCCGCCATGAAAGGCCATGCCTCCTTCCCAGACGCGGAATATGACTAACGGGTCGTTCAAGAAATAATCTAAATTGTAAAACAGGATATAACCAATGCGCCCACCAAGAATGACACCCAGTGCGATGTAAAACACCAGATCATCAACCTGCTCAGCCGTCCAGCCAGACTGTGATCGGCTGGCACGATAGCGACCTAATGCCCAACCAGCCAAAAATCCCAACAGATACATCAATCCGTACCAGCGAATATGCAACGGCCCAAGACTGAACGCGATAGGGTCGAAATCAGGGTATACAAGCATGGAAAACTCCGTATCAGAAATTTATGGCACTATCTTGGTGAAGGGATACCCACTATTGTGACTGACCAAACGTGCACAAAGCAGCGTGTGCGGATTAACATGGCCGGTACCGATGGTTTTGCCATGACTGCTTTGAATGGTTACAGGCCGGCCCGGTGTAAAATTACGCATTGGAGTCACAGTGGTATCCATTTCATTACTGTAAACCCGCAAATGACCGGCACGAAGTTGGCGAGCCTCATTCTTGCGAAGGCGTAGCGGGACAAATTCGGGTGCTGCAAACGGTAATGTCGGCATAAGATAGAGCGATTCCAAAGCAAAAATCATCAAATCAGTACACAGCATCAGCCAAAAAACACTGGCTTTACCACACAAACAATCATGATTATCGTTGATAGTTTGACTCAAGCGGAAAGACTCAACCCATGCCCAAGATGCGTACCAGCTTTCAAGGTCTGGTTCGATTACTGGCGAAAAGCCTGTATCCGGAACCGGATGTTTTTATCCGTGAGTTGCTGCAAAACGCACACGACAGCATCCAGTTACGCCAAACCCACACACCAGAGCCAGCCGGTGACATTCGTATCGATAGCCACCACGATGATCGCAGCTTGCATTTTACCGATAACGGTAACGGCATGGATCAACGTGATATCAAAAACTTTCTCAGTGTCATCGGCAGTACAGGCACGGGGAGCCACGCCCGTAAACTAGCCGCCCGCGACGTTGCAGTCGCTACCATCGGTCAGTTCGGGATTGGTTTACTATCGGCGTTCGTGGTTGCAGAACGCATTGAAGTTCGTACCCGCAAATGGGGGTCAGCCCGTGCATGGCGCTGGGTTAATCACGGTGATGAAGAATACGACCTAACGGCTTTACCAGAAAATACACAACCGTTTGGTACCCAGGTTATCGTGACATTAGTGCCTGAGAAAACACTCTTTCTCGATGGTCAACAGATTCGCCAACAGGTACGCCGCCATGCTGATTTTCTGCCCTTTCCGATCCGGCTCAATGGCTTTGAAACCATCAACGCCCTTCATGCACCGTGGCACCAAACAGACTGGTGTAATCCAGCATTACGTGAGCATCTGCTGAGCGCTTTTTTTAGCCAGCATTATGCTGATCCACCGCTACTCGTGATTCCCATCGATTTGAGCCAGCCCCACACACAGGGAGGATTATATATTCCTGCTCGTTATTCACCGAGTGGGCAAGGTGGTGGCACTATAGACTTGTATCAGGCACGTATGTGTATTCGTAATAACGATGGTGAGCTGTTACCCACATGGGCACAATTTGTCCGCGGGGTCATTGATTGCAGCGATTTACAGCCAACCGCTGCCCGCGATAACGTCTTGCGAGATACAGTTTACTACACCTTGCGCGACACTCTGGGTCAATCCATTGTTACTGCGCTGATTAATCTTGCGACTTGTGACCGCCCCCGTTTTCAAAAAATCTGTGACTGGCATCACGATGCTATCAAGGGGATGGCATTACGACATACCGACTTTGGTGCGGCAGTGCTGGACTATTTACCGTTCGAGACCAATCAGGGCCAGTTGACTTTATCCGATTATTTCAGTCGGCAACCACCTATGGCAAGCCGCAAGCCGCTCTACTTTTTTAGCCATGAAGCCGATGCCAACCAGTTTTACGCCCTTTGCCAGGCGCAAAAGCGGTTGGCTATCAATGCAGGTCGCACTCCGGATGAACATTTGTTACGCTACTATGCTGAACAGCATAGTGATGAAGTGGAGCTTAAACCCCTCGATCGCCTGGATGATCCGGCATTCTACGAGTTACTTAATCAGCAGGAAGCGGCAACTTATGCGCACCTGGAACGAGCTGTGGAACGGGTATTGGCCGACATACAGGTCAGAGTGCGTACGCAAACGCGCCGTTTCCAGCCTGATACCCTGAGTGTAGTGTTGATTGCCGGGCAACGTGTTGCCGCTTTTGATGCGATGGAAAGCGCCTTGGAAAGGCCCTTTTTGCTGGACGGCTTAGATGAACTAGCCGGTGAGGTGCGCGATCGGTTACGCCGTCAACCCATGACACTGTTTTTGAATGCCGCGCACCCGTTGATTCAGCGCCTGGGTACACTTTCTGAACCCGATCATCCACAATATCGCCCCATTTTGACCGGTCTTTATCATAGTGCCTTGCTCAACGCCCAACACCGCTTAACACCTGCCGCTGCCCGCCGTTTTCATGCTGACTTGCAGACCCTGCTTGGCGAATATCTAGCGTTACAGCTTCAGCATGGATAGGGTGTTGCATCACCGATACGAGGTTGCGCGGCTGGCATTTTACGCAACTAACCTTGAACGGGCTTTGAACTGAACGCTGCAACTTATCATAATGCTATACCCTAATCAGGGTTACGCGGTACGCAGGATTAAAAATCCCGAAAAACAAATAGGCCAATGATCTAACGTATAATCATTGAGAGGCGTTACTTCTTCCGCCGACTTGATGCACCTATACAGGCCAGGCTAAAAACCTCGCGCACCAAATTCTCGCAATTTCACAACCATTTCTGACTGACTTATCATGCAAAACTTATATAACGTTAATGTTGTTGCCCAAGACGTGTTACCCACTCCAGAAAAGATCAAGCAGCAATTCCCGCTCAACGAAGCGACTGCACAGGCCGTGTTTCAAGCACGTGAAACCGTTAAGCGCATTCTTGACCGGAAAGATCCTCGCTTATTTGTGGTTGTTGGTCCCTGCTCTATCCACGATATCGAAGCAGCACGTGACTATGCACAGCGGCTAAAAGCGCTAGCGGAAGAAGTTAAAGAGACGCTGTTCATCATTATGCGGGTATATTTTGAAAAGCCGCGTACCACAGTCGGCTGGAAAGGTCTTATCAACGATCCCTACATGGATGACAGTTTTCGCATTGATGAGGGTCTGACGCTGGCTCGCAGTCTATTGCTGGAACTCACAGCGATGGGTCTACCCACCGGCACTGAGGCGCTGGACCCCATTATTCCGCAGTATCTTTCTGACGTACTCGTTTGGACGGCTATCGGTGCTCGTACTACCGAGTCACAGACTCATCGTGAGATAGCCAGCGGGCTTTCCACGCCGGTGGGTTTCAAAAATGGTACTAATGGTAGCCTGGAAGTGGCGATTAATGCCCTGCAATCGGCAGCTAACCCCCACAGTTTTCTAGGTATCAATCAATTTGGCCAATCGGCAGTGATCCGCACACGGGGCAATCATTATGGCCATATCGTACTGCGAGGCGGCGACCGCCGACCCAACTACGATTCCGTGTCGATTGCGCTGTGTGAAAAGGCACTACAGGCTAAGAAAATGCCTGCCAACATCGTTGTGGATTGTAGCCATGCCAACTCCTTTAAAAACCCCGCCATGCAGCCTCTGGTCATACGTGACTGTACTCATCAGATCGTAGAAGGTAATCAATCCATTGTCGGCTTGATGATTGAAAGCAATATTGGTTGGGGTAATCAGTCACTGACGGATGACCGTAGCCAGCTAAAATATGGTGTTTCCATCACGGATGCCTGTATTGATTGGGAAACCACTGAAACGACCCTGCGTGAGGCACATGCCAGGCTGAAAGACGTGCTACCGAATCGGCATACACAATAGAGCATTGAGATCAGTATGATAGTGCTAAACGATTTTCAGTTTATAGCCGATCCCGGAAACGCTGATAACATCAGTAGCAAGGCCAGATGACAGGAGATCGATCGAAGATGTGGTGCTCGAAGGATTGGCGCAAGCGGGTGTTGGATTTTGTGGCGAATGGCGGCAGCAAGGCGGAGGCTGCCAAACGGTTTCAGGTGGGAATCGCCAGTGTGTATCGGTGGTGGGGTGCGGTGGGTGGCCTGGCGTATCAGCGTCCGGGGCCACGCGGCCTGCGGCGTATTGATTGATTGGGATCGGAGCGAGCCCGCCACCTGGGAGTCTCGCGCAACGGCGCATGGTATGCCCCTGGGCAGTTAGGGATCAGCCGTAAAAAACACCCGGATATCGTGAGCGCGATCCTGGAAAACGGCTGGCTTATAAGCATTGGCACGACCGGGCACAGCAGCGGGGAAAAACATTTGTTTATGTGGATGAAAGCGGCTTTGAACCCACCGCCGGTCGCCGCTACCCGTACCCCCCAAGGGTCAACGGATCCAGGGCCGCGTCCCGGGCCACAAATGAACCCGAACTTCGCTGCTCGCAGCACGAATCGGTGCACACCTGGCATGTCCACTGCTTTTTGACGGTACCTGCAACATCACCGTATTCAATACCTGGCTCGAACAGCTGAACAGGATTTCGCCACCCTCAAAAAACGGTGTGAATATCAACCTGACCAAACCCTGGATGACCTGATTAAATACTATCGATAACTATGGGATAAGCTATAATCCCCGTCATATCAAGCGTGCCAGCATTGCCGCTTTCGATGCCGTCAGCAATAGCTTGCTGGAGCATGTTCAGTTGTTCTTCATCACTGAGGGCATCAAACATGGCTTTTTGTGCTTCCGTTGGCACAGGCATCTATGCGGGTCATTTTAGGTCGTTCCGGTGAGCTTCATAATAGCTTCTCAGTACGGCATTCATGCGCGTTTGATAGCCTTTTCCCTGCTGCTTGAACCAGCTGACAATATCGGCGTCAAACCGCACTGTTAAGCGTTCTTTCTTCTCAGGCAGTACGACGTTAGCGTTTTGCCAGAAGCTTGCGTCCAGTTCTGGAATATCGCTGTAATCAATTGATTCGTCAGAACGTTTAGCTAACCCCTTGAGTCGTTCGTTCGAGATTTTCAGGTCATCGAGTTGTTTTTTTGTAGTAGTCATCATATGCCTTTCTTTCTGATCGGTTCGCCAACCGTGCTGAAATAATACGGGTCACGTTTTGCCTGTCAGTGTGCACGACGACAACAACAACATGAGCCCCGATCAGACCAATGCTCATTTCTCGTTCTTCGCCGTAATCTTCATTATCATCAAAATGGGTCAATACCTCTCCCTTGAAGATCAAGGCGGCTTCCTCGAAGCTGATGCCGTGCTTTTTCTGATTGGCTTTATTTTTGTTTTCGTTCCATTCGAACAACATATTTTATATGTACATAATGTATGTATAATTGTCAAGAAAAAACGGAAGCTTGTATTTTGTTCTGAGATGCGGAAAAGTGAACAGATGGCGAGCGATCTGTTCACATATCAGCGTCCGGGGCCACGCGGCCTGCGGCGTATTGATTGATTGGGATCGGAGCGAGTCCGCCACCCGGGAGTCTCGCGCAACGGCGCGTGGTATGCCCCTGGGCAGTTAGGGATCAGCCGTAAAAAAACACCCGGATATCGTGGGCGCGATCCTGGAAAACGGCTGGCTTATAAGCATTGGCACGACCGGGCACAGCAGCGGGGAAAAGCATTTGTTTATGTGGATGAAAGCGGATTTGAACCCACCGCCGGTCGCCGCTACCCGTACGCCCCCAAGGGAGCACGGATCGGTGCACACCTGGCATGTCCACTGCTTCTTGACGGTACCTGCAACACCACCGTGTTCAATACCTGGCTCGAACAGCTGAACAGGATTTCGCCACCCTCAAAAAACGGTGTGAATATCAACCTGACCAACCCCTGGATGACCTGATTAAATACTATCGATAACTCCAGGATAAGCTATAAAAGCGAAGTTTGGCACTACATCACCACCTCAACTACAAGGCTTATCACCCATGCCGATTCGCCGTTGCCCCTGGTGCGGTACTGATTCTCTCTATAGGGATTACCATGATCATGAATGGGGCGTACCGGTTCATGATAATCGCCGCCTGTTTGAAATGTTGATTCTGGAAGGTACACAAGCAGGATTGAGCTGGTTGACCATTTTGCGCAAGCGCAACCATTATCGACATGCGTTCGATAGTTTTGATCCAGAACGTATTGCCCGTTATGAACAGCCGCAGATTGATCGATTACTGGCTGATACCGGTATTGTACGTAACCGCCGTAAAATTGAAGCAGCGATAAAAAATGCCCAAGGGTATTTGCAGCTTCAGGAACAGCAGGGTGCGTTCAATACGTTCCTGTGGCAATTTGTCGATTTTTCCCCCAAGCAAAACCAATGGCAATCAGTTACCGAAGTGCCGTCTCATACCCCTGAATCGGAGAACATGAGCCGCGCCTTGCGCCACTATGGTTTCAGTTTTGTCGGTCCGACCATTTGCTATGCTTTCATGCAAGCTGTCGGCATGGTCAACGATCATGTAATAGATTGCTTTCGCCATTCGGCATTATCCAGCCCGACAAGCCCACAAACAGCGATAGATACTATGGTGGGTACCGGTACCGTCCCAGAAATTCACGAATAGCCTCCCAAAAATCGTGGCGTACATGCAGATCATTGTGTCCCACACCGGTAAGCATCACCCACTCCTTAGGCCCTCCCCAGGCATCAAAGAGTTTTTGTGAACGCTCGGTGGTCACCACCTTGTCATCGGCTGCAATAATCATCCGTACGGGTGTGGTAATACCCGGAGCCCGTGCCGCTGAATTGAACAGATCACCCAACACCGCCCGCACCGGCAAAAATGGATAAAAATCACATGCTACCTCGGTAATACTGTCAAAAGGCGTAATCAGTAACACACCCTGTACCGAACGCTGACTGGCCAGATACGTGGCGACACCGCTACCGAGACTGCGTCCCAATATAATCACGCGGGCAGCATCTATACCGGACTGGGTGGTAAAGTGATCGTAAAGCTTGAGTGCATCCTGAAACAGTGCTTCCTGGCTCGGTGTGCCGGTACTCAAACCGTAACCACGATAATTCACCAACAACAGATCCCAACCGGTGAATACCTCGGCAAAATCGATCATCCATGAGACTTCATCAGCATTGCCGCCAAAATAGATCACCAGTGGACGTGGGCGCTGCCCGATACCGGGCACTCGCCAGCCATGCAATCGAAAACCATCTGCCGTGATGAGTGATACCTCTTTAATCTGCGGGTGACGTACCAGAATGGCTGCGCCCGCTGCTGGCGTCAGTGGCTGAGGGTAATACACCATCTTTTCAGCCGTGCCGGAAAATATCATCACTCCTGCCCCAACCATGACAAAAACAGCTAACAACACGGCAAGGCGATAGCGTAGACGAACGTTATCCACACTTACTGAGCGGTTGTCTTCTGCATCAATTTGGCATTGAAGCGGGTGGCTTCAATAACGAACCGCTGATGAGCGCCACGACAAATAGGCTCCACCTCATCATCAGCCTCCATAGCAAAAGTCAGCTTGCGGTCGGTTACGGTCATCCCCGACGGTGCGGACGCCGTGTGACCAAGATCAACGTGCGTACCCACGGATTGCTCATTTGGCCAGCCCAAATGCGGCTTAAGGGCCTGAATACAGGTCCACTCGATCAATTCCACCATAAAACCAGTGGCAAAGACTTCAGGCATGGTCTGAAACTCAGGAGACTCCGGATACAGATAAGGCACGACCTTATCAGGTGAGACAACAAACTGAAACTCGGTATACAAACCCGGTTGCACCGTCGTCTCGCGCATGATTATCAATCCTCTCTGGAGGGCGCGCTTCCACCCTGGTTCGGTGGAAGTGTTGCCAGATCACATGTTTCGGCGATATTTCCCGCCCACTTCAAAAAGTGCACCGGTAATCTGCCCCATTGAGCAGTAGCGCACAGCTTTTACCAGTACAGCGAACAGGTTCTTGCCTTCAATAGCCGCCTGCTTTAATCGCTCCAGCATGGCTTCACTGCGATCACTATTCCGCTCCCGGAATGCCTGCAAACGTTGTAACTGGCTTTGTTTTTCGTCCTCGGTAGAACGTGCCAGCTCGACCGTGACCTGTTCGTATGACGCATTGGGGTTCCGGAACGTGTTAACACCAATAATAGGCAAGTCGCCGCTATGTTTGAGTGTTTCGTAGTGCAACGATTCTTCCTGAATCTTGCCACGCTGATAGCCGGTTTCCATCGCGCCTAGCACACCACCGCGTTCACTGATACGCTCAAATTCCTGTAATACCGCTTCTTCTACCAGATCGGTCAGTTCCTCAAGGATAAATGAACCCTGGTTGGGATTTTCATTCTTTGCCAAACCCCACTCATGATTAACGATTAATTGGATGGCAAGCGCCCGCCGTACCGACTCTTCAGTGGGTGTGGTAATTGCCTCGTCGTAGGCATTGGTATGCAGGGAATTGCAGTTATCGTAAATAGCAATCAATGCTTGCAAGGTGGTACGGATATCATTGAAACCCATTTCCTGGGCATGTAGCGAGCGCCCTGAGGTCTGAACATGATATTTCAGTTTCTGGCTGCGCTCGTTGGCACCATACTTGTAACGCATGGCAATGGCCCAAATGCGCCGTGCAACTCGACCCATGACGCAGTATTCCGGATCCATGCCGTTGCTGAAAAAGAACGATAAATTGGGTGCGAAATCGTCTATGTGCATACCACGCGCCAAATACGTTTCGACATACGTGAAACCATTGGCAAGCGTAAATGCCAATTGCGAAATCGGGTTGGCTCCTGCTTCGGCGATATGATAGCCGGAAATGGATACAGAGTAGAAATTACGCACCTGATGATGAACAAAATATTCCTGAATATCGGCCATCATTTTCAATGCAAATTCAGTCGAGAAAATACAGGTGTTTTGACCCTGATCTTCTTTCAGAATATCTGCCTGTACCGTCCCGCGAACATTAGCCAGGACCCATGCCTTGATCTTTTCAATCTCATCATCCGTTGGCTGACGATGATTGTCACGCTCAAATTTTTCAATCTGCTGATCGAAAGCGGTGTTAAAAAACATCGCCAGAATCACGGGTGCCGGCCCATTAATCGTCATGGAAACCGAGGTGGTCGGGGCACACAGATCAAAACCGGAATACAGCACCTTTAGATCATCCAGCGTGGCAATTGATACGCCAGAATTACCAATCTTGCCGTAAATATCCGGTCGCTTGTCGGGATCACAACCGTACAGTGTCACTGAATCAAAAGCGGTGGATAATCGTGTGGCTTGAGCGTGTTCGGACAGTTTTTTGAAACGGCGATTGGTGCGGAAAGGATCGCCCTCACCCGCGAACATACGGGTCGGATCCTCGTTTTCACGCTTGAAGGCAAAAACACCCGCTGTGTAGGGAAAACTGCCCGGCAGGTTTTCACGCCTCATCCAGCGTAACAACTCGCCATGCTCGTCAAAATGGGGCAATGCCACTTTGGAAATGCGCATACCTGACAGTGAGCAGTGGGTCAGTTGGGTACGGATTTCCTTATCGCGTACTTTAACCACATATTCCTTACCGCTATAGCTTTCCTTGACCTGCGGCCACATATCGACCAATTTGTAGGCGTGCGGGTCAATATCCAGCTCAACCTGCTCTAGCAACGGCTCCAGGTCAGTCGTTGGTTTGCCTGCTGTTTCCAGCATTTTACTCACTGATTGCAACTGTTGGCGCTGGCGAATCAATTTGACCTGTTTATTTGTCTCTTGATGGTAGCCACGCACGGTTTCAGCGATTTCTGCCAAATAACGGGCGCGTGCTGCCGGTACAATCACAGCCTGACTGGTCGCTGACTTACCTTCCACCAGCGGCAAACGTCCAGAGGGCAAATCCATACCCTCTGTGCGCATTCTTGCTACCAATCCCTGATAAAGCGCGGTCACACCATCATCATTAAAATGCGCTGCAATCGTGCCATATACCGGCATATTTTCTGGTGACTCACTAAACATCTGCTTATTGCGCTGCACCTGTTTGCAAACATCACGCAATGCGTCTTTGGCACCCTTACGATCAAACTTGTTAATCGCCACGATATCAGCAAAATCCAGCATGTCGATTTTCTCAAGCTGCGAGGCCGCACCGAACTCAGGTGTCATCACGTACAGGGAATGATCGACCAATGGCACAATCGCTGCATCGCCCTGACCAATGCCAGAGGTTTCAACAATCAGCAGGTCAAAACCCGCCAGTTTGCAGGCAGCAAGAATATCGCCCAAGGTTTCTGGCACCTCGCTGCCAGTAGCGCGAGTGGCCAGGGAACGCATATACAGATTCGGGCCGGTCATGGCATTCATTCGGATACGATCACCCAACAACGCACCGCCAGTCTTGCGCCGTGATGGATCGACCGCAATAATGGCAATCCTCATCCGGTCATTCTGATCCAGCCGGAAACGCCGTACCAGTTCATCGGTCAGCGACGACTTGCCAGAGCCACCGGTACCGGTAATACCCAGGATCGGTACAGTACATGTTTTGGCTCCATCGAGGATTTGCTGACGCAGTGCTGGTGGGGCAACGTTATTTTCCAGCACAGTAATTAATCGGGACAGCGCCCGAAAATCACCTGCCTTGATGGCATCAAGCGTCTCGGGGGCGTACTGACCGGGATCGGCACGACACACGGTCAGGATATGCTCGATCATACCCTGCAAACCCATTGACTGGCCGTCTTCTGGTGAGAAAATACGGGTTACACCGTATTCATGCAATTCCTGGATTTCTTCCGGTACAATCACGCCACCGCCACCACCAAACACCTTTATATTGGCACCGCCGCGTTCCCGCAACAGATCAATCATGTATTTAAAAAACTCAACATGACCACCTTGATAGGAACTGACCGCAATGCCTTGTACATCTTCCTGCAAGGCGGCGGTTACAATTTCTTCTACCGAGCGATTGTGACCAAGGTGTATAACTTCCGCACCACCTGCCTGAATAATACGACGCATAATATTGATTGCTGCATCGTGGCCATCAAATAAACTGGTCGCTGTCACAAAACGAACTTTGTGATGTGATCGCGCTGAGTCGGCATCGGAGGAAGGTATATCAGAGTAAGGTGTATTATGAGAGCTAAGAACCGCAGACATGATCAAGTTTGCTCCTGAGTACTATTAGACATTGTGCATTCACGCTATAGCATGCGTCATACTCTTTAGTACCATGATAGAGCATAACCACACTGCCTCGAATCTATTTGGACATGCGTTCATCGACGTCACGAAAACGCCAACCTGTATAAATTTTAGAAGAGAATGCCATGAAACTACTGCTTACTTTCCTTATGGCTCTTGTCGCAATGCCCGCTTTGGGTGCTGTTTATCGATGCCCACAAGCAGATGGGATGACACGTTACCAGCAAAAACCCTGTGTTGATGGTAAGGAAATCAGTATCAAAAAGGGTCCTGAGCGGACAGAACCGCCTCCATCACCATCCCGGCCAAAACCGCTGCAACAGCAAGACAAGGCCACTGATGATGTACCGACCGATATTCCCGACCTTAATCTATCAAGGCGATGGGATCGGCTACCCTTTCAGCCAAAAAAATGCACTTCACTGGAAACAGCCATTCCACAGTCAACGTTGGCAGACACGCGTGGATACGCAGCCCCACACCTCATCCGGTTCCAGTATGTCGTCAGCTTGCGCCGGATGGAGCTTCTGAGCCAAAGGCACCAGGGCAGACGCTTCTTTTGAGTTAGCGACTGACCGTGTTACGCGCCCCACCGAATGGGTGTGTCAGACCGCGCAGGCTGCTCCGTTCCTGATAGGCACGCAGAATCGTCTCGCGCTGCTCCACCGTGTAGCGACTGGAACACACCCCGGCACGGTGGCGACGACCGCAGGCACAACGATGTCTATCGCAATTCCGACAACAGGAGAGGACATAAGCGAGCCTCTCCTTGAATTGCTGATAAATAAAAAGCATTGTTGCTGCCGCCAGTTATATCAGCGGTTCCTCAGAGACAATCAGACCATCTTCATCAGCGTAAAGCATATCGCCTGACCGGAAAGTGACATCTGCAAAATGTACTGGAAGATCGCGCTCACCAACACCTCGCTTGACACTTTTCAGCGGATGAACACCCAGCGCCTTAACACCAATACCGATATCGGCAATCGCGGCAGAATCACGAATACAACCGTTAACGACTACACCGGCCCAATCGTTCTCTTCTGCCAATTCTGCCAACTGGTCGCCCAACAAAGCACATCGCATTGAACCACCACCGTCCACAACCAGCACACGCCCCTCACCAGGTTCTTCCAGCATGGCACGAACCAGTGAGTTATCCTCAAACACTTTCAAGGTGACTATTGCACCAGAAAACATCACCTCGCCACCATAATCACCAAAAATCGGTTCGGCGACTTGTAGGCGATCAGAAAACTCGTCGCAAAGATCAGTTGTCTTGAATTCCATGGAAATGCCCCCCTCACAGGTCAGTAGGAATCATAGCTGCAAAGCAGTCTAGCATAGTTGCCTGATGACTTATCATCTGACAATCATCAGTCTGGCCCAGCGGATTCCACCGTATTAAAGCCCGCTTATCAATGAATACACCCAATATGTAACAGCGATTGACCGTTTCGGGTCCTGGCTCACTTGAAACCCGCATAACTGCCCATTGAGCAACAGGGCATTTTCACCTGCTCATTACAGTATAGCCCCGATAAATTGATAGAATTTTTGCCCGGATTAAACAGCGTTTCATCGTTAAATGCTATAAAAAATGCGACCTGTATTACAAAACATAAAGAGGGCCTACTCATGCCGGCAATCACACCTCAACACGCATTAAAGGTTTTACATGAGGCCGAGCTCCTGTGTACACAGGAGCAGATTGGAACTGCCCTGGATCAGCTCGCTGCGGCCATCACTATGCAACTGGGTGATCTCGATCCATTAGTGCTGATTGTGATGAATGGCGCATTTATTCCAGCGGCACAATTGCTCGCTCGATTAAATTTTCCATTGCAAGTCGGTTATCTGCACGCAACCCGATATCGTAGCGACACTCAGGGCAAACAGGTTGACTGGATTGCTCCACCACATCCAGCGGCCACAGATCGTACTGTGCTGGTTATCGATGATATTTTTGATGAAGGTGACACACTTAAAGCGATTCTGGAGGCCTTGCAACAACAAGGTGCCACAGCCGTTTACAGTGCTGTACTGGTTGATAAGCGTCACGACCGCAAAGTTGCCGGGCTAAATGTTGATTTTATCGGTTTGGAAACACCGGATCGCTACCTTTTCGGCTGTGGTATGGATTATAAGGAGTATTGGAGACAACTACCGGCGATCTACGCTGTGCGAGATTAACAATCCGACTCCACCGCTTTTCAGGTAAGCCGCTTTCCTTGGTTATCAAAAAGAGTATCTGCCATGACTTCGCCAACGATTGCCATTATTGGAGGCACTGGCCTCACAACACTGGATACACTGCAAGTTACCCATCAGCAGCCAATATCTACCCCCTATGGTGAACCCTCCGCACCTTTCACTTATGGTCAAATAGGCACACAACGGGTCGTATTTTTAGCACGGCATGGCCATAAGCACACTTACCCTCCGCATAAAATCAATTATCGCGCTAACCTTTGGGCGCTACACCGGATCGGGGTGAAACAGGTGATTGCGATAGCTGCGGTAGGCGGTATCCGTGCGGACATGGCTCCTGGCGTATTGGCTTTCCCCGACCAGCTGATTGATTATACCTGGGGACGACACAGCACATTCTTCGAGGATGATTTAACGGCTGTCACCCATATCGATTTCACCGAACCCTATAATCATGAATTGCGCGATCGGTTGATCAAGACAGCCGATACGCTGGAATTGGATACCCGTACATCCTGCACTTATGCCGTAACGCAAGGGCCGCGTCTGGAAACAGCGGCAGAAATACGGCGATTGGAGCGGGATGGCGGCGATATTGTCGGTATGACCGGAATGCCGGAAGCAGCGCTAGCCAGAGAGCTGGATTTACAGTATGCCACTTGTGCGGTCATCGCTAACTGGGCAGCCGGCAAGACCGCCGGTGAAATTACCATGGAAGACATTGAACGAAACTTGCAGGCAGGAATGGCGCGTGTCAAGCAGCTATTGACAACGTTTATCGCAGTCGATGGCAGAATCGACTAAGCGATGGATATAGCGGAACCAATTAAGTTTGATGAATTGGTTCCGCTATATCCATCTGTTTTAACGCGCAAATTATCACTATAGCTTGTTCCAGTTTATAGTGTTTGCGCTATATTAGGCACAACGTTTGACATCACCTGATCGTAAATCACGGATTTCCGTGGGTCGGCTGGCGCCACCGGTCACACCCGGGACTATATAGTCAATGAATTGACCCAGATGTCGGCGAACAGCCAAGGCATTGCGTGCTGGTGGATGGCCACTGCGGTTGGCACTGGTCGATATCAGCGGATAACCACATGCCTTGCACAACGCAACCACCGGCGGGTGTGCAGTAACACGAACAGCCAGGGTATCGTATTGACCACGCAGCCAAAGTGGTGTCGTTTTCCTTGCAGGAATCAGCCATGTGCAGGGGCCTGGCCATGTGGCTTCAAGCCGAGTGAGATCGGCTGGGGTTAAAGGCTGCAAAAAGGGCGCAAGCTGGGCAAAATCAGCAGCAATCAGAATCAACCCCTTGCGGATTGATCGTTGTTTCAGTGCCAACAACCGCTTAACCGCATTTTCGTTATAAGGGTCGCAGCCGAGACCGTAGACCGCTTCAGTGGGGTAGGCAATCAATCCACCCGCTGTTACACTCCGGGCGGCGGCACGAAGGTGCCAACCATCGGTAAACCTGTGCAGCATGCGTTTGTCAGGACACTTTGGCAGTACGGCGGCGACGGGTAGCAGGCTTTTTCTTTTCAGGCGCCTCGCGCAACAGTGTTTCACATTCTTCGAGGCTCATGCTGTCCGGATCGCGTGCTTTAGGCAAGCGAACATTTTTCTTGCCATCCGTAATATACGGCCCATACCGTCCATTGAGTATCTGGATTTTGCTATCTTCAAAAACATGTAGTGTTTTGCTAGCGACCAGTTTTTTATGCGCCTCGATCAGCTCCAGAGCCTGCTCACGGCTGATAATATAGGGATCGCCGTTTTTCAGCGAGACGTAGCTTTTACCATAACGGACATAGGGGCCAAAGCGACCAATACTAACCTGTATAGCCTCATCATCATCTGTCACACCCAAATCGCGCGGCAACTGAAATAACTCCAGAGCCTGCTCCAGGGTAATACTATCGAGTCGCTGGTGAGGCCGCAAACTCGCAAAACGCGGTTTTTCCGGATCGTCCTTGAGACCAATTTGTGCAAATGCGCCAAAGCGTCCCATACGTACTGAAACGGGTTTGCCGGTTTTGGGATCATGGCCCAGATCACGATCCTGCACCACATCTCGGCGTGATACATTCTCCTCAGTATCAATCACTTGCTGCTTAAAAGGCTCCCAAAATGCTCGCATCAAGGGCTGCCAGTCTTCCTCGCCACGAGAGACGGCATCGAGATTATCTTCCAGGCGTGCTGTAAATGCATAATCCACATAACGGGTGAAATAGCGGGTCAGAAAGCGATTGACAATCACGCCAATATCAGTGGGCTTGAAGCGACGGTTATCCAGCACGGCATACTCTCGCGCTAACAGGGTCGAAATGATCGCTGCATACGTTGAGGGTCGTCCGATCCCATATTCCTCCAGTGCCTTAACCAAACTGGCTTCGGAGTAGCGCGGCGGTGGTTCGGTAAAATGCTGTTCCGGTCGCAGCGCCAGCACATCGACAGACTCACCTTCCTGTAGCGGTGGCAACATCCGTCCTTCATCGTTTTGATCATCCTGATCATCAACACCCTCACGATAAACCGCCATAAACCCGGGGTCGGCAATGGTTGAGCCGGTGGCACGAAAGGTATTACCTTTACCACAGGCCAGATCTACAGCCACGGTATTCAGCGTAGCCGCTATCATCTGGCAAGCAATGGTGCGCTTCCAGATCAGTTCATACAGCGCATGCTGTTCTGGCTTGAGGTGGGCCTGAATCGAAGCTGGTGTGACAGCCACCGCTGTTGGACGAATGGCTTCGTGTGCTTCCTGGGCATTTTTTGCCTTGGTCTTAAATTGTCGCGGATTAGGCGGTAAATTTTGTGTGCCATAACGCTGGGTGATCAACGCCCGAATATCCTTGATGGCATCCTGCGACAGATTCACCGAGTCAGTACGCATGTAGGTGATCAAGCCCACAGCACCATTGCCGGTATCAATACCTTCATAGAGCTGCTGGGCAATACGCATGGTACGTTGTGCCGAAAAACCCAGTTTGCGTGATGCTTCCTGCTGCAAGGTCGATGTCGTAAAAGGTGCGGCAGGGTTACGCTTGCGTTGTTTGCGCTCGACTCGAACAACACGTAACGCACCGATCACATCATCCGATGCAGTATCACTTGCACACATCTGGTTTTTTGCAGATGCCAACAGTGCCTGCTCGACAGCATGTGCATGTTCACTATCGGCGATACTGAACTGGCCAAGTTTTTTACCCTCATATTCCATCAATCGAGCCACAAAAGCCTGCCCTGACTGGATGGCATCCGCTTCCAGTGTCCAATATTCTCTTGATTGAAAGCGTCCAATCTCGTCCTCACGTTCGACCACCATCCGTAGTGCCGGCGACTGCACACGACCGGCTGACAGTCCGGGACGAATTTTTTTCCATAACAGCGGTGACAGGTTGAAACCAACCAGATAATCAAGCGCCCGACGGGTTTGCTGGGCGTTAATCAGATCCGGTGATAAACCGCGAGGTTTGGCAATTGCATCCAAAATGGCGCGCTGGGTGACTTCGTAGAATGCGACCCGCTGTAACGGCTTATCCTCCAGCAAATCATGCTGTCGCAAAATTTCCGCCAGGTGCCAGGAAATGGCCTCGCCTTCACGATCAGGATCAGTTGCCAGATAGATGGCTTTGGCCTTAGCTGCCGCTTTGGTGATAGCGTCAATGTGCCGCACATTTTTTTCAATAATCTGGTACTTCATCGCGAAATCGTGGTCAGGATCAACCGCGCCTTCCTTGGGTACTAGGTCGCGCACATGGCCGTAAGAAGCCAGCACCTCAAAATCCTTTCCCAAATATTTCTTAATGGTTTTCGCTTTGGCAGGCGATTCCACAATAACCAGACTCTTGCTCATGACCGTGACTAATTCAGACGTTTAAGGCGAAATGCGAAAGTAATATGTACAGGTTTTCCAACCAGGGACAGAAGCGCCATTGACCGGAATCTCCAGCGTGGGCGGTACAATGGGGAAGAACAACACATCACATAACTGGCTAATGAAGGTAGCCGGGGGCTTCATCAAATACCATATCTTCCATCCAGGCATAGGCTTCTTCATGGCCTGGCTGGTTGAACAATACCATTAAAATGATCCATTTGAGCTGATGAAGATCAATTTCATCGGCATCCAGCGCCAGTACCCGATCAATAACCAATTCGCGGGTTTCCGAGTTTAGAACACCCCCTCGTTCCAGAAAAAGCAGAAGTCCTCGACACTCGACATTCAATCGAACCAGCTCCTGCTCCACATAAATGCGGTACGAGCCTGGATTGATCGGCAATGGAGCCGCTTGACGATCCATCAACCCATCTAGCCACTCAAAAGCCTGCTGGATCTCCTGGGAGGGGAAACCGGCAGCGAGCAACTCTGTCTGAATGGATTCGCGGTCAGGGTCGGTATCAGTGTCAGTATCATCATCAACATAATTCTGAAAAAGGTACATCAATACATCCAACACGTTTTCTTTCATTCCGGTGCTCGTCTCAGGGATAAAAAATCTCCACTCCAGTTTACAGTGGGGGTGTGGATGCGCCGCATAGCGACGATCACGGTTTCAAAGGCGAGGGCGACAATACATGCCGCCGGGAACGGCTGCCACAAAGCCTTTTAACTCCAGCATAAGCAGCATGGAGGAAACCTCTTCAGCCGTCAATCCACAACGCTCTACCAACAGATCAACCCCTGCGGGATCATTCCCCATCACTGATAGTAACTGCTGATATTCGTTGTCCAAAGATTCTATCTTTGGCGCCTCTGAGGATGGTGCCGGCGGCATTGTACATTCATCCGCCCCAACAGCCACTAATGAGCCTAATTCTTCAAGTACATCGGCAGCAGTTTCTACCAGTTTTGCCCCGTCGCGAATCAGCGCATGGCATCCTTTGGCCAGCGGGCTATAAATGGAACCTGGAATAGCAAAGACTTCCCGATTTTGTTCCAGCGCATAACGGGCCGTAATGAGTGATCCACTACGTGCGGCCGCTTCTACGACCAAAACCCCTAGCGCCAAACCGCTAATGAGTCGATTGCGTCGTGGGAAATTTTGTGCTGCGGGCACCGTGCCGGCAGGAAACTCCGAGACCAGCGCACCTCCCTTTGCAATGGCGTGTGCCAGATCACGATGTTGTGCAGGATAGACGCGATCCAGACCCGTCCCCATCACTGCCAGTGTATAACCACCACTCGACAGGGCACCTTGATGGGCAGATGCATCAATACCCAGCGCTAAACCACTGGTAATGACTAAACCCGCTTCAGCCAGATAGGCGGCGAAATGATGCGCGATTTCCCTGCCCGAAGGAGTCGGATTACGTGTACCCACGATGGCGATTTGGGGTCGCTGCAAACACTCAGGCTCACCATGAACAAACAGCAGGGGTGGTGAAGCCGCAATTTGCCGCAACAAGGGCGGGTAGCGGTCATCATCCCTATCGATCAGGTAATTATCCGGCTGTTCCAGCCAGCGTAAATCCTGTTCAATTTTTTGCCAGTCAGGTTTTTTCAGATAAGCGCGGGTTGCTTCCGGTAATTTCAGACATCCCCATTCGGCCGGATCACCCGAAAACACGCCTGCCGCTGAACCAAAATGCTCCACCAGCAGGGCATAACGTGCAGGGCCTATACCTGGTGCCCGCAGTAACGCGAGCTGCCCGGCATAAGGATGGGTTGAAAGCACAGCACTCCAATCTCAGGGTGTCATGACTCGATCATGGATATGGATAGGCCGTTCAGCCTGCATAACCAAAGCATAGCTCACCAGGTCGTGAACTTTGTAAATCATTAATAATCCGTTCTGTTCGCCCGGTAGCGCTATCTTTTTACCTGACACCGGATCCTTGACTGTCCGAGGTTTCGCATAACTGGCAACAACGTGACCAGGCTCAACACCTTCCTGATGACCCAAATTAAGAATCACACTGCTGAACTGGCTGATTTGGGTCACTTCGGGATCAAGTCGCGCGATAATGGCACCTTCAGTGTCAGGGGGCACGGGATGAGGATCAAAAGCCAGTAGTTCCTGGTTCCTTTCGACAGGCAGCAAACGATCACCGGGGTATATCGAAGACAGCGTATTTTCTAGGAAAAAGCTCGCAGGATCACCCTCTCGCTCTAAAACGGCCTCACCCATGTAAATGCCTGCGGTACCCAGCACTTCGTTAGAGCCCGGTTCCCGCAATGGCTTCCCTGGACGGTAAACCTGATAGCGTGGCGCATCAAAGAAAGCACCGCGAGCATAGACCCGATCCCGTGTGGAATAGGCAATCTTGTCATGCTCCTCGCCCACGATATAAGGCATTCTTGCCCACTCCTCATCATTGAGAACCTGAGCACGCGTCAGGAACGACTCCACAGCGGCACGCGGCACCGGCGGAATAGGCTGACTCAGCGCCTCAGTCCGCACTTCTGGCGATAATTTAATGAGTGGCACTTCGCCGTCATCACGCGCAGCAAGCTCCAGTTGCGGATTACCATCGGAACTATAACTAAAGCGAAGCACATCGCCCGGATAAATCCGGTTTGGATTACCAACCTGTGGGTTTTGTCGCCAGATTTGCCGCCATTGCCAGGGATTTTTTAAAAAGCGGGCCGCAATATTCCATAACGTATCACCGGGCATAACGGTATAGGTATCAGGGTGACCCTCCCGCATCTCAACCGGCGCAGGCGTAGGTGCCGGTGCAGGAATCACTGAACCATTGGCTGCCATCATCCTCGATATTGGAGGTGGCTCGCCGGCAATGGCGCCAGGAGATTTTGTATTGGTTTCAGGCGTTGAGGGGTTATGGTTACACGCGCTAATCAGAACCGCCATCGCCAGAGCGGTTCCGGGACGCCTTGAGGAACGCGAGATCATCATGGTTCTGCTCATCCTCCGAAGAAATAATGTATGAGAGTGTAGCGGAATACACTCTATCGTACCTAAAAGTATAGCCCCGACGGGGTAGTTTCTCGTATGATTTCCAAACAAACAGATAATTATTGAGTTCCGAGTTCCTTGACTGGGTATTTATGGAGTATCCATGGCACAATTAAGCATACTGCATTTCCCCGACCCGCGGTTGCGTAAACTTGCATTATCAGTAGAAACTGTTGATGAAAGCGTGCGCACCCTGGTAGATGACATGTTGGAAACCATGTACGTAGCGCCCGGTATTGGCTTGGCGGCAACCCAGGTCGACGTCCACAAGCGTGTCATTGTTATCGATATTTCTGAAGAAAAAAATCAACCACTGATACTAATCAACCCAACCTTGCTGGCACACGATGGCGGAATCGAGAGCACAGAAGGCTGTCTGTCAATTCCCGGTTTTTTTGAGAAGGTGCGTCGTGCTGAATCGGTACGGGTGAGTGCATTGGATCGTGAGGGTGAGCCGTTTGAACTGGATGCCAAAGGATTACTGGCCGTGTGTATTCAACATGAAATTGATCACCTGGATGGTAAATTGTTTATCGATCATATTTCGACCCTGAAACGCGACCGCATCCGCAAAAAGCTGGAAAAAAAATCGCGCCTTGAAACACGCCTGTATTCCTGAGTATGACGATGCACCTACCCCGCCTGGTGTTTGCCGGTACCCCGGAGTTTGCTGTCCCCAGCCTGCAAGCCTTGCTCGATGCGAATTATCCGGTGGTGGCTGTCTACACTCAACCTGATCGACCCGCTGGCCGTGGCCGGCAGTTACGCCCCAGTCCGGTAAAAGTACGGGCATTGGCTGCTGATATCCCTGTTTATCAACCCAAAACATTACGCGATCCTGCGGCTCAAGCCGAACTGGCGGCTTTAAAACCCGACCTATTGCTGGTTACGGCCTATGGGTTGATTCTTCCACCAGCGGTACTGGCTATTCCCCGATTAGGGTGTGTCAATGTCCATGCCTCATTACTGCCACGCTGGCGTGGTGCGGCACCCATCCAGCGCGCAATCCTGGCCGGAGATTCTGAAACCGGCATTTGCATTATGCAAATGGAAGCCGGTCTCGACACCGGACCGGTGCTTGCACGTGCCCGTTGCCCCATCCCGCGCGGTACTACAGGTGGTGAGTTACATGACCAGCTGGCTGCACTAGGCGCAGAAACACTGCGAACGATACTGCCTGACTTACTGGCAGATAATTTGCTGCCCGAACACCAGGATGATTGTCAAGCAACCTACGCACCCAAACTGGAAAAATCCGAAACAGAGCTGGATTGGCAGCAACCGGCACTGATATTGGAACGGCAGGTGCTAGCATTTAATCCCTTCCCGATTGCTCGAACCGTACTGGATAACCAGCCCCTGCGGATCTGGCGGGCACACGCTGAAGCTGAATCAACCACCGAGCCTGCAGGTACGGTGCTGCGTGATGACAAGGCAGGTATTGTCGTGGCTACCGGTGATGGTGTCTTACGATTGACAGAGTTGCAATTGCCCGGCGGCAAAGCCATGCCGATAGCCGCATTTATCAATGCCCACCGACTGTCAGGCCGGCAGCTTGGCAGGACATGAATACTCGTGCTATTGCGGCTCAAATCCTGGGGCAGGTGCTGGGTGAAGGAAAATCATTGGCAGAGGCTTTGCCATCGGGCCTGAACCGTAGCCCGTCGCGCGACCATGGCTTGCTCCAGGAATTGTGTTACGGTGTCTGCCGCTGGCATCCCCAGCTTCAGGCCCTGCTCAATCAGTTGCTGGTGCGACCATTGGCGCCCACTGAGCAAACTGTTCGTGCCTTGCTCCTGATCGGGCTTTACCAAATCTGGCACTTGCGCATACCGCAACATGCTGCTGTGGCAGAAACCGTTGCTGCTACGCGCCCGTTAAACAAATCATGGGCCACGAAACTGTGTAACGCGATTTTACGCAATAGTGTGCGGCGCCATGATGAACTGAATCATGCCATTAAAACTGACCAGGTTGCCCAGACCTCGCATCCGCGCTGGCTACTGGATCGATTACGCCAGGACTGGTCAGACGACTGGGAAACAATCGTTGCAGCCAATAATGCCTACCCTCCCCTGACATTACGGATCAATCAGCGCCATCTGGGCCGGGAGGCTTACCAGCAACACTTGGCAGCAACCGATCATCACAGTGTACCGGTTGCTGGCGTGCCTACAGCACTGACGCTAACCAAAGCCATTGATATTAAAAGGTTACCGAACTTTACTGAAGGCTGGGTATCGGTTCAGGATGCTGCCGCGCAATGGGCGGCACCCTTGCTGGATGCTGCACCACAAATGAATGTTCTGGATGCCTGTGCAGCGCCCGGAGGTAAAACCGGACATTTACTGGAACACACACCCGATCTGAACATGACTGCACTGGATTGCAGCGCAACCCGCCTGGAGCAGGTTCGTGATAACCTGTCGCGCTTGCGATTACAACAAACCGTTCGGCTGATAGCAGGTGACGCCAGACAACCTGAAGCATGGTGGGATGGTCACCTGTTTGACCGGATTCTGGTGGATGCGCCTTGCTCGGCAACTGGTGTCATTCGTCGTCATCCTGACATTAAGCTGTTACGGCGCGAAGCTGATATTGCCATTTTAGCCAAACAACAACGTGCTATTCTCGCCAGCTTGTGGCCATTGCTTAAACCTGGCGGGCGATTGCTTTATGTGACCTGCTCGGTGCTGCATACGGAAAATGAACAGGTCATTGCAACATTTCTTGCCGCGCACCCGGATGCTAAGGTAGATACCAAAGCACAAGGCATTATGGCCGATTACAGCCATACTATGCTGTATGGCCGTCAGATTTTGCCAGGTGAACATGGGATGGATGGGCTCTATTACGCTGATTTGGTAAAAAATGCGTCGGCAGGAGAAACCACTTGATAGCATCAGGTACGTTTAGGCTGATACCTGGCCTGGTACTGCTGTTAGGGTTGTTGAGCGCTACCACAGTCCGGGCAGCCGGTTTTGAGGTACGCAGTGCATCGACCTACCTAAGTGGCAACGTTTATCATTTAAACGCCGTTATTAAATACCGGTTCAGCAAGGCTGCTCTGGATGCGCTGAGCAACGGTGTTCCATTGGTCATAGAACTCAGGATGGGTGTTCGGCACCGCCGTTCCTTTATGTGGGATAAAACGATCTTTTCCCTGTCACAGCGCTTTGAATTGTCATATCACCCGTTAAGCCAGCAGTACCTGGTCACCAATCTTAACAGTGGTGAACGCCATGGCTTTCCTTCACTGGCCCTGGCATCAAAGTTCATGGGTGATCTTCATGATTTCCCGTTTCTCGACAAGGGGCTGCTGCCATCAGGCAAAGGCTTTATCGGTGCATTGCAAGCGCGACTTGATCTCGAATCGCTGCCCGCACCTCTGCGATTATTTGCCTATATCTCTGAGGATTGGCACTTGAGCAGTAAGTGGTACACATGGTTGCTCTGATTCGCCGACTTGCGCATGGTCAGGGGTTTTTGCCCGCATTACTGCTGTTGTTACTACTGCTCGTTATGCTGGTGTTGATGGGGAGAGCCACTACTGACTCGGCATTGTTTGAACGTTTGTACTTTTGGTTGTTGCTAGGGAGTGCAATTGGCCTGGGTGCACTGGCTATACTGATTATTTACAACCTGGTTGGACTGGTTGGCCTGTACCGCCGCAAGGTGCCTGGTGCACATCTTACCTTGCGGCTGGCAGGTATCTTTGCGGTGCTAGCCATTGTGCCAGTCGCATTAGTGTATGGGTTTTCGCTACATTTTTTACAACGCGGTATTGATAGCTGGTTTAATGTACAGGTTGATCGCGGCCTGGAAAATGCGCTGGAACTGAGCCGGACAGCTTTGGATTTGCGAATGCGTGCCACCCTGCGCCAGGTAACAAGGATTGCCAAAAGCGTTTCCGAGATGGAAAATAATCAATTGGCGCGCCGTCTGGATGATTTGCTGGATATCAGTGAAGCTTCTGAATTCACGCTGCTTGATCATGGCGGTCGTATCATCGCTACGGCTACGGCAAACCCGACCACGATCTTTCCGAATCCACCACCGGAAACTGTATTGTTACAAGTTCAACAAAATCAAAGCTATATTGGACTTGAGCCGGTTCAGGATACCGGATTCCAGATTCGGGTACTGGTACCTGTCACCACGATCATCAACAGAACGTTGCTTTTGCAAGCCCTGTTTCCCGTCACAAACCGTATGAGTCCACTGTCAGACGCGGTTGAGGAAGCTGTTGTCAGTTATAAGGAACTTATTTTTTTGCGAACACCGCTAAAGGCGAGTTTCACCTTAACATTGTCGCTGGCATTGCTATTGGCGGTACTGGCTGCGTTCTGGGCAGCGTTCTATACCGCCCGCCGATTGGTGCAGCCACTTCAGGCGCTGGCTGACGGAACCCAGGCGGTTGCTGCCGGCAACTTTGACAAGCAACTGACCCATGCTGGCAGTGATGAGCTTGGCTTTTTAGTGGAATCGTTTAATCAGATGATCCGCAACTTGGCGCAGGCGCAAGAGGCCGCGCAGCGCAGTCAGGAACTGGTAGAAGGCCAGCGCACCTATTTGGAAACCGTCCTGGCACGTCTATCTTCAGGCGTATTGACCATTGATTATGCCGGTCGATTGCAAACCTGCAACGCAGCGGCAAGCCAAATTCTGAGTATAGACTTGCAGCCACTGATCGGCGTTAGCAGCCAGCACATTATCATCGAGCAGCCTTTATTAAAAAATTTGATCGAAGCCATTAGCCCGCATTTGTCACAAATGGGCGACTGGCGGCAGGAAATAGTCTGGCTCACCGGCACAGGACGACGCATTTTGATGTGTCGGGGCAGTTCGCTACCCAACACGGTAGGCTTACGTGGCGGTCATGTTATCGTCTTTGATGACATTACCCATTTGGTACAGGCAGAACGCGATGCGGCCTGGGCTGAAGTGGCGCGACGATTGGCACACGAGATCAAAAACCCTCTGACACCGATACAACTGGCAGCCGAACGTATTCGCCGCAAATACCTGAAGCTGTTTGATCAGGACCAAGGGAGCGTACTGGATCGTGGTACCCACACCATCGTGCAGCAGGTGCAGGCCATGAAAGAGATGGTTGATGCCTTCAACGATTATGCTCGATCACCCCATCTACAGCTTGCCCCGCTGGATATCAACGCTTTTGTGACAGAAGTGCTTTACATTTACCGGGATTATCCTGCCGGTATTGAAATCAAACTGGAACTGGCTGAAGCGCTGTTCTGGGTGAATGCCGACAAGGGACGATTACGCCAACTACTACATAATCTTGTCAAAAACGCCATCGAGGCGGTACGTGATGTACCCGAATCAACATTGTGGATTGCAACACGCCATGTACATGCAATGGGTACTGATTGTGTCGAACTTAGCGTACGTGACAATGGCTCCGGTTTCCCCGATAGTGTCTTGAGTAATGCCTTTGAGCCTTATGTGACTACAAAATCCAAGGGAACCGGTCTAGGATTGGCCATTGTTAAAAAGATTGTTGAAGAGCACGGTGGCTCGATTCAGCTGGAATCGCAGGTAGAAGGCGGCGCACGCGTGATCGTTTGCTTGCCATTATGCCAAAGTCAAGATGCAGCAATTGTTCCTTCTGCACTACCGACCGAGCCATCAGAGGCTGATCAGGAGAATGGATGAGTGCACCCTACATTTTGGTTGTCGATGACGAACCAGATATTCGCGATCTGGTAAAGGAAATTCTTGAAGATGAGGGTTATGGTGTTGCGATAGCAGAACACGCAACGGCTGCCCGTGAAGCACGCCGTACCCGACGCCCCGATCTGATCTTGCTCGATATCTGGATGCCGGATACCGACGGCATTACGCTGCTCAAGGAGTGGAGTGAAGGTGAGCAGTTACCCTGCCCGGTGGTTATGATGTCCGGCCACGGTACGGTTGAAACTGCGGTGGAAGCCACCCGCCTGGGGGCTTACGATTTTATTGAGAAGCCACTGTCACTCGCCAAGCTGCTGCTGACTGTGGAGCGGGCGCTGGAAGCCGATCGGCTGACACGGGAAAACCAGAACCTGCGCCGTCAACAACGGATCGTATCTGAACCTATAGGTCGTAGTGACATCGTACAACGATTGCGAACCCAGGTTTTGCGGATTGCCCAGCATGATGCGCCGGTATTGCTTTTTGGTGAACCGGGTACCGGTAAAGAAGTCTATGCGCGTTTCCTGCACGCACACAGCCCACGCCGCGACGGGCCCTTTGTCGATGTTGGCGTCGGTTCCATCGCCCGTGAGAACGCCAGCCTGGAGCTGTTTGGCTCCGAACAGGATGACCGGATTCATTATGGTCGGCTGGAACAGGCCAGTGGCGGTACGCTGTTTCTTGATGAGCTGGCTGATATGGACCTTGAGGCACAAGCCAAGCTGGCAAGCGCATTAGAAAATGGCGTATTTTTACGGATTGGCGGCAAGGAAGCAGTACAGATTAATGTCCGTGTCGTTGCTGCCACCCACCGTGATCTGGAACAGGAAGTGTCAGCCGGTCATTTCCGTGAAGATTTGTACTATCAAATCAATGTAGTACCTATCAAGCTGCCACCCTTGCGCGAACATATTGAGGATGTTCCTGAATTACTGAATTACTATGTGGGGTACTTTGTCGATCAGGAAGCACTGGGTTACCGTCATTTTACTATGGCCGCTCAAAACCGACTGCGTAACTACAGCTGGCCGGGCAATATCCGGGAATTGAAAAATCTGGTGCAACGCCTACTGATCCTGGGTAGTGACGAGGAAATCTCCCTGGATGAGGTGGATGCTGCGGTGCGCGGTACAGCTTCGGCCAGATCACCCGACGTTGGCAGTATTCCCCTGAATTTGCCGCTACGGGAAGCGCGGGAACAGTTTGAGCGTAGCTATCTGATGCAACAATTCCGTGAGTGTGAGGGCAATGTGGCGCGACTGGCTGAACGGGTCGGTATGGAACGCACCAACCTCTATCGAAAGTTGCGTGCTTTAGGTATCGACCCCAAAAAAGCGTTGGAAGAATGAGTCAGCATACAAACGAACAATTCTCGTGAAAATTGTCCTTCTCGGCGCTGGTCAGGTCGGTGGCTCAGTTGCACATATCCTGGCTAGTGAAGCGAATGATATTACTGTTGTCGATACCGATGCCGAGCGCCTGCACGCTTTGCAGGACCATCTGGATATTCGTACTGTCTGTGGTTGTGCCTCCTATCCGGTGATATTAGAGCAAGCCGGTATTGCCGATGCGGATATGTTGATCGCGCTGACAAATAATGACGAAATCAACATGATTGCCTGTCAGGTCGCCCACACGCTATTTAGCACGCCGACCAAAATTGCCCGGATACGTTCCAGTAGCTACATCAACCATCAAGATCGGCTTTTTAATGATAATGCCTTGTCCATTAACGTGCTTATCAGCCCTGAGCAGCTTGTCACCGATTATATTCATCACATTATTGAGCATCCCGGTTCACTACAAGTGCTGGATTTTGCCAATAGCCAGGTGCGACTGGTCGGTGTTAAAGCCTATCAAGGCAGTAAGCTGGTGGGTTATGCACTGCATACGTTGCCAAACCATATCCCGCGCACTGAAATTCGGGTTGCCGCGATTTTCCGCAGAGGGCGTCCTATCCTGCCGGAGGGCAACACCATTATCGAGGCAGATGATGAGGTGTTTTTTGTCGCCGCCTACCACAATATCGGCAAAATTGTTGACACCCTGTCAGGCCGGAAAGAAGTCAAGTATCTGATGATTGCTGGCGGTGGCCACATCGGGGCGCGACTTGCCAAGGCGCTAGAACAGCAAAAGTCAAGAAAATACAGGATCAAGGTGATTGATCATAGCGCAGCTACATGCCGACGGTTATCTGAGCAGCTTGATCGTGCCATCGTGCTGCAGGGTGACGCATCTGATGAAAGTCTGCTGCGCCAGGAAACTATTGAAAATGTAGATATCTTTTGTGCCGTAACCCACGATGACAAAGCCAATATCTTGTCAGCCATGTTGGCAAAGCAGATGGGGGCTCGCAAGGTTATGGCGCTGATCAATCGTGTATCTTATGCAGAATTGGTCGAGTCCTCGGAAATTATCGACATTGCTATCTCACCTCAGCAGGCAACCATTGGCAGTCTGTTAACCCATGTGCGTCGTGGTGATGTGGCGCAGGTTCATTCACTACGGCGTGGTGCGGCTGAAGCAATTGAGGCGGTAGCGCGAGGTGATTACAAAACCTCCAAAGTGGTGGGACGGCGTCTTGATGAAATTCAGCTGCCGCCGGGCACCACGATTGGGGCGATTGCACGCGGTGATCAGGTCATTATCTGTCATCATGACACCGTGATCGAAGCTGATGATCACGTTATTATGTTTATGGTAGATAAAAAACGTGTCCTCGAAGTTGAGCGATTGTTTCATCCAGCAGCAACATTTCTTTAGATGCCAACAGCAGTGGCATCCGGAAAATGAAAAACCGTATGCTAAAATGCTTCCATTTCGTATCAAGGTTGGGAACACCCCATTACGTCAGAACGCAAAATTACCAGCGTTGACAGGATCGTGCACATGAGCGCATTTAACTTTGAACAAGCCCGTTACAACATGATTCAGCAGCAGATCCGGCCATGGGAAGTGCTGGATCCAAAGGTACTTGATACCCTCACTGCTATTCCTCGTGAGGACTTTGTACCGGAACGTTATCGCCATCTGGCGTTCGCTGACGTAGCCATCCCGCTGGCATGTGGTCAGACGATGCTAAAGCCTACGATTGAAGGTCGTCTATTGCAGGCGCTGGCGGTAAAACCCGATGATCATGTACTGGTCGTCGGTACAGGCAGTGGTTATATCACAGCCTGTCTAGCGCATCTGGCGACCAATGTAGTGAGTGTTGATATCGTCCCTGAACTGATTGAAGCCGCCAGGCTGAAGCTTAAGGCACATGGGATAAAAAACACCATTTTGCATGTGGGCGATGCCCTTCAGGGCTGGGGCGAGCATCAGTACGATGTGATTGCCATTACCGGATCAGTAGCAACCCTTTACGATGTATGGCGGCAAAGTCTTAAACCCGGTGGCCGCCTGTTTGTCGTGATAGGTCAGGCGCCAGTTATGGAAGCACAGTTGATTACCCGACTCAGCGAACAAGAATGGATTAATGAAGAGTTATTTGAAACATATCTGCCACCATTACATGGCGCTGAACCGGTTAAATCTTTCAAATTCTAAAGGTACTTCGGTAAAGATCGGCAACTATCATCCCGTGTCATTATCAAAAAATGATGCCGCGCTCCCTAGATATTTTACTGTATAGAGCACAGTTCTTGTGTTTTTCTGCTAACCGCACACATATATCTGGTATTCTCTGAACATCGCAAGGAGCCTATCCACCATGCCCAAGGCACGTTATCCTGTGTTGATCGGGATGGTCGCCTCACTGTTTAGCCATGTGGCGTGTACAGAAAATCTGTTGCAAGTCTACAGCCAATCGCTGGATAGTGATCCAGTACTGAAGGCGGCGGCAGCCCGTCGGCAGTCTTCCCAGGAAGCCAAGCCCCAAGCGCGGGCATTGTTACTGCCACGTATTCAAGCCTCAGTTGACCAGGGTTATACTTTTGGTGTTAACGGATCACCAATGCGTGATGATCCGTATGGTACACATGCCTATGTGATCAGCCTGAATCAACCGATTTATAACCGTGCCAATCACGTGCAACAACGGCTGGCAGATGCCACAGTCAAAAAAGCGGACGTAGACTTTCGCAATGCACAGAACGTATTAATTCTAAACGTTTCTGCTGGTTATTTTAATGTTTTAGCCTCTATTGACAGTTTGACGTTTGCAACCGCTGAAAAAAACGCCCTTGCTCGCCAGCTAGAACAGGCAAACCGGCGCTTCGAGGTCGGATTAGCGACCATCACCGATGTATATGACGCGCAAGCTCGCTTTGATAGTGCCGTATCGTCGGAGATCGGTGCAATCAATCGACTGGCAAACAGCCGCGAGGCACTACGGAAGCTTACGGGTATCGAATATTCGAAGTTGAATACCCTCAGCGAACGGATGCCATTGGCGATACCCAAGCCGCATGATCCCAAGATTTGGGTGCAAATGGCACTACAGTACAATCTTGCTTTACGCAGCGCCGGACTTAATGTTACACAAGCGAGAGAGAATATTGCATTACAGAAATCGGGTCATTATCCAACACTGGATTTCAATATCAGCCGCCGCGATATGCGCAGTAATGTCAGCAATCTCAACAGTAGCCAGCTCAGCGTGACGTTAAATATTCCACTATACAGCGGTGGCGCGGTATCTTCACGGGCCCGCCAGGCAGCGTATGATTACGAAGCCAGCCGACAAAATTTGGAAAACCTGCAACGTGATACCGTTCGTATCATACGAGACGCCTATCGGGGCTTGCAGACCTCGATTAGCCAGATCAAGGCACTCAACCAGACCCGCATATCCACACGTAGTGCGCTGAAAGCCAATCAGGCCGGCTATGAGGTCGGGACACGCACTATTGTTGATGTCTTGAATGCTGAACGAAACGTATTTGGTGCTGAGCGTGATTATGCGGCAGCACGTTATGCCTATATCGCCAGCTACTTAAATTTGAAGCAGGCTGCCGGACAACTGTCAGAAGAAGATCTCAACCTCATTAATAGCTGGCTCGGCCCATCACGATCGACCTTGCCTGATGTTGTGATTGCGACTGCGGATAACACCACGGCCAGGGGCAACGCTCAAGGTAATACCCAAAATGGCAAGAATGCCACCACCAGGGCCACCGTTAACGAGTAAAAACGCTGGCTGTTCCTGTCTACTACATACCGATGAGTGATCGTACGCCAACACAAATGGCAACATTACCGCGACGGCTGGCTGCAGTTCTATATGACAGTTTTTTACTGGCTGCTGTCCTGTTTGCCGCTGCTGGACTCGCACTGGCGCTGATGGTATTAATCAACGGTAGTGAATCGCTAAAAATTTATAATCCGTTGATGGGTAATCCCTTATTCTCCATTTATCTACTACTGGTCTGCTTTCTGTTTTACGGCGGATTCTGGATGCATGGCGGCCAGACACTCGGTATGCGCGCCTGGCGCTTGCGGGTACAACAACGCGATGGCCGGTCTATTCATTGGCAACAGGCATTGCTACGATTCCTAAGTGCCAGTTTATGGCTTATACCGATCATTGGGTTACCCGCATGTTCCACTTTCACGGCAGTTAACAGTCTGATTGTTGGGCTTGGATGCCTGACCCTAATACTGGCATTGCGGCTACCTGATCGCTTATCGGGTACTGAATTGGTGCTGCTACCTAAACTAAGGTCTGACCGGGAAAACCCGGATCGGTAGTGGCGATCTTCTAACCAACCAGTCAAAATAGCGTTGCACGATCTGATCCTGAAAAATGATTTAGCACTATTGCCTTGTACTGACATGCACTCTACCGTAAAGCGCTTGTTCCCTTACCAGGGTTACACTATCACCCTGGGTGTTAATGTCATCTCATTTTTCGTCAACGAAAGGACTTTAGCTGCCTGGAGATTGCCTCTCACCTTGCCTTTCCCGACAATAGCAATAGCGACTCGTTCTCAATAAGAGCCTAAGGGATATCACTGTAATGTATCGGCATCGCTACCTGGACGCTGACCCGCTGAACTTGCCTGTCGGCAAGATTGTCTGCATCGGTCGCAACTATCTTGAACACGCGCGTGAACTCAATAGCACCGTCCCTGATATGCCCATTCTATTCATGAAACCCAGCACGGCGCTGGTCGGACTTGATGAGGCAATCAAACTACCGGTGGGGCGTGGTTCTTGCCATCATGAAGTAGAATTAGCCGTACTGGTAGGGCAACGGCTGTGTCATGCCAGTGTTGAGAGTGCCCGCCAGGCGGCCATCGGCTATGGTATTGCGCTGGATTTAACGTTGCGTGACTTACAAAGTGAGTTGAAAAACAAAGGATACCCCTGGGAAACGGCCAAGGCTTTTGATGGTGCCTGTCCGTTATCACCGTTTCTTGAGCCAGAAAAACTGCCCACCCCCCAAGCCACCGATTTAACATTACAACTCAACGGTGAGTTACGCCAATACGGTAATACTGAGCAGATGATGATGGGTATTTTCGAACTTATGGCTTACATATCCACACAATTTACCCTGCTCGCAGGAGATGTTGTCTTGACTGGAACACCGGCTGGTGTCGGTGCTTTGGCCTCTGGTGATCAATTAACCCTGGGCTTGGGTGATTACCACTTTTATGCACGGATTGCTTGAATCCGATGAATGTGCTGATTATTTACACTCACCCCAATCCAAATAGCTTTAATCAAGCCATTCTGGATACAGCAAGTACCACCTTGCGTGAAGGTGGTCATACTATCCGTATTCACGACCTCTACCAAATGCAGTTTCACTGTGTGCTTGACGGTGAGGATCTGATGCGCAATCGGCAAGGTGATATACACACGGATATTCGCCGGGAACAGGGTGCCGTACGTTGGGCACAGGGGTTGATATTTATTTATCCGATCTGGTGGTTCGGAGCACCTGCTATCCTGAAAGGCTGGATTGATCGGGTATTTACACGAAAATTTGCTTTTGATTTCAACGCTAGCGGCATGCAAGGTTTACTGCATCACGAAAAGGCATTGATTATTAATACGCTGGGCGGTGACGAAGCAAGCTATCGCGAGAAACGCTGGCACGAATTACTGGTACGCCCAATGGCCGAAGGCATATTACACGCTTGTGGTGTTCGTAATATTAGCCACCAGGCATTCTACCAGGTACCTACCGTTTCACACGCTGAGCGACAAGCCATGCTGGATAAGGTGCGCGAACTAACGGCAGCATTTTGAATACAATCCCAACTTGCTCTTTCAAATACCATATGCTGCTTGGCATAATTTGCGTGCGACCCGCTACAAGCGCCAGCGGAGATCCTTTCATCCATTGCCATCGACACGGCTAAGGGAGCATAACAACAATGCGCGTCTTGCTGACCACCAACGAATATCCACCTCATGTTTACGGCGGTGCAGGTGTCCACGTCGAGTACCTGTCACGCGAACTGGCGAAGTTGACACCCATTGAGGTACGTACATTCCATAACCAAACGCATCATGACGGCCAATTGCATGTACGTGGCATCAAAATGGATACCACACATTTTGCCGGCTGCCCACAATCCTTTGTCTCACCGCTGAAAGCACTGAGTACTTGTCTGGCTTTTGTGGGTCAAGGGGTTGGTGATGACCTGGAAGACTGCGCTGAAATTATTCACTGTCATACCTGGTATGCCCACTTCAGTGGTATCCTCGCCAAAATCCTCTACAACATCCCGCTGGTTATTACTGTCCATTCACTAGAGCCGCTTCGTCCCTGGAAACGTGAACAACTTGGCCATGGCTATGATTTGTCACGCTGGATTGAGAAAACAGCATTAGAAATGGCCGATTCGGTCATCGCAGTATCGCGTAGCACGCGTGATGATATTTTGCACTTATTTGATATCGATCCTAATCGTGTTGTGGTAATCCCTAATGGTATTGATACCGATGAGTACCAGCAGATTGATCAGCCAGAAACGCTCAATAAGCTTGGTATCAATCCCAATCAGCCTTATGTGCTGTTTGTAGGTCGCATGACCCGACAAAAAGGACTTTACTATTTTTTACAGGCTATTCCTCATCTTGACCCGAGCCTGCAAGTCGTGCTGTGTGCCGGTGATGCAGATACCTTGGCCATGCAACGTGAGCTTGAGGAGATTGTAGAGGAGCTGCAAAATCAACGCCCCGGCATCGTGTGGATTCCTGAAATGCTATCACGCCAGGAAACGATAGCCTTATACTCGCATGCGACAATTTTTTGCTGTCCCTCCATCTACGAGCCGTTTGGAATTATTAACCTGGAAGCAATGGCCTGTGGTACACCCGTTGTTGGCAGTGCAGTAGGTGGCATCTGTGAAGTTGTAGTCGATGGTGAAACCGGCTTTTTAGTTGATCCGCATTTGTCTTCTGAACCCCCTCATGATCCTATTGCTCCAAGTCGTTTCGAGCGGGGTTTAGCCGATGCAATTAACCGCATCGCTAATGATCCAGAGCTATGCCAACAAATGGCTCAAGCCGGTCGTGAGCGGGTTGAGCGTCATTACAGCTGGCGCAGCATTGCACAGCAGACTTACGATCTTTACCGCCAGTTAAGATCACAATACGATAGCTAACCATCTGTTTACCAGCCTGAAAAAAGGATATCGGATCATTTTTTTCAGGCTGAGCCTCTTACCTCTTATATCCAGGGTGCAACGCTTTTGAGCTTTTATAATCTTTTCGTTTAGTATCTAACTAAAATAAATTCCTAAGGTCGATGTTCACATCCTGGTATCAAATCATCAAAGGGAGAATATTAACTAATGGCTTCCACTTCTGTGATTAAAAATTCCCTGACGACTCCCAAGGTTCAAACGATTGGCACAGAGCAGCCTTGGCATTGGCTGGGTGCTGGCTGGAAGGATATGTGTCGTTCACCAGTAACGAGTGTCTCTTATGGATTACTATTTACTCTTATGGGCTATGTGTTGATTTATATGCTAGAAACCCAATTGCATACGGCTTTAGCGCTGACCAGCGGCTTCCTGCTTGTTAGCCCCTTTCTGGCGGTTGGATTGTATGATATCAGCCGTCGACTCGAAGCCGGTGAGTCTGCTTCTTTGGGGCATGCGCTATTCGCATGGCAGCGCAATACATTACCAATTGCCCTCTTTGGGCTGCTGGTTGGCCTGCTAATGACTTTCTGGGTACGTCTGGCTGCCATTTTATTCGTAATTATCATGGTAAACCAGGGTGTACAATTTGACGCCTCAGCTGCAAGGCTTTTCTTTTCGGGTAGTGGTCTAATTTTTCTGATAGCCTTTATAATAGTTGGCGCACTAATCGCTGCAGTAGTATTTGCAATTAGTGTCGTTTCTATTCCGATGTTGCTGGACCGTAAGACTGACTTGATTACTGCGGTAATGACCAGTGTTACTGCCGTCCGCATTAACCCGGTGCCCATGCTTCTCTGGGCAGCATTAATTGTTATTTTCACCGGTATGGGTCTTCTGGTTTTTTTCCTGGGCTTGGCTATTGCCATGCCATTAATCGGCCATGCAACGTGGCATGCTTATCGTGATTTAGTCGATAATAACGAGATTGAGCAAAATTCACTTTAATAACATGGTAGTGGCTTAATTCCGGGTGATTTTAAGCGGCTTTGGCAGCGGTAGGTGGTGGAGTGATACCGCTTTTTCCTTTCTTTGAGGAATAAGTGGTACTGGTGTAATTGGTACGGCTTCGCAAACAGAAGATTTCCCGGTTACCGGCACAGGCAGATTTGAAGTGCTTGCTGGAAGAGATAGCTCATAGTAAATCAGTATGGCGTGCTCAGCTTGCCTGCATAAGGATTCAGGCTGGTTTTTGCTACGTAACTTTTGTT
>PDTV01000011.1 GCA_002747185.1 Candidatus Contendibacter odensensis
GGACCTCAATCCGGTCGAACATCAATGGGCACACGCCAAAGCCGTCCGTAAACAACGTTATTGCTCCATCGATGAACTCTTCAATCAATGATGTCCTTTGAATCATTTTATCTGAGCTTGGCTATAGAGGATGCGCTTAAGCAGTATGTGGCGATACACGCATGGCAGGTCGAGGGCATTCATGCGGCGCAAGCATACCTGGAAACTGGGGAAGCCATACCCCGTGAACAGGTGATGGCGGAATTGGAGATGTGGGTCGCTGAGGCCATGCAGAAAGGCTGGTTGGAGTCTTGAAGATTGGCTGGTCGCCTCAAGTCCTTGCCGATCTGCGGGATGCGATTTTGTATGCGTCAGCAAGCTTCCCGATCAACCCTATATGGGAAGACCGGGACGTGTTCCTCATACGTGGGATCTGGTGATAACGGGAACACCCTATACCGTGCCCTATCAGGTACAACGTGACCAGCCTGGGATTCTGCGCGCCTTTCATCGATTACGAACATGGCCGATGTGATGAGTACAGACGCTTTTAAGGCCTGTTCAAAACATTCAAATTTCTCTCACAAGATCGGGCCAATGGTAGCGATGACGTTGTTCCAGATGCGCTTTGGATAGGACCAGCTACGCACACCCGCAAGCGTCACCGGGCGTGCGCTGGCGATATAGTCGCCCTGCCTCTTCCGGATCGCCTCGGTCGTGGCCGTATCCTGCAACAGGATGTTGTTTTCATAGTTCAGATCAAAACTGCGCAGGTCAAGGTTGGTGGACCCGATAAGGCTGACCTTGCCGTCGATGGTCAGCGTTTTGGCATGGAGCAGCCCGCCCTGAAACTCATGTATCTCACAACCCGCCTCCAGCAGTTTACGGTAGTAGCTACGGCTGGCGGCGGCGACGATCCAGCTGTCGTTGCGTTCGGGGAAGATCAGCGTCACCCGCACCCCACGCAGCGCGGCGGCACAAAGCGCCTCCAGCACGGTGGCATCGGGCACGAAATAGGGCGTCGAAAGGGTCAGGTCACGAGTCGCACAGGCGATCAGGGTTGCAAAAAGCTGCGGTGTCGCGCCCTTGCGCTCGGTCGGGCCATCGCCCATCACCTGCGCCGCAAAACCGCCCTCGGCGGGTTGTTGCGGCAGCGGGATCAGGTCCAGGCTCTCGCCCGTCGCCTGCATCCAGTCGCTGGCAAACAGGAGCTGGTTCTGGGTCACGACCGGGCCGGTAAAGCGCAGCATGATGTCCACCCAGGGCGCATACTTCGGCTTGACCCGAAACTCGGGGTCGGCCGAATTGCGGCTGCCGCACCAGGTGATCTGTCCGTCGATCACGGTGATCTTGCGGTGGTTGCGCAGGTCAATCCGGCTGGTCAGCATTGTGCGCAGCAGGTTGTTGAGCGGCAGCGCCACGGCCAGGTGCACGCCCACCGCCCTCATGCGTTGCCACAGGTCGGATTTCACCATCGCCCGCGAGCCAAGCCCATCGGCCATGGCGCGGCAGGTCACGCCCCGCCCGGCGGCGCGGATCAGCGCCTCGGCCACTGCCGTGCCGGTGTCATCGACCAACCAGATGTAATACAGCACATGCACATGGTCGGTTGCCGCATCAATGTCAGCCACCAGCCGGTCACGTGTCATGGTTCCATCGGCCATCAGCTCGGCGCGGTTGCCGGCCACCGGGTGGAAGCCGTTGATCGAGCCGGCATAGCGAAAGGCCGGACGGTAGAGCGGGTTGATCATAGCGTGGCTCGCGTCACCCATGAACCGGGCAGCCTTGGTGCCGATTTCGTCGAAAATCGCATCGTGATGTTTGTTCGCCTTTTGGCCCAGGTCGATTTCGCCGAACAGGAAATAGACCACGCTGCCTGCATAAGGCAGCACGTTCAACACGATGAACCACGCCAGCCGCGCCGGCGGCGACAGGTCGTCGCGCAACAGAATACGGACGGTAAAGCTCAGAACCAGGACAAAATGAAATGCGGCAAGTGCAGCGATCATGCGCCTTTTCCCTCTCCCTCGAATTCCATCACCCGATCACCCTGGCTTCGGCCAGCATATCGACACCCTTTCCGGGTCGCGCCGCCAGTCCGGCCCTGCGGCCTTGCGAATGTTATAGCTGACAAGACACACTCAGGTACTGGTCACATCATCATAGTCGGCCATACGCATGTATTTTAGTTCCCGCAACAATCTTATCACTGGGCGCAGCCCGAACATGACCGAGCCAATCAGGAACAGCCAGGTGCCTGCATAGGTTGTTTTTTCGTTGAAAAACAGGATTGAACCGATAATAAAAAGCAAAGCTGCCAAAACATCATTGATCGCATAAGCTATCTCATAAATTGCAAAAATGCGCTTGTGCTCGGTGCTTCGAGTTCGGTTGTCGGGGTCAAATAATCGCACGGTGGCTCCTTCTGAAAAGGCGGGGTGTCAAAGCCCTGGCTGCATGGGCCAGCTTGTTCCGCTGCGCTTTCGGTGACGCAGATGGTCAAAACGTCAAATACCTTGATCTGCAGCATGGCTGCATAGATGATAGGTGTGGCACAGGTTGACGAGCCGAACATACAGCTCGCGGTGTTCCTCTTCGCAGTGGTCAAGCCAAGCCTTCATGTTTGCACCTCACCTGGCTCGCACCTCACGGCAGGTGCGGTTCTAATCATACCCGGAGGGTATCAAATATAGCGTGTTATTGATGCGCTATTATATCGTCTATCCTCCATGGCATAATCCAAAAAAACGCTATCATAGACTCATTGGTTTGACGACGCTATATAGCGCAAACACTATAAACCGGAACCATTTATAGCGATAATTTGCGCGTTAAAACAGATAGATATAGTTGAACCAGTTAATCAAATTCAATTGTCTCCGCGATATCCACCAGCAAGGGTCAGCCGCCGCCGGCAACAAGGGCTTTAGGCGGGTTTGTGCCGATATTGGTCGTGTAACAATGGCTCCGGGATAATACGGGTTTTTAGAAGGGTAAATTTTGGAAACAGATCAATTGGCTTTACGGTGCCTGACCGTGCCTATTCAGGCAGGACAGCTCAAGATTACCATTCGGCGTGAGGGATTGCCGTTGGCAGACTGTCTGGATTTTGCCACGCGTCAAAATCCTCGGCGGCTGTTTTTGTTTGTCAGTAAGGTGCTGGGTAAACACTGGGCGGTCAAACCGCGCACTATGCAGAAAATTCATTCCCTTTTAGCGGCCAGAATTGCAGATTTACCCGGGCCGGTTCTGGTCGTTGGTATGGCAGAAACTGCAACAGCATTGGGGCGTGGTGTTGCCGAAGAGGTCGCGCTACAATCACGGCGTAACGATATCTTGTATTTGCAAACCACCCGCTATCATTTGTCACGCCCGCTGGCTTTGGGCTTTGATGAAAGCCATAGTCACGCACCGGATCATCGGGTCTATTTGCCGGAGCTGGCATTGCAACCGTTGTTTTATTCAGCACGGACACTGGTGTTGGTGGACGATGAAATATCCACAGGTCGTACCCTGGCTGAACTGGCACAGGGTTATTTTCAGGTCAACTCACAGGTGGAGCAGCTGGTGTTTGCCAGCATTACCAATTGGCTGCCTGCAAGCCGCCAGCAGGAATTGGCGGAATTACTGGTATGTCCATTACAGTTCCCCGCGCTGATTGAGGGTGAATTTACATTCGAGGCCGACCCGCTATTCCCGTTGCCGTCATTGCCGGTCGTGGTGGCTGATAGGGCGCGTAACCATGATGCTGTTGTGACTGATCCGGCGCGGATCGGGGTTATTGCCGGACAGTGGCAATTACCTGCATTGCCGCCCGTTCCGGATGATCAGTCATTGACCATTATCGGCACGGGCGAGTATGCCTATACACCGTTTCGTGTGGCGCTGGCGCTGGAGGAGCAAGGCCGTGATGTACGCTTTCAGTCGACGACACGTTCACCAATTTTAATCGGTGATGCTATTACTGATCGGCATGAATTTCTTGATAATTATGGTGATGGTATTCCCAATTATTTGTACAACCTCGATCCAGAACGTTTACCTGTCGTGATTTACGAACATGCTGACATGCTTGATACTCATCTTTTGCCCAATTTGATTAAGGGGTTAGCATTTGCCGTGGAGGAATCATGCCACGTATCGTAGTTTTTCTTGATCTTGATGACACCATTTTACAAACAGCACCGAAGTGTCCGCCGGATAGCCCCGTAGAGCCGGCAGCGACCAACCGGGCCGGGCAGGTGTTGTCATTCATGACCGGCAGCCAGCGCCGGTTATTGGCATTCTGGCAGGAACAGGCGATTGTGATTCCGGTGACTGGTCGAACCGATGATGCGCTGGCGCGGGTTCTCATTGAATTTGGTTCCTGGAAGATCACCCACCATGGCGCAGTGATTCGGCAGCCTGATGGCCAGTTGCCACGCTGGTGGTTTGCCGAGGTTCGTCCAGCATTAATAGCAGCGCAACCCTTGTTGTGGAAGCTGTCTGCGCAGCTGGAGGCGGGTGCAGCAGCGGGCGGCTATCGGGTTAGAAGCCACTCAGTAGGTGAGTGGCTTTCATATATTTCGGTCAAGACGGATGCCGACAGTACTGTGCTGACACAATTGCAGACCCATTTGAAAGCATCATCAGGGTTGCCGCCCGAATTGGCGGTGCATTGTAATGGCAATAACCTGGCAGTGGTCGTGCGAGGTGCGCAAAAAAAGGATGCTGTGCAGCGGGTGATGACGGAGCTGGAACGTGATGGTGCAATCGTTACGATGGGTGCTGGCGATAGTTTGACGGATCTGCCCTTTATGCAGCTTTGTGATTTTGCATTGGTGCCGAAAGCCAGCCAGATTCAGTCTGAGACCTGGTGTGGATATGGCCTGTAAAATGCGCAGGTTTAATCCCTATGTTTAGTGGGAGTTACCGTCTGCAGGATGTCGTTTTTCTGCTTAAACCTGTTCAGATAGATAGAGTGGATGTAGCGACCAAAGAGCGACTTATCCAGTCAGGACAGCGCCATTACAGCGAAATGTTGACTCCCGAACGTATTCCTGATGCAGATTATTTGGCTGTGTTTGAGGCTTTGACGCAACGTTATGCGGCTCGATTGGCAGCCGAGATCATGGCGTTGGCGCACTATCTAAGTCATCATCGCACACAGGCATTGACCATTGTATCGCTGGCGCGCGCGGGTACGCCTATTGGTGCATTACTGGTTCGTGCGTTGCATCAGTTGGGGCGACTGGAGGCTTGCCATTATTCCATTTCGATCATTCGTGATCGCGGGATTGATGAAAATGCACTGGCCTTTATGTTACGTCATGAGCATCGTGAACCTGCCGGGTTGGTATTCGTGGATGGCTGGACAGCAAAAGGGGTGATTACCGAGACGTTGCACGGTGCGTTGCAGTACTGGAATGCTCATCAGCCAGAGCAGGTAGATGAATCGCTGTATGTGGTTTCTGATATTGGCGGGACTGCGGATGTTGCTGCGACGTATGATGATTATGCAATTCCCAGTGGAATCTTGAATGCGACAGTCTCAGGTTTGACCAGTCGCTCTATTCTCAATGAGGCAATAGGTGCCGAGGATTTCCATGGCTGTGTTTTTTATGCTGATTTTATGCCGCATGATCGTTCCAATTGGTTTCTGGATCAGGTTAGTCAGCATTTTTCAGTGGGTTTGTCACAGTCGGTACGCTGTGATCCTCAAGAGCGGCAAGAGCGACGACAGTTAATGGGTGATTTTTTGACACGGCTATATCATCGTTATCGTATTAATGACCGTAATTTTGTTAAGCCCGGGGTTGCGGAAGCAACACGGGTATTGTTGCGTCGTGTACCGGGATTATTATTGTTACGCGATCCGCATCATCCTGATGTTGAGCACTTAAAGTTGCTTGCTGAGCAAAAAAAGGTTCCTGTGACGGTAGATTCAACCATGCCTATTCATGCAACTGCACTGATAAAGGATTTGTTATGAGCGTTATTCCGGTTGAATTCAGCGGCCTGCCAACCGGTGAGTTGCATCATCCATCATTTCAAGCTACGCATTTATCAGCCGTCATGCTGGGGGCATCACTTTATGTGCCGGCCAATCGCCCTGATTTGGCAGATATAGCCAATAGAAAGAAATATCCCTGGGTTCGCTCATTGGTTCTTTGTACTGAAGATGCGCTGCATGAACGGGATGTGGAGCAGGCGTTGCTAAATTTGGCGGCATTATTGCCCACATTAGCAATAAGCACCTTGCCTTGTTTTATCCGGCCACGTAACTCAGGCGTACTGAAGCGTCTATTAAGTATGGAAGGCATTCAATATATTCACGGGTTTGTATTGCCGAAAATTGGTCTGCATACCTTGAATGATTGGTTGAGGGTGTGGGATGACCGCTATAACCATTACTTAATGCCCATACTGGAAACAGCCGAGGCATTTGATCGCGGCAAGATGGAGCTACTACGCGATTATCTGGATGATAGCGGCTTGCGTAGCCGCATACCCTGTTTGCGGATTGGCGGGAATGACCTGTTGAACTTGCTGGGTATTCGGCGGGCACGAGGTGCAACAATTTATGATACACCGCTGCGGAATGTGATTGCAGATTTGGTTTGCACATTTTATCCAGCAGGCTATCAATTAAGTGCACCCGTCTTTGAGTATCTGGATACACCTAATGTGTTAAAACGGGAAGTCAAGGCAGATTTACAGCATGGCCTGGTTGGTAAGACAGCAATTCACCCAACACAAATTCCAGTCATTGAAAGCTGTTATCAGATTGGTCGTGAAGATTATAATATGGCAGTAGCCATATTAGACGATAATGCAGCAGCCGTTTTTAAGCAAGGTGAAAGCTTTTGCGAGCCAGCCACTCATCGCCATTGGGCAACGGGTGTACTAGAGCGGGTGCAATTGTTTGGATTGGTTGAATCTGGTCCGTGAGCTAAGCTAACAAGCAAGGTCAGTAATAACTGCTTCGCCTTGCTTTCTGGTTAAAAGCAGCGATATTGCTGCTAAAAGGATTTGAGCATGGCGGCCAGCTCACTTACTGGGCATTATCATCCGGATTTTTGTCCATCCGCTTTATAGCATACAAGAGACTGCGTTGCATTAGTTCAAATGCTTGGCTAAGCGCTCCGATTTCACTATCATCATTGCCGATATTAATTTTTTTATCGAGTTCACCTTGACTAATAGCGATAGCTGTTTCGGTAATGGCTGCTAATGGTTCAATGATGATTTTTTTGGATAGCTGATTAATAGTCAAGAATATTATTGTAAATATAATTGTGAAAATACCGATAGCTATTAATGCTCGTTGTAGCACAAGGGCATTGATATCCTTGAGTGGAACGCCAGCAACATTGAGACCAACTATCGTGTTCGGTTTATACCCAAAACCATGGGTTTTGCCGTACTCTTTAGTAATTGTTGATGGCGCTTTATTGGGATCACCATGGCATAACATACATGAAGTTGCTGATTTGAGCGGTCGTGTAGATAATAAGTAATCTCTGCCCTGAATGGTTCCTGTTCCTATAAGAGAATTGAGTTGGGAATCATTGCGATAGCGTGCCAGCAATTCTTTTTCTATAGAAACCGCCTGGTTTTTTGTGTTGAGCGGATTGTCAGAGGCCAGCTTTAGGTAGTAATTCGGCTTAAGTTCAGCGAGGTGTCTTGCTATTTTAGTAATAGTTGTTGAGCCGGAAATTGCCGGTGAATGAAAGAGTTCAAGCTTTAATAAGTCATCGCGAACATCTTGACGGATATAATTTTGTATGGACTTGACCATATCAACCATCAAGTCTAATTCCTTATTAGCTTCAGAATGGACTTGATTGTATGTTATGAAATATATCGCAGGCAAGCTAACCACAAGAGTTATTATATAGAGCAAAAAAAACGCTTTGCGTATTTTATTGAGTACGCTATTTTGGTATTTTTTTTGATTGTCCATATTTTTTCCTTTTTACATGCTATTTTATAATTGGATTATCGTAGCTTATTGCAGGTCGTTAATTGATGCATCTGTTAAATGGTTTAGAACTATCTTTTTAAAATTATCAGCTTCTTTTTTGTCAGGAATTTCATTTGATAAGAGTGCTATTGCTGATTTAAGGGTGATCTCCCTTGAAAGGATATCTTTAGATATTATAGCCGCAATAGGTCCAAGAAAATTTGTTAACTCTTGTTGCAAAAATTCTTTGGATTCATTGGATAAGCTGGTTTTCATAAAATTAGGGCTACTACTTGATTGATCGGGTATATCAAGGGACTTAATGATATCTGGTGTGTCTTTAAATACCTTGTTTTTTGGTTTTATAGGCGCCTTAATCTGTTGAAAGCGATACAGTTTTGTGCTGCGTAAAATTGTTAATGCTTCCTCATTCTGTTTGTTACTTAATTGAATAGACCCAATAATCCCCTCGTAAAAATTTATTTGGACTGGATGGTTATCTTGAGTCGATAAAAACATTATGCCTGTAAATTTATTATTGTGAGCTTCCCAAAGTGTGGCGACTAATTTTGATAATGGTATTGAATCATCTTTCATTTATTTCCTCCTAAATCTTGTTGATTAGTTGGATATTTTTCAGGAGCAACTGATTATTCAATCCCTGAAGACACAAACCATAAAAATCTATACCAAAAATGGTGATTAGTCTATGCGAAAAAATATAATTGTCAAAGAGGCTGTGTGTTCCTGTAGCAAAGATTGGCAAACCTGCTTCATCACGAGTTAAACTATCTCAAAACAAACCAGAGTTTCGCATTTCGCATCACGGTTTATCCATAACCCGTTCCAAATACACGGGATAATAATCATAACCTAATTTTAAATCGTGTAGTCACGAGATGTTGGCCCAAGGCGCAATGCACCTGATGTGTACGGCGGCGAGAAACGAGGCTGTGTTTTTGGCATATCTTGTAGCGATACTACGCTATCTTTTGAGGTGCAGGAAAGCGTTTTCAACCAGATGCCGTAATTTGTAGAGGTCTTCATCCTGTTCGCGAGCGGATAAAACGACGGTGCGTATTGCTCCAGCCGCCGTAATCAGGCGGTCAATCACGCCACCGGGCACCCGTGCGCATAAGCCAGAAAACTGCGTTGATAAACAGGCGATTATCTCTGGAAACGCCACCCCATTGCCCGGATTGTCCGGGTAAGTGCGGCTTCAGCAAAGCCTATACTTTGTCTGATATAGCATGTCTGCGATGTGAGTGTGTCACATGCAATCCTTTCATTACCGATAGAATCGCTTATTTTTTATCTCGTGACTACACTATTGATTTATTCAAATACTTTTCCTGGGTTTATAATTCCATTTGGATCAAATACATACTTAATTGCTCGCATGTAGTCAATTTCAGTTTTATCGCGAGTGTAATGCAGGTAAGGTTTTTTGGTCAGTCCTACACCGTGTTCAGCAGAAATACTGCCACCATAGTGTTGTAAAATTGTAAATAACTGCGGGTTAACCTGCTCGCATTTTTCTACGAATACAGCAGATTCCAGGCTGGCCGGTTTGAGAATGTTGACATGCAAGTTGCCGTCACCAATATGCCCATACCAGAGCACTTCAAAATCAGGGTATTCCTGTGCCAATAATTGGTCGATTTCTGTCAGTAATGCAGGCACTTGCGAGATGCGTACTGCAATATCATTTTTGTAGGGCTGATGCTCTGCAATCGATTCACTGATATTTTCGCGTAAACACCATAAATCTTGTGCCTGGGCCTCACTCTGACTCATGACGCCATCTTTGAGCCAACCTTGTGCTATGCCGTGTTCAAATAATGCTAATGCATTATCGGTATGAGCACCTTGAGAATTTTCAAATTCAATCAAGGCGTAATAAGGTGTTTCAGTTTCAAAAGGTCGATGGAGACCTTTACGTAATACATGGTGTAGTGCTCGCTCTGAAAAAAACTCAAAGGCTGTCGGTTCCAGTGCATTGCGGAACGCATGATAGATTGACATAACACTGTCCAGGTCGGTAATGCCCAGCACCATAACCGTGGGTTCCTGTAAAGGACGGGTCAGTTTCAGTGTGGCTTCAACAATGATACCCAGCGTACCTTCGCTACCGATGAACAGGTGGCGCAGATCGTAGCCACTGGCATTTTTTATCAGTCCCCGATTGAGATTGAGCAAATCGCCTGTTCCGGTGACCACTTTCAAGCCGGTTACCCAATCGCGGGTTAAGCCGTAGCGAATCACCTTGATACCACCTGCATTGGTGGCAATATTGCCACCAATCTGGCTAGAGCCACGCGAGGCAAAATCGACAGGGTACAAGAGGCCATGCTCGCAGGCGAAGTTCTGAATAACTTCAGTAATAGCACCCGCCTGGCAGGTTAGACTGCGATCAAGCGGATTGAAGTCAAGGATCTGGTTCATACGCTCCAGGGAAACGACGATTTCACCCTGGCAGGCCATGGCTGCACCACTTAATCCGGTGCGTCCGCCGGAAGGCACCAGGGCCAATTGATGTGTATTGGCATAGCGCACTAATTGTTGTATTTGTTCACTGCTATTGGGTAATACGACCGCTAATGGGTTTGGGGTATATAGTCGCGTCCAGTCACGACCATATTTTAGGCAGCTGTCAGCGTCAGTACGGACATGGGCAGGGTCGATAAAAGTGCGTATACCATCTAGTACAGTGTTTGGTCGATCTGGTGTTTGCTTGGGGTTCAACGCGGTTGCTCCTGGGAATGAGGGACATGTTGCAGGGTAAAATCATCACAGTGTTTTGCATTGGTGGCAAGGAACGGATGCGCTGATTAATGGGTGTTATTCTTCCGGTCGGGCTGATCTGGATGTATTGGTCACTCACGAGTACAGGCTGGATGATATCGTCGAAGCGTATGATTTGTCTGTGAATCAGCGCGATGGTGTATTGAAGATTACGATTGGGCCGCATTAATTGAATAAATAGAATACGTTGATAATAAAATCCGGAGTTGTTTTGCTCCGGATTTTTTATTTTTTCGAAGATGAGAAAAACGATTGGGTAGGTACGCTGACGGGCGAAGGACAGGTACAACGTAATGAACAAAACATCACTCGATAAAAGCAGGATCAGGATTTTGTTGCTGGAAGGTATTCATGTTAGTGCCGTGAAGACACTACAGGCCGATGGCTACAGCAATATTGAGGTCTGTCCCAAGGCATTGCCTGAGGCACAACTGATTGAGGCTATTCATGATGCCTATTTTATAGGTATCCGTTCATCAACCCGGTTGACAGCTAAGGTGTTGGCGCGAGCTCCACGATTGATTGGGATTGGCTGTTTTTGTATCGGCACTAATCAGGTTGATCTTGATGCCGCACAAAAGCGCGGTATACCGGTATTCAATGCGCCATTCTCGAATACCCGTAGCGTAGCGGAATTAGTACTGGCGGAGATTATTCTGCTAATGCGCGGGGTGACTCAGCGTAATGCGTCGGCACATCGTGGTGTCTGGATTAAAACGGCTGCCGGTTCCCACGAGGTGCGTGGTAAGTGTTTGGGAATTGTCGGTTACGGTCATATTGGAACACAGGTCGGCTTGTTGGCAGAAGCTGTAGGGATGCAAGTCATTTTTTATGACATTGAGACCAAATTGGCATTGGGCAATGCGCAATCTGTTATATCATTGGATACGTTGCTGGAGCGATCAGATGTGGTGACATTACATGTGCCGGAAACACCGCTGACCCATCAGATGATGAGTACAAAGCAATTGGCGCGGATGAAGCCGGGCAGCCATTTGATTAACGCAGCTCGCGGTACTGTAGTAGATATGGCAGCGTTGGTAGCCGCATTGGACAGTCATCATGTTGCGGGTGCTGCACTCGATGTGTTTCCTTCTGAGCCGAAGGGAAATGATCAGGAGTTTGTTTCACCATTACGTCGTTTTGACAATGTGTTATTGACACCACATGTTGGTGGCAGCACGGAAGAGGCACAGCAAAATATTGGTCTGGAAGTGGCGGGCAAATTATTGAGGTACAGCAATAATGGTTCGACATTAAGTGCTGTCAATTTCCCTGAAGCAGCCTTGCCCGAGCACCCGGGCAAGTGTCGATTGCTGCATATTCATCGCAATCGGCCGGGCATATTATCGCAGGTCAATGCTATTTTTACCGAACAGCACATCAACATTTCCAGTCAATATCTGCAAACTAATTCTGAGATTGGTTATGCTGTGATCGATCTCGATAGCCATCGTGCAGAAGCTTTACAGCTACGTAAATTGCTTACTGCGGTGGAGGGGACAATTCGTACACGAGTCTTGTATTAACTTCAATCGGCGAGCGGTGAGGTAAGTGGGCAATGTCCTTGCAAGATGAATTGCTGAAAGCGGGCTTGATTTCAGCCGATAACGCAAAAAAACATAAAGCTGACCAGCGTAAGCGTGGCCATGAACGCAAGAAAAACAAGATGCTGGCTGCGGATGATGCAGAACAACAGGCTGAGGCGCGACGAAAAATTGAGGCCGAGGTCGCCCGTAAGCGTGAGCAGGATCGGCAATTAAATCAGGCGCGCAATAAGCAAAAGAGACTTCAGGAGCAGATGGCTCGCGCCCGACAATTGATTCAGGAAAAAAGATTGAATGATGCTGATGCCGAGATCAAATACAATTTTCTTGATAGCGATGGCCGCTGGATTCGTGCGCTACAAGTATTGCCACCGCAACAAAAAGGATTAGCGGCTGGTCGGTTGGCTATCGTTCGTGGTGATCGTGATCAGTTTGATTTCGCGCTGGTTCACCGTGAAATTGCAGTGAAACTGGGCGCTTTTGCACCAGAGCGCATTGTGGTGCTGCATCCTGAGAGCGATGGCTACGATGAACTGTCTGCTGGTGTAGACAACACATTTGTGAAGCAGGAGGAATAGAAAATGACGCAATGGTATTTGAGTTTTGACGGACAGCAGATTGGGCCTATGGATGTTGATAAAGCACGCGCTCAGGCTATGGTAAATCCTGAGGGTCAGGCCTGGCACGAAGGGCTTGCCAGGTGGACACCGATTTGTGAAATCCCCGAGCTTAAGACGGTATCGACACCAGCGTCATCATCTTCTGTTACAGAGGCGAATCAAAACGCTATTATATCATCTTCTAATTCTTGCCCCAGACCTACACAAGCTGATGAAGTGGACTATTTCATTCATGGACAGGAAATGCAGTTTGTAGAAATTGAGCTGGATCCAGAGGAGAGTGCTGTCGCTGAAGCAGGGGCGATGATGTACAAAGATTCAGTAATCCAGATGGAAACCATTTTTGGTGATGGATCACATAATACGGGTAATAGTGGTTTCATGGCTAAATTATTGGGGGCGGGGAAGCGATTATTAACCGGTGAAAGCCTGTTTATGACAGTGTTCACTCATGCGGGTCACCATGGCAAGGCACGGGTAGCATTTGCCGCCCCGTTCCCGGGTCATATCATTCCGATCTCACTTGCAAATATGGATGGACGGTTGATTTGCCAGAAGGATAGTTTTCTCTGTGCTGCTCGTGGAGTCAGTATTGGTATTCACTTCCAGAAGCGAATTTTGACGGGTTTGTTTGGTGGTGAAGGTTTTATTATGCAAAAACTGGAAGGGGATGGTCTGGTTTTTGTCCATGCAGGTGGCACATTAATGGAACGGCAACTGGATCATGGCGAAACATTACACGTTGATACAGGTTGTCTCGTTGCCATGCAGAGTAGTGTTGATTTTGACGTAGAAATGGTAGGTGGTATTAAGTCAACGCTATTTGGTGGTGAAGGTTTGTTCTTTGCTACGTTGCGTGGCCCCGGACATATCTGGTTACAGTCTTTACCCTTTTCACGACTTGCTGGACGAATGCTGGCATCTGCCCCACAAGCGGGCGGTTCTCAGGGTGAAGGTTCCATACTCGGTGGTATTTTAACAGGTAACCGATAATGGTTATTATACCATCATATTACTATTGCAACCAACAATATTGATTATATACCACACAGGAGAACCAGAACTGCTAAAGCAATAACCTTTTGAAGTACCAAATATTAGTAACATATCCGGCACTTTTTGGATGATGGAGCTGTTACTAATGATGGTCTACCTAACAGTATAACTAACTTGCAGCCATTTTCAGGGCGAGCACAATCACTGACCATGGCTTTACCTGAAAGTCATTATCGGCTTGTACCAGGCTTTCTACAGAAAGCTGCTCAGGGTGAAAAGTATCCAGTAAACAGTACCAATGATCGCTATTTTTGATCCGGGGAAGCTGGAATGAAATATTTGCCGCACTGGCATTAAAAATAACCAGTAGCGTATCATCCGTATCAGGGTAACCGTCTGTTGTGAAAAATTCGCCGGCATCACCCGATAACAACATACCAAAACATCGAGCTTTCGGTTCTTGCCAGTCATGGTTATTCATGGCTTCACCGCCTGGGCTTATCCAGGCGATATCGTGCAGGTCGGTAGTATCGGATGTTTGAAAGCCATGCATAAAGCGGGATCTACGTAACACCGGATGCTCATGGCGCATGTAAATCAGACGACGCACAAAATCAGCAAACGCTTGTTCTTCATCCGGGATATCTTGCCAATTGATCCAGTTAATTGCATTGTCTTGGCAGTAGGCGTTGTTATTACCGTGCTGGCTACGACCAAATTCATCGCCGGCTAATAGCATTGGGGTACCTTGAGCAAGGAATACCGTTGCAAGCATATTGCGTCGTTGGCGCTGCCGTAGTTGCTGGATGCCGGGGTCTTCGGTTGGGCCTTCAATACCATGATTATTACTGAAATTACTCGGATGGCCATCACGGTTGTCTTCACCATTAATCTCATTATGGCGCTCGTTATATGAAACGAGGTCAGCCAGCGTAAAGCCATCATGGCTGGCAACGTAGTTAACTGTGGCCCATGGTCGCCGACTGTCATGCTCGAACAGGTCACTGGATGCCAGCAGGTTAGGGGCCAACCGGGCAATCATATTATCATCCCCGCACCAGAAGCGCCGAACAGTGTCACGGAAGCGATCATTCCATTCGGCAGTTCCTGGCGGGAATCCACCGAGCTGGTAACCTCCCGGGCCGATATCCCAAGGCTCGGCAATAATCTTGACCCGTGACATGGCAGGATCCTGGCTGATGGCATCAAAGAAACCACTACTGCGGTCGTAGCCATATTCTTCACGAGCCAGGGTAACTGCCAGGTCGAAGCGGAAACCATCAATATGTATTTCATTGACCCAGTAGCGCAGGCTATCCATAACCATCTGCAAAACACGAGGGTGGGTTAGGTTCAGGGTATTTCCACAACCGGTATCGTTGATATAGAAGCGGCGATTTTCAGGTTGCAGTCGGTAGTAAGAGGCATTATCGATACCTCGAAAACTGAGTGTTGGCCCTAATTCGTTACCCTCAGCCGTGTGGTTATAGACTACATCCAGCAGCACTTCGATACCCGCATCGTGCAACTGCTTGACCATGTTTTTGACTTCTGCCAGATCGCCACCGCCCAAATAGCGCATTTCTGGCGCAAAGAAACAGAGCGTGTTATATCCCCAGTAATTGCGTAACCCGCGGTCGGTAAGGAAGCGGTCATCAACAAAGGCATGAATAGGCATCAACTCGACGGCAGTGATCCCAAGTGATCGTAGATACTTAATGATCTCGGGGTGGGAGAGACCCGCAAATGTGCCGCGCAGGTGATCAGGAATCTCCGGATGCTTGATGGTGAATCCCCGAACATGTGTTTCATAAATGATGGTTTTTTGCCAGGGTATCTCAGGTGCATGATCATTTGCCCAGGCAAAATGGGTATCAGCGACAACGCATTTGATCATCTCATGGGCATTGTCACGGGTATCGAAGGACAGATCGGCGTCATGATGACCGACCTGATAGCCACAATGCTCATCACGTAAGTGCAGAGAACCATAAAACTGTTTAGCATAAGGGTCCAATAGCAGTTTATGGTGATTGAAGCGGTGGCCATTACTGGGTTCATAAGGCCCAAAAACCCGATAACCATATAAGGCACCTGGCCAGATCCCGGGAACGTAGCCATGCCAAATCTGATCGGTGTTCTCAGGAAGTGCCAGGCGCTCAACTTCACGTTGGCCTGATGGATCGAATAAACACAATTCGATTTTCTCTGCGTGGGCGGAAAAAATAGCAAAATTAACACCTTTTCCATCCCAGTTTGCACCGAGTGGATACGGCTTTCCAGGCCACACACGAGCACGTGATGACATACTAGCCCCCTTATTTTTTGTAACTAAAGCAGCAATTGATAAAAAAATGCCCGCACAATCAATTCAAGTTTTTTTAAGTGTATGCATAGTGTAGGCAATTTTATTTGTATCGTTATACCTGAATTTACCAGTCATTTTTATATAGTTTTTATATCATCATATTACTAATAAACTCACCGGTATTCAGAACGATACCTGTACACCCGAACAAGCGGCAAGAAAGGATCATCCTCAATACGCACATCAGCACGACGCAACCGGGGCACAAGGGGCGGGTCAGGGGGCACCGGTACAAATTCAGGGAACGACTCGCCTTCAAGTGGCACCAATATCGGTAGCGGAGCCTGCATTAAACGGCGCTGCACCCCATTGGAAGATGCCAAATCAGCAAATACAACATTAGCACGCAAATGAGGGCACACACTACGAACCCGCGCCAGCATCTCATCTTCAGCTATTTTGGCAAGTCGCTGCAATTCCAGACGTGTCTGCGGCGTCTCAATCCGCTTCTCCAGCAACTGACGCGCCGTGGCTACACTGGTCCGCTGGATAACACGCCCACGCTTAGACCAAGTAAAACCAACCTTCAGCGGACACCGATCCAAAAGGGGAATATGACGGTAGGCCTGCTTAAGATTAAGACGAGCAGCCCCCATACGCTGCATGGCCATTGCAACTTTTTCCGACCGACGAAACAAATCAGCCATAACCTCATTGGTTTGAGTGCGCGCCAGAACCTTGAGCGCCAACACACTCGCCTTAAAATTCTCCTTGGCAATATTACAAGCATGCGCAGCAGCCAATGTAGCCACACTGGCACCGACTATCCCAGGACACGTTAACGTCTCACGACCGTCCTGACTAGCTTCATACCAGAGTGCGCGATACAAATCTATTGCCTTTTCACGCATATCTACATGGTTAGTCAGTTCCAGCTCGGTACGTGATACCCAAACCTGAAGTGCTGCATCTTGTCGAACTGCCGTACAGCACTCATTCAAGCTGTTAATCAACGCATCAAAGCGCTCTAATAAATCCATTTGCAGCGTAACAAGTGTTGCTGCCCTGGCCTGTTTTTTCATAACGCAAAGTACCCTCCACCCATTTAATAAACAGGCAATTGCACATTACTGAACAGGGCATCTACCTCCTCAAGGGATTCCGCTTTTTCAGCTTTCCTAACACGATCTTGAGAGAAATGAGATGAAAACAGCTCCATAAAAGCATACATATAACACCTCAAAAACATACCACGCCGAAAGCCCAATTTAGTCACATTCATTGCAAACAAATGACCCGCATCAAGGCGAATCAAATCCTGATCATATAATGGGTCATAAGCCATCCTCGCAATGATACCAACACCCATACCAAGTCGAACATAAGCTTTAATAACATCAGCATCAGTAGCCGTAAAAGCAACATTGGGTTTCAGTTGTGCATTCCGGAAGGCTTCATCCAGCTGCGATTGGCCTGTAAATCCAAAGACATAAGTCACTAATGGGTAACGGGCAACATCATTCAGTGTCAACTGGTCAATTTCAACCAAAGGGTGTCCCCGGGGAACCAATATACAACGCCTCCAAATATAACAAGGCATCATGACCAGATCATCAAAAAGCTCCAGCGCTTCAGTGGCAATAGCAAAATCGACCTCCCCGGACCGAACCAATTCAGCAATTTGTGCTGGCGATCCCTGATGAACCTGGAGTGTAACTGCCGGATAATGCTCACGAAATGTTCGTAACACTGGAGGAAGTGCATAGCGTGCCTGGGTATGGGTCGTTGCAATTGACAAGCTACCACGTCGATCATCCCGATATTCTTCCGATAAAATTTGAATATTATTGACTTCACGAAGAATGGCTTCCGCCTTAGCAATAATCTGGTGGCCTACGGGTGTAATCCCGGATAAATGTTTGCCATTACGGCTAAATAATTCAACCCCAAGCTCCTCTTCAAGAAGTCGTAACTGCTTGCTAATGCCGGGTTGTGAAGTATAAAGACTCTCGGCTGCGGCAGAAATATTTAGACCATTACGAACAATGGCAATCAGATAACGCAGTTGTTGCAGCTTCATCAAAAGTCCTGAAATAGATTACTTAAACAGAAAAATACCCAGGAAACTAATCCTGTGCACAAGATTCATCATTAAATGGAAAACGAAGCAGAATAATACCTGTTAATGGAGGCAAGTTTACTACCAGTGAATACGGTTGGTGCATATAAGCCATTGGAGTCGCGGCTATATTTTTATTGACCAAACCACGACCACCGTAACATGGCGCATCAGAGTTCATAACTTCTACATAGTAACCCGGAGCAGGTACTCCAATCTGATAGTCACGATAGGTTATGGCAGAAAAATTCAGTATAACAATCATCAATTGAGATTCAGTATGGCGGGAGTACACAATAACTGATTGTGATGCGCCGCAACAATCAATCCATCGAAACCCATCTTGAGAAAAATCACATTTATGCAGGCTTTCCTTTGCGAGATATAATTTATTTAGATCGCCAACCAGCTGGTGTATGCCCGCATGCTCAGGCGTAGCCAAAAGATCCCAATCCAGCGTTCCAGAGTAATCCCATTCATTTTTTTGAGAGAACTCACTGCCCATAAATAATAACTTCTTACCCGGATACGTCCACATATAGACATAGAGCAATCGCAAATTAGCAAATTTTTGAACAGGATCCCCCGGCATCTTCTCTAGCAAAGAGCCCTTACCATGGACCACTTCATCATGAGAGAAGGGCAGTACAAAATTTTCATTAAACGCATATAACAAACTAAAGGTCAAAATGTCATGATAATGATTACGCAAAGCGGGATCCAGGGTTAGAAATTCCAACACATCGTGCATCCAGCCCATATTCCATTTCATCCCGAATCCTAGTCCGCCCATCCCGGAAGGTCGGGTCACAAAGGGCCAGGCTGTCGATTCTTCAGCAATAATCAACACACCAGGAAAACGTCGGCGAATGACATCATTCATTTCCCGCAAAAATGCAACAGCTTCAATATTTTCGTTTCCACCTAATGGGTTAGGTGACCATTCCCCAGATTCGCGGGCGTAATCCAAATAGAGCATGGATGCAACAGCATCAACCCGCAAACCATCCAAATGACACTCCTCCAGCCAGAAACAAGCGCTTGCCAATAAAAAGTTTTTAACTTGTGTGCAGCTATAGTCGAATGTTAATGTACCCCAACCACGATGTTCCCGCCGGTTCGGGTCAGTGTGCTCATATAAAAAAGAACCGTCAAAGCAGGCCAATGAATGCTTATCCTTGGGAAAATGACCGGGTACCCAATCGAGGATCACACCAATACCAGCCTGATGACAATAATCGACAAATTGACGAAAGTCATCAGGATTGCCATGACGACTCGTGGGTGCAAAATAGCCGGTAGGTTGATAACCCCAAGAGGCGTCCAGGGGATGCTCGGTAATCGGCATCAATTCGATGTGTGTAAAACCCAGGGCACTGACATAGGCAACCAGGCGCTGCGCTAACTCCTTATAATTTAAATACCCGCCATCCTTGTCACGTTGCCAGGAGCCGAGATGGACTTCATAAATGGATAACGGCATCTGATTCCAGTCACGCTGGTGTTGAAGCTGCATCCAGGCCTGGTCATGCCAAGGGTAAGGTGTGTCACTGGTAACGATGGCAGCTACCGCAGGCCGTTTTTCAAAATGTTGGCCATAGGGGTCAGTTTTCCTGAGCAGCTCGCCGGTATCGCGGACACGCAACTCGAATTGATAGCGGTCACCTATCGCTGCACCAGGAATAAAAAGCTCCCAGATACCGTCACGCCAACGCATCGGATGACAGGTTGCATGCCAGGCATTGAAATCGCCCAGCACGCTGACCCGCTCAGCATTTGGTGCCCAGATAGCGAACAGTATGCCTTCAATACCTTCTATTATCCGAGGGTGGGCACCTAGTACCCGATAGGTATTTAAATGACGGCCTTTATGAAACAAATCCAGGTCATATCGGCTTAATTGCGCTTCAAAACTGTAGGGATCATAAATAATATGTTCCTGGCCTTCAGCATCGATCCACGCCATCTGATAGTGCCGTGGCAAGACGACACCTTGACCTGTCCACTCGAATAACGGGGTGTCTGCAATCCGCCGCAACAGAAAATCACCTTCCAGCAAGTAAACTTGACAGGCATCAGGCAAGAAAGCGCGAATCGCAATATTGTCACCACGTCGATGGCAACCCAGCACGGCAAATGGGTCAGGATGATGCCCATCGCGCAGGAGGGTAGCGGCAGTGAGCAAATCACCTTCAGATAGCAGGGTGTTGTCGTATTCCGAGTCACTCATTAACAGTATTAGTTATCACGGGATATGATAGTCAGTGGCAAAAATTGCTTTTGGAGTACTAATATTAGACATCATCCAAAAGCATCCTGGATTAATGCTAGATGCTTTGTATCTAACCAATTGAGAATTATAGCAAAGAGGTCGATCAAGCGCATGAGCGCCGCGACTGCATCACGTTTCGTTAGCCGCCTAACCCGAGGAACTGTGGCACTCATTCTAGCTGGAGGCCGAGGTAGCCGGCTAAAACAGTTAACACTTTGGCGAGCCAAGCCAGCAACGCCATTCGGCGGAAAGTATCGAATTATCGACTTCCCCTTGTCAAACTGCATTAATTCAGGAATAAGACGCATTTGTGTACTCACTCAGTACAAGGCACACTCCCTGATCCAGCATATCCAGCGTGGCTGGGGCTTTTTGCGTGGTGAATTTGGTGAATTTGTCGAGCTATTGCCAGCACAACAGCGCATCGATGAGGAGTCCTGGTATAAAGGGACCGCAGATGCCGTTTATCAAAATATGGATATATTGCGCAACCATGATCCCGAATTTGTCCTCATTCTCGCCGGTGATCACATTTACAAAATGGATTATGGTCCTATGCTGGCTCACCATATTGAAAATGAAGCGGATGTTACCGTTGGCAGTATTGAGGTGCCACAACAACGGGCTTATGCGTTTGGGGTACTGACAGTAAACGAGCACAATGAGATTATCCGCCTCGTTGAGAAACCGCAGGAACCTGAAACCTTGTTGGAGCGAGGCGATGTGGCACTGGTTTCGATGGGTATTTATGTATTTAGTACCCGATTTTTATATCAGTGCCTGATTGAAGATGCCAGCCAAATAGGTTCGCAGCATGATTTTAGTCGGGATATCATCCCAAAATTACTTGAACACTATCGCGTTATTGCCTATCCCTTCCACGATGTGCAGACCAAGGCCAAGGGGTATTGGCGTGATGTCGGTACCGTAGATGCTTTTTGGAAATCGAATACTGAGCTGGTGGACATCGACCCGGAGTTGAATCTGTATGATGGGCATTGGCCAATCTGGACCTATCAGGATCAGTCACCGCCAGCCAAGTTTGTATTTGATGATGAAGGGCGACGTGGCATGGCCGTTGACTCAATGATTGCGGATGGTTGCATTATTTCGGGTGGCTACGTTAATCACTCGCTTTTGTTTTCGAAAGTCCAGGTGCACTCCTTCGCGGAATTGCACGACGTTGTTATATTGCCGGGAGTCGATATCGGCCGCTATTGCCGACTACGCAAAACCATTATCGAACGAGGTTGTATTATCCCGCCCGGCACGGTCATCGGTGAGGATCCTGAGGAGGATACCCGCCGGTTTTACCGTACAGAGAACGGCGTGGTTCTGGTTACACCTGAAATGCTGGGACAAGCATTTCATAATATCCGCTGATCTTTTCGCCTAAAGCCAGCAGCAATCACATCATAATCTTTAAGGAGTTATTGACTCATGAGCGGGAATGCGCCCTTCGTTCAGCGCCGTGCCGGGCTTTTACTTCATCCGACATCGTTGCCAGGTGATCATGGTAGTGGCGATTTGGGGCCAAACGCTTACCGGTTTATCGAATTTATGGCTGCTTGTGGCTTTACCATGTGGCAAACACTGCCACTAGGGCCACCTCACGATGATTTATCGCCTTACTCGGCGCAATCTGTACATGCGGGCAATCCTCGCCTGATTGCGCTAGAGCCGCTGATTGAAGCCGGCTGGTTACAAGAAGATGGTGGCGGGCAAGGGTGGGATTATCGTCAGCAGCGATTGGCCGAAGCCTACCGGAGCTTTGTCAATGATGGTGGTTCCAGGCATGAGGATTATATCGCTTTTCAGGCGCAACATGCTTATTGGCTAGACGATTACGTGCTGTATCAAGCTATCCGCAAAGCACATGATCAGTGGGCATGGTTTGATTGGCCAACTGAGTTGCGTGACCGCGAACCGGAGGCTATCGCAGCTGCACGAAAAGATTATGCTGAAAGTATCGCACAATACACTTTTGAACAATTTTTATTCTTCCAGCAATGGATAACGCTCAAGCGTTACGCGAATGAGCATGGCATACTGATTTTTGGTGATATACCCCTTTTTGTCGGTTATGACAGCGCTGATGTCTGGGCGCAACGTGAGGCCTTTCAACTTGATCAGAGCGGGCAGAGGAAAGTGGTTGCTGGTGTACCGCCGGATTATTTTTCGGAAACAGGTCAATTATGGGGCAATCCACATTATTCGTGGAAAGCGATGCAAGCAGACGGCTTTGAATGGTGGAAGCAACGTATCCGTACCCAATTTACGCAGTTTGATTTGTTGCGTATTGACCATTTTCGAGGGTTGGAAGCCTATTGGGAGATTCCTGCTGATGCGGACACAGCGGTTCATGGTCGCTGGCAACAGGCTCCAGGCCATGAATTACTCAACACGCTACAGCAGGAATTTGGTGAGTTACCGCTGGTTGCAGAAGATCTCGGGATTATTACCGATGACGTTGAAGCATTACGTGATGCTCATAATTTACCGGGCATGAAGGTTTTGCATTTCGCTTTTGGAGGTGGCGCGAATAACCCTTATTTGCCTCATAATCATATCGTCAACTCAGTGGTTTATACCGGCACACACGATAACAATACAACACTGGGCTGGTTTGAAGAGCTTGATGAAAGCACGCGAGCACATGTATTTGGCTATTTAGGAGGAGATGCCGGGCAAATGCCTGAGTTACTGGTACGGACCGCTCTGGCTTCAGTGGCACGACTCGCTATTATACCGATGCAGGATGTATTAAAGCTGGGTGGTGAGGACAGGATGAATCGACCCGGTACACCTGATGGAAACTGGACATGGCAGTTTCAATGGGAACAGGTGGAGCCACAGCTTGCCGGGCGTTACCGGTCCTTGTTGAGCATGTACGGACGTATCGTTTGAGGTTTAGGTTATGCGTATTGAGGCTGATCTTAAACTGGGGTTCAAGGACGTACTGATTCGGCCAAAGCGTTCGACGCTGGGTAGTCGGGCCCAGGTTAGTCTGGAGCGCACCTTCAAATTTCGACATAGTGGCCGATGCTGGAGTGGCATACCGATTATGGCTGCCAATATGGATACCGTTGGTACCTTTCCAATGGCGAAGGCATTGGCAACCTATCAGTTGATAACGGCGGTTCACAAGCATTATTCACTTTCAGAATGGGATGATTTTGTTTCTGAATTTTGTTCAAACCATCATCAATCCGGGCTGGATTATATAGCTGTCAGCACCGGGATTCTCGATAGCGATCTGGATAAGCTGGATCGGCTTTTTGCAAAGCATCCCAGTCTGGGCCTTGTTTGCATTGATGTCGCAAACGGTTACTCGGAACAATTCGTTGCATGTGTTCGAAAGGTACGGGAATGCTATCCTGAAAAGGTGATTATCGCGGGTAATGTGGTGACCGGCGAGATGGTGGAAGAATTGTTACTGTCCGGTGCAGATATTGTCAAAGTCGGGATTGGCCCTGGTTCGGTCTGTACGACCCGTGTCAAAACGGGAGTAGGTTATCCACAATTATCTGCAATCATTGAGTGCGCCGATGCCGCTCATGGTTTATCCGGACAAATTATTTCAGACGGTGGTTGTATCTGCCCCGGCGATGTTGCCAAGGCGTTTGGTGCGGGTGCTGATTTTGTGATGCTGGGTGGAATGCTGGCCGGTTGCGATGAAGGTGGTGGACGGCTTATTGAGCGGAATGGCGAGCATCTATGTGAATTTTATGGAATGAGCTCAAAAAAGGCGATGGAGAAGTATAGCGGTGGCCTTGCTGAGTATCGTGCTTCTGAAGGAAAAGAGGTTTCTGTGCCGTATCGGGGCGCGGTAGAGCATGTTGTCAAGGATATTCTTGGTGGGCTGCGTTCAACATGCACATATGTTGGCGCAGGCCGATTAAAGGAACTGAGTAAGCGAACCACATTTGTGCGGGTTGCTGAACAACATAATCCTGTTTTTGATTTTTGATGGTTAGCGCCATGTTAGGTGATCAACAATTTGCTGCTCCACGATTGTGGCGGGTCATCGAAGCTGTACGGATGCAGAAACCGCTGGTACATAGCATCACCAACCTGGTTGTTACAAATACTACAGCCAATGTATTGCTTGCTACAGGCGCTTCACCAGCGATGGTGCATTCGCTGGATGAAGTCGAAAGATTTGCACCGCAGGCAAAAGCACTGGTCATCAATATTGGCACGCTGGATTCGAAGTGCCTGGCAGCAATGAAGCTCGCTATTCTAACGGCCAATAGCGCTGGTATTCCCTGGGTGCTCGACCCGGTAGGCGCGGGTGCGACACCTTATCGTTTACAGGCTGCAATGGCACTCGGTTATCAAAAACCGAGTGTTATTCGTGGTAATGCTTCCGAGATTCTAGCTTTAACCTATGGCTCTGATGGGGTGGGCAAAGGCGTGGATAGTGTTGATAGTTCCGAGGCTGCACTGGGTGCTGCACAATCACTGGCGGTCGATAGAAACGCTATAGTGGCGGTTACTGGAGCAGTGGATTATGTTACGGACGGCAAACAGGTTATAGGTATTGCCAATGGCCATCCGCTGATGACATCGGTAACAGGACTGGGCTGCTCGGCAACAGCGGTGGTAGGTGCCTGTCTGGCAGTAGAACCTGATCCGGTTGTGGCAGCAGTTGCAGGACTGGCGTTATTTGATATCGCCGGAGAGCAAGCCGCAAAAGCAGCACAAGGCCCCGGCAGTCTGCAAGCAGGGTTGCTGGATGTACTTTACGGCCTTGATCAGGCGGTGTTCCAGGATGCGTTGCGGCTCAGTCTTGTCAGCGATTGTGAGGCCGTGATTCACTGATTCATTTGCGATGCTTTTTCAAATGAACTCAAACGAGCGGGTGAGATGGGCAGCAAGATCGTATACCACCCATCTCCTCCATTCCGTGCATCGTGGACGTGTACTGGTTTAACGTGGCAATTCTGAATGTCCCATTAAATACCCGTCGACGGCATGAGCACATTGTCGGCCCTCACGGATGGCCCAGACGACCAATGATTGCCCACGCCGCATGTCGCCTGCACTAAAAATCTTGTTAATGGAAGTTTGATAATCCTGCTCATTGGCATTGACATTGCCACGTGCATCAAGTGCTACACCCAGATCTTGCAATAAACCCTCGTGAACAGGATGCACAAAGCCCATCGCCAACAAAACAAGATCCGCTTTAATTTCAAAGGTGCTATCTGGCACTTCAAGCATGGTTTGGCGGCCGTTTTCCGACTGCCATTCCAGCCGTACCGCCTGAAGCGCTCTAACTTGACCATGACTATTCCCCAAAAATGCTTTGGTCGTGACGCACCAATCACGTTTACAGCCTTCCTCATGAGAGCTGGAGGTTCGTAGTTTCAGTGGCCAATTTGGCCAGCTCAACAGCTTGTTTTCATGGAGAGGCGGTTTCGGCATGATTTCCAGCTGGGTCACGGAGCGCGCACCGTGACGTACCGAAGTACCCACACAATCGGAGCCGGTGTCACCACCGCCAATCACTACCACATCTTTATCGGTAGCAATAATCTCTTTTTCAGCAGGAATCGCCTTACCTGCAACGCGCCGGTTTTGCTGCGTCAGAAAATCCATAGCAAAGTAGATACCAGGCAATTCATGGCCGGGCACATCCAATGTACGTGGTTTTTCCGATCCTCCTGCCAGAACCACAGCATCAAACTCTGTCAATATTTTCTGCGCAGAAACATCGGTACCCACATGACTGTTGGGACGAAATGCCACACCTTCAGCACGCATCTGCGCCAGACGGCGGTCAATCCACCGGGATTCAAGCTTAAAGTCGGGGATACCGTAACGAAGCAAACCACCGATTTGATCGTTTTTTTCAAATATAACCACCTTATGGCCAACACGGGCCAATTGCTGGGCACAGGCAAGGCCAGCAGGACCCGAGCCGATGATAGCAACCCGCTTGCCTGTACGGTGAGCGGCAATCTGCGGCGTTACCCAACCTTCTGCCCATCCCCTATCGATAATGGCACATTCAATGTCCTTGATAGTAACAGGTTGGTCATTGAAGTTCAGGGTGCACGATGCTTCACAAGGCGCCGGACAAATTCGGCCGGTAAATTCCGGAAAGTTATTGGTAGAGTGCAATACATCCAGGGCTTCACGCCAGTTGCCACGGTAAACCAGATCGTTCCAATCCGGGATGATATTATGTACCGGACAACCACGATGGCAGAAAGGAATACCACAGTCCATACAGCGAGCGCCTTGCTCGCGAATTTGTGATTCCTCCAGAGGGATTACAAAATCACGGAAATTCTTGATCCGTTCTGCAACGGGCAGGTAATTGTGGTCGTTGCGGGTAATTTCCAAAAATCCGGTGGGTTTGCCCATATGTTAAGCTCCAACAGCCACACTGGCTTGCTTGTTGTTACTGGCCATGCTAGCTTTTTCCTGTATTTCCTGTAGCGCCCGCCGGTAGTCCAAGGGCATAACCTTTACAAAGGCTGGCAATAATTCGCGCCAGTTTTCCAGCACACGGTGTGCAGGCGCGCTTCCCGTATTCTGATAATGACGGGCGACCAGTATGTGCAGTCGTTTAGCATCGTGACGGAGTTGCTGTTTAGGCAACTCTGTTGCCGCCAGGGCGCTCCAGTCAGCATGCAAGGCATGAACGTTTAACGTTTCCTCAGCATCGTTTAGCGGTTCCAGCGTAACCATTGCAGTATTGGCACGTCGTTTGAAGTCACCATGTTCGTCCAGTACATAAGCAATACCACCACTCATACCGGCGGCAAAATTACGGCCGGTTGCGCCTAGCACTACGACTACTCCACCGGTCATATATTCACAACCGTGGTCGCCGGTGCCTTCAACAACAGCAACAGCGCCTGAGTTGCGTACCGCAAAACGCTCACCGGCAATGCCCCGGAAATAGCATTCACCGCCAATCGCACCGTACAGAACAGTATTACCGATAATGATATTGTCCTCAGGACACAAGGTGCTGGTACTTTGTGGTCGGATAATAATTCGTCCACCGGATAGGCCCTTGCCAACGTAGTCATTGGCCTCACCCGCTAATTCAAAGGTCACGCCTCGCGCCAGAAATGCGCCGAAGCTTTGACCTGCAGTACCCTTCAGGCGAACATGAACGGTGTTGTCCGGCAAGCCGGCATGGCCATAACGGCGTACTATTTGTCCCGATAGCATCGTACCGGCGGTGCGATCAGTATTGGCGATCGGTGATTCGATTGTAACCGCCTGCCTTGAATCCAGGGCCGGTTTTGCCTGCTCGATCAGACGATGATCGAGCACATTGTCCAAACCATGATCCTGTTTCTGGCAATGATACGTGGCTACACCTTCAGGGGCATGGGGCACGGCCAGCAGGCGGGTAAAGTCCAGACCGCGTACTTTCCAATGCTGAATCGCTCGACGCATATCAAGCCGGTCAGCGCGGCCTACCATTTCATCAAAGGTGCGAAAACCGAGCTTCGCCATCAGCTCGCGGACTTCCTCGACCAGGAATGTGAAGAGATTAATGACATGCGCAGGTTCCCCGGGAAAACGTTTACGCAGCTCTTCGTTTTGGGTGGCAACACCTACCGGGCAGGTGTTGAGATGGCATTTACGCATCATGATACAACCGGCAGCAATCAACCCAATGGTACCGAAGCCGAATTCGTCTGCACCCAATAATGCGCCGATGACAATATCGCGCCCGGTACGCAGGCCACCATCGACCTGAACGGCGATACGTCCACGCAGATCGTTACGAACCAGGGTCTGGTGAGTTTCTGCCAGACCGATTTCCCAAGGTGAACCGGCATGCTGGATAGAGGTTAGCGGACTCGCACCGGTACCGCCGTCATCGCCAGAAATGGTGATATGATCGGCATGCGCTTTCGATACACCGGCTGCGACTGTACCGACACCGATTTCCGAGACCAGTTTAACACTGATATCTGCCTGTGGATTAGCGTTTTTGAGGTCAAAAATAAGCTGTGCCAAATCTTCAATGGAGTAGATATCATGATGTGGTGGCGGCGAAATGAGTCCGACACCAGGAGTGGAATGACGGACTTTGGCAATCCAGTCATTGACCTTGTGTCCTGGTAACTGTCCACCTTCACCTGGTTTTGCGCCTTGTGCCATTTTGATCTGAATCGCATCGGCATTGACCAGGTATTCTGTAGTGACACCAAAACGCCCTGATGCAACCTGCTTGATCGCTGAGCGGGCGAGATCACCATTTTCCAGCGGTGTGTAGCGTTTGGCATCCTCGCCACCTTCTCCGGTATTTGATTTTGCGCCCAGCTTGTTCATCGCAATCGCCAGGGTGGTGTGCGCCTCCCAGGATATCGAGCCAAAAGACATGGCGCCCGTAGAAAAACGCTTGACAATCTCGCAGGCTGGTTCCACTTCATCCAGGGGTATCGGGTCAGCGGTAAAACGGAACTCGAATAGACCACGCAGGTTACGTAAACCGTCACGCTGCCTGTTCATAGTCTGGCTATATTGCTTGAATTTTTGATAATCACTTGCCCGGACCGCGTGCTGAACCAGCGAAATGGTTTCCGGTGTCCAGGCGTGTTCTTCACCACGAATACGGTATGCAAGGTCGCCACCGGTGTCCAGGCGATTGCGATACAGTGGCGCATTACCAAAGGCCAGGTGGTGACGACGGACAGCATCTTCAGCAATTTCGCTCAAACCGACACCTTCAATTACGCCTTGCGTATTGGTGAAGTAGCGCTCGACAAATTTGCTGGACAGGCCGACGGCTTCAAAAATTTGTGCACCGCAGTACGATTGATAAGTGGAAATACCCATTTTTGACATCACTTTGAGGATGCCCTTGGATACGGCCTTGGTGTAGCGCTCGTGAATGTCTGCCTGAGCCGCTGGCTGCAATACGGTCGGTGCATGAACTGTCAGGGTGTCAAATGCAAGGTAGGGGTTGATGGCCTCAGCACCATAACCGGCGAGCAAGCAGAAATCCTGCACGCGTCGCGCTTCGCCGGTTTCAACCACTAGACCCACTTCGGTTCGCAGACCACCACGAATCAGGTGGTGGTGAACAGCGGCGGTGGCGAGCAGGGCGGGGATTGCGATGTGATCGGCATCCACGTCCCGATCCGAAAGTATCAGGATGTTATAGCCACGACGAACAGTATCGGCGGCTTCACGACACAGGCTTTCCAGCGCAAGCGCCATACCCTTTGCGCCCCGTTCTACCGGATAGCAGATACTCAAGGTACGGGTGCGGAAGGCACGGTCCACATGGTATTCGATGCGACGAATCCGCTCCAGGTCAATGTTATCGAGAATCGGGCGCTTGACTTCCAGACGCTTGTGGGAACCACCGCTACTACGATCAAGCAGATTGGGTCGCGGACCAATAAACGAGACCAGCGACATAACCAACTCTTCACGGATCGGGTCAATGGGCGGGTTGGTTACCTGGGCGAATTTCTGCTTGAAATAGTCGTATAGCAGTTTGGGACGGTCGGACAACACGGCCAGTGGGATATCACGTCCCATAGAGCCAATCGGATCCTCGCTTTTTTCTGCCATGGGTAGCAGGAAGACACGCAGATCTTCCTGGGTGTACCCGAAAGCCTGCTGTCGCCGCAGCAAGGTTGCTGCATCCGGCGCCATCGGTCCGATTTCAGCGGGCAAATCCTGAAGGCGAATTTGAGTATTCTTTAACCATGTCTGGTAGGGGTGGGTGGTAGCAAGCTGCTCCTTGATTTCATCATCATCGATGATACGGCCTTCTTCCAGATTAATCAGCAGCATTTTTCCTGGTTGTAGCCGCCATTTTTTGATTATTTTTTCCTCGGCAACAGGCAGTACACCCATTTCTGAAGCCATGATGACCTGATCATCATCTGTGACCAGATAACGCGCCGGCCGCAAACCGTTACGATCAAGGGTTGCGCCAATCTGACGGCCGTTGGTAAAGGCAATAGCGGCAGGACCATCCCAGGGTTCCATCAGTGCAGCATGGTATTCGTAAAAGGCCCGACGCCCGGGATCCATGAGCGGGTTATCCGCCCATGCCTCTGGAACCATCAGCATCATGGCGTGTGGTAATGAATAACCGCCTGCAACCAGTAATTCCAGTGCATTATCAAAGGTGGCGGAGTCAGAAACGCCATCACCAATCAGTGGCCATAATTTGTCGAGATCATCCCCCAAGGTATCGGAGCTCATATTATGACGACGCGCCTGCATCCAGTTAATATTGCCGCGCAGGGTGTTAATTTCGCCGTTGTGACACAGGTAGCGAAAAGGTTGTGCCAGTGCCCATGATGGAAAGGTGTTGGTAGAGAATCGCTGGTGAACCAATGCGAGTGCTGATTCGAGGCGCGGGTCATTAAGATCAAGGTAATATGCGCCCAGGTTGCTGGCTAAAATCATGCCTTTATACAGCAAGGTATGGGATGAGAGCGAGCTAATGTAAAAATGTATCCCGTTAGGCAGATTCATTTGCCGAATCGTGTTGTGGGACCGCTTGCGAATAACAAACAGCTTGCGTTCGAAAGCATCATTGTCAGGGCAGCTATCACCGCACTGAATAAACACTTGCCGAATAACCGGTTCGGTGGGTTTTACGCTGTAACCTAAGCAGCTATTATCGGTTGGTACATCGCGCCAACCGAGAAAAATCTGCCCTTCCGCGACAATATTCTGCTCAATTGCTGTTTCACATTGTGCGCGATCGGGCGCATCCCGGGGCAAAAACACCATACCGACAGCGTAGTGGCCAGAAGAGGGCAAATGGATGCCTATAGTGTCACATTCGGCTCGCAGAAAACTGTCAGGAGCCTGTATCAGGAGACCGGCACCATCACCGGCGAGTGGATCGGCACCAACCGCACCGCGATGGCTCAGATTTGCGAGTATTTTAAGCCCTTGCTGAACAGTTTGATGGCTCTTGCGATTTTTGATATCAACGATAAAACCGATACCACAGGCATCGTGCTCATTACGGGGGTCGTATAATCCCTCGTGTGTAGGGGTGTGGGTTACAGTCATGGGTATTCCTCAAGAAATCGGTGGCGGGCAGCGGTCCCTGTAAGGGCGGTTCCATAGGTTTGCCTGGGTGATAGCCGAAATTTGGAGTCGCCATCAATTTTTCAAAAGCGGCATACTAACTAGCACCTGCCTGCTTATGCAACTGTTATAAGCCCGCGATAGTATTCAGTGGAAGAGGGTGGCCGAATTCCGTATTTTAATTTTGCTCAATTATCGCTTGACATCACATATGGCTATAGAGCAATCAGGTTGATCTTGCAGGCTGGAAGCGGAATCCTGCAGGCAGGCAAGGATGATTGACCGCTTGTACGTGGCTATTTTTTCAGGCGATGCTGCTCCATGGCATCATGCCATTCTTTCTCCTCGGCATGCAGATACAAACCGGTGGTATCAAGACGGGCATGACGAGCGTTGCGCTGTAGGTGCGAAAGATCAATGCCCGCATCTGCTTGATGGGTAATGCTGGTATGTCGGAGCCAGTGTGTGGAAGCACGGCGCAATCTTTCAGCTTGATATGGGTCATCTGCGTCCAGCCGCATAGCTGCTTTGGTAACCAGATCTTTGATTATCCTGTAAATCATATTGCTGCTAATGCCACTAGTGCCCTTAAGATTCATCACTAGGGGTATCTCCTCACCGGGTGACGGGAGTGGCGACAAACCAAGGAACTGCCGGTATTCCCGCAAGGCTTGCAGCATGTCACGGTTGACAGGTACACGTGCTTCTTTTTGACCTTTACCGGTAACATGCCACCACCAGCGGCTACGAATCTGTACAAAGCTGCCCATCGTATGATTAGCAATCTCACTCACCCGGGGGCCTAGCAGGTAAAGTAATGCAAGCAGGTAACGTGCGCGGGCATGGTGCTGTTGATCGCGCTTGCTATCTTGCGGTAGTGCTTTAATGGTATCCAGCAAGGCTTGCCATTGATCGTGTTCAAGAAAACGTTCCACGCTATTTGTGGCGTTTTGGTTACGATGGCGACGACGAACCAATGCCAATGGATTGCCTGCCAGATAGCCGGCTTTAACTAGGTAACTCAGCATCGAATTGATGATTAACATGGCTACCTTGCGGCTTGATGGGCCGAGCGCACCTAGAAAAGGCCGCCAGCGTGCACTATGACGTGGTGCTTTTGGCCCGCACCAACGTTCTCCTGGCTGTGGGTCGCTGAGGAAAATCTCATAAAGAATACAGTCTTCGCGGGTCAAACTGGATAATGGTTTTTTACGCTCAAGCAGTGCCCAAAGCAGTAATCGCTCGGCTTCCTTGCGATAGTTTCGCAGGGTTTGCGGCGAGTCATGGTATTCAGCAAGCCATGCATTAATTGCTTCAAGGTCGTTATTGGCAGCTAGTTGGCAAACGACCTCCGGGCCTGCACGATTACGTCCTGTCCGGCCATCGAGGTCTTGCGGTAATTGCAGCCGCTCTAGTGGAAGGGTTGCTGAGAAGGTGGTCATAAGCAGGTCTTTAGGGGATGGGGAAACGGGGGGTAGCCGGGTGCAGGTGTGGTGGAAGGTCGTGTTTCTGGATAACGTATTTCTTATTAATTTACCACTAAAGATTTTGCTGTTGCCATACAGGTTAAGGAAATTATTCTTGGATGTATCAGTTGACAACAAGCTGCTTATTGCATGTCCGTAGTGGTTTTTTTCATTAAAAAATAATTCATGATTATAGTAATTATCTTGAATTTCTGCATGTAAAATGTGTATAAATTACGTAATACGTAATATTGTCTTGTGGTATAATCCCAAAATTATTCTTTGACACGGTAATCATAATTATGGCGCGCTCTGGAATTCGTTATGAAGACGTTCAATCTGCTGCTGAATCTTTGCTCGGTCGTGGACTCAATCCCACAATTCAACGAATACGCGAAGTTTTAGGCACCGGTAGCAATACCACCATTAGCGAACATCTTAAAAGCTGGCAACAACACATGGCTGACACACCTAAAGCCATTTTGCCCCCCAGTATCCCTGAAGCAGTTACCACTGCACTTAACATCTTTTGGAAAACAGCCGTGCAACATGCTGAAGATATATTTGCAGAGCAGCGTCAACTCGCTGCACAGTCCGTAGCTGAAGCCGAAAAATCGCGTGATCAGGCGATCAATGCACAGCAAGCTGCGCAAGCAGATACAGCCCGGCATATTGAACAGCTTGATATTGAAAGAAAAGCTGTCCGCAAGTTGACAGATCAACTGCTTGTGGAGCAAGAACGCCGCACCACGGCTGAAAGTGCTATTCAGGCGGCGGAACAACGTGTAGTTATCGCACAAGACAACATCACACAAATTCGACATGAAACCACTGCACGAGTGACGCAACTAGAAGCGATGGTACAAACAGTACAAACAGAAATGGATAGATGTATTCATGAAGCTAAACAGCAACTTGACCAGGAACGCCAGCGTAGCGAAACGAATGAAAGCCACTTGATGCAGCTCATCGATCAAATACGTCTGGAGTTGGCTAATGAACGCCACCATATCAGTAAGGAGCGTGAAAACTGGAATCAACGTGAAATACAATGGCAAGCTCAGCGCGAGCTGCAACAACACGAACTGGCTGAGAGAAAAATTGCTGAAGCAACCCTGCAAGAACGCTATCAAGGATTATGCACAGAATTGGAACGACTAAATATGGAATCGGAGCAATTGCGTACCGAGATGGAAAGCATGGCCCAGGAGCATTGGACAGCATTGCGTAAAATTGAAATGTTAACTGCTGAACTTAGAATGACCACAGAAATAAAAAATCGTCTGCAAGAACAGATTGATAATATCAATGAAAATCATGATTCTGCTATTTCTGTAAAGTGAGCATCCAGTTTAGTGCATATTGGGAACAATGGCTTCTAGACCACCCATATAGGGTTTGAGTGCTTCTGGGATTCTGATATGGCCGCGTTCATCCTGGTAGTTTTCCATAATGGCAACGAGTGTCCTCCCTACAGCCAATCCTGATCCATTGAGTGTATGCACTAATTCGAGTTTGCCTTTATCCGGATTTCGCCAACGTGCCTGCATTCGCCGTGCCTGAAAATCTTCGAAGTTACTGCACGAGGAGATTTCTCTGTATTGCTTCTGGGAAGGCAGCCAGACTTCCAGATCGTAGGTCTTGGCCGAGGAAAAACCAATATCGCCTGTACATAGCACCATGACTCGGTAAGGCAGTTCTAGGCGCTGTAAAACAGTTTCGGCGTGTCGGGTTAAGTCCTCCAGCGCTGCGTAGGATGTTTCTGGTTGTACAATTTGCACCAGTTCGACTTTTTCAAACTGGTGCTGACGAATCATGCCACGCACATCCTTGCCGTAGGAGCCGGCTTCACTTCGAAAGCATGGAGTGTGTGCAACGTAGCGTAGTGGTAATTGATCTGCTTCGATAATGCAATCTCTCACCAGATTGGTTACAGGGACCTCGGCGGTAGGAATGAGATAGTAGCTTGGCTCACTTTGAAGTTTAAATAAGTCTACTTCAAATTTTGGAAGCTGGCCTGTGCCTTTCAGGCTTTCTGCATTAACTATATAGGGTACGTATACTTCCTGATAACCGTGCTCCCTGGTGTGCAGGTCAAGCATGAATTGGATAAGTGCTCGATGCAGTCGGGCCAGTGGTCCGTGGATAACGGTAAATCGGCTTCCGGTCAGTTTTGTGGCCGCCGCAAAATCTAGTCCGCTCGCTTCACCCAGATCGATATGATCACGTGCTTTGAACTTGATTTGGTCGCATTGGCCCCAGCTGCGGATTTCAACATTGCTACTTTCTCCAGCGCCCTCCGGAACGCTGTCATGGGGCAGGTTTGGGATACCAAGATGCAGGCTTTTTAGTCTGCCTTGTATTGCTTCCAGCTTGTTGGCTGTTTCTTTAAGCTTGTCACCCAGGCTGGCAACCTTGTCAAGTAGTGGTTGTGTATCCTCCCCTTTTGCTTTTGCGTGTCCAATTGCTTTGGAGCTTTTATTACGCTCATTTTGCAGTTCCTGGGTTTGAGTCTGTAAAGCCTTTCGCTGTATTTCCAGTGTATTGATGGATTGTGTGTCCAGCGTGAAGCCTCTCCGGGCGAGTTTCTCTGCAGTTTTTTCCAGGTTTGTCCTGAGTAGCTTTGGATCGATCATTGGTGGTTCTGTGGGGTTGGTGTTATAAAAATATGATGATATAAGATCATAATATTTTTAAAGGCGATTCTACCTTAAACCGCCTCTAAATCACGTTAATAAATTGACCTTGATACCAGTAAGCTAAATGTCACGAGTCCACAAGGAAGCCATAGCTGGACCTGTACCAACACACAATGAAGCGCCACCCAGCGTCTTGCCCTCACGCTCTAGCTCATACAGCAAGCTCACGATAATGCGTAGACCTGTAGAACCGACAGGATGACCAAGCGCAATACCGGAACCATTGGCATTACAGTTGTCAGGCGTCAAGGTTATGTTGTGATCTTCTTTCAGCATCCGCCCAACACCCAGCCATTGAGCAGCAAACGCTTCGTTAACTTCCCAATACTCAATATCCTCAAACTTAAGATTTGCACCTTTCAGGCATTTGGGGATCGCTACTGCCGGGCCTAAACCCATAATTGCGGGATCGACGCCTGCCTGGCAAATATTGACCAGCTTGGCCAGTGGCTTGATACCCATCTCTTTGGCTTTATCCAGCGACATAACAACGACTGCACTGGCACCATCATTAATGCTGGAAGCATTAGCCGCAGTCACTACCCCGTCTTTCTTGAAAGCAGGACGCAGTTTGCCCATCGCCTCAAGATTTGCGTCGGTCAGGGGATTTTCATCGTCCTCGAAGAATTTTGAGCCTTTCTTGGACTTGATCTCGACCGGCACAATCTCTGGCTTGAAAATACCTTCATTAACAGCTCTGGTTGCACGAGTATGACTGATAAGCGCCAGCTCATCACACTCTTGACGGGTAATACCATATTTTTCAGCAACATTCTCGGCTGTCATTGCCATATGACCTGGCACCAGCTCATCGAACAACCCGTCATAGATCATGCTGTCTTCAATGCTGCCCTGACCCATGCGGTAACCCATGCGGGCCTTGGGAATCATATAGGGGGCATTGGTCATGCTCTCCACACCTACGGCCAGGCCAATCTCGGTATTTCCTAACATAATGTTGTGGCAAGCAATTTCCAGTGCCCGCATACCAGAAGTACAGTTCTGATTAATCGATACGGCACTACTGCGATGAGGCAAACCAATCCGCATGCTGACCTGCCGTGCGGGTAAGGAGCCTTGCATACCCGTATATAGCTGTCCCATGCAGATCTCATCGATAATATCAGCCGATACGCCCGATCGATCAATTGCACCCTGCGCAGCAGTGATAGCCAGATCGCGTGCCTGAACACTTTTCAGGCTACCCATAAAACTACCAATTGCCGTCCGTGCGGCACTAACGATCACAACTTCTTTAAGAGCCATAGAAAATCCTCGATTTGCGTGGTTTTGGGTGAGTCAGTTACATACTGGAGTGTTTCATCCTGGAGCCTTTATATAGCACAACTCCTGTTACTGATACATCCACGATGCGTTTAGAAAACGCTGCGCGGAACGTAAGGAAAGTTAAAGCCGATATGGGGCAGATGTCAATTTTATCTGGATAATTGAGCAAATGTTTTTAAAGATGATGGTATATTATTTATACTTTTATGAATATGAATGCCCGGCCAGGATTAACCAAAAATCCACCTAACCGGTTTTATTGCGCGCAACGGCATCCATCGCTATCCATCGCCAGCCCTCTGCAATATAAATCTCATGCGGATTAAAACGCTTTTTGTACACCATCTTGTCGCAATTCTCGATCCAGTAACCCAGATACACCCATTGCAATCCTTTTCGTTTTGCTTCGGCAATTTGCTGCAAGATAGCAAAGGTCCCCAAGCCTCGCACGTGCTCCTGCGGATCAAAAAATGTGTAAACCGCCGACAAACCATCATCCAGATAATCCGTCACGGCTATCGCTAACAGGCGCTGGCCACAGCGAACTTCATACAGCTTGGTCGAACACCATAACGAATTAACGAATGACCAGTAATCTTCAGGTTCAGCCGGATCCATCCCCGCTTTTGCATGCCGCTTGGCAACATAATGTGCAAACAAATCAAAATGCTCATCCTGAAATGTGGCATCCATAACGGCTACCTGTAAATCCTGATTACGCATCAGCACCCGTCGCTGTGAACGGTTAGGTCGAAAATGCTCCACCGGAATTCGTAGCGACCGGCATGCCTTGCAGCCCCGGCAATGCGGTCGGTAAATGTGATTACCACTGCGCCGAAAACCCAAGTGTGCTAATTGGGTATAAAGTACGTTATTGGCAACATCCGGGTCAGCAACCAGATTACGCGCCTGTCGATCCGACAAGTAATTACAGGCATAATCGGTCGTTAAAAACATCCGTAAATTATATAGAGAATCAATAAATTCACTCATTGTTGTATTCAAGTACACCAGCAAGCAGATCATCATCCAGCTGCCAGCAACCGGTCATACCAGCGTATGAACAATAACGATCCAATAATTGTAAAAACAGGGTTCTGGAAATCTCTACCGCCCCCATACGGCTTAGATGATCGGTATGTAGCTGACAATCAATAATGGCAAACCCCCATCGGTGTAACTGGGCCGCCAAAGCAACCAGGGCCACTTTTGACGCATCACTGACATAACTAAACATCGATTCCCCATAAAAAATGCGGCCCTGCCCGACCCCATATAGCCCGCCCACCAACTCACCTTGCAGCCAGGCTTCGATAGAGTGCGCATGGCCCAATTGATGTAGACGACAATAAGCACGGTGCATTTCTGGTGTAATCCAGGTACCTGATTCTGACCTGCGTGGTTCGGCGCAAGCACGCACAACCGTGTCAAACGCCGCATCAGCCGTCACATTAAACATCCCCTTACGCAAGGTCTTGCGGAGACTACGTGACACCCTGATTGCTTCTGGCAACAATACCAATCGTGGATCAGGCGACCACCACAAGATGGGCTGACCTGCTGAATACCAGGGAAAAATACCTTGTCGATAAGCATTTAACAGACGGCGTGGATTTAAATTACCACCCACTGCCAATAAACCGTTAGGCTCAATGAGTGCATGATGTGGGTGAGGAAAAGGCTGGCTATCATCACTGGGATCCAGCCACACAGGTAACATCAGTAATCACCTCATCCCGATAGGGTGAATGTTGTTGCAACTTTTGAGCGTATTCGCGTATCGCTGAACGTTCACGTTCCAGAAAATGAGCAATAGCCCGACGAAAATCAGGATCAGCAATCCAATGCATCGAATGCGTCAAGGTTGGCAAAAAGCCTCGGTAGATTTTGTGTTCCCCTTGAGCACCCGGTTCAAAACGCTGTAACTTATGATCAATACAATACTCCAGACCCTGATAATAGCAGGCCTCAAAATGCAGGCTATCGTAATCAGCATGACAGCCCCAATGACGGCCGTACAAGGTTGTTTCGCTACGAAAACTAATCGCAGCAGCCACCTCCTGGCCTTGTGGCCCGAGAGCCAGCATGAGCACTATCCGGTCACCCATTGTCATGGCGATATCTTCAAAAAATGACTGGGTGAGTGTTGGAATACCACCAAGTCGATGAAATGTAGAGCAGTAAAATTTGTAAATGGCGTGCCATTGTGCTGCACTAATCTCTGAGCCATGAAGCGTGCGCAACTCCAGATTAGCTTCATCTACTTTCCGGCGTTCCCGCTTGATATTCTTACGACGCTTGGCGGTAAGCGTATCCAGAAAATCCTGAAAATCCCGATACCCGCGATTACTCCAGTGAAACTGGCAGCCCAGTCGGTGCAATAATTCCTGTGACCGCATGGCGTTCAGTTCGGCAGCGCCCGGAAATAACCAATGAACCGAGGATACTTGATGTCGCCGCCCCTCTTTCAGAATATAATCTATCATGGTTGATGCTGTCTTCTGTGGATGAGCCTGGCCATCCGCCAACAGCAAACGTGCGCTCGTTACCGGTGTGTACGGGATTGCACCAACGAACTTTGGGTAATAGGCTAAACCTCGCTGTCGATAAGCTTCTGCCCAATGCCAGTCAAACACAAACTCGCCGTAGGAATTAAACTTCAGATATAAAGGCACAGCTCCCAATAAATACCCATCCTCACTGTAGCAAATAACATGATGTGGCAACCAGCCAGTATGCTCACCCACACAGCCATGTCGCTCCAGTGCGCTTAAAAATTCATAGCTGAGAAACGGATTCTGCCCCGCAACCAGGGCATTCCATTCAGTGGAAGAAACTTCGTCAAGACTATGCAGGAATTGAAGGCGCATGATCCAGCAATCAGGGCGGTGAGCACGCTTTGAAAATTAGCGTGTTGGTCATTGGAGCCTGAACAAGGCAAGCAAGTTCGCTGATATCCCCTCGGGCTTCACCTTAATCACCAGGAATGGGAGAATAATGTTTTTTACAGTTCAGTGACCACAAGTTACCGGTTAACAAACAGTATCTAACGTATCACAACGAAACCACAGGACCCTATTTTGGCGCAAGCACAACGCATCAGACCTAAGTCATCGAACATTCGCACCGGCATAACCCGCTTCATACACAGGTTACTACGAGAGGCCGGCTTCTGGTTCTTGGTCATACTTGCACTGACCATGTTGGCTGCGTTGTACACATTTAACCTGCAAGACCCCGCATGGACACACACTGTCGAAGCTGAGCAGATTCATAATATCGGTGGTATCACTGGCGCCTGGTTCGCTGACATTACGCTGTACTTCCTTGGCTATCCTGCTTACCTGTTACCCCTTGGCATCCTGCTGGTCGCCTGGCAACTGTTTAAGCGAAACCGGTTATTACACCTAGACGCTGAAATCATCATATTCCGCATACTGGGTTTCACCGTCATGCTGGCATCTGCCAGCAGCCTGGCTGCAATACACTGGCATGCAGCCGCAGGTACTGTACCCGGTTCCGGTTCCGCAGGAGGACTGGCAGGATCGAATCTCAGCCAATTTCTATACCAAATCCTTGGGCCAACCGGTGCCAACCTGTTCTTGCTGCTCTTGTTCCTGGCCAGCACAACACTCGTCGTCAATATTTCATGGTTAGCGCTGATTGACCGGATCGGTGATATCACCCTAAAACTGTTTGATTTTATAGGTGGTCTGGTTTTGTCACCAATACGACTATTTAAACCAGCAGCTTCCCCGGACACAGCACGCCCGCAGAAACCGGCAGCAGGTAAGCCCCCTGTTGAGAAGCCTACTGTTAATGTCTCTAAAAAAAACCCGGAAAATCCTGATCCGCTTGATCCGCTAACTACCACGCCCCCAACCCAAACACCACTACCGTTTGTTGATACCACTGCAAAAAAAACAGCTCCATTACAGCCAGCACACAGCAACATGCAACAACACCCGCAATCAGAAACACGATCTGCAATTGATGCATCCAGAGATGAACCCACAGCAGCACCACTACCGAGCGCTGAAACGATCCTGCCACAACTGGTCAACAGCCCAATCCCTTCACTCAAAAAAGATAAAACCATAAGTACAGAAGAAGATAAACAGATCACTTCTTTTGAGCTGCAAACGTTAATTCCTGCCATTGCATCGGCCGCACAACCGACTGAATCTGCCGATGCGACCGATGCAATACCGCTATCAAACCTGTCGGCTGAACCCTCACAAGAAACCATGACCCCCCAATGGGTCAAGCCACAAAATGTCAGCACCCCACCACCACCGACAATACCGTCACCGGCTGGACAGGACGGGGCCTCGCCTGAAACAGTTAGATCGACTGTAGAACCTAATTCACAACTACAGGCTGGCCACGAGAATGCTTCACCCATTGAAGCAGGCATTACTGCACATAATGCCCCCTTTACGCCTGTCGTTACCGAGCCATCCTCACTATCCAGCCCCACTGATGTGGCCACACCACCGCCTACTGCAAAACTAGCAGCCACCACGCCGTTCAGGGAAGCCGCTCCTGTTACACCTTATTCACTCCCCCCCCTGGATCTGCTTGATACACCTCAAGCACACCAGGTGGGTTACTCCGCTGAAATGCTGGAAGAAATGTCACGGCAACTGGAGGGCCTGCTCAAAAGTTTCGGGATTGAAGTGGATGTGGTTGCCGTAGAGCCAGGCCCGGTGATCACCCGCTTTGAAGTACAACCCGCACCCGGTGTTAAAGTAAATCAAATCAGCAATTTAACTAAAGACCTGGCACGTGGCTTATCCGTCATTAGTGTGCGACTGGTTGAGATTATTCCCGGCAAATCGGTAATTGGACTGGAAATACCCAACCAGAAACGGGAGATCGTCTATTTACGCGAGGTACTAGAATCGTCGGCCTACAAACAATCTTCGGCCGCACTCACCTTGTCACTTGGCAAAGATATCAGCGGCAATCCCAGCGTTGCCAACCTGGGAAAAATGCCACACCTGCTCGTTGCTGGCACTACCGGTTCCGGCAAGTCGGTCGCTATCAATGCCATGCTGCTAAGTCTGCTCTATAAAGCGCCGCCGAGTGAAGTACGGCTGATTCTAGTCGATCCAAAAATGTTGGAATTATCCATCTATGAGGATATCCCGCATCTACTAACACCCGTCGTTACTGACATGAAAGAAGCCGCCAACGCACTACGTTGGTGTGTCGCCGAAATGGAGCGCCGCTATCGGCTGATGGCTGCCTTGAAAGTCCGTAATATTGCTGGTTTTAATCGTAAGGTAAAGGATGCAATCAATGCCGGAGAGGCCTTGCCTGATCCTTTGTGGAAACCCGAAGATGATATCCGCTCTGATGAAGCGAATACACTGGAACCACTACCTTTCATCGTCATTGTGATTGATGAGCTTGCCGATATGATGATGATCGTCGGCAAGAAAGTCGAGGAGCTCATCGCCAGGCTCGCACAAAAAGCCCGCGCCGCCGGTATTCACCTGATTCTGGCCACACAGCGACCTTCAGTCGATGTCATTACCGGCCTGATAAAGGCTAATGTTCCAACACGTATCGCGTTTCAGGTCTCTTCGCGGGTGGATTCCCGCACTATTCTCGATCAAATGGGCGCTGAACAACTACTAGGGCATGGCGACATGCTCTATTTGCCACCGGGTATCGGCGTGCCGCAACGCGTACACGGCGCCTTTGTTGATGACCATGAAGTCAACCGTGTGGTCGAATATCTGCGTTGTACCGGTACACCCAATTATATCGAGGATGTCCTCACCGGATCGTTTGAAGAAAACGGTAATGGCAGCGAAAATGGCAGCGGTAACAGTCGTGGCGATGAAAGTGACCCGTTGTACGATGAAGCCGTGCATATCGTCACAGAAACACGCCGTGCCTCTGTATCCGGCGTGCAACGCCGCTTGCGTATTGGTTATAACCGGGCAGCACGGCTGGTTGAAGAGATGGAAGCAGCCGGTATCGTCGGCCCGGCCCAATCCAATGGCAGCCGTGAAGTACTGGTTCCGCCCCCATCATAAACAACCCATTAATCACGATCAAAAATTCGTCCCGCGACCCGCAACCCGATAAAAATCAAATCGGGTTCCCAGCGGTATCGGTCCAATAAATACGGCAAGATGGCTTCGGCATCACCACCAGTTAACAGCCGTGTCCCTGAACCGCGGATAGCGACCATCCGGTCAATAATACCATCGATTGCTGCGGCGACCGCATACGCTGCCCCGCCCCAAACACCATCACGAGTACTGTCACCAAACAGTTGTATCTCCCCGGTTTCCGGAGGAATCTGCCGCGTCGCCCGAAACAAGGATTCACGCATCAAACGTATTCCGGGCAGAATTACGCCGCCCAGATGCTGGCCATCGGCTGCCAGCGCATCAATTGTCACTGCCGTTCCGCAATCTACGACGTAACATACCTGCCGGACAATCGCATGTGCAGCAATCATGGCCACCCAGCGATCCGCACCTAAACGCCCTGGCTCAGCATAAGCATTGCGAATACCGTGGTCTGCCGTGGTTGAAAAAATAAATTCCGCTTCAATATGCCAGTGCTTACCCATCCAGGCTGTAAGCGCTGCATGTGCCTCGACACCGGCCACGCTCACGATGAGCGCGCGTGATGGCCGGGGCAGCCTGGCCCATAACCGCGCCAATAAATGATCCCAGTTTTTATTATCGTGAGCAGCACGGCCAGCATGATGGTAATCAACCCCATCCCAGAACACCCATTTAATCTGGCTATTACCGACATCAGCCAACAAAATCACGATTCAAGCCTCAGGCTGGTTTCTCCACCTCTATAAGGCTTCACCTGCCCGTCACTGCTCTCTAGCAATAACGCACCCTGGGTATCGACACCACGCACAATGCCCACCACTGTTTTATTCGGCAAATGCAGACAAACCCGCCGCCCGGTAATTTGGTCAAAACGCGCCCATTCAGCAGACAGATCGGCAAACCCACCCTGCTCAAAAGGTAACAAGACCTCAACTAGCGCATTAACCAATGCGGCAGCCAAATGGTTCCGGGAAACGCGCCCCGTGCCCAGAACTTCCTGTAAGTCAACCCAGGGCTGGTCAATCAGGGTCACCGCTTGCGGCGGCAACGCGATATTAATGCCGACACCGATAACCACGAAGAAAACACCATTGTTATCTCCTGATTCCAGCAAAATACCGCCCAGCTTACGCTCACACCACAAGATATCATTTGGCCACTTCAGGCCAACGGCCTCTACACCTAAACGCTGTAAAGTACGTGCTACTGCAATACCGATTGCCAGGCTCAAACCACTCAGCGCCGTTGCAGGCACCTTGAATTGCCATAGCAGTGAACCAAACAAACCTGCGCCCAGTGGTGATAGCCAACGACGCCCCAGTCGGCCACGTCCCGCTCGCTGCAATTCGCTAAAACAGGCTATGCTACCGACATCATGCTCACGCGCCCTGCTCAGTAAATAATCATTGGTAGAGTCCAGTACTGCGTGAACTTCCAATTGATTCAATGCAGAACGGCTTATCTCATTCAGACGGGTACTAATCTGCTCCTTTGCCAACAATTCCAAGGGTGCAGGCAGTCTATAGCGATGATTCATTAAAACGCTGATGTCCACTCCCAGCGTTTGCAGGGTGCGCAAACACTGTTTCACCGTTGACGGGGGCATCTGTAGGCGCGTGCTTATTTCTTGCAGGCTATATGCCTTACCGTCAGCTAACAGCGCCAGCGTCATTTGCTCATGTTTGGTCATAATGCTGAAAACCGCCTTGACCTGTACAGGAAAAAGCGGTTTTTATAATAATCTGATAAGATACTGTACCTCTTAGAACATCTGTCCCCAGGGTACGACCGAAAAAAAACTTAACCAGGATGCCACAAGTAGCACGATAATAATGAACAGAGGAAAATTCTGTAAGTTAAACATATCATTCTCCTTACCATTAACGGGTCATTAAATCAATTACCATCATTTTCTTTCCGGCAATGGTGTGGGATGCGCGGGTCATCATCATCCATCAGAATACGGTGGGCAGGCCCTTCCAGGTCATCAAATTGCCCTGTACGCACGGCCCAGAGGAACGCCCAAAGCGCGACTCCAACAACACCCAGCATCACCGGAATCAACAGATAAAGGATTCGCATAATTTATGACCTCTCACTTAGATTGCCGAAGCCGTAACGCATTAACCACCACCAACAGCGAACTGAACGACATGCCAAGCGCCGACATCCAGGGTGTCAAATAGCCTCCCGCTGCCAACGGTAGTGCTATTAGATTGTAACCGATTGCCCATAAAAAATTCTCACGCATTATCCACAATGTGCGCCGGGCTACATCAACACTGTAAACCAGATGCGACAGGTCTTCCGAAAGCAAAATCATATCTGCGGTCGCATGAGCGAGCTGAGTACCCTCACCCATTGCAAGTGATACCTGAGCGGCTGCCAATACCGGTGCATCGTTAACACCATCACCGACCATCACAACCACTGCACCCCGCTGCTGCAATGCACGTACCCGATCTAATTTATCCTGAGGTGACAACCCGCCAATCGCCTTGTCAATCATCACTTGATGGGCAATATGTGTCACTGCGTCCTGACGATCACCACTCAGCAGTTCAACAGCCAGCCCCCGCGCCTGCAATGCTGCCCCCATTTCAGCTGCACCCGGGCGCAAGGTATCTTCCAGCTTAAACCAGGCTAATACGCCTTGACTATCCCCCAACACAACCCGGGTACTACTTGCATCAAGATCGCTACGCGCTATCACACTTCCACTGAGTTGCGCTACAAATTCAGGATGCCCGACGCGATAGCAACAGCTATCAACCCAACCTTCTATCCCGCCACCCGGGGTATTACACAACGCTGTTGCTACAGGCGCACAGGCGCCATCACCTGCCATTTGACCGGCCGCATCAACCAATGCACGTCCCACCGGATGTTCCGAACCGCGCTCCAGCGCAGCCGCCAGAAGCAAGCAACGCGACGAATCCAGGCACCCCGCCGTATCCACAGCAGTCACCCGTAATCGACCATAAGTCAGTGTACCGGTCTTATCAAAAATCACATGGGTCGCTTGTGCCAACGTCTCCAGTGCGTGACCACGTGTGGTCAATATACCGCGTCGGGTCAGTGCACCGGTTGCCGCAACAATAGCTGTCGGTGTCGCTAACGACAGCGCACATGGACAGGTCACCACGAGTACCGAGAGTGTGATACGAAATGCGGTGTCAAAACCAGCGAGTCGCCACCACACCAAAAACACAATGCTGGCGACCACTAGCAACCCAGCAACAAACCATCCAGCAATCTGATCCGCCAACCTTGACAGGCGCGGCCTTTCACTCTGGGCACGATCAAGTAATCGCACAATGGCGGACAATACGGTATCAGCGCCAATCTTCTCAACCCGCATGATCAACGGGCTTTCGATATTGACTGATCCACCAATCAGGACCTCACCCGCTTTCCGGGTTAACGGCAGGCTTTCACCACTGAGTAAAGACTCATCGACACTACTGCTACCCTCCTCAATCCGTCCATCTGCCGGTATCGTTTCCCCCGGTCGAACCAGCACCCGATCCTTGGGCTGTAATTCTGCAACAGCTACAATTTCTTCTTCGTTGTCACGACCCAAACGAGCTGCCGTCGCTGGCAACATTCGCACCAATGCTTCAGAGACCTGTCCGGCATGATGCCGAGCACTCATTTCAAGGAACCGCCCGGTCAACAGGAAAAAGGTGAACATGGTCACTGAATCGTAATAGACCTCACCCCCGCCCTGCCGGGTATATCCAATGCTCGCGATAAACGCGGTCACAATCGCCAATGATACTGGCACATCCATCCCTAGCTGCCGACGCTGTAAATCACGCCAGGCCGCATCAAAAAACGGTCGCGCAGCATAGATGACGACTGGCGTGGTCAAAATCAGGCATATCCAGCGCAGAAAGTCCCGAATCCAGACCTCCATACCCTGGTGCTCACCCACATATAATCCCACGGTCAGCATCATCACCTGCATCCCAAACAATCCGGCAACAGCCAACCGTCGCAACGCCACAGCCCGCTCGCGCTTCTGTAAGGCTTCCTGCCGTCCCGGATCAAAAGGGTGCGCGATATAACCTATCGCAGCGATGGCATTTAAAACATCACTGAGCTTAATGTGACGATCATCCCAGCGAAGGCGTGCACGATGGGTGGAATAATTGACCCGAAACTCCAGAACTCCCGGCAAGGCATTGATATGTCGCTCGTTAAGCCAAACACAAGCAGCACAGACAATACCTTCAAGAATCAGTGCGGCCTCGCGTACATGCGTATCCTCAATACGAACAAAGCTTCTTTGCAGATCCGGGCGATCATAAAGCGTTAATCCCCGCAATTGCTCAGGAATCAAGTCCTCTGCCCGCCGTGATGATGCAGTACGATGGCGGTAGAAATCGGTCAAACCCGCCGCCATGATAGCTTCTGCGACTGCTTGACAACCATGACAGCACATCGGCTGGCGCTGACCATCAATGACGGCAAAAAAATGCGTATTGGGTGGCACCGGTAAATGACAGTGAAAACAAATTGTTTCAGCCACTTTTACCGAAGCATTATTTTGCGTACTCAGTGGTTCAACGGATGTAGTCATCGTAACCAGGTTTATTCGTAACTATTTTAACTAGTGCTTATTTCTAACAAACCTGACGCACATGCTGAACAACACACGCCAAATTGCGGGTATTACAACCGGCGATGCGCCAGCACACGGGTTCTGGCCCGAATTTCATGTAACTCCTCATCCTTACGAATTTGAAGTACCAGATCCCAATGACCGACAACAGACAAGGCTATACTGGCTTCATAAATGCCTGGTGCGATCTCTGGCAGATCAAAGCCAACATCCAGTTTATTACTTGAAGGTCGCAAAAACATACCGGTAACACGTGCACCAGTGACCGGCACCGCATCGCGGGTTTCAACCGCGACCCGAAAAGGTGTGGCTTCATTAACACGAGGTGCTGAATGCACCCAGCCTTTTCGTACCCGCCAGCCTCGCTGGCGTTGACGCTCCACTTGCTTAAGATACTGGTTATATAACGATTCCTTCTTATGATAATCGTGCGATACCACACCAGGAAAACTTGACATTATACCGCGCTGTCCGGCCTTGTCTGGCAAGAGCCAATCCCTTACAGAAGGCGGCAAACCGTGCTCGGCGACTGCAATAAATACCGCGCCTGACATCACCACGAAGATAAAAAACCCGCTAATGGCCACCGGTTCCCAGCACAAACGCTGACCTTCGACGCGTGCACCCAGCAGTATGGCACAAACAAACGAAGCCATAAGGTATATCGCCAGATGAATGGCGAATACATCACCACCTGGCCAGAACAGGATGGCATAGGGAACATATAGGCCCAGAATTACCAGCACCATGACTGCAGCGGCTTGTTTGGCACTAACATGTATAAAACGAACCAGCACCACATTAGCCAGTACAATTAGCGCAGTCCCTAAAGCAAGACTGAATAGCAATCCGTTCATCAATGACCTTCTGGAACGTAAAAAGGTACTTGCCGACGAATGGGTTCTGCTGTTGCGCCATCCATGATCTGAATAACAAACGTAACGTTATCACCGACTGTAGCATTGTTCTGCACCGGTGGAATCCGTACCCGCGCCATCAGCTTAATCCGCTCCTGTGGTTTCAGATCAAGGCGCTCCATACCCTCCATGTTCAAGGTTGCCCCATCCAGACCCTCAATACCAATACCAACAGTCATCGGTGCAGTCAGTTTGTTGTTTAATTTGATCTCATAACTATTGCGAATACTTCCATTCGATAAGCGGGTATACAAAGGCTGGCGGACTTGCACCACTGTACCACTGTAAGGTGCGCTATTTAGCACGCTCCAGGTCAAAATACTGATGGCCACAGTCAGAACCACCCCATAACCGACTGTTTTGGGCTTCATGATATTGGTCCTTTTGCCGGCCAGACCCTTCTCGGAAGTATAACGAACCAGACCACGTGGCCATTTCAGATTATCCATTATGGTGTCGCAGGCATCGATACACAGTGCACAGGAAATACACTGATATTGCAGGCCATCGCGGATATCAATACCAACAGGGCAAACCTGCACGCAATACCCACAATCCACACAGTCACCAACACCTTTGGCAGCACGATCTTCTCGGGTCTTCATACCTCTAGCGAGCGTACTGCGTCCCTTTAAAGCCTCGCCCCGTTTTTGATCATAGGAAATAATCAGGGTGTCATGATCAAACATCGCGCTCTGGAAGCGAGCATACGGGCACATATAGATACAGACCTGTTCCCGCGCCAGACCCGCCATGATAAAAGTCGTGGCCGTCAGAAAAAAGGTGGTGAAATAAGCAGAATAAGGGGCCTCACCGGTGACAAACGCAATCAGCAGGGCTGGAGCATCCATCCAGTACATGGTAAACGTCAGACCTGTCCAGAAGGCGACTAATAACCAAAGCGCATAGGTCAATCCTTTTTTCAGGGCTTTCTCTCGATTCCAGGGCGCTCTGTCCAGACGCATCCGTGCTGGCCGCTCGCCTTGGACCCAGTGCTCAATCATCATGTAAAGATCGGTCCACAAGGTCTGAAAACAGAAATAGCCACACCATACCCGACCTGCAAGACCGGTCACAAAAAACAATAATATGGCGAAAATCACCAATACACCGGCCAACCAGAAAATATCCTGCACCTGAATCGTCAAGCCAAAGATATAAAAGTGCCGTCCCGGCAAATCGTAGAGTATGGCTTGATCCGGTGCATTCGGTCTATCCCAGCGCAACCAGGGCAACAGATAATAAATGCTGTAAGCCAGACTCAAGATACCCGTCTTGAGATTACGAAAACGCCCTGTGATGGAACGTGGATAAATTGGAATACGTTTTTGGTAAAGCTCTACATGCGCTTCAGTCATGATCTACTCGACACAGCAGTTGCAATAGCATCAACAAATAACACTAACTATCTCTTGCAGTTACAGTCATTGCGATTGCTCAAAACAGCAAACTACCGCCCATTTTTGTTGTACTCTAATGTGAGAATGCGAGCAATCGGTACTCCTTGCGCCCTATTATATTAAAAAATTCACCCCCCGATCGGGGGGTGAATAATAGAACCTGCTTAGCACAACTGGTAGACAAGGAAATTATTGAGAACCGCCCAGCTGACGAACATAAACAGCCAATAGTTTAATATCGGTCGGTGACAAACGGTCTTTCCAGGCTGGCATTAATCGCCGGTTATAAACTCCCTGAGCGACAAAAGACTTAATGGCATCCACTTTCTGCTGCCCATCACTCAATACCGGAATATCAACCAATGTCCAGATCTTGTCTGTCAGATTCGCCGATCCCAACGCTTTGAGCCCCTTACCATCCGCACCATGGCAATAGTAACAGCCGCCTTTCTGCCCATGAAAAATTGCCTTGCCGCGCTCCGAGGCTTCGCCAGATTCCATCTCACCGGATAATGTCAGCACATAACGCGCGATATCATCGAGTTGATTCGGCTGCAACACTTCACCAAAAGCAGGCATGTAACCATTACGACCCTGTACCAGCGTCTCATGGATTTGACTCATGCTACCACCCCATAGCCAATCGTCATCCGTCAAATTCGGATACATACCAACTACACCCTGACCACCACTGCCATGACAGGCGGCACAATTATCGCCAAAAAGCCCCTTACCCACCGAACGGACAAACTCCATTATTTTCGGATCCCTGGCAATCTGCTGATAATCCGCAGCCTGCACCTTCCCCAGCATCGCCTTACGCTGTGGATTATTGGCAGCATCCGTCAGATCTTTCAATAACAGCGAGCGGGTATTCCAGCGAAATTCCCTCTCGGATTCCTTGCCTGTCGATCGATCTGTAACCGAATAGCTAACCGTCTTCATGCCTTTTAACCAACCTTTGCCAACCGGCCAAGATGGGTAGAGGAACCAGTAAAGCACTGCAAAAACAACCGTTCCATAGAAGCACCACAGCCACCAGCGTGGCAATGGATTATTATATTCCTGCAAGTCGCTGTCCCAAGCATGACCGGTGGTTTCAACCACACCCAATTTCTTTTGTTTATTTACTTTATTGTCGCTCATCATCCTTCACCTTGTGGAATTGGGAAGGGGCCTCACCCTGCGAAATATTCAGCTGCCGCAGATCATCATCTTCAAACGGCATGTATTTATAAGACTCCAACCGCTGAGATCGGCGCTTACCCGTAAATACGTAAAGCACAATGCCACAAAAAGCGCCAAAGAACAGCACAAGCGCCAAAGGCTTGGAGTTTTCCATATGGGTAAACCACAGTAACCAGTCAAACATCAGATGGAGACTCCATCTGCCCCCTGCTTAAACGGGGGCATCAGTCGGTTTTTTAGCGAAATTCGGCAAAATAGCCTTCATCGTATTTAGTGAAATCCACCATCGTACCCAGAACCTGCAAGTACGCTACCAATGCTTCCATTTCAGTAATTCGATCCGGGAAATTATCAAAATTCTTATCCCGGGCCTGCTTTACCAAACTGATTTCTGCCTGACTAATATCCAGCTGGTCAGCAATAGTCTTGCCAAAACGGGCAACATTTTTGTCATACTCTTGCTGAGTCAGCGAATAGGGTACCCCCGTTGCTCGCAAGGCACGCATTCGGTCAGCCATATCCGAATAGTCCAAATCGGTATCCAGCAGCCAAGGGTAGTTTGGCATGATAGACTGCGGTACCACCGAACGAGGTGCCACCAAATGCTGGACATGCCATTGATCCGAGTATTTGCCACCGACCCGCGCTAAATCAGGGCCTGTGCGCTTCGAACCCCACTGGAAAGGATGATTGTATTGTGACTCTGCGGCCAGCGAGTAATGCCCGTAGCGCAGCCATTCATCCCGAAACGGGCGAATCTGCTGCGAATGGCAAAGGTAACAACCTTCACGGACGTAGATATCCCGACCCCGAATCTCCAGCGGCGTGTAAGGGCGTACCCCATCGACCTTTTCAACCGTTTCGTTGATGTAGAACAACGGTACAATTTCCACCAAACCACCAATACTGATGACCACCATGACCAACAGAATCATCAGGCCGGAGTTCGTCTCAATATGTTCGTGTCGCATGACTGTTTATTCTCCGGAAATCGCTTTTTTTGCTTACGCCCGCGCTAATTCGGCACTGGCAGTTGACTGTTCGCGTCGCGCCATAACCACAGTCATGAAGAAGTTATAAGCCATGACCAGGACACCCAAAACAAAGAACGCACCACCTAGTGCCCGCCAAGCATACGGCGTGTGCATGAATTCAACAGTTTCGATAAAGGTATAAGCAAGATTACCGTACTCATCAAAGCTGCGCAGCATTAGACCTTGACCGATACCGGCAACCCACATCGCGGTGATGTACAAAACGATCCCAATGGTCGCCAGCCAAAAATGTATATATATTAAAGAGTTACTATACATTCTGGTATCGTAAAGCCGTGGTATCAGATGATAAAAAGAGCCAAAACTGACTAATGCGACCCAACCCAATGCACCAGAATGAACATGACCGACGGTCCAGTCAGTATAGTGTGACAAGGCATTAACACTCTTTAACGACATCAACGGCCCTTCAAAGGTAGACATGCCATAGAAGGACAAAGAAACAATCAAAAACAGCATAATGGGATCAGAACGCAGTTTCTCCCAGGCACCTGATAAGGTCATAATGCCATTAATCATACCACCCCAGGAGGGCATCAACAGGATAATGGAAAAGGTCGCCGCCAATGTGGATACCCAGTCAGGCAAGGATGTCCAGTGCAGGTGATGGCCCCCGGCCCACATGTAAAGAAAGATTAACGCCCAGAAGTGAATGATGGATAAACGATACGAGTAAACTGGACGGCCGGCCTGCTTGGGTACGAAGTAGTACATCATGCCAAGAAAGGCTGCGGTCAGGAAAAATCCCACCGCATTATGCCCGTACCACCACTGGGTCATTGCATCCTGCACACCAGCAAACAGACTATAGGATTTGGTCAAACTAACCGGCACGGCCATATTATTAAAAATATGCAGCAAGGCAACGGCCAGAATAAATGCCATAAAAAACCAGTTTGCTACATAAATATGTGCCTGACTACGACGGCGAATCGTTTCCACATAAATCAACAGATAAGAGACCCAGACAACAGCTATCGCCAGATCCAGCGGCCATTCAAACTCGGCGTATTCACGACCCTGGGTAATCCCCATCATATAGCTTAGCGCGCCCAGCGCCACACCACCTGTCCAGCCCCAAAAAGTAAATTCAGCCAGCCACGGAAAAGCGAGCCGTGCCTGACAGGTACGCTGCACGACATAATATGAAGTCGCAAATAGCGCACTACCGCCAAAACCGAAAATAACCAAGGTCGTATGAACCGGACGCAAGCGTCCGAAGGTTAGTTGCGGGATATCAAAATTAAGAAACGGCCATGCCAACTCACTGGCGATGTAAACACCAACGGACATGCCAAGTACCGCCCATACCATCGCCATAATGGTAAATTTGCGAACGATATCGTAATTGTATTGCTCGGTTGGCAGCGCTGAGCTTTGAATCATCTCCAAGCCTCCTTAGCAAGCCATGGAAAAAATTTATGTAACATCTCTAGTCATTTCCCGATGCTTATAGTCGGAATTATAAAATGCACCGGAATGATTCAGGTTATCCCTATTCTACTAACATCAACAGGGTTTTCTCAATAAGAGAAAAATGGCTATCTACGGATTACTTTTCAACTCAATTTAAGAGAAAAACGGCTATCTTGGGTTTGTGATAACCTTATGTTTGCCATCTTTTGCTTCTCCTGCAACAAATAACACATTGATAGCAAAACAGTGCCAATGCAATCTTGCCTACATCGCGATTCAGTGACCGCCCTGGCCACGATCAAGCAATCTGGATAGCGGAAAAACAGCCGGTTCGCGCTCACCAGGCCGTAGGCGTAGTTGGCTTGGTAACACACCCCATGCATGGCCATAGACCACTTCACACGTTACCGGTAACAAACCATCCAACTGACGAAATTGATCGTAGGCATTACGCATGGCCTGCATTCGACCTTTGCCCATCAAGCCACGAGGACGACCCATTGTAACATTGCGTGCCCCGGCCATCGCCAAATCACGCATCAAGCCACCGATTTCGGTATAGGTCAATGTTAACCGCTCAACATCTATTACCGGTTCTGCCAAACGCGCCCGAACCAGCGCATCACCGATATCATGCATATCAAAAAACGCATTAACATGATTATAACTATCCACTTCCGACCAGCTTTGCCGTAATTCCTTGAGTGTATCCGGCCCCAATGTGCTAAACAGCAAGACCCCGCCAGGCTTGAGCACCCGCCGAAACTCGGCAAAAACCGAATCCAGATCGGGATACCATGGCAACGTGAGATTGGAAAAAATCAAATCACAACTGGCCTCTGCCAGCGGCAATGCCCCGGCCTCTGCAACCACACCATGCAAAGTGCGCCACCAGGGTACACGCCGACGCGCCATTGCAATCATTGCCGAAGCGTGTTCGGTGGCAATCACTTGCGCCTTGCGATAGCGTTTCATCAGTGCAGCCGTCGTAATACCGGTTGCACAGCCCACATCAACAATCACCTCAGGTATGAATCGAATAACATCCAGACGTTCCAATAAGCGATCACCAATCTCATGATGCAGGAATGCCGCCTCATCATGGTGTTTTGCTGCCCGTTCAAGCGCGACCTGCAACCAGCGCCGATCTGGCTCGAACGGCCAGGTTTCAATCTCATCACACATCAAGAAACGCCCGTAGCTCAGCCATAAATTCTGGCAAGTGCGAAAAAAACGGCGCGTGCCCGGCACCAGCAACTACATGTAAACGGGCATCTGGCAGCGCAGCGCACATCGCAACACCTGCCGCCGCTGGTATCAATTGGTCACGCTGCCCCATCAGGAGTAATGCCGGACAGCCAATACGCGGTAATTCAGCGCGTAGATCCGAAGTTTCCAAAATACTCAAACCTGCCTTCAGCGCCGAGATTTCCGGCTCACCATGCTGGAATAACATCGCCTTCAGCAAGCGTAGTTGCTCATTGGCATGTGTGCTGCCATGAACTTCCAGTGCAATGAAGCGCTTGAGTACAGCCCGATAATCCTGCTGCAACTCCTCAGCAAAACGCTGTAATACCGGTAAATCAATACCGTGTAACCAGCCAGTACGCTTGATAAAGCTAGGGGTGCTACTGACCAGCACCAGTCGACTGATATGCTCAGGCGCACTCAAGGCAACCTGTTGGGCAACCAGGCCACCCAATGACCATCCAATCCAGGTTGCCGGCGCCGGTACTGCTGCTGCCACCATATCAGCCAGCTGCACCAGACCATACTGGTTTTCCAACGTCCGGCTATAGCCATGCCCCGGCAAATCCAGTACGGTCACTCGATAATGACCAGCCAGCCCTTCAACAACATCCTGCCAAATACCGGCGTGCATACCCCAGCCATGAACCAGAACCACATCGGCCCCGTGTCCGACAGTCTGCACGTAATAATAGTTTTTTTGCTGATACCTGGCATGATCCGGTTTACTCCACAGGCCCTGGCACACAGTACAACATTCCTTTCAGGCACAAACTGTCGCAAAAAACCATCTCTCGATGCAGTGGCCTGTTTTGTGATGTCATAACGACAGTGGTACGGCTGTGTTTAATAACGGATGCCCTTCATCATCCAGTGGAATGTCCAGCCATTCATCCTTGTAAATCCGTCTCAGATCCATAATCGACCAGGGCATTAAAATCAGCACCGCCAAAATCCAGGCAATCAGATACCAAACCCAGCCCCCACCAGGAATAAACGTAGCACTCGCGACAAAAAAGCCGGTGATACCATAAAACCGGTAGGCTGCCCGTTGGGTATAGTGCCCTACTTTCGGATCAGGGTGGTGGCGATTCATGGCATAAACCAGCATCGAGGCGCCGAACCAAAAAATCAGCAGCGGGAATGGCAGTAAAATCGAAATCACGTTACCGTAATTCATGAGAGCAGCGGCACGCCTGGCTGATGATCCGCGTGCTATTTTGCCGAGCGTTGTTTCCTCATTAGATTCCAGAGTATACATTAGCTACCTAGCCTCATTTAATGACGAGGGAGAATGTATATTCTCTCATAAAAACCACGTTGCCTGAAAAAATTAATGATCTTCAACGCCCTGACAGGGTGGCTTTCCCGGCTCCAGCGTATATTGCTGCCGCCGCACTGCCTGCTCTGTGGAAACGCTGGCACAGCCGACCTTGATTTATGCGCCGGCTGTATTGCTGATTTACCCTGTAACGTCACGGCCTGTGTCTGCTGTGCCCGACCACTTGCAATAAAAACGGCTGCGCCCTGTGCAACCTGCCAATCATCACAGACTCGACCTTTTAGCCGTTCCTTTATCCCGTTTTGCTATAAACCACCTCTCAATTTTCTACTGATCCAGCTAAAATTTAATCGCCAGTTAAGCCATGCCCACCTGCTTGGCAACTTATTCAAAACCGCTCTCGCTGAACACCATCGCACGTTACCTGATATCATCGTACCGGTACCCTTGCATCCATTGCGCCTGCAGGAACGTGGTTTTAACCAGGCAGTAGAACTCGCACGAACCACAGCGCATCATTTTCAAATCCCACTACTCATCAATGGCCTGCAACGCACCCGCCACACAACACCACAAACCCGGCTTGATGCCAAACGACGTCGTACTAACCTAAAAGATGCATTCTCAGCAACCGGTTCATTCTCCGGCACACGAATTGCTCTAATGGATGATATTGTGACCACTGGCAGCACAACCTCCGAGTGCGCTCGCGCTCTGCAGGCAGCAGGGGCAACAGATATCGAAATCTGGGCTATTGCGCATACCGCAAGCGTGTAGGTTGCCACTCTCACCTACACAAGCCTCAGGGCCAGGTTGATGAAATTAAACCAGGATGCTGAATCATCAAAATAAACCAGTTAACATGGTTATTCTATCTTGTGATTGATAAGCGCATAATAAACTCGATAAATTTGCTGACATAAGCCCAAGGAGATCGCTGCACCATGAGCGTAGAAACCCTCGCCACCAAGGCCTTTAAGGACCAAAAACCGGGTACTTCCGGTTTACGCAAGAAAGTCAAAGTCTTTGAACAAACGCCTTACCTGGAAAATTTTGTGCAGTGCATTTTTGATACGCAATCCGGCTATCAAGATGCACCGTTGGTTGTAGGCGGCGATGGTCGTTATTATAACCGGCAAGCGATCCAGATTATCCTGCGTATCGCTGCAGCCAATGGCTGTGAGCATGTCTTGACCGGCCAAGGCGGGATTCTCTCTACACCCGCTGTTTCCCATATGATCCGCAAGCATGAAGCCTGTGGCGGTATCATCCTCTCCGCCAGCCATAACCCAGGTGGCCCCGATGAAGATTTTGGCATCAAATTCAACACCCCTAATGGTGGCCCGGCCCCCGAGAAAGTGACCGAAGCGATTTACACGGCAACACTGCATATCAGCCGCTATCGCACCTTAAGCACGGCTGATATTGACCTGGATAAACTGGGTACAACACAGGTCGGCGATATGCGGGTTGATATCGTTGATTCTGTTAGTGACTACGCTGACTTGATGGAACAACTGTTTGACTTTAACAGCATTCGCAAGCTGTTTCAGTCAGGCTTCACAATGCAGTTTGATGCCATGCACGCTGTGACCGGTCCCTACGCCCACGAAATCCTGGAAAATCGTCTTGGCGCACCTATCGGCACGGTAATCAACGGTACTCCACTGGAAGATTTTGGTGGCGGCCATCCCGACCCGAACCTGGTCTACGCCAAGGAACTGGCGGATCATCTGTTCAGTGATAACGCTCCGGATTTTGGTGCGGCCTCGGATGGTGACGGTGATCGCAATATGGTATTAGGCCGGCGATTCTTCGTAACACCCAGCGACAGCCTGGCGGTTATCCTCGCCAATGCTGACCTGGCGCCTGGCTATCGGAATCGAGTGACCGGCGTGGCCCGTTCAATGCCCACCAGCCAGGCACCGGACCGGGTAGCTGCCAAATCAGGACTGGCCTGCTACGAAACCCCCACTGGCTGGAAATTCTTTGGCAATCTGCTGGATGACAACAAGATCACACTCTGTGGTGAAGAAAGTTTTGGCACCGGTTCCGATCATGTCCGTGAGAAAGATGGTTTGTGGGCTGTCCTGTTCTGGCTGAATATTCTGGCGGCACGACGACAATCAGTCGCAGAAATTGTACGTAACCATTGGCAAACCTACGGGCGTAATTTCTATACCCGTCATGATTATGAAGCCGTTGACAGTGAAGCGGCCAATGGTCTGATGGATGCGCTCCGCACTGCAAGCGCAACGCTCCCCAATCAGCAACTCGGCTCATATACCGTCGATTATGCGGATGACTTCCGTTATGTTGATCCTATCGATAACAGCATCAGTGAACAACAAGGTATCCGTATTGGTTTCAAGGATGGCTCGCGCATTGTCTATCGACTCTCGGGTACCGGTACACAAGGTGCCACCTTACGCGTCTATATTGAGGCCTATGAACCGGATGCAACCAGACATGATCAGGATACCCAGCAGGCGCTGGCGGAACTAATCAGTATTGCCAATAATCTGGCGGGCATTCGTGAACGCACCGGCCGGGATGCACCCACTGTCATCACCTGAGACAAAGGGCTCTCGCCGGAAGCGGTTTTATACCGCTTCCGGTTCACCGGTCTACTGGCTTATATCTGTCCAATCCATCAATCAGTTCAAATTGTTACGCCATGTCACACCGCGACTCCCTGCACCGATTCTTGTTCGAGCGATTGGCTGCACGTGGTCAATTCATCCGTTTGGACGCATCCTGGCAAACCGTACTAGAACGCCGGGATTATCCCCCCGTGGTACGGCAGATCCTCGGTGAGGCGATGGCTGCCGCTGCCTTGCTGTCAGCGACCATTAAATTTGATGGCTTGCTAACCTTGCAAATTCAGTCACAAGGTTCATTGCGGCTACTGGCAGTACAGGTGACATCCAAACATACGCTACGTGGCTTGGCACGCTGGGACAGTGACCCGCAACCCCAACCTCTTAGGGAATTGTGCAGTGACGGCACCCTGGTTTTAACCATCGATCCTGGCACAGGACATGAACCATATCAAGGCATGGTCAAGCTACAGGGCGATACACTGGCTGAAGCGCTGGAAGACTACTTCGTCCGCTCCGAGCAACTCCCAACCCGTATCCATTTAACGGCCGATACACAAACCGCTGCGGGTTTATTGCTACAGCAGTTACCGGGTGCAACCAGCGCTGACCCTGATGCGTGGAACCGCCTGGGAACACTGGCAGCCACTATACAAGACACAGAACTACTTACACTGGATGCACCGACATTAATACAGCGATTATTTCATGAGGATGACCTGCGGATTTTTACACCAGAATCCTTTCGCTTCCGCTGCAATTGTTCACGCGAGCGAACGGCTGCCATGTTACGAGCACTGGGTGAAATTGAATTAAGGCAAATTCTCGATGCACGAACCACACTGCATATCGATTGCGAGTTCTGCGGCCACCGCTATGCCTTCGAACCTATCGACATCGCTGGCCTGTCCACTGTACTCAACTCAACATCTGTAAAAACCCGCCACTAAGCCCATGAGCAGCCTGTTAAATCTGTTCCTTGATATTTGTTTGTTTCGTAAATGCCCTCAGGACGTGCCGCGCTCATCGGGTCTTTTAAACATATGCCTGCTTGCCTATGCACTCTCTGGATTCACCGTGCTATTGATGAGCACCTCCGTGCAGGCCGCATTACTACAAGTTACTCTGGATATTGCCTTAATGGGCAGCGTGCTGTATTGGGCACTGCTGCTGTACCGACGGCCTGAGCGTTTTGAACAAACCTTTAGCGCTCTGACCGGTTCTGGAACGCTGATAACGCTACTGGCGCTACCATTAATATACTGGTCAGTTCATAAAGCCACTTTGAATGACATGACCCTACCATTACTCCTGATGCTCGGCCTGGTTATTTGGAGCATCGCTATCATCGCCCATATTGTACGTCATGCCTTTGACACACCACTCTGGTTAGGCTCACTATACGCATTTGTATACACGATCATGTCCTGGACATTGACGAGCTGGTTTACTACACCTCAAACGGGCTAACCCTCACTCAACCACCCTTACTCAACTATCCGATTCCGCACTCAAGGCGGCGGGCGGAGAAACCTGATTCCATGCACATCCATATTCTCGGTATCTGTGGCACTTTCATGGCAGGCGTTGCTTTGCTGGCGCGTGCTACCGGCCATACGGTTTCCGGCTGCGACGCTAATGTCTATCCACCCATGAGTACTCAGCTATCCGAAGCCGGCATTGTGTTACATGAAGGGTACGACCCTGAGCAGCTTGACCACTTTAAACCCGATAGCATCGTCATCGGCAATGTCATGAGCCGTGGCTATCCGATTATTGAAGAGTTGCTAAATCGGGAATTGCCCTATACCGCAGGCCCGACCTGGCTAGCTGATTACATACTGCGTGACCGGCATGTGATCGCCGTCGCGGGTACTCACGGAAAAACAACGACCAGCAGCCTGCTCGCCTGGATCCTTGAGTATGCCGGACTGGAACCCGGCTTTTTAATTGGCGGTATTCCCGAAAACTTTTCAGCATCGGCCCGATTGGGCCGGAATCCCTTCTTCGTGGTAGAAGCTGATGAGTATGATACGGCATTTTTTGATAAACGCTCCAAATTTGTCCATTACCGTCCCCGCACACTGATCCTTAACAATCTGGAATTTGACCACGCTGATATCTTTCCCGATCTTGCCGCCATCCAGCGGCAGTTTCACCATTTGCTACGAACCGTCCCTAGTGGTGGATGCATTATCAGCAACGGACAAGATAGCAATCTGGATAAAGTGCTGGAGATGGGTTGCTGGACCCCTGTGCAACGCTTTGGCCTGGGTACAGGCCACTGGCAAGCCAGGGACATTGCTGCCGATGGCAGTGCTTTCGATATCTACTTCCAAGGCGAGCGACAAGGTAAGGTTCATTGGGAACAACTTGGTACGCACAGCGTGCATAACGCACTGGCAGCCATCGCAGCGGCGCATCATGCCAATGTCGCTACTGAAACAGCTATTACCGCACTCAACCAGTTTCAAGGTGTCAAACGGCGGCTGGAATTGCGCGGCATCGTGAATGAGATCACCGTCTATGACGATTTCGCCCACCATCCCACTGCAATTTCAAGCACACTGGAAGGATTACGTGCCCGTGTCGGTGATCAGCCCATCATTGCAGTATTAGAGCCACGTTCCAATACCATGAAACAAGGTGTGTTCAAGGATACACTCGCACCTGCACTGGCCATTGCAGACAGCATAATTCTTTATCAAGCGCCTGAGATTGGCTGGGATGTCAGCACTGTTGCCACAGCATTGGGTGCACGTGGCCGCTTGTGCCATACACTGGATGAGACATTGATGGCTATTTGCCAGCAGGCAAAACCCCGCAGCCATGTACTTATCATGAGCAACGGCGGTTTTGGTGGTATTCACCAGCGGCTGCTGGATACCCTGCGTAGTGCTACATCACCAACTCGCTAATAGTCATTTAACCGGATCACACGATACTCACCACACATGACCGCATGTCAACCTATTATTCTTGGTATGACTGGCGCATCCGGCGCAGATTACGGCCTGCGGTTGTTGCAATACCTGTTAGCTGCAGAGTATCCGGTGCAACTTTTGCTCAGTAAAGCTGCACAAATCGTTATCCATATGGAAACCGAATTACGCCTTCCCGGTCGAGCGCATGATATCCAGCGTGTCTTAACCGAATATTACGGTTGTCACTCCGGACAATTACGGGTATTCGGCCAGGATGAGTGGACCGCTCCACCGGCCAGTGGTTCTGCACGGGCACAAGCCATGGTGGTCTGCCCCTGTACCACAGGCACATTAGCCGCTATCGCCAACGGCAATAGTGATAATTTGCTGGAGCGTGCTGCCGATGTCAGCCTCAAGGAAGGTCGCAAACTGATTCTGGCAGTGCGGGAAACACCGCTATCCATTATTCATCTGGAAAACATGTTACGGCTAGCACGCACCGGTGCGGTGATTCTGCCAACCAATCCTGGTTTTTATCACCAGCCTGAACATATTCTTGATTTGGTGAATTTTGTTGTGGCCCGAATTCTGGATCAATTGGATATCCCCCATCAATTGCTACCACGCTGGGGTGAGCCACCAGAGCCAAACGCCTAATTGGGATGATGCCACCCGGACTGGTAAATTGCTGGAAATGGCCGAACCACAGCAGCGACTCAGCATTCTGCTTGCTATAGCGCAAACACTATAAATTGCTCCAGTTTATAGTGTTTGCGCGTTAAAACAGATAGATATAGCGGAACCCATTAATCAAATCCAGTTGGTTCCGCTATATTTTCCGGGACATAATCAACACCCTTCAGGAAAAGCAGCACATTCAATGAACACTATCCCACATCACCATGACTTTGATATCCACACTGATTACCACCGGCTACACGCCCTGCGTCTAAGCCCACCACAAGCGGCAAACCATCCGACCCTGGTGTTTCTGCATGAGGGACTAGGCAGCATCAGACAGTGGAGTCATTTTCCCGAACAATTATGTGACCTCACCCATTTACCCGGATTGGTGTATGAGCGCCACGGCCACGGTCAGTCCGAAACACTCACTCATCCTCGATCCTGTGATTATTTACACCAGGAAGCGCAAGATTATTTACCCGCCGTACTGAGTACCTGTCATATCACAGAACCCCCTATCCTGTTTGGCCATAGCGATGGCGGCTCTATTGCTTTACTATACGCTGCCGCCTGTCCCGATAAGGTACGTGCCATTGTTATTGAAGCGGCACATGTGTTTGTCGAAGAGGCTTCCCTCTATGGTATTCGTGCTGCCTGCCAGTCCTTTGAACAGGGCCATTTATACAGGAAACTGCAGCGTTATCACGGTGACAATACCGAAACCATGTTTCGAGGATGGAGTAATATCTGGTTGCATCCTGATTTCCGTGACTGGCGTATTGAAAAGGAATTACAAGCCATTACCTGCCCGGTACTCATTGTTCAGGGTGAAGATGACGAATACGGAACCCGTGCACAGGTTGATACGATTGCTAATAGCATCACAGGTCCTAGTGAAATTCTATGGCTACCTCATTGTGGCCATACGCCCCACCATCAGCTACGAGAAACCGTACTAGAAGCGACCGCAGGTTTTATCAATCAGTACATTTGCTAAACGTTTTTTACCCCTTCGCACCAGGCAAGAACAACGCATTTTGCTAAGAAATCTTTGCACAAACTGTCGAGCGGGTAAAATTCGAGGCGCACGGCGCGCAAAAACCGGAGTTTACAAGCAGTAAATGAGAATTTCGAGCACCGCGCAACGAAGAATTTGTCGTGTGCAGGCGTTTGTGCAAAGGTTTCTTGAAATTAATAGACATTCGTTGTGTCATTTCATTATCTGCCAATACCCGCCTTTTGCTGAACCTACTCGCTTGATTTTTCCCTGTTCCTTTAATTTGGCAATGTGCTTTTCAACCGCACGTGGGCTAATGCCTATCGCTTCGGCAATTTTAACCGCACTAATGGTGGGCGTTTGTTCGATAATTGCTAAAATTTTCTCCGAACTTTTCTCCGAACTTTTCTCCGAACTTTTTTGACCGCTCGTCTGTCTGTCAAAAATCACACTAAAAAAGCTGTCAAACTCAAATGTCGCTTGTCTAAGATGAGCTTCTTGCAGTGCCGTGTTGATACGGTGTACGCCGGTGCCGAGCTTCTCGATATAGTTGATGCGAAGCAAAATGCTTGCTAGCGTTGCATTGCGTGTGAGGCTGTATTTGCCAAAATCCTTTTCTGCTAACCCCTTAGGCAATCCACCGGGGTTTGAGATTACAATCTTATCATCGAAAATTTCCACCATCACTCTTGCCCCTTTTTCCAAATAATCCCGGTGAACAATGGCATTAACGACTGCTTCTCGTAATGCCACCTCGGGAATTTCCCAAATATCTTGGCGTTGTATGCCTTCAATTTTGGCAGAGATATTAATGTGACGCTCAATAAACCGTATCGCATTGTCAATATTACTATTATCAATGGATTTTAATGCGCCCAGACTTCTCAATATTGCCTCGGGTGGGAGTTGGGCGGAAATATGGGCAATCTCGCAAAAGTGTTGCCATTTGCTTGTAGAAAAATAGCGTGGAAAGTCTATCTCGATAAAATTAACAATAGTGTCAGTCGTCATTTTTTGGGCATTCGCCCCATTGCGAATGTAAAATCCGGTACTGCAACGATACGGTTTGTTTGCGCCTTCTTTGACTTCAACTTGCAGACGTTTAAATTCGCTGTAATAACCCTCGCCTTGTTCGATGACGGCTTGTAATTCAGTTAGTGTTTTTTTCATCGTTGCATTATAGCACTTCGGCTAACAGCTTTAGTGGCCGGTAGAAAAATTGACCCAGGATTTCATTAACTATACCCCAACCAAATTCCCATTAACCCCCATCTGATTCACGATTTCGGTAAACGCCTTATTCCCATCGGCAAATTTCTCAATCTCGAACAGTATGTCTACTACACTAATAGCATGAGCTTTTTCCTCTTTTTCATAGCGAACTTTCATTCCTAATCGTGCCATCGTTGCTACTTCATCAGAGGTTAGACTTCCACTATATTGTCTTGTTTTCACGGGAAATTGGAATGGTTTCAAATTATATAATTTAGCGGTCTTATCATTTGATCCTGTTAAAATCTGTTGTCCATTGGGTGAGAACGATACTGAATTAACATCATCACTATGTGCAAACTCCTTTAGTTTATTACCTTGTGTATCCCAAAGTACGGCAAAATGATCAAAATTATTCCACCCAGTTAAAATCTGCTGTCCATTAGGAGAGAAGGTAACTGAGTTAATACAACCAATATCATGTCTAAAAGTTTGTAATTTATTACCATTCTTATCCCAGAGAATAGCAACTTCATTATGTGCACCAGTTAAAATTCGTTGCCCATCGGGAGAAAAAAATCACTGAGTAAACTTTAGAACCATAATGTGGAAATATTTTTAATTGCTTTCCTTGTTTTCCTTCTATGTTCCAAAGTGTGGCAGTACCATGATCTGTGCCCGTTAGTATCAGTTTCTCTAAAGGGGAGAAGGCTACCGAAAGAACAGTACTACTATGAGGAAGCTCCTGTAATTTTTTTCCTTGTTTACTCCAAAGGCTGCCTTATGCTCATCGCCTGTTAAAATATGCTTACCATCAGGGGAAAATGCCACTGAGATAACATAATTATTATGTGGAAATATTTGTAATTTATTACCTTTTTTATCCCATAAAATAGCTTTATTTTTTGTCCCTGTTAAAATCTGGTTGCCATCGGGGGAAAATGCCATTGAAAAAACCCCATTCTTATGAGGAAAAGTAGCAATCGGTTCTTTAGCAAAAGCCAATGGTTGCAATAATATTGCACTAGGAATAACGATACCTGCGATAGCTTGCCTGATTTTATGTAATGCTTGCTTTTCCATTGTTCCCTCTTCAAATACGATTGGCGTTGATTACTGTCTTACACATACTCTAGCGAAATAAGTGCCGGTATGCGTTTAACGCCGTTACTGCCTTATCAATTGATTTAGCTTTTTCAGCACAAGGGCAAAGCCCTTTTCTAAGTAATGCCCTTGCTTCCAAATGAGCGTCTCTGGCCATTTTTAGTGAGACATCCGGGTAAACACCAATTGATAACTTTTTATCTCGTTTGGCATAATTGTACTTGTACCGCCAATATTTTCCCGACTGGGTGATGTGCAAGTATAAGCCGTGTCCATCAAAAATTTTTCTGTCGCGTCCTTCATATTTAAAATTCCTTACCTCTAAGTTAGTTAATCGCATTGTAAAACCTCATTTTTCTTTTAAAATAGTCTGATTATAGACTCCAATAAAAGCCCCTTAAAGGTTTGCGATGCTTTAAAATAATTCTTTACGAACACACTGAAAAAAATATAATTAAATTTTTTCTGTTACAAGAATTAGTTGATTCCGCTATATTACAGGGTGCTGTACTGCCACACTGCGCTTTGCTGATAAATTTCAAGCCCGTTCCACGACGACCGTTGACTGCCTCTGGATTCCAGTCCGCCGGGCAATATCAGGCACACTGAACAGGTCAAACACCACCGGCAATCTGGCTAGCACCCATCTAAAAAAACATTGATTGATTCAGTGAAGCTTCAGATCCAGGCACTACAATAATTATCGGGCCGCTAGTAACCAGATATTTTGTCACTAATGTTCAATCCAGTTGAGTAATGGGGAATTAATAACTTATGAACAAGTACTTGCGAGTTTATCTGATCGGTGGATTAATCGGTTTGGGCACAGTGATAACCACCAATGCTAGCAGCCCCAGGCCGGAAGAAGCGGTCCATTACCGTCAATCCGTTTTTACGATTACCAAATGGAATTTTATACCCATCGGCGCGATGGTTAGGGGTAAAATCCCGTTTGATGCAGCAGCAGTGGCTCGTCATGCCCAATATATTGAAATGATGAGCAACGCTGCATTAGAGGGATTTCCCAAAGGTACTGGCCCGGATGTTGTTAAAGATACCGAAGCGCTACCGGAAATTTGGGCGAAACGTGAAAAATTTGAAGCCGCCATGACTGATTTTCAGCAAGCCTCCAGTAAACTGGCTGAAGCGGCCCGATCTGGCGATGAAAAAGCCATCAAGGCACAATTCGGCAAAACGGCCAAAACCTGTAAGGCTTGCCACAAAGCATTTCGCAAAGACTAAACTGTCCTTCAGGCATAAAGGCTCATCAGCACCCAATCGTTGGTGGGCTTTTCCAGCGGCTATACTGAACACATGCCCTTCATGGTAACCGGTTAATTCAATTCTCAATCTTTTATCACCTGCTTCCACTGTGCCTCCAAACGCTTTACCGATACCGGCATAGCTGTCTTCAACTCTTGGGCAAACTGCGAAACGCGCAATTCCTCCAGCAGCCAGCGAAAATGGATCAACTCAGCATCATAGCGCTCCCGCTCGGCATTACGTGCCCATTGCCGCTTGCAATTCTCCCACAAGGGTAGAATCTGACTACAACGCTGCCGATCCTTGTCAGGCGCCATACGAAACTTCTGTATCCGCAGTTCAATCGCCCGCAAATAACGCGGCAAATGGCTCAGCCATTCTGCTGGAGTATTACTAAATGATCCCGGATAAACCAGATGCTCCAATTGGTCATGAATATCTGTCAGTGCCTCTGCCCAAACCGGCGGTGAATCACTATTTAATACGCAACGTATCTGGTGATAAGTCGCCAAAATAGCGGCTGTGGTATCACCAACAGCTACCCGTGCAGCAGCCAGTCGTGATCTACCCTGCTCCAGCATCACCTCAAAAGCAACCCGATTGCGTGGCAATGGCCCATCGGTCAGAAACGCACGATCAATAATGGTATTTAACACATCATCACGCAGCATTTCTTGTGTTCCCAGGCCTGTATAATGCAAGGTCATTTGTTGAAAATGCGGCAATTTACGAATCAGTTGCCGTGCTACAGACCCCAACTGCCAAACAATCAACCGCCGAATACCGGCCCGTGTTACAACTTTAGCTCGCGGTGCTGAATCCAGTACCCGCAATGCCAATGTACCATCAGCCTCGGCAACCAATGCGGGATAACCTTTTAGCCTTACGTTATTACGAGTGAAACTGACCTCCTGTGGCAATTCGCCAAAGTCCCAGCTACGCACACCTTCCCGCTCAAACTCGGGTGTCGGTAATGCTGCAAAACTGATACGCGCCTCACCCCGCAATTGCAGTTGAATCGTTTCCCAATCACGTCCTGCCACCAATTCCTGATCATGACTATCAACCACGCGACAACGCATCCGTAAATGTTCCGCCACTGCTGCATAATTCCAGGCATTATCAGGAATCTGTACACCGGTCATCTGATATAATCGTCCAGCCATGGCTCCAGTCAACGAACAACCATCGGCTACTACTGATTCCAGCAAGGCCTGGACATAGTTAGGCACCGGCACAAAATGGCGACGCAAGGCTTTGGGCAAACTCTTCAGCAGGGCGGCCATTCGCTCCGCCAACAATCCCGGCACCAGCCAGTCCAGCTGTTTGGGATCAATTTGATTGACCGCCGCCAATGGCACGGTCAGGGTTACACCATCATCATCTGCTCCAGGGGTAAATTGATAAGACAACGGCAGTTTCAAGTCGCCAAAATCAAGATAATCAGGAAAACGCCCGCTATCCGCTATCGGCGCTGCCTTTGCCAACACTGCATCCCGATCAAAAAACAATAACTGTGGATTATCCCGCTCGGCCTGCTTGCGCCAACGATCAAAACTCGCCCCACTGTAAATTTTTTCAGGTATCCGTTCATCGTAAAAACGATATAACGCTTCTTCATCGGCTGTCAGATCACGACGAGCACGGGTTTCCAATTCTGCCAATTCCACCAATAGTTGCCGGTTATGTCGAAAAAAGGCGGCCCCACACTGAAATTCACCCTCAACCAGGGCATAACGAATAAATAATTCCCGCGCCACTACCGGATCAAGTCGCCCATAGTTCACGCGACGATTCGTGACTACGGGCAACCCGTATAACGTAACCCGTTCAACCGCAGCCACTTGAGCATGACGTTTTTGCCAACAGGGTGCACTGTAATGATGTTTCAATAAATGACCTGCCAAACCCTCTATCCACTCTGGCTCAATCCGTGCAACCGTACGTGCATACAGGCGAGATGTTTCCACCTGTTCGGCAGCAACCACCCAACGTGGACGCTTCCTGAATAGTCCGGACCCCGGAAAAAGATAGACACGGCGACCATGTGCGCCCAGATAGACCTGATCCTGCGACCGTTTCAGCCCAAGATAACCCAGCAAGCCGGTCAGCAACGCCCGATGCAAATGATCATAAGGCGCTTCTGCCTCATTGCAGCGCATCCCCATCTCCGTAACCCGCCTCAACAACTCTTTATAAAGATCGTGCCACTCTCGCATCCGCACAAAGGATAAAAAGTCTCTTCGGCATTGATTTCGCAGTTGGTTTCTGGAAAGTTGGCGTACCTGTTCATGGTAATAAGCCCATAGTTTCAGCAATGCCAGAAAGTCAGAGTGCTCATCACGAAAACGACTGTGTTTCTCATCTGCAGCCTGCTGTTTTTCCAGTGGGCGCTCACGCGGATCTTGAATCGTCAACGCCGATACAATCGCCAGAACCTCACGCACACAACCTTCCCGTTGTGCCGCCAGCAACATTCGCCCCAAACGGGGATCGACGGGCAATTTAGCCAATTGCCGACCCAATTCGGTAATACGCCGTTGCCCATCCATCGCCTGTAATTCAAAAAGCAGCTGGAAACCATCGCTAATTTGCCGTGACTCAGGGGGATCAACAAATGGAAAGATTTCAGGGTGACCCAAATTCAAGGCACTCATTTGCAGAATCACGGCAGCCAGGTGAGTCCGTAAAATCTCAGGATCAGTAAAGGCTGGACGTGACCGAAAATCATCCTCGGCATACAGGCGAATACAAATACCCGCACTGATGCGACCACAACGCCCGGCCCGCTGATTGGCGCTCGCCTGGGAAATCTTCTCCACCGGTAACCGTTGAATCCGGCTGCGTGGACTGTAGCGGCTGATACGTGCTGTACCTGGATCAATAACATAGCGGATACCCGGCACAGTCAACGAAGTCTCAGCCACATTAGTTGCCAGCACAATACGTGGGCGACCATGCGGCTGAAACACACGGCTTTGTTCTGCCACGGACAGCCGCGCATACAACGGCAAAATCTCGGTATTGGGTGGATGATGTTTGCGTAGACTTTCTGCCGTTTCCCGAATTTCCCGCTCACCTGAAAGAAAAATCAGAATATCACCTGGACCCTGCGCCCAAAGTATATCCACCGCATCCAAAATAGCCTGCTGTAAATCACGATCCCGGTCATCTTCATCAGCTGCCAATACCGGATGATAGCGAATCTCTACAGGATAGCTGCGGCCTGATACCTCAACAATCGGCGCCCTATCGAAATGACGAGAAAAACGTTCCGGATCGATGGTTGCCGAGGTGATAATCAGCTTGAGATCAGGGCGACGCGGTAACAACTGTTTGAGATAACCCAACAGAAAATCAATATTCAGACTGCGTTCGTGCGCTTCATCAATAATGATGACTTCATAATGATCCAGCCGCCGGTCACTTTGCGTTTCCGCCAGCAAAATACCATCGGTCATTAGTTTAATCGCGATATTGGCTCCAGTGTAATCAGAAAAACGTACCTTGTATCCAACCCATTCACCCAGTGTTGTCTTTAACTCGCCAGCTATACGGGCTGCTACTGTGCGAGCAGCAATTCGGCGCGGCTGAGTGTGACCGATCAATCCAGCGGCTCCCAGCCCCATTGATAAACAAATTTTCGGCAACTGGGTCGTTTTGCCAGAACCTGTTTCACCGCAAACCACAACAACCTGATGGTCATTAATGGCGGCAGCAATTCGTTCACGATGAAAGTTGATTGGCAAGCTGTTGTCAAAATCCGGCCTTGGCAACGCTGCACGACGCATCTGCAAACGGCTAACAGCCGCATCCAGCGCAACCTTTAACTGCTTCACGCCAGAATCCACTGACTTGCCTGCCCGCAAGCGCTTTTGTAATTGATATAGACGGCGACCCAACAGCGCACGATCACGGGTTAAACAATTTGATAGCTGGTCTTGTAAAAGAGAGAGTGCTTTATCCACTAAAATCCAGGACTCTGTTTAAAATAAGTTTTGAGTTGTCCCACGAAAAAACGCAATCATTCTTGCATTAAATTTGCACAAACGCATATAAAATTCACTTGCGGAATAAAGTGCTTTCGCGTAGTGTCCCTAAACGGGCGGAGGTAGCGACTCTCCCGATACCCGGTGTCTGGCCTCTTCTAGCCTGGTTAAGGAATCGAACCACACAAGAAGCGGCAAGGCAGTAAGGAATTATTTAGATTTTGAGGTTTTTGATTAATGCATATCGGTACTGTGAAGTGGTTTGACGAGGCCAAGGGCTTCGGTTTCATCGCCCCCGAAGACGGCAGCAGTGATGTATTTGTTCACTACTCGGTGATCGAGGGTAAAGGATTCCGGACCTTGGCGGAAAATCAAAAAGTTGAATTTGATGTCAAGGTAGGTCCCAAGGGCCCCCAAGCCACGATGGTTAAAAAGGTCGCGGCAGGCTAATACTCCATCAACCTGATTCAGACAAAACCCTGCCCATTGCAGGGTTTTGTTATTTGCGGCCGGGAAAAGTAACCCGATCAGCCTTTTTATTTTTTACTCTCACCACTGCACAAAATGTGCTCGAAATCTGTGCATATCACTTCACGATGACCTGTATGCAAGGTATATTAAACCAATACACCTCATACGCTCATCTTGAATAAATACGTATCAACCCTTTCAAGGGATTCTACCGGCAGAGGCACGGCGCATCATGCCCCCGCCCACAATCCATCCCCATTGTCTGCCACCCGACAAAACTCGGCAAAACATTGTTACGGCAAACCTTTATAATGCCATGCTGACTTTAGCCTGACAGATAATTCATTGTGATCGAAACACTCCGAAATATTGCTATCATCGCCCACGTGGATCACGGCAAAACCACGCTGGTGGATAAACTGCTGCAACAATCCGGTACGCTCGGCGACCGTGCCGCTCCTCCTGAACGGATCATGGACTCCAACGATCTGGAGCGGGAACGTGGCATCACTATCCTTGCCAAAAACACTGCTCTGCGTTGGCAAAACTACCATATCAACATTGTTGACACGCCAGGACATGCCGACTTTGGTGGCGAGGTAGAGCGCGTTTTATCGATGGTCGATTCGGTGCTATTACTGGTTGATGCCGTAGATGGCCCAATGCCACAAACCCGTTTTGTCACCCAAAAAGCTTTCGCAATGGGTTTCTGCCCTATCGTGGTCATCAATAAGATTGATCGTCCGGGCGCTCGTCCGCATTGGGTGCTAGACCGCACCTTTGACCTTTTTGACCGCTTGGGCGCAACCGATGAACAGCTTGATTTTCCGGTCATTTATGCTTCAGCACTACACGGCTATGCTGGACTCAACGAGGATGTGCAAGCCGGCGATATGACCCCGCTGTTCGAGACTATCATTACCCATGTTCACCCCCCGAAAGTCGATCCGAATGGCGCTTTCCAACTACAGGTCAGCTCACTCGACTACAATAGCTACGTGGGTGTTATCGGTATCGGCCGCATCCGTCGTGGCAAAATCAGAACCAACAGTCCTATCGTTATTTTGAATCGGGATGGCGACTGCCGTAACGGTCGCATCTTGCAAATCCTTGGCTTTCAGGGACTGGAGCGGATCGAATTCCCTGAAGCCGCTGCGGGTGACATTATCGCCTTTACCGGCATCGATAAGCTGGGCATCTCGGATGTGCTATGTGACCCCAATGAAGTCGAATCTCTGCCGCCATTGATAGTAGACGAACCAACCATGAGTATGACCTTTCAGGTCAATACCTCGCCCTTCGCGGGTCGTGAGGGTAAATATGTTACCAGCCGCCAATTGCGTGAGCGCTTGCAACGCGAGCTCATTCACAACGTTGCCCTTCGCATCGAAGACACCGAAGACCCTGACAAATTTAAGGTTTCTGGTCGTGGTGAATTGCATTTATCCATTCTGATTGAAAACATGCGCCGCGAAGGCTATGAATTGGCAGTATCACGTCCTGAAGTTATTATTCGAAAAATTGATGGTGAGCCTTGCGAACCCTATGAACAGCTCACCATCGACGTAGAAGAGCAACATCAAGGCACAGTGATGGAAAAGCTTGGTGAACGTCGCGGCGAGTTACTGGATATGCAACCCGATAGCAATAGCAGAACACGACTCGATTATTTAATCCCGGCACGAGGGCTGATCGGCTTCCAAACCGAATTTTTAACTGCCACATCAGGAACCGGCCTGCTGTATCATGTTTTTGACCGCTATGCACCTGCCAGAAAAGGTACAATCGGCGCACGACAAAACGGTGTACTGATTGCGAATGCCACTGGTAAAGCGCTGGCATATGCCCTGTTTAACTTGCAAGAACGTGGACGGATGATGATCGCACCTGGTGATGAAGTGTATGAAGGCATGGTGGTAGGTATCCACTCACGGGATAACGATCTTATCGTGAATCCCCTGAAAGCCAAACAACTTACTAACATCCGGGCTGCCGGTTCGGATGAAAATATCCTTTTGACACCACCTGTGCGGATGAGCCTTGAACAAGCGCTGGAATTCATCGATGATGATGAACTGGTTGAAATCACACCAAAATCCATCCGTGTACGCAAAAAACTGCTGTTGGAGTATCAGCGCAAGCAAGCGGCACGGCGGTAAGCCCGATCAGGTGCTAATATTCAAAACGAGTCACCTTATCTACTTTAAAATGCTATAGCTATACAATTATGGGAGGAATTAAAAGATATGTCAGAGCAAAAAATAGGTAATCCCGCAGTCGTTGGTTTAGCTGGTTTTGGCCTAACCACCCTAGCCTTACAATTTCACAATGTTGGCTGGATGCCCAGCATTGGACCGGTCGTTTGGCTAGGGCTGGTCTTTGGCGGAACCGCACAATTGATCGCTGGTCTTCAGGAAATGAAAACCGGTAATAATTTTGGGTATTGTGCCTTTACTTCTTATGGCGCTTTCTGGATTGCTCTCTGTTTCCTGTTACTTGGCAACAAATACGATTTATTCAAAGCCAGTACGACTGATGTGGGCTGGTTTCTGGTCGCCTGGACATTGTTTACTGCTATCTTGTGGGCTGGTTCGCTCCGTATTCACGGCGCGATGGCTTTCACCTTCACGACACTACTCATCGGTTTTATCCTGCTTGATCTGGCACACTTTGGCTATCCCGGCTTGACAGTGGTTGCTGGCTATGAACTCATGATTTGTGCGCTATCTGCATGGTATATGATGGCTCGCATCATCTTGAATGAGATCTATGGAAAAGAGATCTTACCGGCAGGTAAACCCTGGGTTTCCTGAAAACCGGATGTTTCTGTCTTAACTACCCAATTCTTCACGAGGATTTCAGGATGCAAAAAATAAAAACAGGTTTTGTGAGTCTGGCTTTAATTATGGGGATCATACCGACGTGGGCCAGTGCCAGCGATACCCAGGCGGCCACAGCCAAGGAAGTGATTGCTAAAGTACATGCAGCAGCAAAGTATTTGCATAACAAGGGACAAGCGGGTTTTCCAGACTTTAATAACAATGCCGACTGGGTATGGAAAGACAGCTATGTGTTTATTTATAGCTGTCGGGACAATAAAATGATTGCTCATCCATTGCGGCCTGATTTGGTGGGTAAACCTGTCTTGCAAATGGAGGATGACAAAGGCAATTTACTGTTCCAGGAGCTCTGCAAGGCCAGCAGCAAGGCAAACGGCGGCTGGGTTGAATATTGGTGGCCAAAACCAGGTGAAGGCAAGGCCTCTCGCAAGATTTCCTACACTCAACGTACTGAGGTGTCGTTTCAGCCTGATGTCAGGGTTGGGGCCGGTATCTATGACGATACCATGAGTGTTGAAGAGCTTAATAAACTGGCGAAACAAGCCGTTGCACCAAAGAAAGATGCACCCTAAGCACTTAATCCGGTGCCCGGCTTAACCTCGCTTATAAAAGAACCGCCTGTCAGTGTAAATATGATGGGCGGTTTTTCAGATCCGGCGTATTCTCATAATAACCCCAACCCTTCCAACCCGCAGCCAGATAAGCACCACCACAAACACCCGGGTAGCGCGTTTACTCTGGCTTAACGAAAGTGTGCTATTGCCAATCTCCACGTAAAGCGTTCACCTGCTCTCGTAATAATGTCGCAGTGACCTGCCCGGGCGGAACCGGTTCACCAATAACCAGCTCGATTCGTGACCAAAATCGCTGCGGGAAGCGCGCCATCGCATCACCATGGCGACGACTAAAAAAACTCCCCCACAAGCCACGCAATGCCATTGGAATTACCGGTACTGGAGTACGTTGTACAATATGTTCAATACCCGGTTTGAATACACTGATCTCTCCATTCTCCGACAATCGACCTTCGGGAAAAATTCCAACAATTTCGCGCGATTCCAGATAGTCTGCAATACGATCATTTGCTTGTTCCAGGATGGCTGAATCCTCCCGCGCTGGCGCAATAGGTACGGCGCCTGCTGTACGAAATATGAAGCTCAACAACGGCATTTTAAAAATCCGATAATCCATCACAAAGCGAACAGGGCGCCGACAACAGCCAATAATCACCAGCGCATCCATATAGCTGGTGTGATTACAAACCAGCACCACAGCGCCTTTATCCGGAATATTTTCCAACCCCCGTATCCGTAATCGATAAATCATACTGACCAGAATCCAAACAACAAAACGCATTAAAAATTCGGGCGCCAGACTAAAGATGTAAAGAGCAACAGCCGCATTTAGTAGTGCCATTACGAGTAATAATTGAGGGATACTCAAGCCCAATTGCAATAGCACAATAGCGATAATCGCTGCTACCACCATAAATATGGCATTAAGGATGTTGTTGCCTGCAATGACCCGCGACAGATGTGCCGAATCGCTACGTTGTTGTACCAGCGTATACAGTGGCACACTGTAGAAACCACCAAACAAGCCAATAAGCAGCACATCAATCACGACACGCCAATGGCCCGTTTGCCCTAAAAAAACAGATACACCAAGCAATGTGTCCCCAGAGGGTGGTGATGATGGTGCCGCAAAAAATAAATCAATCCCGAAAAGCGTCAGACCAATGGAACCAAACGGCACTAACCCAATCTCCAGCTTGCGACCTGACAATCGCTCACATAGTAATGAGCCAGCACCAATTCCAACGGCAAATACTGTTAAGAGCAGCGTCACAACCTCTTCATTACCACCCAGGGTCAGTTTGGTAAAATTGGGCAATTGCGTCAGATAGACACTACCGAGGAACCAGAACCAGGAAATACCGAGAATCGATTGAAAAACGGTAAAATTCCTGGAGGTAAAACTCAGGATATGCCAAGTCTCAGTTACCGGATTCCAGTTGATTTCAAGATCAGGTGCAGCGGCAGGCGCACCAGGAATAAAAAGGCTACTCACATAACCCAGCACCGCAATAAAAATCACTATACCCGCTACCCATAAGGCACCCTGGTACTGGGCGATCAAAATACCGCCAAACATAGTACCCAGCAAAATAGCAAGGTAAGTTCCCATCTCGACCCAGGCATTACCGCCTACTAACTCATCCCGACACACCATTTGTGGCAAAATGCTGTACTTTGCGGTACCGAACAATGTGGACTGTGTACCCATCATGAACAATACTGCCATCAGTAAATAAACATTATCAAAATAAAAGCCCAGTGCCGCAATACACATCACTCCAATTTCCAGTAGCTTAACCCACCGAATATAATGTGATTTTTCAAACTTGTCAGACAGTTGACCAGCAGTTGCAGAAAATAAAAAAAAGGGCAGAATAAACAAACCGGCACTCAGGTTAATCAGCGTATTAGTATCTTCAGCAGTCATGCCCACAACCTGAAAGGCTATCATGATAATCAACGCATTTTTAAAGACATTATCGTTGAATGCCCCTAGAAACTGGGTAATAAAAAAAGGCAAAAACCGCCGTTCCTTCAGTAAGGTAAACTCGTTACCAGTAGCCATTTATCTAGATTCTCCTGAGACAGGATAAATACAAAATGCACAGCGGATGAGCAAAGGCATTACAATAATGGTTTCGGGCAAATCGGGTAGGCAGGCCGCCATCCGATCACCTGTACCAGCACCCGCATCACGCAACGCGGCTGCACACCGGGCAACCTGTTAGTGTAACGCTAACCCGTGACTGTGTGTGCCGGAGCTTGTTTTCACTCCAGAAAACCAGTGTGTCCGGATGGCTACTCGCCGCACGTAACGGGTTCCCGGCAAAATTCAGCCGTGCATCAGGAAACCATTTTGCGCCCGGCGTTTTTCCTGAATTGAACAGCCCCGGTTTCACTACCCCACTCACCCTGCACATCGAAAACATCCCGCATCGCAGTTCAAAATAATTTTGGATCGTCCACTGACTGGCGATGCAAGCCTTCATAATCAGTAAAGGTCTTGCCCGTTATGGTGTGTGCGTATTCGTTAAAATGCGCCATTCGGGTGGTCGCACTCTGAACAGATGTAACCATAAATGAAATTACCTAACAACGTTAAATTGATTGAAGTCGGTCCGCGTGATGGCCTGCAAAATGAGCAAAAGCAGATTGATACCGATACCAAGGTCAAATTGATTGACAAACTAGCGGATACCGGACTGAAAACGATTGAAGCGACATCATTCGTTTCGCCCAAATGGGTTCCGCAAATGGCAGACAATCAAACTGTCATGGCAGCCATTGAGCGGCGGGCAACAGTTGACTACCCTGTACTCACACCGAATCTCAAAGGGTTTGAAGCGGCACTCGCAGCCGGTGCTCAAACCGTCGCTGTTTTTGGTGCTGCTTCTGAAAGCTTCTCGCAAAAAAATATCAACTGTTCCATTGCAGCGTCACTGGAACGATTTGAACCGTTGCTACTGGCGGCACAGCAGGCCGGGATCAAGGTGAGAGCTTATGTCTCTTGTGTCCTTGGCTGCCCTTATGAGGGTGAGATTCAACCTGCCACTGTTGCACAGGTCGCAGGTGCCTTGTTTGAAATGGGCTGCTATGAAATCAGCCTGGGTGATACTATCGGGACAGGAACCCCGGAAGCAGCAAAACGCATGATTGAGGCTGTCAGCACACGTGTGCCACTGGATCATCTCGCTGGTCATTATCACGATACCTATGGCATGGCGATTGCCAATATCTACGCTTCATTGCAATGCGGTATCACCGTATTTGATGCATCTATTGCCGGTTTGGGCGGGTGTCCTTATGCAAAAGGTGCAGCGGGCAATGTAGCGACCGAGGATGTGGTCTATCTGCTCAATGGACTGGGAATTAATACCGGTGTCGATCTGGATGCACTGCTTGCATGTTCCCAATGGATTAGTGAAAAACTGAAACGCTCGCCCATCTCAAAAGTTGCGCGTGTGTACACCGGAAGCAAGGCATGGCAATAAGCCACTTCACCATCACCAGACGGTATGCTTTTCAGCCTAATAAAAAAGTACCGGGCTGGAAAGTACAAAAAATCTGTTAAAAAGAGTACCTGCAAATACAATCCTTCACTAATCCCTAAAAAATAATTATATTAATAGATATATTCCGGCAATATTTAAAAAACACAATCTGGCATGGCTCCATTTATCGAAACTAACACACTGATCATCTCGATAATATGCCTTGTTTACCGGAGTCTGGCCATAAAAAATATAAACATTCTTACCCCACAACAAAGTTGGCAACATTAACCCTTATGGGTGAGCGCTGCATTGTAGCTGCAACCGAAACGGTGTATTTACTTACCCATTCCTGATCCTCTTAAAAACGATCTTCGCCGGCATACATCGCAATATTTAAAACCCTGTCAACAAGAATAAGTTTACCCATAGGATTAGAGGGCACACATCCCATATCCTTAAATTCCCGGGTTAACCAGTCATAAGCTTCATTCCTGTACATCACAATCATGCAGTATGATTTCATATTCCTTTTCAGAATCAAACGATACAATGACAGCATAACTCACATTAGTCTCCTTCATTTTCAGCATAAAATAGTGCAATCATCCAGATTCTCTAACTTAAAAATCCGGTATTATAAATCATACTTGCCCCCAAAGACTTACCATTAAAATGGCATTGGCTTAAGGGAGCAAAAATCAAAAAAACAATCCCAAAGGGAGAATACAGCGATGAATATCGATAACCACGTCTTTTTAGTTACTGGCGGTGCTTCCGGTCTCGGCGCAGCCACTGCAAGTACACTGATCGCCACAGGTGGCAAAGTAGCCATTGCTGATATCAATCGGGATGCTGGCGAAGCGCTGGCAAGTGAGTTGGGTTCCAATGCCTGTTTTATCCCTGTCGATATCGGCGATGAAACCCGTGGTGCGGCTGCTATCAGTACCCTGCTCAATACATTTGGCACACTTCACGGCTTAATCAATTGTGCAGGCATCGCTCCGGCAGAAAAATTACTCAGCAAGGCTGAGCCCTTCACATTGAGTACCTTTACCAAGGTCATACAAATTAATCTGGTTGGTGCTTTTAACATGATTCGCCATGCCGCTACCGCAATGGCAAAAAACGAACTTACTGAAACAAACGAACGCGGTGTTATCATCAATACAGCATCCATCGCCGCCTTTGAAGGACAAGTCGGGCAAACTGCTTATGCCGCATCCAAAGGTGGTGTAGTTGCCATGACGCTCCCGCTGGCCAGAGAGTTAAGCCGTAATGCCATTCGGGTCATGACCATCGCCCCCGGTGTAATGAGAACCCCTATGGTGACGGGTATGTCCCAAGACATACAAGACTCGCTAGGCAAGATGATTCCGTTTCCCTCCCGTCCCGGCAAACCCGATGAATTCGCCGACCTCGCCTGCCACATTATCGAAAACACCTATTTAAATGGCGAAGTCATTCGGCTAGATGGTGCAATACGCATGGGTTCAAAATAATTTCCCACCCTGAAACAGGGTGGGCCCCAAAACATAGCGGGTTCAATGATCTAGCCTGGATCCGCTTCAAATTCAACCAACTCGGCACCATCGCCCACCTGATCCCCCACAGCAAAGCGGAATGACTTCACCACGCCAGCTGCCGGGGCTGTCAGGGTATGCTCCATTTTCATAGCCTCAAGAATTAATAGCGGTGCACCCTTTGCAACACGCGCTCCCGGCTCGGCAATCAAGGCAATAATACTCCCTGGCATAGGGGCCAATAACCCACCTTCGGAACCACCGCCCTCACCACCATAATACAGCGGATCAATCCGTGCCAGATGCCAGGCGCGACCATGCAGAAACACATGTCGCCGCTCACCGGCCGCAACTACAGTGGCATTCATCCGTAATCCGTCCAGCTCCACCCATAACGTGTTGTCAGCGCCCAGTTCTCCCCGTGCAAATGTTTCCTGGCCGTCACACTCCAAAAGATAGCCCTGAGTATAACCGCCCCCGGCATAGCGCACATTAACCGCTTTTTCCAGCTCACCTGCACGAAACAGCAAGCGACGCTCCGCACGAGAATTGAGCCGCCACCCGTTGCGCAAGTGCCAGGGTGATAATGGGTCCGTATGTCCGGCGGCGACCGCAGCGGCATGATCCTGCTCACGTAACAAGGTCGCCAGCGCTGTCACCAGAAAAACATCGCGTTGCGCTGGTGGCTGCCGATCAAACAAAAATTCATGCTCACGCTCAATCAAACCGGTATCAAGATCAATGCGTGCAAACGCTGGCGCAGCAACCAATCTTGACAGAAAATCAACATTATTGGCGATTCCTGCGATACGATACTGCGCCAATGCTTGCAGCATTCGTGCCCGTGCTTGCTCACGATGGGTATCCCATACAATCAGCTTGGCAATCATTGGATCGTAAAAGGTGCTGATTTCATCGCCTTCTTCCACGCCGGTATCCACCCGAATATGCAAGCTCTCCTCCGGTGGCGCAAGATGCGTCAACGTCCCACCGGCTGGCAGGAAGTCATTCGCAGGATCTTCAGCGTAAATGCGTGCTTCCAGTGCATGACCATGAATTTGCAGCTGTTCCCTGGTCAGCGGCAAAGGCTCACCAAAGGCAACCCGTAGCTGCCACTCGACCAGATCAACACCCGTAATCATTTCGGTTACAGGATGTTCAATCTGTAGTCGGGTATTCATCTCCATGAAATAGAATTGGCCCTCCGGGGTGACAATAAACTCAACCGTACCGGCACCGACATAATCAACAGCCTGCGCCACCACAACCGCCGCTCGCCCCATGGCACTACGTAGCTCAACGGTCATCCCGGGTGCTGGCGCCTCTTCAAGCACTTTTTGATGACGGCGCTGCACTGAACAATCACGCTCAAACAGATGTAAATAATGGCCGTGGGTATCACCAAAAACTTGCATCTCAATATGACGTGACCGGGCCAGGTACTTTTCGATTAATACCTTGGCATCACCAAAAGATGACATCGCCTCCCGCTGGCAGGCAGCCAGTGCACTATCGAACCCGGTGGTATCCGGTACAATCCGCATACCCTTACCACCACCACCGGCGCTCGCCTTGATTAATACCGGATAGCCAATACCGTCGGCCTGTTCATGCAAAAACCCCGATTCCTGATTGCTGCCATGGTAGCCAGGTGTTAATGGAATACCCAATCTAGCCATCAGTGCCCTGGCCGCACTCTTGGAACCCATAATTCGGATGGCTGACGCTGACGGGCCGATAAACGTCATGTTCCCGGCAGCACAGGCCTCGGCAAAATCGGCATTTTCCGATAAAAAACCACTGCCGGGATGAATCGCTTGTGCGCCGGTCTGCTTGGCAGCCGCAATAACGTTGTCAATAACCAGATAGCTTTCCCTGGGCGCTGACGGCCCAATCAAAACCGCTTCATCCGCCAGACGGACATGGCGCGCATCGGCATCCACATCGGAATACACAGCAACAGTCGCGATCCCCAGGCGCTGCGCCGTCTTGATTACGCGACAGGCAATCTCACCCCGATTGGCAATCAATATCTTCTGAAACAATTGGATTATACCCCGATCCAGGTGGGCTGAATCTCGATCAGATCCAGGCAGGCGGCCGCTTTTCCAGAAAAGCGCCCAATCCTTCTCGGGCTTCCGGTGTGGCGCGTAAATCCGCGATTAATTGTGCCGTTTCCTCTACCAGCACATCATCAACAGGCTGGTGTGCGACGGTCCGAACCAGTGCCTTCGATGCGGCTTGCGCACAAGGCCCGCCCTGCAACAATACCTGCACCAGCTCAGCAATTTTGGCATCCAGCGCTTCCAGCGCCACAGCCTCATGCGCCAATCCAAGCTCTACAGCACGCGCTGCGCTCATCCGCTCTGCGGTCTGAAAATAACGACTGGCCTGTCGTGCACCGATAGCACGAATCACATAAGGGCTAATGGTTGCCGGTGCGATCCCCAGGCGCACCTCCGAGGTCGCAAAAACAGCGCCGGTGGCTGCCACGCAGATATCACAGGCAGCGGCCAATCCCAGACCACCGCCAAGCGCCGCACCGTGGACACGGGCAATGGTCGGCTTGGGTAGCTCCGCCAATAGCCGTAACATCCGGGCAAGCCGACCGGCATCATCCCGATTACCGGCAACCGTTGCTTGTCCAGCCGCTTTCATCCAGTTCAAATCGGCACCGGCAGAAAAACTTTTGCCACGACCGGCGAGAACCACGACCCGCACCGTGTCATCGGTCGCCAATTCGTGAAATGCAGCACTTAATTCGGCGATCACATCCGCATTAAAGGCATTGTGCACTTGGGGGCGATTCATCCATAGCGTGGCTACACGATGATCACGCCAGATTTCAAGGGTTTGGTATACCATGCTCAACATCTCCCGATTCTGCTTGTTTCATCGAACGGTCTTACATGCGGAACAGGCCAAACCGGGTGGGATTAATCGGAGCATTAAGCGCGGCCGACAATGACAACCCGAGAATCCGGCGGCTTTGGGCAGGATCAACCACGCCGTCATCCCACAACCGGGCCGTGGCATAATACGGATGGCCCTGCCATTCATACTGCTCACGAATAGGCGCCTTAAACGCTTCCTCCTCCGCAGTGCTCCACGTCCCCCCCCTGGATTCAATATTGTCGCGGTTAACCGTTGCCAACACACTGGCGGCCTGCTCACCACCCATCACTGAAATGCGGCTGTTTGGCCACATCCATAAAAAGCGCGGTGAATAGGCGCGACCACACATTCCATAATTACCTGCACCAAAACTGCCACCAATCAGCATGGTGATTTTCGGCACCTCAACGGTCGAGACGGCAGTCACCATCTTGGCACCATCCTTGGCAATACCATTATTTTCATACTTGCGCCCAACCATAAAGCCGGTAATGTTTTGCAAAAACAGCAACGGGATACCACGTTGCCCGCATAACTCGATAAAATGCGCACCCTTTTGTGCTGATTCACCAAACAGAATACCGTTATTGGCAATAACCCCTACCGGATAACCACAAAGCTGGGCAAAACCGGTCACCAGCGTTGTGCCATATCGGGCTTTAAACTCATCAAAACGCGAACCGTCAACGATCCGGGCAATAACCTCGCGCACGTCATACGGCTTGCGGGTATCGGTGGGCAGGATACCGTAGATTTCTTCCGGGTCGTAAATCGGCTCATCGCCATTGCCGAATGCCAGATTCACAGGTTTGATACGATTCAGGTTGGCCAGAATCCGTCGGGCGATATACAAGGCATGGGCATCATTTTCAGCCAAATGATCAGCAACACCCGACAAACGGGTATGAACATCCCCACCTCCCAGATCTTCAGCCGTCACTACTTCACCGGTAGCGGCTTTGACCAGCGGTGGCCCGCCCAGAAAAATCGTGCCCTGATTTTTGACAATAACCGTCTCATCGGACATCGCCGGTACATAAGCGCCACCCGCCGTGCAAAACCCCATCACAACCGCAATCTGTGGAATACCTTTGGCCGACATCTGCGCTTGATTGTAAAAAATACGGCCAAAGTGGTCGCGGTCAGGAAAGACCTCGTCTTGTTTGGGCAAAAAAGCGCCACCGGAATCGACCAGATAGACACAAGGCAAATGATTTTTTTCGGCAATCTCCTGGGCGCGCAGATGTTTTTTAACGGTCATCGGATAATACGTCCCTCCCTTAACCGTCGCATCATTGGCAATAATCATGCATTCGCCACCCTGAACACGACCAATACCGGCGATGACACCTGCTGCGGGGGCCTGATTGTCGTACATACCGTAAGCTGCCATTTGACCAACTTCGAGAAACGGTGTACCCGGGTCAAGCAGATGATTAACCCGTTCCCGTGGTAACAACTTACCTCGTGAGGTGTGCTTTTGGCGTGCCTTTTCACCGCCACCCAAAGCGATTTGTGCGATTTTCTCGCGCAAGTCGGCAACCAGTGACCGCATGGCCACTGCATTCGCCTCAAATTCAGGCGAGCGGATATTAATCCGGGATTTAATAGTACTCATGGTCTGTGAGAACCGGTCCTTCAGAGGCACAACATTTAACGATCAGGCAGTTTCAGCAAACAGCTCCCGCCCAATCAGCATTCGGCGAATTTCCGAGGTTCCGGCACCAATTTCGTACAATTTGGCATCTCGCCACAGACGACCTGTAGGATATTCATTAATGTAGCCATTGCCACCCAAAGCCTGAATGGCTTCCCCGGCCATCCAGGTCGCTTTCTCCGACGCATAGAGAATAACACCGGCTGCATCCTTACGCAGGGTACGGGCATGATCAGCCTGATCACAGGCCTGGCCCACGGCATACACATAAGCACGGCAGGCTTGCCAGGTAGTATACATATCGGCCAGCTTGCCTTGCATGAGCTGGAAACCACCAATCGGTACGCCAAACTGTTTACGATCATGCAGATACGGCATTACTACGTCCATGCAAGCGGCCATGATGCCCAGCGGCCCTCCAGCCAGTACCGCCCGCTCATAATCCAGGCCGGACATCAGCACCTTGACCCCATTACCAACCCCACCGAGCACGTTTTCCTCTGGCACGGCACAATCGTCAAAAAACACCGGATAGGTGTTGGAACCACGCATACCCAGCTTGTCAAGATGGCTGCCAAAGCTGAGACCTTTAAAATCTTTTTCCACAATAAAGGCAGTAATCCCCCTGGGACCGGCGTTACTATCCGTCTTGGCATAAATCACCAGAGTATCGGCATCTCCTGCATTGGTAATCCACATCTTGCTACCATTCAAGACATAGTGATCGCCTTTCTTATCGGCACGCAATTTCATGCTCACTACATCGGAACCGGCGTTGGCTTCCGACATCGCCAATGCCCCAACATGCTCACCGGCCACCAGTTTGGGTAGATATTTATTTTTCTGCCCGGATGTCCCGTTGCGATGAACCTGGTTAATGCACAGATTGGAACCCGCACCATAAGAAAGACCCACAGCTGAAGAGGCACGTGAAAGCTCTTCCATAACAATGATATGAGCTAGATAGCCCATATTAACACCGCCGTATTCTTCACTAACAGTCATTCCCAATAACCCAAGATCACCAAACTTTTTCCACAGATCGGCTGGAAATAGATTATCTTGATCAATCCGGGCGGCACGAGGTGCGATTTCCTTTTTCGCAAACGCGCAAACCGTATCACGCAGCATCTCAAGGGTTTCGTTCTGATTAAAAAGGCTATGAAACGACATATCTTCTCCTGGTAGGCTGCAACACCTGCACAAATTGTGCTGTTGCGGACAGATGCTTGTGTTATAAGGATGTTGGCTAATTATCCAACGGCACCACGTAAAGTCGGCTTTCCCCGTGATAAAATTATTGATTTCTGATGGGCCGGTTCTGAAGAAGATACCATCCCTGCCGGACTCAAATGGCAGCAAGGCCATTAAAGATAGACACACTTATAGCCAAACGACCTCAATAAACATTATAACTGATTGTTTTAAAAACCTTTTATCCGAAAAATTGTCGCCCATTTTCTGGAATGACGCTTTATCTTTGAGGTTAAAACATATGGGGCCTCTAAAAGGCATCAAGGTCGTTGAATTTGCCGGGCTAGGACCCGTACCGTTTTGTGCAATGCTATTCTCTGATTTAGGTGCAGACGTGGTGCAAATCAATCGCCCCGCTCGCAGCACAGAATCAGAATTATTCTCCACCAAAAAGAATATCCCTAATCGAGGGCGATGCCTGATTGAGCTGGATTTAAAATCATCGACCGACCTGGAAACGGCATGGCGCCTGATTGAGCGGGCTGATGTGCTGATTGAGGGCTTTCGACCAAATGTTATGGAGCGGCTCGGCCTGGGGCCGATACCCTGTCAGGCACGAAACCCTCGCCTGATTTATGGACGCATGACCGGCTGGGGACAAAGTGGTCCGCTGGCTCACACAGCAGGCCATGATATCAATTATCTGGCACTATCCGGTGCGCTCCATGCCATTGGACGGGCCGATAGCGGCCCCACCCCGCCACTCAATCTGATTGCTGATTATGGTGGCGGTGCAATGCTGCTGGCGATCGGCATTCTGGCCGCACTGTATGAGGCTCGTCATTCGGGCCAGGGTCAGGTGGTTGATGCTGCAATGACTGATGGCTCAGCCCTGCTAATGGCTGCCATGTATAGCCTGAAAGCCATGAACTACTGGTATGATCAGCGTGAAAGTAATGTCCTTGATGGCGGTGCACATTTTTACGACACCTATCAATGTGCCGACGGCAAGTGGCTGGCGGTCGGTTCCATCGAGCCGCAATTTTACCAGCTTCTACTGGAAGGCTGTGATGTCACCGATCCCGATCCCCAGCGACAATGGCTACCGACATCGTGGCCGATGATGAAAGAACGCCTGCGAGCAGCATTTCGCCGTAAAACCCGTGATGAATGGTGCGCACAATTTGAAAACAGCGATGCGTGTGTCACACCGGTACTGAGTATGGAGGAGGCGCCGAACCACCCGCATAATCAAGCCCGACAAACCTTTGTGACACATGATGATTTAGTACAACCGGCACCGGCACCACGATTCAGCCGTACTCCGGCCGAGATTAAAAGCGCACCCGCCACACCCGTTAAAAAAACCGAAGACTGGCTAGCCGATTGGGGCTTTTCTGACAGTGATATTGCGCACTTTACCGCTCACGGACACTTCCAGGCGGTAACCTGCATGACCCATCATCAGCCAACAATCTAACCACAATAGCCTTTACCTTACTCCAGGGAGCCCCGCACAATGATTTCTACCCCGGAAAAATCCTGATTTTGTAAAGGACATGTCATTAAACCTGGTAAAAAACTGACAGTTTCACGCGCCGCTGTTTTGCCTGCAACAATGAAACCCCAACACTTATTGCTACATTGCCAGTCACCATGATACGTCAATCCGATAGCTGGCGGTTAGCTGCCGGATAATCACTTAAGCCAGAGCAAACCTTAAATACCCCGGACGGGGATTTTATATGGGTCGTTTGACAGAACTCATGATGGATATAAGAAAAACGTGATGATCCAGTAAAACTGGCCTTTTAAACTGTCAACTCAGGAGTGATGACAGCCATGAATTATGAAGACATTCTTTACGAAATCAAAGGTGGGGTTGCCACAATCACCATCAACCGTCCTGACAAATACAATGCTTTCCGTGCCCGGACCTGTGAGGAAATGATTGATGCCTTCTTAAAGGCGGGCTGGAACCGGTCAGTAGGCGTTATTGTGTTAACTGGCGCAGGCCACAAAGCCTTTTGTACTGGCGGCGATCAATCTGCTCATGCTGGACATTATGATGGGCGGGGTGTTATTGGTTTACCGCTGGAAGAGTTACAAAGTGTTATTCGTGATGTACCGAAACCGGTGATTGCCAAAGTACGCGGCTATGCTGTCGGTGGTGGGCATGTATTAGCACTACTGTGTGACTTAACTTTGGCAGCAGCATCGGCCAGGTTTGGTCAGGTTGGCCCCAAGGTTGGCTCGGTTGATCCCGGTTTTGGTACGGCTTACATGGCACGGGTGATTGGTGAAAAGAAAGCACGGGAAGTATGGTATCTCTGTCGCCAGTATACTGCCGCAGAAGCTGTAGAAATGGGGCTAGCCAACTGTGCGGTGGCTGATGATGAGCTAGATGCCGAGGTTGACCGTTGGTGTGCAGAAATTCTCGAAAAAAGCCCGACTGCGCTGGAGCTGGCAAAACGTTCTTTCAATGCCGATACGGCACACATCACCGGCCTGTCATCGCTGGGCTTGAAAGCCGTTAGCCTATTCTACGGTACTGAAGAATCACAGGAAGGTGTTCGGGCATTCCAGGAAAAACGCAAGCCAAAGTTTAGGGATTAATTGTCACCTACCTTACCATGCTTATTACCGTCCTTCGGGGCGGGTAAAGCTGATGTACCGTACAGCCCTGCTAAATTTATCGTTATAAAACGACACCGCAAGGGCGGCAATACTTCGTACTCAAACCAGAGCTGATGTTGAAATACAAGCACTCACCATTGTATACACATGCTTTGTGAGTACTCTACAACAGAAAAGATGACCTAATCAATCAGCCAGGAAAACTCAAATAAAACATTAAAATTTTACATATTAAAAGTTTAATCACTATTATGACCCTATTTAATACTTCTAGTGTGTCAAAAATCCTTAGATCAGATTTCTACTCCAAAATAGTAGTAGTGCTCGTATTATTATCTATCGCCTTTGGTATCTATTTCAGATTAAAAGGATTAGGAAAGTCACCTTTTACTGTTGATGAATATTATATTGCCTCATCGATAAAAAACATACTGGAACATGGACTTCCTGAATTCGATTGTGGCGGGTACTATATTCGCGGGTTACTGCTTCAGTATTCTGCGGTCCCGTTTTTTATCTACGGTGGAAATGATGAATATTGGCTAAGATTTATCACGGTATGCTCTAATCTTGCCGCGCTACCTGCTATCTTTCTCCTGGGAAAAAGGATAGCTGGAAAAGATGTTGCGTATTTAGCTGTATTACTGTTTTCCTTATCTATCTGGGAAATAGAGTTCGCTCGATTTGCACGCATGTATGCCCCTTTTCAAGCTATTTTTATCTGGTATTTATTTTTTTTATACCGGCGCATTTATGATGGTAATTTGGCCGCTGGTTACTGGATGTTTCTGCTCTCATTCACAAGCATATTCATATATGAAGGTGCTATATTTCCAGTATTACTCAATTTTATGATTTTTTTTACTGGCACTCGCCGAGCCAGTATCAAAGATGCTTTTTTCATACTCACCATTTTTAGTATTGCATATTTATTCCTAACTTACGATTTTCGCTATCTTGGTGTTGAAAGTTATTTTCCAGATGATCTGGCTTATCATGGGTCAAACAGACACAGGCTCCCTATTGAATTACCCAACATTTTAGCACTAACCCTCGAATCCAGCTCGATTTTTTTAACATTGTATACTCTTCATTTGGCAGCTTCCCTGTTGATCATCGGGTACTTGTCTATCAAGGTAAAATCATACCATGACTTGGAATATTACCATGTCGTACTGTTTTCTTTCCTGATATTCCTGGCTTTAGCAAATATGTTCACTTTGGTTATTGGCTTTTTCATTATTGCAGTACTGCTTGAACATATTCATCCAGAAATACTTCGGTATCGACCTGTAGTATTATCGATTATTGCTATAGTAGCGCTCTTTATTTTCTGGCTTGTATACGGTTTATTTAGTAGTGAATGGCTTAGTATATTAGAATTAGAAAATCCAGATAAATCACAGCTCAAGCAATTGCTTGTTGTACTATTTAAATATCCAGATATTCCTGGTAAATTTATATATCCTTGGTTTTTTTCCATGCCTGCCATGACGATAAGCTCCATATTGATAGTTACAATCTGTGCAGCTTTAGTAATAATCAGAAATGACCAGGATAATTATGGCTTTAAATTCTTTTTAGCAATTTCTACTGCTCTAGTCCTGTTATCATCGGTTCTAATACAACCCTACAGAACCACCCGCTACACATTTTTTATTTACCCGATACTGTTACTGTTAATCATTTCCTCGCTAAACATATTAACATCCTTAGCTATAAAAAAATCCTGTAAAGCCTACAAAGCATTTATCTTTCTGACTCTCATATTTATAATAATATCAGAAGACTTTGGGTTTGATCACCTCTTTAATATTGACAGTAATAGAATTATTTATCGTACTGATTATAATCATGATAGAGCAGGACACTATTACCCAAGATGGGATTTTCGCACCGTAGGCCAATATATTCATGACCGAATTGAGCCTAGTGATATTGTTGTTTCCAGTGCTCGCGTCATACACTATTACCTTAATCAGATGGATTATTACTATGTTGAAAAAAACGCAAAAAAACTTAACGGGATTTTAGCCTGTAAAGGCACTAAAGATTTATGGTCTAACGCAAATCTGATTTATCAAGATAAAAAATTGGAGCAATTATTAGAGACCAATCCAGCTACAATCTGGTTGGTATTAAGATCGTATCGGTGGATCAGTGATTTCGAGAAAAATCTTGCGATAAAATATAAGAAATTTCATACTTTTGAAAGCTTTGACAAAAATCTAAATGTCTTCAGAATCCCCGCGAAAAAATAAAACAACATTGAGTAATAATCACCTAATAATCTGAAAAGTGATTATTATTAGCAAGATAAGGCAGTAAAATGAAATTTAAAGAGTATAGATTTTTAATCTATTCCGATCTTTATCGAATCACAGGTCAGGCCAATATTCGCTCTCTTGTCTGGCATATCATTTGGGGAGAAGCATTTAAATATAATTTCTGGATGCGTAGTTGCGCTTATACAGGACGTCATGCTTTGTTAAAATTTTCAATTTATCCCATAGCAAAGTTTTTGCTTAGACGATTAAGGTACAAATTATCAATCTCAATTTCAGCAGACACCAAAATTGGAAGTGGATTTTATATAGGGCACTTTGGTGGAATCGTAGTAAATGCAAAAGCCATAATAGGAAAGAACTGCAATATTTCCCAATGCGTAACTTTAGGTCAAACCAATCGGGGCAAGAATAAAGGCAACCCAATACTCGGTGATAACATTTATATTGGACCTGGTGCAAAAATTATTGGCGCTATCAAAATTGGAAATAACGTTGCAATTGGCGCCAATTGCGTCGTCACAAAAGACATCCCCGATAATGCTGTTGTTGCAGGAATACCCGGAAAGGTTATTTCACAGGAAGGATCAAAAGGGTATGTTAATAACACTGACTACGAAGATAAAATCAGCCAGGAATTTTATTAGCTCAAACTCACTGTCTTGCCATATTTTGCAACCCAGCTCATAACACTTTCATGGGCAACCCAAACTGGCGTGCCAATCTGGACGGTACTGATCCACAACGGGCGCTGCAATTAATTCTGACCCGTAGTCTTATCACCTTGATTGACAGGCTCACCACTTGCCTTGCGACATATCAGGTCGGTCACGATTGAATGTATCGGGAGTACCCAAAACGCCAAACCAGAAATCCAGTAGCCATTTAATCACAGCCCTATCCTGTTATGCTGAAATTGATAGAAAAAAAACAGCATGATACAAGACCCAAAGAACCTGGTTTTTTAATAACCCAATGCCATTCAATCGTTTTTCCCAGAAACGCAATTTATCCAAAAATACTATTCGCTTCAGGACAATGCTCTAAAGTTAGCCTGCCCAGGGATGGTGGTGGAAATACATCAGCAACAAACCACCGAATATAATCCGATACCATGCAAAAGGAATAAAGCTATTTGTCCCCACATACGCCAGCAGAAACCGTACTACCACCAGACTGCCAAGAAAGGCGGCCACGAAACCGACCGCGAATATCGGCAAATCTGCTGTCGTCAGGTTGCCCCACTCTTTCAGCAAACTATAAAGCGTCGCCGCAAACATGGTTGGGATAGCCAGAAAGAATGAAAACTCGGTGGCTGCAAACCTTGACATTCCGCCCAACATGCCACCCATAATGGTTGCTCCGGAACGTGATACACCCGGAAACAGGGCAGCACTCTGTGCCATACCCACCAGCAACGCATCTTTCCATGTCATATCATCCACTTGCTGAATCCGGCCTGCCGGTGCGTAACGCTCAATCAGCAAAATGATAACACCACCGACAACTAATGCACCTGCTACCGTCACTGGATTAAACAAATAATGGGTAATATAATCATGCGATAACAAGCCCAGTACTGCTGCTGGAATAAACGCGACGACAAGATTGACAGTCAGCCGTTGTGATTTTCGATCACGATCAAGATAGCGAACTGTATCCAGTATTCGCTGTCGATAAATCCAGACAACTGCCAAAATAGCGCCAAGTTGAATGAAGATCTCGAACGTTTCAGCGCGGGAGCCGGTGAAATTGAGAAAATCGCCAACGATAATGAGATGGCCTGTACTGGAAATTGGCAAAAACTCTGAAGCGGCCTCAACCAGCCCCATAACCAGTGCCTTGAGAATCAACAAAATATCCAAGCGTGCTCCTTTAAATCATGTCCAAAGCAAAGGAAGCGATTTTAGCAACTCTCAAAGGCAACTGTGCCGGATAATGCGTGCTTCACTCTTTATTTTCGCACAATGGATTGTCGCCCCGCTGGCAATGGCACAGAACGAGCAGAATGTTTACAAATGGGTAGATCGTCATGGACAAACGCACTACGGTACGCGACAGCCTGCCGATACCACCGCTGTTCAAAAACTGACTATTCCGCTGACATCATCACCCGGGCAAACCAAGCCATCCAGTCGTAACGCCTTGAGCGAAATCGAGCGGATCAGTGCGCTCGCCGAGCAAATGGAACGCAAGAACAACACCATGGAAAAAGAACGCCAGGAGCGCGCATTGCGCGACCTGGAAATGGAAAACAAGATACTAAAAAACACCTTGCTAAAGCATAAATTGCAACAGAAAACACAACCCAGTAGCAACGAGTCAAGTGAACCGGTCCACTATTTTGGTTATCCCTATTATTCCGGCTATCCACCCTATCGATTGCCTTGTTTCTTGCCACCTTGCCATCGCACGATCCCGCCGATAAAGCCAATCCACACAATAACGCCAAAAATTCCAAGACCGCAACGACCCCGCGCCAAACCTGATCCAACCCTTAAACCGAACCCGCAAGGTGTGTTTCGGGGCCATACCTCAATGCGATATTAGGACTTTACTTTATAGGAGTTACGCAGTTGGCAGGATCGAGCACAGCATATAGTCGTTTGAAACACATCTCGCCTACCAAATGAGCGTCAACTGCGTAAATCCTACTCTATTCTGCCTGCAGGCTTAAACCAATGCAGTTGTGGATGCAACCTGACAACCTCGCCCACAATGAGCAAAGCAGGAGCACGAACACCAACGCCCTGAATGCTGTCAGATAGTGTTGCCAAAGTTGCACAGTATACGCGCTGCTCTGGCTGCGTTCCCTGCTCGACCAACGCGACCGGCATATCGGCAGACATGCCATATGCACGCAACCTGTCACAAATGTGCACAACTGTCCTTAACCCCATATAAAACACCACCGTCTGATTGGGCTGTACCAGCGCTGGCCAATTCAAATCCAGGGTACCATTCTTCAAATGGCCGGTTACAAACACGCAGGACTGCGCATAGTCCCGATGGGTTAGCGGGATACCGGCATAAGCAGCACAGCCGGCTGCCGCTGTCACACCAGGCACCACCTGAAAAGGAATACCTTGCACCATCAGGGTCTGAATTTCCTCACCACCGCGACCAAAGATAAAAGGATCCCCTCCTTTCAGCCGCAATACTCGCTTGCCCTGACCAGCCAGGCTCACCAGCAGTTGATTAATCTGGCCTTGAGAGACAACATGATTATTAGGTTCCTTACCCACAAAGATACGCTCGACGGTCTGTTCCAACAGTGACAGAATCACCGGTGCAACCAATCGATCATAAACAACAACGTCGCTCTGCTTCATCAGCCGTAACGCTTTCAATGTTAATAACTCAGGATCACCAGGCCCTGCGCCCACCAGATAAACCTCACCCACTGGAAGCCGCTCGCTGCCCAGGCTTGCTTGTTCTATCATTATCGTTTGGTTATCCGTTACAAATAATAATAAATGAAGTCAATGCATCAAAATGACTCCAGCCGCTCCATACGTACAGCGCTTAACGCTAATTCCAGCCGTCGCCAGTCAGATTGCTGTCCCGGCAACCCAAAGCGCAATCCCGGTAAATCTTTAAAGCATCGAACCAATATGCCACGCCGTGCCAAAGCATCCCGCCAAAACGCAGCATCTGGCAGCGGCAGCCATTGAAACAACCCGGTACCTCCGGTAACGGGCAAGCCTTGCCGCTCCAACATATCCGCTAAACGACTGCCACAGTCTGTCAGCGACCGCCGCATCCGATCTTGCCAGGCATGATCAGCTAACGCCTGCATCGCTACCCAGCGGCTTGCTCCACTGACTGGCCACGGCCCCAGGTGCTCTTGCAAGCGCTTCAGCACTGCCGGTTCTGCTAATGCAAACCCGACACGCGCCCCGGCCAGACCAAAAAACTTGCCTAATGAGCGTAATACGATAAGCCCCGATAACAAGCCAGTATGATTTGCCAGGCTATCTGCCGGTGTGACATCCATGAAAGCTTCATCCACTACCAGCCAGCCCCCGCGTCTGGCCAGTCGCATGTACCAATCTAGCAAGGTTGTGGTTGTAAAACGAATACCCGTAGGATTATTAGGATTGATTATCACCAATACGTCCAGATGTTCTATCGCTGCATCCAGGGTTTCAATGTTTTCAGCCGCCAGTAACTCGACCTGGTGCCCTGCTCGCCACCAGGCCTGTGCATGTTCAACATAGGCCGGATGAATCACACCCACCCGACACGGCTTACGTAGCAATGGCAGGGCCTGAATAACCGCTTGCGAACCGGCAGTTGGTAATAAAAATGATGCGTCATAATAGGCTTTTGCTGCCGCTTCCAGACCATCATCCGACTCAGGCAATCGCTGCCAAACGGCGGCAGGTATCATGGGTACAGTCCAGCCATTTGGATTAATACCTGTCGATAAATCCAGCCACTCATGTAGTGGAATACGATAATGTATCGCCGCTGTCCGCAATGCACCACCGTGCTCAAGCAAACGCCCACCCTCCTAACACAATCAACACCAACCACATACCCAGCGTCCAACGCAACAAATATACTGCACGGGGAATATCCTCAGCACGAGTAGCCAAACCATCACCCAGTGCTGGACGCGCTGTCCATTCACCAAGGTAGCGGGCAGAACCACCCAGTGCCAGATGCAACGCACCCGCACCTGCGGCTATTAACCAATCACTGTTAGGACTTGTCCATATATCAGACTTGAGAAGCGTCCAACGTAGTTTTTTCCAGACGATCTTCCAATCTCGCGCTTTCCACATGACCCCATGTCTACGCCAGTCATGCCAAATTCGCACCCACCGGTAACTCATCCAGCCACGCCTAACACACGTCCACTGGCAACCTGTCAATCGATAACCCAACGCTGTCAAACGTGCTGGAAACCAGTTCAGTACATCATCTAACCGTGCAGCTGACCAACCAAACTCACTATAACGTGGTGTGCGGTAACCCCACATGGCATCCAGGATATTTGCCAGTCGATACAACACCACACCCGGCACACCGGCGACAATGAACCAGAACAATATACCCAGCACCGTGTCACAACCATTTTTCAGTACACATTCCACAGTAGCCCGACTGAGCTGCTCTTCATCCAGATCATCGGTATCACGGCTGACCATCATGGCCAATCGTTCACGAGCCTGTGGCAAATCGGCCATCTGCAACGCCATTTCCACGGCCTCAGCACAATGACACAAGCCGCGTGCGCTAATAGCCAGATATAGCACACCCCAAGAGACGGCCAAACCCAGCAGAGGCACGTTGGCCAAAACATGGACAACCCATACAGGTGGAACCAACAGTATTATCAATGCAGCAATACCACGCTCTTGCCGTATGGGATCTTTTGCCGCTGTTGCGCCGTACAGGTGCACCTCTACCCAACGTGCCCACTTGACGAAACCGGCTAACGGATGCCAACGGCGAGGCTCACCGAACAGCTGATCCAGCAACACCGCACCGAGGCAAAGCCATGCTGTTTGCATCAAATACCTTGATTAATATCGGAACTTATTGAAAGCGGACTATATTTTTCCAAAACCATGGCATATCAAAAATTGATAAAGGCGCTAGTGTAGCCAAAAACCAAATGTTTCAGTAAAAATTGCACTTATGACAATTAAAACTTTCATGATTCAGGGCACAACGTCCGATGCCGGTAAAAGCGTTGTTGTTGCCGGATTATGTCGATTGCTGGCACGGCGTGGTGTGCGCGTTGTACCGTTCAAGCCGCAAAATATGGCACTTAACAGTGCAGTCACGGTAAATGGTGGTGAAATTGGCCGTGCCCAAGCTGTCCAGGCACAAGCGGCTTTTCTGGAGCCGCACACCGACATGAATCCGGTATTACTCAAACCCAATACTGATGTCGGTGCGCAAGTCATTATTCATGGGCGGGCACTATCCAATATGGATGCACGCCGCTATCACGACTATAAACCAACAGCCATGACCGCTGTTATGGAATCCTATCAGCGACTGTGCAATACCTATGACGTGATACTGGTTGAAGGTGCAGGCAGTCCGGCAGAAATCAATTTACGCGATAAAGACATCGCAAATATGGGTTTCGCTGAAGCGGCAAACTGTCCGGTTTGGCTGGTAAGTGATATCGACCGGGGCGGTGTATTCGCTCATTTATACGGCACGCTTGCCCTGCTTTCAGAGCGCGAGCAGGCACGCATTACAGGCTTGATTATTAACCGCTTTCGAGGTGATGTCAGCTTGCTGACACCTGGACTGGATTGGTTAGCTGACAAAACGGGCAAGCCGGTGTTGGGCGTATTGCCTTACTTGCAGGGTTTACATCTGGAAGCTGAAGATGCGCTACCACGCGATTTAAGGGTCGCCAAAGATACCGAACGCTTAAACGTGACGGTGCCAGTACTGGCGCGAATCAGCAACCACACCGACCTTGATCCGCTGCGGCTACATCCACAGGTCGAGGTGTGCTGGGTACGCTCCGGTGAGGCTATTCCGCCCAGTGACCTGATTATTCTGCCAGGCAGCAAAAGCACCCGAGGCGATCTGCAACGATTACGTGAACAGGGTTGGGATCAAGCCATCAGTCGTCATATCCGTTATGGCGGCAAGGTGCTTGGTATTTGTGGCGGATTTCAAATGCTGGGGCGCGTTGTGCATGACCCTGAAGGGCTGGAAGGAAAAGCGGGTAGCAGTCCAGGATTAAACTTCCTGGACTTTGAAACAGTGCTGGAACCAGAAAAGCAGCTACGTCGGGTTACGGGGCGCTTGCTGCCCGAACAAACTGTGGTCAGCGGTTATGAAATACACGCTGGCACGAGCTCAGGATCAGCACTAGCGCAACCGGCCATTCAACGTGATGATGGCCATGTCGATGGTGTACGTTCAGATGACGGGCAGATCATCGGCACGTATCTGCATGGACTGTTTGATGCTGCACCAACTCGTGATGCCTTATTACGCTGGGCAGGATTAGCCGTGCGTAAAACGCCGGATTATCGGCAATTGCGTGAAGAAGGCATCAACCGGCTGGCAGATATGCTGGAAACTCATCTTGACTTGAGGCAATGGCTTGAATCAATAGGTGCTCATTAAATAGATTCGTTTGACGACGCTATCTAAATGTTGGCACGATGACATTATCGTGTATCACAAGCAGGGTGATTGATGGCTTCACGTATCAAAATTGTTTACCCCTTGACAGGGAAACTCACAAGCCGGTAGCAGAACCGCTTAGCCTGTCTGACTATATTTCCAGCATGCGACCTTGCTGTAACTGTCCAAAATCCATATAGAGCCAAAATCAAAATAAGTAAGGATAGAGCTGAAACAGCCTACTTTAATCAGGTCACACAGCCCAATTTGATCTCTTAAGTTTGCCTTAAGTATCGCCGGGGAAAATAACACGTGATGACAAAACAGCAAAAGGCAAACACTATGGAAATTTCTAGCAAGGTCAAAAACATTATTGTGGCGATAACGCTTGCCACAGGCATATTGTTAATATCACTGTAACCAGCAACCAGCAGCCAGCACTCATCAAGCGTGGATTTCCACGACCGGGTATTGAACAGCATCCTTTTAACGAGCTTTTTAAACACTTTCCACTGCCGCCTATACCACCTAACAGTCACGCATTTCCAGCACACGGGATGGGTTCCGGTTTTATTATTTCCAATGATGGCTATATCATAACCAACCACCATGTCATTGATAATGCTGATGAAGTTACTGTAAAACTTGGCGATCGGCGCGAATTTCAAGCCCAGATTATCGGCAGCGACCCCTACTCGGATATTGCATTGCTAAAAATTGATTCCACCAATCTGCCCACAGTAAAGTTTGGCAAAATTAATGATCTTAAGGTGGGACAATGGGTCTTTGCCATTGGCGCACCCTTTGGATTGGAACGCACGGTCACCAAAGGCATCGTCAGTGCTTTGGGTCGATCTTTACCCAAAGATACGTACGTACCTTTTATCCAGACTGATGTGCCCATTAATCCCGGTAATTCTGGCGGGCCTTTATTTGATCTTCATGGCCAGGTGGTGGGTATCAATTCCCAAATTTTTAGCCGTAGTGGTGGTTATATGGGATTATCTTTTGCCATCCCGTCAGATGTTGCCATGGATGTCGTGGCACAACTCAGGGCTAAAGGTTATGTCACTCGTGGCTGGCTGGGTATTACCTTACAGGAAGTGACGCAAAATCTGGCGCAGTCTTTCAACCTGGATCAACCACAGGGCGCGTTAATCACCGATGTACAGAAAAACAGCCCTGCCGACAAGTCAGGCTTACAAGCAGGGGATGTCATTATCACCTATGCGGATCAGGTTATTGAGGAAAGTGCGGATTTACCCCCCCTGGTGGGCTCCAGTAAACCCGATACCCGTAAGATACTGAAAATAATCCGCAATGGAAAACCGCAGGAAATTACGGTTACTCTGGGTCAGTTACCTAACCAAAATCAACAGGCATTGGCTCTAACCAAGACACCTGATAGCGATCATCCCCGACTCAATATTATCGTGGCTAATCAAAAAGCTGATAGTGGCACAAATAACATATTAGTCCAGCAGGTGGGTATCGGTCCGGCTGCCAGAGCTGGTGTGCGCCCCGGAGATATTCTGGTCAGCCTGAACCGGCAAAAAATAAAAAGCGTCACACACCTCCAGCAGATCCTTAAAAAGCTGCCACGCAATCAGCCATTACCGTTATTGGTCAAACGCAATCAGGGCACGTTGTACTTAACAGTAACTATCCCGACTGTCGCAAAGAAAGCGGGCTAAAAAACGCTGACGCGCTCACGCACTCCCTGGTCTCTTTGACAGAGAGTGCGTCATTGCTGAGAAAACGGTGCGGTTTGTGATCGGCTGATTGATGCAAAAATTCAAAGAACAATGCCAAACTTCAATCTGCGATTGATATCCTGTCGAATCAAACCAGGACGACTGAAAAACGCCAGAAAGAAGAAAGTCCTGACGACACGCGGCAATCCTGGCCTGGATGCCGGCAACCCGAAGCCACACCCGCTGCCATCGCGGGCTGCCCTTAACACGGTGGGACACGGCATCTGGCCATTCGGGTCATTATGCGCCCGCTCAAGCTGGCGGGGTCGCCATCCTTCCCTGCGGGTTCCTTCAATGTGAGCGTGAGCGGTTCTGCATCCAGCCTTGCGGTGTCCAGGAAAGATCAATATCAGTACCCCACTCCTCATCCCACAAGGGACTTAACCCGCATTTAACCGCAAAGTAGCGATGAAACGCCAAACTGGGCGTTAATTCTGGATGAAACACCGTGACCAAACTCTGCTCATCTTCAGCAGCAGCAATATAATCCCTTATTTGTAACAACACGCGCACCCCCTCACCCACCCGAATAATTTTTGGTGCCCGAATAAAGGTCAGTGGTACCGGCTTTTGAGCTACTGCGGGTACTAAAATCTCACAACTAAAGCTATCAAGCTGGCTGCCAAATGCATTACGGCTCACAGTGATATCAACCAGACCCAAAAATGGGGTTTCACCAATACTTTCCTTTGCCAGCAAAATAGCGCCGGCACAGGTTCCCCACAGCTTCAAGCCCTTGCGATAGTGGGCATCAATGACTGCACGTAAGTCAGAAACGTTTAACAGGCGTGACAAACAGGTGCTTTCGCCACCCGGGATAATCAATCCGGCCAAACCCTCGAACTCGGCGGCGTGTTTGACCGGTCGCCCGATCACACCCAGACGCTCCAAATGATCAAGGTGCTCTTGCACCCCGCCTTGCAAATCAAGCACACCAATAATCTTTGGCCTGCCACTCTCAATCATCGGGTAGCTTACCAGCCCCGCTCTGCCAAACGCTCTGCTTTCGGCATGGTGGCCACATCCAGACCTGGCATCGGCTCACCCAGGTCACGAGAGACTTCCAGTAACTTTTCAGGATCACTGTAGTATGCGGTCGCTTTCACAATGGCGCGGGCGCGTCGCGCTGGATCACCTGATTTAAAAATACCGGAGCCGACAAAAACACCATCACAACCTAACTGCATCATTAGCGCCGCATCAGCGGGTGTGGCGATACCACCTGCTGCGAAGTTCACGACCGGTAAACGACCCAGTTCCCGTACCTCAAGTGCTAATTTATAAGGCAGGCCATTGTTCTTAGCAAAAGTAATGACTTCTTCAACAGGCATACTCATAAGCTGGCGGATTTCACGATTCATGGTCCGCATATGACGCACGGCCTCAATGATATTACCCGTACCTGCCTCACCCTTGGTACGAATCATGGCTGCACCTTCAACGATCCGACGCAGCGCTTCACCCAGATTACGTGCACCACAAACAAAAGGAATTTCAAACCGGGTCTTGTCGATATGACACTCTTCATCCGCGGGTGTTAATACTTCACTTTCATCGATGTAATCAATTTTAAGTGCCTGCAAAATCTGGGCTTCAACAAAATGACCGATGCGTGCCTTCGCCATAACCGGAATGGTTACAGCATCTTTGATTGCCGCGATCAGGCCGGGATCGGACATGCGTGCTACACCACCCTGCTTGCGGATATCCGCAGGTACTCGCTCCAGAGCCATAACAGACACTGCACCGGCTTCCTGGGCAATTTGAGCCTGTTCCACGTCAACAACATCCATGATGACCCCGCCCTTTAGCATCTGTGCTAGTTGTGCATTTAGGAGATATCGATTTTCTGCCATGATGCTACTCGTCTACTACAATTGAAAAAATGAATGGACAATCGTCGCACCGAATGATCGATATCAACCGGTGAGGCGGTGAAAATGGTTGATTATATCCCACGATTGATTACTGTATATCTTTTTGCTGCTGTTCCAGCTTGCCTGAAAACGTTAAGCTACTTTCTAATCTGCAAACTTTCAACGCACACAAGCGCGCGGTCTTGACTGATGGGAGTGGCGATTTTACGCAGAAAATCCCGTCCGGCATTCGCAATGCGAGTATAAAGACGCTGGATTCAGTGCCGGTCTTTCCCCCAGGCGGCGTTCATGGCGCTTAAACCTGTTGGGTGGCGGATAAAGGGTTCCATTGGACAAGGTGGCAAAACGGGCAATCCCTCAATCAATTCCAGCGGCATTTCCCTGTGGGGCAGGAATAGAAACCTCCTGCCCCGTTTATCGACTGGCGAACCATCGACCGCCTGTGTAGCTTATGCGGTGGCATTCTTGATCCCGCCGAGAATGTCTTGGCTCTTTCGACAGCGCATGCATCCAGCCTGATTTTGGGAGAGGGAGAGCGTGACCATATTCACTTTATCGGATTATCATCACCGATTACAGCTCTGATCATGCTCAATGAGACTAGAGCGCAAACACTATAAACTGGAACAATTTATAGTGTTTGCGCGTTAAGACAGATGGATACAGCGGAACCCATTAATCAGACTTAATGGGTTCCGCTGTAAAAGGCCTTCTGCATTCAATAGCCTCTGCCCAAACCATGTACAGCGCTTTGCTCTACCCCAGGGCAAATAGTCATAAAATCAGATGGACTTATCTTAAACAAACAGCATAATATTTTGTTTTTCAAATAAAATAATTCCCGAAATACTCACCTACCTATCGGGAGTCATGCTATATTTACCCGGCAACGCAAACTGATGAATTTATATCCACAGAATATCAAACGTACCTCAAAAAAAAGCCCGCTACACCGACACCTGCTATTTTCCCGTCTATCAGTGGTGCTAATTGGTGTCACCATGCTGTTGGTAGTTTTGCTTTCCACATATCAACTGCACACACATGTTATGTATCTAACCCGTGAAGACACACCACCCACTGAAACATCATTACGGATTATCGCTGGTGTACAACACTCCATAGCCAGTTTGCGCGGCTGGATCAATCATGATGATCCACTTTTCATCGATCACTGGCGCAGCGCCTGGGATCAGGAAATTCAACCTGCCATGACTCGGCTGATACAGTGCCGGCAGTCTTCCCGACAACACTGCTCACCTGCCAGGATAGAACAACTCCAATCGCTGCTAACCCGCTTGCAGACAGCGCAACAGCGCATACAGCGCATACAGCACATTGCCCATTCACCGAATAACACACCCGCACAACAGCGCTACCCACACCACCAATCCGCTGACTGGAACAGCGCTGTATATGAAATGCGAACACTTGTTGCCCCACTTGCAGATAAAACCATAACGCTGGCAGCACACATTGCTGACCATGCAAAAAAGCATATGGATCAGGAAGTCGACGCGGCTCGCAACATCAGTACCTTCACTGTAAACGCCGTTATCGCTACCGCCTTTATGATGCTGGCATTTGTTTATATCACGTCCAGAAAGCGGGCTCGCCCATTAACCCGACCTATCAGTACATCAGCGGAAGAAACCCGGCATCTGGCCGATGATCATATCACCCACGATTTACCCACTGGTGACAGCACCGAGATATTTAAACTCACACAGTCATTTAACCAAATGCGAGCTTCCATGCTGCAAGCACAAACGGAACTCCGTGAAAGCAATACCCTGCTGGAAGAGTGTTTCAACAAACGCACCGCTCAGCTTGCTGCAACCAATGCCTCTCTCAAACAGGAAATCGAGTTTCGTAATCAAACCGAGAAAGCACTACGGCGAAGCGAAGCACGGCTACGCGCCATGACCCGGGCCATTCCCGACATGGTATTTGTCGTTGATGAAGATGGTCTTTACCGCGAGATTCTTGCCGCCGGACGCAACTGGGACACCACACGCATCAGACCTCCCTATCATCAGCACACCATCCAGCCGCTTTCGAAAGCCGATCACCACGAGATTTCGATAGCTTTGCTGAATGATGATCCGGCCAAAACCTCTATTACACCCATTCGTGGCAAACGGCTTGACGAAGTTCACACACCAGAAATGGCAAAGTTCTTTCTTGACATCATTCATCGCGCGCTGGCAAGCCAGAAAATCCAGGTTGCAGAATATGAGCTGACGACAGCCTCAGGACAACGCTGGTTTGAATCACGCACCGCACCGCTGGATATCCCGCTTTCTGATCCACACCTGGCAAACTCCGGCCATGATGATGCACAACTCCAATTATTCGAGCCCATTGATCCCCAACCAACTGAAAAACCGGCAGCTATCGTCGTTGCCCGTGATATCACCAAACGTAAACAGGCGGAAAACCAGCTACGTCAAGCCAAAAAAATGCAGGCCATTGGCGAATTAACCGGTGGCATTGCCCATGATTTTAATAACTTGCTCGCCGTTATCATGGGCAACCTGGAGTTACTGGATGAGCAATTATCTGTACATCCTCGTCTACATGAACTCGCACATCAGGCGTTACGGGCGGTTGATCGCGGTACAACGCTCACCCGGCGGCTGCTGGTATTTGCCCGCCGCCAGCCGTTGCAGCCACAACCCACCGATTTAAACAAACTGGTGCTTGGTACCATCGATTTAATCCGGCGCACCCTGGGCGCACGCATTAGGATTGAAACGGTACTTGCACCCAATCTTGGGCAAACACAAATCGACCCGGATCAGTTTGAAAGCGCCCTGCTTAATCTGGTAATTAATGCACGCGATGCAATGCCGGAATCGGGGCAATTGATCCTCGAAACAAAAAACACCGTTCTCGATGAAGACTATGCAGCCTCTCACCAGGATATACAACCGGGCCATTATGTGGTGTTATCTGTCAGTGATTCAGGCAATGGCATGCCACCTGACATACTGGAGCGTGTTTTTGAGCCGTTTTTCACCACGAAAGAAACCGGCCGAGGCAGTGGATTGGGCCTGAGCATGGTGTACGGCCTGATGAAGCAATCGGGTGGCAATATCACCCTCTACAGTGAATTGGGTCAGGGCACCACCGTACGCCTCTATCTGCCGCAAACAAAGGCAGAGACTCATGTCAGCACAACCGTAGAAACCCTCAATCAAGGATTTCAGGGTCATGGCGAAACAATACTGGTCGTTGAAGACGATCCTGATGTGCGTCAATTTGCGGTAAAAGCCCTCAATGGTTTGGGCTATCGCACCTTGCAAAGCGCAGATGCCGAGACCGCGCTCAGCTTGTTGACACACAAGCCCCAAACCGCACTATTATTCACTGATATCGTATTACCAGGCCCAATGGACGGCGTAAAACTGGCTACTGAAGCGACCCGCCAACGCCCTGAATTACCTGTATTATTTACTTCCGGCTATACCGAACACATGCTGCTGAACAATGGCAAGCTGGCCGATGGCGTTGAGATGTTGCCCAAACCCTATCGAAAAATTGAACTGGCAAAAAAGCTGAGGCTGCTGCTTCAAAAAGAGTTGGGCTAGCGTTCCGTCAGACTCCGCCTGCTTTCCATGGTCATCCAGTCAAGCCCGTCAAGCGCGCATGGGCCTCCTGACCGCGAGCCTGGAAAATCCCGAAAATCCAGCCGGGTAAAAAACCCGGCAATACGTGCCACACTTTGTACAATTACACTTTAAACAATAATACAGACGTACACTTATATATAATGACTCAACACCCTGATTCCTCACCTGCTGCTGTTCTCCTCATCGGCCATGGTACCCGCCGTGCCGACGGGGTTGCCGAATTCCACCACCTCACCCAACAACTACAACAGGCTATACCTGAGCGTCACTGTATCGCCGGATTTCTGGAACTGGTTAAACCTGACATACCCACAGCACTGGAAACACTTTGGCAAGCAGGCTTTCGTAACATCGTCGCTTTGCCAGCCTTGCTCATGGCCGCAGGTCATCTAAAAAATGACATTCCTGCCATCCTCAAAACGGTTCAGGCCAAATACCCCGGCCTCACCCTGCGTCTGGGTCGGGATCTTGGTATCCACCCCAAGCTGCTACAGGTAGCCCGGCAGCGTATTGAAAGTATCGAAACCTGTTTTGGTGCGGATTACGACCGAAAAGAAACCCTGCTTATGGTCATTGGGCGTGGTAGCTCTGACCCGGATGCCAACTCCAATATCAGCAAAATCACTCGCATATTGTGGGAAGGCATGGGCTTCATCTGGGCTGAAACAGCTTACACAGCCGTCGCTGCGCCGCTGATGGCCGATGCCCTGGAACGGAGCCACCGTCTAGGCTTCAAACAAGTGATCGTATTCCCCTACCTGCTGTTTACCGGTCGATTAGTCGAACAGATACGCGCCACAGTCACGACCTATCAAGAACACCATCCCGAAATCAAGGCTGTTATGGCGCCCTACCTTAACGCTCACCCACTGGTCGTTGAAACCTTTGTGGAGCGGCTCAATGTGGCAGAACAGGGTCAGGCGCAGATGAACTGCCAGTTTTGTGCCTATCGCACCGCTATTCCCGGTCGTGAAGATTGGCAGAATATACCTCAAACCAGCCATCACCATGGCCATGATCATCACGGCCATCACGATCATCACGATCATCACGATCATCACGATCATCACGATCATCACGACCATCACGATCATCACGACCATCACGATCATGGTCATCGTCATTAGATATGTTGTTTATTGGAGCTACCCATGCCTCGCTTTGACTATCTTCGCGACCCGGAAGAAATCGAACGCCAATCGTTTATACAAATCCGGCAACTGTCCGACCTGTCCCGTTTCGAGCCCGACCAGCAACAGGTTGCCATGCGATTGATTCATACCTCAGGTGATCCCACTATCGTTAACGATCTCCATTTCAGCTCAGGTGCAGTCGAAGCGGGTCTGGCGGCTCTGGAAAAGGGCACTGAGGTATTATGCGATATTGAGATGGTTAACCATGGCATCAGCAAACGCTATTTAAACGGACAAGTACATTGTTTCCTGAATGCACCCAGTGTTGCTGAGCGAGCCCGTCAAACCGGTGAAACCCGCTCAATGGCGGCTATGGCTGAATGGCCTGCACATATGGCAGGCAGTATCATCGCTATTGGCAACGCACCCACCGCCTTGTTTCGGCTGCTGGATTTACTGGATAACGGCGCACCACGTCCTGCCCTGATTATCGGCATGCCGGTCGGCTTCATCAACGCAGCTGAATCCAAGCAAGCCTTGTGGGAAACAGCCGCCAGTGAATTCCAAACCCCTTGTATCACCCTGTTGGGTCGTCGCGGCGGCAGCAGTCTGGCCACTGCTACGGTGAATGCCTTGACCCGCATGGCCAATGGAATTCGCTACCCATGACGCTCATAACCGGCTGGTCTGGATCACCGGTACATGTTATCGGTATGGGTATCAACACCGGTACATTGGAACAGACTGCGCAAACGGCGCTGGAACAGGCGGAACTGATTATCGGTTCTAAAGCACATCTAGCTCTATTCTCCGGGCTAAATGCTGAAAAATGCCCCTACCCCAGTCCGATGAGCGGTTTGCCCGATCTGTTATCACGCAACATGCAGCGACGCATCGTATTACTGGCATCCGGCGATCCCCTTTTTCATGGCATCGGTAGCACGATAGCACGCTATCTACCCGCTGAGCATCTGCATTTTCACCCAAATGTTTCCAGTCTTCAGGCCGCATTTGCCCGACGAGGACGCGCCTGGCAACAGACCCGGTGGTTTAGCCTGCATGGCAAGCCACTGGCCAGTTTGCGCGCCATATTACACCGTCATCGCCAGTATGCCCTGCTGACCGATCGCCGCAATACCCCGCCAGCGATAGCTCGTGAGCTGGTCAAAACCGGCTTTGGTGATTCGGATCTGTGGGTCGCTGAAGATCTGGGCGCGCCCAAAGAGCGTTTCCAGCACTTCCGTGCAACCGATCTTCTGGCCACCAATACCGAGTTTTCAGCGCTGAACGTCATCATTCTGGAAACACATGATGCTGTCAGCATCCTGCCGGAATTTCCCGGTATTCCTGACGAACACTTCAGCACCGATGGCAGTGAACCGGGCAAGGGCCTGATTACCAAACGCGAAGTGCGCCTGATGATTCTGTCACTACTGGCGCCGCGTTCCGGTGACATCGGATGGGATGTCGGCGCCGGTTGTGGCGGGGTATCGGTCGAATGGGCCCGATGGAATCCTGACAGCACCATCTACGCTATCGAATATCACCCCGAACGGCTTAACCACCTGGGCATCAATCGTGAACGCTTTGGTGTTATCAGTAACCTGAATATTGTGGCTGCCCGCGCACCAGAGGCGCTGGACGACCTGTCTGACCCCCATGCTGTCTTTATTGGTGGCAGCAGCGGCAATTTACTCACCATGCTGAACACAGTCTGGGCGCGACTGCAACCCGGTGGCAGGCTGGTCGCCAGTGCCGTTACTGAAGACAGTCGGGTCGATCTGCATCAATTTGCCCATAACCGCGATGCGATATGGTCAGAGCTGAGTATCGCCCGTGGTAAAATGCTGGCCGGCCAGCGGATATTACAGCCGTATCTACCCATTGTGCTCATGAAAGTGGAGAAACCGGCATGATGCCTGTACCAGGGACTTTGTACGGTGTGGGAGTCGGCCCGGGCGATCCCGAATTATTAACGCTTAAAGCAGTGCGGATTATCCGGTCTGTACCCGTCATCGCTTATCCTGCCACACTACAAGGCAGTGCCCAGGCGCGAGATATCGCTGCACAATGGCTGGGCACGCAACAGGAAATTCCGATTTCCATGCCCTGCATGCTGGATCGCACGCTGGTCAATGAAGGCTATGACACTGCCGCTGTATTGATTGCAGACACATTGGCGCAGGGGCGTGATGTCGCCATCCTGTGTGAGGGTGACCCACTGTTTTATGGCAGCTTCAGCTATCTGCTGCAACGGCTGGGTGATCGCTTTGACTGTATCGTCATTCCGGGGATTAACTCGGTCAGTGCGGCAGGAGCGGCTGTGGCAACCCCGCTGATTAGCGGTGAACAGCGCTTAACCGTCATTCCTGCTACTGCCGGTGAAGAAAAACTGCGGCAAGCGCTGCTCGACAGCGATAGTGTCGCGATTCTCAAACCCGGTCGCCATCGCCCGCGCTTGCTGGAATTGCTGCAGGAAACAGGTCGCGCTGAAGATACCTTGTATATTGAACAGGCCAGCCGTACCGCTGAGCGTATCACGCGAAAGATTCAGGATATTCCGGCAACACCGGGCCCTTATTTTGCCTTGTTCCTGATAGTTCGCGCTGAAAATCGTCAGGGCGGTGAATGTGCAGGTTTTACCGATTGACAAGACCAATGACTGACTCACGCAAACCCAGACGCCCGATTACGCTAATCAGCCTCACCGATCCGGGTCGGGCACTGGTAGAAAAGCTATTAACCTTTATGCCAGAAGCCGAGCACCTTGACCGGCCTCAACCTTTTCAGGATACGATACGTGAGCGATTCCGATCCGGTCACCGACTGATTCTGCTCTGTGCAGCCGGTATCGTGGTACGCACGCTAGGGTCTGCACTCAGTGACAAATATAACGATCCGCCGGTGCTGGTAATTGACGAGCATGGGCGCTTTGTCGTACCGCTGCTTTCCGGCCATGAGGGTGGTGCAAATGAATGGGCGCGACAAGTGGCCGAACGCATTGGCGCTCAACCTGTGATCACCGGTGCGCAACGCTACACCCGCCCACTACTGGTGGCCGGCATGGGCTGCAATCGGGGCTGCCCACTGGATACCTTGCTGGCTTTGCTTGACCACACGCTAAGCAGTCATGGTTTGCAACGCAGCGACATACATGCGCTTGCCAGTATCGAGTTAAAACAGGACGAGGCCGGCTTGCATGAACTGGCGACCACGCTGGAGGTACCCATTATGTTCTATCCGCCCGCCGTGTTAAATGAATACAGCGAGATGCTCAGCCGAAAATCCGAGATTGTTTTTCGGGAAACCGGTTGCTACGGCGTGGCGGAAGCCGCTGCATTAGCACACGCTGATCGACTGGTTAAGCACGATTTTCACCCTGAGCTGATTATTCCAAAGCAGAAAAATGCAGATGCTACCCTGGCGGTAGCACGGATTTATCAAAACACCTGATGCAGATTGGGCATCCCGGATAAGGTATATTCGCCATGACAGCTCCGCAGCTCATTTACAGCCGATAGCCACAAGAGGCAACGCTTTTTATTCATGCTCAACCGGCGTGTCCATCATGCTGGCGCAATCACCTCGATTACTCAATTACTTGATTACAGACAGACTCTTTCAACAAGGATGGTTTCCTGCCACCACGTCTCATAAAAAACATCATGAAACAACTTTACATCATCGGTATCGGCCCCGGATCACCGGAGTACCTCAGCCCTGCCGCTCACAAGGCGCTTGAGTCCTGTACCGACCTTGTGGGCCATGGCTTGTATCTAAATCTGCTCGGGGAGCTCACCGACGGTAAAACCCGCCACAAAACGCCTATGGGTGAGGAATTGGCGCGTGCCACCGTGGCCCTTGATCTTGCCGCCAATGGTCAAACCACGGCATTGGTATCCAGCGGTGATGCTGGTATCTACGGTATGGCCACAGTGGTCTTTGAACTGCTGGCACGCAAACCAAAACCGGAATGGGAAGCCGTGGCCATTGAGGTACTGCCGGGCATTTCAGCCATGCAGGCCGTAGCAGCACGAGTTGGCGCGCCCCTGGCGCATGATTTCTGTGTCATTTCCCTGTCTGATCTGTTGACACCCTGGGAATTGATCCTCAAACGCATTGATCTTGCCGGTCAAGGTGACTTCGCGGTCGCACTGTACAACGCTGTTTCCCACAAACGCTCATGGCAACTGATAGCAGCACGGGACACGCTATTACGCTATCGCAAACCCGATACACCCGTTATCGTTGCTTTTAACGTGACCCGCAAAGGTGAACAACTCAACCTGATGACCCTGGCGGAACTTGACCCGGAGCCATTGAACATGCTGTCGCTAGTACTCGTTGGCAACAGTGAAACCCGGCGTACCGGCCAATGGATCTACACACCGCGCGGCTATCACACCAAACCCGAACTGGCCGATACCTGATTAATACAGCACAAGCACTATAAACCGGAACAGTTTATAGTGATAATTTGTGCGTTAAAACAGATAGATATAGCAAAACCAGTTCATCCGGCTTAATTGGTTCCGCCATATAAAAATACCTGTTGCCGTATAGCCTCAAATGCGGCTCGCTCTTGCTGCCACTCGATACTCAGGGCGACAAGATCAGCATCCGTGCCTGCATCCAGTGCCTGACGAAAGGCGACATCGCCGGTCAGCAAGTCAATGGCAGGGATATCGGCAACAAATTCATAGGGTTTTTCCCGCCAGACAAATGCTTCAGGCGCAATGCGCTTGACACTTTGCAAAAAGGCAATTCCGGTGGCATAGGCATCAAAACACTGCCGGTCGGTCACATGAATCTGCACACCCCCACAGATCGTATTGGCGTGCTTTTGAAACCCGGGCCGAAAATAAACCGGACGAAACAAGCATCCAGCCAAATGAGAATGTGATAATTGGGTAGCCAGCGCTTCAGGATCGACATCAGGCGCACCGGCCAATTCAAAAGGACGACACGTACCGCGCCCTTCCGAGAGTTCCGTAGCCTCGACCAGGCACATGCCGGGATAAACCAGCGCCGTTTCCAAAGTCGGCATATTGGGTGAAGGATAGACCCAGGGCAAACCGGTTTGATCAAAATACATCGCACGCTGCCAGCCTCGCATCGGGATGATATCCAGCTCACACGCAATACCTCGCCCGGTTTGCACATAACGGGCTATTTCTGCGGCCGTCAGGCCGTGCCGATTCGGTAACGGATGCAGACCTACAAAAGACTCAAAACCGGGCTTGATCATATTCCCTTCGGTCGTCACGCCATTTAGCGGGTTGGGGCGATCACATACCAATACACGCACACCGGCTTTACCGGCAGCATCCATACACAATGCCATTGTCCACACAAATGTGTAGTAACGCGCACCGACATCCTGAAGATCGATCACCAGTGCATCCAGGGCTTGAAGCTGCGCCTGACCGGGTGTCAGACTGTCAAGGGTCGCGCCATACAGACTATATACCGGCACCTTGAGCCGTGGATCGAGCGACACGTCATCAACACCCTCCATATCTTGCGCTTCGCCGCGTGCGCCGTGCTCCGGCCCAAAGACTGCGGTAATCCGGGCACCCGCGACCTTCAACAGGTCGAGCACATGGTGAAACTCGGCATCGACACTCGCGGGATGACACACCACACCGATTCGCGCACCACGAATCTTTTCAGGATAATCGGAAATGAGAACTTCCAGACCGGTTTGGACACGGGACATTAGTGTTGTCACTCTACCAGGTGATAAGAATCTGGAATTTTATAGCGCAAACGCTATAAATTGGAACAAGCTATAGTAATGCGTTAAAACAGATGAATATAATGGAACCAGTTAAATCTGATTAATTGGTTTCGCTATAACCGCCAGAATACGGGAATACGATAAATCGCCATGCTTAAACGCCCAACGGTTTCCCATTGGCGCAAAGCCACCATTGCATTGAGCTTGCTTACGGTACTTTTAACGCTATTCGGGCTGACCTTGATAGATGGCTACTGGCGTTCAAACATGCCCAACCAGGCCGCCAGTCAAGCGCTGGTCAGGGAATTGGGTCTGAGTGATCTTAGCTTGTTTACCGAAGCACGTTATACCCGCCACCCCAGTCAAGCTGACTATCACACGCCTTTTCAGGATCACCCTGCTGCACTGGAGCATTTTCCCGGCGGTGCTTTACAGCCATGTCCTGATTCAGTATGTTCCCGATAAATCCTCAAGTGGGCCTTGCGCACTGTTCCAGCAAGCATTTTTAACCCGGTTGCCATAATCCAATCCTAAACACTGAATTCATCATGAATAATGGCGATACGATAACTGTCAGTAACAGCTATCGGCTTGATACCCTTATTGGCCAGGGTTCATTTGGCCAGATCTGGGCAGCCACTGCGCTGGCTGACTCCCGGCCGGTGGCCCTGAAGTTTATCAA
>PDTV01000012.1 GCA_002747185.1 Candidatus Contendibacter odensensis
TTACCTCATTTGCAGTTGCGCGAACTTTATCTTCGGCTTTTGCTATATGATAGACAGATATCGCGACAGTCAAAACAAATAGACCGCGCCCAGCTCGACGCGAGGATGTTGAAGCGGAGCAAGCATGCTTGCGAAGCAGAAACACCGCAGCCGCCAAGTGACTGGAGCGTAGCTCAGCTCCGCGATTGCCGGCGGCGCAGCCGCCGGCAACAAGATGATAAAAAGACAGGAAAGAGAGCAATAAAAAAGGCGGGACAAATTGGCCCGCCTTCCACACGATTAATATGGCGACTATAGTACCAGCAGTGGCACAATCAGCAGTGCCACGATATTGATGATCTTGATAAGCGGATTAACCGCAGGCCCGGCGGTATCCTTATAGGGGTCGCCAACCGTATCGCCTGTTACAGCTGCTTTGTGGGCTTCCGAACCCTTGCCACCGCAGTGACCATCCTCAATATGTTTCTTGGCATTGTCCCAGGCGCCACCGCCGGCTGTCATGGAAATGGCGACAAACAGGCCGGTGATAATCGTACCCATCAACAATCCTCCCAATGCTTTGGGACCTGCGTCAGCACCCATTAACCAGGCCATACCAAACGCGACCACAATCGGTGTCAATACCGGCAGCAATGAAGGTATGATCATTTCCTTAATAGCCGATTTAGTGAGTAAATCCACTGTTCGCGAATAGTCAGGTCGCGCTGAACCGTCCATGATGCCGGGGATATCTCTGAATTGACGACGAACTTCACGCACTACAGACGCGGCTGCCCGGCCAACGGCTTCCATCGCCATGGCACCGAACAAAAACGGGATCATACCGCCAATAAACAAGCCGATGATCACCACAGGGTCGGTGAGTGAAAAAGTAACCTCGATATTCACCAGTTCCAGTTTGTGCTCGAAGTCGGCAAAAAGCACCAAGGCCGCCAGTGCGGCTGAGCCAATCGCGTAACCTTTCGTGACCGCTTTGGTGGTGTTACCGACTGCATCCAGCGGGTCAGTAATACCACGGATTGTCTCATCCATTTCGGCCATCTCAGCAATACCGCCGGCGTTATCTGTAATCGGTCCATACGCATCCAGGGCAACGATGATGCCAGCCATTGATAGCATTGAGGTCGCGGCAATGGCAACGCCGTACAACCCTGCCCAGCTATAGGACAGGCCGATGCTCAAGCAAACAGCCAGTACGGGCAGGGCTGTTGCTTTCATCGATACAGCTAGGCCAGCAATGATATTAGTGGCATGACCGGTGGTACAGGCTTCAGCCAGCTTTTGTACCGGGCTGTATTCGGTTGCTGTATAATATTCGGTGAATATCACCATGGCTGCAGTCAATCCCAGTCCGACCAGTGCTGAACCAAAAAGTCCCCACGGGTTACTGGTACCCATTAACAGCCAGATGACAGGCAGAAATGCCAACGCGGCAATAAGACCTGATATGCCCAAACCGCGATACAAGGCATTCATGACCTTCTCGCCTTCCTTCGCTTTTACGAAGTAAGTACCAACGATTGAGGCGATAATCGATACGCCACCCATCAGCAGCGGCAAGGCGACTGCATTTGGGATCACATCTCCGGTAAACATCAGGCTACCGACCAGCATGGTGGCAATAATAGTGACTGCATACGTCTCAAACAGGTCGGCAGCCATTCCTGCACAGTCGCCAACATTATCACCAACGTTATCGGCAATCACCGCAGGATTGCGCGGATCATCTTCTGGAATACCGGCTTCAACCTTGCCTACTAGATCGGCGCCAACGTCCGCCCCCTTGGTGAAAATACCGCCACCGAGACGGGCAAAAATTGAAATAAGTGAACTGCCGAAAGCCAGACCGACCAGCGGGGCCAGATCGGGTGTGCCTTCAGTGCCGAGATCCAGGATAAAATAGTATCCGGCTACACCGAGCAATCCGAGGCCGACGACCAACATTCCCGTAATCGCACCACCACGGAAGGCAACTTCCAGTGCTGCATTCAGACCGTTATGAGCGGCTTGGGCAGTACGGATATTGGCTCGCACAGAGACATACATACCAATGTAACCGGCGATACCTGAGCAGATTGCACCAATCGCAAAACCGATAGCAGACGATAAACCCAAGGTAGATAAAATAACCACCCCAATGAGCACGCCAACAATAGCGATTGTACTGTACTGTCGATTGAGATAGGCCCTGGCGCCTTCTTGAACCGCAGCAGCAATTTCTTGCATCCTTTCATTTCCAACATCCTTGCTAAGAATCCAGCGTATCGACTGGATGCCGTAAACCAGTGCAACAAGAGCGCAAACGATCGCAAAAATAACACTTACCATCGCCATAACAAGAATCCTCCCCTTTGCAGGCAAGTTGATTGCATCAGTTTCTCCTCATTTTACTTGCTATCGCTGAGTAGTTTAGCTACTCAGCGAGCCTGAAGCACGATGCTGGCACATCACTGTTTTCATAGTGGTTGATGCCCATTGAATGGTCGTATCGTGCTCCCCATTAATAAGGCAAAGAGATTAATACGGCTGGGGTATCACGCAGCTGGTAGCATTGCACACTATGATTTAACGGGTTATTTAAGCTGTATAATCAATGAAAATCAACCACATAATGCCTGATTTCCCTAGCAGGCAGTAGGGATTTTTGCCGTAAGTTCAGGCTATGTGCTTGTCACTATTTACTTATAAGGATGGGCGTTTTTCCTCATACGCTTTTTTGAAGCGTGCGACGCTGGCCATAATTTCTTTTTTGGCCTCGGCAATATCTGACCAGCCACCAATCTGTACCCACTTGCCGCTATCAAGATCTTTGTAGTGCTGGAAAAAATGGGCAATCTGGCTGAGCTGTGCCTTGGGCATTTGTGCAGCATTTTCAATGTGATCGTATAGCGCACATTCCTCTTTAATGGGAACGGCCAAAAGTTTGGCATCTTCTCCCTTTTCATCGGACATCTTCAGCAATCCCAAGGGGCGACAGCGTACCACGCAGCCACTAACAACTGGCAACGGTGCTACCATCAAGACATCTAATGGGTCACCGTCTTCACAAAGGGTGTTTGGAATATAGCCGTAGTTACAAGGATAATGCATTGCCGTATTCATGAAGCGATCCACAAATAATGCACCGGATTCCTTATCTATTTCGTACTTGACTGGATCGGCGTGCGCTGGAATTTCGATAATGGCGTTAAATTCTTCAGGAAGCTTGTTGCCGGCACCGACTCTGTCCAGGATCATGGTTTTTTACCCCTTCACACTGAGGTTGTTGAAAATATTTATACTACATTAAGCGTGTGGGTTTAGCAGCACATGAAGCAGATTCCATACAAAAATTGACCTTTTGATGACTGCTCGCTTCGGGCCAGAACGGTCTTGAAAAAAATGAATATCACGACAGTGAAAGCATTATGTGTATTGCCTTGTTGGGTGCGCCTGGTTCAGGGAGAGACGCTCAAACGAATGCCGTTGTTGAGCATTAACCTTTCTGCTGTCGCTATGGGCGGTTGGCTGCATGCCGAGGTCGCCCTGGAAACGGCATGGGGTCAGTGCCGTGCCAGGCCTTATATATAGCGCAAACACTATAAACTGGAACAATTTAAGTGATAATTTGTACGTTAAAACAGATGGATATAGCGGAATCAATTAATCAGATTTAATTGGTTCTGTGATAGATGCGGGCGATTGGATGCCCATTGATATCATACCGGGTATGATCGAGAGGATTTTGAGCGTACTCGCTAGCAAGCGCCGGGCTTTAAGCAGTAAGGATACATCAGCAAACACGGTCTGGTTGATACGGTGCGTTCAAGCACCTAGATAGGCTTTTTGTACCTCGTCATTGGCCAATAGGTTAGCGCCTGTATCAGCTAGCACAATTCGACCCGTTTCCAGTACATAACCACGATCAGCCAGTTGCAAGGCACGATGCGCATTTTGTTCAACCAGGAAAATAGTGACACCTTCATCACGGATTTCTTTAAGAATCTGGAAAATCTGGGAAATGATGATCGGCGCCAAACCTAATGAAGGTTCATCCAGCAACAGCAGATTGGGGCGACTCATTAGCGCCCGCCCAATAGCCAACATCTGTTGCTCGCCACCGGATAGTGTTCCACCGCGTTGATTGCATCGCTCCTTGAGGCGGGGGAATAAGGTGAATACGCGCTCCAGATCAATTGTAAGCCGCGACAGGTCAGCGAAAAAACCGCCCATCTGCAAATTTTCCTGCACGGTCAGGCCAGGGAAAATACGCCGTCCTTCCGGTGCAATGGCTAAACCGCACTGCATGATGACATGGGTCGGCTCATGGGTAATATCCTGTCCTTCAAAGGTCACAGTTCCCTGACTGGCTTGTGGTGTACCACAAATCGTCATCAATAAAGTGCTTTTTCCCGCACCGTTCGCGCCGATCAGGGTCACGATTTCACCAGAATGTACTTCTAGTGATACGCCTTTAAGTGCTTCAATTTGGCCATAACATGTGTGGATTTTCTCCAGTTTCAGCATTGTGATTTATTCCTCTCCCAGATACGCTTTAATGACCTGTGGGTCATTACGAACCACATCAGGAGTACCAATGGTAATTGGCCGGCCATACTCGACCACCAGAATTTCATCCGAAATGCCCATTACCAAGCCCATGTCATGCTCAATCAATAATACCGAGACCCCATGTTCGACACGCAAGTCATTAATAAGCTGATCCAGATCGCGGGTTTCCTGTGGATTCAGGCCAGCGGCCGGTTCATCAAGCATGAGTACCTTGGGGTTGGTGATCATACAGCGGGCAATTTCCAGTCGGCGCTGTTGTCCATAAGCAAGGTTGCCGGCTTCTCGATTGGCCACATCCAGCAACCCGGTTTTTTCCAGCCAGAAGGCTGATTTATCCAGTGCTTCAGCCTCAGCACGACGGTAGCTGGGCATCTTGAATAAACCGGATAGCAAGCGGGTTTCTAGTGTGGAATGCTGTGAGACCAACAGGTTTTCGACCACACTCATGTTTTTGAACAATCGTACGTTCTGAAAGGTACGTACCAGCCCCAATCGGGCAATACGGTGACTGGGCAAGGTATGAATGTGATGGCTATCCAATAGTACTGTGCCAGCAGTAGGTGTGTAAAAACCGCCAATACAATTGAATATTGTGGTTTTGCCGGCCCCATTAGGGCCAATAATGGCAAAAATCTGGTTGCGCTTAACACTGAAGTTAATGCCATCTACTGCTAACAAGCCGCCAAAACGCATACTGAGATCATACACTTCCAGTAGGGGTGAAGCCGAAGGTGTGGTTGAGTGAGAGAATGTGCTCATGATTGAGATCCCTTGGAATATGAGGGTAATTTCAATCGAGGGCGAGCTGCGGGCAGCAGTCCTTGGGGTCGCCAAACCATCATCAGCACTAAAACCAGACCGAAAATCAGCATTCGATATTCAGCAAATTGTCGTGCCACTTCTGGCAGCACGGTTAAGGCAATCGCTGCCAAAATGACCCCAAGCTGGGAACCCATACCGCCTAACACCACAATAGCGAGCACGATAGCTGATTCAATGAAGGTAAATGACTCTGGGTTAATAAAACCCTGGCGGGCGGCAAAAAATGCACCGGCAAAACCGGCCGTTGATGCACCAAAGCTGAAAGCGGTCAGCTTGATTACTGTCGGATTTAAACCCAGGGATCGACACGCAATTTCATCTTCTCGCAATGCTTCCCAGGCACGGCCTACCGGCATACGAATCAATCGATTGATGATATAGAGAATGAATAATGACATTAGAAGTGCTAACAGGTAGAGAAATATGACAGTGTCACCACCGTTATAATCAAGACCGAAAAATTGATGAAATGTCATTGCATTTTCATTACTGGGACGACGGGCAAATTCCAGACCGAAAAAAGTGGGTTTGGCTATATTGCCAATGCCATCGGGACCACCTGTGAGGTTATCCAGATTATTCATGAGCAGGCGGATAATTTCACCAAAACCCAGCGTAACAATCGCAAGATAATCACCACGTAGTCGCAGTACCGGAAATCCTAACAAACAGCCTGTTAGTGCGGCCATCATTACGCACAGAGGCAGGCACTGCCAAAAAGAAAACCCGAAATGCGCGGATAATAGCGCGTAGCTGTATGCACCGACAGCATAAAAGGCGACATAGCCCAGGTCCAATAAGCCGGCAAAACCGACGACAACGTTTAGCCCCAAACCAAGCATAATATAAATCAATGCAAGTGTTGCAATATCCACTGCTCCTCGGGAAGCAGTAAATGGCCAAATAATAGCGATGACAACCAGTACAGCCAAAAAAGGAGGATAGCTGATCCATCGTTGCGGATTAGAGAAGTACCTGGATATATGAATATGGCTTAATGCTGTTTTTAACGGCATCTGAAGCAGTTGCACTAAAAATATTGCGACCATTGCTATGAGTACTGGTTTGGCATCGCCATCCAGTGAGACATGGATACCATTAACGTGAATCTGAATACCAAGAATAGGCACGCTGAGTACACCGGCTAACAGGGCCATTAATAAGGCATTCGGAAAGTGCTTTTTCATCGCTCAAACCTTCTCGATTTCAGGTTTGCCTAAAAAACCGGTGGGACGAAATAGCAAGACCAGTACCAGCAGGCTAAAAGCGACCACATCTTTGTATTCAGTACGCAGGTATGCCGATGAGAAGCTTTCTGATAATCCTAGAATGATTCCACCTAACATTGCTCCGGGAATACTGCCTATACCTCCCAGTACGGCGGCTGTAAACGCTTTAATACCGGCCTCAAAACCAATAAAGGGGTTGATTTTGCCAATATATAAGCTGACCAATACACCAGCAACAGCCGCCAGAGCCGCTCCCAGCACAAAAGTCAGGGCGATAATACGGTTTGTATCGATACCCAGTAAATTGGTCATCATTAAATCTTGTGAGCAGGCACGGCAAGCACGCCCCATGCGGGAACGGGCAATGAATAAGGTTAATGCTGTCATGAAGATGACTGTCGTTACTGCTATTAAGACCTGCATATAGGACAGGTATACTTGAAAGCCACCTTCGAGGCCAAAACGCCAACCGCCTGAAATTAAAGGTTGCATTGACAAGTCGCGCGCACCTTGACCAATTTGTACATAATTTTGCAAAAAGATCGACATGCCAATCGCAGAAATGAGGGGAATGAGTCGAGGGCTACCTCGTAAAGGACGATAGGCAACACGTTCAATGGTCCAACCATAAGCACTGGTTACCAGAATACTGGTGATCAGTGTCAGTATTAGAATCAGGGAAATGCTTTCTACACCCAATTGAACGGTTAATGCTGTAATTGTGATCAGTCCGACATAGGCACTAATCATGTAGATCTCACCATGAGCAAAATTAATCATGCCAATGATGCCGTATACCATGGTATATCCAATAGCAATCAAGGCATAAATACTACCCAGTGTCAGACCATTGATAATCTGCTGGGTAAGTTCAAGAGTAAATGAATCGGACATGGCTACCGCATTTGGTGACTGTTAAAAAGTGAACACAAAACCTGGGTTGATTGAGGTGTGGTATCAAGCATTATGCTATTGTGTACCTGCTACACTTACCATGCTGCGCTACGGGAAAACCAAGAGGCAATTTTCAATATTTCTCAATATTCCCTTCCGGAAAAAAATATTGAGGAAACATAAAAACGTGCAGGCGCTCCCCACTGCCAGCTCACCTGAACATTAAAAGGCAGGATGCTTGATGGTCTCATTCTTCTGTCTGTAAATCGCTGCATCATTCATCGTGATGTGTGCTAAAACCAGAAGGGCGAGAATTCATGCCTCGCCCTTGCTTGATTATATGCTACCTGGCTGGTGTCTTGGTAGCGTCAGCGTGCCACTCAAAAATCACAAATTCAAATTCTTTCAAATCGCCGTTTTGCTTAAACGCAACCTTGCCAATGGGGGTGTCAAAGCTGTTTTTACGAATATATGCTGCTAATTTTTTGGGATCTTCGGCTTTAGTACCTTTGATGGCATCCGCGATAATCTGTACAGCGGAATAGGACGGCATGATGAAAGGCCCATTGGGATCTTGCTTGTCGTCCTTGAATGCTTTGACTAAACCAGCATTAGCCGGATCGGCGCTGAAATCGGCAGGTAATGTAACCAGCAAACCTTCTGAAGCGGGGCCAGCAATTGCGCTAATATCCTTGTTACCTACACCTTCGGGTCCCATAAACCTGGCATCAAAACCCTGCTCACGGCACTGGCGAAGAATCAGACCGAGCTCAGGGTGATAACCGCCATAATACACAAAGTCGATTTTCTCGCTCTTCATCTTGGTACATAGCGCGGAGAAATCGGTCTGTCCTTTGGTGACACCCTCAAACATGGCCACCTTGGTCCCTTTGTTCTCAAGGGTTTTTTTAACTTCCTTGGCGATACCCTGACCATACTGTTGCTTATCATGAATAATGGCGATTCGCTTGGGTTTGATCGTGCTGGCGATATAGCGCCCAGCGGTTGGGCCTTGCTGGTCATCCGTGCCGATAGTACGGAAAACGGCGGTATAGCCCTTTTGGGTGATCGCCGGGTTGGTGGATGCCGGCGTAATCATAAGAATGCCTTCTTCATCATACAACCTGGCAGCGGGTTGGGTAGAACCGGAGCATAAATGACCGACAACATATTTAATGCCGTCATTGATAACCTGGTTCGCGATGGCAACGGCTTGTTTGGGTTCACAGACATCATCCATCAACACAGCTTCCAATTGCTTGCCGTTGACACCACCTGCCGCATTGATTCGTTTGACAGCCATTTTTGCACCAACCATCTGCATGTTACCGTACTGGGCGACCGGTCCAGTAATCGGACCGGCGATAGCGATTTTAATGGTGTCTTTAGCCTGTGCCAGCCCGCCCAAACCAAGGATGACAGCACCCACAGCAGCGCTCAGAATTTTGCGATTAATTTTTTTCATTTTTTGACGGTTCCTTACATTTAGGTGGTAATAACACGTAGAATTTGTTGTAAAAGGATTAGCTAAAATATCAGCTAGAGCAAGCCAATTGTAGAGAAAAATTTTCGTAGGAATAAGACGTGCGGAAATTCAGGAAGGGTGTTAACACCAGGTTATCCAGTTTTTTTTACCAGCCACTGCAATCGCTCCAGATATACTGTTTCATCGGGCGCAAGACCGTTACGCTGCGATTCCCACAGCGTCTCGCCTAGACATTCCATCATCTGATGCTCGGCATGGTGACTATTCCCCAAGGACTGGCAGAGTTGCTGATAGATCTGCAGAATTCCCGGTGGTCGGTCACAACTTAATTGCTCATGGATAGCAATGTGCATACCCATATGCAAAAACGGGTTCGTTTGTCCTCCCTCAGCTGTGTATTCCCAAGCTATCGCTGCATGTGGTTTGGTTAGTAGTGCTTGATATTCGGGGTGCTCGCGGATGATGCTTGTGATGATGTTTTCCAAAGGTTCCAGCGGTTGCCCGGAATTGGCTTTTTCCCAAACTGTGCAGTAGTAGCGGCGCATTGCATCACGGTCGTTGCCAAACATTCAACTTACCTCACCTTTATGCGGATACGCACACAGATCAGCGACTAGACAATCCAGACAGCGTGGTTTGCGGGCAGTGCATATATAGCGGCCATGCAAGATTAGCCAGTGATGGGCATCTTGCTTGAAATCGTCTGGTGTGACTGACAGTAAACCTTTTTCCACATCCAGTACGGTTTTACCCGGCGCTAACCCGGTGCGATTGGCTACCCGAAAAATATGAGTATCCACAGCAATTGTCGGCTGGCCAAATGCTGTATTGAGAACTACGTTAGCTGTTTTGCGTCCTACGCCAGGTAACGCTTCCAGTGAAGCGCGATCATTGGGTACTGCACCATCATGCCGTTCCAGCAGCAATACACAGGTTTTTATAATATTAGCCGCTTTGGTATTGTAAAGCCCAATCGTCTTGATATACCTTTTTAATTCGTCCTCACCCAATACCAGAAATGCTTGAGGGGTGTTGGCGACTGAAAACAATCCGGTTGTGGCTTCATTCACTTTTTTGTCGGTGGATTGCGCCGATAGCATGACCGCCACAAGCAATTCAAATGGGCTGGCGTAGTGTAACTCGGTAGTCGGTGCTGGTCGGGCGTTTCGCAGACGTTCAAAAAGTTGCTGAATATTTGCCCGATCCATCCCTCAAGTCCGTAGCAAATATTCGTTGTTTTGCTGCCCTGATACCAGCCAATCGGCAAAATCTGCGGCGGGTAGTGGAGGACTAAACAAATAACCCTGGGCGAGATCGCAGGATTGTTCCATCAAGATATTGCACTGTTGCTCGGTTTCTACCCCTTCGGCAACTACGGTAAGACCAAGGTTATGGCCAAGTGACACAATCGTGGCGGTAATCACGCGGTTATCGGAGGCTGTTGCCAGACCCTGGATAAAGCTGTTATCAATTTTTAGTGAGGCCAGCGGCAAGTTTTTAAGGTGTGCCAGATTGGAGTAACCGGTACCGAAGTCATCGATTGCCAGGGAAATGCCTAATTGTTGCAAATCTTCCAATGTCGATAGGGTGTCAGAGTCTGCTTTTAGCACCGTTGATTCGGTCAATTCCAGTTCCAGCAGATCGGGTGTCAGGTCGTACTGCGCAAGTAGTGCTGCAAGCGTCTTTGCAAGCCTGGGTGTCTGAAAATGGCGAGTGGCCATATTGAGCGCTATGGTCAGTGGGGGTAAGCCAGCCTGACGCCATGTTGCTAATTGTTGACATACATCCTCCAGTACCCACTGACCCAGTGTGACAATTAGATCGTTTTTTTCGGCTACGGGAATAAATAGCTCCGGCGACATCAATCCCATATCCGGATGTTGCCAGCGTACCAAAGCCTCGGCCCCGACAATACATCGATCGGCAAGGCGGATCTTGGGTTGAAAATAAGTCCGCAATTGTCCATCCTTCACGGCCTTACGAAGCCCTGACATTAATGTAAAGCGTTCCAGCGTGGCTGTATTCATCGCAGGATCGTAAAAGCAGAAGGCATCGCGTCCTAGCCTTTTGGCCTGGTACATGGCGGCATCAGCATTTTTAAACAGTACATCAAAATTAGAGCCGTCTCGTGGATAAAGGCTGATACCTACCGAGCCTGTAACAGAAAATTGATGCTCGCCCAAAGTTACCGGTTTTCGCAATACGGCAAGAATATTACTTGCGACCTGTGCAGCGCCATCTTGTCCAGCTTCCGGTAAGAGTACGGTGAATTCGTCTCCACTGATGCGTGCCAAGGTATCGCCCTTTCGCAAAATTTTCCTGATCTGATCGGCAACTTGCACAAGCAAGGCATCACCAACCGGATGCCCTAATGAGTCATTGATTTCCTTGAAATGGTCGAGATCAAAAAACAGCAATGCCAGGCTTTCGTTTCGACGCAAGGCCATTGCCAGGGCCAGCTTTGCGCGTTCCTCTAACAAAATCCGGTTTGGCAAATCAGTGAGTGCATCATGGTGATGCCAAATGATAAATATGCTGCTCGGCCTGTTTACGGCTAGTGATATCACGCAGCATCATTAAAGTACCTTGCACGCCTGAATGCGCTGTCAGGTGTATAGAAAATGCTTCCATGTCCACCCAGTGCCCCTCGACATGGCAGAAGCGAAATTCAACAGGCGCACCTGCTTCACCATACACCCTCGCACAGGTAAGATGTTTGTGTACTTTTGTTTGGTCGCCGGGATGCAGGTAGGTAGTAATCGTTTTGTCATGCAAAACGTTGGGCTCATAGCCCAGTACGGGCCGACTCCTTGGGCTCACGTAGTCAATATGGTTCTGGTCGTTGAGCACCATGATGACATCCCGGGCGTTTTGCACCACTGAACGAAACCATTCCTCACTTTTTCGTAATGCCTCCTCAGCCCGTTTCCGTTCTGTGATATTGAGCACAATACCGGTAAATACCAAAATATCTTCTTGCAAGGATGGGTTGGACATCCCTCGAAACCACATCATTTCACCCGATGGCCGGATAAACCGTCCCTCGAACTCCCAGGGGCTTCGAGTAGCGACTACTTCATGGACAGAAGCCATTAATGGTTCATAATCCCTTTTGTCTAGCCCTGCCAGAAATCGCTCGAACAGATCATCATGCTTCAGAAAGTCGTTTGTCCAGCCGAACATTTTTTCAATACAACCACTAATGAAATGTATTTTCATCTTTCCATTAGGGTGGATATAGAACCGGTATACAATACCGGGAAGATTCATCGTGGTATGTCGTAGCCGTTCCTCGCTTTCTCGCAAGGTGGTTTTAAAGCACTTTCGTTCTGTGATACAGCGCCATTTGCGTAATACGCGCTGGACAGTATGTGACAGTTCTTGCAGAGTATCGGTGGATTTTATCAGGTAATCTATTGCGCCTGCTTTCATTACATCGACTTCGGTCCGCTCATCACCCCGACTGGTCATGATTATAACTGGATAAGCGGGTGATTTTGTTTGCTCGATGAGTTCAATGCCACTACCATCCGGTAAATACAAATTGGAAATTAATACATTAGGCTGGTTTTTACCCAGCCAATGGCGGGCAGACCTTAGGCTATCTACCACCTCGATATCACAAGACAGTTCTGATGATGACAGGGCATGCTGCGCGAGTTGCACATAGTTTTCCTGATTATCGACCAACAGGATCTTGATAGGGTGGTTTGTCATCCTTGCGCTTCCATTTTATTCATGGCGCTGCTGGTGGTCTACATCCACCTCGAACAGGTCTGAAAGCAATCGCCGCCGATAGTCTTGGTGTATTAGCTACACCGCCTGCGCCCGTTGTCGCATGCGACCTTCAGCCCCGCTTTCCGCGCCGACCGTACCGTTACACGCCGCGTCGCTTAATGGCTGAATGTACTTTACCTTCACTCACCTCTCGACAACGCTTTAATCGTATAATATTACCTGATTTCTTTTGACAAGTTACTTAGTTAGCTAAATTATAAAGCATTTCATCTTAAAATATAGCGAGTTGCATTGGTATCGTACGGATAGCGCGTAAGGCTGGATAGGGTAGTTACTAGCACCATGACTACGTATTGTATACTTGACTATTAAAGATACTCACAGCCTGCTACATTATAAAGATGTTGTTTAAAACCAAAAAGTCGATGAAAGTACCCGATTCATTGCTGAATCCAAATGATAATTATAACAGGCTCGCTCAAAGCATCGGCAAAGTTATCGCAGTTAAACGCTTTAATATAGTACTCACAGATTTGATGGCTTTATCAGTAACTCAATACCTGCAATACAACTTTAAGTAAATAGTGAAGCTAATGTATTTAACATAAGCAGAAATGAGTAAACATATGGCTGATTAATTGTATTTTTAAAAGTGCTGGAAGTAATCCTCATCTATAATTTCATGCGACCTGCCTGGGAGAAACATCATGTTTAAAGGTGTTTTAATCGATAAAAGCGATACTGGTTATCAAGTAAAACTGCAAAACATTGATGAAGCACAATTACCTGAAGGCGATGTTATTGTGCGTGTTGATTACTCAACCATTAACTACAAAGATGGCCTGGCAATCACTGGCAAAAGCCCGGTTGTTCGCAAGTTTCCAATGATCCCTGGAATTGATCTTGCAGGTTCAGTTGAATTCAGTGAGCACGCATCATGGCAAGTGGGTAACCGTGTCATTTTGAACGGCTGGGGTGCTGGCGAGACCCACTGGGGCGGATTAGCCCAAAAAGCAAAGCTGAAAGGCGATTGGCTGGTATTGTTACCCAAAGCATTTAACGAGAAGCAGGCGATGATGGTTGGTACTGCCGGCTATACTGCGATGCTTTGTATATTGGCACTGGAAAGACATGGCATTCAACCGGGTGATGGAGAGATTTTGGTCACGGGTGCAGTAGGTGGTGTGGGCAGTATTGCCATTGCACTACTGAGCAAGCTGGGCTACACAGTGATAGCATCTTCCGGTCGCCCTGAGGAATCGGATTATCTAAAATCACTGGGAGCTACTGAAGTTATTGAGCGGGAGCAGCTTTCTTCGCCAGGCAAGCCATTAGCGAGAGAGCGTTGGGCAGGTGCTGTGGATTCTGTGGGTAGCCATACCCTTGCCAATATCTGTGCCAGTACCCGGTATGGTGGTGCGGTTGCCGCGTGTGGTCTGGCTCAGGGTATGGATTTTCCTTCCAGTGTAGCGCCCTTTATCTTACGGGGTGTTACCCTTTATGGTATTGACAGTGTTATGGCGCCACACAATATCCGTGAGAAAGCCTGGGCGCGACTTGCCAGTGATCTTGAGCCTGCGAAGTTAAGTTTAATTGGCGCGAAGGAAATAAGTCTTTCAGAGGCTATTCAGGCAGGTCAGGATATTATTGCAGGTACAATTCGGGGTCGGGTTGTGGTTGATGTCAATCGCTGATCCACTGTGATCCACTGTTCTGCCGGATTTTCGGCGTGCCCGGTTCTCCAGCAGACTCAATTGGCATGTGATATAACGTTATAACGTCGCCATAGCCTGCGCCGTGCCCGCCCGAGAGCCTTGATCAAACCAAAAATACTTGATGGGCACGGCGGCAGGTTGATGGGATTGTTGGTGCTTTCTACAATCTGCCGCGCCAAGCCCTGCGGCTACTAGGATCCTGAAAGAAACTGTACAGATTCGCCCAGCGGGCAAGCGCGAATAGCTTCTGCCAGTAGTTGAATAGTACCTTGGCGGGGAAAGCTTTTACGCCAGACCAATGCGACGACCCGTGTTGGTGCAGGTTCCACAAACGGTCGGATGCTGAGCAGATCGGTAGGATAGGCGTAACCACTGACCGAGGTGTAGGGCAACACTGTAATGCCGGTGCCTGTTGCCACCATCAGGCGAATCGTTTCCAGTGAACTGCCTTCCAATGTTCTTTGCATATTATCTAAAGTAACACTCAGTCGCCTGCATTCAGGACAAAATTGTAATACCTGGTCACGGAAGCAGTGACCTGCCCCTAACAGTAATAAATCCTGTTGTGCCAGAGTCGGTGCGTCTATGGTTGTCATTTGCTCCAAAGGGTGACCGACCGGTGTAAGTACCACAAAAGGTTCTTCATATACCGGTAGTGTTAGCATTCCGGACTCTTCAAAGGGCAGTGACAGAATTAATACGTCCAGCTCACCCGCCCGTAACTGCTCGCTGAGTGTAGCCGTGTAGTTTTCTACGATCTGTAACGGCATCTGAGGCGCACGACGGTGTAATCGCGGGATCAGATGCGGCAGTAAATAGGGTCCAATGGTATAAATCACGCCCAATCGCAGCATGCCGACCAGATCATGTTTCTTTTGAGCAGCAATTTGTTGAAGTGCAGCCGTTTCTTCAAGGACTCGTTGCGCTTGTTCGATAATACGCTGACCCATTGGTGTCACAGAGACCTCTCCTGGCGCACGCTCAAACAGGATTATTTTCAATTCCTCTTCTAGCTTGCGTACCGCCACACTTAAGGTCGGCTGGCTGATATAGCACGCTTCAGCAGCGCGACCGAAATGACGTTCACGGGCAACGGCAACGATGTAACGCAGTTCATTTAATGTCATGACTATACCGTAGGTACGCTTTGAGAAATTATCCGCTACCATAAGCAACTGTTACGTCGCTACACATGGACAGAAAAATCGTTTACATGTAGCTTATTACGCACTATTTATCTGTTAAAAGTCATGCTTTGTATGTAGCGTTATGCGTTCCAGCATTCCAGCATCCAGGCACCCAGGCAATCCCGAAGAACCATATATAGTAGAGAATTAGGAGGGTTCATGGCTTATCAGCATATCCGTATTCCCGAAGCTGGAGAGAAAATTACTGTTCAGGATGGAAAATTGTGTGTTCCCGATCAGCCGATCATCGGTTTTGTGGAAGGCGATGGTATCGGTCCTGATATCACCAATGCTTCACTACGGGTTTGGGATGCCGCGGTGCAGGAAGCCTATGGTGGTGAACGTAAAATTCACTGGTGTGAAATTTACTTGGGTGAAAAGGCCGCCGAACTATATGATGGTAGTTATTTTCCCGCAGAAACGCTAGAAGCGATCAAGGACCTGGTCGTTGCAATCAAAGGCCCCTTAACCACACCGGTAGGTGGCGGTTTCCGCTCACTGAATGTGGCGCTACGCCAGGACCTGGATCTTTATGCTTGTGTTCGTCCCGTGCGTTACTACCCGGGTGTGCCCTCGCCTATGCGTACCCCGGAAAAAGTAGATGTCGTGATTTTCCGTGAGAATACCGAGGATGTCTACGCCGGTATTGAGTATCAGTCGGGCTCTCCTGAAAATGTCAAGCTGGCCAGATTCATGCGTGAGGAGATGGGGGCTGATTTCTTTGATGATGCCGGTCTTGGTGTTAAGCCTATTTCACCTTTTGCTTCCAAGCGATTGGTACGTAAGGCTATTCAATACGCTATTGATCATAATCGCGATAGCGTAACCTTGGTTCACAAAGGTAATATCATGAAGTTTACCGAAGGCGCCTTTAGAAACTGGGGTTATGAGCTGGCTCGGGATGAGTTTCCTGATCAGACCATTACTGAAAATGAACTGTACAGTATTTATGGAGGTAAACAGCCTCCTGGTAAAGTGGTCATCAAGGATCGCATTGCCGATATCATTTTCCAGTTGTTGCAGCTACGGCCAGAAGAGTTTTCGGTGTTGGCAACCATGAATCTGAATGGTGACTACCTTTCTGATGCCGTCGCAGCAGAAGTCGGCGGTATCGGTATTGCTCCGGGTGCTAACATGGCAGACCATATTGCGGTGTTTGAAGCTACCCACGGTACTGCACCCAAATATGCCAATCTTGATAAGGTCAATCCGGGTTCATTGCTGCTGTCCGGCGTAATGATGTTGCAGTACATGGGCTGGACTGAAGCGGCTGAATTGATTGAAATTGCGCTGGCCAGAGTGATTGCCGATAAAAACGTAACGTACGATTTTGCGCGCCAGATGGAGGGTGCTACCGAAGTCGCCACCAGCCAATTCGGTGATCATTTGATTGCCAAGATTAAGGAGCACGGCCCGGTTTTGCGTGAGGAAGCCAAGCAGCGCCGTGAAGAGCAGGAAGCCAAACGTCGTGCTCTGGAAGCACAGCGTATGGCTGATCCGCTTCAGTCCATGATTGCTTCAGGCAGGATGCCAACTACGGTCGGTGGCATTATGTCGACCGTGACGGTGGTTAAAAACCAGGATCTGGTTAATGCGATCATGCATAAAATGATTGAGCAGAACATAAATGCTGTTATGGTCGAGCCTGATGCCAGTGGTCAGTGGGGTATTATGACTGACCGTGATGTATTGAAAAAGATTATCAGTGTTAATCGCTCGCCGGCGCGAACGCAGGTTGGTGAAATCGCTACCCGTCCGTTGGTCACGGTTCATCGTGAGATGTCGCTGTCGGAAGCGTCACAAAAGATGACAGATGCCAACGTGCGCCGTGTGATTGTCGAAATGGACGGCAATCCGGTGGGTATGGTGACAGACAATGACCTGTTCCGTACCGTAGAGGTTTTTGGTTGGGGGGATGTTTGATTTTAATTGCTGATAAGGCATCGTTAATATCAGTCGCGGCGTTCGCACAATGATCAAGGTCAGCGAGGCGCCGCTGTATGGTGATGTTGGCGATGACTCAATCGCGTAACCGAATGTGTATTCGACGATATAGCGGAACCAATTAATCAAATTTAATTGATTCCGCTATATCGCAACGTTGAATAACAAGTTAAGAACTAGTGCATCAAGCGTCATGTTCTGGTGAAAGGTCATATACACAATCAGGTCGCTTGCAATGACCGTAAAGGATGAGGCTGTGCTTGGTTAATTCAAAACCAAGTTTTTGCGCAATCGCATATTGTCGCTGTTCGATCTCATCATCATAAAATTCTTCAATGCGGCCACATTTCAAACATAGAATGTGGTCATGGTGTTTTCCCTGATTGAGTTCAAAGACGGATTGGCCGCTCTCAAAATGGTGTCGCTTGACCAGACCGACAGATTCAAACTGGGTTAAAACCCGATATACCGTGGCTAAGCCCACTTCCTCACCGGCGTCAAGCAGTGCGCGATAAATTTCCTCGGCAGTCAAATGGCTGCAGTCCTTGCTTTGCAGCATATCGAGAATTTTAATTCGTGGTAGTGTGACTTTTAGGCCGACTTGTTTCAGTTCTCTCGATCCCACGCGCAAAGTACTCCGTGAGTGTGTGTAGGCTTGCCCATAGGTTGCCAATGTACGCTATGATGCTATCTGGTTTCTAGCAACCCGGATTTTGCTTTCTATGTTTCGTACGTTCTTCTTACACGTTACCGGCTTTCTCTTGTTGATACTGGCAACCGGTTGCCAGCCACTGCTACCTAGCTTTTATTATGTTCCAATTCGTCAAGGCAATGATATCGATCAAGCACGGATTGCACAGCTGCACGCTGGTATGACCAGGCAGCAAGTTCAGCGTATTTTAGGTGCGCCATTGGTTACCGATCCGTTTCACCAGAACCGCTGGGACTATTACTACCACTATAAAAAAGATGGAAATATTAGGGATCAGCACCGCATTACCTTGTTTTTTAGTGGTGACATACTTGATCATATTGATGAGAACCTGGACTAATTGCTAGGTTTGGTACTACCCTTGCGCATCTGTTTGCCCTCGGCAGCGCGTCGTTTACGCACGTCCTTGGGATCAGCAAGCAGCGAGCGGTAAAGTTCTACCCGATCGCCGGCACGTACTGTGGCTGAACGCTTGCTGATCTTGCCAAAAATACCGACATCAATAGTCGATATTTCGACGTCGGGCAAGCGTTCCTGAATGCGTGACTGGATAATCACCTGTTCCAGGGTTGCACCTTCCGGTACTTCAACCGGAATAATTAACTGTTCGTCGGGCATGGCATAGGCCACTTCAACCTGAATCAGAGAGCGATTATCATCGTTTGCCATAAAGATCCACGGCCCGTTTGCAGAAGGCTTCAACCAGTGATTCGGCAATGTGCTTGAATACGGGTTCAATTGCCATGCGAGTTAGCCGATTAGAAAACTCGAATTCCATATCTAGGGAAATTTTGCAGGCATCGGCTCGCAGGGGTTCAAAATGCCAATAACCTTGCAGATGTTTGAACGGCCCTTCCAAGAGACGAATATTGATCATTTTGTTTTCTTGCAACCGGTTAATGGTGGTAAATGATTTGTGCACCCGACCTTTAGCCATTTCAATGGTCGCTCGCACCTCATTCTCGGCGTGATCAAACAACTGTGCTGAGCGACACCAAGGCAAGAATTGGGGATAAGCCTCAACATCATTAACCAGCGCATACATCTCGGATGCCGAATAAAACACCAGGGCACTCTTTTTAACCATCGCCACTATAACAATCTCCGCTACAGCGAAAGGACTTTACACTATGGAATCTACCCGCACGATTTTGATTGAATCGGCATCTATCCTCAAGTATTGCGGATACGCACCGTGCACAATTATAAATAGCCAAACACCATGCCACCATGAAGAAAAAAACAGCTCCAAATAATCAGATCGCCACTAATAAAAAAGCTTATCACGACTATTTTGTTGAAGAGCACCATGAAGCTGGCCTGGCTTTGCAAGGCTGGGAAGTCAAAAGTCTTCGAGCCGGTCGTGCCCATCTAAAGGAAAGCTATGTATTACTGCGTGATGGTGAAGCATTCTTGCTCGGCTGCCATCTCACCCCGCTGAGTTCAGCCTCAACCCATGTAAAACCCGATCCAACCCGTACGCGCAGGCTGCTGTTACATAAGGAAGAAATTGCTCGTTTGGTCGGTTCGGTTGAGCGTAAGGGCTACGCGCTCATCCCGTTAGCATTGTATTGGAAACGTAACCGAGTCAAGTTGGATGTGGGTTTGGCACGAGGCAAAAAAGAATACGACAAGCGGGCTGCGGAAAAAAATCGTGACTGGCAGCGCGACAAACAGCGGCTGATGCGAGAAAATCTGTCCTGAATATGCGCTACGCCAATTCTTCCTGGGCCATGAGGCACTGCTTGTAACGGTATCACGCTCGAGCCACCAAAGTTGGTATAATAGCAAACCTGTAACCCCACATTTAAACAGCTTTTTTACTGAAAGCTTTTTTCAATAAGGATTTTGTGTAATCGTGAAGAAGCAATCCAGTTATAGCTACGATGAACTGCTTAATTGTGCTCGCGGTGACTTGTTTGGCCCAGGCAATGCCCAATTGCCGATGCCAAACATGCTGATGATGGATCGGATTGTTCACATCAGTTCCGAAGGCGGTCAGTATGGTAAGGGTGAAATCATCGCAGAGCTGGATATTAATCCTGATCTTTGGTTTTTTGATTGTCACTTCATTGGTGATCCGGTCATGCCCGGTTGTTTGGGACTTGATGCAATGTGGCAACTGATCGGGTTTTTTCTGGGCTGGATGGGTGGTCCGGGACGAGGACGGGCTTTAGGCTGTGGTGAAGTAAAATTTACCGGCCAAGTACGGCCGGGCGCTAAGAAATTAACGTATCACATTCACATGAAGCGGGTCATACTACGCAAACTGGTCATGGGCATCGCTGATGCGATGCTTGAGGTCGATGGCCGAACCATTTACAGCGGTAAAGACCTGAGGGTCGGACTGTTCACCTCGACTGACGGCTTTTGAGGGCAGAAAATCATGAGACGGGTGGTTATTACCGGTATCGGTATCGTATCCAGCATCGGCAATGATCGCTGGGAAGTATTGGAGTCATTACGACAAGGTCGTAGTGGTTTGGAGTTCGCAGAAGATTATAAGGAAATGGGGATGCGCTCGCATGTGCGCGGGCCTTTGCGGGTGGATTTGGCATCCATGGTAGACCGCAAGGTCTTGCGGTTTATGGGCGAGGCCGCTGCATTTAATTATATTGCCATGCGTGAAGCCATTGATGATGCGAAATTGACAGATGATATTGTCTCCAATCCTCGTACCGGCTTGATTACGGGTACAGGTGGTGGCAGCCCTAAAAATATTGTTGAGGCCGCCGATCTGCTAAGAAACAAGGGAATCAAGCGCGTCGGCCCTTATATGGTGCCGCGAACCATGAGCAGTACTACAACAGCTTGTTTGGCAACACCATTTAAGATCAAGGGAGCAAACTACAGTCTCAGCTCTGCCTGTGCCACCAGCGCTCACTGTATCGGTCATGGTGCTGAATTGATTCAGTGGAACAAGCAGGATGTAGTATTTGCCGGTGGTGGTGAGGAGGTGCACTGGAGCCTGAGCCATCTCTTTGATGCCATGGGGGCGCTTTCCACCAAGTATAACGATACACCGCAAGCGGCTTCACGCCCTTACGATGCTAATCGTGACGGCTTTGTGATTTCCGGGGGTGGTGGCATGGTGGTGCTGGAAGCGCTAGAACATGCACGTCAACGCGATGCGCGAATTTACGCCGAGCTGGTCGGCTATGGTGCAACGTCCGATGGTTACGATATGGTACAACCTTCTGGCGAAGGTGCGCTGCGCTGCATGAGGTTGGCGCTGGATGGCGTGGACGCGCCCGTCGATTATGTTAATACCCATGGCACCAGCACACCTGCAGGTGACATTCGTGAGCTGGAGGCGCTTAGCGAGTTGTTTGGTGATCGGGTACCACCGATTAGTGCTACCAAATCATTGACTGGTCACGCATTGGGCGCGGCTGGTGTACATGAAGCGATTTACTCGCTGCTTATGATGGATAATCGTTTTATTGCGGCTTCAGCCAATATCGAACAGCTTGATCCAGAGGCAGAAGGATTGCCTATCGTGCGTGAGCGGATTGATGACGCTGATCTCAATACCGTGATATCCAACAGCTTTGGCTTTGGGGGCACCAATGCCACGCTGACATTCCGGCGTTTTGAGGAGTAGGCTTAAATAGGCTTAACACGATTTTTTTGTAAAAGGCCGTCCATGGGCGGCCTTAATCTTTACCAGAGGAATGAAAGTCATGGCTAGTTTTCCACTACTTGCCTTCATTGTTGCGGCCTACACAGCATTAGCATTGATATCACCTGACTGGTTGAATGTGGTGCTATATCATTTACCGCTGCTTTCCGGAGCTGCTCTGGAATTTCGAGGCGGTGATGTACTGGTGGTGATAGGATTATTTTTGCTGTGCGCCGAAATCTACCGGGCGACCAGCAGCTCAGCCGCCGCCATTCTCAACCATGTGCTGTCGCTAATGGTTTTTATCATTGCTTTGGTTGAATTACTCATCATGCCACAGATGGCAAGTATGGCATTCTTTCTGATCGTTCTGATGACGCTAAGTGATGTGATCGCAGGTTTTACCGTCACCATTTCTACTGCCCGACGCGACATTCAAACACCACAAATTTAATCGGCTTTGGGCGCCACTTAAAGACGAAGCTGTACACCTTGACTGCTGAATTTTCACTGATTGACCGTTATTTTGTTGCCCACGGTAGAGCACGTGATGATGTCTTGTTGGGTATTGGTGATGATTGTGCATTACTCACTCCACCGGCCCATGAACACTTGGCAATGACGGTGGATACGCTGGTGGAAAATGTGCATTTCTTTGCTGCGGCCAACCCTGAAAATCTTGGCCACAAGGCATTGGCTGTTAATTTGAGTGATTTGGCAGCAATGGGCGCCATGCCGGCCTGGGCAACCTTGGCATTGACGTTGCCCAATGTCGATGAGGCCTGGCTGGAGGCTTTTTGTCGGGGACTGTTTACCCTGGCTACGTGCCATCAGGTACAACTGATAGGCGGTGACACCACTGGCGGTGCTATCACGACTATCACGATTCAGGCCAGTGGCTTTGTACCAGCAGGACAGGCATTGCGCCGTGATGGTGCAAAACCAGGTGATGTGATCTATGTGACCGGCACGCTGGGTGATGCCGGGCTTGCTCTGCAAGTCTTGTCGGGCAAAAAAAAAGTCAGTGTGGCGGATCACGGTTTTTTACAAATGCGGCTTGAAAAACCCGAGCCCAGGCTTGCACAAGGGTTAGCACTACGGGGGATTGCCAGTGCTGCAATCGATGTGTCTGATGGGCTGGCTCAGGATCTGGGTCATATTTTAAGCCGTAGCCAGGTTGGGGCACGACTGAATGTTGATCGTTTACCGTTATCGCAGGCACTGATAATGAATCTTGGCGCAAATTCAGCAGCCACAACTGCGCTGACCAGCGGTGATGATTACGAATTATGTTTTACTGTAGCACCCGCCCACATTCCAGAATTAGAAGCGGCTATAGCGGCTTGGGATTGTCGCTGTACCCGTATTGGCGTGATTGAAGCAGCGCCAGGATTGCGGCTGATTCATGCCGACGGCGCTACTTTTGAGCTGACACAACCAGGCTACCATCACTTTGCTTGAGCTTGTAATAAGCAAATGCCCCAGCTTTTTGATAAAAAATCATATTCTTGTTTCAGCGTGAATTTCATGCCATCAGCGTAAAGCCGTGCTTGAATAGTGCTATAACATAATCCACTCTAACCTGTTTTTATAGACGTTAACGTATGGCATATAAAGGTATTATCCTCGCTGGAGGTGCTGGTACCCGCCTGCATCCACTAACCGTTTCAGTCAGCAAGCAGCTGATGCCGGTTTATGACAAGCCGATGATTTATTATCCGATAGCCACGCTGATGCTGGCTAGTATTCGAGATATTCTCATCATTACAACACGCCATGATCAAGCCGCTTACCAGCAGCTACTCGGTGATGGCAGTGCTTGGGGCGTAAATTTTCAATATGCGGCACAACCCAGCCCGGACGGGTTGGCACAGGCCTTTCTTATTGGTGAAAATTTTGTTGGTACTGATCCTGTATGCCTGATTCTTGGGGACAATATTTATTACGGCCAGGGGTTTTCGGCGCTGTTACAGCGGTCGGTTAGCCGTGAGCAGGGTGCTACCGTGTTTGGTTACTATGTCCGTGATCCAGAGCGTTACGGTGTGGTTAGCTTTGATGACCACAATCGGGTCACCGATATTGAAGAAAAGCCGCTACACCCGAAATCCAATTATGCGGTTACAGGCTTGTATTTCTATGATAATGAGGTGCTATCCATCGCTAAAACCATTCGGCCATCAGCACGGGGAGAATTGGAAATTACTGATGTCAACAGGGTTTACCTAGAGCATGGTACGCTCAATGTTGAATTGCTGGGGCGCGGTTATGCCTGGCTGGATACCGGCACGCATGAATCGCTGCTGGCCGCAGCCAATTTTGTAGAAGTGGTTGAGCAGCGGCAAGGCTTGAAAATTGCGTGTCCTGAAGAAATCGCCTGGCGGATGCATTTTATTAATGATCAGCAACTCTGCGATTTAGCAGTGCCTCTCGCTAAAAGTGGTTACGGCCAATACCTGTTGGAATTAGTTCGATAACGGAGCGTGTTATGAACATCATTGAAACGCCCTTGCCCGGTGTATTGCTACTGGAGCCTCAGGTATTCGGTGATACGCGTGGTTTTTTTATGGAGACCTATTCGGCGGCCCGTTATCATGAAGCAGGGTTGCCGCAGCATTTTGTGCAGGATAATCATTCGCGTTCGCGGCGTGGTGTATTGCGGGGGCTGCATTATCAATTGGTGCAGCCACAGGGCAAACTGGTGTGGGTGACGCGCGGCGCCGTCTTTGATGTTGCGGTGGATATTCGGCGGGGTTCGCCACATTTCGGACGCTGGTATGGTTGTGTGCTGGATGACAGTAATCATCGGCAGCTCTATATACCCCCCAATTTTGCACACGGTTTTTGCGTGCTGTCCGATGAAGTGGATTTTGTCTACAAATGTAGTGATTACTATCATCCTTCCTCGGAACGCGGTATTGCCTGGAATGATGCCGAGATTGGGATTGACTGGCCGCTGGAAGCCGTTTCACTGTCGGCCAAGGACCAGAAAAATGGCTGTTTAAGCGAGCAGGCGCCGGAAGATTTGCCGGTTTTCGAGGGATAAATCATGCGGATCGCGGTTATTGGTGCTAAAGGTCAGGTCGGTTGGGAACTTGTCCGACGCGCATCCGGGTTGAACCATACCGTACTGGCTTGGGATCAAGAAAAGCTGGATATTACCGATGCCAATGCGGTCGATTATGCCTTATCAGCCAGTGGTGCCGATGTAGTGATCAATGCGGCGGCTTATACCGCAGTGGATAAAGCCGAACAGGAACCAGAACGGGCTTTTGCGGTCAATCGCGAGGGTGTCATACACTTGGCGGCAACATGTCAGCGGCTCTCGCTTCCGCTGTTGCATATTTCCACCGATTACGTATTTGATGGTACAAAACCCGATCCTTATATTGAAAGCGATGCTGTTGCGCCTCTGGGGATATATGGTCAAAGCAAGCTGGCAGGGGATCAAGCGGTACAACGGCTTTTGGCCCGTCACTTGATTTTGCGGGTCAGTTGGGTATTTGGTATTCATGGCAATAACTTTGTTAAGACTATGCTGAAATTGGCGCGGGAACGTGAGGAATTGCGCGTGGTTGCCGATCAGTGGGGATGCCCGACTTACGCGGCTGATATCGCCGATACCTTGCTTACACTGGCAGGACGTATTGTCGAAATCGATAAGCACAATACCTGGGGGACTTATCATTATTGCGGCACACCGGCGACAACCTGGCATGGTTTTGCCAGTGCCATTATTGGTTTGGCGCGTCGCCGTGAGTCGCTTGCTGTACGGACCATTACAGCAATTGATACGGTTGACTACCCTACACCCGCTACCCGACCGGCCAACTCGGTGCTGGACAGTGGACGAATAACAGAATGTTTTGGTATTCAGCCACGCCCCTGGCAGGATGGTCTGGCAGCTTTGTTGGCGGCGGTTTGATATGACGGTTGATCTTGGCGAATTACTGGTTGCCCACCAGAAACTGACGCCGGTTGATTTGCAACGCGCCCGACGGGTTCAGGAAGGTAGCGGTGAGTTACTCGATACGCTGCTCGTCAAGCTGGGGTTAGTGTCGGAGCGCGATTTTGCCGAGGCATTGGCAGCACAACTGGATTTGCCACTGCTCAAGCCCATTGATTACCCGGAAGAAGCCGCAGTGACTAACGGTAGCGTTTCGCCGCGTTTTCTGAAGGAAGCACGTGTCGTGCCTATCGCTGAAGATGAGCAAAGCCTGGTCGTGGCGATGGTGAACCCAACCGATGACTATGTAATCACGGCATTGCAGCTGGCAACCGGTAAACGCATTTCGCCGCGAGTGGGTGTGGCATCCGAGCTGGAAGCGGCTTTTGAGCGGTTATACGGTAGTGGCCGTTCAGCCATGGGCCAGATCGTCGATTCTATTGGTCTGGCTGACGAACTGACCGATGAGGAACAGATCCAGCATCTCAAGGATTTGGCCAGTGAAGCACCGGTTATTCGTCTGGTGAGCCTGACGATTGCGCGAGCGGTGGAGTCACGTGCTTCGGATATTCACATTGAGCCTTTTGAAAACCGGCTCAAAATCCGCTATCGCATAGATGGTGTGTTACTGGAAGTGGAATCGCCACCGGCACGGTTGTCAGCTGCAGTGATTTCACGTATCAAGATCATGGCCAAGCTGAATATTGCCGAGCGGCGTTTGCCGCAGGATGGGCGAATTCAGCTACGTGCACAAGGTAAGGAAATCGATCTGCGTGTTTCCACCGTGCCGACCTTGTACGGAGAAAGCGTGGTTATGCGTATCCTCGACAAGGCCAGTGTGGTGCTGGATTTCGAGCTGCTTGGCTTTGAACCGAAGATGCTCAAGCGTTTTCTGGATGTGTTGATGCTGCCTCATGGTATTTTGCTGGTTACTGGCCCTACCGGTAGTGGTAAAACCACCACACTCTACACAGCACTGCAAGCGCTAAATACACCAGAACGCAAGATTTTGACTGTTGAGGATCCTATCGAATATCAGCTGGAGGGCATCAACCAGATTCAGGTTAAACCACAGATTGATCTGAACTTTGCCAATGCCCTTCGTGCCATTGTTCGTCAGGATCCGGATGTCATCATGATTGGTGAAATGCGCGATCTGGAAACAGGCGGCATCGCTGTCCAGTCGGCGTTAACCGGACACCTGGTGCTGTCCACGCTGCACACCAACGATGCTGCCGGCAGTATAACCCGATTGCTGGATATGGGTCTGGATGATTATCTGTTGACCTCGACAGTCAGTGGCATTCTGGCACAGCGATTAGTACGGTTGCTTTGCACCGCCTGTCGGGAGCCTTATTTGGCATTACCCGAACTGGTTAGGGAGTTACGGCTGCATCGCTTTACTGATGGTGGTGATGTCACGTTGTATAAGCCGGTGGGCTGTGAGCAATGTGGCGGAACCGGTTATCGGGGACGGGCCGCAATTATGGAGTTTTTGGTCATGAGTGATCCAATTCGCCGCCTGGTGCTCAAACATGCTGATGCTGGCGAGTTGCAAGAGGTCGCCCAGCGTGAAGGTATGGATACCATGTATGAAGATGGTCTGCGTAAGGCCGTGGCCGGTAAGACTACCATCGAAGAAGTGCTGCGGGTAACGACCCAGCAGGAGAGTTGACATGCCGCGCTATCACTGTGAAGTAATAGACAGCAATGGCGAAGTGTTGTTTGATGAACTGGAAGCGCCATCAGCAGAAGCGGCTGTTGAGCGATTACGCGATCAAGGTCTGCTGCTACTAGAGGTCAGGGAGGCCAGGCATGGTTTTTGGCGTGGCGCTTTTGGTCAGCCGTTGTTCAGCAAGCAATCGGCACTATCAAACAAGACGGTCATGTTACTGACCCAGCAGCTTGCTAATCTGTTGCAGGCCGGTATGCCACTGGATCGGGCGTTAACGATCCTGATTGGCGTGACCGATGATGATAAGGTAAAAAGCCTGCTTGAGTGTATCCAGGAAAAGGTGCGTGGTGGCGCACCGTTAGCCGATGCACTGGAGGCCCAAAGCAGTTTCTCGCGCTTTTATTTAAACATGATTCGTGCCGGTGAAGCCGGTGGCGCGTTAGATGTGGTGCTAAAACGGCTAACCGAATTTCTGGAGCGATCACAAGCGCTGCGTGAGTCGGTGACATCCGCATTGATCTATCCGGCCATCTTGTTATCAGTGGCAGCACTGTCAGTGGTTATCCTGCTGGCTTTTGTGGTACCACAATTTGAACAGTTATTTGCAGACTCGGGTAAAGCCTTACCAATAGCAACGCAAATTGTGATTGCTGCCGGTGATGGGTTCCGTGAGTATTGGTGGCTGATGGTGTTGGTGATCATGGTGCTGATTATTGTGGTTCGTCAACAACTCAGTCAGGCGAAGAGCCGTTTTCGCTGGGATGGCTGGTTTTTGAGAATGCCGTTATTTGGTGATTTGGTGTCCAAGGTAGAGACAGCACGGCTTTCTCGCACGCTCGGGACATTATTGGGTAACGGTGTGTCATTATTAAGTGCATTGGCAATAGCCCGCGAAACAATGAGTAATCAGGTGTTGGCCACAGCGTTAAGCGAGGTGGCTGAGGATGTCAAAACCGGTCGAGGTCTCGCTGATCCGTTGTTAGAATCTGACCGTTTTCCCAAGCTTGCTGTGCAAATGATTCGTGTTGGTGAGGAAACAGGGCAGTTGCAGGCCATGTTATTGCAAGTGGCTGATACCTACGATGAAGAAGTGCAAACGGTGGTTAAGCGGATGTTAACCTTGCTGGAACCGGCACTAATCCTCGGTTTGGGTGTCATTATTGCAGGTATTATTATGTCGATTCTGGTAGCCATTTTGAGTCTGAATGATTTGGCTTTTTGACTGTTAATCAGGGCTTGGAAGCCGGCGTTTTTCAGGCGCTGCTGTAGGAGTGGCAGGTCGTTTGTTGATCATTCACAGCTGGAATTTCGCCGTATGCCATCGTTGTTTATCTGTACAGGTTCTTTGCCGCCTTATTTCTTATTTAACATTACAGGTGGTTCCAAAGTGTAATTGCTGCTTAGGTGTATGATGGATGAGTAATCAAAACTGGTTAGGCTGTGTACGCGGTTTTACGCTAATTGAACTGTTGGTGGTACTGGCCATTCTAGGATTGCTGGCTGGCCTGGTCGGGCCACAGGTCATGAAATACCTGGGTGGCGCCAATACCAAAACAGCCAAATTGCAAATTGAGGATTTCAGTGTAGCGCTTGATGCTTATCGGCTGGATGTGGGGCGCTATCCTAGTGGTTCTGAAGGGTTGCAGGCGCTGGTTGAGAAACCGGCGGGTGCAAGTCGCTGGAACGGCCCTTATTTACGTAAAAACAAGATTCCCAAAGATCCTTGGGGTAACGAATACCAATACCGCTCACCGGGCCAGTATGGTGGTGCTTTTGATTTGTATTCGCTGGGAGCCGATAACACTGAGGGCGGTGATGGCGAGAATCAGGATGTGGTCAGTTGGCTATAACGATCAGTGGTTGTGGCGCGTGTGATAAGCAGGGCCACCGCTACATGGGCAGGTGCAGGTCAACGCGGCTTTACTCTTCTGGAAATCCTGGTCGTACTGGTGATAGCCATATTATTAGTCAATCTGGTGCCGCCACTGCTATCGGGATTGAGTGGATCAACTGAATTACGTGGTGCAGCCCGACGATTGGCTGCAGGTCTTCGTAGTGCGCGCAATGAGGCGGTGACCCGTCAGCGTGAAGCTGTGCTGACGCTGGATCTGGAAAAACATCATTTCACGGTCAGCGGTGACGCACGACAGGTGACCCTGCCGGACCATTTGACATTTAAATTCTATACGGCCCAATCAGAAGTACTGGATGAAAAAGCTGGTAGTATCCGCTTTTTCCCTGACGGCAGCTCTACCGGAGGTCATATTATTATCAGTGGCGCGGCTTACGGTTACCGTATCAACGTGGATTGGCTGACCGGCATGGTCGCTATTGTTGATCAGGGCGGGGCGCCATGAGTCATCAATGCCAGCGTGGTTTTTCCCTGTTGGAGATACTGGTGGCCTTTGCCATTCTCAGTGTGGCGCTCGGTACCTTGCTGCAAGTGTTTGCTACCGGTATGCGGAATGCGGGCATTGCTGATGATTACAGTCGTGCCGTGTTATATGCCGAGTCAATCCTGGCTGCTATTGGACGCGAAGCGCCGTTGACAGAGGGTATACGTGAAGGCCCAATCGACGACAAATTTTCCTGGCGCAGCGAGATCAACCTGTATACCGAGGACATGCCAAACCCTGAAATTACTCAAGTTCGTGCCTATCAGGTCAGTGTTGAAGTGTTTTGGCCCGGTTTTACCCGAAATCGCTCTGTAGTTCTGGAAACACTGCGTTTGGCACCGGTTGATCCGGTAACGCCAACTGTTCGTGCCGCAGGCTTTCGTTGATGTTGTCAGGCAGGGGTTTTTCAGGTGGGCGATCAGCAGGTTTTACCTTGCTGGAGTTAATCGTTTCGATCACGCTGATGGGCTTGATACTGGTGGTGCTGTACGGAGGGTTGCGGGTTGGATTGGATAGCTGGGATGGTGGAGAGCGTCGCGCTGAGCAGACACAGCGATTGCGTTCGGTGCAGGAGTTTTTACGCCGACAGCTACAGCAATCGGTCACGGTTTACCAGAATGTTGATAATGAAGATGGAAAGCTGGATCAGTACCTGCCGTCAGGTCGAACGAATGTTGTTGTTTTTATGGGCCAACCTGACATGACCGAAGTGGTAGTGCCCATGATGGCTCATTTGGGGCAAGGCGGCTTGTATCGATTGCGAATCCATGTTGATCAGGAAAATCGTTTAAGGGTACGTTGGCGACCCTATTTACCAGAAGAGCCAGAGGCGGGCGTGGAACAATCATCAGTACTTTTAGAAGGTGTTTCCAGTATTGAGTGGTCTTATTTTGGCGTAGAAGCCGATGATGAAAGCAATGGCGATATTCAAAAACCGCAATGGCACAGCAAATGGCGCAATTTCCGACAGCGGCCAAGGCTGGTGCGTTTGATTCTTAACCTGGAGGGTGAAGCCTGGCCTGATCTGGTTGTCGCCTTGGCCGAAGGGCCATGGCGATGATGATCGCCATCGGTGGCCGACAATACGAGGCCCAGCGCGGTATGGTTCTGGTGGTTGTGTTGTGGATTATAAGCCTGCTGGCTGTTATGGCAGGCAGCTTTGCCTATTCGATGCGCATTGAGACCCGTATAGCGACCGGTGCTGTGGAGCGGGCACAGGCGCGGGCGCTGGCAGAAGCGGGGGTAGCCTATGCGTTTGTCTGGCAACTGGATCCCGATTCACAGGAATGGCCACCAGATGGTAATCCACGCGATTGGCGTTTCGGGAGTGGACGGCTGCAAATTCGTGTGGAAGATGCCGCCGGACGAGTCAGTCTGAATTCCAATAATGCCCGTTTAATTCAGCACATGCTGGTAGCAGTCGGTATGCCGGAAGATGAGGCAGAGTCGGTAGCTGCTGCTATCCAGGATTGGCGTGATCAGGATGATGAGGCCCGACCGGGGGGCGCCGAGCGCATGGCGTATCAGGCAGCAGGTCGACCTGGGCCGAAGAACGGACGGTTTGAAAGTGTCGAGGAATTACAACAGGTATTGGGCGTGAGCCTGCAGGTTGCACAGCATATTGCCGATTTGGTGACTGTTTATAGTAGAGCATCTGGTATTAATCCCGAAGTTGCGCCGGCCCGGGTACTCCGTGCGATCAGCGATCTTGACGAGCAGGAGCTTGCACGCTATGTAAGTGACCGTACCCGGGCAGCCCGTGAAGGCGAGCCACTGCCGCCCTTTCCTGCGGGAGAGCAGGCATCGTTTTTCTCGCGTAGTCGCTCATCGGCTTATCATATATTGACCATGGTAGAGACCCCGAGCGGAGCCACCATCAAGACTGAATCGGTCGTTTCCAGGATCCGTGTGCCATCTGGACAGGCTATGCGGCTATTATCTTGGCGGTTTGGATACTAGACTTTGTTTCCAGTCATTGTTGCCTTAGAACATAAGAGATTGTATGACTTCATCTTATTTGCAGATCCTGAAGAGCGGACCCCGTGTCGATCTATCCGGGTTTTTACGCTGGTGGCGGGATGGTTTGTTAGCATGGTTGCCAAAACGTATTCGTGGACTGTTAAGCCATTCTGAACGGTGGCTGGTTTTTGAAATTTGCGATGGGAGTATACGGCTATCTCGCCAACAGAACGGTGAGATAGAGGCATTGCGTGACCAGCCGCTGGCTGATTTGGATCGGGAAACGGTGAGCAGGCTGCTACGCACGGAAAAGCCGACTGAGCTGGTTTTGCGCCTTCCAGCCGCATCAGCGTTGCTTCGTCGTGTGATGTTGCCGTTGGCGGCAGCGGCTAATCTGCGCCAGGTGCTTGCCTTCGAGATGGACCGGCTAACCCCATTTGATGCAAGCAAGCTGTATTATGATGCGCTGGTTCTGGAACGCCAGCCAGAGCTGCGACGCATGTGGGTTGAACTGACGGTCTTGCCGCGTGGTGAGGTCAATGCTGCATTGGAGTCATTAGCGGCTATCTCGATTGTGCCTGACCGAATCGATATTCAAGGTTCTCAGAAAAGTATTAATGTATTGCCACCGGAAAAACGGCCCCGACGGGGGGTGTTTTCACGGCGTTTATTGAGAGTTCTAATTGTTATTGGCTTAGGCATGGTCGTGGCTAACGCTTTAGTGCCGCTGTGGCAACAGCGATCTCTGGCGATTACGTTACAGCAGCAGGTCAATGCTTTGCAGCGGCAATCAGGAGAGGTATTGGCCCTGCGGGAACGAATGGATAAGGCGGTTGAGATATCACGCTTTCTGTTACGAAAAAAGCAGAATAATCCACCAATGATCAATCTGTTGCGCGAACTGACAATCGCCTTGCCTGATAGCGTATGGCTGGAGCGATTACAATTCAAGGATAATACTGTGCAATTGATTGGGCAGGCGGTCAGTGCTTCGATTTTGGTAGGCTTGATAGAAAATACCAAGCTTTTTGAGAATGCTTCGTTTACCTCACCTGTGACAAATGATCGGCGGACTGGAAAAGAACGCTTTGTGTTAAGTGCAAATATTGTTTCGGAGTCCTGATGCCATCCGCTGTTTACGCTGACCTTGCTCAACGACTGATTGCGCTGGCATTGCTGCTACTGGTTTGTACAGCGATCCTTGTGCTGATGGATCGTCTCTGGCTAGGACAGTATCAGTTTTATCAGTCACGTATCGAGCAATTACAATATCGGTTGCAGCGACTGAAACGCATGGCCGCAATGCGACCGGAACTGGAAACATCCATTCAGAAAATCGTTGAAGACCAACAAGTGGCCGCCCAGTTTTTGCAAGGCTCGTCTCCAGCACTGGCCGCGGCTGATTTACAGCAACGTATCAAGGAGCTTGTAGAAACAGCCGGTGGTGAGGTATTAAGTGCGCAAGCATTACCAGAGAAGGAAGAAGGACAGGCAATACGGATTACAGTGGGTGTCACTGTGCGCGGTGATGTTGCTGTACTTGAAAAGACCCTGTACCACCTTGAATCACAAATGCCATTGTTGTTCGTGAGCAACTTGCAGGTGACAACACGGAAGTTTCGACCACGATTACCCAATGGTCGAGCAGCACCCTATACCCGTACACGTTTGAATAGCCGATTTGATATCTCAGGCTATTTGCCTAAAGAAGGCCGCTAAATGGCTATCCGCACGTTTTGGATATTGTTTTGGCTGGTCGTGGCGATAGTGGCAACGGTTGTACTGATAGCGCAGTTGTGGTTTCCACCACAGTTGCCGGCTATAGGGCAGGTAGCTCCACCTGCTACAGAAGCAATTTTGCCATTACAGCCGTTTCGCCTTCCCGCAGAAGCACACTATCAACAGGTGGTTACACGACCGTTGTTTATAGCAGATCGGCGCCCGGAACAAGCAGTCAAAATAGAGGAGCCACCACCACCGCCAGTCGAAGTCGAACAAAAGTTTGATCTGATTGGTGTTGTCATTATTGCGGGCCGAGCAACGGCTTTACTGAGAACCCGGGCACCCGGATCAAGGGTCTTGCGCGTTCGTCAGGGTGAAACCACCGAAGGTGGTTGGCAATTACGGTCGGTCGTGGGCAATAAGGTGGTGTTAGATAAGGCAGGTAAAACTCAGGAAGTTGATCTGGTTCGCCCGCTTGCGGTACCGCCCAGGGTGGATAAACCCAAAGTGGATAAAGCATCTCACGGAAAGACAGATAGATCGCGAAAGACAGGACAAATGAGGAATTGGGCTCGTGCCCGCGTACAAAGGGCGGCTCGAATGAATAATGAATCTCGGCCCCAGAACTCATTTGAGTGATGGCAGACTGCCGATAACACTGATGCGATAATCATGATTGCAGACGAGCGCAGCAAATTGAGCAGAATTTTTCTTGGATTTTTTCCGACAAGCGTCGTGTTGGCGTTGCTGGTTGGCGCCTGTGCTACAACCGAGCAAGGCAAGGAAGCCGCCAGCGAAATTCAGGTGCAGCCGGCAGCATCGACACAATCGACACAAAAGGCTATGGAGCCGACACTTTCATCAGGCCAGCCTGTTGGTGCGATACCGCTTTACAAGCCTGCGGGCAGTGATGGAAAAAACAGTGACATGCTGCTACTTTCCTCGCCGAACCTTCAACAGCCACCTAAAGCCGTTGTCTATCCAGGGAGTGGTGATTTTATTAATCGTCGCAAAGCCGCTACACGAACATCGTCGGCAACCGGTTTTGCATCTTCGTCGGGGCGTGGCCTGACGCTTCAGTTTGAAGCGGTCAGTATCCGCGATGTGGTTAAGGCGATTTTTGAAACACTGAATCAAAATTATGTGATTGACCCTCAGGTCAATGGTTTGGTGACGGTCCAGACCAGTCGGCCACTGGCAAATAACCAATTGTTACCAACATTAGAAACGCTATTGCGAATGAATGGTGCTGTGCTGGTGCGTGAAGGTGGGGTATACCGGATTTTGCCGGCAGCGGGTGTATTGAAGCAGGGCAAGTTTGCGCCAAAACTACGTGGATCGGGTGTCGGCTATGGGGTTCGGATTGTGCCGCTGCGTTACGTCAGCGCTGCCGAGATGCAGGCTATCATTGCGCCTTTGTTGCCTGAAGGCGGTGTGTTGCGTGTTGATGTAGCGCGCAATTTACTTGTACTTGCCGGTACTGCACAGGAACTGGCGAGTATTCAAGAGACAATCGATACGTTTGATGTGAACTGGCTCAGGGGTATGTCTATCGCCATGTTCCGGTTACGCAATCTCGATAGTCGGTCGATGGCGTCAGAGTTAAACCAGCTTTTGGGTGAAGGTTCAGGGACGCCGATTGCAGGTTTGGTACGGCTGGTTCCGCTCACTAAATTGAATGCCATATTGGTGATTACGCCGCAGAAGGAATATCTTCGTGAGATTGCAGTATGGATCGAACGACTCGATGGTATCAGTGGTGAGCGGCTTTATATTTATCCCGTGCAAAATAGTAGCTCTGATTATATGGCTGAATTGCTAAATGGGCTTTTTAATTCTGGCGGTGGTGGTGGCTCTAGTGGTGGGCAGCTGGCGCCGGGTTTGAAACCAAAACGATTATCAGGCGGCCAGGGTAATCCTGAGGCGAGCAACAACGGATCGAAGACATCCACTTCAAGTAAAACAAGTAAAAGTGGCGGTACCTCGGCAGGTGCACCAAGCCTGGGCGGTTACACGCCGGATATTAATGCAGGTGCTGGCTCGTCCGGTAGGGGGGGGCTAAGTAGTTTTGGTTCGGGTGGGCCCAGCGCCGGTATGGAAGAGGTGCGTATTGTTGCTGATGTTGAGAATAATTCACTCCTGATTTGGGCTAGCGCACCTAATTATGAACGAATTCTCAATACGCTCAGGAAAATCGATGTTGTGCCTCGACAGGTATTGATAGAGGCGACCATCATTGAAGTTACACTGACAGGCCAGTTGCAATATGGGTTGCAGTGGTATTTAACTCACGGGATTGCTGACGGATTTAAGGGATTGGGTTCTTTGGGCCTGAATACCAACGTGGAGATCAATAACGCGCTTGCAGCAGCACCAAAGGGTTCCTTCTCATATGCTATTGCTGATAGTGCTGGTTTCGTACGCGCATTCCTGAATCTTTTGGCCAAAGACTCCAAGGTGAAGGTATTATCTTCACCTCATGTGATGGTCGTCGATAATCAGCAGGCTGTTATCCGCGTCGGTACGCAACAACCTGTCTCAGGCCAACAGACTATTGTTGATAGCAATGTTGTGCAGTCCTTCGATTATAAAGATACCGGTATATTGCTTGAGGTACTGCCTCGCATCAATTCTGGCGGTATGGTGAATATGGACATTAAGCAGGAAGTTATCGATGTAGGGACGCTTGATGAAGCAACGAAGCAGCGCGCGTTTTTACAGCGTGCGATTACCAGCAAAGTCGCCGTTAAGGATGGCAATACCCTGGTTTTGGGGGGATTGATTCGTGATAACCGGACAGAAGCCAAAAGTGGTATACCGGTATTGTACCGTTTGCCGGTGGTAGGTCCCCTGTTTGGTAGCACAAATGAGCAGATCGACCGTACCGAGCTGATTGTGTTGTTAACACCGCGTGTGGTGGAAAATACTGAAGATGTTGATGGGATTATAAGAGAGCTCAAGAGTAAGATGCAGGAAATTTTGCCAGCATTGGAAAACATTTCTGGTTAAGTTTAGGCGCGACAGGTGTGTCGCTGGAGAGAGTTGAAGCGAAATGCAAGCACAAGCACGGGATGCATTGCGTCGCGCATGGTTAGAGCAGGAGCTGGCGCGCTATAAGGACCGTAGTCGGACGCAGCCTGAGAATATTGATGCCTGGCGGCGATTGGGGCGGATTTATGGTGAGCTCGGCGATGCTGAAGCCGCACTGGCAGCCATTGAGCAAGTACTGGCTTTGCAACCTGATGATCAGGATGCCTTGTGGGGTCGTATCACGATGTGCCTGGGCCTGAATCGTAATCAGGATGCGCTCGCCACAGCCGACCAGTTTTTGGCGTTGATGCCTGAACATGTTGATGTGTCATTGCAAAGGGTTGAGGCATTGCGTCGCCTCGGTCGCGTTACAGAAGCTTTGGAGTCTGGTGAGCAATTGCTGACGATACCCCGTCTAGGCGCAACGCAGCGCGCAGCAATACTGTCTGCCAGGGGAGCATTACTCATTGTAGCCAACCGGATTAAAGAGGCTTTAACGACAGTTGAGGAGGCTTTGGCATTATCACCGAATCATCCCGTGTTAACGCTGCATCGGGCGGTTTGCTGGTTGCAGATGCGACGTTATGCCGAGGCGCTGGAAAGTGTTGAAGCGCTGGTTGCGATACCCTCTGCCCGTTTTGGTGCATTGTGTGTTCAAGCGAGAGCGTTAGCGGTGTTGCGGCGATTTGATGAGGCTGATGTGATTTTGTCCAATTTGCAGGAGCAATATCAACATCGGTCGCTTGAAGTTACATTTGAACCGTGGCGGCTTCCAGGTGAGACCCTGGCAGATAGTTTGCCCAAGCGCTATACCGCAAGGGGCTTATATCTGATGGATTTTTTTGAACAATTGGCCTGTTGTGACTGGAGCAATAGGGCGGCTGTTCTGTCCGAGATTGAAACGCTTGTTGCTGATGCCTTGCACTATGGTTTTGTCGCAGGTATGGAACCATTCAATTTGCTAACGTTACCTATTGAACCGGCACTGCAACAGGCTGTGGCAAATGCCCAAGCGGTCGCTGTAGCTGCGCGAATGAAGCCGATTCGCGAAAATTTGCAAATAGCATGGCCTGAAGCATCCACGGATGGTCGTTTATGTATTGGTTATGTTTCGGGCGATTTTCGTGACCACCCAACCGCGCATCTGGCGCATAAGCTGTTCAGGCTTCATGATCGGAGCCGTTTCAGGATTATTGGCTTCAGTCTACGGCCAGGCGATAACAGCACTTATTGGCATAATATTGTTGAGGGTTGCGACGAGTTTATTGAACTGGTTGGTTTGAGTCATGCTGAAGCTGCGGTGCGAATTGCCCGGGAAAAGGTGCATATTCTGGTCGATATGCATGGTTATACACGGTTTGCACGGCCAGAGGTGTTCGCCTTGCGGCCTGCACCGGTGCAAGTGGGTTTTCTTGGCTATCCGGGGACGTTAGGTGCGGATTACATACCCTATATTATCGCTGATCCAGTAGTATTACCTGAGGCCATGCGTGCATGGTTTAGTGAGCAGCCTGTGTATTTACCGTGTTATCAGGTTAATGATGATGAGCAGACTATTGCCAATACCGGTATGACTCGGAAGGATAGGGGGCTACCTGAGGATGCTTTTGTATTTTGCTGTTTTAACAATACAGGCAAGCTGGAACCAGAGAGCTTTGCGTCATGGATGCGGATTATGGCGCAAGTTCCAGGAAGCGTACTCTGGTTATTGGCGAGTAACACTGACGCAATCCAAAATCTTCGTCAGGCCGCAATCAGCCATGGTATTGATCCATCACGGCTGATCTTTGCTGGCCGTCTACCCAAAGCTGAGCATCTTGAGCGATATCGATTAGCTGATCTGTTTCTTGATTCTTTTGTTTATGGCGCTCATACGACAGCGAGTGATGCCCTGTGGGCAGGGTTACCGATGATTACCTTGCGTGGTGCACGGTTTCAGTCACGGGTTTGCGCTAGTCTGTTAAGCGCGCTAGGATTAACCGAATTAATTGCAGAACGTATCGTGGAATTTGAGGTATTGGCCGTTTCTTTAGCGCGCCAGCCGGATCGACTGGAAGCAATTCGACAACAACTTCAAGCACGCTGCCTGGCAGGATTGCCTTTCAGAACGGCTGAATTTGCCCGATGTCTGGAGCGTACTTTTTTTTCGATGTGGCGGGCTTACAAGGATCGACGAGTGCCACAAGCGATCCATGTTTAACCTGATAGCCTTTCTAAAAACAGTAGCTTGAGGGCTAAAAATGAAATAATGTCGTGAGGTAGTTTTTGTGTTTGTTGTTTTTTTGAGAAAAAAAATTCTTTATCTAACCTGGATTATTCAGGTCAAGTTCAGATTCTAACTTTCGGAATTGCTGCAATTTATCTGGCTTGACTTTGGGTGTCGGTATCTGCTTAATTATGTCGTTATGTAAGTTTTTTGTTTTGTTGCTGTGTTGACAACAACAGTTTGTTGTGTAAAATCCACAGATAAGTGAGGCGTGTCTACCCTATCCGTACAGACGAGCGAGTGCGTAACCGCTAAACTGCTGCTGGGATGGTTTAAAGCTTTTTTATTTAGTTCTGATTTATGTAGAGCCAACGCTTAGGAGCTGACGCTAATGAAATTTAATATGAACAAGATCGCCGCTGCCGTGGCCGTGAGTCTGGGTACTTCGGTTGTTGGTATGAGCGCCGCGCAGGCTGACGAGATTCTCTTCCCGTATATTGTGCACAGTGACACTGTGACGACCATCATGTCAGTTATCAATGATGATGATGATCCCAGGACGGATGAGATCCATTATCGGTATTACTACAAGTCTGGTTCTAGTGCTGCTAGTAATTCTGCCAGATGCCAAGAAGTTAACTACCGTAATGACACCAGCCCTAACGATGTCGTGACCTTCGATATTGGCGGGATTTATGGTGATGATCTGGGTGTGCTGTTTGAGCCTGAGCAGAGCAACGTTGTGTACAGCAAGCGTTTTGATGCTTTCAGGAATATCAAGCCCCTGCGTGGTTTTGCAGTGCTTGATAACAATGATCGTTTCTTTGCGGGACAAAACCTGTCTGGTGAAGCATTTATTATTGAATTTGCTAATGGTGCGAGCTGGGGCTACCAGGCTTACAATGCGTCCTCAATTTATGCGTGGTGGGAAGATCGTGGTCTTGTTGCCACCAACCCCTATGATTTCTCGGATCGTGTAGAAGTTAATGGCGAAGTGTTGACTTCCTTCCCTCAATCTGCCGATGTTGAAGATTTTTGGGCGCCTATCGTAGTGATGCCGTTTGACGAGGTTAACACCAGGCTGTTTGTGACCCCGATTGGTACTGTTGGTCCGGCCTTTCAGCTGAGTGGTAGAATTGCCGCTGAGGTTGCTTTGGCAGTGAATGATAATAGTAACATCCAGTTTGATGTTATGTATGATCGTGATGAGAATCCGGTCTCTGGCCGCATTCCTGCAAAAGTGGTTTGTGTCGGTGGTGTTGATGTCAAGCGTCTGATTTCTCAGGCTGCCCAGCAGTTTGTGCCCTACGGTGGTTGGACAAACGTGGGTATTGCCAGTGGTCAAGCTGTTGTGATCAAGTTAGAGTACAATGATCAATCACCAGCAACATTGAACGGTCAGGATCTTGGTGGTTGGTATAATCAGGCTCTTTGGCTGCGAAAAGGTATTCGTGAGTCTGTTACTCGTGTAGATGGCATGATGCCAGTCTATGATATTGCTGGTGCTCAGGATGGCAATTCTCCGTATCCATTGATTGATGGTACTGCTGCTGAGGGTAAAGGTCTAGCTTTGCCACCTAAGCAGGGTAGCATGGCTCAAGATTACCTGGGTGTTGTTTACGAGAGTAACTATCAGTAAGAGGATCGGTTACAGCCTGGGATAAGGCTGTAACTAAAGGCCACCGCAGGGTGGCCTTTTTTATTGGGTAGAAGTAAAGAATAGGATCGTTATCTGCTTGAAAACGGGTTAGGGTGAAATGATTAAAAGTTGCCAAATATTAAAACTGATGTTTGTATTAACAGGCTCATTACTAATGATGGTAGTAGAGGCAGCTAACGAACCATTAGTGCTCAATGAAAAGCGTATTGGCAAGTATGCAGAGTGGGGATTTTCACATTCTGAAGATGGTAAACCGTGGTTTGCTTATTATGACACGAAAAATTTTTTGCGTGTGCGTCGGCCTGATGGGAATGAGGTTGCATTAGGCGCAACAGATCGGCCTCGTCAGCAATCAGGCCTGGTTATGATGCCGGCTGATAATGGTATTTCCGTACTATGGCGTGACAAATTGCCACGTAAGCATCTCTATTTATTTCCAAAATTGGATCCAACAGGGGTGACTGGTGCCCCACTTGTCGTCGGGGGTAAGGCATCGGAACCATTGACCCGTTTGAAGATGACACAGGTTGATGGCGTTAACTATTTGCTGTGGTTGGGTGAAAAAGGCGATAAAAAGACCAGGGAAAAATACCATCTCTATTTCCGGACGGTTGAACCGGATGGCAAAACACTATCACCTGTAGAGCAGGTGATGCCGGGTCGTTATCCTGCCTGGATTGTTGATGATAAGCAAATTCCTGTTTTTTCCTGGATGGTGCTAGATGGCAAGCTGGCCATGGCAATGCGAGTGTACGACCGGACTAGAAAAAGCTTTGGGGTGGTGAAAAAAATCGCAGATGCACCATCAATTAGCCCGCTGTTTGAAGCGTTTAAATCAGGTGATCGCTGGTTCCTGCTGTGGCTGGGGCATTATGGTGATGGTTCTGATCTGTTGCTGGAAGGGGTTTACTCTGATGATAAGGGACAGCATTGGACACGGTTCGCGTTTGATGAGTTACGACGCCTGGATATGGGGCAGATCGAGATTGTCACCGATCATAAGGGTCATATCCTGATAGCATTGGATGGCAATCGGCGTTTGATCGATCCTGAAGATACCAAGAGCAATGTATATTTGTTACGCTCTGAGGATAATGGCACGACCTGGAAAAAGGCACAAACACTTCGTCCAGAAGATGTGCGATTAACCAAGGCACGGTACCCAATGTTGGCTTTGGGTGAGCAAGCAGGTACTGTCATGATGGCATGGGAAGATTGGCGTGATATTCGACCCAATATCTACGTCAGCTACTCCAGGGATTTTGGTGCAACTTGGGAAACTGCGCTACCGCTGGGGCGGCCTGGTGTCTGGAATCTGGGGCTGGATCCACGACCGAGGGTGTTGTTTAGTCAAGGCAAGGATGATCGCTTTTCATTGGTTGCCAAGCAATTCAATGATGACTCGCTTCGTGATCAGAAAGAGTATGTGCTATACAGCCTGAGCTGGGATGAAGCCAGGAAAAACGCAGCCTCTTTTAATCTTGAAGAAATAAAGGCGCGAGCTACAGAGAAATTATTGCGCGAGCGGCTAAGTACGTATTGGCAAGCAATGATCAAAGGACGCTATGAAACCACGTATGCTATGCAAGATCCCTTTTATCGACACAGGCGAACATTTAAAGCCTACGCTGCCAATATGGGACGTATTCAATATCACAGTTACAAGATCAAAAAAATAGCACGTGTCGGTAATATAACCAAGGTGCTGGTTGAGGTGGAGGCGGCTGTACCTGAGTTCACGCTGCCTTCTGGCAAGAAATATAGCGAACCCAAGAAGACACGCAGCTTTGTTGAGACATGGATATTTGTGAATGATAACTGGTATCGAGAGTTCTATGATGGGTTGGCTGAACAGGGGTTTACCAGCTATTAATGGCTTGTTGATACAGTAACGATGGGTCTTATTGGACACCTGTCTCGTACATTGCGCTTGTTCCCGCCGTTTGTTGGGCGGGAGCTGCGTGAGCAGTATGCCGGTTCATTGCTAGGCATTGTCTGGAGCGTATTGCAGCCGGTATTGTTTATCTTGCTGTACTGGTGGGTTTTTGCAACAGTGCTACATGCCCGCTTTCCCATTGGTTCGGCACTAGCGGATACACCGTTTATTGTTTTCCTACTTTCGGCCTTATTACCCTGGTTTGCCTTTCAGGATGGGTTAGGGCGTGCGGCAGCTGTTATCGTTGGTCGCCGCGATATGGTTTGCAAGGTACATTTTCCGGTACAGGTTTTTCCGCTGGCTGCCGCGGCGGCGGCGTTTGTAGTACATGCAGGTAGTTATCTGCTTTTTCTGCTCGTTTATGCGTTGTGGGGCAGTCAGTTATCATTAAGTACATTGGGGGCAGTGCTGGTATTGCTGGTATTGCAGTTCGCTGTAACGGCAGGTCTCGGTTTGTTATTGGCGACGCTAACTGTTTATCTGCGTGATACAACACAAGTGTTGGGTGTCTTGTTAGCTGCCATGTTCTACACCGCTCCAATTCTTTATCCGCTTTCGTTGGTACCAGCAGAGTTTCGTGGTCTGGTCTATTTGAATCCCTTTGCTACATTCGCCGAAGCGTATCATGGTGCTGTGCTGATGGGTGTTTGGCCGGAGCCTCTGGTGCTCGTCGGTTTAGGCGTGTTCGCAATCACAGCAGTTGTCATGGGCGCCTATTTGTTTCGGCAGTTGGAACCTGGGTTTGCTGACGTACTGTAGGGAGTTTCATTATTCACCTGCTGATTTTGCATATTGCCTACGGTTTTGGTGGTGCAGAGCAAACGACTGCTAATTTACTCAACTACCTTGATCGCCATCGTATTCATCGAATTACATTGGCTGCACCTGCAGTGCTAAAACCTTATCTGCCTGATAAATATGATGATTTTATCGATGTAACCGCCAAGGGTCTGCATGGTGGATTTAGTTCAGCACGTGGGCTCTATCAACAGGCACGATTGGCAGCCGGATTGTTGCGTGAAACAGTACCCGATCTTGCTTTGGGGATGATGCATTACCCATCAGCATTGGTCGCACTGGGCGCGAAACTCGCAGGTGTACCAACCCGAGTGGTTGCAAGCTATCGGGGGCCATTCTACGAATATATGCGTTATCATGAGCATGGTTTTCGCCGCTGTTTATTTCTGTGGACAGCGGTAGCAGGTGCCGCACGGCTAGCTGATCGGGTGATCGTTCCCTCTCAAGGAACCGTAACTGAGTTACAGCAGCGTTTTTTTACACCAAAGCACAAATCAGTAGCGATTCCTAACGGTATTGATCTGGCGCTTGTAGAGCGTGATGCTGATATGGCTGTACCTGAGCTGGTTGATCTCGTTGATGATTCCACACCGGTATTGTGTGCAGCGGCACGTCTGGTGCCGGAAAAGAATTTTGGGTTACTGCTGGAAGCGTTTCGGCAGGTACGGGCGCAGCGTCCAGCAATTTTACTCATTCTTGGTGATGGCTCTGAGCGGGCGAGACTTGAGAGAAAAATCGCAAGCTGGGAGTTGAATAATGCAGTACGGTTTATTGGCTATCGTGCGAACATTATGCCGTATTTGCGTCGTGCTGATATGTTTATTCATACCTGTTTATTTGAGGGCTTTGGGTACACATTATTGGAAGCCTTGGCCTGTGGTACCGCAGTTATTTCGACTGATTGCCCTTATGGCCCTTATGAGGTGCTGGATGGTGGACAATACGGGATTTTGACACCACCGGGTGATTCCAGTGCACTAGCCGTAGCCATATTACGATTGATTGATGATCCTGCCGGCCGCCAGGCATTGATAAAAAAAGGCCTGGAGCGAGCGCAACAGCTATCGGCTCAGCGTATGGTAAAAGCGTATGAAAATGAATTTTTGTCGCTGGTAGCGGCTTGACGTATAAGGCTATCGAGGATGAGTGAGCAAAACTATGCTCTGCAGGTTAGTAAGCTAAGCAAGGTGTATCGATTGTATGACCGGCCAGTTGACCGGCTCAAGGAATTGCTGTTCCGGCGACGTTATCACAGCGATTTTACTGCCCTGCAAGATGTTAGCTTCGAGCTGAAGCGAGGTCGGACGTTGGGCATCGTCGGTGATAACGGTGCCGGAAAAAGTACTTTACTACAATTGATTGCTGGCACGCTGACACCAACAAGCGGTCGTGTTGAGCACAATGGCTCGGTATTAGGACTGCTGGAATTGGGTGTGGGGTTTCACGTTGAATTTAGCGGTCGGCAGAATATCTTGCTATATGGTGATGTATTGGGTTTGCCGCGTCAGACAGTGCAAGCCCGAATTGATGAGATTATTGCTTTTTCAGAATTGGCTGCGTTTATTGACCGGCCACTTAAAACCTACTCCACCGGAATGCGGATGCGGTTGGCCTTCTCTCTTATTGCCTCACTGGATCCTGATATCCTGATTGTGGATGAAGCGTTGGCCGTAGGCGATATATATTTCCAGAAAAAATGTATTGACCGCATGACCGATATCAAGAAAAGGCCGGGTGTGCATGTATGGTGAAACATCTCGAATTATTCCCGCTTACGAGGCGTGGCAGGCACAGCGTAATGTGCAACGGGAACAGGTGGAAGCCTGTGGTCACTCTGAGTTGCCGGTACGTATTATTAGTTTAGAACTTCTGAATGAGTTACCTTGCAGTCATGGTGACGATTTGTGTTTTCGATTACGCACTGAAAGTAGCCGTGATGATTTACCGTTCCATGTCACCCTCTCGATCAAAATGAGTGATGGGCGTGGAGTGTATGCCACGGGCACTCATTTATCTGGACGACCACCATTATCTGGCAAGCAACGGGAGATTCTGATTACGTATCCGCACGTGCGGTTGCTTGGCGGCTTGTATAGTGCACACGCCCGTATTTTTGATAATCAAGGGCTTATGTTGTATCACGAGAAAGTCTTGCCTGATGTTGAAGTCCGTAAGGATTCGCAGGAACTTGGTATTTGCTATCTGGAAAATTTATGGGAAATTAACTAGATAATGTCGTCACGAGATATTGAGCCAAAGCGCGAAGCATCTAATGTGCACGGCGGCTAGAAAAGAGGCAGTATTCTTTGCGTATCGCGTTGCGATTCCGCACCAGCGTTTGAGATGGAGGAAGGCCTTTTTCAACCAAATGGCGTAATTTGTAGAGTTCCGTGTCATACGTGCGTTGCGCTGCTCTGTTTTTCTTTGGCGGAATGACCGGTGCCATACCTTGACCGGTAGCCTGCTTGAGAATGTTATAGCTTTAATCGGCGAGCAAACAGGGTATGTGGAATGACGGGTCAAAGCCAGCTTTGCCATTAGCCAGGATGACAACTGGGTGCTGGGCGCATTGCATTGTCCGGGTAATCCCTATGATGGTCACACGCTAAGTGCACAAGTTGCGCAGATTGAGCGCCTGACAGAAACGTCGGTGACGACCTGCCGAGTGGACAAAGGCTACCGAGGTAAAGATAGCAAAGTTAAAGGCGTCGATGTTATTCACACGGGCTTGAGCAAAAAACGCATGTCGAGAGCGATGCGCAAGAAACTCAAACGGCGCAGCGCCATAGAACCGATTATTGGCCACATGAAATCAGATGGCAAACCGGGTCGATGCTACCTCAAAGGCAGCCTCGGTGATGCCATGAACATCATTTTAAGTGCCGCCGGACAGAATATCCGCAAGTTGCTACAGCTGTTAGCAACTCTTTGGCGGTATTTTTGGCTTTGTTCTCGTTATAGGGACAATGGAAAATTGTTCGCCCAGTGAATTGGGCAGGGACGACTAGTTAAAAAATATCTAAATCACCCATGGTGTAATACAATGATTGCTGTGCTTCTTTTGTTGAAATTAAAAGTGGGCTCATCATATTGGCAACCCTGACCTCGGTCTTTTCTGTGTGTACCCCTGCAACGCCCTGCCAACTCTTTGGTAGCCATATCTCCATCGCGGTACAATGGTTATCTATCGCAACGCGATTGAGTGCGGTCAGCGCCGATTTAAACCAGCGTCGTGATATCAAAAAATCGATAATTTGGAGTCGCTCGCCAGGTTGAATGACTGCCCAGCCCAATAGTTGACCTGCAAACAGAAAGCCGATTAATTGGTACGTGTGAAAAGGATTTTTCGCATAACGCCAGCGTAGATAGGCCCGATCACGTATCAATGACAATGCGAGGTTTGATGAAAGGTCAGCCCAGAGTACGCCCAGGCGGGTATCTTCCCAATGAAGTGCTTGGGTGCGCACCAATGACCAGCGTGGTTTCTGGGCAGGACAACATGTTTTGTATGCAGCCTCAATCAAACCATAAACCCGTGAGTGCTCACCAAGCTGGAAGGGTCGCCGACCGGGAAAACCGTAAGCAAATGCACACGGATAGCGTGCCGCAAGATCGGCTATCAGTAGTTTCAGTAGCTGTGTGAACACATTACGGCTGCCTAGATGACCTCGAGCTGACGGGTGAACCATCACATCGCAGATTTGAAAGAAAGGGATTGGGCGACCTTTTCGCCAACCGCGCAATGAGACAGCGCCCGCGAATCCAATCAATTGGCCGGCTGTATTAAATGCCAGTTTAGCCGGCGGCTCCGGGACAGCGCTGATGTATTTCCAGCGCCACTGTTCTTCAGTCAAACGTGTACCAAATACAATTTCAAACAGGGTGACGATTGCGGCCTCATCACCGGGTTGGTAATCACGAATATGGTAGTCTTCATCTCTTTTGGGGGACATGATTAGGCATAAAACAGTGGTTGCTAATTAATTCGCGGAGCTGAGCCGCGAGGATGTTGAAGCGGAGCAAGCGTGCTTGCGAGGCAGAAACATCGCAGTCGGCTCCAGTGACGTGTTGCGGCATAAGCGGCCAGGTGACTGGAGCGTAGCTCAGCTCCGCGATTGCCGGCAGCGTAGCTGCCGACAACAAAAAGTTTTGAAGCATTTTAAAGGTGAATTTCATGGTTAGCGAGAGCGAGCTGATACCTTACCACGCGATACACAGCCTAGGGGAGGGGCCGGCTCTCATTTTGGCGCCGCATCCGGATGATGAAGTGTTTGGTTGTGCTGGAGCCATTATGCGCCATGTCGATGCAGGTGATCCGGTGACTGTAATTATTGTTACCGATGGCGGTGGTTTTTTGCCCAGTGGAGCGGAACGAGAGGCCTATGTTGCACAAAGACACCGTGAAAGTATAGCGGCAGCAGCAGTTTTAGGGTATGGGAAACCGCAATTTTGGATGTATCGCGACCGTGAGTTGATTTACGATGAAGCACTGGTACGGCGTTTGTGCCAGGCCGTTACCGTCACAAGTGCTTGCTGGTTATACGCACCTTCCCCCTATGAGCTTCATCCGGATCATCGCCATCTGGGATTCGCTGCGTTGGAGACCGTGCGCCGCTGTAAGGGCCTGACGCTTGCGCTATATGAGATTGGTGCACCGTTGCCACCTAATCGCTTGCTTGATATTAGTGATTTGTGGGTACGCAAGCATCAAGCGATTGCCTGCTTTTCCAGCCAGCTTGCTGAGCAGGCTTATGATCGTCATATCGAAGCACTCAATCGTTATCGGACGTATACCCTGCCCAGGAATATTAGAATGGCTGAGGCCTATTGGGTCATTGAGGGTAATCAGTCGGCTGACAAAATGCGAGCGCTGTATGACCTGATTGGCGGGCATTGGCAGGTGGCGGGTGTACCCGACGCCACATGGGTGCAACCCCTGGTTTCGGTAATTATACGTACCACACATCGGCCTGAGCTGGCTGAAGCACTCGCCTCAGTTGCCGTGCAAAGCTATCCCAATATTGAGGTTATTGTAATTGATGCCGCCGGTACAGATTTGGCATCGAGCGCTATAGATAGCGAGCACTATCGGTTTCCGCTAAGAGTCTGTAGTGCCGGACAGGCTTTGGGACGGGCCGCTGCCGCCAATCTGGGATTAGATGCCGTTCAGGGAGCATATTTCATCTTCCTTGATGATGATGACTGGTTTGAGCCGGATCATATTGCCAGTTTAGTTGAGATGCTGGAACAGGAAGCGCATCTCTCCAGTCTGGATCAGACCCTCTCACGTCCTGTTATCGCAGCCTATGCCGGGGTGCGTTGTGTCAAGCATGACGGTAAGGATTGGGCGACACTGCACGTATATAACGAGCCGTTCGATACGGTGCGGTTGCGGCTGGAAAATTATATTCCGATCCATGCCGTACTGTGTCGCCGAGAGGTATTGACAGCGGTTGCAGCCTGTCGTTTTGACCAACAACTTGAGCTGTATGAGGATTGGGATTTTTGGTTGCAATTGTCAGAACATGGCCATTTTTTGCATCGTGATGCCATTTCTGCATGTTATCGAATTCATCAGGGTAGCGGCTTTGGTGTTATGGCCGATGAACAGCAAGCGCTCGCTGCATTTCATGTGATTGTAACCAAGTGGCGCTCTCGCTGGAGTGACCGTGATCTGATGGACATCATCGCATGGGCGCGACATTTGGAACGATTGCTAAAACAAGCAGAAGAACAACGTGCCGTTGCCGTTTGCAAAGTTGATGAGCTGGGTCTGGCAATCGATCAATATCAGCAGACCATAGCATCATTAAAGGAAATCAACAAAGACATGCGTACTGAGTGCCAGGACAGGCGCGTGAAGTACGAGGAAGCATATGTCGAGTTGGAGCAATCACGACGGGTACTGGAACAATATCAGTATAAACAACTTTATTCCCAGCAGGAGCTGGAGCGCTATCAATCCAGACTCAAAGAGAGTCAGCGCCAGCTTGATGCGGTGCAGGCGCAATTGGTGGCGCAGCACGCTGAAACAGCACAGATTGACCAGCAGTGGCGTAAACAATATGAATGGGTTATGTCATCACGTTCGTGGCGATTGACAGCACCATTGCGAGATAGTGCGCGCTGGTTGCGTGATCAACATAATCGCTGGTTTACCGCGCTGGCCCGACGGCTATGGCAGGTAGGTGTTACGGTTTATCGCGGTCGGAGTGGATGGTTGCTGAGCAGGTTGCCTTTTGGCTGGAAACAGGCGATTCGCCGTTGGTTACGGCAAGGCATGATGACGATACAGGATGGTGAAGCTGCACGGCCTGTCGAGACATCGAATGCAGCACCACTGGTCAGTATTATTGTGCCGGTTTATAACCATGCTGAATTTTTGGAATGCTGCTTGCGTAGCGCTTTGCAACAGAGCTATCCGAATATCGAAGTCATTGCTGTAGACGATGCTTCATCCGATCCTGAAGTGCGGGTGATTTTGGAGCGGCTAGCTGCTCATCCACGGTTAAAGGTTTTCTCCAATCCAGTGAACCAGGGGATTGCCCGAACCCAGAATCGAGCCTTGATGGCATCGAAAGGTGACATTATTGGTTGGCTCGATTGTGATGATTATCTGGCTCCAGATGCGGTTGAGATCTGCTTGCGTCAATGGCACGAGGGTATCGTCTATGCGCACTCGGCCCGCATCAACATTGATCCGCATGGGCAGGAGGTCAGCCGTATCTCGTTTGAGCATCTGCCGCGCCTGGATTATTTTGCCGAAAACCTGGAACGGATGTATGCCACCCATTTTAAGTTGATTGCCCGACAGGCCTTTGCGCGGGTCGGATTGTTCGACCTTCGTTTTGATGTTGCCCAGGATTACGATTTACTCATGCGGATCGCCTTTCATTATCCAAGTTCAGCCTTTATCCATATCCCAGAGTTTGTGTACTACCATCGTTTTCATGAGCGTCAGGCGACAGGCCTTCAAACTGAGCAACAACAAATCGCCACAACCACGATTCAGCACGAGGCACGACTGCGACGTGATATTCGTGAGGGGCATTTTGATCATTTTCTGTCAATCATCATGTTATCGTTTGGTAAACAGCGGCAAACACTGGCAGCATTGGAGAGTTTGCGGGCAACTGTAAAGATTCCACATGAAATTATCCTGTTTGATAATGGTTCTGAAGCCGAAACGGTCGCTTTTCTGCGAGCGCATATCGACGATCGCTTTCCAGCAGTAAAAGCCATTTATCATCCTGAGAATTTAGGGCCTGCTGCCGGGCGGCGGGAGGCGTTAAAACAAGCATGTGGCAGTTGGTTTTTGGTCTTTGATAATGATGAAATTGCCGAGCCAGGCTGGTTAGAGGAATTATTGGTACGGGCATCAAGTGCGCCCGATGTGGGCGCCGTTTGCTGCAAGGTTATTTTTCCGAACCGCCGGTTACAATTCTCGGGTGGTTTTATCCACTCGATTGATGATGAATTGATTGATCTGGGCTTGTATGATCGTGATAGCGAAGTCACGGATTTATCCACGGCGGTTTTTCGAGAGTGCGACTGGCTTCCGATTGGCGCAACCTTGTTCACCATTAATCCGGCGCCTTTTCTGCACGAAGGGTATCCCAATGTGTTTGAAGATGCCGGTGTATCCATGGCACTGCGCCGAAGGGGGCTACGATTATTAAATAGTCCAGCGTCCTGGGTTTGGCATGAGCATTTTCTATTTCAGACTGAACTGGATATGGAAGATCGCTATGTTCGTAGCCGTTACGATCCGCAATCCATGTTGACCAGTATTGCCAGTTTTTATGCTGAAACCGGTTTAATTATTCAGGATGAATATGTCTGGCGTGAAAATGATCTCTTCACCCTCAGCCGTGACCAGCTCAAGCAATTACTTAAAAAACGGCGGTGCGTGGCTTGACACGACTTGATATCTCGATTGTGACGTACGCGCCTGATTTTAAGGTATTAGCGATGGCGTTGGAATGCCTGGGTTTGGCAGTACAGCACGCCAGGCGACAGGCGCTGCTGACTGAGGCAAGGCTGATTGTAGTAGATAACGACTCTGGTATTGATAGGGGTGAATCGTTGCAACGGCTTTTAGAAAAAGCCGATCTTCCAGTAAGAAGTACACTGTTGAGTGGTCACGGTAATCTGGGTTATGGCGCAGGTCATAACCTGGCGCTAGATGTTGGCAGCGGTAACTTTCATCTCGTTCTGAATCCTGATGTGCTGTTGGAAGAGGATGCGTTAAGTGAGGGCCTGGCCTTTCTCATCGCGCACCCGGAAACGGGGCTGGTTGCTCCGGCCGTACAGGATGAGCAAGGTCAACAGCAATACTTGTGCAAGCGTTATCCAACGGTACTGGATTTGGCCTTGCGTGGTTTTGCCCCTGAATATGTGCGGCGACGTTTTCAAAGACGCCTGGATCATTATGAGTTGCGTGATCGGATCAACCATGGCCTGTTATGGGATCCACCCATTGCAAGTGGCTGCTTTATGCTGTGTCGTCGTGCATTGTTGAAACAGATTGGCGGCTTTGATCCTGATTATTTTCTCTATTTTGAGGATTTTGATCTCAGTTTGCGGCTAACAGCCATAACACGATTAGCTTATGTACCGACGGTACGTATTGTGCATTTTGGTGGTAACGCCGCTCGAAAAGGTATTCGGCATATTGGCTTGTTTATTCGTTCAGCAGCATTATTTTTTCACCGGCATGGTTGGCGATGGTGGTAGCGATAGATTTTTACCAGGGGCGATCCGTACTGGTAACTGGTGGCAACGGTTTTATCGGACAGCGGTTGGTAGCAGCACTTCAGATGAAGCAGGCACGGGTACGTGCGCTGCTTCGGCCTGGGCGAATAGTCCCTGTAGAGTGGCAGGATATAGAAATAGTTCATGGTGATGTGACTGATGTTGCTAGCCTGGCTGAGGTCTGCACAGGGATAAATACTGTGTTTCATGTGGCAGGTTTTGCGCATGCTGATGCGGCCGATACGCCAGAATTTGCAGAGCGACATTGGGCAGTGAATGCTCAGGGTAGCTTTAATGTACTGGATGCAGCGGTAGCGGCTGGTGTTGAGCGCTTGGTTTTTCTCAGCAGTGCTAAAGCCGTTGGTGAATCCGATTCCTACTGTGTTGATGAACGTTGGACTGTCCTTCCTGAAACACCTTATGGCCGAGCCAAGCGAGCGGCTGAAGCACAGGTGTTAGCAACGGGACGTACTACAGGGATGCATGTGGTTAATCTGCGACCGGCACTGGTGTATGGGGCAGGTATGAAAGCTAACCTGGCTCGCTTGATAGCTGCCGTGCATCGCGGCTGGTTGTTACCGTTGCCAGAAACAGGTAATTGCCGGTCGTTGGTTCATATTGATGATATCGTACAGGCATTATTATTGGCGGCAGCCAATCCTGTTGCGGCAGGACAGACTTATTTTGTTACCGATGGCCAGACTTATTCAGGATGCAAGCTGTATTCGATAATTTGTCAGGCTTCAGGGCGGCCTGTCCCGCGCTGGGCGGTTCCGGCAAGTGTATTACGTGGTGCCGCTAAATTAATTGATGCGTTGCGTTTTTTGATAGGGTATCGGGATCAAAAAGCGCATCTTGTATTGAATAAACTGCTAGGGTGGGCATGTTATTGTTCGACACGTATTAGTGACGAGTTAGGGTATCAACCCACTTGGGACTTTGAACGGTTTTGTGCAACTGAACTGAGAAAAGATTTGTATAAGTGATTTGATTATTATCTGTTGGTTGTATTGATGGTCAAATGATTTTTGAGTCATGGGACTTTTTTATGGCCAATTTTAAAATACTGACCCGCGTAGTGACAGATAGCTGGTTTCCTGCTTTCGCGGGAATGGCCGGGCTGATTGATGTACAGCCGTCATACCCGCGCAGGCGGGCATTCGGCGATAGATATCGGGATCATGTCGCCGCCGATGTTGTCTAGAAAGAAAATCATTGATCGTTTTATCAGTATTTTTGAAATGGGCTGTAAGCCTTAAATTTAATCAGAAGTCTTTTTTTGAGGTCTTTTATGACACAAAAGAATGTTTTTTTTGCACCGGTTGCCTTGCTTTTCCTCTTGTTAATGTGGCCTGGTCATGTAGCTATAGCGGCGGCAGATATTGTTTTTTCGGTAGAGGAGCCGCAGGCTGGCAGTGTGTATTCTGGCGTATCGAATATTCGTGGCTGGGCCGTGGCGCCATCGG
>PDTV01000013.1 GCA_002747185.1 Candidatus Contendibacter odensensis
CCACTCGATACCATCCCGAACTCGAACGTGAAACCGCTCCGCGCCTATGATCGTGTGAGATTACTCATGCTAAAGTCGGTCATCGCCAGGACCTTTATTCTAATTGAGAAGGTGCCCTACACAGGGCGCTTTTTTATTGTTATCAAGCTTTTTGTTGCCGACGGCTGCGCCGCCGGCAATCGCGGAGCTGAGCTACGCTCCAGTCGCCTGGCGGCTTGCGCCGCAACACGTTACTGGAGCCGACTGCGGTGTTTCTACATCACAAGCATGCTTGCTCCGCTTCAACATTTATGTGATGCATCCGGATAGCCTGATGGGAGATCAACCCAATGTCCAGAATTTGCCAAGTCACCGGTAAGCGTCCCACTACCGGTAACAATGTTTCTCACGCTCACAATAAAACCCGTCGTCGATTTCTACCGAATTTGCACTTTCACCGTTTTTGGGTCGAAAGCGAGCAGCGCTTTGTGAAATTGCGTGTTTCCTCACACGGTATACGGATTATCGATAAAGAAGGGATTGATGCTGTTCTAGCCCGGCTGCGCGCTCAGGGTGATAAGGTTTAAGCTTTTTAAGGAGAAACAATCATGCGTGATAAGATCAAACTGGTTTCTAGTGCAGGTACCGGGCATTTTTACACAACAACCAAGAATAAACGCACAATGCCGGAAAAGATGGAAATCAAGAAATATGACCCTGTCGTGCGTAAGCATGTTCTTTATAAGGAAGCTAAAATCAAGTAACTTTGGGCTGACAAGCTAAACCCGTCTAGTCATCCCCCTCTGGCTATATACCTTGCCTGATCTTTCTGTTTAACATTGCAAGCTGTAACCCCGGCTCTTCAGCCAGGCTTTTATATCAATTTGCCATAGTGTTTGATGGCCATCTTCGCCTCACTGCGCGACTTCAAAAAATGGTGTGCCAAAACCAACGACAGATGGGTGTATTGTATCTGTTACTGTTTTATACAACCTGCCTTTTCAGTGCAATCGTGCCAGCCTATTGCACATTGATAAACTACGCGCAAAATTACCCTGTCTAGCCACGATTCCAAATTAAACGTACTGAATCAGTTTCATAAAATGACAGAGACTGAGACAATGGTAAGGATACAGCTAATTGGATACGTGATCATGCCCGTAGGAACCTTGTATATAATTTCTGCACCATCTGGCGCAGGAAAAACCAGTTTAGTTAGCCAGCTATTAGAAAACACAACCGACGTTACCGTTGCTGTTTCCCATACCACCCGTTTGCCCCGACCCAACGAAAAGAACGGAGAACACTACCACTTTGTGTCCCACGCCATATTCAAGACAATGGCAGAAAAAGGTGCTTTCCTGGAACATGCTCAAGTTTTCGGTAATTACTACGGCACTAGCCGCGATGCGGCATTGACACAACTAGACAATAACCTAGATGTGATTTTAGAAATTGACTGGCAAGGTGCTCAACAAGTACGGGCGCTGATTCCCGATAGCTTAAGCATATTTATACTGCCACCTTCCCTTGAAAGCCTGCGCCAGCGGCTTGCCGATCGTAACCAGGACAGTCTCGAAACCATCAATCGGCGAATAGCCGAATCACTCAATGAGCTATCCCATTACCCTGAATTTGACTATCTGGTTATCAATGATGATTTTGCGACTGCTTTAAATACCTTACGTGCCATTATAATAGCTAATCGGCAGCGCTGCTCTGTCCAGCTAGAACGACAAAAGGAGTTTTTAAGTACAATTACAAACAAATCAAATAGTTTATTCTAGCTAAATTAGACATATCCTTAAATAAATATTACATATGGAGGAAACCGAATGGCTCGAATTACTGTTGAAGACTGCTTGAGTCAAATAGGTAATCGCTTCGAATTGGTTTTGGTCGCTGCTCGACGTACCCGCGATCTAACCCATGGCAGAACACCGCTGGTCCCTCGGGAAAATGATAAACCAACTGTACTGGCATTAAGAGAGCTCGCAGAAGGCAAACTTGATCTCGCGACACAGGGAAAACATCGCTCTGTTACCCCCCCAAAGCCCGTACATGCACCCAATACCGAGGCCGAAACCGAATAAATTTTGAGCAGTAGCGAAGAGCAGCTTATGATGAGTACGATGTCACCGGAAACCAGACCCAACATTCGGCAGAATAACCGCTTAAATGTCGATAAGAATTGGCGGGATGACCTGTGCTTGCGTATTGAAGATCTCCTTACAATTACTCAAGAATACCTTGAGCCAGAATACCTTAAGCAATTACTTGAAGCCTGTTACTTCGCTTCTGAAGCGCATGTGGGAAATTACCGCAAAAGTGGTGAACCCTATATTTTTCATCCCCTAGCAGTAGCTCGCACTCTCGCTAATATTCGCTTTGATTGCACCACCTTGCAAGCGGCTCTATTACACGATGTCATCGAGGATACCAATTACGACAAGGCGCAATTAAGTGCCCGCTTTGGTTCGGAAGTGGCTGATCTCGTTGATGGTGTTAGCAAGCTAACCCACATCGACTTTAACTCCAAGCAAGAAGCTCAAGCGGGAAACTTTCGGAAAATGTTCCTGGCCATGGCCAAGGACTTGCGAGTCATCATGATAAAACTGGCAGATCGCTTGCACAACATGCGAACGCTCAGTGCAATGCAGCCTGCATCGCGCCGCCGTATTTCCCGCGAAACGCTGGATATCTACGCACCTATTGCCAGTCGCCTGGGCATGAACCACTTACGACAGGAACTTGAAAACCTCGGTTTCCATTACTTGTATCCAGAACGCTATCGGATACTTAAAGAAGCTGTCCGCAAGATGAGCGGCAATCGTCGTGAGCTTGTTGACAAGATAGAAAAAAGCATTACATCACGGCTATTAGAAGAAGGCATTACGGCACGTGTCATGGGACGAGACAAGCACTTGTGGGGCATCTACAGAAAAATGCGCTACAAACGGCGATCCTTCAAAGAAGTTTACGATGTCTATGCTGTGCGGATTATTGTCGATAATGTGGATACCTGTTATCGGATTTTAGGGGTGTTACATAACCTGTATAAACCGTTGGGGAAATTCAAAGACTATATTGCTATCCCCAAAGCCAATGGATACCAATCCTTGCATACCGTATTGTTCGGTCATAACGGCATCCCAATTGAAGCACAAATCCGCACGGAAGAAATGCATGTCATGGCGGAAGTAGGTGCTGCTGCACATTGGTATTACAAGTTTGACGGCAACGGTAAAGGCACGCACGCCCGGCAGCGTGCTCATGAATGGTTAAAAAAACTATTGGATATGCAGCGTCGTGCTGGTAATCCGATCGAGTTCCTCGATAGCGTCAAGGTCGATTTGTTTCCAGACGAAGTATATGTTTTTACCCCACAGGGTGAAATCATCGAGTTGCCTTATGGAGCCACAGTTGTGGATTTTGCCTACGCTATTCACTCAGACGTAGGTAACACCTGTGTTGGGGCAAAGGTCAATCGACGGCGAGTACCACTACGGACAACACTCACCACCGGACAAACCGTTGAGGTGACGATCACCCCCACGGCCCGACCTAATCCTGCTTGGCTAAATTTCGTGGTAACCGCCAAAGCCCGTGCAAGTATTCGTCACTATCTCAAACAACTGAAACGTGAAGAAGCTATTTTGCTGGGCAAGCGGTTGCTGGAAAAAGCGTTAGTTGGACGTATCGGTGGCATCAGTGCATTGCCCACCGAAAAAATCCAGGCGCTCGTTGAAGAACTTGGGCTGAACAGCTTTGATGATTTGCTCGCCGATATTGGTTTGGGAAATCGAGTGGCCGCACTCATCACCAAGCGCTTGATTGATAAAGAACATGAAAAGGAAAACACCTCACCTGATGCCAGCACCCAGCCACTATACATCAAGGGTACAGAAGGCATAGTGGTCAACTTTGGTAAGTGTTGCTACCCACTACCAGGTGATACGATCATTGGCTACCTTAACGCGGGGCGCGGTATCGTTATTCACCGCGATAGCTGCAAAAACGTTGCGAATTACAAGAAAAATCCTGAAAAATGGATTGAAGTTGAATGGGAACAAGATCAAAACGCCCATTTTTGTGCCGCATTACGGCTTGATGTCGATAATAACAGGGGCACACTTGCAGCTATTGCAGCCATCATTGCGGCTACCGATAGCAATATTGAAACCATCAATACCCTGGAGCGGGATGGTAATATCACCACCGTTAACATGACGCTTGATATTCGAGATCGCCCTCATCTCGTACATATCATGCACCAGCTACGCGCCTTGCCCGCGCTCAGGAAACTGGTTCGGCCTGGCTAACTTGCATCCCATCGGTAGTCACGCGGCCGACATGACGATACGTGCTCACCTTTCCGGTTAACCTACCAGGAGTGATTCCTTAATATGCTTCGAGAAATCATCAAAACCGATCAGGCTCCCGCTGCTATTGGCACCTATTCCCAAGCTGTCAAGGTCGGCAATACCGTATACGTATCAGGTCAAATTCCACTCGATCCGATAACCATGGAATTGGTTGACAACGATATGAAGGCACAAATTTGTCGGGTATTCGATAATTTGGCTGCGGTAGCCCGTGCAGCAGGCAGCAGCCTTAACGATGTTGTCAAACTTAATGTATTTCTGACTGATCTGGGGCATTTCACCTTGGTCAATCAGATCATGAGTGAATACTTTACCGAACCCTACCCGGCCCGCGCGGCGATAGGTGTAGCTACGTTGCCGCGCAATGCTGCGGTTGAGATGGATGCGATATTAGTATTGGGAGACTGAGGGTGTCCCTGTGGGCGGCATGGCACAATCAGCGCCAATCAAACCTATTCCTGTCAGCACACTAAAAGGCGTAGGGCCACAGCTTGGTGAGCGACTACAGCGCTTGGGTATTCTCAGTGTTGCAGACGTACTGCTACATCTACCCCTGCGCTATCAAGATCGTAGCCGCATTACCCCAATTGCACAGTTACGCCCCGGTGAGGATGTGCAGATTGAGGCCGACGTCATCAGCAGCGAAGTTGTCTCGCTGGCACGGGGACGGCACACCCTGCTGTGCTACCTGCGTGATAGTAGCGGTACACTAACACTGCGTTTTTTTCACTTTAGCCCGGTACAGCAACGACTGTTTGGTCAACCTGGCGTGCGGCTGCGTTGTTTTGGCGAGGTACGACAAGGTCACAACCATTCAATGGAAATGATTCATCCCGAATGTCGTCGCCTTAATGCTGATACCGAACCTGTCAGTGATCGGCTGACCCCAATTTACCCAACTACCGCCGGTTTACAACAATTTACCCTGCGTGGCCTAGCGAAACAGGCTTTAGTGCAATCAGCCGAATTACTACCGGAATTACTACCGCCCGATTTGCTGCAAAACCTAAAGTTACCTCCCATTACCGAGGCAATCTATCGTCTACATCAGCCACCTGCGCATACACCCTTTTCAATATTAGATAACGGCAGCTATCTGCCCCGACGACGGTTAGCTTTTGAAGAGTTGCTGGCGCACCAACTGAGTTTGCGGCAACTACGCGAGCAGGTACGTCAGCACGCTGCACTCCCTTTACCCTCCGGAAATGGCATCAGTCAACGATTTTTAGAGCAGTTACCCTTTACTCTAACTGCTGCACAACAAAAAGTGCTATCAGAGATTAGCACTGATCTGGCCGAGCCACGCCCAATGCTGCGGCTATTGCAAGGTGATGTTGGTTCCGGCAAAACCGTGATCGCCGCTGTTGCTGCATTACGTGCAGTAGAAGCAGGCGCCCAGGTGGCTTTCATGGTACCGACCGAATTGCTTGCGGAACAACATTATCGTAGCCTCCATGACTGGCTACATCCTCTGGGTGTAGACGTTGCATGGTTGACAAGGCGCTTGACAGGCAAGGCCCGCTGCACGCTATTGAGGCGTCTGGCAACACGTGATATTCACATCGCTGTCGGTACCCACGCACTGTTTCAAGACTCAATCACCTTTGCTCAACTGGCATTGGTCATCGTTGATGAGCAACACCGTTTCGGTGTTCACCAACGACTGGCATTACGTGATAAAGGCCAGAGTGCGGGGCATTGCCCACACCAACTGATCATGACAGCGACACCGATACCACGTACTTTAGCCATGAGTGTCTATGCTGATCTTGACACATCGGTTATTGATGAATTACCACCTGGACGCCATCCAGTAAAAACAGTAGCTTTACCCGACAGTCGCCGTGATGAGGTGATTGCACGCATTCATCAGATCTGTCGTAACGGCCGACAAGCGTATTGGGTTTGCCCACTGATTGATGAATCGGAAGTACTGCAATGCCAGGCCGCCACTGTCACGGCTGAATACTTGGTGCAATCACTCCCTGACTTACGCATTGGTCTGATCCATGGCCGCCTACCCGCTGCGACCAAAGAAGCAATGATGGCAGCCTTTAAGGCCGGTGAACTTGACGTATTAGTAGCAACCACGGTCATTGAAGTAGGCGTGGATGTCCCAACAGCCAGCCTGATGATCATTGAAAACGCTGAACGGCTGGGCTTGGCACAATTGCACCAGTTGCGGGGACGTGTCGGACGCGGTGCTATCGAAAGCAGTTGTGTCTTGATCTATCATCCGCCCCTATCTACCATCGCTTACAACCGATTGGCCGTACTGCGGAAAAGTCATGATGGCTTTGAAATTGCTCGCCGTGATCTGGAAATACGCGGCCCGGGCGAAGTACTCGGCACACGTCAAACCGGCGAACAAACTATGCGGGTTGCCGATTTGCTACGCGATCAAGACCTATTAGATGCTGTCCGTGACACGGCTGATCGATTGTTACACGACTACCCCGACCGAGTAGCACCGCTCATTCAGCGCTGGATCGGTACAGGAATACGCTATGGTGAGGTGTAAGGAATCGTACCCCAATGCTGCAAAAAGGGGCCACCGAAAATATCACTCCGGGTCAAGACATTCCACACCTCACTTTCTCTTATTGGCTCGGCGATATAATGTTGCAGGCTTTTTAAGCCATGAATTGTCAGATTTTTCTTCCTCAATCTCAAAGTGACTCTCATCGCTTAGGTCACGTGGCACATGCTTACTCTCCAGCTTGATCCGCAACCGCAGATCATTAACAGAATCAGCATAACGAATAGCCGTTTCATAACTTATTGAACCTGCTTCGTAAAGGTTAAACAAAGCCTGGTCAAAAGTGACAATGCCCTGCTCGTCTGAACGCGCCATAACGCTTTTGATTTCCTTGATCCGCCCCTTAAAGATTAAATCGGCCATCAGCGGTGTACTCTGCAAAATCTCCACTGCCGGAATCAGACCTGCCTGATCCCGACGGGGCAACAAACGCTGCGAGATCAATGCCTTCATATTAAACGACAGATCCATTAACAACTGCTCCCGTCTTTCGTCCGGGAAAAAATTGATCATACGATCAAATGCCTGATCCGTATTATTGGCGTGCAAGGTGGTCAGGCATAGATGGCCTGTTTCAGCATAATTAATAACATGCTGCATGGTCTCCCGATCCCGAACTTCACCGACCATAATAACGTTCGGTGCTTGACGTAAAGCATTTTTTAACGCTGTTTCATAGGATTCAGTATCAACACCAACTTCACGTTGATCAACCAATGATTGCTTGTGAGAATGAAAAAATTCAATAGGATCCTCAATCGTAATAATGTGCTCACGACGTTGACTATTACGGTAATCCAGCATTGATGCTATTGATGTTGTTTTGCCACAACCCGTTCCACCCAGGAAAATAATCAAACCACGTTCGTGCAAAGAAATGTCTTTCAAAACAGGCGGCAGATTCAATTCCTGGATGGTTGGAATATGTTGCTGGATCAAACGTAGCACCATACCGCTACTACCACGCTGAATAAAAGCACTGACCCGAAAACGGGCAAGATCAGGAAAATTGAGTGAGAAATTAACATCATGATGACGATCAAACATCAGCGCCTGATGATCGTTCATAATTGAACGTACTAACAGCGCTGTCTGCTGTGGGCTCAGCCGATAATTGCTAACCCGATGTATCTCGCCGGCTACTCTGAATGCAGGTGCACTACCTGCCGTAATAAAAAGATCAGAACCTTCAAGCTTCAATAACTTCATCACCAGCTCATACAGGTAATGAGTTGCTTTGTCATGATCGCTGATAGGCTGTTCCGTATTCTTTTCCATATCTCACCTTTATTATCGACAGTCTGTGCCCGTTGGCGCTCACCGTGAAAACGCTTAAAGCGTATTGGCTCAAGCTGGCGTTGCTGGTGTTATCGTTCTCAGGTATCTCTAATTTACTATATACGAAATTAAGTGCACTGCCTTTACACGTACCCAGGAGGCTGACGTGACAATAAACCAAAACTATAGCCATATTTTCGCGGTATTTATGCTGTTGCTCTGTATTCCGCTGTGCTCAATAGCCGATAAACCTGATCCTCTCATCGCTACTCGATCACTCCCTGATTTTCGCCGACTGGTCAAACAAAATGAACCGGCTGTCGTCAACATCAGCTCTACCGAAACATCTAATCGACGTTCTCGTCTTGGGCTGCCCGAGTTACCTGGCAACGAAAATCCCTATATCGAATTTTTCAGGCGCTTCTTTCAGGAGCGCCCTGAATTACCCGGCGATCGCCAATCCAACTCACTGGGATCTGGTTTTATTATCTCTAAGGATGGTTACATTCTGACCAATGCCCATGTTGCGCGGGACATAGACAAAATTATTGTCCGTCTCAGTGATCAGCGCGAGCGGCCCGCAAAAGTCATCGGCGTAGATGAGCTGGCCGATGTAGCGCTACTCAAGATCAAGGGCAAAAACCTGCCGACAGTGAAAATTGGTGATTCTGACAAGCTGGAGGTCGGCGAATGGGTCATGGCCATCGGCTCACCTTTTGGGCTGGAACGCACAGCCACCCAAGGCATCGTCAGTGCTGTCGGTCGCAATTTGCCAAGTGGTACTTATGTACCTTTCATTCAAAGTGATGTTGCCGTCAATCCTGGTAGTTCTGGAGGCCCGCTATTTAATCTACGGGGTGAAGTGGTCGGGATGAACTCGCAAATCTACAGCAGCACGGGCGGTTATATGGGATTATCGTTTGCAATTCCAATCAAATTGGCCATGCAGGTTGTTGAACAATTAAAATCAACAGGTGAAGTAACACGCGGCTGGCTCGGTGTACTGCTGCAACAAGTTAACAATGATCTGGCAGAGGCTTTCAAGCTTGACCGGCCACGCGGCGCATTAGTGGCCCAAATTCTGCCCGATAGTCCAGCAGCAAGTGCCGGTTTTAAACAGGGCGATATTATCTTGCGTTATGGTGGTCAACCGATAGAGGACTCCTCACAATTACCACGCATGATAGGCGTCACTCCGGTCGGCAAAACCATTGCGATGTCTGTTCTTCGCAATGGTGAACCACTCGAGATTAGAGCAACCATTACCCGCCTGGAGGCTAAAGATGAAAGTGTGACCACCATGGATGAGCACAGCGCCCTGCACTTGAATATTGTTGTGGCGGATCTCAGCAATGAACAGCGCCGCAACATAGGTGCCGAAGATACAGGTGTACTGGTGACACGGATCAATCCGGGCCCGGCAGCTAATGCAGGGCTTTATCCCGATGATATTATTTTGCAAATCAATCATATGCCAATAAAAAGTGCCGCTCATTTTGTTGAATTGGTGAAAGCTCTACCCGCAGGTCAGATTGTACCGATGCTGGTGCAGCGTGAAACTGAAGCACTGTACCTGGCAGTGCATGCCCCCGAAAAATGAAGGCACAGGCGGATTAACTGGGACGCTCATGAATCCAAATAACTGTCTGGATTTTGAAAAACCGATTGCTGAGCTGGAAGTGATGCTCAAAGAGCTGCGCCAGCTTAGCACCGAGCAAGATTTAAACATCAATGATGAAATCGTCCGGCTGGAAGCTAAAAGTAAAGCCCTGACTGAATCGATATTCGCCAACCTGACACCGTGGCAGATTGCACAGATTGCCCGTCACCCGTTGCGTCCCTACACACGGGACTATATTGGGCAATTATTCACCGACTTTCAGGAACTGCATGGTGACCGAACCTTTGCCGATGATCACGCTATCATCGGCGGACCGGCACGGCTAAATGGCCGGCCTGTCATGGTGATAGGCCATCAGAAAGGACGGGATACCAAGGAAAAGATTTATCGTAACTTCGGAATGCCATGCCCGGAAGGCTATCGCAAGGCATTGCGACTGATGAAACTGGCCGAGCGTTTTAGCTTACCTATAGTGGCCTTTATCGATACACCGGGTGCTTACCCGGGAATAGGTGCCGAGGAGCGCGGCCAAAGTGAAGCCATTGCCCGCAATCTATTCGAAATGAGTCAGTTGCAGATACCTATTATTTGCATCGTCATTGGTGAAGGCGGCTCTGGTGGCGCCCTCGCTATTGGCATTGGTGATCGTGTATTGATGCTTCAGTACAGTACCTACTCGGTCATTTCGCCGGAGGGCTGCGCGGCGATTCTATGGAAAAATGCCGATCAAGCACCCGAAGCGGCTGAAGCAATGGGCTTGACCGCTGATCGTCTGCTCAGTCTGAATCTGATTGACGATATGGTTCCTGAACCTCCCGGTGGCGCACACCGTGATCCAGCCAAAATGGCAGAAAATGTCGGCCTGGCACTCAGCAAGCAACTGCAACTACTGGACTTACTCTCGACGACCGAATTACTGGAGCAGCGCTATAAGCGGCTCATGGCTTATGGCGAATTTAAAGAAACTGTACCGGCAAACTCAATACAATCATCCTGGCAGAACAGCATGGCTGCCTTACTGGGTAAGGATAAGGAACAGGATCATTGACCTGGCCAGGATGACATCTGGTGGCTTTAATCGCTGTCATGGCCCCATAGCACTCAACTAAAGCGTGAATACCTGTAAACAGCAATTACTGGCCTTACTGGCGACGCACCACAAGATTCGCCGCTTGGTCGTCGGCTACAGCGGTGGCATGGATTCCCATGTTTTATTGCATTATCTGGCCACACACCAGGCACAATGGCGCCAACAAACGCTAGAAGCCATTTATGTTGATCACGGTTTGCACGTCGAGTCGGCAGCCTGGGCAAAACATTGTGCCGATATTTGCCAGGCATTACATGTGCCGTTTCGGGTCTTAAAAGTCGATGCAAGACCAACGGCGGGTGAAAGTCCCGAGGCGACTGCCCGACAGGTTCGCTATGCCGCATTAACCGCCACGCTCAAACCGGATACCGCATTGCTGACAGCACACCACCGTGATGATCAGGCTGAAACGCTGTTGCTACAGTTATTGCGTGGCGCTGGTGTTCATGGTTTGGCAGCGATGCCCGCCGCAACACAATTAGGCCAGGGTTGGTTACTGCGACCAATGCTGAGCACTGATCATACAGAACTCCACGCCTATGCCCATCATTATCGACTGCACTGGATCGAGGATGCCAGCAACACCAATACCCTTATTGATCGCAATTACCTTCGCCATCGGGTTTTGCCTTTACTACGAGAGCGTTGGCCAGCTGCAAATTGTACGCTGGCACGTTCTGCACTGTGGTGCGCTGAAGCTGCCGCCTGGCTGGATGCGGATGCCATAACCGATCTTAATACAGCCATCAGCCATCGTCCTGACGGTTTGCTGATCTCGTCACTGCGCACACTCAATGCACCACGCCAGCGCAATCTGATTCGTTACTGGCTACGTCGTTTGGGAATACCGATCCCCGATACACGTCAGCTCACACAGCTTATCCGCGATATGCTCGGTGCCGCCCCTGACCGGCAGCCTTGCGTGCGCTGGCTCGGTGGTGAAACGCGGCGTTATCGGGATATTTTGTACGCCATGCCTCCAATACAACCCCATGACAGACAAGGCACATTCACATGGTACAACGTAACTGGTCACACTGTACTGAACCTGCCGAATCTCGGCCAGCTTCACTGGCAAAAAACAACAGGTACCGGATTGCCGGCAAAGGCGTTGCGCGATACGCCATTAACCGTTTGTTTCCGACAGGGTGGTGAACGTTTTCGTCCTGCTGGCCGCCATCACACACAAACGCTAAAAAAACTTTTTCAGGAGGCCGCCATTCCGCCATGGGAACGTAACCGTTTGCCGTTACTCTATCGGGATAATGTGTTACTGGCTGTCGTAGGTTTAGGAACAGCTGCTGATTACAGCGTTGCACCGCATGAAACCGGCTGGCAGGCTGTTTTAGAGTCGCCATCAGCCATGGTGTCTGGTATCGTGTAGTGTCTTTCCACTATCCAGCGTTCCGTATGACCCGATTTATTTTCATCACTGGAGGTGTCGTTTCCTCGCTCGGCAAAGGTATTGCTGCTGCGTCGCTAGCGGCCGTTCTGGAAGCCCGAGGCCTCAAGGTCACACTCATCAAGCTCGATCCTTACATCAATGTTGATCCTGGCACCATGAGTCCTTTTCAGCATGGTGAAGTATTCGTCACCCATGATGGCGCTGAAACAGACCTTGATTTGGGACACTATGAGCGCTTCGTCAACATGACAGCGACTCGCCGTAATAACTTCACTGCAGGTCGCATTTACGAAAACGTGATCCGTAAAGAGCGACGTGGTGACTATCTCGGTAGCACCGTACAGGTCATTCCACATATTACTGATGAAATAAAACGCTGTATTCGACTCGGTGCCGGCGAGGCCGATATTGCCATGGTCGAAATTGGCGGCACCGTCGGTGATATCGAGTCACTGCCCTTTCTGGAGGCGATTCGCCAGATAGGTGTGGAACTCGGACATGAGCGCTCGCTATTCATCCATCTGACACTGGTTCCATTTATACAAGCTGCCGGCGAGCTGAAAACCAAACCCACGCAGCACTCGGCTAAGGAATTACGCTCTATTGGCATCCAGCCCGATATCCTGTTATGTCGTTCAGATCGGGATATTCCTGCTGAAGAGCGTCGTAAAATTGCCTTGTTTACCAATGTTGAAGCCAAAGCGGTTATTAATGTCCCTGATGCCGATACCATTTACCGGATTCCACTGATGCTGCATGCCCAGGGTGTTGATGAAATCGTTGCCCGCAAGCTGCACCTCAATGACCTGCCTCCTTCGCAACTTGATGATTGGAGGCGTGTGGTTGAGGCGATAGAAACACCTTCGGGCACTGTGGATATCACCATGGTAGGCAAATACGTGGAACTGACCGATGCCTACAAATCCTTAAACGAAGCGTTGTTACATGCCGGTATCCACACACGAACCCGTGTCAATATTCATTATATTGACTCTGAAGTCATCGAACGCGAAGGTGTCGCTTGCCTGGAAGGCATGGATGCCATTTTGGTGCCTGGCGGTTTCGGTGAGCGCGGTATTGAAGGCAAAATCGCAGCCGTTCGCTACGCCCGTGAACGACACATTCCCTATCTTGGTATTTGTCTGGGAATGCAAGTTGCCGTGATTGAGTTTGCCCGCAACGTTGCCGGTTTACAGGATGCCCACAGCACTGAATTCCAGAGAGAAACACCACATCCGGTGATTGCGCTGATTACTGAATGGCTTGAGGAAGGCGGCTCACGTCAACAGCGCGCGGAAGGCGACGACCTCGGCGCCTCTATGCGACTCGGTGCGCAGCCTTGCCAGCTGACAAGCAGCACACTGGCATATACCATCTATGGCAAGGATACCACGATAGAACGCCACCGCCACCGCTACGAATTTAATAACCACTATCGACACGTACTCCATGAAGCAGGATTGCGTATGTCAGGCCATTCGCTAGATAAGCAACTCGTAGAAATGGTGGAATTGCCTGAACATCCCTGGTTTCTTGCGTGCCAGTTTCATCCCGAATTCACCTCTACACCACGCCATAGCCACCCACTCTTCCGTAACTTTATCGAGGCCGCCATCCAGCAGCGCTGTAAAGAGGCTATCCTCCGATGATGACCTTATGCGGTTTCAATATCGGCCTGGATCAACCGATGTTTCTGATCGCGGGACCTTGCGTGATCGAATCTGAACAACTGGCGCTGGACACGGCTGGACAACTGAAGGAAATCAGCGGGCGACTGGGCATACCGTTTATTTATAAATCTTCATTTGACAAAGCCAACCGCTCGGCATACAACAGCTATCGTGGTCCGGGACTGGACGAAGGCCTGAAGATTCTGGACAACGTTAAAACACAAATCGATGTACCCCTGTTGACTGATGTTCATGAAAATACACCACTGGCCGAGGTCGCTGCTGTCGTTGATATTCTGCAAACACCGGCCTTTTTGTGCCGACAAACCGATTTTATCCAGAACGTTGCACGACAAGGCAAACCGGTCAATATCAAGAAAGGCCAGTTTCTCGCACCTTGGGATATGCAAAATGTCGTTACCAAGGCTCGCGTTACCGGCAATAACCACATTCTGGTCTGTGATCGTGGTGTTTCCTTTGGTTACAATAATCTGATATCTGACATGCGTGCCTTGATGGTAATGCGCAATACCGGTTGTCCGGTAGTATTTGATGCAACCCATTCTGTACAACTGCCAGGTGGCCAAGGCACTGTTTCCGGTGGTCAACGTGAATTTGTGCCCGTATTGGCGCGGGCAGCGGTGGCGACAGGAATTTCTGGACTGTTTATGGAAACACACCCAAATCCAGAACAGGCATTAAGCGATGGCCCCAATGCCTGGCCATTGGATCGTATGGAGCCTTTATTAGCTACGCTGCAAATCCTGGATACTACGATTAAGCAACGCGGCTTTTTGGAGAACGAACTCAGCCCATAAGCTGTTTTATACCCACAGAGACATATCTATGAGGAGTTGAAGAATGTCGAAAATCAAAGAAATTCGCGGCCGTGAGATTATGGATTCCCGTGGTAACCCGACTATCGGTGTTGATGTTGTACTGGAATCGGGTGCGAAAGGCAGCGCGGGTGTACCCTCTGGTGCATCCACAGGTAGCCGCGAAGCACTGGAATTGCGTGATGGCGACAAAAGTCGCTATTTGGGCAAGGGTGTATTGAAAGCGGCTAATAATATTAATACCGACATACGCAATGCACTGATTGGTATGGAAGCTGTTGGCCAGCAAGCTGCCATCGACGAGAAAATGATTGACCTTGATGGTACTCCCAACAAAGGTCGTCTGGGTGCAAATGCAACACTGGGTGTCTCAATGGCAGTGGCTCATGCCGCATCGGCTGAATCTGGCGTGCCGCTTTACAAGTACCTGAATCCGAAAGGCCCTTACCAGCTGCCTGTACCGATGATGAATATCCTAAATGGCGGTGCCCATGCGGATAATAGCGTCGATATGCAAGAATTCATGATCATGCCGGTAGGTGCGCCCAATTTCCACGAAGCACTACGCTGGGGTGCGGAAGTCTTTCACGCCCTCAAGAAAGTACTACATGATCAGGGCATGAACACCGCTGTGGGTGACGAAGGTGGTTTTGCTCCCAACCTGCCCTCTAATGAAGCAGCGCTTGATGTCGTTATGGAAGCCATTGCCAAGGCCGGTTACGCTCCTGGTAAAGACATTTATCTGGCACTGGACTGCGCCAGCTCCGAATTCTTCAAAGATGGCAAATATGTGCTGGAAGCGGAAGGAAAATCCTTTAGTGCACCTGAATTTGGTGACAAACTGGCCGATTGGGTCAGTCGCTATCCTATCGTTTCCATCGAGGATGGCATGGATGAAAGCGATTGGGAAGGCTGGGCTTACCTGACCAAAGTGCTCGGCACCAAGACCCAACTCGTTGGTGATGACCTGTTCGTGACCAACACCTCCATCCTCAAGCGCGGTATTGATGAAGGTATTGCCAACTCAATCCTGATCAAGGTCAATCAAATCGGTACGCTAACCGAAACCCTGGCCGCTATCCAAATGGCGGCTGATGCGGGTTATACATCAGTTTCCTCACACCGTTCCGGCGAAACGGAAGACACCACAATTGCTGACCTGGCGGTTGCCACAGCGGCCAGTCAGATCAAGACCGGTTCGTTGAGCCGCTCTGATCGTATTGCCAAATATAACCGCCTGCTCGTTATCGAGGAAGACCTGGGTTCTGCGGGCACCTATCCGGGCAAGGCCGCCTTTAATGTATTCCGTGACTAAAGCGTCGTAGTATCCCTCTGGTCAGTTCACGTTCATAACCTATTGTGAAGTGAACCCTAAACTGCGTTAAACACACCTCCCGGCTTTGCCCGTTTTCAAAAACGGATTGCTGGGCAGGGAGGTGCCGATTTTCATTGATTAATATCCGGCGTTCAATCTATCTCAATGATCCCCATGCAGGTTATTACAGCTGCTTTAATTGCTGTGCTGGTGTTTTTGCACTATCTCCTATGGATTGACGAGGATGGCGTGCAGAAAACATACGCTTTGGGTATTACTATCCAGGTGCAAACCGAACAAAACGCTGAGCTGGATGAACGTAACCGCGCACTGGAAGCAGAAATTGAGGATTTAAAAACAGGCCTGGTTGCGATCGAGGAACGCGCCCGCTCCGAGATGGGCATGATACGCAAGAATGAAACCTTTTACCGTATTCTCGAAGAACCTGTACCAGGACGAAAAAAACGCCGTCGATCACGGCGCACCCGTTAGGCCAACTACTCAAGCCTGAGTGCAACCACCTATGCCTACCACACATTATTGGGCGTTGGTTCCTGCCGCTGGTGTGGGTAACCGCATGGCATCGACGATTCCCAAACAGTATTTGCCACTGGCAGGCGAGCCCGTTATCGTGCATACCTTGCGTACTCTGCTGAGTCATTCACACATCAGCGGCCTGGCTGTTGTAGTCAGTGCCGAAGATGAATGGTGGTCATCGGTAACCGCGCATCTAAAAACAGCCAAACCATTGTGGACCGTTATTGGCGGTGCTGAGCGCTGTCATTCGGTGTTAAATGGTTTAGCCGCATTGCGAGCACACGCTGACCACAATGACTGGGTACTCGTTCATGATGCAGCGCGGCCCTGCTTAACACAAGATGATCTTGATCGCTTATTTTTTGAGCTGATGGATGATCCGGTCGGTGGGTTACTGGCTGTGCCGGTGCGGGACACGCTGAAGCGTGCCGAGAATACCCAACGGATCAAGATAACGGTGGATCGTTCACAGCTTTGGCACGCACTAACACCACAGATGTTTCAACTAGGTCGCTTGTATGATGCCTTGCAGGCGGCAATAGATCGGGGACTACTTGTAACCGATGAAGCAGCAGCTATGGAAATAGCCGGATGGGCTCCTCGACTCATTGAGGGGCGAGCCACCAATATGAAAATTACGCGCCCTGAAGATTTGGCATTAGCTGAATTTTATCTTACCCGAAACAAATAACGGGACTAGTGATGCGTATTGGTCATGGGTTTGATGTTCATGCTTTTGGCGCAGGCGAGCATATTACGTTAGGCGGCGTTCGCATTCCATACCAGCGAGGTCTGATCGCGCATTCCGATGGTGATGTGTTGCTGCATGCCTTGTGTGATGCCCTGCTGGGTGCGGCAGGTCTGGGTGATATCGGTCAGCATTTTCCAGATAACAACGCTGAATTTGAAAATATCGACAGCCGGATGCTGGTGCGGCGAGTCATGCTGTTATTGCAACAACAAAAATGGCATGTCGCTAATGTCGATACCACCATCATTGCACAAGCACCACGTATAGCACCACATATTGTCACCATCCGCCAGCATATCGCTGCTGATCTAAATATTGATCTCGGTCAGGTCAATGTCAAAGCCACCACGACAGAACATCTCGGCTCTATTGGTCGTGGTGAGGGCATTGCAGTTCACGCTGTAGTACTACTCATCTAAAAGCTATAGCGCAAGCACTATAAACTGGAGCAATGTATAGTGATAATTTGCACGTTAAAACAGATGAGTATAGTGGAGTCAATTAAATTTGATTAATTGGTTCCACTATATTGAGCGATTTGGGTCAGGGCTGGCACTTGAGCGACATTCGGACAGCCTGCGGATACTCAGCAACATAAGTTAACAGCATCATCCTGGCAATAAACCGGTTCATTCCAGCCGGAAATTTCACCCCTGAGAAGGCGTATGACAGCCCTAACGCTATAGATTATGATGGTCAGGCAAAATAAACTGTATTGCGATGGGCAAGCACACCATGCGGCTATTCATGAAATCACCGTAGTCTGAGCTTATGAAAGACTCTAACTATATTGGCGCTATTGGTGCCCTTGCCATGCCCCGAGAAAACGGCCGCCCTATTCTGGCAATGGGGGTTGATCCACAACAAGCGTGTCACTATCCTGCTCGCGTTTAATGCGCTCGTAAATTTCCTCACGGTGTACCGCAATATTTTTAGGGGCATTGACCCCGATGCGAACCTGATTACCCTTTACACCCAGTACGGTGACTGTCACGTCATCACCGATCATAAGCGTTTCTCCAACTCTGCGTGTCAAAATCAACATTTCAGCTACTCCTTGTGTTCCATGCAACAGCACCAGGATCGTCTTGCGGTTTTTGACAGTCCGCATCTGTAAAAAGCATTTTCGTCGAAAACGGATTACATAAGCTGCTTTTGGCTGCCCTTAGCTGACATCTTGTCTCAGGCTGCCTTATCTAGCTCAAATGCCTCATGCAAAGCACGGACACCTAGCTCCAGATATTTCTCGTCAATCACCACCGATATTTTGATTTCAGAGGTGGAAATCATACGGATGTTAATGCCTTCCCTTGCCAGTACACCAAACATTCTACTGGCGATACCCGCGTGAGACCGCATACCCATACCGACCAGAGAAACCTTGGCAATCCTGCTATCCCCCGAAACTTCACGGGCACCCAACTGATCCGCATTGCGCTTCAAAATCCCCAAGGCACGTTCATAGTCATTACGATGTACCGTAAAGGTAAAATCAGTTGTCTCATCGTGGCTGATATTCTGGATAATCATATCCACTTCAATATTGGCATCAGATATTGCCCCCAGAATACTGAAGGCGATACCTGGTCGGTCGGGCACTCCCAATACAGTCAGCTTGGCCTCATCACGATTAGACGCGATACCAGCAATCGACACTTTTTCCATATACTCCGCCTCAAGTGCTTCCTCAAAACTGATTAGCGTACCTGAACCTTCCTCAAAGGTAGAGAGCACACGTAATGGGACATTATGTTTACCCGCAAATTCCACAGCACGGATTTGCAACACCTTGGAACCAAGGCTTGCCATCTCCAGCATCTCCTCGAAGGTGATAGAGTCCAATCGGCGCGCTTCAGGCACTATACGCGGATCGGTCGTATACACACCATCCACATCGGTATATATCTGACATTCGCTGGCTTTCAATGCTGCCGCCAGCGCCACACCGGTCGTATCAGAACCGCCTCGTCCCAGGGTGGTAATATTGCCATCCTCATCTACACCCTGAAATCCAGCAACGACAACGATACGGCCCGCATCAAGATCGGCACGAATAGCTGCCGATTCAATATCCTGGATACGTGCCTTATTGTGCGCATTATCAGTCAGGATTCGCGCCTGGTTACCGGTATAGGAACGGGCTGAATACCCTCGCTTTTCCAAAGCAATACAAAGCAAAGCTATCGTGACCTGTTCACCTGTTGCCAGCAGCACATCCATCTCACGGGGCGCGGGATATGCACTGATATTCCTGGCCAAACCAATCAATCGATCCGTTTCCCCGCTCATGGCCGAGACAACCACTACAATTTGGTTGCCACGTTCATACCAATCAATCACCTTTTCGGCAACATGCTCGATTCGCTCCGTCGAGCCGACCGAGGTTCCGCCATATTTTTGTACGATAAGCGCCATTATTCTTCCTGCCAAAATGCAAACGATCCGTTTTAAAGGGCGCGATTATAACGAAAGGGGACTAATAGCCAAGCGCTTTCGGGGTTTGAATACCAAGAATGCGAACACAAACCGGCTTGTCTCCCAGTAAATCCCGCAGATTTTCATCTGTCCGGAACATGGCACTAATGTATATAAAACAGTGGTATAAATGAAAATAAGCACGGTAGTTCTGAATCACTATCCTTCAAGCCAATACCCCACCATCAGTGCCCAAATCACTCAATTAAGGCTTTAATCAAGCTGCAAACGAACCCAGTCAGGCACTGAACTCAATGCCTTGTCCAGATTTTTCGGTTGCGTACCACCTGCTTGTGCCATATCCGGACGACCGCCACCCTTGCCGCCAACCTGCTGAGCAACAGCATTAACCAGTTCACCGGCCTTGATTTTTTTGGTTTCCGCTGAAGTAACACCTGCTACCAGTCGTACTTTATCGTCCTCAACCGTCGCCAGTACGATTGCTGCCACCTTAAGCTTATCCTTACAACGATCCACTGCTTCACGCAGGGTCTTGACATCCACGCCGTCCAGTCGGGCGGCCAATACCTGAATACCGTTCACGTCCACAGCCTGACTCAGCACATCAGAACCCTGACCGCTCGCCAGCCGTGCTTTCAACTGTTCAATCTCTTTTTCCAACTGGCGATTACGCTCAAGCAACTGTTGCACCTTGCCAGGAAAATTGTCACGATCCCCCTTGACCAATAAAGCGGCTTGACGATTACATTCTTGAAACGCCGCCACAAAATCCAGTGCCCGTTCACCGGCGACTGCTTCAATCCGCCGTATACCGGCAGCAACGCCACTTTCAGAGGTAATCTTGAACAAACCAATATCACCGACCCGATTAGCGTGTGTGCCGCCACACAGCTCGGTGGAAAAATCGCCCATCCGTAGCACCCGCACCTTATCGCCGTATTTTTCACCGAACAGCGCCATCGCACCGGATGCAATCGCTTCATCGGGCGACATGATGGTGGTTTCTATCACCACATTAGCGCGAATCCAGGCGTTGACCATACGTTCAATGGTCGCTAACTGCTCAGGTGTGACCGGCTCAAAATGCGAGAAATCAAAACGCAATCTTTCAGAATTGACCAGAGAGCCTTTCTGGCTAACATGCGTGCCCAGTACTTGCCGCAAAGCAGCGTGCATCAGATGCGTCACCGAGTGATGCAGCGCAGTAGCCTGCCGTTTTTCAGCATCAACCTGAGCATGCAGCTGATCGCCACGATGCAGTTGACCCTGCTGCAAAACACCCATATGGGTAAACGCGCCTTCACCCTGTTTCTGGGTATCACGCACCTCAAACGCCATACCCTCAGCACGCAGCCAGCCGATATCACCGACCTGGCCACCGGATTCTGCATAAAATGGGGTATGATCCAAAACGACCACACCCTTATCGCCACAATGTAAAGTCTCTACCGGCTTGCCATCAAAAAATAATGCAGTAATGGTGGCAACCTCATCCAGACAGTCATAACCATGAAACTCGGTGCAGCCCTCGACCGCAAGGTTAGCGGTGTGCTGTGTACCGAATGTGCTATGGGCACGCGCCCGTTCTCGCTGCGCGGCCATTTCTCGCTCAAAGCCGGCACTATCTACATCCAGACCACGTTCACGGGCAATATCGGCAGTCAAATCGGCTGGAAAGCCATAGGTATCATAAAGTTTGAAAACGGTTTCGCCGGAAATGGTTTTACCGGACAGTTGCGCGATGTCTTCCTCCAGCAGTTTCATGCCATGTGACAAGGTTTCGGCAAAACGTTCCTCTTCCTGCTCAATCACACGAACCACTTGTGCAGCCGCCTTAGGCAGTTCCGGATAGGCTTCGCCCATCTCAACCGCCAGCGGCGCAACCAGCGTGTGAAAGAATCGCCCGTCAACACCCAGTTTGTAGCCATGACGAATAGCACGGCGCATAATTCGCCGCAGCACATAGCCGCGCCCTTCGTTAGATGGCAACACACCATCAACAATCAAGAAAGCCGTGGCACGAATATGGTCAGCGATTACCCGCAACGAGCTTGATTGCAAATCCTGTGTACCGGTCACTTTGGCAGCCGCTTTTATCAAGTGGCGAAACAGGTCAATTTCATAGTTGCTATGCACGCCCTGCAAGACGGCTGCCAAACGCTCCAATCCCATGCCGGTATCGACCGAGGGTTTGGGTAGTGGTGTCAGATGGCCATCAGTATCACGGTCATACTGCATAAACACCAAGTTCCAGATTTCAGTGTAACGGTCGCCGTCCTCCTCCGGACTACCTGGTGGGCCACCGGCGATGTGTGGACCATGATCGTAAAATATTTCTGAACAAGGCCCACAAGGGCCAGTATCCCCCATCGCCCAAAAATTATCACTCTCATACGGTTTTCCACTTGTCTTGTCACCGATACGAACGATATGATCCTGGGGTACCTTAATTGCTTCAGCCCAGACGCGGTACGCCTCATCATCAGTGTTATACACTGTGACCCAAAGCTTTTCCGGTGGCAACTTCAATACATCCACCAAAAATTCCCAACCGAAATGGATCGCCTCTTTTTTGAAATAATCACCAAAACTAAAATTACCCAGCATCTCAAAAAATGTGTGATGGCGAGCGGTATAACCTACATTTTTCAGATCATTATGCTTACCACCCGCACGTACACAGCGCTGAGCCGTCACCGCTCGATGGTAAGGGCGATGATCACGACCGGTGAATACATCCTTGAACTGAACCATACCGGCGTTAGTAAACAACAGCGTGGTGTCATTGACAGGAACAAGTGGGCTACTGGCAACCACTTCATGTTGATGGTCACGGAAAAAATTCAAAAAAAGCGTTCTAAGTTCAGCGCTACTGGTCATGGTCATGATTCAAATAGATATTGGGGATACAGCTGTTTAGATACTCTCAAACAGGCATTTGATTTGCTCTTGGGTAAAACCGTGCTGACGGAAAACCCGAATTTGTTGCATGCGTTCCGCGTTATCAGTGGGGACACGGGCTTTAAATCGCTTATCATGCAATTTACGTAGCCCGGGCAGCCAATCATCCGCCAACGCCGCCAGCGCTGCATTAACCAGGTCTTGCGGTACACCACGCTCACGTAATTCACGATCAATCCGCAATGGCCCATAACCTTTATCGGCCCGGCTACACGCATATACCTCAGCGTAGCGCGACTCGTCCAGTAAACCCTCCTCCATCAATTGATCCAATACTGGCTCAATATACTCAGAGGACAATCCCCGTTGACGCAATTTTTGCCAAAGTTCCAATCGGGAATGTTCACGTCGCGCCAATAATTCCAACGCTTTAGTGCGAATAGCCACCAGGTTGGTCGCAGCCGCCCTAGCGATCTTTGTCTGATTCATCGCTGGTGGCAGTAACCGGTTCATTGCCGGTGGCAGTGACCGGTTCATCGCCTGTATCCGGCGCAGGTTGCAGGTCAGTATCGGGACGCTTCAGGAAATAATCACGTATTTTTCCTTCCAATTCCTGTGCCAATCCGGGGTTTTCCTTGAGATAACTTCGAGCATTTTCCTTGCCTTGACCAATACGTGTGCCGTTACAGCTATACCAGGCACCTGACTTGTCAATCAACCCCAACCTGACACCCAGATCGATGATTTCACCCAGTCGGGATGTCCCTTCACCATAGAGAATTTCAAACTCGGCTTGCTTGAAAGGTGGTGCAACCTTGTTCTTGATCACCTTGACCCGTGTTTCATTGCCAATCACTTCATCGCCTTTTTTAATCGCACCCGTGCGACGAATATCGAGTCGTACCGAGGCATAGAACTTGAGTGCATTGCCTCCGGTGGTGGTTTCAGGCGAGCCAAACATCACGCCGATTTTCATGCGTATCTGGTTAATAAAAATCACCAGCGTGTTGGAGCGTTTGATATTCGCAGTCAGCTTTCGCAGCGCCTGACTCATAAGGCGGGCATGTAGCCCCACATGAGAATCCCCCATATCACCTTCAATTTCGGCTTTCGGGGTCAGTGCTGCCACCGAGTCAACCACCACGATATCGACAGCACCAGAACGCACCAGCATATCGGCGATTTCCAGCGCCTGCTCACCCGTATCGGGCTGAGACACTAACAAATCATCGATACTAACACCCAATTTAGTGGCATAAACCGGATCCAGCGCATGTTCCGCATCGACAAATGCTGCACAGCCTTCCAGTTTTTGTGCCTGTGCAATCACCTGCAAGGCAAGGGTCGTTTTACCGGAAGATTCCGGCCCATAGATTTCCACGATGCGCCCACGTGGCAAACCACCAACGCCAAGGGCGATATCCAGACCCAAAGAGCCTGTAGAAATGGTTTGTATATCATGCATGGCTGTGGTGTCACCCATCCGCATGACGGCGCCTTTGCCAAACTGGCGCTCAATTTGGGTCAACGCACCAGCAAGCGCTTTTTTCTTGTTGTCGTCCATCCAGCGATGCTCCCCCTGAAGATGGTTAAGCCTGTAGAGTTTGAGATATGTCAATAATTATTCCATGGAACCGACAGCTAACCTAGTCCTCAGTCGGCCAACGGGACAATACGTGATAGCGAGCACCTTGTGGTGATGGTAGTGACTCCACCAATACGATTTCATTCGTTTGCCAACGCAAGGGTTCTGCCAGTGGCTGATTGGGGATTGCACCGGAAAAGCGACGCGCCAGCGTAATATGCGCCTGAAACGCGCGTCGTTCAGGTGTAAAACCACACCGTTGCAAACGTTGGTTTAAATCAGCAACCAGCGTGTAAAGTTCAGGTGGTGTACGGGAACAACCTAGCCACAAAATACGTGGCCCTGGCCAATAGCCGTAGCGGTCAAGTCGCAAATCCAGCAGGGGCACAGACAAGCTGGAGAGTGCTGTCTTATAGGCGGCCAAATGCGCCGCTTCCGTATGACCTAAAAACACCAAGGTCAGGTGTAAATTTGCATCACGCACTCTTGACTTACCCGCCGCCTGTGCCGCTAATCTTGCAAGCTGCTGGCGTTCGGGGTCCTCTGGCCAGAGTCGCCGCGGTTTTTCTTCAGACAAAATAATCCAAAATACCTTGTAGCGCAGCAGCGACCGTTGCTGAACGTACGGCATTCCGATCCCCTTCAAAATGGCGGCGTATGGTCTTGACCTCACCGTTGCGCTGTGCCCATGCCATATAAACCGTACCTACTGGCTTTTCAGGATTACCGCCATCCGGTCCAGCAACACCACTAACAGCCACACTAATACTGGCACGACTGTGCTCCAAAGCACCAAGCGCCATCTCAGTCACAACCTCAGCACTAACCGCACCGTGTTTAAGAAGGATCGATTTTTTTACGCCCAACTGTTTCGCTTTAGCAGTATTGCTATAGGTAACGAAACCGCAATCAAACCAGCCAGAGCTACCAGCGATATCGGTAATCATCTTGGCAATCCAGCCACCTGTACAGGATTCGGCAGCCGTTAATACCTGATTATTTAGGCGAGAGCTATAGTTTATGGCATAACCCCGGTAAATTGATAATTTTTTTAAAGTTTAGTTATACCGCGACAACGAATCGATAGCGCTAGACACCGCGTGATCATAATAAAGCCATTCAGTATTATTGCGTGAAACTTTTTTACATTTCTTTCGATAAGGTTTAGGCGTGACTCACTGGAATTCGGCTGGTAAAATTTTATTCTAGGCCCCCGTAGCTCAGTCGGATAGAGCAACCGCCTCCTATAAATTATTGGGCACCAAGTCGGGATAACCGTTTGTGTGAATCTGCTCAAACTCAGGGAAACCTCAGCATATCCAAGATGGTGGCAATCCTGAGCCAAGCTCTCCAATCAAGAGAAGGTGCAGAGACTATACGGGCAGCACCCAAGGTATCGCCCGGGGTGAAGAGATAGTCCAGACCACAAACAGCCTGTGTTGTTTGGCTGGTAATGAAAATTATAGTGGTACGAAGCGGTAGGTCGGACGTTCGAATCGTCTCGGGGGCGCCATATATTTGTTTTTACCTACAAAAAATCCGCAAAATAGCCTTCACAAAATAACGACCGCTCTTTGTGCGTGGCCCGATGAAATTCTCCTGATTTTCTTTTGCAAGAATCTCATATTCCTTAATTCGTGACGACATTATCTGGCCGGACATCCGTTCACTGCCTGGAGAAACCCGATGCCTCACACCTCAACGGAACACCGTCATGCAGCAGTGCGAATTGGTATTGATCTCGGTGGCACCAAGATAGAAATCATGGCATTGGACACCAATGGCACCATTCGCGCCCGACGACGAGTGCCGACACCACGCCATGATTACAAGGCAACATTACAGGCACTCAAAGAACTTGTCATCGCTGTCGAGGCTGAACTCCAATGTACCGCTTCGGTCGGTATCGGAACACCGGGCACCTTGTCGCCGGCAACCGGACAGATCAAAAATGCCAATTCAACCTGGCTAAACAATAAACCGTTAGACCGCGATTTGGAAATACTGCTCAACCGGCCATTACGTTTCGCCAATGATGCCGATTGCTTCACACTCTCGGAAGCCTGTGATGGTGCGGCAGCAGGTGCTGCAATCGTATTTGGCGTCATCCTCGGCACAGGAGTTGGTGGTGGTATTGTCATTCATGGACAGGTATTACACGGCTCTAACGGCATTGCTGGGGAATGGGGACATAACCCGCTGCCCTGGACAGAAGATGACGAGCGACCAGGACCGGCCTGTTATTGCGGCCAGCATGGCTGTATCGAAACGTGGCTTTCCGGAGCAGGATTGGTTCGTGACTACCAGCAGCAAGGTGGCGAAGCTTCAGATGCGACCGCTATTGCCGCCGCTGCCGGTAAAGGCGACCGTATCGCCGAAAAAAGTCTGGAACGCTATGAAAAGCGTCTGGCACGTGCCTTGGCCAGTGTCATTAATGTGCTTGACCCTACAGCAGTCGTGCTAGGTGGCGGGCTATCACAGCTATCACGGCTTTATCAGGCTGTACCGGCACTGTGGGATCAGTATGTATTTTCTGATCGTGTGGATACACAATTGCTACCGCCTCAGCATGGCGACTCCAGTGGCGTGCGGGGTGCGGCCTGGCTATGGCCATAGATACAGTGCGTACACCGGCGCAAGCGGCGAACGCATTAGGAGTGCGGCCTGGCTATGGCCATAGATACAGTGCGTACACCGGCGCAAGCGGCGAACAACGCATTAGGAGTGCGGCCTGGCTATGGCCATAGATACAGGTCAGGCTAACAACAAGATTTACATAGCCTCGCCAAAATCCGGAGAAAGCTTTTCATACTCGGCAATGACTTGTGCTCCCAGCAAGATAATAAAACTGACAACATACAAGGACATCAACGCAATCATTACGCCAGCCAGTGAGCCATAAATAGCATTGATCTTTGACAAATTGGCAAAATACCACACCAACAGATAACGCATTCCTTCCCATAACAGCGCCGCAGCTATACCACCAATCAGCGCATGTCGCCACGGTAAACGACCGGCTGGCATCAACATATAAATCAAGGTAAACATTGCAACCTGGCTCAATAACCCGGCGACATAAAGCAATGTAACCGATAACCACTCCCAACCCAATAACCGGGCTTGAATAGCCATTAGCGCTTGTAGTGACCCGTTGAACAAAGTGATCGCCAGCAAGCCAAAGGCCAAAAGCAACACATAAAGATAGGGTAAAAACAGTGAAGTTATAAAATTACGGTTATGTACCACCTTTCGATGCTCAAAAACCACTTCCATTGCACTCTCCAACGTACTAAAAGCGGCTGCGCTAAAAAATACCAAGGTTCCCGCCATGGTCCAGCCTAATGCCTTCCGCTGATCCATAAACTGCGTCACCTGATCTATAACCAGAGCTGACTCACCCGGCACTAAATAATCCAAATAAGAACGCAGCGTATCCAGCAGGTTTTGAGTATCAATAAGATGTGACAAAATCAGTAATAACAAAATTAACAGCGGGACTAGTGAAAGTAGCGCATGATAGGTAATGGCGCTCGCCAGCAACATGCCTTTGTTAGACCGGAATGCACGAAATACCCGCAAGAAAAAAGCCAGCGGATGGCGCAAAATAGTTTGAGAAGGATCACTCGCATCAGGAATATTATCGGTGATCATTTAGCGGCCTGGCTTAAGTCTTCCAGCAAAATTTGTAGCTCTACCGCATACTGATAGTGCAGGTCCAAATCAGCGGCTAGCGCCGGATCACGATCACCATTCAAAATGGCCTGCAACTTGTCAATCAGTAGCTGACCGGCTGCCGGTATATTCGTACTTGTCCTGATCTGAGCAAGCTTGGCAAGCATTGGTTCAACATCACCGGCATGAATAGCCTGGCCAATCTGGGCACAAAGCCGTGCACCTGGATTATTGTTTTCACCACCTGCCTTGCGATAGGCAAGATACTTTTGCATCGCCTGACGACGCGCGAGACCGGCAACCTGAATATCCTGCACCGATTGTCCCACATCATGCATACCACGACGAATGGCCCAATGGCGCGCGGTAGGGCTATCAGGCAGGCTGCATTCACTGGCGCGATACAGCTCCTGGCGGGCTTCGTCATGCCGCCTTAATAAAATAAGTACATTTGCCAGCTTGTTGCGGCTCGCTTCCTCGCCCCGATTATCCCCAAGCTGCAGGTAGATTTCGGCCATACGCCGGTAAGCGAGTGCGGCTGCTTCAAACTGTTCCAGCGACTGGTACAGACCGCCCAGATCACTCAATACTTCAGCAATACCGGCACGATTACGCTGCTGTTCGTAAAGATAAAGCGCCTGCTGGCAAGCATGGAGCGCTGATTCCAATTCACCGGACATCTTACGCACCAAACCCAATTGTCGCCAACTTTGAGCGGCACCCTCCACATTACCCAGATTTTCGTAAGCACGTCGTGCTGAATCATACAATTCTTCAGCTTCACTATAGCGCCTCTGCCGCTGAAGCACCAATCCCAACTGCAAGCGGTTAGTGGCTACCATCGGATTGGAACTATCCGCTCCAGCCTGTGCCAAAGCTGCTTCATAGGCATCGACAGCATCTTGCAGACGCTGTAAGTCTGCCAGACAATCACCATTCTCGGCATCAGCAACGGCTGCCATACGACCTGCGCTACTATTTCCGGCATTCGCCAAAGCCTGAAATTGCCGGCGTGCCTCACTCAATTCCCTGATCGCCGCTTCAGTGGCATCAACCAGCTTCAGCAACTTGCCCAGCATAAAATGGGTATGGGCCAGATCATAGGCCGCACCAGCATAGGCATCGACACCCGCATTCTGCACTTGCTGCAACAATTGGCGGGTCGTTTGCAATGCCTCTTCAAGCGAGCCTTCATCACGCAAACGCTCAATCCGCAAACGCTCGGTTTCAAAACGAATCCGGCTCCAGCCCTGCAGTGCAAGACTGGCACGCTCACGAGCAGAAACGACCTCAGCTAGCGCACTGGATGAGCCTAGCTTACTGAACAGTTGCTCCAGCTTACCGGCCAGTTGCGCAACTTCATAAGGCTCGTCTATCGTCTGGCTGTCACGCAGCAACGCCAACAGATTCGGCAATTCCAGTTTAAGCAGGTTAACTGTGCGGGCATTGTCCTTGAAATATTGCTGGTAGAGCATACCCAAAAGGTATTCCATACCATCCCGCCAGCGTTCCCGCCAGGAGGCCCTCGAGCCCTTATCCAGAATCATTGCCTGATGATAGGAAAATGCCGGATCAATCTGTAGATGACCGTATCCTTGATCTTCAGCGAGTCGTAATTCAATCAGCCGGTTAGCCAATTGATCCGTGGCCAGGGTATCGCGCCCCAGCGCCCGCCCCAGCGTAATTCGATTCACACCTTCCTTGAAAAACGCGACGATCGGTATATGTTGCCGATCCGTCTCTGGCAACCGCTGCAACGCCATCTCTATACTTAAATACAGTGGCCATTGCGGATTCCCTTTGTAGTAACGCAAGATCTTGTTATACAAAAGGCGAAGCTTTGTCCAGGCTGCCTTGACCCCATAAATACTAATAAGATGAGCCAATTCCCTTAGCGCGCCCGGATGACCACCAACCAATGAGAGTACTCTACGTAACTCACTGAAGCCACTACCACTATCGGCTGATGGTGGTATTTCATCCGCTGCAATCAGCGTTCGGCTAATCAAGCGGATAGCATCTTCATCATCCAGCGGAGCCAGCAATGCTTCTTTCCAGGGTTGGGCAAAAAACGGCGGCCCCGAGCGCCCGACGGCCAACAAATGCAATTTAGGCAGCGCATACACCAACTCTCGCCAGAACTGCTCAAAAGCAGTATCGTTATCAGAAGGCCACTTATCAATCTGATCCAGTATTATTAGCAGCGACCGTTCATGTAAAATCTGCCGCATATGTTGTCGCATATATTCCTGCGCTTGCCATCGCGTTGGATAGCGATCCACCGACCAGCGCTCACCTTCAGGCAACAATTGTTGACCCAGGGCCTCCAGCAAGGACCGCACATCCGTGACGTTGCTACCACAGACATAGGCGATCTTGTGGTAGCGTTTGCAATGCATTAACCAGTGGGTTAACGACAACATGGCCACACTCTTGCCGATACCGCCAGGGCCGCGCAAGAATACGGCTTCATCACTTTCCAGTAATCGTTCAATAATCAATAATTCACGGCCACGCCCCAAACAGCCGCTCGCGGGCGCCGCTGGCAACGTATCGGGCAAGGATTCAAGCCGGGACTGGCCTTGTAAACGTCTCCACAGCTCGATAGGAGGACGCAAGGCAAGCCGAGGATCGTGATCACCCAGATACAACCGGCAACCAAACCAGTCCAGCAAATAAACACCGCCACCACCTAATCCCTGAGCACGATAACTGTCTCCGGCAAGCCGGCGCTGACCTGCAAATAGCGCCTGACTCAAGCGTAAACCTCGCAATAGCTCTTCATAAAACGCACTCCAGAAACGTTGCAAGGTTCCTGATGGGGTATCTGGATGAGTAACCATCACCGCAGTAACACCGGCCTGTATAAAAATTTCAGCCAGAGTACTTATGTTGATTTTTGTGTTCCAAGGTGCAACAAAACTCACCAGCTCAACGCGATATGTCGCCAGTAACGCCGCCAGGCCCGAAACAGGAACAAAATCTGCTGTGCGACAAAGCGGTGCATGTAATTCGTAGCTGGATTCAAATGCAAAGCAAATATCGGCATCATTAGCAGGAGCATGAAAAAAACCATCCAGATGCAAAACCGTAATCGGTCGGCCAGCTGCCCAGGCATCATTCAGCTGCTTTTCCAGTATTGCTCGCGTTGGCGTACTCAGTACCTTCGCCTCAATCAATCGCCCCATACCACTTGCGGCTTCCAGCATGGGAAGTACGCTATATCGATAATCCCGATGGCCTGTAGGCTCCGTATCAGGGCGCGGACTGGTAGCCAGGATTCGCAACGGTGGAGGAGCCGGCCAGGCCACCTTACTGACATGGTTAAAACATCGATGGACTTGTACTGGCCGTTTGTTTTGTATCAAGAACCCTTGACCATCGTGCAGCAGCTCCCATGGCAGGTCGATAATTGCTGCAATGCCGGGCAGCGTTGTATCACCATAAATCGTGAGATGACGCTCACGTAATTCTGCATTGTCCTGCCAGAGGTCGATAAGCTCACGACACTCAGGCATACCCAATGTTGACTGATACAGATGCTGCCCCCAGTTTGCCAGCAGGTTATCAATACGACGTGCTAGCCGTCGCACCGTATCGGTTGGCCAAAGCGGGTGTGTGTTCAAATACCACCGGATAACCCGCGCAGGCAGTGGAGCCGGTAGAGAAACGCAATCAACGAACAGCTCGGTACCGACCAGCGCTCCAGATGAATCCCGCAGGCGGGCTGTCAGCTGCCACGGACGCACCACACCCGTATTATTAGCGTTAAAATAAAGCTCCAGCGCCACCCATGATGAGGTTATACGCTCAATATCACCCGGCAATGAGCGCTCTAAAACAGCCAATAACTGTGGCAATACTGCACCTAATCCATCGGCAGCCAACTGGATAGGCGCAGTGCGAGGTAATGGCGTAAACCATTCATCAAGATGGGTTGCGTCCACACCCGGCAGCAGTAGCGGAATGACCCGAAAGGAACCGCCCCGGCGTCGTTCGATCTCCTGCGCCATCTCAATTTCTCGGCGTATCCACGGGCAATTGCTGCTATTGAGGCCAATAACCACTATAACCTGCTGTGCATTCTCTATCGCCCAGCGCACTTCAGAGCTTAGTTGCCCGCCATCCCGTAGCCCACGGGTATCACGCCACACACTCAATCGACAGGTTTCCAGCGCCAGATATAAATCCTGTGCAAACGCATCATCGGCACGTGCGTGACAAACAAAAATAGAGGCTGCAGTCATCGATAGTTCCGGAGAGTTAAGAAACAAGTGATATCTAGTCGCTATTATGAGTCTATCGCAAAACACAAAAAAATAGGTAGAAGACTTGAAAATTACGATGATAACCCCATCTATCTATCAACGAGCAGGGCTTTTGGCAATTGCCCAAATTTATAAATTGACAGGAGATACCTCAATGACTCTAATGTGCTACGAACCCTTAACGCTGTTGAATCAGTTACAGCGAGATATCAATTGGCCATTCGCCTATAATCACCACAGCAGCGAAGGCAATGAGCCTGTACGGGCAAACTGGACACCAGCAATCGATATTCAGGAAGAAGAAAACAGCTTTTCCATTCATGCTGATCTACCTGGCGTTGATATCAAGGATATTGAAATAACTATGGAAAATAATGTGCTGGTATTAAAAGGCCAGCGTTCAATAAGGAAAGAGGAAGAAAGCCACAACTACCGTCGGGTCGAGCGGGTTAGCGGTACATTTCTACGGCGCTTCTCACTACCTGATACAGTGGATGCTGAAAAAATAACCGCTAAATGCAAAGATGGCGTGCTTGAGTTGTTTGTGCCAAAGCGCAATACAGTAAAACCACGCCGGATTACCATTGAAGCCTGACTTCAAAAGCCGGATGGAGTAATATAAAATTACTTCATGCCGGCTTAATTGAATCACTATAAAACGCGAGCCCAGGCTCGCGTTTTTACATTCAAATTCTATTAGTAGGCAACCAACCAGTGCCCGGCAGCCGGCCAAATCCCCTGATCCTTCTCGCCTGCAAATTGAAATGGTACAGAAACCAGCTCCATTCCTTTATTTTTTTGAATCACAAAATGCAAATGCGGGCCGGTGGAAAAACCGGTATTGCCAGAATTGGCAATCCACGTCTGGCGCTTGACTCGTTGTCCTGGTGTCACCCGAATCGAATCAGGGTGCAAGTGTGCATAGACTGCCATCGTACCGTCATCATGCAAAATGCGCACAGCGTTCGCACGGTTTTTATATTTCGGGTCGGTGCCCCCATCAAAAAAGTCACCCGCTACATCCATCACCACGCCCTTGCGGGCAGCACGCACTGGCGTTCCCAATGGCAAGCTGATATCAACCGCGTAGCGGCTTTGCGGATGATTGTGACTGAATGCGCCGTTAAATGCCTGGCTAATATAAAACCGCTGCCCTGGTGCAAACGGTGGCGCATAGGGCCGTGGCGGGCGGTGCCTGGCCCCGGGATCCCCCAAAACTGCACCCACTTTGTACGCATAGTGCCAACCGCCCTGACCCACGGGCTTAAGTGAGGAAATCAGTGTTTCTTTTCGAGCAGTCGCTAAAACCCGTCGCGGTAATGGCGGCACAGCACGCATATTTTTTAATTGAGCAGATACTTCCACTTCGATTGGGCCATGATAATCATTAATAGCTACCAGCACGGGTGCATCTTTAGTGCCTCGATTGCGAATATTAATTTTTGATGGCAACCTGCTAACCGGCAAGGGTTTGACCTCAGCCGACACATCACTGGCAGGCGGTCTGTCGGTGAAAACCCATGCGCCATCAGCATTCTTGTATTTATAGAGCTTTTTAGTCAGTACGACCTGTGGTAACAGGAACATGAATATGACGACCAAAGCCGTCAGGCAGGATAAATATTGCTTCATGGAAAACCTGATCTTGGAAATCGGTTGTTTCATCAATTACGCTTCTTGGGCTGAGCAACACTAATATTGGGCTTGCAAGACTCCGTTGCATACTCTTAACTTCTCGACAACCTTATACCTACACCTGAAAGAGGCAAACGATGGCAAAACTCACTGGTAACGTTCTTATTGCCCAAGGCGGCGGACCTACCGCTGTTATCAATCAAAGTCTAGTCGGTGCGGTGCTGGAAGCCCGCAAATTCCCGGAAGTTGACCGTGTCTACGGTGCACTGCATGGTGTGCGTGGCATTATCAACGAAGATTTTGTTGATCTCACCCAAGAAACAACCAACAACCTGGAACGGGTTGCCCAAACACCCAGCTCGGGTCTGCTATCCACCCGTGATAAACCTGATGCCGACTATTGCAGTAAAATTTTTGAAACCTGCATGAAATACGATGTTCGCTATTTCTTCTATGTGGGTGGTAATGACTCAGCGGATGCCGTACGTATTGTCAACGAGAATGCCAAGGCTGCCAATTATGATTTGCGCTGTATCCATATTCCCAAGACGATCGATAACGATCTGCGTGTGACCGACCACTGTCCGGGCTATGGCTCGGCAGCTCGTTTTGTCGCCCTGGCCTTTGCCGGCGCCAATCTGGATAACCGTGCGTTGCCCGGTATTTATATCGCAGTCGTCATGGGCCGCAATGCCGGTTTCCTGACTGCGGCTTCAGCGCTAGCTCGCAAATACGAAGATGACGGCCCGCATTTGGTTTACGTACCAGAACGCACGTTCCGCAAGGAACAGTTCCTGGCCGATATTGATGATGCCTACCAGCGTCACGGGCGGTGCATCATTGCGGTCTCGGAAGGTATCGTCAATGAAGGCGGCAACCCGATTATCACCGAATTAATGGGTGATGGCGACCGCGATGCACATGGCAATGTGCAGCTTTCAGGCACTGGTGCTCTGGGTGACCTGCTGGCGGACTATGTTAAAAGTGAGCTGAAGATCAGTCGGGTACGTGCTGATACCTTTGGTTATCTGCAACGCAGTTTCGTCGGTGTTGCCTCTGAAGTCGATCAGATTGAAGCGCGTGAAGCGGGTGAAAAAGCGGCGCAGTTTGCTATCTGGAATGATGTCGATGGTTCAGTCGCTATTCGCCGTATTGGTAACTATGCCGTTGATTACTTCCTGACCCCGCTGGAAACCGTCGCGCGGGAAACCAAGAGTCTGCCGGATAACTTTATCAACGCTGCGGGCAATAATGTCACCCGTGAATTCCTGCATTACGCCCAGCCGCTGATAGGTGCTATTCCCACCTATGAGCGCTTAACTGCTCCTACTGTTCCCAGAAAATAAGGCGCTTTTAACCGAAAATTGCCTTAACTAAAAAACCCACCATGCGGTGGACAGAATTTTTCCATCCCTTGCAGAACAGCTGGATGAGTCATTGACACCCTCCCCTTGTCCAGGAGAGGGTGTTTCTCATTGGCAACAATATAACGCCTTGGGCAATTTCACTTACTTGTCCAGACACACTTGCCCTTCTTTGCCAAACGTCAGACCTGTTTCATCGGTATCAATAGCAATCACATCGCCTGGAACAAACGTACCTGCCAAAATCTGTCGTGCCAATGGATTTTCCAGCGTTTGCTGAATAGCCCGTTTCAGTGGACGTGCACCGTAAACCGGATCAAAACCGGCTTCACCAATATGATCCAGTGCTGCTTCACTTACCTGTAGACCAATGTGCCGGTCAGCCAACCGCTTGCGAAGATACGCAATCTGAATATCTGCAATGGCTCTGATATGCTCACGACCCAGTGGGTGGAACACAACCACCTCATCAATCCGGTTTACAAACTCAGGCCGAAAATGATCAGTGACCTGAGCCATGACCCGGCTTTTCATTAACGAATAATCATTTTGTGCTGCCAATTCCTGAATCATCTGCGAACCGAGATTCGAGGTCATTACCACCACCGTATTACGAAAATCGACAGTACGTCCCTGTCCATCCGTCAAGCGCCCATCATCCAGCACCTGTAAAAGTACGTTAAACACATCAGCATGCGCTTTCTCAACCTCATCGAGCAGGATCACGCTATAAGGACGACGACGTACTATTTCAGTCAGATGGCCGCCTTCCTCATAGCCGACATAGCCCGGTGGCGCACCAATCAGCCGTGCCACCGAATGCTTTTCCATGAACTCTGACATATCAATTCGTACCATGGCCTCTTCGGTATCGAACAGAAATTCAGCCAGCGCCTTACATAATTCAGTCTTGCCAACACCCGTCGGCCCAAGAAACAGAAAAGAGCCATTGGGACGGTCTGGATCAGACAGGCCGGCACGCGAGCGGCGAATGGCATCACAGACCGCCGCTACAGCTTCCTGCTGACCAATCACCCGACGCTGAATCACCTCTTCCATCCGCAACAACTTGTCACGTTCACCTTCAAGCATCTTGGCAACCGGAATACCGGTCCATTTTGAAACAACCTCGGCGATTTCCTCATCACTCACCCGATTGCGCAACAGCTTGAACTCGTCATGTTCAGCTGTATTGACCTGCCCCAGTTTTTGTTCCAGTTCTGGAATACGCCCATAGCTCAACTCCGACATACGTGTCAAATCACCGGCACGCCGAGCGGTTTCCAGATCCAGTTTCGCCCGCTCCAGTTCCTCTTTTATCTGTGCAGAACCGTGCAACACCAGTTTTTCGGCTTTCCAGACCTCTTCAAGGTCGATATATTCACGTTCCAGCCGTGCAATCTCATCCTGTAGCAGATCCAGTCGCTTTTTGGAGGCATCGTCACTTTCTTTTTTCAGGGCCTCACGTTCGATTTTAAGTTGAATCAACCGTCGATCCAGCCGATCCATTTCCTCCGGTTTGGAATCAATCTCCATACGGATGCGCGAAGCCGCTTCGTCGATCAGATCGATGGCTTTATCAGGCAAATTACGGTCGGTAATGTAACGGTGCGACAACGTCGCCGCCGCGACAATCGCCGGATCGGTAATATCAACCCCATGATGCACTTCATAGCGCTCTTTCAAACCGCGTAAAATGGCAATGGTGTCTTCAATGCTTGGCTCCGTGACCAGCACTTTCTGAAAGCGCCGTTCCAGTGCCGCATCTTTTTCGACATACTGGCGGTACTCATCCAGTGTCGTCGCGCCGATGCAGTGCAATTCGCCACGCGCCAACGCCGGTTTAAGCATGTTGCCGGCATCCATGGAACCTTCTGCCTTGCCTGCTCCAACCATGGTATGCAGCTCATCAATAAACAAGATGATTTGGCCTTCCTGTTTAGCCAGGTCCTGCAAAACAGCTTTTAATCGTTCCTCGAACTCGCCACGAAACTTGGCACCGGCGATCAATGCGCCCATATCCAGCGACAGTACCCGTTTACTTTTCAGTCCCTCAGGTACTTCGCCATTGATAATGCGCTGCGCCAGGCCTTCGGTGATAGCGGTCTTACCCACGCCGGGCTCACCGATGAGTACCGGATTATTTTTGGTGCGACGCTGTAAGACCTGAATGGTACGGCGAATCTCATCATCACGACCCACCACTGGATCAAGTTTGCCTTGTTCAGCACGTTCAGTTAGATCAATCGTGTATTTTTCCAATGCCTGACGTTGATCTTCAGCATTGGGATCTTCAACAGCCTGACCGCCTCGCAAGGCTTCGATACCGCGTTCAATCAGGCTTTTGGTTGCGCCGGCTTGATGAAGTATCCTGCCAAGTTCGCCCTTGTCTTCTACTGCCGCTAACACGAACAACTCGGACGAGATATAGGCATCCTTACGCTTCTGAGCCAGTTTATCGGTCAGATTAAGCAGCCGTGACAGGGCATTGGAAACTTGCACATCACCGCTATTTCCTTCAACCTCCGGCAAGCGATCTAGTGCCTCACTCAGTTGAGAGCGTAGCAAATTAATATTGATATCGGCTTGTGCCAATAGCGGGCGTACTGTACCACCATCCTGATCAAGCAATGCCACCATTGTGTGTACAGGTTCAATGAACTGATGGTCACGGCCTATCGCCAAACTCTGGGCATCTGCCAGCGCCATCTGGAATTTACTGGTTAGTTTGTCCATTCGCATGAATGATTGACCTCCATGGAAACTTGATTTTCCATGAATTTGGTGGCTCTTTTGGGAAATTCAAGGGGAACCCAAAAGTGGACAGGCGCGATTAGTGTGGAAATAAAAATTTTAATATTGCTATTGATATTGATTCAAAGCACATCAATATCAGGCAATGTATTCTTTATATAAGCTATAGTAAATTAAAAGAAAAGGGCCTGACACCCAATAGTTTTGTTTTAAGATACAGGTCATGAAGTCATTGTCAAACTTCAAAATATCCCCAATCACTTTGGATCAAAATACAAGATAATTTTTGATCAATTACTTATAATCAGAATTCAAATAACAATATTTATTGCTTGATCACATTTAACCATGAGGGTTTTAAATGAAATTATTTGGTCACATGTTGGCTTTGGCATGCCTGCTTGGTGTTGCTCCACTCTGTTATGCTGAAATGGAAAATACCAGCACTTTAATGCAAGACGCTCAGAAAGAAACCAGGGATTTGCTTCAAACTATCGGCTCGTACACTGTTGACAAGAAAAATGCAGCAGTCCAGGAAGTCAATGAAAGTCTGAATAAAATGGACAATTACATTGATGTGCTGGAGGCCAAGATTGATAAAGACTGGGATAAAATGAGCGAAGCCATGCGCAAGCAAACTCGTGAGAACCTTAGAGCCCTGCGTAAACAACGAAATGAAGTTGCCCAATGGTATGGCCGCATGAAATCCAGTTCGACCGATGCGTGGGATCATACGAAAAAAGGGTTTTCTGAGGCATATAAAGATCTTGGGAATACCTGGAAAACAGCCAAAGATAGATTCACATCCGAAGAGTAGCCAATGGGCTTAACCATGGCTTCAAGCCACTACCCCTACCCAGCCTGTTGTGCCGCTACGGGTTGGGTCGCACGTCTTGCAGTGCGGCTTCCATGTCGAATGTTGGTTTGGTCATAGGTCATCTCTCTTTTGGTGATTTTAAAGAAATGACACAGAATTATGAACACTACTCGTGTTGCGGCGCAAGCCGCCAGGTGACTGGCAGCGTAGCCCAGCTCTGCGATTGCCGGCAGCGCAAGTCGTCGGCAACAACAAGATAACACTCAAGCAATTCCTACTTGCCAATACAAAAACTGGCAAAAATCCGTCCCAGTAGATCGTCAGATGTAAACTCGCCGGTAATCTCTGACAAGGCATTTTGTGCATCTCGCAATTCCTCAGCGACCAACTCACCCGCACGAACAACCTCTAGCTGATACCACGCTTGCATCAATGATATCCTCGCCCGTTCCAATGCCTCCAAATGGCGACGACGCGCCATAAAAATTCCTTCCTCACCACCACCACCATGAAAACCCACACAGGATTTAAGATGCTCCCGCAATAGATCAAGCCCTGCGCCTGTCCTGGCCGATAGCAGAATTTCTACCCCCCATTGCCCCTCACGCTGTTCCGGCGAGCGTTCGCTGAGATCAATCTTGTTACGAATCACTGTAACAGGTGTATCTTCAGGCAGGCTCTCGCGCAACGCTTGCTCCGCATCAGTTAAGCCTAACTGATCATCCATCACCATCACAATCTGATCAGCAGTCTCTATCTCAGCCCAGGCACGGCGAATACCTTCCTGCTCTACAGGATCATCACTCTCGCACAAACCGGCAGTATCAATGACGTGTAGCGGCATTCCATCGATACTGATATGTTCTCGTAACACATCACGGGTCGTGCCAGGAATGGCCGTGACAATAGCGGTCTCATGGCCAGCCAGCATATTAAGCAAACTGGACTTCCCGGCATTGGGTCGCCCAACAATGACGACTGTCATTCCATCACGCAATAATCGCCCCTGACCGGCTGCCGCTCGCAAATGATCCAACTGCATTTGCAATGCTTTCAAGCGTTGAGCAATCACCCCATCGGCAAGAAAATCAATTTCTTCCTCAGGAAAATCAATGGCAGCCTCCACATACATACGCAGTGAAATCAAGCCTGCTACCAATTCATGAACCCGCTGAGAAAATTCACCCTGCAATGAACGCAAAGCCGCATGGGCGGCGGCCGTAGTATGACTGCTAATCAGATCGGCGACAGCTTCCGCTTGTGCCAAATCAAGCTTGCCATTTAGAAAAGCACGCTCAGAGAACTCGCCTGGTCGTGCGACTCTGGCACCTAATGCCAAAACCCGCTGCAACAACAAATCCATTACGACTGGGCCACCATGTCCCTGGAGTTCTAACACATCCTCACCTGTGAAGGACTGTGGAGCGGGAAAAAACAAAGCAATCCCTTGGTCAATCACTTGACCCTTGTCGTCACAAAAATTACGTAACTGTGCCCGACGTGGCAGGAGCGCGCTACCGCACACTGCCTGCGCAATAGCCAAGGCCTGTAAACCCGATACCCGTATAATGCCCACACCACCCTGACCAGAGGGCGTTGCGATAGCGGCAATAGTATCGCTATCAACTACCGTATAAACGGAGTCATCCATTGAAATTTCCTGGCTTTAAAATAAGGTATTTCAGAAATAAAAAGGGCGAGCAGGTTCCATAGCCACTCGCACTCCATTTAATAAAAAACAGTTAACAGGCTACTTTTTACGACGTTCTCTGGTCATACGATCCGGCAAATATTTTTTAGCGAGCGACAGCATTTTTTGCGCCTGCCCACCCCATTTTATATCCGGTTTTCCTGAGCTGTTTTTACCATTGTCAGCACCTGATTCAACCCGTCTGGTAATCACCCATTGCTGTAGAATCGACAGAATATTATTCACAACCCAGTACAATACCAGGCCCGACGGGAACCACAGGAACATAAAGGTAAATACAATGGGCAAAGCCATCATGATTTTGGCCTGCATTGGATCAGGTGGCGCGGGACTCAGCTTTTGCTGAATTAACATGGTTGCGCCCATAATCAATGGCAGCACATAATACGGATCAGGAATCGACATATCCTGAATCCAAAGCATAAAGGGTGCCTGTCGTAGCTGGACACTTTCCACGAGCACCCAATACAGCGCGATAAATACTGGAATCTGTATCAGAATCGGCAAGCAGCCGCCCAGCGGATTGACCTTTTCCCGCTTATACAACCCCATCATCATCTCATTCATTTTCTGCTTGTCATCGCCGTACAGATCTTTCAATCGGGCCAGCTCCGGGGCAAGACGGCGCATATTGGCCATCGAACGATAACTGGTCTCTGACAGCTTGTAGAATGCCAGTTTAATCAAAAGCGTCAGAAAGATAATTGCCCAACCCCAATTACCGACAACGGCGTGAATCTTCTCTAACAGCCAGAACAACGGCTCAGAAATAATGGTCAGCGAACCATAATCAACCGTTAGCTGTAAATTGGGCGCAATCTCGGCCAGTGTACGCGGCAATTTTGGCCCTACATACAACTGAGTATTAAAATTATGGGTCGCCCCGGCAGCAACCGTTTGAATCGCACTACGCAGGCCTGCCACGTAGCGATTACCGCCGACAACCTTAGTGTAAAACGCGTTAGTCTTGTGTTGATCGGGAATCCAGGCGCCCAGGAAATAATGCTGGATCATCGCGACCCAACCGCCCTGAACACGTTGACTGAGCGCTTTTTTCTCAATATCGCTAAAGGAGATTTTTTCATAACGCTGTTCAGGCGTGGACACCACAACACCGGTGTACGTAATCACGCCACCACTGAAAAAGCCACCACTTGATGCCGGCGGGGTGCGCTGGAATTGACGATATAAACTCCCTCGCCAGTCAGTAGCCATGCTGTTTTCGACCCGATGGTGCAATGTCACCAGAAAACTGCCACGATGGAAAACGTAGGTTTTAGTTACCTTCAATCCGGCAGGATCAGACCAGTTTAACTGCACCTCCAGCGTATCCTGACCATCGGCTAAACGGTATTTGTGCTGGTCGGTGGTAAACTCGGCATAATGATTGGGGGCGGGCAAACCGTCTAACGCCAACAGGCCGGATTGTGCGATAAAGATTTCCTGGCCACTATCACGAAACAGTAAAAATGGCTCATCGGGCTTCTTCACTGAAGTGGGATAGGTACGCAGACCCACTTGGCGCAACGTACCACCAATCGTATGGATTTCGGCCTTAATCAAATCAGTTGTTACACGCACGATCTGGCCAGCATCTGGTTCCTGTGGCGCCTCACCTGCGGTTGATGTGATATCCGGCACATCCTGAACCGTTGTCACCGGATCTGGCATGACAGGCACGCTCGCATCATCTGTGGTCGAGCCTGTCTGCATTTCAGCAGCCGGTGCCGGAGGGGAGCCATATTTCACGGCCTGGAATTCCACCCAGTTCTGCCAAAGCAAAAACAGGATAAAAACCAGCACCATGACAAGTATCAAACGTTGATTTTCCATCATTGGTCCTTCGAGGAAGGTTCGGGAACAGGATCGACACCGCCAACATGCCAAGGATGACAGCGCAGCAACCGCCGAATGGCCAAACCAGTCCCATAAAAAGCGCCGTGCAGCTCAATCGCCTCACGAGCATATTGGGAGCAGCTTGGATAGAAGCGGCAATGCTGACCTATCAGCGGGCTTAGAATAAGTTGATAGCTGCGAATCAGTGCAATCAGGATAGAGCGCATAGATGGGCGAGTTTATGCCAGTGTCGTTGCAGTAAGGCGAACAGTGTCGCATTATCCTGTTGTGCTGCGCCGTTGCGCCCTGTCACTACACAGTCCAGGCCATCAAGCAACTGCTGATGATGCCGGAAACTTTCACGGACAATACGCTTGATGCGGTTACGCGCTACAGCGGATTTGGCCACTTTTCGGGAGATGGCCAAACCCAGGCGTGGATAGGCTAAATCATTGGGACGAGCAAACACAGTGAAATAGCGGTCAGCCGATCTTACAGGCTGTGCGAAAATGTGGGAAAAAGCGTTCCGACCGCTGAGCCGGGCACGACGCGGGAACGATGCGCCGTTAGCCACAATATCAAGGCGCCAAACGTGCGCGCCCTTTGGCGCGACGTGCGCTCAAAATGGCACGTCCCCCTTTCGTCGCCTTGCGGGCACGAAAACCATGAGTACGTTTACGATGAATAATACTGGGTTGAAAAGTCCGCTTCATGAGGGTTCCTTAAATGAGGCAAGCCAGAATAACTGGCCATTTCTGGTTAAAAGTGGAAAATTACTGATTTGGAGTTAAATTTGTCAAGCCTTCATCGTTTGATTCCGGGTTATCAAACTCATGTGCATCAATCGCTCACGCACCGCTGCATCGCCATGCTTGCCAAGACCTGATTTTAAGGATAATCACTGCATGAGTAGACCGTCTTCCAATTCGGGCACTGGCGCGGCAAATACCACCACTGGCAGCGACGCGCAGCTGATAAGAAAATCGCATTCACACTGCGCCAACGATCAATCTAACTATAGATAAATCAAGAAAGCTGGCTATCAGGAATGTTCCATTTAAGGAGCACGGAATTGCCAGGAAAATGGTATCTAACCAATTGAACCCGGTTTGGGCATCACCATGTCCGGCTTCGAGAATTGCTTCACCTAAACCTATCAAAACCATCCGGTTTCAGTTTCAAGAATTTTATTCTCATTCTTTTGTGGAATAATGACTAACAATCAATCATCGAAAGGACAAAGCTTATGAGCAAGTTAGCAGGTACCGTGGCTCTTATTGTGATACTGGCAGGTGTTGGCTTTGCCAGTACATCCTACTGGGCGGGGATGCAAGCAGAACACCGCTATCAGGAAGATCTGGCCAAACTCTCAAAAAACTCCGAACTTTCCGAGCTCAAAATCAGCACGGCACGCTATGAACGTGGGATTTTCTCATCAAGAGCTGTCACTCGTGTCGAATCCGCTCAGCTGGAAAATGAAGACGGAAGTACAACCAACCCGTCATTCTCAATCTTGCAAGAGATTTACCATGGCCCAATACCCTTCGCCGGCCGAGGTGTCGCCGGTATCAGCCTGGCCCCTTGCCTGGCAGTAATACGCGCTACGCTAGACACAGAAAGCAGCGAGTGGACTCAAAAACTTGCCAAACTCTATGGTGATCAAGAACCGTTAACCGTTATCTCGCAACTCGGCTTTGATGGCTCCAGCGACAACTACATTGAAATGCCACCATTAGCATTACAGGATGTTGAAGATTTGAAAGATCTTAAGTTTTCGGGTCTGCAAGGCTATTTTCGGGTCGCTGCAAAAAATACCGCTGTCAAGGGCAATCTCAATATTTCCAGCCTGGAAATAGTCGGCAAGACAGCTGATGGGGCAGAAACAACACCAGATGATCTTGCCAAGATCACATTGCGTGATCTGGCAGCATTTGCCGATCAATATAAAGGCGACTTCGATTTAATGTTTGGCGACTCTGGCTTCAAAATCGGTGAGCTGGATATACAGGCTCAAAACGAAGCACATCCAGTGATTATGAGTGGCTTGACCATCACCGGCTCAATGAATCAGCAAACACCCAAGCAAGTCACCTTTGATATGCTGTTTAATGCCGATAAAATCGTCATCGATCAACACAGTGGAACAGGTAATTTAAAAATCAACGTGAGCAACCTGGACGGTGCAACCGTTCAGCAGATACAGCAGTGGCAAGATAAAATGGGCAATCAGCCCCAAAATGCTCTCGCCATGATGGAAGTATTACCGATACTAAAACGCCTGCTCGACGGCAAACCAACGGTATCACTCACGAGTCAGGGGAATACGAGCGACGGCCAATGGCAAAGTGAGCTCACGCTAGAGTTCCAAAGCCCGGGTAACTTTACTCCTGCACAGAATTTCAGCCAATTCCTGAAAGCCCTGCACAAAGGCAAGGCGCATATCGTTGTCTCCAAAAAACTGGTTGAAACCGTTATGACCCAGTCCATCACCAATGAGCTAAGAATGAAAAATCCACAGCTTGATGATGCACAACTAGGAGAACGCGCAGTAAAGCAAACTCAGCAACGGTTGCAAGGATTCAGCATGATGGGCTTTATTGAACTGGATAATGACCAATACAAGAGCACGGCCCGTTTCGAAAATGGCAAGCTTTTTATCAATACTAAAGAAATACCGCTCACACTGTAAATCCAGATATCGCCGAACCCTTTACAGGCGTTCCGACTCACCTGGGAAATCGATATCCATACGATTGGACCTCGCTACCAGTATCTTAAGCAAGCGCCAAAACTCATGAAAGACGTTGCGGAGAAACTGCAACAGCTACCCAAAGCGTTGCAAAATACCGTCGCCCGATATTGGGAAGCCTACGAAACCGCTGCTCAAGCAGCCGGTGTTACACCGCCCACCGGCACCCGCCTGGGACAGCTCCTGCTGGTTTGGGCATGTAGCGAATTTGTCGCCCGGAGCTGCATCCGTGAACCAAAACTACTGACGGATCTCTTAAACAGTGGCGATCTGGCCACACGCTACACCACAGGCGATTGTGCCACTCGGCTAGAACGTCTCATTAGCAACATCACCGATACGCAACAGCTCGGCGTGGCACTACGTCGATTTCGACGGCGGGAAATGTTGCGTATTGCCTGGCGTGATTTGGCTCACCTGGCCGAGCTGGAAGAAACACTAGGCGACTTGTCGGATTTGGCCGATGCCACCGTCGATGCAGCACTTCATCATTTGCACCAGAAGCTCAGCCAACGTCATGGCCAACCACTGGATCATCATGGTCAGCCACAACGACTCGTCGTACTGGGTATGGGCAAGCTTGGCGGGCGTGAACTCAATTTCTCTTCGGATATCGACCTGATTTTCACCTACCCCGGTAACGGCAAAACCGATGGAAGACGTGTCGTTAGTAATGAAGAATTTTTCCGTCGGCTTGGCCAACGACTCAGCAAATTACTCGCCGAACCTACCGCTGAAGGTTTTGTCTTTCGGGTCGATTTGCGGCTGCGCCCCTTCGGTGATTCCGGGCCGGTTGCCATATCGTTTAGTGCTTTCGAGGATTATTGCCAAAATCATGGCCGTGATTGGGAGCGCTATGCCATGATCAAAGCGCGGGTGATTGCCGGTGACCCGGATGCTGGTGCTCAATTGCTGGAAACACTGCGGCCCTTTGTATACCGCCGTTATCTGGACTATAGCGCTTTTGAGGCGCTACGCAGCATGAAAATGATGATTGCTCAGGAAATTGAGCGTAAAGGTATACAGGGCAACGTCAAACTTGGCCATGGCGGCATTCGTGAAATTGAATTCATCGGTCAGGCATTCCAGCTTATTTACGGTGGACGTGAGCCTGCCTTAAGGGAACGGAGTATCCTGCGGGTACTCGATTATCTGGCTGAAAGCGATCGCTTGCCACACACGGCTGTCAACGATCTGAAAACAGCCTATGATTTTCTGCGTCGTGTCGAAAACCGCCTGCAAGCATGGGCAGATCAGCAAACTCACATTTTACCTGATGATGAACAGGCCCAGTTGCGTCTGGCATTTTCCATGGGCTACCCCGACTGGCAGACATTTGCCATAGCATTAGGGCAGCATACTGAACGGGTGGCCCAACAGTTTGCACAGATCTTTGGTAGTGCTGAGGATACGGAAACAGCCTCAGAATCTGAACCACTTGGTCTGGCAGCGCTATGGCCAGAAAATCTGGCTGAAGAAAAGGCGCTGGCCTTATTGGCTGAGTATGGCTTTGAAACACCTACAATCGTCTTGAATCGATTGCACGCATTGGCAAACGGCTTTAGCTACCGCACGATGAGCCAGCGTGGACGCGAACGGCTCGATAGCCTGATACCTCAAGTGCTCGATGCGGTCACCACCGTGCCGCAACCCACAATCGTGCTGGAGCGCATTTTTGACCTGCTGGAAGCGATTGCCCGTCGTTCGGTCTATATCGCCTTGCTGGCCGAACATCCACATGTGTTGGCACAACTGGTCAAACTTTGTACCGATAGCGCCTGGATTGCCAGGCATTTAAGCCGCTATCCGCTGCTACTGGATGATCTACTCAGCCCCGCTATCCTCCACGCACCTTTAAATCATGAACAACTGGTGCGGGAACTGGATCGGCAGATTGCACGTATTCCTGAAAACGACCCTGAAGAACTGTTAAACGCACTACGTTATTTCAAACAGTCACAGGTTTTACGGGTCGCCGCTGCCGATATCAGTAACGCGATACCTTTAATGGTCGTTAGTGACTATTTGACCGAAATTGCTGAAACGTTGCTTCTTAAAGTACTGGAACGGGCCTGGATCGATATAGAACCCAAATTTGGCATACCGGAATGTATCATCGATGATGTAAAACGCAAGGCACAATTTGCCATTATCGCTTACGGCAAACTGGGCGGTATTGAGCTCAATTATGGTTCTGATCTTGATCTGGTTTTCCTGCACGATAGCAGTGGCAGCCAGCAAATCACCAATGGCCCGCGCCAGATTGATAATGCCAGCTTTTTTGCCAAGCTGGTACAACGGATCATCCACTATCTAACAACCCGTACCGGCGCAGGTGGCCTGTATGAAGTGGATACCCGCCTGCGCCCCAGTGGCCGTGCTGGTTTATTGGTGACTTCCTTTGAGGCCTTTGCTGAATACCAGCAAAAACAGGCATGGACCTGGGAGCATCAAGCCTTGGTACGGGCGCGTGTTGTGGCAGGACCATCAACGCTCATTCATCGTTTTCAGGCGATTCGCCGTAACATTTTGGAATGCGAGCGTGATCCTGACAGCCTGCGTCAGGAAGTGCGGGATATGCGTGAACGAATGCGAACAGAGCTTGACAGTAGTGATAGCGACACTTTCGATCTTAAACAAGGCCGTGGCGGTATCGCTGACATTGAATTTATGGTGCAATATGAAATCCTGGCGCATGCCTGTCGCTATCCAGAGCTATTGACGTTTACCGATAATATCCGACAACTTGATGGTTTGGAGCAGACCGGTATCCTGTCCACCGCCGATGCTGCCCAATTGCGTGATGCCTATCGGGAACAACGTCGGCATATCCATCTACTCACACTGCAAGAGCAGCCGGCTCGCATCCCGCTGGATAACATGCAGGTCGCCCGTGAAAGCGTGAACTCTATCTGGCAGCGCCTGATGGAAAATGGCTAAGATCACCTGATCTGCATCCATACAGTGCGAGGAGCATTTTTTATGGAGAAACAAGAATGATAACAATGGCTGACCGTGACGGTCTGATCTGGTATGACGGTGAACTGACGCCCTGGCGTGAAGCCAATACCCATGTACTGACCCACACCCTGCATTATGGTATGGGTGTCTTTGAGGGGGTTCGTGCCTACGCTACCGATCAAGGTGCTGCAATTTTCCGGCTTCAGGAACATACCGATCGGTTGTTTCGTTCAGCACACATTCTTGGCATGCCGATGCAGTACAGCAAGGATGATATCAATGCCGCCTGCCAGTTGGCCGTCAGATCCAACAGTCTGGCCAGCGCCTATATTCGACCGATGTGTTTTTACGGTTCTGAAGGCATGGGCTTACGCGCTGATAACCTCAATGTCCACACAATTATCGCAGCCTGGGAGTGGGGCGCGTACCTGGGCGCAGAAAACCTGGAACGCGGTATTCGCATCCGCACCTCATCGTTTAGTCGCCATCATGTCAATATTGCCATGTGTAAAGCCAAAGCCAATGGTAATTACATGAATTCCATGCTGGCACTTTCGGATGCCCTGCGTGATGGCTACGATGAAGCTTTGCTGCTAGATACCGAAGGCTATGTTGCCGAGGGTAGTGGCGAGAATATCTTCATTGTCCGTAACGGTGTGCTCTACACCCCCGATTTGACTTCGGCACTGGAAGGTGTCACACGGGATACCATCATTTGTTTTGCTGAGGATCTTGGCATTCCGGTCAAGGAAAAGCGGATTACCCGCGATGAAGTGTATATTGCCGATGAAGCATTTTTCACAGGCACTGCTGCTGAGGTTACACCCATACGTGAGGTTGATGGCCGTACTATTGGCAACGGTCGGCGTGGCCCCATCAGTCAGCATCTACAGGAACTCTATTTCGATCAGGTACACGGCCGGCGTGATGAATATCCCGACTGGCTGACATTGGTTTAGATTTCCCGATAATCCGATTTGACTCAATTGTTGAAACAGGAGAATACGATATGGTTGCTGCTCCCGCCACTGATGCTTCCCAGAAAATGGCACCCAACACGCAAAACAGCTATGAAGTTACCCGTGCTGATTTACCGGTATCCTGCCCGATGCCGGACATGTCGGTGTGGAACTCTCATCCCAAGGTTTACTTGTCGCTCGAAGCAACGGGTAAAGCACAGTGCCCCTACTGTGGCGCCCTGTTTACACTGGTCGACTAATCCGGCGACCGGTAGCCGATGACATCGCCGGTACGACCCACTATCGTATGGCGGTTTGGTGACGGCAAGGCAGGGCATGAGAACCAGAGCCGTGGCCTGTTGGAGTCACTGGCGCGATTACGTGCGGTCAAGACCGTTGAGGTAAACCCCCTGCCCGCACATACGCTATTCGCTAGCCAGTTGCTGGGTTGTCCGGCCAGCTGGCAGCCATTGCCTACCCCTGACCTGCTTGTGGGTGCGGGTCATCGTACCCATCTTTCGTTGTTAAGTGCCGGTCGCTTTCGTGGCGGTAAAACAATAGTGCTGATGCGCCCTAGCCTGCCGCTATCATTTTTCGATCTCTGCCTGATTCCTGCACATGATGACCCTCCCAGGGCAACCAACATTCTGGCGACACGTGGTGTGTTAAACCGGATTCAAACCGCTACAGCACCCGACCCCCATCAAGGTCTGTTACTGATCGGTGGCACATCCACCCATTTTGGCTGGGACAATGCACAATTACTTGCACAAATCACCACTATTCTGGCAGCCGATTCTGCCATGCAGTGGACATTGACCACTTCACGCCGTACTCCGGCAAGTTTTTTGGGTGCACTGGATACGCTTGCCCACCGGATTCATGTTGTTCCCGTAACCGCAACCACACCGGACTGGTTACCCCAACAGCTCGCGCAAGCCGGTCAGGTTTGGGTCACAGCTGACAGCGTATCCATGATCTATGAGTCACTCACTGCCGGTGCAGCCGTTGGCATATTGGAAGTGCCGTGTAAACGTACCAATCGGGTCAGTCGCGGCTTGAGGCAACTAGCGTCCGAAGGATGGATTACCACGTTCGAGTCGTGGCAAAAACATGTACATCTACAACGACCGCCACAGGCTTTCAATGAAGCTGAACGCTGTGCCCACTGGATTCATCAGCAATGGCTCACCTGAGCGTGGTGCAACTGTTACCCGAATTGAACAGCGGCGGCGTAGAACGTGGTACGCTGGAAATCGCTCGGGAACTGGTTAAATACGGCCATCGTTCGGTGGTCATTTCCGCCGGTGGCCGGCTGGTTCCAAAACTGCTGCAGGAAGGTAGTGAGCATCTCGCCTGGCCGCTGGGTGTCAAATCACCCTTGGCACTACGTTGGGTGTTACCGTTACGTCGCTGGCTGCATGAACAGCACATTGATATTGTGCACGCACGCTCACGGCTACCTGCCTGGATTGCATGGCTGGCATGGCGCACCATGTCGCCGGCCAGCCGCCCACGTTTTATCACAACCGTTCATGGGCTGTATTCGGTTTCCCGCTACAGCGCCATCATGCACTCCGGCGAGCGGGTCATTGCCGTCTCTGAAACAGTACGTAATTATCTGCAACAGCATTATCCAAAAGCCGCACCCGAACGGATTCAGGTCATCCAGCGCGGCGTTGACCCAAACATCTTTCCCTATAACCATGAACCATCAACCGAGTGGTGGGCTCACTGGTATGCCCAGTACCCACAATTAAGGCATGTGTCCGTGCTCACCTTGCCAGGGCGTTTGAGCCGGCTCAAGGGACATGAGGATTTCATTGCACTCATGGCTCGATTACGCGCACAACAATTGCCGGTCAAAGGCTTGATCGTTGGTGGTGTTGAACCGCGCCGACAACGCTATGCGCAACAACTACGGCACCTGGTTCAGGAAAAAGGTCTAGAGTCAACGATTATCTTCACCGGACACCGCACCGATATGCGTGAGATTTATGCCATGTCCACACTGGTGTTATCACTATCAACGAAACCCGAATCGTTCGGGCGTTCGGTATTGGAAGCCTTGAGTGTGGGCACACCGGTATTGGGTTACGACCATGGTGGTGTCGGTGAGATTTTGCGCGCTCTTTATCCAGCCGGTTTGATAGATACAGGTAATAGGGATGCGCTTGTCTCACGGGTCAGACACGTCCTGAGCACGCTACCGCCGGTTCCAGCAAAACCAGCCTTTCCCCTGCAAAAGATGCTGGATGAAACCTTGGCGCTATATACCGCTTTACATCAATCGCCTTGAATAGGCTTATGACGCTCGCACGCTCTGATCGAACCTTGATTGTGCAACCACTGCCGGGTATTGGCGACATGGTTTGGCATCTGCCCCATATTCACGCTATTGCCAAAACCACGCTTGCTGGCACGGTTGATATTCTCACCAAGCGGCGCTCCCAGGCTGATCGATTATTGTGTGCTGATCCCAGTGTCAAGGATGTGTTGTGGCTGGAGCGCGATGGCCATCATGCCGGTACACGGGGTCTCTTTCGTTTGATGGATCGATTACGACAGAACCGTTACCAACGTGCGTGGATTTTGCACGGTAGTGCCCGCTACGCCCTGGCTGCCTGGCTGGCGGGTATTCCTGAACGCCTGGGTTATGGTATCGGATGGCAGGCATGGCTGCTCAATACTGCCGTATGTCTCGCGCCGGAGCATCACCATACACATCCCATTGTCCGTGCCAATGCGTTGCTGGATTTACTCGGTGTACAACAAAATGAATCTGAACCCCGTCTGTTGGTTGCGACCGAAGCTGATCAAGCGATTACCGGGCGATTCGGGACACTGCCATTACCCTGGGTTGCACTCGGTATTGGTAGCAGTGAGCCCTGGAAACAGTGGGGTGCTACGCGCTTCGCCACGTTGACGCGCCTGTTGACACATCGGCAACAGGCTTCGGTATTGATCGTCGGTGGTTCCGCAGAACGGTCATTGGCCGATGCGATTTTCCAACAGCTTGGTGACAGTACGACCGCAGTTGACGCGGTGTCATTGCCGCTGGAACAAACCATCGCATTACTTGCCCGTTGTTGTAGCTATATTGGTAATGATACCGGTGTGCTGAATATTGCGGCGGCTGTGGGAACCCATGCGATTGGCTTGTTTGGTGCATCACCACCGCTGGGTCATTCGCGTTTTATTCACCCCGTATTACCACCTGCTGGACAAACGGGTATGGCCGCTATTACACCGGATCAGGCGTTGGGCGCCTTTCGACAGCTCGATTGCCTTCAGTGAAGCACAGGGCCATACCGATGCTACAACACGCTTTTTTTCAATGGGGCTGGCTGATAGCAGCGATCCTGCCATTAACCCAGCTAGGTGGACGTGGACTCTTCAACACCTTGGTGAGTATCTACGCACTATGGGGATTATCGACGCTTTGGAATCATCGATATCATCTTGACCGGTGGCTTGCCCCGCTCTATCTGGCGCTGCTGGGGCTTTTTTTGCTCAGCATTGCAGGCTCAACTGATCCAGTGCGCAGTATACAAACGTGGCTGCAATTTACAGTCAACAGCATTGTCCTGCTGCTGGTACCGATAGCGCTATGTGAATCCACCGACAATATTGAGCGTTTTATCAAAACCCTTGCCCTGTCAGGTCTATTGATGCTCGTCGGTCTATACCTCATGCTGCCTTGGTATGTTCTGGAGTTGTCAGGGGAACCATTCAGCCCGATTACCCAGCTTAAAGAAGATAATCTGCCGTTCCTCCTGCCTTTTATGTTGGCCGGTATCTGGTGGTACTGCCCACAACGCTGGCGGATTATGGCGATGACCAGTGTGACGATGGTAGCAGTGGCCTATGTTGCGCTTGCTGAAGGGCGAGCAGCGTTGTTGGGATTAGTGGTCGGGCTAACGGTGTTTTGCTGGCGGGTTCTAAACTGGCGCTTGTGGCGCATCAGCTCGGTCGCCCTGCTGGTTTTGATCGCTGGCATTGCCATGAATAGCACGCCGTTTAACAAGGTCGAACTAGACCCTGGTCATCCGCTGGATGCGTTTACCGCAGGACGAACCATTCTGTGGCAACAGGCACTGGAAAACCCACCTGTGCAACCCTGGCTAGGTGTAGGGATCGGTAATGGTCGCACCGCCACCCAAATGCTGAGCTTTGATCTGGGAGGCATTACCCATCAGGTTCGACATCTGCATAACTTTGTGCTGGATGCCTGGTATGAAACCGGTTTTCTCGGTGCTGGCCTGTTGCTGGCACTCATTGCGACGGCACTGATTCGTCTGGCTCATCATTGGCGATGCCTATCGACGATAGATCAACAGCGAGCCGGTGTACTGCTGGCAGCCACATTAGCCCTGATGGCCACCGGCTTACTCAGTTTTAGTTACACCACCCGGCAATTTTCCTGTTATCTTTTCATTTGCCTGGGCGGATTAAGCTATTTCAGCCAACAACATAACACTGATACCGCCTTATAGCGCCATAGCACTATCGTTTCGCCTTGAATGGCGAGCGATCCCCCCAACGTCTGTTACTTAATTGATACATTTCTCATGCCATCAATAACTGTTGATACATCGCCAAATAGTCATTAACAATAGTTTTTTCACTATGTCGACTGATCAAGGTACGATGGCCATTTTCAGCTAATTGATAACGCAACGCATCATCGCGCAATAAATGCTCTATTGCCGAAGCGAATGCCGCAGGCTGTCCAACAGGCACCAGCCAGCCATCCTCACGATCAGTAATGGTATCTGCCGGTCCCTGTGCACACGTTGACAACATGGCGCGACGGCGTGCCCAGCTCTCCAGAATAATATTACCCAAACCTTCCTGGATGGAGGAGCAAACGCATAAATGCGCCAATTCCTGAAAACGACCGGCATCGTTGCGCCAGCCTGGCCAACGGACACGGTGGCTAATCCCTAGCTGTTCAGCATATTGCAGGAGTTGTGTTGCAAGTGGCCCATCGCCGACCACCACCAGATAGACAGGGCGATCATGAATCTGTGCAGGCACCTTTGCAAACGCCGCCAGCAAATTTTCAAATCCTTTAACTGGATGTAATCGGCCAACTGTGGTAACAATCAACGCATCATCCGGAATGCTCAGTTCACAGCGCAACTGGCCTAACTCATCGGCTGAACTCGGATGGCACGGTGCGACAAAGTTACTGACAAGGAAAATCCGATGTTCAGGAAAGCCATGCTGGATCAGGTGGCTACGAATACCTGCACTGTTAACAACCCAAGCGTGAGCATGTCGATAACCATGTGGATTATAATAACCACCCAATCGTGCGATATGAACCGGACGGCGACCTGGCGGCACATGCGTTAGTCGCGTCGCCCGTCCCATGTACGTTTGAACAATTTCGGGCTGATATTGACAGAGCAATTGGGAAATTTGCCAACGTGATAGCACATCCCAGACACCGCGCATTGGAATCTTTGCCTGTACCGCATCCGTTCCTACCAGTCGCCCCACCTGACTTCCTGGAGCAGTAACCGCAAGTACAGGATACTGTCGTGCTAACAATGCATTGATAAATCGAGCATAGAATAACTCAGCTCCCCCCAATGCCTCGCCACCGATAATATGAGCCGATACAATCATAAGTTTCCAGTAAGCTTTCGGTCACAAATCCAGCGTGGAAAAACTATCAATGGGCAATCTCGTGCATACTATAGGTGAAGAACCTGCTCAAGACAGATCATATTTATGACTGACCGAATCCCGCTTTCGGTATTTATCACGACCTTGAATAATGGCCGTACCCTGACTGCCTGCCTGGAAAGCGTCAAGTGGGCTGATGAAATCGTTGTACTCGATTCCTTCAGCACCGACGATACATTGACAATTGCCAGCCGTTACAGTGTGCAACTCATTCAGCATAAGTTTATGGGTTACGGCCCACAAAAACAGATGGCTATGGCTGCCACCCGGCATGACTGGGTGTTATTGCTGGATGCGGATGAAGCATTGTCGCCGGAATTGCAAACCGAGATCCAGCAGCTACTAAAACAGGGTGTCACAGTGGATGGTTACGAAATTCCGCGTCGGGAACAGATGTTCTGGCGAATGTACAACGCGGCGACCCGTATGAACCATTACCTGCGCCTGTTTAATAAACACAAGGGTACGATTGATGATATACCTATCCATGCCGCACCCAAGGTAACCGGCACCATTGCCCGACTTCGTGCACCGCTGTACCACTACGGTGAAACAGATATTCATACCAAAGTCGATAAAATTAACGGCTATTCTACCGGATTGGTGACCTATAAACTCAAGCGGCAACGTTGGGGCATTCCGTTAATCATGCTGTTCTATCCACCACTTTTCTTCATCCGCAGCTATCTGTTTAAACGTAACTTCATGAATGGCTGGGCAGGCTTTATCAACTCGATAATTGCAGCATTTTACGTATTTCTCAAATATGCCAAATTATACGAACATCATCAATTTGCTAAATACGGTACGCGCTTGTTACCCGATGATGCCCCGCCACTGCCGGATGAGCATCGCACGGATAATGTATCGGATTGAATCGGGTCGCGGCAGAACCTGAATGTGTCACGCTGCTTCTTGAACAAGTTTTTGCACACGTTGCCACACGCGATCCGGTGTCAACATCGACATACAGCTATGATGCGAGCAGGTTTTGCGATAACAATTGATGCACGGCAGATCGGCCTGTAGCGTCACTACATTATCGCCCAACGGTTTTACGCGACGTGGATCGGTCGGCCCACAGATCACCAGCATCGGTGTTGTGCTTACAGACGCAAGGTGCGCACCGCCGGTATCGTTAGCGACGATCAAGCGGGCAGGCTGACACAGTAATGGAATATCGAAAATTTCAGTCTGTCCACACAGATTGACCAACCACTCACCACAAGTCTCGGCAATCGCCTGGCATTCATCCACTTCATCGGCTCCGCCAATCAGCACAATACGTACCAAGCCGTCTTCATGAAAGCGATTGGCCAGTGCTGCATAACGCGCAGCACCCCAACGTTTTAAATACCCCTTTGCATTACAACCCGGCATAAAAACGGCATAGTGCCCTTCCCTCAGTTCATGCGCTTTCATCAGCCGATCAACCCGAGCATGGTTGAATTGCGGGAGTGATAGCACCGGGCGGGGGGTCGTGGCTGAAATCCCGCCGGCCTCCAGCGCCGCACGACAGCGGGTCATGGTGTGAACCGGTTTAGGTAATTCGGCAGGTGCGATATTGTAGGGAAATTGCCGGCGATTACCGAGCCGATAGGGAATGTGGCAGCCCACAAGCCACAACAGGCTTAATAATAATCGGGAGCGGTCATTACATTGTAAATCAATCACCAAATCGTAGTGTCCTGCCCGTACCCGTTGCAACCACTCCACTATCCGCTGCATTTGGCCTTGACGGGCGCGTAAATCGACGGCAAATACGGACGAGAACCGTGAATCTTCCACAAATAAACCTTCCCAGACAGGCAAGGTATTCAGATGAATCTCCCGACCTGGAAACGCCTGGGCGATATCTTCAAATAAGGCGGTAGCGATGACCACATCCCCCATAGCGCTCCACTTGAGCAACAGAATACGGCGAATATCGGGACAATCCGGCAAATTGGCGCGATAGGCAATCGGCTTGGTATTCACAGCTTAATACACGTGGGGTTCACCCGTTGGGCGGGTCTTAAAGCGGCGATGAACCCAGTAGTATTGTTCAGGTACCGGGCGGATATAGTCTTCCAGCAACGCATTGATTCGCCGTGTATCAGCCGTTATGTCATCGCCGGGAAAATGCTCTAGAGCCGGCAGGATGACTACCTTGTAACCCGCTGTTCCCGGCAGGCGGCGCGGGAAAAAAGGAACGATAGCTGCACCACTGAGTGCGGCTAAACGCGAAGTGGTGGTTAATGTACAGGCGGGTGTACCGAAAAACGGGACAAAAACGCTATTACGTAATCCATGATTTTGGTCCGGGGCATACCAGATAGCCCGCCCACGCTTGAGGGCACGCAATACACCGCGTAGATCTTCGTGAGGTAATGGCGGCAGTTGGCTGCGTCGCTCACGTTCATGGCGCATCATGGCTTCAAATAATGGATTTTTATGTGGGCGGTACATGGCATGAAAAGGCTGATATAGCGTTATAAAACGGGCGGCTAATTCCAGCATTGTGAAATGTCCGGTCAATAAAACGACACCCTTGCCACGAGCCAGTGCCCGCTGTAAATGCTCAAGACCTTCGATTTGCACCCGATCCTTTAGCTTTTTATCAGGCGCCCACCATGCCATCGCAGTTTCAAAAATGCCAATACCCAGCGAATGAAAGTGTGCTTTTAATAAAATGTCCCGCTCAGCCGCAGATTGTTCAGGAAAACAAAGCTCCAGATTAATACGGGCAATGTGTCGTCGTCGCCGAGCCAGTTTGCCAAATAACCCGCCCAATTGGCGACCCAGAAACAATTGCCAACGAAACGGCAACATCGCTATGACTTTAGCGATACTTAACCCAAGCCAGACAAGCCAATAGCGTGGCGCCAAAAAGTGTCGATAGTACAGCAAATTACGGGTAGTCACAGCCGCCATCTAGAAAAGACAGGTATAAAACATGCTTATTCCTTCAGTCTCGCAGTCAATGTTGAAAATTCATCTTTCATTTGCACGTTTTCAAAAACCAGCAGATCCGGCACTTGAATATTAAGAAGGTCGTCAAACGATCTTGAGCTTGACCGCATTAAACTCACCAGATCACCACTGACTTTAACGGTATGATACGTATTCATTGCTACTTGTAAATCAGCTTGTATTTTTTCTTTTGCACGGACAATTTTTTTGTGTTGTGCATCAAGATGCTTTTTGTACAAATCGGCAGTCTTTAATGTAAGCTTTTGTGCCTGAAAATTTGCTTCCAGATACCGGCGGCGATTGTCTAGCGTTTCCTGATCCAAAATGCTTCGAGTACTTTTCATCAGGTTTCTGGTCTCGGCTTCAATCCGTGCAATACTAGGGCGATAATTGTCATCGATCTCGGTAATAAACTGATTCTGCATATGTAAAAGTATCTTTAGCAGTATGGTATACATCCCGTAATAGCGCCTGCTAATATTAATGTCTTCGCCTGTTTTCCTGGTCAACTCCATTAATTGCTGACTAACCAGCTTGACATTATTGTAGACAATACTGCTTTGAATAGCATCATCACCAACCACACTTGCCAAAAGCAAGTCCAGTTGTTGCCTGTCAATCTGCAAACCAATCTCATGCAGCCTTAATAGGAATGTTTGCTTTTTTTGGTCTATTTCCTGTTTTAACCGTACAACTAACTGTTTTTCAGCAGCAATTTTTTTATCATAGTCACTCATTGTCGTTTTCCAGCCTGATTTAACTGGTGCACTGACCTGTTCCTGACGATAAGTGGCAATCCGCTGCTTGGCTTGTTGTACTTGCTCTTCAATTGCACTAATATCCTTGCGAATTTCGCTGGCATCCGATATCTGTAAAATACGAATGGCCTCATCAAGCAGCTGATTAATATCCTCCTGATTTTCTTGCTTGTCTCTGCCAAACAACGATGAATCAGGTAAACTCTCATGCGCATCCTCCAATACCGTAATCTTTTCCAGATTGGGGGTTAATTTTTGCCAAACCCTGGAGAAGTAATCCTCCTGTTCTCCACTACCAGAATAATCAACAGCAGAACTCACTGCCTCCCTGGATTGAGCCCAGATCGTACGTGTTTCCTTGCTTAATTTTTCCCACCAGCCGGCTTCTTCGGCAAGCGCAAAACCCGTATAAAAAAATAAAACAAGCAGAATATGAGGTCTCATAATTACACCTGATTTTGTTGATGCAGAGGCTGGTGGACTCACCCCCACCTCTGTATTAGCAGCTATTGGTTACATGTATTTTAGGGTGCTGTCTATAGCGGCTGATTACCCCATGGCATTTTTTCTATAGCAAAAATTGCTATATTAAATACTGAGTTACTATATCTTGTTTACAAAATACTTATCTAACCATTAATAATCATTATAATGGTATAATCATTTTAGCAAAATACTTTCTATTTATGGTACGATAATTAATCATTTCTTAATTTATTAATCTCTTAAAGCCTGGCAAGCTCTCTGTCTAGCAAGGCTTTTTGTATTATATAATCTTTTCTATTAAACATCTAAGTTTTATCTATAGATAGTCGCTTACAAATAAATATGGTTTACCGGCTTTATATGCTTGGCAGTTGAAAATATGGCCATATATTGTCGTTTCAAGCATAAATTTCAATATTCATAATAAATAGGCTTCAATGACGACCATCGGTTTGGCACAAATTCTGGCTACTTGAAAAATCCTACAGCATCGCTGTTGCACAATTCAGGTAAAATTACGCGCTTCTCCAACATTGACAAAGATCTGAATCCATCCGTAATGAGTACATTCCTTGATCAACTCCACCGACGCCGAACCTTCGCCATCATCTCCCATCCTGATGCAGGCAAAACCACCTTGACTGAAAAGCTGCTGCTGTTTGGGGGAGCAATCCAGCTTGCCGGAACCGTTAAAGGGCGCAAAGCATCCCGTCATGCCACCAGCGACTGGATGGCGCTGGAACAGCAGCGTGGTATTTCAGTCACCTCCTCAGTGATGCAGTTCCCCTACCGCGAACATATTGTCAATCTGCTCGACACGCCAGGTCACGAGGATTTTTCTGAAGACACCTATCGTACCCTGACCGCTGTAGATTCAGCATTGATGGTGATCGACTGCGCTAAGGGCGTTGAAGACCGCACGATTAAACTGATGGAGGTCTGCCGCTTACGGGACACTCCTATTTTTACATTTATTAACAAGCTGGATCGGGAAGGACGCGATCCAATTGAACTTCTTGATGAGATCGAGGATATTCTCAAGATACGCTGTGCGCCAATTACCTGGCCGATTGGTATGGGTCGGGCGCTTAAGGGTGTTTACCATCTCAACCATGATTTTATTCACTTCCATGATCCATCGCGTAACGGTCGCATTAATACCGGCCATACCTTGAAAGCGCTGAACAATCCTGAGCTTGATCAAATCCTGGGTGCAGAAGAAACACAGGCACTGCGCGATGAAATTGAACTGGTGCGAGGCGCCAGTCACGCTTTCGATTTTGATGCGTACCGCGCTGGACAACTGACCCCGGTATTCTTCGGTTCAGCGCTCACCAGTTTTGGTGTACAGGAAATGCTGGATGATTTCATCCAATATGCACCTTCCCCCTGCCCACGGATTGCTGCCAGTCGCAACGTCGAACCCGGTGAAACCACTTTCACCGGCTTCGTGTTCAAAATACAAGCCAACATGGATCCACAGCATCGTGATCGTATTGCTTTTCTACGGGTGTGTTCAGGCCATTATCAGCCCGGAATGAAAGCACGACATGTTCGGCTAGGGCGCGATATCAAGCTTGCCGATGCGCTAACTTTTATGGCTTCCGAACGCGAGCATGTGGAAGCCGCCTATCCTGGTGATATTATCGGTTTGCACAATCATGGCACCATTCGTATTGGTGATACCTTCACCCAGGGTGAAGACCTTCAATTCTCAGGCATTCCTGATTTCGCACCGGAACTGTTTCGCCGTGCCCGCCTGCATGATCCCCTAAAAATGAAAGCCTTGCAAAAAGGTCTGGAACAATTATGTGAGGAAGGCGCGACGCAGCTGTTCCGACCACTTAACAGCAATGATCTCATTATCGGCGCGGTTGGGACTCTACAATTTGACGTCGCTGCTTTTCGTTTGCGCAGCGAATACAGTGTTGAATGTCATTTTGAGAATGTTAACGTAAATACCGCACGTTGGGTGAGTTGCAGCGACGCCAAATGCTTCGAGGAATTCAAGAAAAAGGCATTTGATAATCTGGCACTTGATCATCATGGTGAATTGGTCTATATCGCTCCAAGTCGGGTCAATTTGCAACTCACCCAGGAACGCTGGCCAGAAATACACTTCGCAGCCACTTGCGAACATGGATTACGCTAGATAGCGTCGTCAAATTAATGAATCCATGATAGCGTGTCTCTGGATCACGCCATGGAGACAAACGATGACAGTGCATCGACGACACGCCATATCCGATACACTCCGGCGGGTATGATTAGAATCGCATATGCCGGAAGGTACCGGCAAGGTGGGACGACCTGCAACGGATGATCATTGATTTATTAATTCGGCGGGCAAACAGGCTTTATCTTAATATTTTAACCATCTGAACTTACGTATATTTAACTTTAAAGAACAGTATATTAATGCCCGCCGGATTAATATCAATGCTGTTTTCTGGATATTACACATCGGGGCACCGGGGCATAATCCACCCTCTGAGGGGGGGTTGGAAAAGCATACAGCGCCATGTTGCCGGTGGCGCGACCGGAGGGCGTGGGCGCGGTTGTTGGAGCGATTCATCGACGAACCCGATTATTAAGTGGTTAATGGTCGGCGCGAGCCATTACAAAGCGCCTCCCCATGCGGCGGGCGGCAAGTAGGAACATCAAGAGGCTTCTGGCCACGGACGGGCATGGTCTGCCGATCCGGGCACTTAATATTTGTGCAGGTACCCTTGCAGAGCATCTGGCGACAAGAACATCGTCACACAATATAACGATCCAAGCATTTATTACGGCAGGTACCCTTGCAGAGGGTACACCGACGCTCGGCTTGATTGGCAGCTTTCGTGCGAAACTGCGGCTGACCGACCGGGGCTATGATCGCGATGCCCTCCTGAAGCCAGCCCGCTTGCAGGGTGTGCAGCTGATCATACCTCCAGGGAAAAATAGAAAAAAGACGCGCCAATACGATGTGTCTCTTTACACGCTCCGCCATCGTGTTGAAAATGCGCCCCTGCATCGCAAAAGGCGGCGCGCCACGGCTACCTGTCATGCCAAAAACACCGCTTCATTTCTTGCCGCTGCCTACATCCGGTGCATCGACGTATAGAGTAAAAAATTGACGACACTATCTAAGCCTATGCGCTATCTATTGCAACGACTGATTCGCTGGATACTTGCCCATCTCTTTCGGGTAGAATTACATGGCTGGGAGCATTATCCCTACGATGAGCAAAAATTGCTGATCGTTGCCAATCACGTCTCTTATCTGGATGGTGTCTTGCTGGCAGCCTTTCTACCGGATATGCCGATTTTCGTCATTAATACCCATGTGGCGCAACGTTGGTGGGTTAAACCATTAATTGCCATCACCCGCCATATCAGCGTTGACCCAACCAGCCCGCACTATTTGAAAACATTGATTCAACACATTAATACGGGCGAGCGGATTGCTATCTTTCCCGAAGGACGGTTGAGCACTACCGGGGCGCTGATGAAAATTTATGAAGGGCCAGCGCTGGCAGCCGACAAAGCCGATGCCGCCTTGTTACCGATATATATCGATGGCGCACAATACAGTCTGCTGTCACGACTGGATACGATAGTTCGACGGCGTTGGTTTCCGCGTATTCGCCTGACCATGCTGCCACCACGCCGCTTGCATGCACCTGCCGCCAGTAGCCGTGTTCGCCGCCATCATTTGGGTCAACAACTGGATCGTTTGATGACTGAGCTGGCCTATGCCGGTATAAAGATCGACCAGACCCTTTTTATGGGCTTATTGGAAGCGCGAGAGCGACACGGTGACAAGTCTATCATACTGGAAGATATGCAGCAGCAACGTCTCAATTTTCGTGACCTCATTCTTCGCAGCTTTATCCTCGCAGACGTACTGGAATCCAGCTGCGCCGATCAGAATAATATCGGTGTCCTGTTGCCCAATGCAGCGGCAATAGCCATTACCTTGTTTGCACTGCATATACGGGGTCAAACGCCGGTCATCCTGAATTTTTCTGCCGGTTCCCGGGATGTAGCGAATTCCTGCAAAACGGCAGAGGTGCAAACCATTTGCAGCTCACGCGCTTTCATTGAAACCGCCGATCTGGATGGGCATATCAAGGCACTTAAAGCACACGCTCGGATCGTGTTTCTTGAAGATTTGAAAGCACAGGTAACTTTGCCCATGCGCGCACGTGGATGGCTGCGATCATTATCGCCCGCGCGTGCTTTTCGACGGATGGCCGGCGAAGTAACCTGCCACGATCCAGCAGTTATTTTGTTTACTTCCGGCTCAGAGCAAAAACCGAAAGGCGTAGTACTCACACACCGTAATCTACTCGCCAATATCGCTCAGACACGAGCTGTGTTTGATATTACGCCGCAAGATACCGTTCTCAACGTGCTGCCGCTGTTTCATGCGTTTGGTCTAACCACAGCAACACTCATGCCCCTGCTGCTAGGTGCACGGACAGTCCTTTATCCAACACCGCTACATTTTCGTATCATTCCGGAAATAGCCTATGAACATTGTGCCACCATACTGGTGGGTACCAACACATTTCTGATGGGCTATGGGCGCAATGCCAACCCTTATGACTTTTTCAGTGTTCGATTGGTCGTCATGGGTGCGGAAGCGTTGCTTGAGGAAACCCGTCAATTGTGGGCGGACAAGTTTGGTATTCGCATCAATGAGGGCTATGGCTTGACGGAAGCGAGTCCGGTAGTCGCCTGTAATACCAACCGCCATCATCTGGCAGGTACGGTCGGGAAATTATTCCCGGGCATAGAGACACACCTGGAGCCCATAGAAGGCATTCCTGACGGTGGGCGACTATCCTTGCGCGGTGCAAACATTATGGCGGGTTATTTATTAGCCGAACAGCCCGGTGTATTGACACCACCGAGTACTGACCGTGGTTTGGGTTGGCATGATACCGGTGATATTGTCCGCATTGATGACGATGGCTTTGTAACCATTCTTGGGCGCGTCAAACGTTTTGCCAAGATGGGCGGTGAAATAGTTTCGCTGGCTGTAGTCGAACAACTGGCTACCGAGTGCTGGCCTGAAGAACAGCATGTTGCGCTCAACCAACCTGATCCGGTTAAAGGTGAAATCATTGTGCTGCTGACTACCCGTCACAATACGGAACGTCGGGAACTCATTGAATGCGTACAGCGTCAAGGCCTAAGTGAGCGTTATATTCCTCGACAGATAAAGACTGTGCATGGCATTCCACTCCTAGGTTCTGGCAAGCCCGATTATTCCCGTCTGCGTCAGTTGATGCAAGAACAGACAGGATGCAACGGTGAGTAACAGGCTGTAAAAAAATCATAACGAATAAAAAAAGAGGTTTAATTGGATATGCAGCCATACGTTATCCCTGAATCCAGCTATCTGATGAAGATGGCTGATGGTACTATCAAGCAGGTTAACCCGTTCACAGGTACAGCAGTATGGACGGTTCCCGGGCGAGGCAATCGCCCGCTGGGGATCAACTCACAGACCCCAACTGCAATTAACCCGGCCAAGCACGATGCACACTGTGCATTTTGCGCCAAACGCTATCTGGAAACCCCGCCGGAAAAAGCCCGGTTAATCAAGGTTAATAATGAATTTATTACGCTACGTTATCTAATGGTGGATCAGCTTTCCGAGACTACGGCAGAGTTTCGCCGCATCCCCAATCTGTTTGAAATTATTTCCTTCGATTACTGGCAAAAAAACTTTAACTACAAGCTGTCAGAAACGGCTGAATCCCACAAAAAAAATTATCTGGCTTCACCGGCGGGCCGTCGTCACGCTTTTCAGGTGATTGCACAGCGCCTAAAAGCATCGGGTTTGGATGAAGTCGCTCAAGAGCGTTTGCCTATGGACGAGCAGCTACAAATTGCTGATGCCTTTTTCGGTGGAGGCCATGAATTGATTATCCCCCGCCGTCATTTTATCGACGGGGCAACACATGATAACCAATTAGCCTCTTCTGGAACACTGACGCCGGAAGAACACTATCAATACATGCGCTTTACCATCGATGCGGCACGCGATCTGTATATCAGCAATCGCTATATTCGTTATGTCACGGTTTTCCAGAACTGGCTAAAACCAGCAGGTGCGTCTTTCGATCATCTCCACAAACAGCTCGTTGCGATTGATGAGCGAGGTGCCCAGAATGATCTTGAACTGCAACAGGTTCGCGCCAACCCCAATATATATAATGAAGCAGCTATCAACTTTGCGGCCTATCGCAACTTGGTGATTGCTGAAAACGATCATGCGATTGCCCATGCCGGTTTCGGTCACCGTTATCCTACCTTGGCCATTTTTTCCAAAAGCGCCCGCAGTCAACCGTGGAACCACTCGCCGGAAGAATTACGTTGCATGTCTGATCTGGTTCATGCATGTCATGCCGCCACCGGCCCTGATATTCCCTGCAATGAAGAATGGTATTACAAACCACCTGATGTTGACGTGCCGATGCCATGGCGAATCTTGATAAAATGGCGCGTTTCAACACCTGCCGGATTTGAGGGTGGCACCAAGATTTATGTCAACACCATTGATCCTGAGAGCTTGCGCGATCGCGTCGTACCTCGACTATTCCAGCTTAAAAACCAGAATCTGATTGCGCCTATAAAAATCGCCTTTGAGTGCGATTGTGTACCTAACTGTCTTCAGTACAATCCTGCCGTGCGACAACAGCAATCCCGATACACTGAATTTCCACCGCTATCCGGCAGTTAATTAAGTCATTACTTTTGGCGCTGTAACCCCTTCAGCCGCCACCGGCAATATCCGCGACTTATACAGCATAACGTTGTACTGATAAATCCCGTACACCAAGGTAACGCCGTACAGCCATGCTGCCTAACCCAAGCAGCCTTTCCACTTACGCTCCCACAAATTTACAGGAGAATATGTTTCATGCCTTTTCGCTGGTTAGCTATTGTAAGTATCTGCATCCTTTTGGCTCAAGATATTCACGCCCAGCCCAAGGTAGCCAAACCGGAAAACTCACCCGAGATGCCCCCACAAACTCAACACATCTCCGGGCACGAACTGGATGCTGCACCTTCACGAGAAGAACAGCTCCATACGCTCATGAAGATGATAGCGGATATGAAAACGCATCTTGCCACGCTTGAACAGCAGGCTGAAAGCACGACAAATCCTGAAAAAAAGAAAGAACTGCAAAAAGAATCAGAGAATCTCACAAAGGAAATCGAAGAGCTTGAAATTGCGTTTGGGGAACTGGCAACGGGCGGAAAAAGCATAGCATCGCTTTCTCTGCGTGAAGAGCAATTTGATTGGCAAAAAGGAATACAAGCGCTTGTTCGACCATTATTTGACAGCCTCAAACGGATGACACAACGTGCCCGTGATATTGAGAAAATGACAATTCAGCAGAATCAATACAGGGCACAGAAAAAAATGGCTACTGATGCCCTTGCGCATCTGCAAAAGTTACTACCTCAAGTAAAAAAACCGGCTGTTAAAAGAAAGCTCACTGCACTGCAAAAACAGTGGCAAGAAAAGCAGGAAGAAGCACAAAATCAGCTAGATCGACTCAAGATACAACTTGAACAGACAGCTATACCAGCCAAGACATCATACAAACGCTTTATTGAGACTTTTAAGGAATTCGCTAGCGGTCATGGCTTAACATTAATGCTGGCTACCGGTGGTTTTATTCTGACGTTTTTCCTGTTCACAAGGCTAGGGCAGCTTATTAGCCGATCAACACGTCGGGGACAAAAAACAAAAAACCGCCCACTGGTCCAGGTCATAGCACTTCTCATCAAGATCCTGGCTGTAATCGCCTCCTTGCTCGTAGCTGCCCTGATTCTATCCGCACTTGGTGACTGGTTACTTTTAACAGTACTGTTCTTGATTACTATCTTAATTGCATGGGGATTACGAAATTCCTTACCACATGTTATCAAGGAAATTTATACCATGCTCGGTATGGGGAGTATTCATGAGGGCCAGCGCATTATGTACAACGGCTTACCTTATCGGATCAATACATTGAATATCTATTCCATTTTAGAAAATCCTTTACTGCGAGGGAGTACCGTGTACATACCGCTGAGTTATTTAATCGATATGAATTCGCGCCCTCCTGCATTGCATGAGCCCTGGTTCCCCAGCCGAGAAAATGACTTTGTTATTTTGGATGGCGATATCTTCGGTAAAGTACTGACGCAAACCCCTGAAAATGTGAGTATGCAGGTTTTGGGTGCTATCAAAACGTATGCAACTACCGATTACCTTGCACTGAACCCTCGCAACTTGTCACAGGAAGGATTTGCCATACCCATAGTATTTGGGCTGGATTACAGTCATCAAGGCGAGATTATAGAGACGATCGTCCCACAGCTACACACTTTCCTCACCGAACAATTGGAGCAACAGGCTTTTTATCCACACATGGAAAGTCTCATGGTGGACTTTAACGAAGCAGCCGCTTCCTCACTCAATTTGTTGATTGTCGCTTCTTTTACGGGCGCCGCTGCCGCTGATTACTGGGCAATTCGCCGCTGCCTGCAACGAAGCGCCGTTAGTGCGTGTAATCGATATGGTTGGGGTATTCCATTTAATCAGTTAATGGTACACATAGCTCCGACAGAAGCCTAGATAGCATCCTTTTACTCCATAATACCGATGCACTGGAAGTGGCAGCAGGGAATAAAGCGGCGCTTCTGGCCTGGCGGGTGGCCATGGTGCGCCACCTTTCGCGATGCAGGAGCGCATTTTCAACGCGCTGGTGGAGTTTACAGCGAGACGCATCGTATTGGTGTGCCTCTTTTTATTTTTCCCTGGGGGTATGACCGGCTCCATACCCTGCAAGCGGGCTTGTTTCAGGAGGGCATCGCTATCATAGCTTTTATCATGGCCTTTGTCGGCCAACCGCTGTTTCGCACGAAAACCGCCAGTCAAGCCACGCGCGAGTATACCCTCTGCAATGGTATATTACGCACTTGAATCAGGACGTTGACAATTTTCCCGGATTAGGGCACGACACACAACAAGCTTGCTTACCATATAATTTATGTGGTTTTTTAGCTAGATCAATCGGCTTGAATTAAAAAATCTCACAACCATGTTTAAATGATAATGATTATCATTTAAACTATAATTTTCTTAAAATTCATCTTAAGGCTAAAATTATGAACTGCAGGAAACTAAAAAAATTGTTATCAGTCTTTTGGAGCACTACCAGAAAAAAATAGCTCTCTCATGTTAATGGAGATAGCCTTTGTACAGGGCAAGGCAAGGCCTGTTCCGGCATAAGAAAAAATAATCATGGCATAGAAAATAGACAGATGAACGATATAGATACCAAAAAAGCTATTGATATCCTAAACAAGATCATGGAAACTGAATTAGCTGGTGTTGTGTGTTATACACACTACTCTTTAATGATCTATGGATACAATAGACTCCCCATCGTTGACTGGATGAAAAACAACGCACAGGAAAGTTTGTCCCATGCGTATAGAGCAGGGGAATTTGTAACACTTTTAGGCGGCCATCCTTCACTAAAAATTGGAACATTGCTTGAAACCGAACGGCATGATATTGGTGACATTCTTAGAGAGAGCCTGGAGCACGAAAAAAGAGCCCTTAAAGCTTACTATGAGTTGTTACAGCTAACTGAAGGCGGGCTATCTGTACTTCTGGAAGAATATGCTAGAGAGATGATTGTAGCTGAAGAAATACATCTTGATGAAGTGAATAAGATGTTAAGACATCCTGGTGATATCCAAGTATTTACGTCTTAACCAAGGCATCTATATTTGGTATGACTTAACTTAATCGGGTCATACCAACCTTTAATTAAAGAAGGTGTCTATTATGAAACCTGGAGAGAAGAATGAAAAAATAGATTTTGTACAGCTTGAGATTAAAATTGAAAAGCTTAAGACCTTATTTAGCAAAGGAGAATTATGTGCGGCAGAATTTAGATGCTTAAATTGTGAGTCAAAAAAATGTGTTTGGGATTTATGTCTTTCAACATGTGCGAAAAAAATACAAATTAAAGGCGATCATTAAAAACAGGGAAATTTTACGGCATCATCAATTTATTCAAGGGCGTTTCGATCTAGTGTAACCTCAATAAATAAATGCATTTTTTGAGATAAGGGTTCTATGTTAAAATAAAACTAAGGAACCTCTGATTAAGCCTCTGCAAAGCGGGAAAATTCCAATTTTTATTTTTATGAGTCAAAAACAAAACATTTTTGACCTGATTATTCTCGATTCTGC
>PDTV01000014.1 GCA_002747185.1 Candidatus Contendibacter odensensis
TGATTTTGAATTTTGATGCGTGAAAATCTTTTGGACACATAATTTGAGTATTCAATCTATGTGTCCCGTGAGAATCAATCTATGTGTCCTTTTACAATGTGTCCTTTTACATCCTTTTACATCCTTTTACACACAGCCCAAAAAAACGCCCTACCGAAAAGTGCGGCAAGGCGTTGATTTACTTGGTGGGCCCTGCAGGACTCGAACCTGCAACCAAGGGATTATGAGTCCCCTGCTCTGACCATTGAGCTAAGGGCCCTGTAAATTTAAAATTTTAACCACCATGGCACAGTCTTGCCAATAGAGAATTACTCTAGATCGAGGAAGCTGCGTAGCTGCTCGGAGCGGTTAGGGTGACGCAGCTTCCGTAATGCCTTAGCTTCGATCTGGCGAATGCGTTCACGGGTAACATCAAATTGTTTACCCACTTCTTCCAAAGTGTGATCAGTGGGCATGTCAATACCAAACCGCATTCGTAGTACCTTGGCTTCCCGAGGTGTCAAGGTTGATAATACTTCGCGTGTGGCTTCACGCAGACCCTCAGAGGTTGCTGCCTCTATAGGCGATATGACACTGCCGTCCTCAAGGAAATCACCAAGATGTGAGTCTTCGTCGTCACCAATCGGTGTTTCCATTGAGATCGGTTCCTTAGCGATTTTCAGTACCTTGCGAATCTTGTCTTCCGGCATCTCCATACGCTCAGCCAGCTCTTCTGGCGAGGCTTCACGTCCCATCTCTTGCAGCATCTGTCGGGAAATCCGGTTGAGCTTGTTAATCGTCTCAATCATGTGAACCGGAATGCGAATGGTACGTGCTTGATCAGCAATAGAGCGAGTAATCGCTTGACGTATCCACCAGGTCGCGTAAGTCGAGAATTTATAGCCACGCCGGTATTCAAATTTATCCACGGCCTTCATAAGGCCAATATTACCTTCCTGTATCAGATCAAGGAATTGTAAACCCCGATTGGTGTATTTTTTGGCAATGGAGATCACTAATCGCAGATTGGCTTCCACCATGTCTTTTTTGGCGCGGCTGGCTTTGGCCGCACCAATAGACATAAGGCGGTTAATATCCTTGATTTCGTGAATGGGTAGCTTTACTTCCCGCTCAATCCCCTGAAGCTGTAATTGGGCAGCTAAAATATTGTCGCGGTGTGGCACCAGAGAAGCGGCGTATCTTTTACCGGAATTAATCTGCTCATCGATCCATTCCAGTCGGGTCTCATTTTTGGAAAATGAGTTGATAAAGGCCCGACGTGACATATTGGATTGATTGACACAAAGCTGCTCGATCCTTCGCTCCTGAGTACGAAGACGTTCCGTCATGCTGTGCAAGTTTCCGATCATCTGGTCTAGCGTTTTAGGCATCAGCCGAAATTGCAAGAAGGACTCAGCAAGTTGTTGGCGATATTCTTCACTTTGGGGATCTTGATAGCCGTGCTCATCAAGACTGGCAATTGTTTGTTGATACAAAATGCGCAGTGCTTCAAAACGACGGGCGATTTCTTCAAAATCGGGGCCGCCACCTTCCACGACGGTGGGTGAATCCTCTTCAGAGTCATCATTATCATTTGTGGCATCGGCAACATCGAGTTCATCGGTGTCGGCGTCGTCATCCACTTCCATGTCATTGGTATCGCCATCTTCCATGTCTGTATTTACGTTATCAATGGGGAGTAATTTTTCATTGACGACAGGCGGTTCAGGCTCCTCAATGTCGGTGAAACCATTAATAATATCGCTGGATCGGCCTCCGTTTTCATCGATCAGATCGAAAATATCCAATAGCGCACTGATTGTGGGCGGGTAGCTGGCAAGCGCCGATAACACTTGACCCATACCTTCCTCAATGCGTTTGGCGATCCGAATCTCATCTTCCCGAGTCAGCAGCTCGACGGTGCCCATCTCTCGCATGTACATTCGTACCGGATCAGTGGTGCGACCAAATTCACCATCTACCGCTGCCAGTGCCGCCGCCGCCTCTTCAGCGCCAACGTCGTCATCTGTATTGACCGGATTTTCGTTAAGCAGCAAATTTTCAGTGTCGGGTACGAATTCATGAACTTCTATACCCATGTCGTTGATCATGGCGATAATATCCTCGATCTGCTCAGGATCAACGATATCATCGGGCAAATGGTCATTCACCTCAGCATAGGTCAGGAATCCCTGCTCCTTGCCACGGGCAATCAGCTTCTTTAATTGCGATTGTTGCTGCTCGCTCATAACCTTTCCATATGATGGAATGAGGATAAGATCCAAACTTAATATTATAACATACTTGGCTAAAAAAACGCGATTAAAAATCAGGTGGAATCAGTGATTTTTGGGGGCGCATAAGTTTCGTAGAAATTTTCGTTCTTCAGCACTAAGGGCTCGCGGGGTCACTCGGCGCAATAACATATCCGGTAATTGTTCACGTTGATCGTTATGCTGTCGAAGATAGATTAAAATATCGGTAAATTCTGCCTCAAAATGATATGTTTCTGGTTCTTCCGGCTGCCATTGTGCCAACCGTGCCAGGATTGCGCCTTCTTGCGTGTTGCGATAGCGTTCCAGTAACGTTGCTGTAGTTAATGCCGGATTAGCATGTAAATAATTGATTAGCGATGCCAGTAGCTTTATCCCGGCGTTGGTAGTGTTATAAAATACAGGGTCATCCTGGCTGACGTGTTGTGCCAATTCCGGCCGGTAGAGCAACAAGGCCATTGCTTTACGTAACGGGGTGCGAGTCAGTTGCAAGTTTCTGTCGCTACGGTTGGCCACTTTTGCAGGTGATAGGGTAGGGGGACGCAATCGAGTGATAGTCAGTTGGGCTTCTTGACGCAGTCGCTCCTCCATCAGGTCGCGGAAATTACCTTCAGGCAGTTTTTCGAGCAGGGGTCGCGCCAATGTCGCCAGTCGGGCACGACCGGCTAGTGTGTTGATGTCAGTCTGCGTGCGTAGCTCAGCAAATAGATAATCAGCCAGCGATGTCGCTTGTACCAATCGCTGCTCAAATACCGTGCGCCCTTCCCGTTGTACCAAAGTATCCGGATCGTCCCCTTCCGGCAAAAACAAAAAGCTAATCTGCTTCCCATCGCGTAGCAGAGGCAATGCAACCTCCAGGGCTCGCCATCCGGCTACCCGTCCGGCACGATCGCCATCAAAGCAAAATACCAGGTCATCAACGACTCGAAAAAGCTGTTCGATATGTTCAGTGGTTGTAGCCGTGCCCAGCGTAGCAACAGCATTGTGAATACCATGCTGTGCGAGGGTGATCACATCCATATAACCTTCAACAATCACGAGCCGTTGCAAGTGTTGGGAGCCGGATCGCGCCTCATATAAGCCATAAAGCGTGGCACCTTTGTGAAACAACGGGGTTTCTGGCGAGTTGAGATATTTGGGTTTGGCCTCCTGATCCAGTACGCGCCCGCCAAAAGCAATCACACGTCCCCGGCGGTCGTGAATCGGGAACATGATGCGGTTGCGGAAACGGTCACGTAGCTGACCGTGTTCGTTACGACCGGCCAGGCCCGCAGCGATAATATCGTCAGTTTTGGCGCCCATTGCACGTAGTACCCGACTCAAATTTTCCCGGCCGGGCGGCGCGTAGCCAATATTGAATGTTTTGGCGGTCTGGCCACTTAATCCGCGCTGTTGCAAATAGTCGATAGCCCGTTGACGCGAGGGGTTTTGGCGTAACTGCTGCCGGAAAAAGCGATCAGCCTGCATTAACCAGGGCAACAATGCTCGGGAGGAATCAGTTGCATGACCGCCTTCACGGGGGATATCCAGGTTTGCAAGCCGTGCCAGATCCTCAACAGCATCCAGAAAATCCAATCGTTCAAAAGCCATTAAAAAACCAATGGCATTGCCGTGGGCACCGCAGCCGAAGCAATGGTAAAATTGTTTGCGCGGGCTGACGGTAAATGAAGGGGTTTTTTCAGCGTGGAACGGACAGCAGGCAACGAATTCGTGACCAGCACGCCGCAACGGTACACGGGCGTCAACAATCTCGATGAGATCCACCTGTGTCAACAATCGGTCAAGAAATTCTTGGGGTATACGACCACTCATAATCCAAAAGCCTAGTGGACAAATACCTGGAAGCCAGTGCTTGGGAACAATTAAAGTGTGCTATCAGGGATTAAGTTGCGGGTAACATTCCTCAATTCAAGCGCCACTGAGTCGGGCTTTAACCTGGGCACTGACGGTTGTCATATCTGCTCTGCCTTGCGCGTGTGCCTTGACAAGTGCCATCACTTTGCCCATGTCACGTAAGGATTGCGCATCACAACGGGCAATCGCATCGGTAATCAGCGCTTCAAGTTCTGCTTCAGTTAGCGGTTCGGGTAGGTAGCCTTGAATAAGCTTGATCTCAAGTGTTTCCTGATCTGCCAGATCAGTACGTCCCGCATTTTGGTATTGCGTCAGGGATTCGCGGCGCTGTTTGATCATCTTTTCCAGAACAGCGAGTGTTTGGGTATCATCGAGAACAACACGATCATCTACTTCACGTTGCTTGATGGCAGCCAGAATCAGGCGGATTACGGCAAGGCGCTCCTTGTCTTTACTGCGCATGGCAGCCTTCATGTCATCCTGAATACGTGTTTTGAGTAACATACTGACAGGCTCAGCAGACAGTTGAATGAAAGAATCTGGAATCAGTAGGGGCGGATACGGCGGGTAACATCCCGTGAAAGCTTTTTCAAATGGCGCTTGACAGCAGCAGCACGCTTGCGCTTACGCTCTTGGGTGGGTTTTTCGTAGAATTCGCGGCGGCGAACCTCAGAGAGTATGCCTGCTTTTTCACAGGAACGTTTGAAACGGCGCAATGCTATGTCAAATGGCTCATTTTCTTTAACTTTTACAGCAGGCATTAACGAATTACCTCTTAATAATGATCGAGATTGATAAGGTTAAATTTTGCAATTTATAAAATGATCAATTCTAATCGTGCCTGTTGTCAATTGCAAAATACTATTTGAGTTCACTGAATGAAAGATCACCTTGTGCTGGAGAGAACATGTTGGTTTTAGGTCTGGAAACCTCTTGTGATGAGACCGGTGTGGCGCTTTATGACAGTGATCGTGGATTATTGGCTCATGCCCTTTATAGCCAGGTTGCACTGCACGCTGAATACGGTGGTGTGGTACCAGAACTGGCCTCGCGTGATCATGTGCGCAAGACATTGCCATTACTTCATGAGATTTTTCAACAAGCCGACGTGCAGTCGCAAGCGATAGAAGGCGTGGCCTATACACGGGGCCCCGGCTTGATCGGCGCCTTGTTAGTGGGCGCAGCTATTGGGCGCAGTTTGGCCTGGAGTTGGGGTATTCCTGCGATCGGTGTTCATCATATGGAAGGCCATTTGTTGGCGCCGATGCTAGAACCGGAGCCTCCAGCATTTCCTTTTGTAGCACTATTAGTATCTGGCGGTCACACATTGCTGGTGCGGGTGACGGGTATCGGGCATTACCATATTTTGGGTGAATCGGTAGATGATGCCGCCGGGGAAGCCTTTGACAAGACAGCCAAGTTATTAGGGTTGCCTTATCCGGGGGGAGCGGCATTGGCAAAGCTGGCAGAACAGGGTGTCGCCGGGCGATTTTGCTTTCCCCGACCGATGACGGATCGACCAGGCTGCGATTTCAGTTTTAGCGGGCTAAAAACGGCAGCGATCAAAACATGGCGGCAACTGGAGCCCACATTGGAAAATAGGGCCGATGTGGCCTGTGCGTTCGAGGAGGCGGTGGTGGAAACACTGGCTATCAAATGCCGACGGGCGTTGGAGGTGGCTGGCTTAAAGCGCCTGGTGGTCTCGGGTGGTGTAGGTGCGAACCGGCGATTGCGGCAGCGATTACGGGAGATCACCAGTGCGCTGGGTGGGCAGGTCTACTACCCTCGGCTGGAGTTTTGCACCGATAACGGTGCAATGATTGCGTATGCCGGCTGGCGGCGCCTGGTCAGTGGGCAGCGTGAAAGCCTTGCCATTGAGGTGATGCCGCGCTGGCCACTTGATAGCTTGCCACCTGCGGCTTAGCCGGCAGATGAGGCCTGGCGGCGCGCTGTTACAAAAAAAGGTTTCAGCAAACGTGCGCAAGGCTCAGGGTCTTCCAGGTGTGGATGATGGCCGCCGGCTACGAATTCAATGCTTAAATTGGTGACACGGGCATAGCGTTCCTGCATGTAGGCACGGTGCACCAGGTAGCCAGCATCACCACAAATCAGCAAGGTCGGTGTTTGAATGTGTTCCAGGTAAGCAAGCACTTGTGGCTCACTGACATAGAGGGGTGAGATAATGCGTAGACGGGGATCAGCACGCCAGGTGAACCCGCCCTTCACTTTACATAAACCTCTTTTCGTCAAAATTGTTGCTGCTTGCTGCGATAGCCCGCTGCCTTGACTGCGAGCGTGGACAGCTTCCTCGATAGTGGCATAAACAGGCGGGCGCTTGTGTGGCAGGGTACGCATCTGCTCAATCGATTTTCGCAGATTGGCCGGTCCATCAGCCGGATTGCTGATAGGGGGACCCAGACCCTCAATAACGGCCAATCGAGTCACTCGTTCCGGCAGGCTTGCAGCGATAAAGCTGGCCAGGCTGCTACCCATGGAGTGTCCTAGCAAGGCAAAATGATCCCAGCCTAGTGCATCAGCAACGGCAACACTGTCATCCACGAAATCCATTAGATGGTAATGTATGCCCGGTGGTCGATGGTCAGAATAACCATGTCCAGTCAAGTCAATGGCGACAAGCCGTGTGCCGGGCAGCAAGGGTGCAAGGGTATCAAAGCTGGCCGCATTATCTAGCCAGCCATGAAGGGCCAATACCGGTGTATCCTCCGGTGATCCCCATGCCCGTGCAGCCAGGCGCAAATAGGGCGTTTGGATCTCCAGTTCTTCAGCTATCCTGGCGGGCTGTTTTGTCATTGCTTGAGTATTCCCGTTCAGAATCAAATAGCGGCTGTTATCGGGAATATTCAATCACGGTAGAAAGTCAAGCAGCAAGCCACAAAATACAGCCATTCCGAAGCTGTTATTGTTGAGAAAGGCTTTAAAACAGTCTGCAGGTTCACGGTTGCGGATCAGAAATTGTTGATATAAGGCAAAACAAGCTGCTGTCGCTATGCCCAGGTAATAGAGGCCGCCGCGTTCAGTCAGCAGTCCAACCAGCATTAACAAAGCGAGCAACAGCATCTGTAGATAGGCAATGATACGCTTGTCTTGCCGGCCAAACAGGATGGCAGTGGATTTGACGCCGATTTTTAGATCGTCTTGTCGATCGACCATGGCATATTGGGTATCGTAGATAACCGACCAGAGGGCATTACACATAAACAGCAACCAGGCATGAGCAGGTACGTGACCGGTAACAGCGGCATAAGCCATCGGGATAGACCAGCCAAAGGCTACCCCAAGATGAATCTGCGGCAAGTGGTGAAAGCGCTTCATAAACGGATAGCTGATAGCCAGTGCCAAACCCACAAAGGAAAGCTGGATGGTCAGAATGTTTTGGGTAAGCACCAGCGCGAATGCCAGCAGGCACAAGACTGCAAACAGTATGCGTGCTTCATGCCGATGAATCCGGCCGGCAGCGAGTGGTCGATTGTGGGTGCGTGTCACATGCCGGTCAATATCACGATCAGCGATATCGTTGATTACACAGCCTGCCGAACGCATGATAATGACACCCAGTATGAAAACCAGTACCACGCTTTGTGGTGGTTGTCCCTGTCCGGCTAACCACAGTGCCCACAACGTTGGCCACAGGAGGAGATAAATACCGACAGGGCGATCTAGACGCATAAGCGACATGTATTCATGTAGGCGATTTTCGAAAGAATCAATATTCATTTTTGAGCTTTATGGCCAAGGCTAATCTGAATGAGTGCCGGGGGCGAAGGCCGGCAAGTCGGGGAGAAAAAGCTCACAAACCAGCAAGGGGTTGCCATCGATCCGAAAGATAGATCGACGACCCCAAATCGCATCGGACGGTTCGTTGAGTCCAGCGAAGGCGCTTTGATGCAAACGCTGACCTGGCAGGATACGAGCGATTTCTACGGGTTCCCGATGCACACCCGGATCGGTAAATAGCACTTCACCCAAGGGACGGGCACCCAGTTGTGTGAGTCGTTGGCCACGTCCTCGCAAGGTTGCGGCCGGGATCAGTGTTCGTGCAAAAACCCAGGCACGATCATTGCCTAGGATCTGGACTTCACGCACCCATACCCAAACACCTGACTGCAATTGCAGCACCTGTGTTTCATCACGGCCAGGACGGTTCCAGCCCTGTCGCAATACTTGTACCCGAAACGTGCCTGGATTCGTGCAGGCCAGACGTAACCGTCGAGTCAGTGATCCGCTGTTAAACAGCCAATCAGCAAGATAGGCCGGTAACCCATACAGCCGGCGGGTACGATAATGATGCCAACGAGGCGGGATATTGGGTAAATGACGGGAGGAATCGTACAAGGGTATTATGCTTGAAATCGGTAAGATGGCAAATTATGGCACGGTTCCCAAGCGGGATGTGAATGGTATAGGCAGGACATGTACCCGGTGACCGGCAATCCGGCAATAGTACTGAATCCTGTTATAGTTTGGGTTCAACTGGTAATCAGGCTATCAGTTAAAGACCAGCGATGTCGGCTTACAGATGGACGAGTTATGCACGAGGCCCAAAATCCCATTTTTTTCTCGCTATTTCTTATCTTTACCGGTGCGGCCATTTTTGCCACTGCCGCATTATATGCCCGTCAGGCGTTACCGATTGCCTACATCGTATTGGGTGTTTTAATCGGTCCTTTTGGGTTTGCCCTGATTGATAATGCGGCGGCTATCGAACAGATGGCGCAAATTGGCATTATGTTTCTGTTGTTCCTGCTGGGGTTGGATCTTTCACCGCAGCGGCTCATCCAGATGCTGCGCAAAGCGACCGTGATTATGCTGGGCACCTCGCTGGTGTTTGCACTTCTGGGGAGCGGGATTGCACTGTTTTTTGGCTATACCCTGGGGGAAAGCCTGCTGATTGGTATGGCCATGACTTTTTCCAGTACCATCATCGGTCTCAAGCTCTTGCCGACGCGCACACTCCACCATCAACATACCGGCGAAATTATTATCAGTATCCTGTTGTTACAGGATTTGCTGGCTATTGCCATCTTGTTGCTGGTTGAAGGGTTAGGTGGGCGCGGCTCTACCTTGCAAGGATTCAGCCTGCTGATTATTGCCTTGCCCGTATTGTTGGGCTTCGCCTATCTGATGTCGCGTTATGTGCTGGTTCCACTGATTGTTCGATTCGAGAGCATCCGTGAATACATCTTTTTGATTGCTATTGGCTGGTGTCTGTGTATCTCGGAAGTGGCTGCACTATTGGAGTTGTCTTATGCAATTGGCGCTTTCATTGGCGGTGTAGCCTTGGCAACCAGCCCTATTGCACTCTATATCGCTGACAGCCTTAAGCCGCTGCGTGATTTTTTCCTGGTGTTGTTTTTCTTTTCGCTGGGTGCGGGCTTCGATTTGGGGATGCTGACGGAAGTATTGTTGCCAACCTTAGTGTTAAGTGCCGTTTTGCTTATGGCCAAGCCTTTGGTTTTTAGCGTATTTTTGCAATGGGCAGGCGAGAAAGCCAGCATCGCTATGGAAGTCGGTATCCGTTTGGGTCAAGTCAGCGAGTTTGCGCTGCTGATTGCGGTATTGGCACAGCAAAACGGGTTGATTAGCCGCGAAGCCGCCTATCTGGTACAAGCGACCACGCTATTAACCTTTGTCGCTTCTACATATTATCTGGTGCTGACCTATCCTACACCGGTTGCAATTTCTGATCGGCTGCGCCGTGATTAGCTATCGACATGCATCTAAGGATTGGCCTTTAGCGTGATTTTTTCTATAATCGCGGCCATATTTTTCGGCCAAACCGATCCCCAAAGGGGGGTTTTGGCGCGACTGGACATCCATTGAGATCTCTCCGGTAAACGTCCCGGCAAGAGCGACGTGCGCAGCCGGAATGCGACAGCAGATGAAGTTGGCGTGTATTATTCCGGTTTTTCCCCATAGGTTTATTTAGGTTGCTGAGTATTGTTTTAGGAGAGAAACTGAATGCCCCCGCTTAGTGAAGCCGCCTGCCAACTGGTTGATGAGACAACAACTGGAGAAGTAATGCCTCCTGAATCCGTGAGCCAGACACCCTCGGCCTCGCCGCGTCGTAAGCTGGCAAATGCTATCCGTGCTCTTAGCATGGATGCTGTACAGTGTGCCGAATCAGGCCATCCCGGTGCTCCGATGGGTATGGCTGATTTTGGTGAAGTGCTGTGGAATGATTTTTTACGGCACAATCCTGCTAACCCCAAGTGGTTTAACCGCGACCGGCTGGTGTTGTCCAATGGTCACGGTTCGATGCTGCTATATTCTTTGCTGCATTTGAGCGGTTATGACCTGACTATTCAGGATTTGCGAAACTTTCGGCAAATAGGCTCAAGAACGCCGGGACATCCAGAATATGGTTGCACCGCCGGTGTGGAAACCACCACCGGCCCGCTCGGTCAGGGCATCGCCAATGCGGTGGGTATGGCCATTGCCGAACACGCACTCGCTACCCGCTTTAATCAGCCCGATTACAAGATTGTCGATCATTACACCTATGCCATTGTGGGTGATGGCTGTTTGATGGAAGGGATTTCTTACGAAGCCTGTTCGCTTGCTGGAACGTTGGGCTTGGGTAAGCTGGTCGTTCTTTACGATGACAATGGTATTTCGATTGATGGAGCGGTGAAGAACTGGTTTGGTGAGGATGTTGGCAAGCGTTTTGAGGCTTGTGGCTGGTATGCCATTCCGAATGTGGATGGTCATGATGCAGAGGCTGTTAAAAAAGCGATTAAGCAGGCAAAAAAACAGGTGGATAAGCCCACGATTATTTGCTGCAAGACCAGGATCGCCTGGGGTTCACCCAATAAGGGTGGTAGCGAGAAATCACACGGTGCGCCACTAGGTGTTGCCGAGGTTGCCGCCACCCGTGAGGCCATCGGTTGGCATCATGAACCTTTTGAGATCCCGTCCGAAATTTATGATGCCTTTGATGCGCGTGCTAAAGGTACTGCCTGGGAAGAAGAATGGAATGATTTATTTGCCCGCTATCAGGTAGCTTATCCCAAGCGTGCGGCAGAATTTGAGCGGCGAATGGTGGGCAGCTTTCCGGAGGATTGGGAAGAGATTGCGTGGGATTACATTGAAGCGGCCCAGCTGCGGCATGAGGATTTGGCGACTCGTGCAGCCTCTCAGCGGGCGTTGCAAGTATATGCACCCCATTTCCCGGGACTGGTTGGTGGTTCGGCTGATCTGACTGAATCTACCGGTATTCCGTGGGCGGGTTGTCGGCCACTGGATTTTGAGCATCCTGATGGTAACCTGATGTTCTATGGGGCGCGGGAGTTTGCCATGAATGCCATTATGAATGGTTTGGCATTGCATGGTGGTTTTATACCGTTTGGCGGCACTTTTCTGATGTTTGCCGATTATGGGCGCAATGCGATCCGTATGGCATCATTGATGAAACTGCGCTGCATGTTTGTCCTGACACATGATTCTATTGGTGTTGGTGGCGATGGCCCGACCCACCAACCTATCGAACATGTTTCCAGCCTGCGGATTATTCCTGGTTTGTCGGTTTGGCGGACATGCGATACCACTGAAACCGCAGTAGCCTGGAAAGCGGCGTTGGAACGCACCGGCCCGACGTGTCTGATTTTTACGCGCCAGTTGTTGCCACACCAGGATCGTACACCTGAGCAGGTACGGGCGATTGCTCGTGGCGGTTATGTATTGGTTGACTGCGATGATGAGGAACCTGAGGGGATTATTATTGCAACGGGCTCTGAAGTGCAGCTGGCCGTGGAAGCGGCGCGGCAACTTAACGAAGAGGGCCGTAAGATTCGTGTTGTTTCAATGCCTTCGGTAAATGTGTTTGAAGCGCAAGATGACGCTTACCGCGAGTCGGTATTGCCAGATGCGGTGACTCGTCGGGTCGTCGTGGAGGCGGGTGTTACTGCGCCCTGGTATAAATATGCTGGATCAGATGGTATTGTGATAGGAGTTGATCGCTTCGGTGAATCCGGGCCTCCGGAAATGATTTTCCAGCACTTTGGTTTTACCGCCGAGCGAGTGGCTGCCGCAGTAAGGCGTTGTTCTAACCCCTGACGTGCTACGGTGTAATCAATACTGTTTTTTGATCAACAGGGTCTACACTTGGATCGTGTTGCATTTTTCATAATCACTCTAATGAGATTGGAGATTAAAGCATGGCCATCAAAGTGGGTATTAATGGATTTGGTCGCATTGGTCGTATGGTTTTCCGCGCTGCGGTGAAACATTTTTCCGGTGAGATTGAGATTGTCGGTATCAACGATCTGCTGGAGCCGGATTATCTTGCCTACATGCTGAAATATGACTCTGTACACGGTCGTTTTCAGGGTGATGTGTCGGTCGAGGGTAACACCTTGGTTGTTAACGGCAATAAGATCCGCTTGACCGCCGTCAAGGATCCCGCTGAACTGAAGTGGAATGAAGTGGGCGCTGATGTTGTTGTTGAATCTACCGGCCTGTTCCTGACCAAGGAAACCTGTGAGAAACACCTGGTCGCGGGTGCCAAGAAAGTGATCCAGAGTGCGCCGAGCAAGGACGACACCCCGATGTTTGTCTACGGTGTCAATGATAGCGCTTATGCCGGTGAGACCATTATTTCCAATGCCTCTTGCACCACCAACTGTTTGGCACCTGTTGCCAAAGTGTTGAATGACACCTGGGGGATCAAGCGTGGCTTGATGACTACCGTTCACGCCGCCACCGCAACCCAGAAGACAGTCGATGGGCCTTCCAACAAGGATTGGCGTGGCGGTCGTGGTATTCTGGAAAATATTATTCCTTCCTCTACCGGTGCAGCCAAGGCGGTTGGCAAGGTTATTCCCGAGCTGAACAAGAAGCTGACCGGCATGGCATTCCGGGTACCTACTTCTGACGTGTCTGTTGTTGACCTGACAGTCGAATTGAATAAAGCAGCCAGCTATGATGACATTTGTGCGGCAATGAAAGCGGCTTCAGAAGGTGAGATGAAAGGTGTATTGGGTTACACCGAAGAGAAGGTTGTTGCCACTGACTTCCGTGGTGAAAGCTGCACATCCACCTTTGATGCCGATGCAGGTATTGCCCTGGATGATAGCTTTGTTAAGGTTGTCGCCTGGTATGACAACGAGTGGGGCTATTCCTGCAAGGTGCTGGAGATGGTTCGCGTGATGTCCAAGTAAACGGACAGTTTGATCAGATAGCGACAGTGCAGCGGTTATCTCGTTGTGCTGTCGTAGTTTTTTCTGCTGATCCCATTTTGAAGAATCACCACGTCATGGAGTAAGCGATGAATTTTAAGCGCCTAACTGATCTTGATGTATCCGGTAAACGAGTTTTAATCCGTGCTGACCTGAATGTTCCTCAGGGCGATGATGGTGGTATTACCGACGATACCCGCATTCGTGCTTCACTGCCTGCAATCCAGTATGCACTGGATAATGGTGCTCTGGTGATGGTAACGTCCCACCTTGGCCGTCCAAAAGAAGGTGAATTCAAGCCTTCAGATACCTTGGCTCCCATTGCAGGGCGCATGTCCGAGTTGCTGGGTAAGCCAGTGACCTTGGTACAGGATTGGGTCGATGGTGGCTTTGAGCCCAAGGCGGGTGAAGTGGTGCTGCTGGAAAACTGTCGGGTGAATAAAGGCGAGAAGAAAGCCGACGAAGAACTTTCCAGGAAGATGGCGAAGCTGTGTGATATCTGGGTGCATGATGCTTTTGGTACAGCTCACCGTGCTGAGGGCACCACTTATGGTATTGGGCGGTTCGCGCCAGTCGCCTGTGCAGGTCCGCTGGTTGCAAAGGAACTGGAAGCGTTGGGCCAGGCGTTGAATGCTCCGAAACGGCCATTAGCCGCGATTGTTGCAGGTTCCAAGGTTTCCACCAAGCTGACTATCCTCGATAGCCTGGCCGATAAGGTAGACCAGCTGATCGTCGGTGGTGGTATTGCCAATACGTTCTTGTTGGCTTCAGGTAAGAGTATTGGTAAGTCGCTGGCCGAGGCAGATCTGGTTGAAGAAGCCAGGAAAGTGATGGCCAAGACCAATGTGCCAATGCCCACCGATGTGGTGGTCGCCAAAGAATTCTCGGCAATGGCTGAAGCAACGGTTAAAAGTGTCGATGATGTGGCTGATGATGACATGATTCTTGATATCGGCCCTGAATCGGCCAAGGCACTGGGTGAGCTGCTCAGCAATGCGGGCACTATCGTGTGGAATGGTCCTGTGGGCGTGTTCGAGTTTGAGCAGTTTGCCGGCGGTACTAAGGTATTGGCGGATGCTATTGCCAATTCTGGTGCGTTCTCGATTGCAGGTGGTGGTGATACCATCGCGGCGATCAACCAGTTTGGATCGAGGGTCAGCTACATTTCTACTGCAGGTGGCGCGTTCCTGGAGTTCCTGGAAGGCAAGCGTTTACCGGCTGTTGATATTTTGGAGTTACGTGCTAACGATTGATGACAAGATATCATCTTGAAAATTGGCAGGCGGCCTTTGGGTCGCCTGTTTTTTTACAGGTATGGCGCACCTCAATAGGTTGATAAAGCGTTCAGGGCAGGTTGTTTTTAAGTCATCGCACTAAACGGCCTTGTAAAGTCAGGCTGTCTGGTGTGGCCTCATGTTTATTTTTGCTATAGATGGATGCTTGGTGCTTCATCGGGATAAGTGCCGTGCATCTTAGTGGTAAGCAACTGAAAAAGTTATGAACACCAGCTACGATGCCTCTGCCATTGAAGTGCTCAGTGGCCTGGATCCGGTACGCAAGCGGCCGGGTATGTACACGGACACCAGTCGTCCAAATCATCTGGCACAAGAAGTGATTGATAACAGTGTCGATGAAGCCATTGCCGGTTATGCAACCACGTTAACGGTTACGTTGCATTTGGATGATTCGCTATCGGTCAAGGATAACGGGCGAGGGATGCCGGTAGATAGCCATCCTGATGAGGGGATTCCTGGTGTTGAACTAATCCTGACCCGCTTACACGCTGGAGGCAAATTCTCCGACCGCAATTACCGTTTTTCCGGTGGCTTGCATGGTGTTGGTGTATCGGTTGTTAATGCTTTATCCAGCCATTTAGAGGTACGGGTACAGCGTGAGGGCAGGGAATACCAAATGGTATTTGCTGGCGGTGAGAAAGTTGGGGAACTGGCGGTAATCGGTGCAGCACCGCGCCGGGCAACCGGCACGACTATTCATTTTCATCCTGACCCGCACTATTTTGATTCACCCAAGTTTTCGGTAGCGAGACTTCGGCATGTTTTGCGCGCCAAAGCCGTATTGTGTTCGGGACTGGAAGTCGTTCTTATTGATGAGGCGGCTGATGAAAAAACCGTTTGGTGTTATGAGAATGGTTTTAACGATTACCTTAAGGCAGTTCTAGGGCAAGCACCGTTGTTACCTGATCCTCCTTTTGTAGGTCATGCTCATAGTGAGCATGAAGCGGCTGACTGGGCACTAAGCTGGTTACCAGAAGGAGGTGAACCAGTCGCCGAGAGCTATGTCAATCTGATTCCCACCTCGCAAGGCGGTACGCATGTTAATGGTCTGCGTTCTGGTTTGGTTGAGGCAATACGGGAATTTTGTGAGTTTCGTAATCTGGTTCCGCGTGGTGTGAGGATTGCGCCAGAGGATGTTTGGGATGGTTGCTGTTATGTGCTGTCAGTCAAGTTGCACGATCCACAGTTTTCCGGCCAAACCAAAGAGCGATTATCGTCACGGGAATGTGCGGTATTTGTTGCGGGTGTGGTCAAGGATGCGTTGAGTTTGTGGTTGAACCAGCATCCGGAAACCAGCGAACGTATTGCGCAATTAGCGCTGGCGAATGCCCAAAAGCGGCTGCGGGCCAGCCGTAAGGTGGTGCGTAAACAGGTGACCAGCGGTCCAGCACTGCCAGGTAAGCTTGCCGATTGTACAGCGCAGGATTTATCGCGTACCGAGCTGTTTTTGGTCGAGGGGGATTCAGCCGGTGGTTCTACCAAGCAGGCGCGTAACCGTGAATTTCAAGCGGTGATGCCCTTACGTGGCAAGATTCTTAATACCTGGGAAGTTGATTCTGCTGAAGTGATGGCATCGCAGGAAGTCCATGATATTGCAGTCGCTATTGGGATTGATCCAGGTTCGGACACTTTAGGCGGATTACGCTATGGCAAAATTTGTATTCTTGCCGATGCAGATTCCGATGGCTTGCATATTGCTACCTTGCTGTGTGCGTTGTTTGTACGCCATTTTTATCCATTGGTGGAAGCGGGTCATATTTATGTCGCTATGCCACCGTTGTTTCGTATTGATGTTGGCAAAAATATTTTTTATGCGCTGGATGAAGCAGAGAAGCAAGGTATTCTTGACCGGATTAGCATGGAGAAGAAAAAGGGCACAGTACATGTCACCCGTTTCAAGGGCCTGGGTGAAATGAATCCCCTGCAATTACGGGAAACAACCATGGATCCAACGACTCGTCGTCTGGTGCAACTGACCCTGGATGCGGGTGATGGTTCACTGCTGTTAATGGATATGTTGCTCGCCAGGAAGCGCTCAGGGGACCGAAGGGCCTGGCTGGAAGCAAAAGGGAATCTGGCAGAGCTTTAGTGGGGCATTGCTTGCCGGAGTGAATCGAAAGTCAAAACATCTGCCGGGTGGCCACTCTCTCTGGCGAGCGTTTGCTTTATTTGTTTTTGTGGGCTTGAGCGTTGTCTGATAGTGCTTTTAATTTTTTATCACGCAAACCAATTGTACGATTAAAGACTAAATGCCCTGTCGTTGAATCAGGATCAACACAAAAGTAACCGACCCGTTCTAGCTGGATAACTTGTCCAGGCTGGACGTGTGCCAGACCGGGTTCTACCAAAGCCGTTTTTAATACTGTCAAGGAATCGGGATTGATATAGTCACTCATTGGCTTGGAAGCGTCCCTGTCGTCAAAGGCTTCAATAAACAGCGGCTCGTACAGCCGCAACTCAACCGGAATGGCAGAGCGAGAGCAAACCCACTGAATAGTGCCTTTTACCTTGGGTCCCTGGCGCTTTGCGCCGCTTTTGGTGTCGGGGTCATAAGTGACGCGGAGCTCTTTGACTTCGTTGGTTTTTTCATCCTTTACCATTCCAGTACACCGGACGATATAAGCGGCACGCAGGCGCACTTCCCGACCAACAGCGAGTCTGTGAAATTTTGACGGCGGCTCTTCCATAAAATCATCGCGGTCAATATAAATTTCCCTGGAAAAAGGGATTTTTCGTTTGCCAAAGCTTTCGTCATTTGGCATGTTGGATGCTTCAACAGTTTCTGTTGTGTCGGCCGGGTAATTTTCGATAACCACTTTAAGCGGCTTCACCACGCCCATGGCTCGCGGTGCGGTTGGATCCAGGTTCTGACGGACAAAGTGATCTAAAAAGGCACGATCGACCAGACCGGCTGAGACTTTGCTAACGCCAATCGCCTCGCAAAAATGCCTGATTGATTTTGCCGGATAGCCAAGGCGACGCATACCACTGATCGTTGGCATTCGCGGATCAATCCAGTCATTGACGATGCCGTCTTCAATGAACTGTTTTAGGTATCGTTTACTGAGCAGGGTGCGACTCACATTAATCTCTGCAAATTCGATTTGTCTGGGGGGCTCGATAAATTCCAGTTTCTCCAGGAACCAGTTATAAAGTGGTCGGTGGTCCTCAAATTCCTTACCACAAATGGAATGGGTAATACCTTCAAAAGCATCAGAGAGGGGATGTGCAAAATCATACATGGGATAGATTTTCCAATCCCCTGCACGGTGATGGTTTGCAAAGAATATGCGGTAGATCAGTGGATCACGCATATTCATATTTGGTGATGCAGGATCAATCTTGGCACGTAGTACGCGGCTACCGGGTGCGTGTTTACCTTCATACATTTCCCGGAATAAGTTTAAGTTCTCTTCAATTGGCCTATCACGCCATGGTGAGGGGCGACCGGGTACGTAAAAATTGCCACGGTATTCTCTAATCTCTTCAAGACCAAGATCATCGACGTAGGCCAGATCTTTTTCTATAAGCTTGACTGCGCATGCGTGCAGTTTTGGAAAATAATCGGATGTATGAAAAATGCGATCACGTAGATCTGTCTCAAGCAACCATTCGAGATCCCTGATCATGGCATCTACGAACCGTTGTTCTTCCATGGTTGGGTTAGTGTCGTCAAAACGCAGATTAAACAAGCCTCCAAATGACCGAGCAAGGTTATATGATGTTAAGGAAGCCATCGCATGACCAATATGCATGAAGCCGTTTGGTTCGGGCGGAAACCGTGTGCAAAGTGGTCTGGAGAAACGACCGGATGCAATATCAGCGGCGATTTCATCTGCAATAAAGTTCCTGGGCGCAGTAACGGCATGTTCTTCGGTCATTAGTAATCTCTCTGGACGTACTCGTACTCATGGCGCTGAGCGTCATTGCTCTGGTTTGACAGGCGGCGCACCTCGAAAATTCTATCAATTTATTGAAGCTGCGCCATAGCGTCCGTACTGAAAGCTCCAGGTTCAATGTGGTGGGAAATGCAGGAAATAGACTGGCTGGAGAATAACCGAAATATGCTGCTATCGACGAATCAGACGAACGAAATAGCTATTGCCTCAATGTTTGGCGGCATCTGGACATGTTTTTTAGTAGTGCTGGTTATGTACGCAATTTAGACTTTAGGAAGGCTTGAAAGACATTTCCGCAAACGGGATGATTGAATCTGGTTTGGCTTGATGCAGGATAATGCCATACACGAAAGCTGCAGTAACCCGATTACTGAAGCAACATAGCAAATGGCGTCCCCAAGGGGGTTCGAACCCCTGTTACCGCCGTGAAAGGGCGGTGTCCTAGGCCTCTAGACGATGGGGACATACCTGGAAACAACTAAGCCACCACTTTAAATGGCGGCTTAATTCCTGGTGGAGCCAGGCGGGATCGAACCGCCGACCTCCTGCATGCCATGCAGGCGCTCTCCCAGCTGAGCTATGGCCCCGTTGACCTGGGCGGATAAATATAAGTTTCCAGTGTAGTGCTGTCAACCTTTTTTCTGTTGGAGGTTACAAGAATAACACGGCACCGGACATCGCATAGAGCAATGCCGGGAGCAGATTACCAATGTGAACCTTTCCAATTTCCAGCAGGTTGATACCGATACCCAGAATCAATAGTCCACCAGTCGCATTGATAGCGTCCAATACCGCAGGTTGTGACAGAACAGTCAATTGTGCCGCCAACAGGGTAATGCCACCCTGTACCAAAAGCACCGGCAATGCCGAGAACATCACCCCGATACCCTTCGATGACGCGAGTGCTATTGATGCCGCCCCATCAAGTAGCGACTTGATCAAAAGTACACCAGGATCACCGACGGTACCTTCCTGAATTGAACCTACAATCGTCATTGCACCCGTTAAATACAGCAAGGTTGCAGTGACAAAACCTTCAACGAAATGGTTAGAATCGGAATGTAACCACTGTCGCAACATGTCAGCCAGATTTTCCAGGTGTTGTTCAACACGTAGCCATTCGCCGGTAATGCCGCCGAGCAGCAGACAGCCGACCGCTAATAGCGTGTGCTGTGCGTCCAGCGCCATGCGTAACCCGATAGAAATGGTTGCCAGACCCAGTGCCTGCATCAGAATAGTTTTGATACGCTCTGGTAGACGGGGGCCTATGGTTAATCCAAGAGCACTGCCAGCGACTACCGTGGCGGTGTTGACCAATGTACCTAGCATGATCCGTTCCTCAGTGCTAGCCCAGCAGCATGCGTATGCCGATCAGTGCCAAGAAAACAGCAAATACTTTTTTCAGTGTTGTCGTCGGTAAACTGTGTGCCAGCTTTGCACCGACCGGAGCAAGCAACATGCTGGTTGTTGTAATTCCAATCAGTGCTGGAACATAGATATATCCAAGGCTCCATTCGGGTAATCCCGGTTCGTTCGAGCCAGTAATAATAAAACCGATGGTGCCCGCCAAAGCGATGGGTAGGCCACAGGCAGCGGAAGTTGCTACTGTTTGACGCATCGCTACATTGCACCAGCTCAGGAAAGGTACGGTCAGGGAGCCACCACCAATACCAATAATGGCTGAAATGGAACCGATGATACCTCCAGCAGCGAGTAGGCCGGGTGTATTGGGTAGATTACGGTGTGGGGCCGGTTTGGTGCCAAAAGCCATTTGCGCCGACATGAAGAGTACGAATATGGCAAAAACCATTTGTAACACCGTGCCGGGCAGCATATCAGCAATCACAGCACCCAGCCAGGCGCCAGAAACAATGCCGGGGGTCAAGCGCCAAAATGTTGGCCACAGTACCGCGCCACGCCGCTGATGCGCGTATACCGAGGACATTGAGGTCATTACAATGGTTGCCAGTGACGTACCGATAGCAAGATGCATGGTCATGTCAGCTGTCATGTGCTGTTGCTGGAAAATCCAGACGAGAGCGGGCACGATGATTAGACCGCCGCCTACACCCAGTAGCCCGGCCATTACGCCGGCGAATAGACCTAGTGCCAGATAGAGTGAAAATGCTATTAACGTTGGTTCCAATGTCAGGTTATCCTCGTTACTTGGATTTTTTGGGAAGAAGGATGCAGTTACTGTGTGTTAAATTTCACGTTAAAATGGTTGCGGTACAATATTTTGTCAGTGTTGTCAGGCGGCTAGGTGCAAGGGCAACTTGTTAAGTATATCGCTGCCCTGATAACGATAATTCTGCGGCATCGATGCCGACCGCAGGTACACGCGAATAGCTTAGGAGCTGGTAAGGCATGAAAATTCAGAAAATCTGCGTATTGGGTGGCACCGGCTTTGTTGGCCGTCATCTGGTGACGCGATTAGCGAAACAGGGCTATGCTGTTAATGTTCCCACCCGTCATCCACAGCGACACCGGTCGCTTGCAGTCTTGCAAAATGTAGCAATTATTGATGCAGATATTCACAATCCCGATGTTTTGGCAGCACAATTTGCTGATTGTGATGGGGTCATTAATTTAGTCGGTATTTTACACGAGTACGCCAAACAGGATTTTCGTACTGTTCATGTCGATTTGCCTGCCAAGGTGGTAAAAGCTTGCCAGACTGCGGGTGTTCGACGACTGTTGCATATGAGTGCTTTACATGCAGATGCCGAGAAGGGGCCCAGCCAGTATCTGTTTACTAAGGGGGAAGGCGAAAAAATAGTCACAAGTGTTCAGAATCTGGATGTAACCTGTTTTAAGCCATCAATCATCTTTGGAACGGACGATAATTTCTACAACCAGTTTGCCGGTTTGTTGAAACTGAGTCCCATAGTGCCGCTGGCCAGCCCCAATACCCACTTTGCACCGGTATTTATCGATGATGTGGTGCAAGCGTTTATGGTTGCATTGCAAGATGATGCAACAATTGGTGCAAGCTATGAGCTATGTGGGCCACGTATCTATACCTTTAAGGAACTGGTTGAGGGTATCGCCCGGATGCTGGGGTTGAAGCGGATAGTATGGGGGCTGCCTAACGCACTGGCACAAATACAGGCGAAGATTTTCGGGTTGCTGCCGGTCAAATTGTTAACGACTGATAATCTGCTGTCATTGAAAGTCGATAGTGTTTGTGGCTGTGATGGTCTGAAGGCATTAGGCATTGTCCCGCATTCCGTCGAGAGTATTATGCCAAGACATTTCGCGGGTCAGGCGCCACGCCGCAGGTATGACGAGTTTCGCAAGGTAGCGGGCCGATAATCAATCGGCAGAAAAGCCTGCCTGCACGGTGTACTGAAACCTGGAAAGACTCAGCTGCCTATTATCGTGTCAGTGATAAGAGGCAAAGACAAATCCTGGACATATTTAAGATGAATATCCAACGCACGTTATTAGCGATTGCTCTATTAATTGCTGGATTGGCCGCGATGGTCCCTTGGTCAGCGCGTGCCGTTTTGCCTCTCCAGGTCAATGGAGAATCAATGCCCACGCTGGCACCCATGCTGGAGCGGGTGACGGGTGCGGTGGTAAATATTGCGGCTGAAAGTCGGGTGCGGTTGCGCCGCAACCCTTTGCTGGATGACCCTTTTTTTCGCCACTTTTTTAACTTTCCAAAACAGCCGCGTGAACGCCGCTCGCAAAGTATTGGTTCGGGGGTTGTCGTGGATGCCCGCCGTGGCTACATCATTACTAATCACCATGTTGTTGAGGGTGTGGATACCATCACTGTTGCCTTGCGTGATGGGCGCAGACTCAAGGCCAGGGTGGTTGGTTCCGATTCGGAAACCGATGTGGCAGTTATTCGGGTTCCTGCAAAAAATCTTACTGCTGTGCCATTGGCAGATTCTGATCGTTTACGCGTCGGTGATTTTGTGGTTGCGATTGGTAACCCTTTTGGATTGGGCCAAACAGTAACATCCGGCATTGTCAGTGCTCTGGGTCGTACCGGTTTGGGTATTCAAGGTTACGAAGATTTTATTCAGACCGATGCATCGATTAATCCGGGTAATTCAGGTGGGGCATTGGTGAATCTGCGTGGCGAGCTGGTGGGTATTAATACCGCAATCATTGCGCCAGGCGGTGGTAATGTCGGGATCGGGTTTGCGATACCTTCCAACATGGTATCGCGGCTGATGGAGCAGATCATTAAGCATGGTGTAGTACGGCGCGGCCAGCTGGGTGTGTCAGTGCAGGATCTAACCCCCGATTTGGCACGGGCTTTCAATATTCCTGCCCGTGAGGGCGCTATTATTGCCCAGGTAAGCCCACGTTCTGCTGCCGCACGCGCCGGGTTACGGGAAGGCGATGTTGTGCTGAGTGCCAATAGTCATCCGGTAGGCAGCAGCAATAGCTTACGAAATGTGATCGGCTTGCTGAAAGTGGGCGATACTGTACAGCTTGGTATTTTACGTGGCGGGAAAAAGCGGACGATTACTGCCCGACTGGGTGAGTATGTACCGGATAAAGCTGAAGGTGATGCAATCAATCCAAGGTTGGCAGGTGCCGTTTTTGAGGATATTGAACCTAATTCACCGTTAGCGGGGAAGGTGAAAGGTGTGCTGGTCGCCAAAGTGGAATCTGGCAGTCCGGCAGCACGCGCCGGCTTGCGTCGGAATGATGTGATTATTGGTATTAATCGAAATGCTATTTTTAGCACCGCCGAGTTACGACGGATTGCAACCAGCAATAAGGTATTATTGATTAATTTGCTGCGAGGGCGGGGGGAGATCGTATTGGTATTACGTTGATTTTTAAGGCGATGATCGGTGGCTGTCACGTTCCAGCCGATCATCGATTGCTAACGTAATGTACCCGGTATTGCCATGGCTGGGTACGGGTGGTCGCTGAGTATACCGATGGTTATGCGACCTGTTCGCTTGAGCAATGCACGCCGGTGCCACCGAGTCCGCAATAACCGCCAGGATTTTTCGCCAGATACTGTTGATGGTAATCTTCAGCAAAATAGAACGGTGGTGCTGTAGCAATTTCAGTGGTAATAGTGCCGTAACCGGCAGTTGTCAGCGCGGCCTGATACGCATCGCGACAGCTAATGGCTGCTGTGTGTTGGGCATCACTGAACGTGTAAATCGCAGAGCGGTATTGTGTGCCGATATCATTGCCTTGACGCATTCCTTGGGTAGGATCATGTGATTCCCAGAAAATTTGCAGTAATTGCAGATAACTGATAACGGCAGGATCAAAAATAACCTGTACCACTTCAGTATGGCCGGTCAGTCCGCCACAGACTTCCTGGTAACAGGGGTTCGGTGTGAAACCACCAGCGTAGCCAGCCGCAGTGCTATATACCCCGTCCTGTGTCCAGAAGCGCCGTTCTGCACCCCAGAAGCAGCCTAGCCCAAAGATGGCTTGTTCCATACCGGCGGGAAAAGGCGCTTGCAGAGGGTGGCCGTTGACATAATGGTGCGCCGGAACGGGTAGAGGCGTTGCACGACCTGGTGGTGCTTTCTCGGGTGTTGGCATTTGGGTTTTGGGTCGCAACCACATAAAGCGTTCTCCTGCTGCACGTTGCTCAATTGACAGATGGCTACTTTGACTCGTGCCGGAATAGCACGGTTCAAACGACGCAGGCTTATTCCCACCGGAATAGCCGTACCCCAATTGCCATGAATATAGCGCTCATGATAGCAAGTGCCAGCAAATGCCCGGATACGTCGGCCAATCCGGCGCCATCAATCATGATGGCGCGTGCTGCATCAATCATATGGGTGAGTGGCGCCAGTTGGGCGCATTTTTGCAGGAACGGGTTGACCCCTTCCAGTGAAAACCAGACACCTGACAGGAAAGTCATGGGCCAACTGATGAAATTGAGTAGACCGGTGGCGACTTCTTCACTTTTAACGCGAGCGGCAACAATCAGGCTAAGGCTGATCAGGCTAATGGAACCTGTTGCTAACACGATCAGCAAATCAAGGTAGGCGCCATGCATGTGAAAGTTGATGATCTGGTCAGTACTAACGAAAACCAGTACGGCGGTAGCAATGACTAACCATAGCCGAGAGGCAATCTGGGCTGCCAGAAATTCCAGCGGTGTGAGTGGCGTTACCTTTAATCGTCTTAATGTGCCTGTTTTTCGGTAACGTACTATGACGTGGCCAACACCAAACAGGCAGCTGAACATGGTGTTCATTGCCAGCACGCCCGGCAAGACCCAATCAACATAGCGGATTATGCGACCGCTGATGATTTCCTTGTGAAAGCCGGCATTAGTGTCAGTGTTGGTGTGAGTACCACGCAGCAGGCGTTCCAGTACATAACCTTTTGCTGACTCATCGTTGATCCAATACTGTCGGTTAACGGGGTCAAGCAGCATGTCCAGCTGGTGGCGCTCTATTTTGACTAGAGCAGCCGGTTGCTGTGCTATCGGGATAAAGCGAATATAACGGATTGTAAAGAAGTCGCCCTTCCAGGTATTTTTATCGCCCAGTACGCCGACTTTGTAGGTGTTGAGCATTGTCCCTGAGAATGCAAAGGCGAAACCGGCGATCAGTGATATTGGAAAAACCAGGTTCCAGAGCAAGGTTGAGCGGTCTCGCAGGAATTCCAGATTACGGCAGAGAAATACTGCCCAAAATCGTTTTAAGCTCATGTTCTTAGCGCCTGGCCGGTCAGCTCCAGAAACAGATCTTCTAGGGTGCGTGGGCGGATTTGTAACTGTGCGAGTGAAATACCATGTGATAACAAGGCCTGGATGGTAGCTGTTACATCCCGGGTAAGAATTTCTACGGTGTCCTGCCCGAACATGAGGGTGTGATGGGGTAAGGGAGGCGGTGGCGCAGGAAAATCAGAACGTGGTAGTTGTAGCACGACATCATTAAAGTGGGTATTCAGCAGTTGATGTGGTGTACCCTGGGCAATAACGCGACCCTGATCCATGATAGCGATTTGATCACAAAGATGATGTGCCTCTTCCATATAGTGGGTCGTCAGCAGAATGGTTTTGCCGCGTGCCCTGATCTGATGGACAAGCGCCCAGAAATTGCGGCGCGCTTGCGGGTCAAGACCTGTTGTCGGTTCATCCAGAAAAATGAGTTCGGGATCATTAATCAATGCCAGCGCCAGTAGTAACCGTTGGCGCTGACCGCCAGACAGTTTGCGCGTATCACGATCGAGAAAATCACCCAATGCACAGGCTTGTACCAGCTCGTCAATGGGTAGCGTTCGTTGATAAAAGGCACCGAACATTTGCAAATTTTCACGACTGGTAATGTAATCCTGTAACGCCGTTGACTGGAACATAATGCCAATTTCCTGGCGAAAACGTGATCCTAAGGCATCACCTTGATAGTAGATTGTGCCTGCCGTTGGGTGCTGAATACCTTCTAGCATTTCAACCGTTGTCGTTTTACCGGCACCGTTAGGTCCCAGTAAACCGAAACAGTTACCTCGGTGAATGGTAAGATCAATACCATTTACCGCGTTAACACCATGAAACTGCTTAACCAGATGATGAGCTTCGAGCAAGACGGTCATAAGGTTCCAGACTGAGTCGAAGGCGGGCGTTGAGTGTGCATGTGAAAGGCTGATGGTCGGCGCCATAAAACCAAAAGCGGGTTCCGTTATCCGGTTCCCGCCCTGGTGTCATTGATTAGTCGTGTTGCTTGAGCTTATTCTGCGATTTTACTCGATTCCGATTCACTGGCGCTTCGGGTTGTATGATCTTCCGTCGGCTTGATCTCAGGTTCGCCGACATCGAACAGATGGCCATCACTTCCCGGCTGACTGGGTACCCAACCGCTGCGGCGTTGTTGGTGATAGGCCAGTCCGGTACCTGCCGGAATCAATCGGCCCACAATGACGTTCTCTTTTAAACCGCGCAGGTCATCCTGCAAGCCACGGACTGCGGCTTCGGTCAGAACACGGGTGGTTTCCTGGAAGGAAGCGGCAGAAATAAACGACTCAGTGGCGAGTGATGCTTTGGTGATGCCCAGCAAAATAGGTTGGTAACGGGCAAGCGCGGCTTCGTTATTTGTCCGTTTTTTCGCCGCCAGCTGGTCGTTCTCTTCCAGGACACGGGTACGTTCAACCTGCTCGCCTTTAATAAAGCTGGTTTCTCCTGGATAGGTAATTTCAACCTTGCGCAGCATTTGGCGAATGATAACTTCGATATGCTTGTCGTTGATTTTGACACCCTGTACTCGATACACATTCTGGATTTCCCTAACCAGATAGGCTGCCAGCTCCTGTACACCGAGTAGCCGTAGAATATCATGGGGTGTGGGTTCACCACTGGCGATCATTTCACCTTGTTCAACATGTTCACCATCAAAGATATTAACCTGCCGCCATTTCGGGATGAGCTCTTCGTAGAGAATTTCACCGTCCTTATCACGGATTACCAGCCGTTGTTTACCCTTGGTTTCCTTGCCAAATTCGATAATGCCGGACTTTTCGGCCAAGATGGCAGGCTCTTTGGGTTTGCGTGCCTCGAACAAATCAGCAACACGTGGTAAACCGCCAACAATATCACTCGATCCTGAAGATTCCTGTGGAATACGGGCAATAGTATCACCCACAACAACGGGGTCGCCGTCTGCGCAATTGATGATAGCACCCGTTGGCAGCGGGTATTGCGCCAGGGTGCTGGTGCCGGGTATAAACACATCATTACCGTGTTCATCGACCAGCCGTACCACGGGGCGCTTGTCCTTGCCCAGCGCGCCACGCTGCTTGGGATCCATGACAACCAGACTGGTTAGGCCAGTGAAATCATCGGTGTAGCGCTGAACCGTGACACCTTCCTCAATTTCGGCGAAACGCAGGATTCCGGCTACTTCGGTGACAATCGGATGGGTGAAAGGATCCCATTTGGCAATAGTCTGTCCCGCCTCGACAGCGCTCCCGTGAGCAATCGATAGCTCTGCGCCGTAGGGTACTTTATAGCGTTCGCGCTCGCGCCCTTGCTCGTCCAGTAACATGACTTCACCTGAGCGGGAAACTGCTACCAGATAACCATCGCGGCGTTGTACGGTTTTCATTTTGTGCAGGTGCAGGATACCCTTGGTTTTGACCTGCACACTATTCGTAACCGTTTTCCGTGCAGCAGCACCACCAATATGAAAAGTGCGCATGGTGAGCTGGGTACCGGGTTCACCGATGGATTGTGCGGCGATGACACCTACCGCTTCGCCAATATTTACGCGATGACCACGGGCCAAGTCACGGCCATAGCACATGGCACAAACGCCATAACGTGTCCGGCAAGTGATTGGGGAGCGTACCTGAATGCGATCAATACCCCATTCATCCAGTTTGGTTACCCATTTTTCATCTAGCAGTGTGCCTGCTTCAATGGCAACTTCGTCTTGGCCTGACCGCAAGATTTCTTGTGCTGTGGTACGCCCCAGGATGCGCTCACTGAGCGGTTCTTTGGTTTCACCCTCTTCGATGACCGGAGTCATCCACAGCCCTTCACGGGTACCGCAGTCTGTTTCAGTGACGACCAGATCCTGTGCAACATCGACCAAACGTCGGGTCAGATAGCCGGAGTTGGCTGTTTTAAGTGCGGTATCAGCCAGACCTTTACGAGCACCATGTGTGGAGATGAAGTACTCCAGCACACTCAGTCCTTCGCGGAAATTGGCTTTGATCGGTGTTTCGATAATTGAACCATCAGGTTTTGCCATCAGGCCACGCATACCGGCAAGCTGGCGAATTTGTGCCGGGGAACCACGCGCACCAGAATCAGCCATCATGAATACGGCATTAAATGAAGCCTGTTTGACATCCTGACCGTCACGGTCACGTGCGGTTTCACTACCCAGGTTATCCATCATGGCTTTGGCGACCAGGTCGTTGGTACGGCTCCAAATGTCAACAACCTTGTTGTAACGTTCCTTGGGCGTTACCAGACCGGAGGTATATTGGTCATCGATGTCTTTGACTTCTTGCTCGGCCTTTTCCAGCAATTCGGCTTTTTTGGCGGGAATCTGAAAATCCTCAAAGCCGATTGAAGAACCAGAGCGGGTAGCGTAGTGGAAGCCGGTGTACATCAATTGGTCAGCGAAGATGACCGTATCCTTTAGGCCCAGGTCACGGTAGCAGGTGTTAATCAGTCGAGAAATCGCTTTTTTGTTGAGTGTTTTGTTAATCAGCGCGAACGGCAGGCCGGCGGGCAGAATTTCAGACAGCAATGCGCGACCGACTGTAGTTTTTAGGCGGTAACGAATCGCTACCCGGTCGAGATGTTCTGCACACAACAGGGTATTGAGCAGGTCAGTATCAAGAAGTGTACCGGCTGCACCAATCTGTTTGTTCTTTTGATCCAGTATGTTATCGGCAAGCACCGGCGTACTGGCCTCACCTTTTTCGACAGCTTGCAAGATTTCCTTAAGACTGTCTGGCGTTTCTTCATGCACCAGGCGCACTTCAATGCGCGCGTGCAATTCAACGCGGCGATTTTCGTAGGCACGATGGACTTCATTGAGGCTGGCGAAAACCATCCCCTCACCTTTGGCATTAATCCGCTCGCGGGTCAGGTAGTAAAGGCCCAGCACCACATCTTGTGAGGGCACGATGATAGGCTCGCCGCTTGCCGGGCTGAGGATGTTATTGGTGGACATCATCATCGCCCGCGCTTCAAGCTGTGCTTCGATAGAGAGCGGGACATGCACAGCCATCTGGTCGCCGTCAAAGTCGGCATTGAATGCGGTGCAGACCAGGGGGTGGAGCTGAATCGCCTTGCCTTCGATTAAAACCGGTTCAAATGCCTGGATACCCAGTCGGTGCAAGGTCGGTGCACGATTGAGCATGACAGGATGTTCACGGATCACCTCTTCCAGAATATCCCACACGACCGGCTCAATCCGCTCGACCATTTTCTTGGCGGCCTTGATGGTAGTGGCATATTCGGGTTGTAAACGGCTGAAAATGAACGGTTTGAATAACTCCAATGCCATTTTCTTGGGCAATCCGCACTGATGCAGGCGCAGGGTGGGGCCAACCACGATCACTGAACGTCCGGAGTAATCCACCCGTTTGCCGAGCAGATTTTGGCGAAAACGACCTTGCTTGCCCTTAATCATGTCAGCAAGTGATTTCAAGGGTCGTTTGTTACTACCGGTGATAGCGCGACCGCGTCGGCCATTATCCAGTAGTGAGTCGACCGATTCTTGCAACATGCGTTTTTCGTTACGAACAATGATTTCTGGTGCGTTCAGATCCAGCAATCGCTTGAGGCGGTTATTGCGGTTAATAACACGGCGGTATAGGTCATTGAGATCAGAGGTCGCAAAGCGCCCGCCATCCAGTGGCACAAGGGGGCGCAGCTCTGGGGGCAGTACCGGCAGTACAGTGAGTACCATCCACTCCGGCTTATTACCGGAGTGCAGAAAGGATTCGACCAGTTTAAGCCGTTTGGAAAGTCGCTTGAGCTTGGTTTCGGATTTGCAGCCATCAATTTCCTCGCGCAGGGTTTTGACCAGGTTGGCGAGGTTTAAGCCATGTAGTAACTCATAAACGGCTTCGGCGCCCATCCGTGCGTCAAAGTCATCACCGTACTCCTCGATAGCTTCCAGGTAGCCATCGTCGGTGAGCATCTGTCCCTTGTCCAAGGGGGTTGAACCAGGATCAATAACAACAAAAGACTCAAAGTACAGGACACGTTCGATATCACGCAGCGTCATGTCCAGCAATAAGCCGATGCGCGAAGGCAATGATTTCAGGAACCAGATATGCGCAACAGGCGAGGCGAGTTCAATATGTCCCATGCGTTCGCGGCGCACCTTCGCCAAAGTGACCTCCACGCCACATTTTTCACACACGACACCTCGATGCTTGAGTCGCTTATATTTGCCGCAAAGGCATTCGTAGTCTTTATTGGGACCAAAAATTTTGGCGCAGAACAAGCCATCACGCTCTGGTTTAAAAGTGCGGTAATTAATGGTTTCAGGCTTTTTTACCTCACCACGGCTCCAGGAACGGATCATTTCCGGCGAAGCCAGACCAATACGGATCGCGTCGAAATCCTCAATTTCGTCAAATATCTTGAACGGGTTCAACATATCTTTCATCAGTTTTTCACCCAAGAATTGCGTTATCCTGCCCCCTGTTAAGGAGGGCATACTGTGGTCTTATTCGCCTTGTGGCGGCACGGTGTCATTTTCCAGGTCGATATTGATACCCAATGAGCGGATCTCTTTGACCAGTACGTTAAAGGATTCGGGCATACCGGCTTCCATCAGGTGGTTGCCATCGACAATATTTTTGTAAACCTTGGTACGGCCATTTACATCATCGGATTTAACCGTCAGCATTTCCTGTAAGGTGTAGGATGCGCCGTAGGCTTCCAGCGCCCACACCTCCATTTCACCAAAGCGCTGGCCACCGAATTGTGCCTTGCCACCCAAAGGTTGCTGCGTGACCAGACTGTAAGGGCCGGTGGAGCGGGCGTGCATCTTGTCGTCAACCAGATGGTTGAGCTTAAGCATATACATATAACCTACTGTTACCGGTTGCTCGAAGGCTTCGCCGGTGCGGCCATCATAAAGCGTGGATTGACCGGTATCGGGTAAGTCAGCCAACTGCAGCATCTCGCGTAATTCTTGCTCGGTTGCACCGTCAAATACAGGTGTTGCGATGGGTACACCGCTACGCAGGTTGTGACATAAGGTCAACAGTTCCTCATCATTGAACTGGTTAAAATCTACTTTTTGAGTACCAACGTCGTTATAGATATTGGCAAGCAGGTTACGAATATCTTTCATCTTGGTTTGCTGGTTTTTAACCATCTGGTCAATTTTGAGTCCAAGCGATTTTGCCGCCCAGCCCAGGTGGGTTTCCAGAATTTGACCAACGTTCATCCGTGAGGGTACGCCGAGCGGATTGAGGACAATATCAACAGTCGTCCCGTCTTCCAGATAAGGCATATCTTCCTGTGGCACGATCATCGATACGACACCCTTGTTGCCGTGCCGTCCTGCCATTTTGTCACCAGGCTGGACACGACGCTTAACGGCCAGATAAACCTTGACCGTTTTTAGCACACCGGGTGGAAGGTCGTTACCCTGTATCAGTTTGTTGCGCTTTTCTTCGTATTGCTGGTCAAAATCCTTATGGTGCTGCTCGATGCGGCGAGCGAAGATGTCCAGTTGCTCGTTCAGCTCTTCAGCCTGCATGTGAATCTCGAACCAGCGTGGGCGCGGTAATTTTTGCAGGTACTCGGCTGTGACGGGTTCCCCGCTACCCAGACCCTCAGGGCCGCCATGCGCAGCCTGCCCGGTCAGCATTTGTTCCATACGCTGGTAGAGGTCATCTTCGAGAATACGAACTTGATCTTGCAGATCCTTGCGGATGCGCTTGAGTTCCATGCCCTCAATTTCAAGTGCCCGTGAATCCTTTTCTACACCATCACGGGTGAAGACCCGCACATCAATCACGGTGCCGTCCATACCCGAAGGCACTCGCTGTGAGGTGTCTTTAACATCGGATGCCTTCTCGCCGAAAATGGCACGCAATAATTTTTCTTCCGGTGTCAGCTGGGTTTCACCCTTGGGTGTTACCTTGCCTACCAGAATGTCACCGGCTTTGACCTCAGCACCGATATAAACAATTCCGGCCTCGTCCAGCCGCGCCAATGCACTTTCGCTGACATTGGGGATATCCGCCGTGATTTCTTCAGGCCCCAGCTTGGTGTCACGGGCAACACAGGAGAGTTCCTCAATATGAATGGTGGTAAAGCGATCTTCCTGTACTACGCGTTCGGAAATGAGGATAGAGTCTTCAAAGTTGTAACCATTCCACGGCATGAATGCGACCAGCAAATTTTGACCCAGCGCCAGTTCACCCATGTCGGTGGAGGGGCCATCAGCGAGTACATCGCCACCTGCTACGGTATCACCTACTGTCACCAGGGGACGTTGGTTAATACAGGTGTTTTGATTGGAGCGGGTGTATTTGGTCAGGTTGTAGATATCAACACCGGCTTCACCAGCTTCCGTTGCCGCATCGTCTGCCCGAACCACGATACGGCTGGCATCGACTGAATCAACCCGGCCGCTGCGTCGAGCGACCACGCATACGCCCGAGTCACGTGCCACGATCCGTTCCATACCTGTACCCACCAGCGGTTTTTCAGCCCGCAGGGTGGGGACAGCCTGGCGCTGCATGTTTGAACCCATTAGCGCCCGGTTGGCATCATCATGCTCAAGGAATGGGATGAGTGCTGCGGCTACCGAGACAATCTGTTTGGGGGAAACATCCATGAACTGCACACGGTCAGGTGTTGCCAGCAGGAATTCGTTTTCCTGGCGACAGGACACCATTTCATCAGTCAGCGTACCATCTTTGTCAAGTGTCGCGTTGGCCTGGGCAATCAAGTACTGACCTTCTTCAATCGCAGATAGATAAGTCACCTCATCAATAACCTTGCCATCAATCACTTTACGATAAGGTGTTTCGAGAAAGCCATAATCGTTTGTTCGGGCATAGACGGCCAATGAGTTAATCAGGCCAATGTTCGGGCCTTCAGGGGTTTCGATGGGGCAAACCCGACCATAGTGGGTGGCGTGTACATCGCGTACCTCAAAGCCGGCGCGTTCACGGGTTAACCCGCCAGGACCGAGCGCCGAGACACGACGCTTATGGGTGACCTCAGATAGTGGATTGTTTTGATCCATGAATTGCGAGAGCTGCGAGGAACCAAAAAATTCCTTGATCGCGGCAGCAACAGGTTTGGCATTAATCAGATCCTGTGGAGTCAATCCTTCGGTCTCGGCCTGACCTAAGCGTTCTTTGACAGCGCGCTCAACACGAACGAGGCCGATGCGGAACTGATTTTCGGCCATCTCGCCAACACAACGTATACGGCGATTACCCAGGTGGTCGATGTCATCGACCGAGCCTTTACCGTTACGAATATCGATCAGTACATTGAGTACTGCAAAAATGTCCTCGATTGACAGCACGCCGGGGGCATGATCCTTGACAGGTAAGCCGGGGATCGCTGTATTGTGGTCGCCAACCCGACTGTCAAATTTCATGCGACCCACTGGCGATAGATCGTAACGATCGGGTGAGAAAAACAGATCCTGCAGCAAACGCTGGGCGGCATCTTTGGTCGGTGGCTCGCCAGGACGCATCATGCGATAGATTTCAACCTGGGCTTCCCACTGGGTTTTCGTAAGATCGGCTCTTAGCGTGTTGGAGATATACGGCCCGCGATTAACATCGTTGACATAAAGCGTCCGGAACTCGCTAATGCCACTGGCCAGGATTTTCTCCAGTATTTCCGGTGTCAGCTCATCATTCGCTTCGGCCAGGGACTCACCGGTTTCTGGATCACGCAGGCCGTGTGCCAGTATTTTACCGACCAGATAATCTTGTGGAATGGGTAGCGTTTCAACACCGGCCTTGGCCAGTTCAAGAACGTGTCTGGCGGTGATGGGACGGCCTGCTTCCACGAGTATCCGGTCATCGATACGAATATCAAAACTGGCGGTCTCGCCTTGCAGTCGCCTCGGCTCCAGATCCAGTGTCAGACGTTCATTATCAACACGAAGTGTATTCGTCTCGAAAAACAGGTCGAGAATCCGTTCATTGGTGCTGGGTGCATCGGGATCATTGGGGTCAGGATCACCGAGCAGCGCACGCAACAGGACTGTAACAGGCAGTTTGCGGCGACGGTCAATACGCGAGTAGATGATGTCTTTAACATCGAATTCAAAATCCAGCCAGGAACCACGATAAGGAATGACTCGCGCCGAGAATAATAACTTGCCGGAAGAGTGCGTTTTGCCCTTGTCATGATCAAAAAATACGCCCGGGGAGCGATGTAATTGCGACACGATCACCCGCTCGGTGCCATTGATGACGAAAGTGCCATTATCAGTCATCAGTGGCAGCTCGCCCATGTACACTTCGTTTTCCTTGATATCCTTTATCTTTTGGGCGTTGGCCTCGGCATCCTTGTCCATCAGAACCAGTCGTAGGCGTACTCGTAGCGGTGCAGCGTACGTTAGGCCGCGCATCTGGCATTCGCGGACATCAAACCCGGGTTCACCCAACCGATAGTTTACGTACTCCAAGCGTGCATTGCCTGAGTAACTCACAATGGGGAATACTGTGCTGAAAGCAGCATGCAGTCCCGTATCCCGACGCTCTCCTGGCGGCACTTCAGTTTGCAGGAATTCGCAGTACGAATTCAGTTGAATAGCCAGCAGATAAGGCACGTCGAGGATACTGGGACGCTTGCCGAAGTCTTTACGGATGCGTCTTTTTTCAGTAAAAGTATAAGCCATCGAAATTCCTCTTAACGTAAGGTACGTAAAGTGTTGGCCAGGGGCGGGATCTTCTAAACTTCAATTCCGGTTCCGAATCCGATACAGGCCGGAAATCCGATACAGGTCGGAACGCTGTTTTTTTCTTGACAGGTGCAAACAGAAGCCAGCTGGCGATCCTCATCGATCACCAGCCGTTCCTGTTTGTGTCTATCCAGGCCAAAAAGGGTATTTAATGCTACAGTTGATGCTGCGTGCCCTTACTTGATCTCGACTGTGGCGCCAGCTTGTTCCAGTTTTGTCTTGACTTCATCAGCTTCATCTTTGGTGACACCTTCCTTGATCGTGGAGGGCACACCTTCCACGGCTTCTTTCGCTTCCTTTAGACCCAGCTTGGTTATGGAGCGAAGGGCCTTGATAACTTCAACTTTCTTCTCACCAAAGCTGGTCATGACAACATCAAACTCGGTTTTTTCTTCAGCCGGTGCTGCTGTCTCTGGTGCTGCCGCTGGTGCGGCCGCTGCTACAGCTGCTGCAGCGGTAACACCAAATGTTTCCTCCATCGCAGAGATCAGATCAACGACCTCCATGACACTCATGTTGGCAATGGTTTCCAGAATATCTTCTTTTGAAACGGCCATTATGGATTTACTCCTGGTAAATTAATATTTAAAATCAAATAGATAGGCTGTTTTCTAGGGCGATCAAGCCGCTTCTTTCTGTTGGCGAATCGCCTCAAGTGTGCGTACCAATGTGCCAGGAACTTCATTAAGGGTGCGCGCGAGCTTGTTAAGTGGCGCACGCATACAGGCCATCAGCAAGCTAATCGCCTCATCGCGAGTGGGCAGACTGGCAAGACGATCCAGCTCACTGGCTGGTAGAGTTTGCCCACTAATCGCTAACGTTTTGACGACGAGCTTATTGTTGGCCTTATCCCTGGAAAATTCCTTGAACAACCGTGCCGCAGCGCCTGGATCATCTTGGGAGAAGGCCAGAATCAATGGTCCTGCCAGAGATGATTGCAGGCACTCAAACACTGTACCTTGTACAGCACGCCGTGCCAGGGTGTTCTTGACAACACGTAAATAAACATTGGTTTCCCGCGCCTTCATCCGCAGATCCGTCAACTGAGCCACGCTCAGCCCACGATATTCAGCAGTGATTGCGGAGTGTGCGCTGGCAGCCACTTTGGCGACCTCGGCCACCACAGCCTGTTTTTCCGCCAGATTAAGACTCATTGAGTTACCTCGTGGTTTTTGCTCCATTTTCACAGAGAGCGGGAACGGTGGCGGTCTTACCAGGAATGAGTCTGGAAGAGCCTAACCGTCTGCGTGGGTACACCTGACGCTTGTCAGGTGCGATTAAGCCGGAATGGCGCCCACGGTCTTTGACGCTGACCTGTCAACTGGCCGGCTCAAAGTTCCTTGATCTGTCCCAACATTCCAAGGAGAGACAGGTATTTTTAAAATGATAGTGTCGATTGATCTACAGCCAGACCTGGTCCCATCGTTGTGGATACCGTGACCCGACGGATATACACCCCTTTGGCGGTGGATGGCTTGATCTTCTGCAAATCGTGTAGAAGCGCCTGGAGATTTTCCTGCAACTGGTGGCTTGCAAAATTCATCTTACCGATGGTGCAATGGATGATACCGGCCTTGTCCGTGCGATATCGAACCTGACCGGCTTTCGCATTCTGGATCGCATTTACTACATCCTGGGTAACGGTACCTACCTTTGGGTTTGGCATCAGGCCACGCGGGCCAAGAATCTTACCGAGCTGGCCAACGATCCGCATGGCATCTGGCGCTGCGATGACAACATCGAAATCAAGGATGCCTGCTTTGACCGATTCTGCCAGATCTTCAAAGCCAACGATATCGGCACCCGCTGCTTTGGCTTCGTCTGCTTTTGTGCCTTGAGCGAAGACCGCTACCCGTACTGTTTTACCCGTTCCGTTGGGTAGCACAGTCGCACTGCGCACAACCTGGTCAGACTTGCGGGGATCAACGCCCAGATTGATAGCGACATCTACCGATTCGCGGAATTTGACGCTGGCCAGGTCTTTGAGTAGGTTTAATGCTTCCTCGATAGGATAGAGTTTTCCTGGCGTTACTTTCTCGCGAAGCATTTTCATGCGCTTGGATAGTTTGGCCATGATTTATACCCCTTCCACATTAAGGCCCATAGAACGGGCACTGCCAGCGATAGTGCGAACAGCAGCGTCAAGGTCAGCCGCAGTCAGGTCGGGCTCTTTCGCTTTGGCGATATCTTCCAGTTGTTCGCGGGTAACGGTACCGACTTTTTTGGTGTTTGGCGTTGAACTGCCTTTATCAAGTCCCAGCGCTTTCTTTAGTAAAGCTGACGCTGGAGGTGTTTTCATAATAAAGCTGAAGCTGTGATCGCTATAGACAGTAATCGCAACCGGAATCGGTAATCCAGGCTCTATATCTTGGGTTTTGGCATTGAAAGCTTTACAGAACTCCATGATGTTTACGCCATGTTGGCCGAGTGCAGGGCCAACCGGCGGGCTGGGATTAGCCTTGCCTGCGGCAACCTGTAGCTTGATATATGCCGTTACTTTTTTTGCCATGATAGCTCCTGATGGGTATTAACGCCTTTCGGCTCCCCCGAAAATGAATCGTTTTGACAGATAGACAAAGAAAAAATAGGGCTGACAATCCCGACTTAATGGGAAACTTTTTCGACCTGACCAAATTCCAGCTCCACCGGGGTCGTGCGCCCAAAAATCATTACACCTACACGCAAGCGGTTTTTCTCATAATTAACTTCTTCAACGACACCCTCAAAGTCATTAAATGGACCGTCAGTGACCCGCACCATTTCGCCGGGTTCGTAAAGCACCTTGGGCTTGGGTTTATCAACACCATCCTGGATACGCTGCAGAATAACCTGGATTTCCTTGGTTGAAATTGGTGCGGGATTGTCGCCCGATCCACCAATAAAACCGAGCACTTTGGGTGAATTACGAACGATATGCCAGGTCTCGTTGTCCATCTCCATTTCAACCAAGACATAACCGGGGAAAAACTTGCGGTCGCTTTTACGTTTCTGGCCGTCACGCATTTCCACGACTTCTTCGGTAGGCACTAGAATCTGGCCGAAGCGATGCTGGAGTTCCTCGCGGTTAATACGTTCCTGCAATGTTCGTTTGACTTGCTGCTCAAAACCCGAGTACGCCTGTACTACATACCACTGCATTGCCATGTTGTATTCTCCGCTAGCCGGTGACCAGTCGAACAAGCCATAGCAACAGCATATCTAGCAGCCATAAAAAGATACCCATAATGATGACCATGGCGAGTACTGCTAGTGTGGTTTGGATAGTTTCTGCACGGGTAGGCCAGACAACCTTGCGAACTTCGGTACGTGCCCCTCGCACAAATTCCAGGGCTTCAGCGCCGGGTTCAGTTTGCAAGGCAATAGCGACAGCGCCACCACCGGCTGCCAGCAAGGCGAGCACCCGCATTAACAGCGAGTAATCAGCAAAGATGTAAAAAGCCATTAGCGCGATCAATAAAATTGATCCTGCTGCCAGCAATTTCAGCATATCGGGGCGGCTAAGGCCCTGCATTTCAGGTTTGGTTGAACTCATACGGAATCAGAATTTGTATCTTCCGGTAGTTTCATGTTGTATGTACAACGGTACGAAGCATGGAACGACCAGTATCTGCCACAGGTTAGAGTGGCAGGCCAGGAGGGAATCGAACCCCCAACCTGCGGTTTTGGAGACCGCTGCTCTGCCAATTGAGCTACTGGCCTGTAATGGGTGACTTGGATGGGGCTATTCTAGCAGCAAATGGCCCACTGTATGGTGTTGTCAACAATGTACAAGCAGGTTACTCAATTATTTTTGCGACGACGCCGGCGCCGACGGTTCGCCCCCCCTCACGCACGGCGAAGCGCAAACCTTCATCCATGGCAATGGGGGCAATCAGACTGACAACCATTTTAACATTGTCT